>NZ_JBITDE010000007.1:0-486991 GCF_044453945.1 Kribbella sp. NPDC051587
AGGCCCCCAGTAGACCACTGGGTTGATAGGCCAGAAGTGGAAGCACTGTAAAGTGTGTAGCTGACTGGTACTAATAGGCCGAGGGCTTGTCACACACCCACCATTGGTGGGCGGCAACCCTGGACTGCGCTATGTAACGATGTTCGCGTTCACTGTACGGTTCACAGAATATGAACAGGACCCCCAGCACCACCCCGGGCCTCATGGTTTGGGGTGTGTAGTGCAGGAGTGGTTTGTTGGTATATCTGAATAGTGTTTCGGTGGTCATAGCGTTGGGGAAACACCCAGTCTCCATTCCGAACCTGGAAGTTAAGCCCTTCAGCGCCGATGGTACTGCGATCGGGAGGTCGTGGGAGAGTAGGACGCCGCCGGACTTTCACACTGTTAAGGGCCACCCCGTGAGGGGTGGCCCTTAATATATGTCCGGGCGTCTTTGTCCGGCCGTAACAATGCTGCCGGATGCCTCGTTGTGCAAGCCATGCGCCGTGAGCACGTGGAGGACCTGTACGACTCGCTGGTATTCGTGGCGTTCCAGGCCACCTCGACCCAGCTGGGCCGGCATCGACGCGTGCTGATCGCGCACAGCGTCGTACAGCGGCTTCCGCAGTTGGTTGCGGCCGATGCTGTCGCTGCACCTGAGGTTTTCGGTGTAGTGATCAAGGAAGCGCTGCGCGCTGACGAGAGCCGGCGCTGGGTGCGGATTCGTGGCCTGCGGTTCTTCCCGGTCACCGATGCGCTCGAGCCTCTCCAGTACGACGAGGCGTTGCGCTCCGTCGCGCCCGAGGTTCGGGTCGCTTGGGCGTTGCTCCACCGAGGCGACTTCGACCGCGTGACGGTGCTACGGATCCTTCAGGATGTGGGTCTGACGATGGCGGCCGCCGTACTGGAGGCTGCGGACGCGGTTCCGGTCGACGCGGACCAGGTCTTCGATCCGTGCGCGGTCAGGCTTGCGCCGGAGTGGGAGACGCGGCCGCGGCGGCGCTGGTGGGTGCTTGCTCTCCCGGTCGCGTTGGTTGCCGGATTCCTTGCCGCGTGGGGATTCGCGCCGGACTCGGCCACTCCGGCCGCCAGCAAGCAACCGGTCGTCAGCACCGTCGCCGGACTGTCCGCAGCACCAGCCGATCTGTGGCGCCATACGTCGAAGTTGGATTTCGGGGCGTGGCCCGCACGCGGTGAGCTTGCGAAGGACGACAGCCTCCACGAGCGGGTGTCGACGTTCTGGCAGCGCGGTGAGAACGTGACCGGAGCCGTAGGAACAACCGCGGCCGCGCCCGCGCAACACCCTTCGATGCTGTACGCCGGCCACGTCGGCGACGCGCTCGTGGTCATCCTGTACGACGGAAGCCGGATCGGCCGCTATACCGAGACCGCCGGGGCTGGCAGTCTGCGCGTGGACCGGGTTGATTCCGCCGACCTGATGACCTCCGCCGCGATCGTGGTCCACCGGTCCACCGCCGGAACGCGCTATCTCCTCGCGCCGTGGATCGCGGCGGCCGCCGTACGGGATCTCGCCGTACCGGCTGCTGCGTCGCGCCCGCTGTCCGTCAAGGACGGCGTGACTCCAGCGGTAGCGGCCGGACCGGCTGGGTGCCGGAGCCGGGTTGCGCTCGAGCTGCGGAGTTCGCCGGCGGTGGCCGAGAAGCATGCCTTCGTCCTGGCGGATCTGGGTGACGTGATTCCGGCGCATCTCACCTACATGCCGCTGCCGACGCATGGTGCGGCGCGTTCACCGCGTGAGGTGCTGAGCGCGGACGCACGCCGGTCGTGGGCGCTGCACGCGTGTGGGTTGGATGCCTGGCACAACCAGGCGACGCGGTTGGTGAACAGCTGGTCGTTCGCTCGGCAGGAGCTGCCGACCGGCGGAGTCGCGCGGTGGGCGTGTGTTCGCGTCGACGGTTGGGACGGGCAGGGGCGGGCGACGATTCGGCTCGAGCTGCCGAAGGGACCGGCGCAGCAGGTCGCGGCGATCGCGGATACGAGTGCGTGCGGCAGGTTCGCTCAGAACGTGGTGGCTGCGACCGTTTGGCGGTCGCCGACTCGCGAGAACTACCTGCTCGCGGCCGGCAGCCGTCACGTGACTCGACTCTTCCTGCAGACCAGCGACGGTCGGCAGACCGCGACTTCGCCGGTCGCCCGCAAGCTCCGGGCGGGTCAGAAGATCACCGTCGTCCAGGGCGAGCTCGACAACGGTCAGGTCGTCGATGGCGTCGGTCTGCCGGATTCAGTCGGCTAGCCGCTCCAGGAGCGGCTAGGCGAAGAGGTCGATGACCTCCTGTCCGCTCGGCAGGGCGAAGGACGCCACGCGTGGCGGCGTCGTGCTGAAGCGGATCGTGGCGAAGTGTGGCACTGCGACTTTCGTGGCACTGGTGCGGGCGTTGACGACGAGAAGATCCAGCACGCCCGTCTCGCGGTGTTCGGCCGCGATGGTGCAGGTCTCGTCGTTGGTCCACTGGCCGAAGTAGAACTTGGAGTAGGTCTGGTCCGGCAGGGCGATGCGGCGACCGGATGCGGTGTCCGCGAGGTGGAGCTTGGCCCACGCCGCCTCGACGTCCGGCCGCGCGTCGTCCGGCTGAGTCACCAGATACGCCGCCGTGGGGGAGAGGAACGCCTGTTGACCGACGAAGCGGACCGACGGCTTCTCGGTCACGGTCTTCGCGATCGTCAGGTTCACCGCGGGCGGGCGCTGCTCGAGTGGCTGCTGGAACACGATCTGCCCGGCCGCTACCGCGCGGACGGCGTTCGCCCCCACGCCCGCGAGCGGCGCGCCCCGGTTCGCCTGGATGTCCCAGCGGTACGGGCCGTGGGCCGTGTCGAAGTACGCTGTGCCGCCGTCGATCGCGATCATCCGGGGGCCGTAGGCGAGGTCGACGGTCGGCGGCATCTTGTTGCCGATCGCGGTCCGGACGAGCTCCCGGCCCGCGGCGACGTCGTACACCACTGACTCGTTGGGGAGCTTTGTGGGGTCGGTCCAGCCGACCAGGTTGCCGCGGAAGTCCGCGGTGAGCGCCCAACTGGCCACGCCCACTTTCCGGGTGCCTGAGCGGTCGGCGACGTGGATGTTGTTGGTGTCGTCGAGGAAGACAAAGCCGGCGTCGGTCTGGACGAAGGCGGTGACCGTGTGCGGAGCCACGGAGAGGAGCTCGTCGCCGTAATGGATGGTGCTGCCGACGGCGTAGGTGACGTGGCGCTCGGCGAACGAGACCGGCTTGGCCGGTTGGGGCTGGGACTCGCGCGGGCGGACGACGGTTGCGGTGCCGATCACGCCGGCGGCGGCCGCGACCGCACCGCCGAGGACGCCGAGGGTGCGCCGACGGGAGATCTGGCGGTTGCCGGCCGCAACGATGGCGTCGAGGTCGAGCGGCGGCGGCTCGGCGCCGGCGGCGCGTTCGGCCAGGGTGTCCTTGAGGAGGTTGTTCATTCGCTCATCCCTGCCTTCAGCACGACGTCGGCCCCCAACCGGGAGCGAAGCTTCTTGAGCGCGTCGGAGACCTGGCTCTTCACGGTCCCGACGCTGCAATCGAGGATCTCGGCTGTCTGCGGCTCGGTGAGGTCCTCGTAGTACCGCAGGACGACCGCGGCCCGTTGCCGGGGCGCCAGCTGCTGCAGTTCGTGCCACAGCCAGACCCGCGCGGTCGAATCGTCGGCGGCCGTCGAGTCGGCTGGCTGATCGGGTACGTCGTCGTGCGGCCGCTCGGCGCGCCACGACTTGCGGCGCCACCAGCCGATCGCTGTGGTGGTGATGACCCGGCGCGTGTACGCCTCGGCGTTGTCCGGATCGCGGAGCCGGTTCCACCTGACGTACGTCGTCACCAATGCTTCCTGGACGAGGTCCTCGGCCAGACCGCGGTCCCCGGCCAGCAGGTAGGCGTACCGGAACAGCGCGCCATGCCTACTGGTCGCGAACTCGGCGAACGCAGTCGAGTCGGCCATCTCTCGTCCCCCTCGGATGTCTGTCTACCCTCCCTGATGGAACGACGGCCGCAAAGGGTTGGGTGTGACGGCCAGAATTTCCGGCGAGACCGTTACTTCGCGCCTCTGGCCTGCTGGCTGGCGAAGTAGGCCACCTTGCGAGCGCGCATCACCTCGCCGAGCGGGCGATGGTCGACCAGCGCGTTCCACGGGTCGAAGCGGGAGTCCTCGACGGTCTTGGCGAACTCTTCGTCGGGCTCCTGCTGCGGGATGGTCAGCCGGGCCACGGTCAGGTACGGCGTCGACCAGCTCGCGGAGGCGTCTTCGATCGGCGTGGTGGCCTCGTCCTGGAAGAACTGCACCTGCAGCTCGTGGACGAGCGGTGCCACGGCCAGCCGGCGGTAGAGATCGGCACTCCAGTCTTCCGACGCGGTGCTGTCGACCTGATCGGACGCAGCCGCGAGCCGCACGCGAACGGCGTACGGGCCGAAGGCAACAGGTGCCGCACTGAAGAAGTCGTGCGTGGCGAACCCGCTGAACGGCTCACGGATCCCGACCACAACCTCGCGCACCTTGGGAATCAGTGAAGGCGCGCTGATGAGCCGTCGGATCGCGCCACCCGGCGTACTGCCCGTTGCGAGGACGACGCCGCTGAAGTCCTTGCTGGTCGCGGAACTGAAGTGCTCATGGTTGATCAGCGCGAAGTCCTGGCTCTTGGCCGCCCCGCCCAGCGCCCCCTGCCCGGTCACGCCCAGCACCTTGATCGAGAACCCGCGGACGTCGGGCGCCTTGTCAGCCGCCACGTTGAAGCCGCCGTTCGAGATCCGCAGCCACGCCTCGAAGGTTGCCGGTACGGCGAACAGACCCTGCCGCGCGTACTCCGGCAACCCGTCGACGACCTCCAGCTGAGCCCGCAGAGCCGCCAGTTGCCGTCGGTGCAGCGCGCGCCCGACGCCGAACTTGCCTGACTTCCGCTGCTGCATGGCCACGAACCCAGCCGCCTGCTCCTGGTGCCGCTCCTCCTCGTCAGCCCCGACGACCTCGCGCCACTCGGTGCTCGGCTCAACCTCTGTCATGCTTCCTACCTTCCATGGTGGTGACCCCATCATGGCGTGCGTCCATGTCGGTTCGACCGGTGCACGTGCAGCAGATAGTGCGGGCAGCCAATGGCGCTACCCGCCGAGAGGCACCGGGTCGGCGTACCGCTCGAAGTACACCGGCACGCCAACCTCTTCACTGAGCGCGGCGACGACAGTCTCGGGGTCGATGGGCGTCTTGGACCAGAGCGTTACTCCCACTCCGGAGTAGTTCTTGGCAGGGCCGGCCGAGCTGACGGCACGGTGATCGGTCACTAGTTGCTCGGCGATAGCCATCAGTTCGTCGACGCCGTAGGGGACGGTCTCGAAGGCGACGGGAACGGGCTGCTGAGCCGCGAGCCGCCGCAGCCCGTCCGGTGGCGGTCCCTTCCAGCAGACGATCACGGTCTGATCGTCGCGGATGGTTCGGACGCCACCGGCGTTGGGATCCTTGCTGGCGAGGATCCGGTCGGCTAGTTGGTGCGCTGCGACCCGGGCGGGGGTGTCGTCGGGGAAGGTCCACTGGGCGGGGATGTGGCGCCAGAGGTCCTCTTCATCGGTCATCGCTGTCCCCCTTCTCCTGGGGCCACAGTACGGCGGTTAGTCGGGGGTGGGGACTGGGGTGGGGGTGGGGGATTTGGTCCAGGTGAGTTGGGTGGTGCAGGCGGTGACCAGGTAGGCGGAGAGGGCTACGGCGGCCATGCCGTAGAGGAGGGTGGTGGCGTTGGTGAGGGCGCCGATGGCGGGTGGGCCGGCGAGGAGGCCGAGGGTGCCCATGGTGGCTACGAGGGTTAGGGCGTTGGGGCCTTGTTTGGCGGCGGCTGCGTAGAGGCAGGGGGTGACGGCGGCCATGCCTAGGCCTACGCAGGCGAAGCCGATGAGGGTGGGGACGAGGCCGCCGATGAGGAGGGCGAGGGCCAGGCCGGTACCGGCGATGGCAGAGCCGGCGAGGACTACCTGGCGGTCGCCCCAGGCGGCTCGGCGGGCGTCGGCGAAGAGGCGGGTGATGAGCATGGTCGCGGAGACGACGGCGATGCCCAGGGGGAGGACTGCGGGCGGGGCGCCGATGATGTCGCGGAGGTAGAGGGCGGACCAGTCGTTCATGGCGCCTTCGACGACGGTGCCGAAGACCATGGCGACGGCGAGCCAGGCGATGGTGCCTGTCGGGATGGTGAGCTTGCCCTTGGCCTTCTCGGTGGCCGGCAGGTCGGTGGGGAGCAGACCGCCGGAGGCGAAGACGATGAGTGCGACCAGGACGGCCGCGCCGATGATGAAGTGGGTCAGCAGGTTGGTCGTGACCGCGGTAACGCCAGAGGCGAGCAGGGCGGCGACGAAGATGCCGCCGCTGAAGGTGGCGTGCAGCTTCGCCATCGTGTTCCGCTCGTACTTCACCTCCAGCGCCGTCCCCTGCGCGTTCATCGCGACGTTCAGGCACGCGACCAGCACGCCGTCGATCAGCATCACCGCCAGCGCGATCGGCTGATTCGGTACGACGGCCAGGGACAGCAGCACGAGCGTCATTCCCAGACAGGCGAGCAGCGCGAGCCGCCGCGAACCCAGCCGGGTCATCAGGAACGTGATGATCGGGAACGCGATCGCGGCCCCGATCCCCGTGGCCAGCAACAGGAATCCGACCTCGGCGGCCGACAGGTCGAGGGAACTCTTGAGCATCGGGATCCGGGCGGCCCAGGTCGAGTACTGGAAACCGAGGAAGCCGAAGAGTGCTGCGATGGACAGCTGTGAGCGGCGGAACTCGTCGCGCATGCGGAGAGCCCTTTCTAGAGGACCTTGGTCAGGTAGCGCGCGTCGGCGCCGTAACCAGTGGGGGCGGGGACGGCCGGATCGGGGCGGAAGCCGTTGGACGACCAGAACGGGAACGTGCCGGAGAGCGCTATCAGCGAGATCCGGTGGTAGCCGAGCGAGCTCGCGACCGAGGTCAGATGCTCGACGAGATGTCGCCCCAAGCCGGTACGGCGGAAGGCCGGGGCGACCGAAAGATCGTGCAGATGCAGGTTGGGTGAGCCGGTCCAGACACCGGTCGACGTCCCGAGCTCGGGATAGCCGCCGTACCGGAAAGGCATCGAGAGAACGTACGCACGCACCTCACCGGGGTCGCCGAGAACGAAGCAGGTCCGCGGAGAGAGCGCTCCCCAGGTTTCCAGCGCGTTCTGACCTTCGGACAGACCCAGCGGTCCGTACGACATGTGCTCCAGCGCGGCCAGGTGCGGCCAATCGGCATCGCCGATCGGCCGCACGAAGACTGTCTCAAGCATGGATCTCGACGGCGTGGATCTCGACAGGCAGCACGGTCACCGGCAGCGGCTCGAACCCGTTGAACTGCTGGGTCGTGTAGCTCGTGGAGTACGCGCCACACGACAGGATCCAGACCGGATCACCGGAGACGATCGCCTCCGGAACCCGGGCCGGCGTCGGCTCCTGACCGAAGACGTCGTCGCTGTCGCAGGTCGGTCCGGCAACGACCGCAGGGACCCGAAGACCCTCCGGATGCGTCGGGAACACCATCCGGTACCGGACCTGGTCGACCTCGTACAGCCCGTTGAACTTCCCGCAGCTGAGGTACAACCACTGCTCCCGCTCACCGTCCGGCTGCTCTCGCGAAGACAGCCGTACGACGTGGGCCCGGATCGCAGCGTGGTCCGCGACGAGATGCCGCCCCGGCTCCATGATGAACTCGACCGTGCGCCCGGCGAGCTCCTGCAGCCGCTTCATCCCGGTCCGGATCGTGTCGAACAGCTCGGCCATCGACGGCTCGAGCGACGTACCGGAGCGGTCGAGGTAGCCGAGCGCGGGCAGCCCGCCGCCGAGGTTGATCCGGTTGATCTGGATCCCCACATCGGCCAGCTCGGTCATCGCGAACGCCAACTGGTCGAAGGCGTCCTGCCAGGCCGCACTCGTCATCTGCTGCGACCCGACATGAACCGACAGCCCCGAAGGAACGAGGCCCTGAGCCCGGGCGATCGACATCACGATCAACGCGTCCCGCACCGAACAGCCGGCCTTGCGGTTGAGGCCCCACAACGCACCCTCGCCAGTAGTCCCCAACCGGCAGAACACCCGCGATCCCGGTGCGCTCGCGGCGATGCCGACCACGTCGGGAACGCTGTCGGTCGCGAAGTCCCGGATCCCGAGCCGGTAGGCCTCGGCGATGTTCCGGTCCGACTTCACCGTGTTCCCGTAGTGGATCTGGTCCGGAGCGACGCCGGTCGCCAGCGCCTGCACGATCTCATTGGGGCTCGCGGCATCGAATCCGGAACCACGCCGTGCCAGCGTCGCCAGGACGTCGTCGACCGGACAGGCCTTGATCGCGAACCGGATCGCGAGCTCGGGCAGCTCCGAGGTCAGCAGACCGTACGCCGCTTCGATCCCGCCCAGATCGAAGATGATCTGATCGTCGGCTGCGAGTTCCAAGGCGGTCCGCAGCCGGTCACTCACCATCGTGGTCATGGGCGGAGACCAGCTCCCGCCGACTTGCTTGCCGTGATCAACGACTGCCAGACGTCGATCAGGACCGCGAAGTCGTCCATGTCCTGACGCGCTTCGCCGAGCAACTGCTCGCGACGGCCGACGAGTGTCTCAGCGAAGGCGGCGTGCCGCCCACCCAGCTGCTCGTAGGCCGCGCCGAGCCGATCGAGCCGATCCACGTTCTCGTCGATCGGCAGGTCGATGCTCCGCCGGACGATCTCGGCCACAGCCGCGGCATCGACATCGCCCTTGTCATCGCGCAGCGAACTGCCGGCCTTGCCCAGTCCCGCATAGATGTCCCACAGGTAGAGCATCGACAGGAAGAACTTCGTCAGTGCGAGCTGGTACGACGCGAAGCCGGCATCGGTCTTCCGTTCGCCGGTGTGCAGATTCACGATGTGCCGGTTGTGCAGTACGCCGGGCAGTCCCGCGTCCTGCACGAGGTGCAGCAGGAAGTAGTCGCTGCCGATCGTGTCGGTTGCCGGAGGCAACGGCACCTGCTCCTGGATCCGGTGGAAGGCGATGTTCGACATGTCGACACGGAACGGGTCGACGACCGTCAGTGCCGACTGGTCGGCGACGAACGGTGCCGTTCCCGCGCCGGTGAAGGAGTCGGCCACCAGTTCCCGCATCTCGGCCTCGGTCGCATCGCCGGGCGCCCAGAGGCTCACAACGTTGTAATAGATCTCGGGGTCGCGCTGCCGGATGTCGTCGATGTCGACCGACATGTCGCCGATGAACGACGCGCCTGCCATCACCACCGGCAGGTCGTCGCTGTCGGGACCGAGCTCGATCGTCGACACCCGGTCCCGCGCCGCCGCGGCCGTCGTACCGATGGTGAGTTCGTGATGGATCGGGAAGATCTTCGTGCCGTCCAGCTCCTGGTAGGTGCAGTCGGAGTCCCGCCGGTGCACGGAGTCACAGCCGAGCGCGGCCGCGATCACGAAGGCACGGTTGGTACAGGCGCCGTACGAGCGGCTGCCGGGGAGCATCAGGTGCAGGATCCGGTCGGGTTCGGCGACGCCCGCATCCTTGATCACCTGCTGGAGAAACACGCCCTGCGCGGCCTCGTCGAGGTGCACGACGTCGACACCCGGTGCCAGCGGCAACTCGGCCAGAACCCGGACGTGCTCGCCGAAGTCGGCCGGCGAGCTCGAGTCCAGGATCAGCAGGGTGATCTCGACGTCGAAGTTCGAGACCGCGTACGCCGCCTCGTCGGCCAGCTCACGCAGCATCGGAGCGCACGCCCGGTCGGTGGGCAGCGCCAGACAGATCCGCCTCACTTCGTGTCCTCTCCGATGGAGCCCGCGCTGTGCCAGGAGTCGAGGCCCAGCAGCTTGCGGCCCAGTTCGGTGAGCTCGGCGGTCGGGTACCGCAGCGATTCGTGCTTGATCGGGTCACCGAGCAGGGTCTTGTTCCACTCCGGCGTACTGAGCGTGCGCCAGGACTTCACGCGCGAGTCGACGAGCTCCTGATGGGACTCCAGCGCGGGCATCATCGACAGGTACTGGACGGATCGGACCTTGTCCGCGGACCGGTTCGGGGCGACGCCGTGGGCGAGCATCCCGTTCCAGATCAGCAGGTCGCCGGCCTCGAGGCGTGGGCGGATCACCGGGAACTCGTTCCGATCGATGGCGGGCCGGATCGGATCGCGGTCCAGCGGCTGCTCGGCACGCCAGCTCTCGAACTGCCGGAACAGCTCGGGGCAGCACTGGAAGCCACCGCTGTCGGCGGTTGTGTCCGTCAGGGCGATCAGGCCCTGGACCCGCTGCGGCAGGACGTCGAGGGTGCTGTCGACATCCCAGTGCAGATCGATGTCGAAGCCGGTCTCGGTGGCCGGGATCAGCGCCCGGTCGCGGTTGCCGAAGTTCGGGGGATTGAGGTTGAGCCGGTCCAGCGTCACCCACAGTTCCTCGGCGTCCCAGACGTCGGCGAAGGCGTCGTACACGCGCTGCGCCTGGCGGCTGTCCCAGATGAGCTGGTGCTGGTACGCCTCGACGAATCCGTAGATGTAGAGATCGCGGTCGAGGTCGGAACGGAATTCCCGCTCCGGATACCACGTGTCCGGCTGGTCTGCTGTCAGACCCTGGAATTCGAAGGCGAACTCGAGCAGTTCCGCGGCGTGCGGAATCGCCTGTTTCACGATGGTGTAGCCGTAGGTCTGCCAGTGCTCGTAGTCGGCGCCGGAGAGCACCCGCAGCGGCAGGGATTTCTGGAGGTCACGCAGCGGGGTCGCGGCGAGGTAGGTGTCCGCGTCAGTGCTCTCGTAAGGCACTTTCGAGGCGGCGCGATAACGGTCGGTCTCAGCATTCGACATGGAATCCGTCCCCAGTACGGTCGGTCGGCCAAACCGGTTCAGTTCGGCCGGAGCTGTCCTTCACGGGAATTTCGCAGGAACCTTACCTAAGTATTCGCAGGAACCTTAGCAAAGTCAGTCCGGACCTGGCGAGGGGAGCGCTCTCATGCTGAGGTCAACTGCCTGTTAAGACCGCTGAAAAGGGCAGTGCGGGCGGCCTGGGGCCGCCCGCACCGGGTATTGCTGACTCCGTCTCGGTCAGGTCAGCAGGGGGAGCCGTCCGACGAGGCGGTCGACGGGGTTGCGCGGCCCGACCAGGCTCACCGCGCCGTACTCGATCTCGTCGGCGGACGACTCTGCGAGCCGCTCGAGATAGCCGTCGTACACACGGGTCTCCTGGGCAGTGAGCGGCATGTCGGCCACGTAGATGTCGTCACGGGCGACGCCGCTGGCGCGAATCTTGCGCAGGGTCTCTGCGTCGGCGGCCAGAATCGTGCAGCCGGCCCAGGGCAGGCCCGGGTGCGCACTGCCGTCCGCGTCCTTGCCGTCCGGGCCGAGGAGTCCGGTCACCGCCGGGGCGGTCGCGGCGGCGACGCAGGTGGCCGCGTTGACGATCCTGCCGATCGGTAGGTCGCGATTGACCACGATGACCCACTTGAGCCGCGCCTTGCGGGTGGATGCGCTGGTGTCGACCTCGTCTTCGCTGAATCCGATGTTCACAGGTGTTCCTTTGGTCCGAACTAGTGACGCTCTTTCGCCCCCAAGCTAGCTCGAAATCCGAAGTACTGCTGACGATCCGTACTTCGTACGACTAGTCTGGTCCTATGCCCGAACTTGACGAACTTGATACGGCGATCCTGCGGGAACTGCAGCACGATGCTCGGCGCACCAACCGCGATGTCGCCGCGGCCGTGGGGGTCGCGCCGACCACCGCGCTCGACCGGACCCGCTCGCTGCGGGACCGCGGCGTGATCACCGGCGCCCGGCTGGACGTCGACCTCGGGCGGATCGGCCGGCCGGTCCAGGCGCTGGTCGCGGTCCGGGTCCGCCCGCCGACGCGCGCCTTCATCGAGGGCTTCCGGACCTGGGCGGCACGGTTGCCCGAGGTGCTCGGGGTGTTCGTGACGAGCGGCTCCGAGGACTTCCTGATCCACGTCGCGGTCCCCGACAACGACCATCTCTACGCGTTCGTCATCGACCGGCTGACCGGGCGCCCCGAGGTCGCCGACGTCCGGACCTCGATCGTGTACGAACACCTGCGCCCCGTCGAGGTCCTTCCCCTGTAATCCGCGCCCGACCGCCTAGAGTCCGTGGCGTGGACCATCAGTTCTTGCTCATCGCCGGGGCCGGGCTCGCGATCATGATTGCGGCCTCGGTGTTCGCCCGCCGTACCGGAGTCGCCGCGCCGCTGCTGCTGGTTGCCCTGGGCATCGGAGCCAGCTACCTGCCCAGTACGCCGACGATCCATCTCGAACCGGAGATCGTGCTGGCCGGGGTGTTGCCGCTGTTGCTGTACTCCTCGGCGGTGCAGTTGCCGGTGCTCGACATCCGGCGCAACCTGTCGCTGATCGGCTGGCTGTCGGTCGTGATGGTGATCGTCTCGGCGCTCGCGATCGGCGCGGTGGTGCATGCCGTGTTCCCGGACATCTCCTTCGCCCTGGGCGTCGCGCTCGGTGCGGTGGTCAGCCCGACCGATGCGGTCGCGGCGACGGCGATCGGGCACCGGGTCGGCCTGCCGCCGCGGGTGATGATCGTGCTGGAGGGCGAGAGTCTCGTCAACGACGCCTCCGCGCTCGTGGTGCTGCGGACGGCCATCGCTGCGATCGGCGTTGCCGGTGGTGGATTCAGCCTCGGTCACACGGCTCTCGACTTCGGTTGGGCGGTGCTCGGCGGCGGCCTGATCGGCGGTGCGGTCGGCGTACTGACGGTGTTGTTGCGGCAGCGCCTCGATGATCCGGTGCTGAACACAACGATCTCGTTCGCGGTGCCTTTCCTGGCTTACTTCCCGGCCGAGGAGCTGCACGCGTCCGGCGTACTGGCTGTAGTGGTGGCCGGGCTGTTGACCGGAGTCCTTGGTAGCAAGCGATTCAGTGCCCGTGATCGGCAGACGCAGGCAACGACCTGGACCACGGTCAGCTTCGTTCTGGAGAGCGCTGTCTTCCTTGCCATGGGCTACCAGTTGCCCGAGTTGGTGGACGCGGCTCGGGAGGAGACCACTGCCGGGGAGATGGCCGCGCTGGTCCTGATCGTCGTCGGACTGCTGGTGGTGCTGAGATTCATCGGGCTGGCGTGGCCTGCGTTGTCCGGCCGGTTCGGTCGCGTGGAGCGCAATGAGCAGCAGCGGACGCGGCTGACGCAGTTCGAAGAGAAGCTCGACGCGATGAACCCGGAAGGTGAGCGGGAGGAATCGCGGCTCGCGTGGGCCCGGCATCGGCTGGCCCGCGGCCGGGCGGATGTCGAGTTCGAGGAGCGGGAACCGCTGACGTCGCGCGGCATGCTCGTGCTGGCCTGGGCGGGAATGCGTGGGGTCGTGACAGTGGCCGCCGTACAGACGATTCCGGCGGACACCAAGCAGGTTGCGACCGTCGTACTGGCTGCGTTTCTGGTTGCCCTGTTCACGTTGGTGGTCTTTGGTCTGACGCTGCCGTGGGTGATCGCGCGGCTGAAGTTCGAGTCCGAGAGTCCGGAGGACAAGCGGGATGCGACGCAGGCGTTGCTGCGGCGGATCGGTGCGTCGGCGATCGATGCGATGGGTCCGCTCGAGGAGCAGACGGTCGGCGGTGAGCCGCTCGATCCGGAGATGGTCGAGACGATGAAGGAGCGGATCATTCCGCGGCTCGTTTCGGCCAGCAGGCAGTTGCCGGCGGCTGCCGCGGCGAAGCCGGACAGCTTCGAGCAGATGGCTGTTGTGCAGCGGCGCTACCTTGATGCGATGCGCGATGCGCTGGGGACCGAACGCAGTATCGGTGCCTACAGCTCGGACACCTTCCGTCAGGTCGAGGCGATGATCGACTCGATCGAGCAGCGCTTCAAGCCAGCCTGACCGGTGGAGCGGCCCAGCCGCACCACCGGCCTGGGAGGCCTAGACGATTTCCCAGCTGATGTTGATGATGCCGACGTCGGTGTTGGCCAGGCTGGCGAACGCGGGCCGGCTCAGGTCGATCTTGTTGCTCGGGCAGGACGGGCACTTGTCGCGGATCGGCACGGTGATGACGTTGCCGTTGTAGTTGACCCGGATCGACCGCTGGCAGAGCGGGTCGTTGTTCGGGTTGGCCGTCGTCCACAGCGCGGCCGGGGCGGCGACGAGCCAGTCGGAGTTGGCGTTGATCTGGGTACCGCAGGCGCCGTACCCGGCATCGTTGTACCAGCTTGCCTGTCCGTTGACGGCGAAGGCGGTGCTGGTACCCAGGCTGAGGGCGCCGACTGCGACTGCGGCACCGAAGAGCTTCGCGACCTTGTTCTTCATGGGTGATGACCTCTCGGGGCGTAGAGGGAACGTTGCGGGTTCAGTTGATCGGGAGCCGGTGCGGCGCGGCAAGAGTCATGCCCGAACCCTGTGGTTCACCCCGCAGGTTTGGATTGCCGGGATCCCGCAGTCGGCGGGCGATCGGTGCGGCGATGAGGTTGGGTCAGGGGGTGACCACCTCGTTCTCGCCGGCCGTGCGCCGGTTGATCATCGCGACCCTCGTCAACACGCTGGGCAACGGTGTGTACGCCGCGATCGGCGCGATGTATCTGACCCGGGTCGTGGGATTGTCGGTCGCCCAGGTCGGGATCGGCCTGACGATCGCGGGAGTTGTCGGGCTCGTCGCCAGTACGCCGCTGGGCGTGGTCGCCGACCGGCTCGGACCTAACCGCGCGTACGTCGGATTCCTTCTCCTGCAGGCGATCACGATGAGCGCCCTGACCCAGGTGCACTCGTTCGGCGCGTACGTCGCCGTCGCAGGAGTGACCGCGATCGCGGACTCGGGACAGCGTGGCGCGAAGGGTGCGTTGATCGCCGGACTGGCGGAGGCCGATCAGCGGGTGCGGACCCGAGCGGTCATGCGAGTGACCACGAACATCGGGATGGGCGTCGGCCTGGCGCTCGCCGGGATCGTTCTCGCGCTCGACAAACCCAGCCTGTACGTCGGCGCGCTGCTCGCCAACGCGGTCACCTACGTCCTGACGGCCGGGGTGATCCAGTTCGGCCTGCCGGTGGTCGCCGGGGTAGCGGCGGCGGCCGGGCCGTCGGGACTGACTGCGCTGAAGGATCGACCGTTCCTCGTGTTCGTCGTACTGGACGGGATTTTGAACCTGCATCATTCGATGGCGCAGCTGGCGATCCCGTTGTGGATCGTGACGGCGACCGATGCGCCGCGGTGGATGATCTCGGTGTTGCTGGTGATCAATGCGATCGCCGTGGTGCTGCTGCAGCTGCGCACCGCGCGCGGGACGGAACAGCTGACCGGTGCTGCGCGAGCCGGTCGTCGTGCTGGGCTACTGCTCGCGGCCGCGTGCGCGGTGCTGGCGATCACCGACGTGACATCGGGGCCGGTGACGATTGCGTTGTTGATCGTCGTGGCGATCGTCCATGTGCTGGGGGAGATGCTGCAGTCGGCCGGTGGGTGGGGCGTCAGTTTCGAGCTCGCGCCGCCTGGGGCGCAGGGGCAGTACCAAGGCGCGTACGCGATGGGTCATCAACTGGGCGACCTGGTGGCGCCGCTCGTGCTGACCACGATCGCGGTCAGCTGGGGCTGGCCTGGGTGGTTGCTCACGGCGGCCATCTTCGGGACCGCGGGCGCGTTCGTACCGGTCGTCGTACGACGACATCCGGCGGCGCGGGCCGCCGCCGTACCGGGGGTGGGAGTTGCGACATGAGACGAGTCGCGGGGTGGTCCTGGTGGGTGAAACACTGACATGCGTGTACACCCTTGACCTGAACCCGGACGAGCTGCTCACCACGACCCGCGCTGTTCGCAAGCGCCTGGACCTGGAGCGGCCCGTCGAGCCCGAACTGATCCGTGAGTGCATCGAGATCGCGACCCAGGCCCCCTCCGGCGGGAACGGCCAGGGCTGGCACTGGCTGGTCGTGACCGACCCGGACAAGCGCGCCAAGATCGCCGAGTACTACCGCACCGCACTGCACGCCTACTTCGCGGCCAACGAGGCCGCGCGCGGGCCGGAGACCGACCCGGTTCGCAAGCGGGTCATCGACAGCTCGGCGTATCTGGGGGACAACCTCGGGAAGGTGCCGGTCTTCGTGATCGCGTGCATCACCGCGCCGACGTTGCCGGAGGGGAACCAGGCCGGCTTGTGGGGCTCGATCCTGCCGGCCGCCTGGAACTTCATGCTCGCCGCGCGGGCCCGTGGGCTCGGGACCACGTGGACGACGCTGCACCTGAAGTACGAGCAGGAGGTCGCGGAGCTGCTCGGCGTACCGGCTGACATCCGGCAGGGCGTGCTGATCCCGGTCGCGCACACGATCGGTACCGACTTCAAGCCCGGCTCCCGCAAGGACCTGGATCCGATCGTCCACTACGACAAGTGGTGACCTCGGAATAGACCCCTCTCGCTTGTGTGTTGACATGTCAACCTAGACTTGTTGGCGTGGACAGGAGCGAGAAGATGAGTGCGTTGGAGTTCGGCCTCGACACGTTCGGGGATGTGCCGGAGGGTCCGAACGGCGAGCTGGTGTCGGATGCGGCGGCGATCCGGCAGGTGGTGCAGGAGGCCGTGCTGGCCGACGAGCTGGGCGTGGACGCGATCGCGCTCGGCGAGCACCACCGGCCGGAGTACTCGATCTCCTCACCGGAGACGGTGCTCGCCGGGATCGCCGGACAGACGTCGCGGATCAAGCTGGGCTCGGGCGTGACCGTACTCAGCTCGGACGACCCGGTCCGCGTCTTCCAGCGGTTCTCGACCGTCGACGCGCTGTCGAACGGCCGCGCCGAGGTCATCCTCGGGCGCGGCTCGTTCACCGAGTCCTTCCCGCTCTTCGGGTACGACCTGGCCGACTATGAGGTGCTGTTCGAGGAGAAGCTGCAGCTGTTCGCGCGGCTCCTCGAGGAGAAGCCGGTGACCTGGGAAGGCACGGTCCGCGCGTCCCTGGACAACGCTGACGTCTACCCCAAGACCGAGTCCGGCCGGTTGAAGACCTGGGTCGGCGTCGGAGGCTCACCGCAGTCCGTCGTCCGGACGGCGTTCTACGGGTTGCCGTTGATGCTGGCGATCATCGGCGGTTCGCCGGAGCGCTTCGCGTCGTACCTGGATCTGTACAAGCGGGCCTCGGAGCAGTTCGGCACGGTCGCGCAGCCGGTCGGCATGCACTCGCCGGGCTTCATCGCGGACACCGACGAGGCGGCGAAGGAGATCTACTACCCGCGCTACAAGGTGATGCGGGACCGGATCGGCGCGCTGCGCGGCTGGCCGCCGGTGAAGCGGTCCGAGTTCGACGCCGAGGTCGCCCACGGTTCCCTGTACGTCGGTTCGCCGGACACCGTCGCACGCCGGATCGCGGGGGCGATCCAGAAGCTCGGCGTCGGCCGGTTCGACCTGATCTACTCGTCCGGCTCGGTGCCCGGTGCCGATCGGCTGCGGGCGGTGGAACTCTATGGCAGCAAGGTGATTCCGATGGTGCGCGAGATCCTCGCGGAACAGTCATGAGCGATCGTCCAACCATTGCCATCCTGGGTGCCGGCAAGGTGGGGACGGTGCTGGCCCGGCGGGCGATCGCGGCCGGGTACCCGGTCCTGATCGCCGGGTCCGGTGCGGTCTCGAAGATCGCGCTGATCGTGGAGGTCGTCACGCCCGGCGCGGTCGCGACGACCGCGGCCGATGCGGCGGCGCGGGCGGACGTGGTGATCCTGGCGCTGCCGCTGGGCAAGTACCGGACGATTCCGGTCGACGCGTTGCGCGGCAAGCTCGTGATCGACGCGATGAACTACTGGTGGGAGGTCGACGGCATCCGCGACGACCTCACCGATCCGCGGACCTCGTCGTCCGAGCTCGTCCAGGAGTTCCTGCCCGAGTCGCGGGTCGTGAAAGCCTTTAATCACATGGGCTATCACGACCTGGAGGACGGCGCCCTGCCCGCTGGCTCGCCCGATCGGAAGGCGATCGCGGTCGCCGGTCCGCCGCTGGAGGTGGCCGAGGTGGCTGGTCTCGTCGACGACTTCGGCTTCGACCCGGTGATCGCCGGTTCGCTGGCCGACGGCGTACGGCTCGAACCGGGCACCGAAGCCTTCGGCGCCAACGTCACCGCAACCGAACTCCAGGAGATGCTCGACCGCTTCCCGGAGTCGCCCCGCGGTCTCGCGGTCCGCTCAGCCCGCACCCAACCGGCCAGCTAAGGTCCCGGCGGACTCCTGCCGATGCAGGTGCCCGCTGAAGCCGCAGCGGACCTGCACCACCCACCAACCCCCTCACCAGCCAGCCAAAAGCTTCGCGCTGAGCGTGAACCCGTCCCGCTCAGAGGAGTTGATGGGTGATGGCGGTCCGCTTCACTCCGCTGCCTGTCTCATCGCCACACTGGCTTCGCTCGACGTGCCCTGCCTGCGGCTGCCGCGCGAGTGTGGCGACTGCGTCGTGGGTAATCGATGTACGGCGACCCGGTGGTCACAGTCGACTGCCCGGTTGTCCCCCACGGCGCGGTTGCGGACTCAGCGTTGCCGGGGTGATCGGTCGATGCAGGACTGACTGTTAGATGAGTTTGAAGAGGTTCATCCGGTAGGACTTGGCGCGGTTGTTGCGGGCGACCAGGGGGAGTAGGAGGCGGAGGGGGACGGGGAGTTTGGCCCGGACTGCTCGCTGGGGGTGGGCGACGGTGCGGGAGTCGAGGAGGCGGAGACCCCAAGGCTCGAGTTTGCGTGGGTCGTCGGCGATCCAGGCGAAGCGAGCTCGCAGGTTCTTGAGTGCGACCGTCTGGGCGTCATGCAACGACTGGCCGGCGGTGTCGAAGGCGATCCGCGCTCCGGAGAACTCGGCGCCGAGCTGCTCGAGAGCATCCCGGACAGCGCTCTCTTCGAGGTACATCAGCACCGCTTCCGCCACGAAGAAGTACGGCGCGGGATGCTGCCGGACGACCTCGAACCAGTCGGTCTCGAGAACCGAGCCGGCGACCATCTGATTGCGGGCCGTCGGCTCGAAGAACTGCCGGCGCAGTTCCATCGAGTCCGGCAGGTCGAGGTCGATCCAGTGGCAGCGGCCGTTGTCGAGCCGGTCGAACCGGGTGTTGAGGCCGGCGCCGAGCTCGACCACGGTGCCGTGCGGATGGTCGCTGAGGAAGTCGGCGACCCAGTGGTCGAAGATCATCCCGCGCACCACCGCGCCGCCGAGGCTCCGGCTGCCGCCGAACTTGCCGAAGTCGTAGTCGACCGAGTCGACGATCTCGACGGCCTTGGGATCGCTGAGGATCGGTCGCTTCTTACGGCTCTCGACCGCCCGCCCGTAGAGCGGGATCAGCAGGGTCTCCTGGACAGCGCCCAGCTCGACGCGGTGACGGTCCACGATCAGCCCTTCGCGAGAACGGGGAGAACGGTCTGGGGTCGACGGCTGCGCAGCCATCAGGCGTGGTCGGGCACCATCACTTCCCGGAGCACGCGCAGCACGTTCTCGCCGAGGATCTTGCGGATGTCGGGTTCGGCGAATCCGCGTCGTACCAGGGCCTCGGTGATCTTCGGCAGGTCCGATGGGCGGGCGATCTCGGCGTGGGCGGTGGTGGCCGCGAAGCCGGGCGGCAGGATCCAGCCGCCGTACACCTGCTGGTAGTAGTCGTCGACGAAGTCGGGACCGAGGCCGACGTGGTCGATGCCCGCGACCTCGACGATGCGCTCGATGTGATCGACGACCCGGTCGGCCGTGGGGTGCTGGGCGTCGATGAAGAACGGGATCGCCCCGGCCACGCCGATGACGCCGCCGAGCTGGGCGATCCGCCGGATGTGGTCGTCGCCGAGGTTGCGGTGGCTGTCGGTGATGCCGAGGCAGGCCGAGTGGGTCGCGAGGAACGGCCTGGTGGCGAGTTCGAGGACGTCGTCGACCCCACCGAGACCGAGGTGGCTGATGTCGAAGACGATGCCCAGCTCCTCCATCTCCCGTAGTGCCTCGATGCCTTCCGGGGTGAGCCGGCTTCGTGAGGTCGTGTCGAGACCACTGCCGTCGGCGAGGAACGTGCGCCCGAAATGAGCCATCGAGATCACCCGGACGCCCACCCGGTGGAGCGTGCGAACGAGCGCGACGTCCTGGCCGATCCCGTGCGCTCCCTCGAGTGCGATGACGAGCGCGATCTTGCCGGCGGCGACGGCCGTGTCGATCTCGGCTCCGGTCAGGCAGACCGCCACGTCGTCACTGTGTTCGGTGGCCAGGCGATGGATGCGCTCGACGAGCAACAGGGTGCGCCGCAGACCACCCTCGGACTGGAAGGCCGGTTCGAGGCAGATCGGCAGGATCTGTACGTCGACACCTCCGGCCCGCAGCTCGGGGAGCCAGAAGTCCTTGAAGTGGCCGGGCTGGTTGCGCTGATCGAAGTGGTCGACCAGCAGGATGAGGTCGTTGTGGCAGTCCACGACCACGGCGTCCTGGTGCAGAGGCATGACGCGAGTCTAGTAATCCGGCCCTGGTCCGGCAGATGTCGTGCAGTCACCCACCGTGACGCGTGGTCCGCTAGTAGCGGTCCATCGGGAACTCGGCCGAGGTCCGGCCGAACGTGGCGTCCAGCAGTACGTCGTCCTCCGCGACCGTGGGTCGCGTGCGGTCTGTCTCCAACAGACGTAGCAGTGCCAACAACCGGCGCGTCACTTCGCACATACCGGATCACCCCCTCCCAGTCTCCCTATCGTTGGGAAGGGCCCGAACGTTTCGCACAGTTTTGTTGCGGTCGGCAACCGGGACCCCGGGCGCAGGGTTCGGGGCCGGGTACCGGGCCCCGGTGAGACCTGCCGACGCGGCCGGTCGGTGAGGAGCGGTCATGGTGACGATTCAGCGGGTGATGACGGTCGAACGGCCTGCGGAGGCCGTGTTCGGGTATCTCTCGGACTTCGAGAACACCAACGAGTGGGACCCCGGCACAGTACGTACGACGCGCCTGGAGGGCGGCGGAGGCGTGGGGACGACGTACCGCAATGTCTCGCGGTTCGGCGGCCGGGAGACGTCGCTGGTCTATACCGTCGACGAGCTGACGGCGCCGGAGCGGTTGCGTTTCCGTGGCGAGAACAAGACAGTCACTGCGCGCGACACGATCACACTGCGGTCGGTGACGGCGGGTGAGACCGAGCTCACATATGTGGCCGAGTTCGAGTTCCACGGGGTGGCACGGCTGGTGGTGCCGTTCATGGGACGGCAGTTCGCGAAGCTCGGCGACGATGCGGCGGTCCGGCTGCGCGAGGTTCTGGGAAATCTCTGATCCGAAGCATCCGCAGGGGCGGGTGGCTCCGAAGACAGAGGACAAGCACTGTCTGCGTCGAGGAGCTAGGTGTCCACAAGAGACGATCGTCCTGCCGTTGCTGTGATCGGTTCTGGGGTTGCCGGTCTGACGGCTGCCTATCTACTACGACAGACCTACCGCGTGACGGTCTTCGAGGCCGACGACCGTGCGGGCGGTCATGCACACACCCATGCCCTGACCGACAGTCTGGGGCAGGAGCATCGGGTGGACTCCGGGTTCATCGTGCACAACGAGCGGACCTATCCGCAGTTGCTCCGGCTCTTCGACGAGCTCGGGGTCGAGACGCGGCCGACCGAGATGTCGATGAGCATCCGCTGCGACGGGTGCGGACTCGAGTACGCCGGTGGGCGGGGCGCGGCGTCGATCTTCAGCCAGCCGCGGCGGATCGCTGATCCGCGGTTCCTGCGGATGCTGGGTGAGGTACGACGGTTCCACTCCGAAGCGCTCTCTGTGCTGCGTTCCGGTGATACCGGGATCACGTGGGGTGAGTTCCTCACGGCGCAACGGTTCTCGGCGTACTTCGTCCGGCATTTCGCGATCCCACTGGTGTCGTGTGTCTGGTCGAGTGGATCGGCTGACGCCGAGCGGTATCCGGCGCGGTACCTGTTCCAGTTCCTGGATCACCACGGGATGCTCGCCATCAGCGGTTCCCCGCAGTGGCGCACGGTCGTCGGCGGTTCGCGCACGTACGTCGATCGTGTCGTCGAGCGGATCGGCGACGTCCGGCTGTCGGCCCCGGTGCGGGCGGTGCTGCGGCACGACGACGGGGTCGAGGTGGTGATGCCAGATAGCGCTCTCTCGTTCGACCGCGTGGTGCTCGCGACGCACGCGGACACCGCGCACGACCTGCTCGTCGATGCGACGCCGGACGAGAAGGCGTTGCTCGATGCCTTCGACTATTCGGTGAACCCGACCTGGTTGCACACCGATGCCTCGGTGCTGCCGGACAGTGCGCGGGCCCGGTCGTCGTGGAACTACCGCTTACGCGACTGTCACGCGGACGAGTCGCAGGTGCTGGTGAGTTACTGGATGAACCGTTTGCAGGGACTCGATGCTGCCGACCAGTACCTGGTGACGCTCAATCCGGAAGGCTGGGTCGACCCGGCGACGACGGTCGCGCGGATGACATACGCCCATCCGATCTTCACGCCCGAATCGGTCGCCGCGGCGCAGGCCTTGCGGTCGGCCGGTGGGTCGCGGCTGTCCTTCGCCGGTGCTCACCTCGGGTGGGGTTTCCACGAAGACGGTTGTCGCTCCGGAGTCGAGGCGGCAGAGAAGTTCGGCGGCACGTGGTGAGCGCTCTCTCGCGCTCTGAGATCGCACTGCCCGCGATTGTTCCCGGGTGGGTGGCGCACACGAGGCGGTTGCCGCGACGGCGTCGCTTTCGGTACCGCACCTACCAGTGGTTGGTCGACATCGACGAGCTGCCTGACTTCCGTCCGCTCGCCTCGTTTCGGCCGGCTGACCACCTGAACGGGGGAGAGCGCTCTCTGCGCGAGAACCTCGCGGCGTTCATCACGGCGCAGGACGAGGTGCTGGAACCCGGCGACCAGGTGCTGATGCTCGCCAACGCGCGCTGCTTCGGCTACGTCTTCGATCCGCTCAGCGTGTACTGGTGTTTCGCGCCGGACGGCTCTCTGCGTTGGGTCGTTCTCGAGGTTCACAACACGTACGGCGAACGCCATCCCTACCTGGCACATCCGACCGCGGACGGCCGGTTCACGGTTGAGAAAGCGTTCTACGTGTCGCCGTTCTTCACGGTCGACGGCACGTACGAGGTGGTCCTCGACCTGACGCCCGACCGGGTCGCGGTCGCGATCAACCTGCGCCAGAACAGCGCGCGGGCATTCAGTGCCACGTTCACCGGCAACCCGCGCCCGGCGGCCCGCCGTACCGTGCTGGCCGTCGCCGCACGCACCCCCTTCGTCACGTATCAGGTCTCGTTCCTGATCCGGTTGCACGGCATCGCCTTGTGGCTACGCCGTCTCCCTGTCATTCACCGTCCGCCGCATCTCCCACCTCAAGGAGCCTGATGTCCACCTCACAGGCCGCTGACCGCGTCGCTACGACCGTCGACTCCACCCGCTGGCCTCGAATCGCTCGCACACCGCACCACCCCCTTCGCGCGGCCGTGGCGCGCCAGGTCTTCAACCACGCGACCCGGCAGCTCCCGGTCACGGTTCAGCTTCCGGGCGGTTCCCCGGTGACTGCGGGGAAGCCGGTGTTCGAGGTGGTTTCGGACCGGTTCTTCGACCGGCTCGGCAAAGATCTGAAGCTCGGCTTCGGCGAGTCGTACATGGCGGGGGAGTGGCGGGCCGGCGACGGCACCGACCTGGCCGACCTGCTGACCGTCTTCGCGCGCCAGCTCACCGAGCTGGTACCGCGCGGGTTGCAGCGGCTACGGCGGTTCGTGGATCAGCCGATCGCCCGACTCAACGACCGGGCCGGTGCGCGCTCCAACATCGCGCATCACTACGACCTGTCGAACGACCTGTTCGCGACCTTCCTCGATCCGACGATGACCTACTCGGCGGGGCTCTTCGACTCGGTCGACGAGCACCACCGAGCGCCGTCCGACCACGAACTGCTCGCGATGGTGCAGCGCCGCAAGATCGACAACATCCTCGACCTGGCGGGAGTCACGGCCGGCACTCGAATGCTGGAGATCGGAACCGGCTGGGGACAGCTCGCGATCCAGGCCGCGCAGCGTGGTGCGGAGGTGCACTCGATAACGCTCTCTGCCGAGCAGCGCGACCTTGCCCGCAAGCGGATCTCCGAGGCCGGGGTCCACGCCGAGGTAGAGCTGTGCGACTACCGCGATGTGCAGGGCCAGTACGACGCGATCGTCAGCGTGGAGATGATCGAGGCCGTGGGTGAGGAGTACTGGCCGACGTACTTCGAGACCGTCAACCGGTTGCTCGCACCGGGCGGCCGCTTCGGGCTGCAGTCGATCACCATGGCGCACGATCGCCTGCTCGCGACCCGCCACAGCCAGAGCTGGATCCACGAATACATCTTCCCGGGCGGCCTGATCCCGTCGGTCGAGGCGATCGGTACCGTTGCCGGCTCGGCGGGTCTCGAGATCACCAGCCAGCGCGACTTCGGACCGGACTACGCGCGCACGCTGCGACTCTGGAGAGAGCGCTTCACCGCGAACACCCCGGCCGTCGCGGAGCTCGGTTTCGACGCGGTGTTCCGGCGGATGTGGGAGTTCTACCTGGCCTACTCCGAGGCAGGGTTCCGCTCGGGGTACCTGAACGTTGCCCAATTCGCTCTCACCAGGAGATGACCATGGAGCTGACCGGACGCCGGGTCTGGATCGTCGGTGCATCATCCGGGATCGGTGCTGCGCTGGCCGGGGTGCTGGATGCCCGCGGCGCGCACGTGGCCGTGTCGGCCCGCCGGGAGAGCGCTCTACGTGATCTCGCCGGCGATCGGATGGCCGTCGTACCGGTCGATATCACCGACGCTGCCGCGGTACGGCGGGCAGCCCACCAGGTGGTGGAGGAGCTCGGCGGCCTGGACATCGTCGTCCTGAGTGCCGGCTATTGGAAGCAGCTGACCGAGTTCGACGCCGAGTCGTTCCAGCAGCATCTGGACGTGAACCTGTCCGGTATGGCGAACTGTCTGGAGGCGGTCATCCCGCGGATGCAGGCAGCCGGCGCCGGGATCATCGTGGGGATCTCCTCGGTCGCGGGATTGCGGGGACTGCCCGGAGCCGAGGCGTACGGCGCGACCAAGGCGGCGCAGATCAACCTGCTCGAGGCACTGCGGGTCGGCCTGCAGCCCAAGGGCATCGACGTGGTGACGGTCTGCCCGGGGTTCGTCGACACCGAGATGACCGAGACCAACCAGTTCCCGATGCCGTTCATGGTGACCGCACCGGTCGCCGCCAGAATGATTGCCGACGGCATCGAAAAGCAGAAGGCGCGGATCGTGTTCCCCTGGCAGATGGAGGTGTTCGCGCAGCTGGCACCGCTCGTCCCCGATCGGCTGTGGGCACGGTTGTTCCGGCCGAAGAAGTAGTTCCGTCCTGCGGCGCCGGGGCCTGCCCTGTCCCCGGCACCGCAGGAGGTTCAGGAGGTCAGGGGCGTCCGGGCAACCGGTAGTTGTCGCCGAGGACCTGACCGCGGTCGGGCTTGTAGAGGTCGAAGCCGCGCGAGTTGCACTGCAGGCCACCGTTGATGCAGTGGCTCACCAGGGCCGCCAGCGTCGGTACGTCCCACGCGTTGAAGAAGTCGTAGTGCCAGGAGTAGCCACGTCCACTGGCCAGCCGGATGGCGGACTCGTCACCGTCGGCAGGGAACGCGATCTTGAACTCCAGCATCGGCACCGGGTTGGGGTGCGAGGCCGGGCAGACGCCGTTGACCGGGTAGGCCATGTGGCTCTTGTGGTCGGCACTGTCCAGGTCGCGGCCGTTCCAGCAGCTCGGTGCCTGGTACCGGATGTTCAGCTGGGTGCCCGCCGGGCAGTTGGCCGGGAAGTCCCAGTTGTGCGAGCTGTCACCGCACTCCCAGCCCTCGACCGCACCAGGTGACGTGCGGAACGCGTCCAGGGTCGCGGTCGGGCTGCCGACGACGTACCGGAGTCCCGGCGGGAACGGCCGGACCTTTGTGTAGTCGAGGATGCCGGACTTGTAGTAGATGGTCTGGGCCCAGGTCTGGATGATCGGGTCGTTGCCGCGGAACATCGTCGGCCACCAGTACGCCGACAGGTCGTCGGGGTTCAGGCAGGTGGTCGAGTACGGCCCGGCCGCGTTCAGGCTGTTGAGTGTGGTGGCGGCGTTGGTGGTGGTGTTGCCCACGAAGCTGTGCTCGTGGGAGGCGCCCGGCATGTTCGGGAACACGATCGGGTCGTCGGTCGCGCGGTGGTGGACGGTGCAGTTGACCTGGAACTCGTGGTGCGTGACCAGGTCGTCGGCTTGGGCCGGCGAACCGGCGAGGGCGGTCAGGACGGCCGCGACGACACCTAGGGCGGTGCCGCCGGCAGCGGCGACTTTCTTCCTTCGAGAGAACACGGAGCTCCTCCGTTTCGGGGGATTCCGCGGGGGCGGCGATCGGGTCAGGGACGGCAGGGTGATCGGGGTGGCCCGCGGTCGGACGGATCGCGGGAGAGCGCTCTCTGGAACACCATGGTCCTGCCCTCCGACGCTGTCAACCCTCCGTAGTTCCGGAACCACGCTGAGCGTGAATCCGGTGTTCCGAGGCATTGACAAGCCGTCCGGGAGCGGGCAACCATCGGTCCGCGAGAGAGCGCTCTCTCACCCTCTCTCCCGTCAAGGAGCTCTCCCGTACAAGGAGTCCGCCCGATGAATCTTTTGCCCGCTCTCCGTGCCCGCCGACGCCGCCGTACGACCGCCGCCTTGGTCGCGGTGGCCCTGGTGGCGCTCGGCAACCTGGTGGTGTCGACAGTCCCGGCGCAGGCCGCGACCCTGTTGTCCCAAGGCAAGACCGCGACCGCGTCGACCTCCGAAGGAGCCGGTACGCCGCCGTCCGCCGCCGTCGACGGGGACGCCAACACCCGATGGTCGAGCACGTGGGCCGACAACCAGTGGCTGCAGGTCGATCTCGGCGCGACCGCGACGGTCGAGCAGGTCGTCCTCCAGTGGGAGGCGGCGTACGCGACCGGCTACCGCATCGAGGTCTCGGCCAACGCCCAGCAGTGGAACCCGATCTACAGCACGACCACCGGCCACGGCGGCACCGAGACGCTGAACGTGAGCGGCAGCGGCCGCTACGTCCGGATCTTCGCCACGACCCGTGCCAACGGGTACGGCGTTTCCCTGTTCGAGTTCAAGATCTTCGGTACGCCGGGCGACAGCGGGCCGCCGCAAGGATCCGGAACCGTCCGGATCGCCGGAACCCAGGGCAACTGGCAGCTGCTGGTGAACAACACCCCGTGGGTCGTGAAGGGTCTGACCTGGGGCCCGCCGACGAGCGAGGCCGCGCAACGGCTGCCTGAACTGAAGGCGATCGGCGTCAACACGGTCCGCACCTGGGGTACCGACGGAACCTCGAAGGCCTTGTTCGACGCCGCAGCCGCGAACGGCATGCGCGTCGTCGCCGGCTACTGGCTTCAGCCTGGCGGTGGTCCCGGCAGCGGCGGTTGCGTGAACTACGTGACGGACGCCAACTACAAGACCACGATGCTCGGTGAGATCCGCCGCTGGACGACGGAGTACAAGGACAACGCGGGCGTGCTGATCTGGAACGTCGGCAACGAATCGGTCCTCGGCCTGCAGAACTGCTACTCCGGCACCGAGCTCGAGAACCAGCGGATCGCCTACGCGACCTTCGTCAACGACGCGGCCAAGGCGATCCACGCGATCGACCCGAACCACCCGGTCACCTCGACCGATGCCTGGACGGGCGCCTGGCCGTACTACAAGCAGTACTCGCCGGACCTCGATCTGATGGCGGTGAACTCCTACGGCCACGTCTGCCAGGTCAAGCAGGACTGGATCAACGGCGGCTACACCAAGCCGTACATCCTGACCGAGGGTGGACCGGCCGGTGAGTGGGAGGTGCCGAACGACGCGAACGGCGTACCGAACCAGCCGACCGATCTGCAGAAGCGGGACGGGTACACCCAGGCCTGGAACTGCATCATCGGCCACACCGGGGTTGCGCTTGGGGCGACGCTGTTCCACTACGGCAGCGAGAACGACTTCGGCGCGGTCTGGTTCAACATCACGCCGGGCAACGAGAAAAGCCTTGCCTGGTACGCGATCCGGCAGGCGTTCGGCGGTCCGGGTGGTGGCAACACACCGCCGGTGATCACGAACATGACGCTGAGCCGGACCACCGACGTACCGGCCGGCGGCACGATCTCGGTCAACGTCGCGGTGACTGATCCCAACGGGGATGCGCTCTCTCACGAGTTCAAGGTGGGCGGGAAGTACATCGACGGCAGCGGGGCTCTGGTCACCACGCCGTCGAGTGGGAACGGTCCATTCACGGTGACGGTGCCGCAGCGGCTCGGCGTCTGGAAGCTGTACGACTACGTCCGGGACGGCAAGGGGAACGTCAGCATCGAGACGCGATCCTTCCGGGTGGTGGCTCCGCCGGTCGACGGCACGAACGTCGCCCGCGGCAAGCCGGCGACAGCGTCGTCGTACCAGCAGACCGGGAACGGAGCGCCGTACCCGCCGTCGAACGTGACGGACGGGAACAACGCGACCCGCTGGGCCAGCGACTGGTCGGATCCGCAGTGGGTGCAGGTCGATCTCGGTTCGGTGCAGTCGTTCGACCGGATCCAGCTGATCTGGGAGGGAGCGTTTGCCCGGGAGTACCGGATCGAGGTCTCCGACGACGGGAACGCCTGGAGAGCGCTCTACAACACCAGCGCCGGCAACGGTGACGTCGACGACATCACCAACGGTGGGACCGGGCGCTATGTCCGGCTGACCGGTACCGCGCGTGGATCGGCGTACGGGTATTCGCTCTACGAGTTCGGGATCTACAAACGCTGATATCCCCACAGCCCGGTACGGCGGCCTACCACCTGGGGCCGCCGTACCCTGTGGATAACTTTGAGGGGGAAATCGCGTGTCCCGGATACCATCCGATGCCATGAGCCGACGGACCGTGACCTTGGAAGACGTAGCCAAGGCTGCAGACGTTTCGCGTGCCACCGTGTCGCGGGTGGTGAACCGCAAAGCCACGGTGGACAAGGAGATCCAACGGCGCGTGCTCGACGCGATCGCCGCCACCGGGTACGTCCCGAATGCCGCGGCCAGGACGCTCGTCAACCGGCGGACCGGGATCGTGGCGCTGGTCATGTCCGGCTCGGACGGTTCGGCCGCCGAGGCCTTCGGGGATCCGTTCTTCGGGCGGATCACGGGCGGTGTCGTCACCTACCTGCGCGAGCGGGCGATGCACCCGACCCTGCTGCTGGCCGACTCGGATGAGGCCCGGCAGGAGGCACTCGACTTCGTCCGGCGCGGGAACGCCGAGGGGGCCATCCTGGTCTCGACCCATCCGGGTGACCCCCTGCCGCGCCTGTTCGTCGATGCCGGAGTTCCGGCCGTCCTCTTTGCCCGTCCTTCCGACCCGGTGCCGATCAGCTTTGTCGACCTGGATCACGAGGCCGGCGCTGCCCTGGCGGCCGCCCACCTGGCCGAGCGAGGCTGCCGGCAGGTCGCCACGATCGCTGGTCCTGCCGACCTGCCCGCCGCGAACAGCCGGCTCGCCGGGTTCCAGCGCGCGATGGAGCGGCACGGCGTCCCGTACGTACAGGTTGCCCATGGCAACTTCACCGCCGACAGCGGTGAACAGGCGATGATCGAGCTGCTGACCGCGATGCCCGGGGTCGACGGGGTCTTCGCCGCCAACGATCTGATGGCGGTCGGTGCGCTGCGGGCGTTGCGCGACCGCGGTCGCGACGTACCGGGTGAGGTCGCGCTGATCGGCTTCGACGACAGCGAGCCGAGCCGGATGTCGCGGCCGCGGCTGACCACGATCTCGCAGCCGGTCGAGGAGATGGCCGCCACCATGACCGCCATGCTGCTCGAGCGGATCGCGGCCCCGGGCGTGCCGCCCGCCTCGGTCGTCTTCCAGCCCGAGCTGATCCGTCGCGAGTCGGCCTAGCCCGAGCCCCTCCAGCCGCGCCCGGTGGCCGCTGGAAGTTCCGGAACCACGCTGGGGGAACGTTCCCTTGACAGCGAACCGGCGCGCGGCCACTCTCTGAGAGAGCGCTCTCTCGGACCTTTTCCGCCCTTCTGATTGGTGTCGCCATGGATGTGTCGTCGCGCCTGCGTGCGCGTTGTCTGATCGTTCTTCAGAGCCTTACTGCCCTCGCCCTGGTGGCGGCCGGTCTCGGCGCTGGTGACGCCGTGGCCGGGTCACAGCAACAAGACCGGCTGGCCGCCTGCGGTACGGCGAACGCCGCCCTGAACCGGCCCGCGACCGCGTCATCGACCGAGAACGCCGGCGTACCGGCCTCGGCCGCGGTCGACGGGAACCCGGGAACGCGCTGGGGGAGCGCTTTCTCGGATCCGCAGTGGTTGCAGATCGACCTCGGATCGAAGCTCAGCATCTGCCAGGTCGCGCTGACCTGGGAGACGGCGTACGGGAAAGCCTTCCGGATCGAGGTCTCCGACAACGCCACTGCCTGGTCCCAGATCTACTCGACCACGACCGGGACCGGAGGTGCGCAGACGCTCGATGTCACTGGCAGCGGGCGCTACCTACGGATCACCGGCACTCAGCGCGCTACCGGCTACGGCTACTCACTGTGGGAGGTGGCAGTGCGGACGAGTGACGGCACCGGTCCGGTGATCCCGCCGACCGATCCGCGCAATCCCGACTTCGGGCCGAACGTCTTCGTCTACGGACCGGGCAGTTCGCAGCCGGACATGCAGAACAAGCTGAACCAGATCGCCACCGAGATGCACACCAACCAGTTCGGCACCCAGCGGTACGCCGTGCTGTGGAAGCCGGGCACCTACACGGCCGACGTGAACCTCGGTTTCTACACCCAGGTGGCCGGCCTCGGGATGTCACCTGACGACGTCAACCTCAACGGGCATGTCCGGGTCGAGGCCGACTGGCTGCAGCAGGGTGACAACCCGAACAACAAGGGCAACGCGACCCAGAACTTCTGGCGGTCGGCCGAGAACCTCTCGGTCACCACACCGGCCGGTCAGATCGAGCGCTGGGCGGTGTCCCAGGCAGCGCCGTACCGGCGGATGCACCTGAAGGGTGCGCCGGAGGTTCAGCTGTGGAACGGCGGTGACGGCTGGGCGAGCGGCGGGCTGTTCGCGGACAGCAAGATCGACGGTCGCGTCGTCTCGGGCTCGCAGCAGCAGTGGTTCTCGCGGAACTCGGAGTTCGGGAGCTGGGCCGGTTCGGTCTGGAACATGGTCTTCGTCGGGACGAACGGCGCCCCGCCGCAGCACTTCCCGGACCCGGCGCACACGGTGGTCGGTCAGACCCCGAAGGTCCGGGAGAAGCCGTTCCTCTACTTCGATGCCGCTGGCAACTACAACGTGTTCGTCCCGGCGATCCGCAACAACTCGGCCGGCACCAGCTGGTCGCAGGGACCGGCCGCCGGATCGTCGATCAGCCTGGCCGATTTCTCCATCGTCAAGCCGGGTGACTCCGCCGACACGATCAACGCGGCCCTTGCTGCGGGCAAGCACCTGCTGATCACTCCCGGCGTCTACCACCTCAACGACACGATCCGGGTCACCCGGCCCAACACCGTCGTACTGGGGCTCGGTCTGGCCACGCTGATTCCGGACACGGGTAAGGCGGCGATCAGCGTCGCCGACGTGGACGGCGTCAAGCTGGCCGGGATGCTCATCGACGCGGGTCCGAACAACTCGCCGTCCCTGGTCGAGATCGGTCCGGCCGGCTCGACCGCGAGCCACGCGGCGAACCCGACCTCGCTCCACGATGTGTTCTTCCGTGTCGGCGGTGCGCACATCGGCAAGGCGAGTGTCAGCCTGCAGGTGAACAGCAGTGACGTGATCGGCGACCACCTCTGGCTGTGGCGTGGTGACCACGGCGACGGGGTCGGCTGGAACGTCAACACCGCCGCGAACGGACTCGTTGTCAACGGCAACAACGTGACCATGTACGGGCTGTTCGTCGAGCACTACCAGCAGTACGAGACGCTGTGGAACGGCAACGGCGGTCGCACGTACTTCTACCAGAACGAGATGCCGTACGACGTTCCCGACCAGGCGTCGTGGTCGAGTGGCGGCGGTACTCAGGGCTGGGCGGCGTACAAGGTCGCGAACAGTGTGACAACCCACGAGGCCTGGGGAGTGGGCAGCTACTGCTTCTTCAGCCCGAACAACTCCATCGTGGCGTCGCGCTCGTTCGAGGTCCCGGACACAGCGGGAGTGCGCTTCCACGACCTGGTCTCGGTGTCGCTCGGCGGCGTCGGCACGATCTCCAACGTCATCAACAACACCGGCGGCACGGCCAACGCCGCCACCCAGCAGCGCTACCTACCTAGCTACCCCTGAGGTGACACAGGCGAGTACGGCGTTGTCCCGGCGCCGTACTCGCCTGTCACCGGTGGATCTCCTGCAGCATCCAGGTGTTGCCGTCCGGGTCGATGAGGGTGGCCATGCTGGCGTAGTTGCGGCGCTCCGGGTCCAGACCGGGAGCGAAGTCGCCGGCCCAGGTGTCAGCCGGCGTCTTGTGCTGGATGGGACCGACCGGGAGCCCGCGGGCGGTCAGGTCGTCGTGGGTGAGCTGCAGGTCGTCGACGACCAGGTAGTTGGCGCGGGTCGAGCCTGGACTGGCGTCGGTGAGGCCTTCGCCGAACTGGATCGAGCAAGTCGAGCCCGGCGGTGTCACCTGTACGACGCGGAAGCCGTCGCGTGGGTGGTAGTCGACGTCTAGGCCGAAGCCCAGCGCAGTGTAGAAGGCCAGTGCCTTATCGACGTCGGTAACCGGCAGAGTCACCACTTCGAGTCTGTAATCCATCACATATCCAGTACGAGGTCTGAGGTGGGCTGGGCGCAGCAGATGAGGGTCTGGCCGTCCGGTGCGGGCTCTAGTGGGTCGGGGGCGTAGCTGACGGAGCCGGAGAGCAGGGGAGTGACGCAGGTTTGGCAGACGCCAGTACGGCAGCTCCAGCGCGTCGGTACGTCGCAGGCTTCCGCCAACTCGAGCACGCTGTTCCCGGCGAACGGTGTCGAGATCCCGCTCCGGGCGAACGTCACCATCGGTCCGGTGCCTGGTTGGCCCTCGGGCTGATGCGGTGCGCGCGTGGACCGGTCGGTGATGCCCGGGTTGGTCGCTGGGAGCGCACTGAACAGTTCGGTCCGCACCCGGCTCGGGTCGAGGCCCAGCGTCGTCAGTGCCTCGGTCATTTGGGTCATGAACGCCGCCGGGCCGCAGATGTACGCCGTCGCATCGGACGGCAACGCCAGCTCGGCCAGCTTGTCCTTGGTGATGCGACCGTCCGTCGTACTGAAGTAGATCTGCTCAACCGCGTTCGGCAGCGCGTCGATCAGCGCATGGGCTTCTGCAGCCAGCGGGAGCTCGTCTGCGGTGCGGGCGCCGTGGATCCACCAGACCGGTCGCGTACTGCGTTCAGCCGCCAGCTGATGCAGCATCGCCAGCACCGGCGTCACACCGATCCCTGCGGACAGCAGAACCACCGGACTGGTGTCGTCACTGAGGACAAAGTCCCCACGCGGAGCAGCAACCTCCAGTACGGCGCCCGCGCGCAGCTGGGTCGTCAGGTAGCTGCTCGCGATCCCATGCGGCTCGTGTTTGACGCTGATGCGGTAGCTACTACCCCCTGGTGCCGACGAGAGCGAGTAACTCCGCACGGCACCAGCGACCTTGAGGGTCAGGTACTGCCCGGGGGATGCGGTCGGCAGGTCCACCCCGTCAGAGGTGGCCAGCACGACAGACGACACCGAAGGGCTCTCAGCAATCACGTCTGTCACGAGTAGCTGCCGGAATCCAGTCCAGGCGGGCTTCACGGCCGTCGACCCGCGTAGCAGGTCCTGGAACGACCCCTGCCAGCCAGGACTCAGCGCCGGGATGGTGACGGCGACCTTGAGCTTCTCGAGATCGCGGTTGGGCAGATAGAGCAGTGCATCGGTGTCGGCGACGCTCAGCGCGCCCGGACCGCTCTTGGTCTTCTCGATCGAGTCACCGGCCCGGATGCGTCCTTCGGTGATCACCCGGCAGTAGAAGCCGGGCCGATGGTGGCCGACCAGCAGTGCGGGCAATTCCGGCTCGCCCATCCGCAGGCCGACCCGGTAGCAGGTCACCCGCGGCTGAGTGACCTCGAACTCGGCCTCACCGATCCGGTACCGGTCACCGATGCAGACCTCCTCGTCGGGCAGCCCGTCGACCGTGAGGTTCTCCCCGAACTGGCCGTAGTCGAAGTCGTCGCGCCCGAAATGCTGCTCCCAGTACCGGTAGGACTGGATCTGGTAGACGAGCACTGCCCGCATTTCGCCGCCGTGCCCCGCGGTGTCGCCCTGACCGTCGCCGTCGATGTTCAGCCGCCGGACCATCGCCGGTCCGTCGACAGGTCGTTTCCACACCCCGGTGTAGACGGTTTTGCCGTTCCACTCGACGTTCTGGGGCATACCGACGTTCACGGACAGCAGGGTCGACTGGGTCATCCGGACAGTTCCTCCACGGTCAGGTCGCGGTCGACGCCGTGGGAGATGACGCCTTGGCCTGGCTCCAACCGTAGCTGCGTACCGTCCAGTTCCACGTGCACCTTGTCCGGCTCGAACGACACCAGGCCGGAGACCCGGCGTACCTCGGTCCACGCGTCCTCGTACGACCACGCGGCCTGGGACGTCGTACCGATGTCGTAATAGCTACAAACACCTTTGTAGGGACAGAAGGTCTGTACGGCGACCTTCGCGAGGGCTGCTTCGTCGAGGTCGTCACGAGGGACGTACCAGCGTGGTGCGAAGCCGGACTCGTACAGCACCAGCGGGCGTTTGCTGTCGGCAACGACCCGGTCGCCGTCGCGGACCACCAGGTGCCGGCTGGTCTGCCGGATGTCGATCCGGTGGTACGCATCGGCGGCGTGACCGACGATGCGTTCGTCCTCCTCGTAGAACGCGTCCATAGCTCGCCAGGCGAACGCGACGCGACCTTTCAGGTCACCTGCGTAGTCCGGAAGGCCAGTGTGCTGCCAGGCCGCCCGGGCCTTACTGGTGTCGTCCACGGTCACCGTGTACCAGGTCGTCGTACCCAGGTCTCGGTGTTGCGTCGTGCGCTCCGCCGGAGCCAGTACGCCGGCCTCGAGGGCGTCCAGGGGGAAGTAGGCGACCGGGTAGCGGGCCGGCTCGTGCAGCAGTACGACGTCCTCGCTGTCAGCGATCCACCGGCCACCGAAGCGGACCCGCATCCGCCGCCGCAGAGGCTCGGCGAACAGCAGGCGCTCGGGGAGAACGTCCGGTACCAGGAAGCGGCCGACCGCGCCGGTTCCGAGCGGGCCTTGCTGCCAGGACAGACCCATGGCAACTCTCCTTTCAGATCAGCGGTTCGCCGCCGTCGATGCGTAGCGTCTGGCCGGTCAGGAACGTGTTGGTCATCGCGAACAACACTGCCTCGGCGATGTCGGTCTCGGTACCGATCCGGCGGGCCGGATTGCGCTCAGTGAGGTCTTGGAAGTAGTCCGCCTTCGCCTGCTCGCCAAGACCGTCCCAGGCGCCGGTGTCGATCACGCCGGGGGAGACCGCGTTCACTCGGATCGGAGCGAGCTCCAGCGCCAGTGAGCGAGCCAGTACGTCAACAGACCCGTTGGTGATCGCCACGGCCAGCGTCCCCACGGCGATCTTGGCCGCCGCCACACCGGAGAACAGCGTGATCGAACCGCCCTGGTTGATCCGTCCGGCCAGATGCTTGGCCAGCATCAGCGGACCGATCACCTTGGTGTCGAAGGACAGCCGCACCGCGTCCCGGTCCAGATCGGCCAGCCGCCCGCGCGCTCGCGCCGATGCGGTCGTGACGACGTGGTCCACCGAGCCGACGCGTTCACCGAGCGCTGCGATCGACGCTTCGTCCGTGAGGTCGACGTACTCCGTTCTGAGCTCCGGGTACGCCGCTGCGAGGCTCTCCTGGTTGCGACCGGCCGCGATGACGTCAGCACCAGCCGCTTGGGCCGCGAGCACGACAGCTCGGGCGAGTCCGCCGCCCCGGCCGACGACGAGCACTGTCTTGTCCTTGAGCACCAGAATCTCCTCTTGTCGCTTACGAGACGCGAACGGCTGCCTACCGCCGGGACTGGCCGTCCGACGACTGGATGAGCGTGCGGCAAGGGGATAGCGGTGCGCATCCGCCAGTGGCTGGCCAGAGTGGCGCGAGCTAGCGTGAGAGCGTGCCTGAACTGATCGGCCGCCAGGCTGAACGCGAGGTCCTCGACCAGGTCGTGACAGCGATCCGGTCCGGGCAGAGCCGGGCGCTGGTGGTACACGGTGAGGCCGGTGTCGGTAAGACCGCGCTCCTGGACTACCTGTCCGGCCGGGCCGCGGACTCCGGTTGCCGCGTGACCAGGGTGTCCGGGGTCGAGTCCGAGATGGTGCTGTCGTTCTCCGCCCTGCATCTGCTGTGTGCGCCGGTCCTCGACCTGGTGGATCGGCTTCCGCCGCCCCAGAGCGATGCGCTGCGGACGGTGTTCGGTCTGAGCTGCGGACCGCAGCCCCCTAGCTTCCTGATCGGCCTGGCGGTACTGGGGCTGCTGGCAGAGGCGGCGGAGACCCAGCCGGTGCTGTGCATCGTGGACGACGAGCAGTGGCTCGACGGGTGCTCAGCACAGATCCTGGCCTTCGTGGCACGCCGCCTGGGCGCCGAGTCGGTCGGAATGGTGTTCGCGGCGCCACAGGTCGACGCGCTACTGGCCGGAGTCGCGGACTATCCGGTCGGTGGTCTGCCCGAACGAGATGCCCAGCAACTTCTCGCCGGCGTACTGACTGGGCCGATCGACACCAAGGTGCGCGACCAGTTGGTGGCCGAGGCCCACGGCAATCCACTCGCGCTGCTGGAACTGCCCCGGACCGACCTGGCGGGTGGCTTCGGTGTACCGGGCGCTGGCACGGTCGAGGAGAGCTTCCGCCGCCGCGTCGAAGCCATGCCGGCCGACACTCGACGGCTGCTGCTGCTCGCCGCGGCTGAGCCGTCCGGCAACGACGCACTGGTACGACGGGCCGCGCAGCGACTGCGGATCGGGCCTGAAGCAGCGGCGCCCGCGGTGGACGCCGGACTCGCTGAATTCGCGACCCGCATCCGGTTCCGGCACCCGTTGGTCCGCGCCGCGGTCTACCGCTCCGCACCGGCAGTAGAACGACGTGAGATCCACGGAGTGCTCGCGGAACTGACTGATGCGAAGGCTGACCCGGACCGGCTCGCCTGGCATCGGGCCGAGGCCGCAGCCGGTCCAGATGAGGACGTGGCCGTGGAGCTTGAGCAGTCAGCCGGCCGGGCCCGAGAGCGTGGTGGCTTCTCAGCGGAGGCAGCGTTCTTGCGCCGGTCCACCGACCTGACCGTCGATCCGGCGAGGCGGGCAACGCGTGCCCTCGCAGCGGCCCAGGCACAACTGCGCACCGGAGCGTATGACGTCGCGGCGGACCTGCTCGCAGCAGCTGAAGGAGAGCAGCTCGCCGACCGGCAACGAGCTCAGGCACACCTGCTCCGCGCGCAATTGGCCTTTGTCACGAATCGCGGTAACGACGCGCCGCCGTCGCTGCTGGCTGCGGCGATGCGCTTCGAGTCGATCGACGTCGGCTTGGCGCGGGCGACGTACCTGGATGCCTTGTCGGCGGCGATCTTCGCCGGTCTCCTGGGTACTGAGGGCGCGGATGTGGTGGCAGTCGCGCGGGTAGCCGCTGCGGCTCCGCAACCGCTGGTGCCGAGCACTGCAGATCTACTGCTCGACGGCACCGCGCTGTACTACCGGGACGGGTACGCGGCCGGTGCGGAGAAGCTGCACCAAGCACTCAGCAAGGTCGACGCTGAGTTGCCATTGCTGTGGATGGCTACGACGACTGCGTTCCGGCTCTGGGATGCGGATCGCTGGGACCAGCTCTCCCGCCGATACCTCCAGTTGGCGCGACAGACCGGCGTACTGAGTGATCTCGCGCTGGCGCTCACGTCAGCCGCGCAGATCGCAGTGTTCGCGGGCGAGCTGGCCGACGCGGCGCAGCTGACAGCTGAGGCACACGCGGTCAACGAGGTGACTGGTGGGAAGCTGACGCCGTACGGGCAGCTCGCATTGGCCGCCTTCCGAGGCGATCGGGCCGAGACACTCGGACTGGTTGAGTCGACCAAGCACGACGCGACCGCTCGCGGTGAGGGGAGCGGTGTCGCCTTTGCCGAGTGGGCCGCAGCAGTCCTCGCTAACGGGCTTGGCCGGTATCAGGAGGCCGTAGACGCCGCAGAGCGAGCGTGTGAGGACTCCTCAATGGTTTTAGCGCCGTCGGAGCTAGTGGAGGCCGCGGCGCGGAGCGGTGCGCAGGACACTGCAGAGCGAGCCTGTACGGCGCTTGGCGAGATGGCTGGCGCGACGGGCACGCCGTGGGCGTTGGGGGTGCATGCACGCGCGCAAGCATTGGTCAGCTCTGGTGAGCAGGCCGAACGGTTCTATCGGGAGGCGCTCGCGCAGCTGGGCAAGACGAGATTCCGGGTGGAGGTGGCGCGCACCCAGTTGCTGTACGGCGAGTGGCTGCGGCGCGAGCGACGTCGTACCGACGCCAGGGATGCATTGCGCACCGCGCACGGCATGTTTGAGGTCATGGGCTTGGCGGGGTTCGCCGAGCGGGCACGGCGGGAGTTGCAGGCGGCCGGGGGAGCTGCCCGCCAGCGGGTGGTGCCTGCTCGGAGTGAGCTGACCGCCCAGGAGGCTCAGATCGCCCGGATGGCCCGGGACGGTCTGTCGAACCCGGAGATCGCCACCCGGTTGTTCATCAGCGCCCGGACGGTGCAGTACCACCTGCGCAAGGTGTTCACGAAGCTGGAGATCACCTCGCGCAGTCAGCTGGACCGGGTGTTGACCTGAAGGCCGGAGATCCGTCGCCACTCATCGTTCGCATGGCGTCAGCGTGCGTGCATGCCGCCACAGTGGTCGATTGCGTTGCAGGTTCCTGCAATCTGGTGCCGGTCCGGGGTGTCGGCCTCGGCGTACCGGACGCCGGCGGCGAAGCGGGTCTTCACCTCGAGCACGTCCATCAGCTTGGCCACCTCGTAGCGCACGGTGCGGACGCTCAGGGTCAGCCGCTCCGCGATGTCCTCGTCGGTGCAGCCGTCGCCCAGCAGCGCGGCGATGACGTGCTGGCGAGGCGTCAGACCGGTGGTGTAGTGCTGCCGCAGCTCGGCCGCCCGCATCGCGCCGCGCCGCACCGCCTGCAGGTACTGCTTGGCAGCGTTGACGACTTCGGTGCCCTGGATCATCATCAGGCTCCGCCGGTCGTCCAGGACCGGGCCTTCGACGATCACCCGCTCACAGTCCAGCAGCTTGAGCTGGATCGGCCCGAAGGCCACGTGATAGGGCATGTCGTCGGCGGCGACGATGAAGTCGGTGACGACCGGCGAGCCCTCGCTGATGTCGAAGAAGCTCGTCATGCGAACGCCTGATTCAACGAGCTCGCGGTTGCACCGATCGCTGGGAGCGAAGGACTCCACGGTCTGGTGCCGGGTCCAGGTGACCGCGGTCAGCTCCTCGGCCCGTCCGCAGTGCCCCTCGAGCCAGTCGCGTAGCGCGGCCCGGTCCGAGACGACGAACACTTCGGCGTCGCAGGGCCGTCGGGCGAGCAGATCGTCGCAGAACCTCGCCCGGACGACCTGGAGCCGCAGGGACGCGTCCAGGACCTCCTGCCTGCCGAACGTCGTCGTGCCTCGCCGGTGCATCGCCTTGTGCATGCTGATCTGGTGCATCTCTACCACCCCGTCACTGCTTAACGGCCCCCCAGCCGCCCGCCATGCTCTCACGTAACCGGGCCGTCATGACGGGAATGGCGTGTCCGCAGCAATCGTCTGACTAGTCTGGCAGTTGTCTACTGTGCAGGAACGCCCACGACGCGAGAGGGTGCAGATGCTGGGACTGCCGACGGGGATCCGGGTCTGTCTGTTCGATCTGGACGGAGTGCTCACCGATACCGCGGCCGTGCACGCCGCTGCCTGGAAAGAGATGTTCGACCAGTTCCTCAAGGACTACTCGGAACGCCAGGGTGTCGAATACCGGCCGTTCGACGCACGAGCCGAGTACGACGACTATGTCGACGGCAAGCCGCGGATGGACGGCGTCCGCGACTTCCTGACCTCGCGGAGCATCACACTGCCGGAGGGGACGCCGGACGACCCGCCGACCGCCGAGACGGTCAACGGGCTCGGAAATCGCAAGAACGAGGCAGTGCAGCAGCGCATCCGCACCGAGGGCGTTCATGTCTTCGAGGGATCCCGTCGGTACCTGCAAGCGGCTGAGCAGGCCGGACTGCGGCGTGCGGTCGTCTCGTCGAGCGCGAACACCAGAGAGGTTCTCGACGTCACCGGCCTCGCCCAGTACGTCGAGGAGATCGTGGACGGCGTGACGATCCGGACCGACGGTCTGAAGGGCAAGCCGGCGCCGGACACGTTCCTGGCTGCGGCCAAGCGGTTCGGGGTCGACCCGTCCGAGGCGGCTGTGTTCGAGGACGCGCTCGCCGGTGTCGCGGCCGGGCACGCCGGTGGCTTCGGGCGAGTGGTGGGCGTGGACCGGGTCGGCCAGGCCGCTGAGCTCGCCGCCCACGGCGCGGATGTCGTCGTACAGGATCTGGCCGAGTTGCTGGACGAGGGAGACCGATGATCGACCGCGGGCAGCACCCAGTCGAGCCATGGCGGTTGCGGGAGACCCGGCTCGCGCTGGACGACCTTGCGCAGTCGGAGTCGCTGTTCGCGCTCTCCAACGGGCACATCGGCCTGCGCGGCAACCTGGACGAGGGAGAGCCGTACGCGATCCCCGGCACCTATCTGAACTCGTTCTACGAGGCACGCCCACTTCCGTACGCCGAAGCGGGCTACGGCTACCCGGAGTCGGGGCAGACGCTGGTCGACGTGACCAACGGCAAGCTGATCCGGCTGCTGGTCGACGACTCACCGTTCGACGTCCGCTATGGCTACCTGACCCGGCACGAGCGGTCGCTGGACTTCCGCACCGGTCTGCTGGAGCGGGACGTGGACTGGACGTCACCGGCCGGCAAGCGCATCCGCGTGCGCAGTCGGCGGATGGTGTCACTGACACAGCGCGCGGTCGCAGCGATCGAGTACACGGTGGAGGCGGTTGATCAGCCGGCCCGGTTCGTGATCCAGTCCGAGCTGGTCGCGAACGAGGCGCAGCCCAAGCTGTCCGATGACCCACGGGTCGCAGCGGTGTTGGACAACCCGCTCAAGCCGGTCAGCCACGACGGTGGTGACCACGGCACTGTTCTCCTGCACCGGACGACGCACAGCCGGCAGTTGATGGCTGCGGCGATGACGCATGAGGTGGAGGCGCCGACCCGGTTCGAGATGGACCAGGACGTCCGGGAGGACTGGGCGCGGACCACTGTGATCTGTCAGCTCCAGCCGGGCGAGACGCTGCGCGTGGTGAAGTACCTGTCCTACGGCTGGTCGAGTCTGCGATCGGAAACCGCGATCCGGGACCAGGTGGCGGCGGGACTGTCCAGTGCACGCTTCTCGGGCTGGGACGGTCTGGTGAAGCAGCAGGCCGAGTTCCTGGACGACTTCTGGGACGGTGCCGACGTCGAGGTCCAGGGCGACCCCGAGCTGCAGCAGGCCGTGCGATTCGCGCTGTTCCACGTCCTGCAAGCAGGTGCTCGGGCAGAGCGGCGGGCGATCCCCTCCAAGGGACTGACCGGTGCCGGGTACGACGGCCATACCTTCTGGGACACCGAAGGCTTTGTGCTGCCGGTGCTGACCTACACGATGCCGGACGCGGCCGCGGATGCCCTGCGCTGGCGTCACACGACATTGGGTATGGCCAAGGAGCGCGCCGACGTACTGGGTCTGCGCGGCTCGGCGTTCCCCTGGCGGACCATCCGTGGTCAGGAATGCTCTGGCTACTGGCCAGCCGGTACGGCGGCCTTCCACATCAACGCAGACATCGCCGAAGCCGTGATGCGGTACCACCGGGCCACTGGCGACGACCAGTTCATCGAAGAGGTCGGTCTGGAGCTCCTGGTCGAGACTGCCCGGCTCTGGGCATCACTGGGACACCACGACAGCTTTGGGCGATGGCATCTGCCCGGCGTGACCGGACCGGACGAGTACAGCGCGGTCGCCGACGACAACGTCTTCACCAACCTGATGGCCGCGCGGAACCTGACAGCGGCGGCTGAGCTGTCCGCACAGTTCCCAGGAGTGGCTCGCACGCTCGGCGTCGACAGCGAGGAAGAGGCCACGTGGCGCGACGCCGCAGCGGCCGTCTACATCCCGTACGACGAAGCGCTCGGTGTCCACCCGCAGTCCGAGGGATTCACGGGGTACGCCGTCTGGGACTTCGAGGGCTACAAGACGAAGTACCCGCTGCTGCTGCATGCGCCGTACTTCCAGCTCTACCGGATGCAGGTGGTCAAGCAGGCCGACCTGATCCTGGCGACGTACTGGTGTGGTGACGCCTTCACGGCTGAGGAGAAGGCGCGCAACTTCGAGTACTACGAACGGATCACCGTGCGGGACTCGTCGCTGTCGGCCTGTGTGCAGGCAGTGATGGCGGCTGAGGTCGGACAGCTGGACTTGGCCTACGACTACGCCTACGAGGCCGCGCTGATCGACATGCGGAACCTGCACAACAACACCGGCGACGGACTGCACATGGCGTCTCTGGCAGGTGCGTGGACTGCCCTGGTGGCCGGGTTCGGTGGGCTGCGGGACACCGGTGGGGTCCTGGCCTTCGATCCGGCGTTGCCACAGGGACTGACGAAGCTGTGCTTCTCGATCCGCTGGCGTGGTGTGCGGCTGACTGTCGATATCGACGCGGGGTTGGTCACCTACACCGTGCGCGACGGAGTGGACGCCAGCATCACGTTCCAGCACGCGGGGGAGGAGCTGACGGTGACGGCCGGTACGCCGGTCACCCGGCATCTGACCAAGCGGGTACCGCTCTTCGGCCGGCCGACCCAGCCGGTCGGCCGCGAGCCTCGCCCGGCGTTCGCGGGCGAGGATCGCTGAGCTTCAGGTCACTACTTCGCGGCGAGCTTCTCGGCGGTGCCGACCAGCATCACCGAGGCGATCACGGCGACGATGAAGCCGAGGACGTTGAGCTCGAAGATGCCACCGGTGCCGAGGAGATTCGCGATCGTGCCGCCGATGACGGAACCCGCCAGGCCGAGCAGCAAGGTGGCGAACAGGCCGAGGCGCTGCTTGCCCGGGGTGAAGAGCCGCGCCAGCGCCCCGATGATGAGTCCCGCGACGATGAAGCCGATCATGTGCTTTTCCTCCGAGTGTGTACTGGTCTAAGACCAGTGTGGTGGCTCAGCAGCCGCCGCACAGGTGGAGATCACCCTGATCGCCCCCGGAGACCACCCTGGGATCAGGTAATGGCTTGAGCGTCGAACAGCAGGGTGTTCTCCTGCAGATGCGGCACCCGCTCCAGCCGGCTCAGGGCCTGTGCCATCGCTCGCTCGGCAGCGGCTTTGCTCGGCATCAGCGTCTCGAAGGCCAGCTGACACGGACTGCCGTTCCTGAGCAGTTCGGCGTAGAACTCGATGTCCTGCAGGTCCACTCGCTCCTTGAGCAGCAGCCGGGTGGCCTTCCCGCAGCGCAGCAGACCTGTGTAGAACGTCTTCGGTGCCGGCGTCTTCACAGCGACGGCCTGATCGGCCAGCGCCTTCAGGACGAAGTACTCCGCGCTGGCGGTCTGCTCCCGCAGATAGCGCAGACCGGCCACCTCGCCGACGTTGTCGGTCAGACCGCAGACCGCCCAGCCCGGCGGGACGATGAGTGCCTGGGAGGCGGGAACGTTGCCCGGCAGCGCATTCAGGGGCGACAGGATGCCGCTGTTCGCGACTGCGTTCAGAGCGGTCTTGCTGGCCGTGTCGGTCGGGCTGGCGAACGGTGCGGGCAGCGCCCGCGTGCTCCACTTCGCATCCGGTACGACGATCACCGCGAGGTTCCCGGTGTTCTTGAGCAGCAGCGTGGTCCGGGAGCTGTCCGTCGCCGCCTCCAGCCGGATACCGTCCACAGCCGTAGCGGCCGGCAGCCGCAGCGTCGACTTCGTACAGTCGGTTGCCGCCCTCGGGGAAGCCGTCGGCTTCTTGCTGGTCTTCGACGCCGGTGCGGTCGGTACGTCGCTGCCGACGTACTCCGAACCGACCGCGCTGGAGCACCCGGCGACGCCGAGTGCCAGAACCGTCACTGCAAGCACTGTGGGCACGACTGCCCGACTACGTCCCGCCTCCACGCTGTCTCCCCCTGAATCGTGCAACCGGACTCACTAGGTCCCCACCTGCCCGGTTCACACCCCAGTGTCGCACTGCGCTCCAGCCTGAGACAACGCCGCTCACCGGTCCGTGGTGCTCAGTTGGTGCAGATCCTGGCCGCGTGGCTGGCCCGGATCGAGGACACGGCACAATAGGCGTGCCGGCGGTCTCCTGAAATCTTGACCGTGGCATGACATTGCGTCACGGCATTCCGGTCCAGTAAGGGCCTCGGCACCCGGTAACCTCCTGGGTGGCGCACACGCAGCAAACCAGGAAGGTCAGCACCACACATGGGTTCCACTGTTACTCCCGGGCGCAGGTCGATGCGCGCTCGTGTGCTCGCGATGCTTCCGGGCCCGGCACGCAGGTTCCTCGGGCGGGGGAAGCGTGCCGTGACCGAAGGTGGCAAGACACTGGCCGCGAACGTCGACCGCAAGCGCCGGGAGGCAGCCCTGCCGTCGATTCCCGAGCCACCGAAGTCGGAGGTCCGGTTGTTCGTCGGCCCGGCCAACTTCGCCGGCCAGGGCACCACCTGGGCCCGGGCGGCCGAGGCGCACCTGCCGGGGGTCAAGGCGACCAACATGCAGTACGCCGGTGGCGCGTACCGGTTCCCGGCCGACATCGAGGTGGAGCGCGAGCTGCTCGACGACCGGGTCTGGCAGGACCGTCAGGTCGAGTACCTGACCGGCGGCAACTACACCCACGTGCTGATCGAGGCCGGTCGCCCGGTCTTCGGGACCCGCTTCGCCCGCAACGCCGTCGGCGACGTGAAGACGCTCAAGGAGGCCGGAGTCAACGTCGGCCTGGTCGCCCACGGTTCTGACGTCCGCCTGCCGAGCCGGCACGCCGAGACGCACCAGTGGTCGCCGTTCCTGGAGCGGGACGACTTCTTCGTCCGGCTGGAGGCCCAGGCCAAGCGTGAGGGCCTGCTGTTCAACACCTTCGACGGCCCGACCTTCGTGTCCACCCCGGACCTGCTGGTCGACGTACCGGGTGCGAAGTGGCTGCCGGTCGTCATCGAGCCGGACCGCTGGGCCAACGACGAGCCGGTGCTGGAGCGGGAGCGTCCGATCGTCCTGCACGCACCGACCAACCCGCGCTTCAAGGGCACCGAGTACGTCGAGGCGGCCATGCAGCCGCTGCACGACAAGGGCCTGATCGAGTACCGCCGGCTGACCGACATCCCGAGCGAGGAGATGCCGGCCGCGATGGCCGGTGCCGACATCGTGCTCGAGCAGTTCGTGCTCGGCCCGTACAGCGTGACTGCGTGCGAGGCGATGGCCGCCGGCCGCGTGGTCGTGGTGAACGTCGACGAGGACGTCCGCAAGCACGTCAGCTCGGTGACCGGGCGGGACCTGCCGATCGTGCACGCCGACCCGACCACCATCGGCGAGGTCGTCGAACAGATCGTGGCCGACCGGGAGGCGGCGCGGGCGGTCGCCGCCCGCGGCCCGGAGTATGTGCGTGCGGTGCACGACGGAACCATGTCCAGCGCGGTGCTCGGGACCTGGCTCACGCCGGGCGCGAGCTGATCACAGAAAGCCATCATGACTGACCTGCAGGAGTTCGCCGGCGTGGACATCGCTGTGATCGTGCCGTGCTACAACGAGGCCGTCGCCGTCACCAAGGTGGTGACCGAGCTGCGCGCCGCGCTGCCGACGGCCAGCATCTACGTGTACGACAACAACTCGACCGACGACACCGCGGAGCTGGCCCGCGCGGCCGGCGCGATCGTGCGGCACGAGTCCCGCAAGGGCAAGGGCAACGTGGTCCGCCGCGCCTTCTCCGACGTGGACGCCGATGTGTACGTGCTGATCGACGGCGACGACACGTACGACGCCGCGCGCGCGGGCGATCTGGTCCGGGTGCTGCTGCAGGGGCCGTACGACCATGTCGTCGGCGTCCGCAAGCACACGAACGAGGAGGCGTACCGGCCGGGCCACACCCTGGGCAACCGGGTGCTGACCGGCACGGTCGGCGCGCTGTTCGGCCGCCAGATCACCGACATGCTCAGTGGCTACCGGGTCTTCTCCCGGCGGTACGTGAAGTCGTTCCCGGCGCTGGCGCAGGAGTTCGAGATCGAGACCGAGCTGACCATCCACTCGCTGCACCTGCGGGTGCCGGTGGCCGAGCTCGCGATCGGCTACAAGGAGCGTCCGACCGGTGGTGAGAGCAAGCTGCGCACCTACCGCGACGGCATGCGGATCCTGCGCTGGATCCTCAGCGTCACCCGGCTGGAGCGGCCGACGCTGTTCCACGGCATCCTGGCCTCGGTCTTCGGCGTCGTCTCGCTGATCCTCGGCGTACCGGTCATCGTCGAGTACGTCGACACCGGTCTGGTGCCGCGGTTCCCGACGGCGATCCTGGCCTCGACGATGGGGATCGTCGCGATCCTGGTGCTGGCTGTCGGCTACGTGCTGGACGCCATCACCCGCGGCCGGCAGGAGGCGGCCCGGCTGGCCTACCTGCGGTTGCCGGCTCCGCAGACGATCGAGGCCGCTGCCGGCGAGCTGCCCGTTCCGGTGGTTCCGGAGGCCGCGGAGTCACCCCAGGTCGTCTGAGCTCTCCAACTCTTCGCCCTCTGCCGCACTCGCGGCAGGGGGCGTTTTGGTGAGTGCATCGAGCTGCTTGCGGAGAGCGTCGCGCTCGGCCGTGACCGCCTCGAGCGCGAGCGCCTGCGTACGCCGTACCAGCCCCTCGACGACGTGCTCGTCCACCAGCCTCAGCAGCGCCCGTCCCTCCAGCGGCCCTAGTGAGCGCGAGCGGTCGAGGTAGGCGTGGACCTCGCCGACTGCGTCGTCCACGCGTCGGCAGACGACAGCTACGCCCCACTCGGTGTCGGCAAGCGGATGCGCCTCGGTCGCCTGCAGCCCGGCCGCTACCAGCGCCTGGATGACCGGACCGAGTGGCAGCTCACGCGGCCGCCATGGCAGCAGCAACAGCACGGCCTCACCCGGTACGGCGTCCGCCAGTACCGCGGACAGGTCACCAGTCGCAGCGGGGGAGCCGGGCACAGTCACCGCGGTGATCATGTCGTCAGCCGGCGGAGTGGGGACGACGTCCGCCACCTTCAGCGCTGGCGGCCACTCGTGGTCGGAGCCAGTGCGGTCGATGACTGTCCCGCCTTCGGGCAGCCGGGAGCGGACGAGTTCGTTGAGCTTCATTCAGAACACCCTTTGCAGGACGAGGAAACCGGTCGGGGCGCCACGGAAGCCGTAAGGGACGAAGCGGTCCAGCTGGAACCCGGCTGGCTCCAGCAAGCTCTGGTACCGGTGCAGTGCGCGCGTCCGCTGGTAGAACGACCAGGTGCGGTCCACGTCGGACTCGTGGTCCACGACGAGCAGCAGGCCGCCCAACCGGACCAGTGAAGCCAGGTTGAGCAGTGACGCCTCCCACAGCGCGTCATCCATGATGTGGAAGAGCACATCGATGCTGTAGACCACGTCGTACAGGTACGGCGGTTGCCAGTCGGCCAGCGCGGACAGGTTGAAGGTGCTGTGGCCGGTCGCGTCTGCACGGCACAGCTCGATCGCATGCTCGCTGACGTCGATCCCGTCGATCGCGTGCCCGAACCGAGCCATCGCGTGCGCGAACCAGCCCTTGCCGCAGCCGGCGTCGAGAACGCGCAGTGGAGCGGCGTACTCGGTGCGGTCGCCGATGATGTCGAGCAGCCGGCCGAGCCGCACCGCGTAGAAGATCTCGTTGCTGTACTCGTCGTACCCGGCGTCGCCGCCCGAGCGCAGTGCGCCGAGCCGCCGGTGCCGGCGATCCCAGTGCTCGATCGTCTCGTCCGCTCCGAGTTGATCCACGCATTTCACCCTACCCACGGAACCCCAGAACACGCTGACCCTCTGTTACGCTCCTGCTACTGGCCGCCTGCCCCGAGCCATGAGTACGACGATGACGGGGGAGCCTTTGCGAACGTGGCGAGCCCGGCGCTGGCGCGGTGAGATACGGGCCGTGCCGGTGGCCGCTCTGGCGGCAGCAGCGACCTTTGTCGCGTCGGGGATCATCCGCGGCACCTACCCGTTCGGGGCGCTGCCACGCAACACCAACGACCTCGGGCAGCAGTTCGTCCCGATGCACGCCTATCTGCGCGACCTGCTCACCGGACAGGCGCCGGGCGACTTCATGCTGAACTGGTCGAGCGGGTACGGCGTGCCGTTCATCGGCGACTTCATGGGTTACCTCGGGACCAGCCTGTCGTGGATGGTGCTGCTGTTCCCGCGGGACCGCATCGACCTCGCCATGTACGTGATCGCGACAGTCGCGATCGGAGCCGCTGCGGCCGCCATGACGGCGTACCTGCGGTTGCTGCGACCAGCCGGGCCGATGTGGCTGGCTGCGCTCGCCGGAGTGTCCTACGCGACCTGTGGCTGGGCGATCGACGATGCGGCGTACATGACCGAGTGGCTGAACGGTCTGATCGCCTTCCCGGTGATCTGCCTGCTGTGTGAGTGGATCTGGAGCAAGCGCACTCTGACCGGGCTGGTGGTCACACCGTTCGTCGTCGCGCTGCTGTGGATGTCGCATTTCTACACGGTCTACATGGCGACGCTGGGCGCGGCCATCGTCGTACTGGCGCGGGTGTTGTCCGACACCGAGGGAGGGAGCTTCGGCCGCCGGGTCGAGGGTGGGTTCCGCTGCCTGGTGGGTGTCGCGGTGGGGATCGCGCTGGCCGCTCCGCTGCTACTGCCGACGTACTGGTTGGTGCAGACGGCCACACCGAGTCCTGATGAGGTCTTCACGCCACTGGGCTGGCGAGAGTTCCTCTCCCGGCTCCTGCCAGGCTCTGAAGGCGTCGGTACGTCGCCTGGGCTGGCTGTCGGCACGGTCATGCTGCTGCTCGCGCTGAGCTTCCCGTTCAACCGTGCGGTGCCGCGGGGGGAGCGGTTCGTCTGGACGCTGTTCGTGGTGCTGACGGTGGTGTCTCTGCAACTGCCGTATCCCCATGAGGTGTGGCACGGCTTCGACGCTCCGAACGGCAGTCCGTACCGGCAGGCGTTCGTGGTGGCCGGGATGCTGGTGGTGCTCGGCTGGATGTCCGTCGCGTCCGGTGTCCGCAACTTCCTGTCGGTGGTCGTGCCGCTGGTTCTGGTCGGCGCGCTGTTCACCAATGTGTCCGACCTGCCGACCATCACGCCGACCACGCGGGACGTCGTACCGGTGGTTGCTGGTGTCGCTGTACTGGCGTTTCTGCTCACGCGCTGGCGTCCAGGGATGCTGCTCTGGGTACGGCGGATCGCGGTCGGCCTGTTGATCGGTGCGGTGCTGGTGGAGACCACGTTGTCGTCAGTGGCGATCGACGAGGCCCGGTCGAAGTTCATGCACGACTACCAACCATGGGGTGCGAAGCAGGAGTCGATCCGCGCACTGGTGGAGTCGGCTGACGACTGGCCGCAGCAGCGCGTGTCTGCGAGTCAGTACACGACGGTGAACGATCCGATGCTGATCGGTGGTCAGGGCGCGGAGTACTACACCAGCACGATCCAGCGGTCCCTGTCCGATTCACTGGTCAGCCTGGGCTTCGGGTACAGCTCGTACGGCCGGGCTCCGATCGATCCGAAGAACCCAGTGATCGACTCTGTGTTCGCTGTAGGCGCCCGGGTGCAGGAGGGGCCGCGGGGGACGTTCACGCTGGCCAAGCGTCCGGTGAGTCCACTGGTGACGCTACGGCCGGCGAAGCCGTGGGTGTCGACGGATCCGGGAGCGTTCGGCGTCCAGGAGACCGCACTGGGCGCTGACGTCTACACAGTCCCGAAGGTGGGGGTGCGGGCGTCCAAGGGCGCTACGGCGGCTCAGCGTGAGTCGGGGATCGTGTTGCGCCCGCTGCGAAGCTCCGACGACCCTGTTGAGCTCACACTCACCGCCTCCTGCCAACCGGGCTCAGGCGTCTACCTGCGCGGACCGGAGTTCGTTGGCGACGTGATGATCAGCGGTGACGGCTGGCGGCAGGTGCTGAAGCCGGAGGCGAAACGGCCCGGCACCTACACCGGCGCTCCGATGCTGTGGGTCGGCCAGACACGCCCGAACGGCGTTGCCGACGTGCGGATCCGGGTGTCGGCGCCCACCCGGCTGCCGATCGGTGCGATCGGCTGTCTGGACCCGGACCGGCTGAAAGCGGCGGTCACCGACCTGCAGAACAGTAAGCCCGCCGAAGTCGAGGTCGGCGGCCACGACGTCGTAGCGCAGTTCAAAGCAGGCCAGGCCCGCACTATGGTCCTCGGCGTCGTCAGTACGCCGGGCTGGAGCTGCTCCGTCGACGGCAACGCCGCCAAGCCACCAGAGTCGCTGTCCGGACTGATCGCCGTACCGGTAGGGCCGAAGGCGCACAAGGTGTCGTGCAGCTACGTACCGCGCGGTCTGGAGGCCGGACTGGTCCTGGCGGTCGGCGCACTGGCCGTGCTGTGCGCACTGGCCGGAATCCTGATGCTCAGCGAACGGCGTCAGCCTGTCCGGTGAACGAACCTATTCCGGTCCAGCCTGCGTCCTTCGGCGTGGGGGTGGTGTTGCGCCGAACGCTGGGTGGGTAACCTGCCCTGGTCGTTGGCTGATCGGATAGGAGATGATGCCCACCGTGAGCGAACCAGGAAGCCGGCCCACGCACGACCGGCTGTCGCCGTCGGAGGCCGATCCGGCCGTCGCTGGGCTGACGGTCGGGCTCGGTGGCCGGTCCGGCCGGTTCGCCCGGCTCAGCTCGTCCTGGTGGACGCCGCTGCGGATAGCGCTCGCCGTGTGCACGATCACCTTCGGTCTCGGCGTACTGCAGAAGGCGCCGTGTATGGACGCCGGCTGGGACCGGCAGAGCTGGCGGCCGTTCAAGGCGCTGTGCTACTCCGACGTCGGTTTCCTCTACCAGGAGCGCGGATTTGCCGAGGGCAACCGCCCGTTCCTGGACACCGGCGACTACCCGGTGCTCGAGTACCCGGTGCTCACCGGTGCGTTCATGGAGGTGGCGGCGCAGCTGACCTGGCTGGTCACCGGTGATCCAAAGAAGGACCTCACCGACGCGCAGAAGCGCAGTACCGCCGGTGTGTTCTTCGTCGTGAACATCATGCTGCTGTTCCTCTGTGCGCTCCTCACCGTCGGTCTGACGCTGGCCACCGCACGTGGGGTGTCCCGCGGCCCCGGCACGGCCCGTGGGCAGCCGATGGACGCCCTGTACGTCGCTGCCGCACCAGTGCTCGCGGTGACGTCGACGATCAACTGGGACCTGTTCGCGGTCGCACTCACCGCCGGCGCGATGTTCGCCTGGTCGCGCGGCAAACCGATCTGGTTCGGCGTACTGATCGGGCTGGGCACGGCGGCGAAGTTCTACCCGTTCCTGCTGCTCGGACCGTTGCTGATCGTCTGCCTGCGCGGCCGCAAGATGTGGCCGTTCGTCCAGGCAGTGGTGGGCGCGGTGGTCGCCTGGGCGCTGGTGAACGCACCGATCTACCTGCTCGCGAAGAACGAGTGGTTGTCGTTCTGGACGTTCAACGACGAGCGGGAGAGCGACTACGGCTCGATCTGGTACGTGCTCAAGCTGGCCAAGCACGAGGTCACCGACGTCAACCAGCTGAACATCGTGATCTTCGCGGGGCTGTGCCTCTCGATCGCGATCCTCGGGCTGATGGCGCCCCGACCACCACGCTTCGCCCAACTCGCGTTCCTGGTGGTCGCGGCGTTCCTGCTGATCAACAAGGTCTACTCACCGCAGTACGTGCTCTGGCTGCTGCCCCTGGTCGCCCTGGCCCGCCCGCGGCTCCGTGACTGGCTCATCTGGCAGGCGTGCGAGATGTTCTACTGGATGCTCGTCTGGATGCATCTGGCCCAGTTCCTGCAACCGGGCAACCCGGACGTCCCCGACCGCATCTACTGGCTGTCCGTCCTGCTGCGGATGGGCGGGACCCTCTGGCTGATGTTGGTGGTTGCCCGCGACATCCTGCTGCCCGAGAAGGACCCGGTCCGCCAAGGCGACGTAGTAGACGACCCAAGCGACGGCGTGCTCTCCAAGGCACCCGCTCAGCTGGCACCGGCCTGATCCTGCGCAGCTCGTGATCAGAGGCTCAGCTTGGCGACGTCCAGGTTGCCGCCGCTGATCACGACGCCGGTCACTCCGGTGAGCTGGATGCTGCCTTCGAGCAGGGCAGCGAACGGTGCGGCGGCCGCCGGTTCAAGGGCGAGCTTGGTACGCGACATGGCGAGTCGGGTTGCGGCGAGCAGCGCGTCCTCACCAACCCGTACGACGTCGTCGACGTACTGCTGGATGATCGGGAAGTTGCGGGTGCCGCAGATGGGTGCGGCCAGCCCGTCGGCGATGGACCGGGCGGTGGGTAGCCGTTGCGGCTCACCGGCCGCGAGGCTGCGGCTCACCACGTCGGCCTGCTCCGGCTCGATGCCGATGACTCGGATGCCGGGCTTGAGCAGCTTGACCGCCAGTGCGACTCCCGAGATCAGGCCGCCGCCACCGACCGGCACCAGCACGGTGTCGAGGTCGGGGCGATCTTCGAGCAGCTCCAGTCCGAGACTGCCGTGACCGGTGATCACCTGCTCGTCGTCGAACGGATGGACACCGGTGAGATCGCGCTCTCTCCGGATCTCGTCGTACGCGGCGAGGAGGTCGCCGTCCACCAACTCGATCGTGGCCCCATACCCGCGTGCTGCCTCAACCTTGGCCGGTACGGCGGTTGTCGCCATCACCACCGTGGCCGGGATTCCCGCGTCCCGCGCGGCCCAGGCCAGGGCGCCGGCCGCGTTACCCGCCGAGACCGTCACCACACCGCGGGCTCGCTCCTCGGGCGTCAGTTGCAGGAGCTTGGTGAGCAGGCCGCGGACCTTGAAGCTTCCGGTCTTCTGGAACAGCTCGGCCTTCAGCGTGAGCTCGGCGCCGAACTGAGCGTCCAGGGCCGACGAACTGAGCATCGGGGTGCGGTGGATGCGGCCGTGCAGCTGGTCGGCGGCGGTGCGGATCTCGTCGAGCGTCGGCATGGCCCCGACCCTATGCCGCCGCCGGAGCCGGGTTGAAAGTGAAGTAAGTCCATCGACAAAAGACCGTATTCTGAGACGCGCCCCGGAGAGCGCTCCCCGGGATCTACCGTCGTGGTCATGAGGCCGATGCTGACCGTGATCGTCGATCCCAGTGACCGTTGGATGGATCGCGCCGCCTGCCGTGGGCAGGCGGGCGCGTACGACGAGACAGCAACCCGTTTCGAGCAGCGCAAGGCGCGCGAGCTGTGCCTGACCTCATGCCCGGTGCTGAACGAGTGCTACGACTGGGCGCGCCGGACCAAGTACACCGGCACCGCCGCCGGGATCACGTTCCTGGATGGCCGCCGGCGCGGCCATCCGGAGTCTGCTGCCAGCTGAGGTTCAGAGCTGCGCGGCGATGGCGCTGACCAGGTGGTCGGCGGCCGGCGGGTGCTCGGGGATGAAGAGGTAGGGCTCGATGAGTTCGAGCTCCATCAGCAGGAAGCGGCCGTTGACCACGACGCCGTCGACGCGGGCATAGGTCGGTTGGGTGCGTGCTGCGGAGAGCGCGATCTTGGCGCTCTCCAGGATGGCGGGCGTCGGCTCCTCGAGCGTCGACTCGCCGCCGAACATCTGCTGCACCCGGTAGTCACCAGCTGCCGGGCGCTTCACCACCGCGTGGCTGTACTCGCCGCCGAAGAACAGCAACGACCACTCGCCGTCGGTCTGGATCTCGGGCAGGAACGGCTGGACGAGATACACATCGTCGGGCAGTTCGGTCATCGCGGCGTCGAGCTCGGCCGATCCGGCCAGCCCGCGGACGGTGTTGTACGCCGCCCCACTCACGGTCGGCTTGATGACGATCTGCTGACCTTCGAGCCCGGCGACGACCTCGCGCAGGCAGGCGCCCGCCGCGACCTGGGACGGCACGATCGCGACGCCCTGCTCGCGGAGTTCGAGAAGGTAGCGCTTGTCGCTGTTCCAGCGCACCTGGTCGGTCTCGTTCAGCACCAGTACGCCGGCCTTGTCGAGCTGGCCGAGCCACTCGGTGAACTCGAGGTGCCGCGTGTAGTAGTCCCACACCGAGCGCAGCAGGACCGCGTCGAACGCGGACCAGTCGATCGAGGGATCCGTCCAGACAGCGGGGACGGCTTCGAGGCCGGCGGCGTGGAACGCGTCCAGGAGCGGGCGCTCTTCCGGCAGCAGCTCGGGCCAGTCGGCCGAGGTCGCGATCGCGATGCGTTTGGTCACGCTGCTCAGTGTTGGTTGGCGGTCCGGTTCTCGTCAAACTGCTTTGCGGCAACCGGACGATGACGCAGCGTAGTAGTGATGACAACGATGGCAGCGGCGGCCAGGTAGATCAGCCCTTGGCGACTGCCGTGCCCGACGGTGGCATAGGCCAGGTACGACGCCAGCGGTACGGCGATCCACTCGGGTCGCCGGGAGAGCGCTGCCAGCGCGATCAGGGGAAGGCCGTACCAGGGGTAGGTCGGAGTGGCGATCAGCAGCGCAGCGCCGTACAGCCAGCAGCACGTGACGGCCAGCGATTCGCGGCCGCGACGCCGGAACGCGAGCACGGAGAGCGCTCCCGCGAGCAGAACGGCGACGACCTGACGAGCCTCAGGAGGCAGCAGGAGCGAGAGAATCGCGAACCTGGTGCTGCCGTCGGAGAACCCCTCCTGGGTCAGGTAGCCGGGCAGGAAACCGAGGACCAGGGCGCCGGAGGCGGCGACGTACGGGATGTAGGTGGCAACGAAGGTGCCCACGGCAACAATCGACTGGCGGACCCGGAACGCGGGGATCAATAGCAGCGGCAGCAGCTTCACGCTCGCGGCGGCGCCGAGCAGGATCCCGGCGAGCCGGGGGCGCCGGGCCGAGGTGATGACGGCGGCGGTGATGAGCAGGGCGCCCAGAACGTCAACGTGGGCAGCGCTTCCGGCCTCAAGGACCACGATCGGTGACCAACCCCACAGCGCTGCCCAGCGGCGATCCCGTGGTGTTGTTGCTGCGAGTAACCAGGTGAGTGCGACCGCGAGCAGGCCGGCGGCGATCTGCAGCCCGAGCGTTCCCGCCGACCACGGGGTCACCGCCGCGACGAGCGTGAAGTACACCTGTGCGATCGGTGGATAGATGGTCGGTACGCGAGGCCGGTTGATGAGCGTCCGCGGATCGTCGGCGGCGAGTGCGGCCACTGTCGCGGGATCGGTGGAGAGACTCGGGGGAGCGCTCTCTCCCGATCTCTGCGTCGGCGACAGCCCTGGGAACAGGAGTGGATCTCGCAGCTCCGCCAAGGCGTCGTCCAACGGCACATGCGCGTACGGCGAATGTCCGGCCAGCTGGACTCGTCCGTCCCACACGTAGCGATAGGCGTCGGTGCTGGTGATCGGCGCATGGGTCAGCCCGGGTAGCTGGCACAACGCAGCAACCACGACGACCCCGGCGATGCTGAGTCCGCGCCCGAACCGCCAGATCATGGCGCCGACGATCAGACAGCCGATCACGAGGAGAACGTTCGGCCACCAACTGGCGGCGTGCGCCCAGATCGTCAGCACGGCGACGCCGACGGCGACCCCGCCCGCTAACCAGAGGCTTGCCGGGGTGGTGGCGCGGGCGGTCATGCGGTGCGGCGGAGCGTCAGGAAGGCTCGGTGCGGGGTGCGCCAGTCTTCGGTGGGGTGGAGGGCTGTGCTGCGGGCGTGGCGAAGCAGGGTCCGGCTGCCGATTCTTGCCCAGGGCAATGGGGTTGACCGGCGGCCGGTCGAGCTGCGCAGCACGATCGGATCAGTGTCGTCGAGGTCGTCGTCGGGATCGACCTCGACCAGGACCAGCCCGTTGGGACGCACGAGTTCCGCGCAGCGCCGGAGCAGATCAGCGGGGTCGCCGCCGATGCCGATGTTGCCGTCCATCAGGACGACGCTGCCCCAGCGTCCCTCCGCCGGCAGCCGGTCCTGCACCGGCCGCCGCAGCGCCGCCGCACCGCGTGAGGTCGTCAGCGACACCGCCTGCGGCGACACATCGACGCCAAGAGCGGGAATCCCCTGCTCAGCAAGGGCCATCACGATCCGGCCCGGCCCGCAGCCGATGTCCAGGACCGGTCCTTCGCAGCGGCTCAACGCCAGCCGATCGACGTCGTCGGCCGGTGACTGCCACCGGTCCAGCTCGCACAGCGACGGTACGGTCCGTCCATCGATGCCGGTGGCAACCACTCGCGCCGTACCGTCCAGTGCCTGGTCGAACAGCAACCCCGGATGCGCCGCGTGCTGCAATCGCCGGAACAACCGCGACAGCCGTAGCGACGGATAGTCCGCGGCGATCGCGGCCGCATCCCGCGGCGTGTCCATGTCCCGCAACGTCGGCAACAGAAGAACGCGCTTTCCCAGTCTCTCCAGGCGTCGCAGCTGATCCCGGCCGGTGTGCTCGGTCGACATCGGTACGCCGATCAGTGCCGCGTCGTCCGGTTCGCGGAGCCCGAGGCACCAGTACCCGCCGTCCTCGGTCAGTCCGAGCACAGCGTCGTACCCGGGCCAGTTGAAGCTCAGCAGATCGCTCGGCAGCTGCGGTGTGTCCATGCCGACCAGGAGCATCGGCGATCCGTCGAAGGAGTCCTCAAAGGCGGCCGCGAGCCGCTCATCGAGTCCGCCGCCGCGTTGCGGGATCACGTCGAAACCCGGCGGGAGCCAGGGGCCCGGTTCGCCTTCGAGGACCAGTACGCGGCGTCCGGCCGGAGCCGATCGCACGGTCGTCAGCGTGTCGACCAGGGATGCGCGGGCGAGGGCCGCGGCCTCTTGCGGCGTGAACTCGGTCTGCAAACGGGTCTTGACCCGACCGGGAACCGGTTCCTTCGCGATCACGATCAGCGTGCCGCGCGTGGCAATGTCTGCGGTCATGCCTTCAGCACCTTCGACATGTCCAGGACGGCCCGCGCGGCGCCGAGCGGCGTACCGGTGACCTTCGATCGGCCTGAGCGTGGCAGGTAGTCGACATCCACCTCGGAGATCCGCCAGCCGGCATCAGCGGCCCGTACGACGGTCTCGAGTGGGTAGCCCGAGCGCCTGTCGAGCAGCGCGAGGTCGAGCAACGCCGTCCGACGCGCCGCTCGCATCGGGCCGAGGTCGTGCAGGACTACGCCGGTACGGCGCCTGATCCGGCGGGACAGTTCGGCGTTCGCCAGCCGGAGATGCCACGGCCAGACGTCGCGAGAGACCGCTCTCCGGCGACCCACCATCAGGTCCGCGTTCCCGGCCAGGATCGGCGCGGTCACCCGGACGAGCTGCCGCGGGTCGAGGGACGCGTCGGCATCCATGAACGCCACCACCTCGGCATCGGCCGCCTCCAGGCCGGCGTGACACGCGGCGCCGTACCCGCGGATCGAGCAGTGCACGACGGTCGCCCCGAGTTCAGCGGCGAGCTCCGCCGATCCATCGGTCGAACCGTTGTCCACGACAACGGCCCGGACGCCGGCCGGGAGCCGGGTGAGTACCCAGGGGAGTGCCGCCGCCTCATCGAGGCACGGCAGTACGAGATCGACAGCCACCCTTCGACCGTAGGGAAGATCAGGCCTCCGGAGTGGCCGCCGACGGCTACGGGTCGCTTACGGTGAGCGCTCTCTCTGGGTCTCGGTCCAGCGCTGCGGGGTCCGGAAGACCTAGGCTCTGATCGTGGCTACTCGTGTGCTCGTCGTCGATGACGACCCGACCGTGTCCAACGTCGTCTCGGCGTACCTGACCAAGGCCGGGTACGACGCTCGCGTGGTGGCGGACGGGATCGCGGCGGTCGAGGTCTGGCAGCAATGGAAACCGTCGGTCGTCGTCCTGGACGTGATGCTGCCGGGGATGTCCGGTCTGGAGGTCCTGCGCCGGATGCGCGCGGCCGATGACGGAGCCGCGGTGATCATGCTCTCCGCTCGTGGTGAGGAGGAGGACCGGCTGGTCGGTCTGGAGTTCGGCGCCGACGACTATGTCGTGAAGCCGTTCAGCCCGCGGGAACTGACGCTGCGGGTGCAGGCGATGCTGCGGCGCGAGGAGCGGCTGGCCGGGCTCGACCTGACACCGACGAAGCTGAGCGCCGGCCCGATCGCGATCGACACCGCGGCCAGGATCGCGTTGCTGGACGGGAGAGAGCTCTCGCTGACGCATCGCGAGTTCGATCTGCTCGCGTATCTGGTGTCGCATCCGGGCAAGGCGTACACGAAGGCCGAGCTGCTGCGCCGGGTCTGGGGCTGGGACTTCGGCGACTCGTCGACGGTGACGGTGCACGTCCGGCGGCTGCGGGAGAAGATCGAGGCGGATCCGTCGGATCCGCGACTGGTGCTGACCGTGCCGCGCACGGGCTACCGGTTCGCGGGGGAGTCCGAATGAACCGCGACACGATGACGATCCTCGCGCTGACCACCCTCTGGACCTTGGTGGTCGCGGTCCTCGGTGGCGCGATCCTGTGGCAGTTCCGCCGGCGTTCGCTCCGGGTCACGATGATCGTCGCCGCGCTGGCGCCGATGGCCGCGGCACTCGCTGCGGTACTGCAGAGCGTGCGGGCGATGTTCATCTCCGAACACGACTCGTGGGTCGTGCTCTGGACGCTCGCGTTCGCGGCGCTGCTCGGGCTCGGGATGTCGGTGTTGTTGGGTCACTGGATCAGCAAGGGTTCGCGGGATGTCGGACAGCGGCTGCGGCGGTTGGGTACGACGTACGAGCCTTCGGATCGGTCCAGTGGCGCCGTACCGGCCGAGCTGGCGGCGTTGACGGACGAGCTAGAGATGACCCGGCAGAAGCTGGCTGCGTCACACGCGAGAGAGCGCGCTCTCGAGGCGAGCCGGCGGGAGCTGGTCGCGTTCATGTCGCACGATCTGCGGACGCCGTTGGCCGGGTTGCGGGCGGTGGCGGAAGGGCTCGAGGACGGCGTGATCGACGACGTACCGGGTGCACTGCGGCAGATGCGATCGACGGTCGACCGGATGACCGGGCTCGTCGACGATCTGTTCGAGCTGTCGCGGTTGTCGGCGGCGGCGCTGCCGCGGAAACGGTCGGCGGTGAGTCTGCGCGAGTTGGCCGAAGACGTGGCGGGGGAGAACGGCGAACACGCTCGTGCATCGGGAGTTGAGCTCGCGGTGGCGACACCGTCCGGTGACGATCGGCTTGCTGTGCAAGGGGATCCGGACGAGTTGACGCGTGCGGTGACGAACCTGGTGGGCAACGCGATCCGGCACACGGAGCCCGGTGGGACGGTCACGCTGATGGTCGATCGGGAGCCGGACGGACGAGTGCGGCTCGCGGTGACCGATGGGTGTGGCGGGATCCCGGCTGATGATCTGGAACGGGTCTTCGACATCGGCTGGCGTGGTGACGAACAACGGACCCCCGTACCGGCCTCAGCCTCGGGTTCGGCGTCCGCGACGGGGAATTCGGGCGGAGGCGGCCTCGGGCTGGCGATCGCCCGAGGCGTGGTCGAGTCCCACGACGGCCAGATCGGCGTGACGAACGTCGACGGCGGCTGCGCCTTCCAGATCGAGCTCCCACCCGTCGCCGCCCACTAGCTGCTAAGAGCGTCATGGAGCGCTCTCCGAGTTTCAGCGGCAGCGGGTGCCCTACCAAATCGAGCTTCCGCCGTGGCCGCCCAGTAGCTGTGAGTGTGGTGGAGCGCTCTCCGCGTTGCAGCGGCGGCGGGTGCTCTTCGTGATCGTTCTGCGGCCGGTAGTTGCCTACTGGCTGAGAGCTTGGTGGAGCGCTCTCCGGGCGGCGGCTAGGGCGGGGTGGTTGGCGGTGCCGCGACGGTAGGCGAGACGGGTACGACGCTGGATCGGGAGTGGTGTGAGGACGACGCCGAGCGGTGGGGTGGCTACGGCTAGGTCGGGGACGAAGGCGGCGCCTTGGTCGGCGGCGACCAGCGCTAGGACGGCGCCGAAGTCGTCGGCGTGATGGCGGATCCGCGGGGTGAACCCGGCAGCCTCGCAGGCTCTGATCGTGAGCGTGTGGCAGAGCGTGCCGGGTGTGCCGGCGATCCAGGGGGCGTCATTGAGGCTGCTCAGAGATTGAGTACGGCGGGTGGCCAGGTAGACGGTTTCTTCCAGTAGAGGCTCGGTGTGCAGGCCTGGGTGGGGTGCAGCCGGGACGTGGTCGTACTCCTGCACGAGTGCGATGTCGACAGCCTCGGTCCGCAGGGCGTCGGGGACCGAGGCAGGATCGAGTTCGACGACCGTGATGCCGAGGCCGGGGTTTTCGGTGCTTAAGGCAACTATTGCCGGGGTGACGACGGTCGGGATCGCCGTCGGGAACGCCCCGATCCGGAGAACGCCGGAGAGCGCTCTCGCCGCGTTCTCAAGATCAGTGGCCGCCTCCTCGAGCAACGCGAGGATCGATTCGGTGTGCTCGACGAGGCCGTGGGCGGCTGGGGTCAGGATGACGCGGCGGCCGGTGCGTTCGAGCAGCGGTACGCCGGTCTCGCGTTCGAGCGCGGTGAGCTGCTGGGAGACCGCGGACGGCGTGTAGGCGAGTGCCTCGGCGACGGCCGCGATCGTGCCGCGGCGGGCGAGTTCGCGGAGCAGGCGGAGTTTGCGGACGTCGAGCATAAGCTGAGCTTACGCTTTGGAGTGGAGATGCGAACTGGACCTGATGGGTTCACGCGGGTGATCGTCAGGGCATGGCATTCACTGGGCTCTTCGTTCCGCTGATCACCCCGTTCACCGCGACCGACGTACTGGCCGAAGATGCGCTGGAAGCGCTCGCTCACGCCGTTCTCGACGAGGGCGCGACCGGCATCGTCGCGCTCGGCACCACCGGTGAGCCGGCCACTCTCACTCCTGGGGAGCGTCGCCGCGTGCTCAACATCTGTACGGCGGTCTGTGCCGAGCGTGATGCGCCACTGATTGTCGGCGCCGGTTCGAACTCGACGGCCGCTTCCGTCGACGCGCTCGCTGAGCTGACCTCGCCAGTGAGTGCAGCGCTGGTTGTGGTGCCGTATTACACGCGGCCGTCCGAGGAAGGTGTCGTCGAGCACTTCCGGCAGCTTGCCGCGGCGAGCCCGGTACCGCTGGTGATCTACAACATCCCGTATCGGACCGGGCGGACGTTGAGCGCGGAGACGCTGGTGCGGTTGGCGGAACTGCCGAATGTCGCCGGGTTCAAGCACGCGGTCGGCGGGATCGACGAGGACACGATGACGTTCCTGAGTCGCGTGCCCGACGACGTGAGCGTCTTGGCCGGGGACGATCTGTACGCCGGGCCGATGCTCGCGCTGGGTGCTGCCGGCGCAATCCTCGCCAGCGCGAACGTGGCAACGCGGGCCTACGCCGACCTCCTCACCGCCTGGCAGGCCGGCGATGTGGTCCGGGCCAGGAAGCTCGTTCACCAAGTAACCCCGTTGTCGAGAGCGCTCTTCGCCGAACCGAACCCGGTCGTGATCAAGGCGGTGCTCGCTGCCCAAGGCCGGATTCCCACAGGTCACGCCCGGCTCCCGCTGCTCCCTGCCGACCCGAAGACAGCCGCAACCGCTCTCCACGCCGCAACTGCCACTGCACCCATGCTCGTTGCTGCAGGCAAGTAAAGGGTGTACCGACCAACGGGTGATGGTCGGTTGCCGCGGTGCTCAGGGAGCAGTCGGTCGCCTCAGCTGCCGCGCCGGGGCGGACCACTACCCGTTCGTCGGTACGCCGGTTGCCTCTGCCGCGCGGTTAGCTGTCGGCAGCCAGGAGGTCGGCGAGGCCGGTGGGGAGGTCGAGGGTGGGCTTCCAGCCGAGTTCGTCGCGGAGCTTGGCCGACGAGGCGGTGATGTGGCGGACGTCGCCGAGGCGGTACTGGCCGGTGGTGATGGGGGCTGGGCCTTGGTAGGCGTGGGCCAGCTCGGCGGCCAGGGCGCCGATGGTGTTGATGGTGCCGCTGCCGACGTTGTACGCCGTGAAAGGTGGTTGGTGGGGGAGAGCTCCGGCTGCGGTGGTGACGGCGGTGGCGATGTCGTGGACGTGGATGAAGTCGCGGCGCTGCTGGCCGTCTTCGTAGACCTTCGGTGGTTCACCGCGTTCGAGGGCTGAGCGGAAGAGGGCGGCGACGCCGGCGTACGGGGTGTTGCGAGGCATGCCGGGTCCGTAGACGTTGTGGAAGCGCAGAGCCGTGACGCGGCTGCCGGTTTCGCGGGCCCAGGAGGCGGCGAGGTGTTCGCCGTTGAGTTTGCTGGCGGCGTAGGCGTTGCGGGGATCCGGGGGAGCGCTCTCTGCGATCAGCCCGGGGCGAAGCGGCTCGTCGCAGAGCGGGCAGGGCGGGTCGTACTGGCCGGCGTCGAGATCTTCCGGTCGGCGCGGTCCGGGAGCGACCTGGCCATGGCGGTCGCAGTCGTAGCGGCCTTCGCCGTAGACGACCATCGAGCTGGCGTAGACGAGGTGGCGCAGGTTCGCGTGCGCGAGTTCGCGGAGCAGGACGGCGGTGCCGAGGCTGTTGGTGGAGACGTAGTCGTCGATGTCGTCCAGGTCGACGCCGAGCCCGACCTTGGCGGCCAGGTGGATCACGGTGTCGATGCCGGGGAGCGCTCTCCGGAGATCTTCGGCGTTCCGGATGTCGCCGACGATGAGGTCGTCGCTCGGCTCCGGGCGAGTCCGATGAACGTCCGGCCGCAGCGAGTCGAACACCAGTACCTCGTGCCCTTCGGCGATCAGCTGGTTGTGTACGTGCCGCCCGATGAAGCCGGCACCACCAGTCAGGAGAACCCTCATCGCTCCGCCACCCCACTCAACACGTCGGAGCGCGAGGGAGCGCTCTCTGGCGTTCTCGCCTCGGCGGCGGTGCCGTCGAGGGAGTGGTGGCAAGTGCAGTCCGCGGCGATGGGGAGGCGGGGGATCACGTCGGTGAGGAGCGACTTGAGGCGGTCGATGCTGTGGGCAAAGACCTTGTAGACCTCAGCTTCCGTCACGCCGTCACCCTGCTGGAGACCGGCGTCGTGGTCGGTGACGACGGCGAGGGAGGTGTAGCAGAGAGCGAGTTCCCGAGCGATCGCGGCCTCAGGCGCGCCGGTCATCCCGACGACGGACCAGCCCTGCGCGGCGTGCCACAGCGACTCGGCGCGGGTCGAGAACCGCGGACCGTTGATCACCACCATCGTCCCCTCCGGTACGACGTTGCCGGTGGCAATGATCGTGGACCGCCCGACCGGGCAGTACGGGTCAGCGGCAGACGTGTGCACGGCGGCCTCGTCGTACACGGTCTGTGGCCGGCCCCAAGTGCGATCGACGTACTGATCGGGGACCAGGAACGCGCCGGGCGTCAGTTCGGCGCGCAGGGAGCCGACGGCGCAGGGCGCGAGGACCTGGCGGACGCCGAGTTCGCGCAGGGCCCAGAGGTTGGCGCGGTAGTTGACCCGGTGCGGCGGGAAGCGGTGGTCGGCGCCGTGCCGCGGGATGAAGGCGACCTCGCGCCCCGCGACCTCGCCGACGACCGGTGGTTCGCTGGGCGGACCGAACGGCGTACTGACGTCGACGCGGCGCGCGTCCGCCAGGAACGAGTAGAAGCCGGAACCACCGAGCACACCGATATCAACCATGACTCCGACGCTAATTGCGCCCGAGCCACTGATGACGCGATTCGGCCGGACCGTGAGCGCTCCGTAAGGGGTGGTCCAATGTTGCAGTGAAGGTCACCACGGCACTGCTCGCGCTCGCCGTCGTGGCGCTGTTGTTCAGCGCCTACGCGAGCTGGACCGCGGGCCGCCTGGACCGGCTCCACCACCGCGTCGAGCTCGCCCGGGCCGCGCTGGAGACCGAGCTCGCCCGCCGCGCCGCCCTGGTCGCGGAGCTGGCCGGCGCCGGCGTCCTCGACCCAGCGTCGTCGCTCCTGCTGCTTGACGCGGCACACCGCGCCCGTACGGCGGAGCCCGAGGACCGCGAGCAGCGCGAGTCCGCACTGACCCGAGCAGTGAACGCGACGGGGACCGCCGTCGAGCCATGGTCGAGTGAACTGGCGCTCGCGATGCGTCGCGTGCAGCTGGCCCGCCGCTTCCACAACGACGTCGTCGTCTCGACCCGCGACCTCCGCCAGCGGCGGTTGGTGCAGTGGTTCCGGCTGGCCGGTCACGCGCCGATGCCGTCCACCATTGAGCTGGAGGACGGCCGGTGACCGACTTCGAGCAGTACCGGCATGAGCTGCGCGTGCACTGCTACCGCCTGCTCGGCTCCTACGACGAGGCCGAGGACATGGTCCAGGAGACCTTCCTCCGCGCCTGGCGGGGCCGCGACACGTTCAGAGGCCAGTCCAGCTTCCGCACCTGGCTCTACCGGATCGCGACCAACCTCTGCATCGACGACGTACGCCGGCCGCGTCGCGTGCTGCCCTACCAGCTCGAGCCCGCGTCGTTCCCGGCCGCGGCCCTGCCGGCCAGAGACGACCTCCCGTGGGTACAGCCCTACCCAGACGTGCTGCTGGACCGAGCCGAGGAGCCGGACGCCCAGCTGGTACGGCGGGAGACGATCGAGCTCGCGTTCCTGATCGCCATCCAGCACCTACCGCCGCGGCAGCGCGCCGTACTGATCTTCCGTGACGTACTCGGCTGGTCCGCCAAGGAGACGGCGGCCATGATGGACCTGACCGCCGCCGCGGTGAACTCGGCGCTCCAGCGAGCCAGACCGGTGATGAAGGCGCAACTGCCACCGCACCGGGCCGAGTGGTCCGCTACGCCGTCCACGGCCGAGGAGCACGCGTTGCTGCGCAAGTACGTCGACGCCTGGGAGGCGGGCGACCCGGATGCGCTCACCGCGCTCATGCACGAGGACGTGCGGATCACGATGCCGCCGTACCCGTTCTGGTTCGAAGGGCGCGAGTCGGCGCGCCACACGATTGTCGCGAACCTGGACCCGGCGTACCGGGGGCAGTGGCGCTACCTGCCCACGTCCGTCAACCGGCAGCCCACCCTGGCCGCCTACCTGCGTGAACCGGGTGACACCGCGTTCCGCCCGTTCGGGCTGGACGTCTTCCGGATCGAGAACGGGCTCATCGCCGAGCTGACCGCGTTCCAGCTCACGGACTTCGCCGCCCACAACCTGCCGCCCTACTTGGCCTCCGCATAGGTCTTCACGGTCGCCGTGCTGAATGCGAACCGCGTGGGCGTCGGGCCAAAGGTCAGCGTGCCGGCGAGATCACTCGCGGTCTGGATCGCGTCAGCCACGACCGGGGCCTCCTCGGTCGGGCAATGCACGATGACCTCGTCATGCTGGAAGAAGACGAGCTCGGCCTTCAACGGACCTAGCGCCTGCCGCAGCGCCGCGAGCATCAGCAACGCCCAGTCGGCCGCACTGCCCTGTACGACGAAGTTCCGGGTGAAGCGGCCGCGGGCTCTCGCATGCCGAGAGTCGGTCTGCGGTTCGTCGACGGGCGGACCTTCGAGCGTCGCGGCATCGAGCGGCGCACCACTCGGCGGGCAGGTGCGACCGAGCCACGTGCGCACGAGCTTGCCCTCTTCACCCGCGCGGGCGGCATCGTCGACGTACTGGACGGCTTGCGGGAATCGCTTGCGCAGCATGGCGAGGTTCTTCAGCCCGTCGCCGGAGGTCTGCCCGTAGATCGCGCCCAGTACGGCGATCTTGGCCGTCGCGCGGTCACCGGAGAAGGCCGCGTCCGATACCGCCTTGTAGAGGTCGCCGGGATCACTCGCGACCTCCATCAGCGCCCGGTCGCGGGAGATCGCGGCGAGGATCCGCGGCTCGAGCTGCGACGCATCGGCCACGACCAGGCTCCAGCCGGGATCGGCGACCACCGCGCGCCGGATCACCTTCGGGATCTGCAGACCGCCACCACCGTTGGTGATCCAGCGCCCCGACACCGTGCCCCCCGGCACGAACCCAGGCCGGAACCGCCCGTCGTGCACCCAGTCGTTGAGCCAGGACCACCCGTTCGCCGTGTAGATCCGGTAGAGCTTCTTGTACTCGATCAGGGGCTCGACGGCCGGATGATCGATCGTCTCCAGCTCCCAGCGGCGTGTGCTCTTCAGCTGGAAACCGGCCTGCTTGAACGCCTTCAGTACGTCGACCGGCAGGTCGGGCCGGACCCGTCGACCGAACGCCGCGGACACCTGCTCGGCCAACTCGGTCAACCGGCGCGGCTCACCCGTCCCGCCGAACCGCTCACCCAGCAACTCAGCCAGCATCTCGCGATGCACCGAAGCGCTCCACGGCAGCCCGGCCCTGTCCATCTCCGCGGCGACCAGCATCCCGGACGACTCCGACGCGGTCAGCAACCGCATCCGCTCCGGATGCTCGGTCTCCCCATGCCGCCGGAGCTGATCGGCGTACACGCGGAGCAGCGCCTCGAACGCGATCGGCTCCTCCTGGATCTCGAACAGCGACGACTGCTCACCCGGTACGACGGCGCGCAGCGGCGGATCGGGCGGAACCGGCGCACCCGTCATCCGGGCCCACGCGGCCGCCGCCGACCGCGGTTCGCCGAGCCGGCCCGCGTGACCGAGCAGCAGGCCCTCACTGTTCTCGATGTCGTAGCAACGCTCGACCCGCACACCACTGGCCAGCAGCCGCGGGTAGATCTCGGCCGACGCCCGCCAGACCCACCGCGTCACCTCCGGCCGCGACCCGACCGCGGCGGCGAGGTCGGGCTCATGCAGGATCGGCCCGGCAGGCTGCCCGTCCGGATGCAGAGCGACGAGCACCGCCCCGCCACCCTCCTCCGCCGCAATCGCCCACCTCTCGTCCATGCCTAGATCCTCACACCCTCCACCGACACTTTCCGACCTCGAGCACCCGACAACCGTGTGCGGCGGCTGAGCCGTGCTCAAGGTGGTGCGCGGGGGCGCGGTGGGGGCTTTGGGCACGGTTCAGTCGTTTGCGGGCGGGGTGGGTGGTTGAGCGGTGGTCGAAGTGGGGGGTGAGGCCAGTGGTGGGAGACTGGACTTATGTGGCGGGCGGGAGATCTGGAACCGGCGGACGGGACCAAGACCGAACAGGTCGAGGCGCTGGTGTTGCGGCGGATCGAGCGGGGGGACCTGTCGATCGGTTCGCGGTTGCCGTCGGAGCGGGTGCTGGCGGAGCGTCTCGGGCTGAGCCGGGTGACGGTGGTCCGGGCTCTCGACCATCTGCGGGCGGACGGCGTACTGGAGACGAAGCGTGGTTCTGGGACGCACGTGCGGCCGACGGACCGTCTGCTCGACCCGATCGCGCCGGCGTCGACTGTGAGCGCGGGGGATCAGCCTCTGCTCGACCTGCGGTTCGCTACGACGGCGGCGCCACATGACGTGGTCGAGGCCGCGGCACAGGTGGTTGAGGACAGCCTGCCGCAGGCCATGGGTGGTGACGGTCCACCGTCTGGTGGTTCTCTTGAGCTCCGTACGGCGCTCGCCGCGCGGCTGACGTCTGAGGGTGTACCGACTGACCCGGACCAGCTCACGCTGACTGTCGGCGCAGCGGCCGGTCTGAACGCCGCCCTAGCCGGACTGGACCTCGGACCGGGTGTAGCGATCACCGAGACCCCGACGTACCCGGCTGCCTTCGACCTGCTGCGCAAGCACCGGCTGGACGTTGCTGGGTGGCCCGCTGGAGTGTGGGACACCGACCAGCTCGCACACCTGTGCAGACGGCACCGGCCGAAGGTCATCTACCTGCAGGCTGATAACCACAACCCAACTGGCCTCAGCCTCCCGGCAGACCGCCGTACGACGGTTGTCGAGATCGCCCGGCGTTATGGCGCCGCTCTGATCAGCGACGAGACCATGCGACCGCTCTGGCTGGCCAGTGGGGCGCAGGCCGACCCGCTGAGCCGCTACCCACGCACGGTGAGCGTCGGCTCGTTGTCGAAGACGGTGTGGGGCGGGCTGCGTGTCGGCTGGGTCCGGACCGGCAAACAACTCAGGCGTCGGATCAACACGGCCGCCCAGCTCAGTGTGGCGTCGCCGAGTGCACTGGACGACCTGCTGGCCCAGGCGATCGTGCAGAAGCTCGACAAGGTGATCAGCAGGCGTCGTACTCGCCTCCGCGCCAATCTGCACGCCCTGGAGACCGGACTGCGGACGCTGGACGGCGTGACCTGGGCCACGCCGACAGGTGGGATGACGCTCTGGCTGGAACTGACCGACGTACGGGCTCGGCGGGTGCTGGACGCAGCGCGGGAACACGGTCTCCTGCTCGGCTCAGGCGACCTGTTCACGCCGGACGGCACCGATCGGCGGCACATCCGGATCCCGTTCACCGCGCCGCCGGCCACGCTCCGGCTGGTTGTCGCTCGCCTCGGCGACGCGCTCGCTCAGTCCACTTGAATCAAGGTGGACTGAAGATCGGTGCTTGGTCCGCCCTAACCTGGTGAGCGAGCCCCACGACCAGGAGGATGCAGTGACTGAGAACGTGACCGGTACCGCGAAGGTCAAGCGCGGAATGGCGGAGATGCTCAAGGGTGGCGTGATCATGGACGTCGTCACCGCCGAGCAGGCCAAGATCGCCGAGGACGCCGGCGCGGTCGCCGTGATGGCGCTGGAGCGGGTTCCGGCCGACATCCGCGCCCAGGGCGGCGTCTCCCGGATGAGCGACCCGGACATGATCGAGAGCATCGTCAACACCGTGTCGATCCCGGTGATGGCCAAGGCCCGGATCGGTCACTTCGTCGAGGCCCAGGTGCTGCAGAGCCTCGGCGTCGACTACATCGACGAGTCCGAGGTGCTCACCCCGGCCGACTACGCCAACCACATCGACAAGTGGAACTTCACCGTCCCCTTCGTCTGTGGCGCGACCAACCTGGGCGAGGCGCTGCGCCGGATCACCGAGGGCGCGGCGATGATCCGCTCCAAGGGCGAGGCCGGTACCGGTGACGTCTCCAACGCCACCACCCACATGCGCCAGATCCGCCAGGAGCTCCGCAAGCTGCAGAACCTGCCCGAGGACGAGCTGTACGTCGCCGCCAAGGAACTGCAGGCGCCGTACGAGCTGGTCAAGGAGGTCGCCGCCCTCGGCAAGCTCCCCGTCGTCCTGTTCACCGCCGGCGGCATCGCCACCCCCGCCGACGCCGCCATGATGATGCAGCTCGGCGCCGAAGGCGTCTTCGTCGGCTCCGGCATCTTCAAGTCCGGCAACCCGGCCCAGCGCGCCGAGGCGATCGTCAAGGCCACCACCTTCTACGACGACCCCGACGTGATCGCCAAGGTCTCCCGTGGCCTCGGCGAGGCCATGGTCGGCATCAACGTCGACGAGATCCCGCAGCCCCACCGCCTCGCCGAGCGCGGCTGGTAGCAGTTACCCCGGGCTCGCTGCGTGCCGCCTGCCCGGCCGGCCGATGGTTGGGTCGGGTAGGGCGGCGTGGTCGAGCTTGCCGTTCGCGGTGACGGGGAAGGCGGACAGCGGGACGAAGTACTGCGGCACGGTGAGCGACGGGAGCAGGAGGCCTGCTTGGCGGCGGATCTCTGCTACCTGAGGGCGGTCGAAGTTCTCGGGGGAGTCGACCACGAGGTGGGCAACCAGGGCGGCCGAGCCGGCGACGGTTCTGAGGGAGACGACGGCGTCGGTGATGCCCTCGATCTGGCGTAGTGCGAATTCGATCTCGCCTGGTTCGATCCGGATTCCGCGGAGCTTGAGTTGGCGATCGGCCCGGCCCAGGAAGTGCAGCTCGCCCTGTGGTCCGAACCGGGCCAGATCGCCTGTCCGGTAGAGGCGTTGCCCGTCCACCGTGCTGAACGCCGTGGCGGTGAGTTCCGGTTCGCCGATGTACCCGCGGGCGAGGACGATTCCGCCCAGATGAAGTTCGCCCACGGCGCCGAGCGGCGCGCGGCGTCCCGAGCGGTCCAGGATCACGGTGACGGCGTTGTCGATCGGTGTGCCGATTGGTACGGCCGGGCTGGGCTCGGGCGTTCGGCAGTGCCACCAGGTCACGTCGACTGCGGCCTCGGTCGGGCCGTAGAGGTTGTAGACCGGTGTCTCGAGAACGTCGTGAACGGCCGCCACCTGGTGGGCCCACAACGCCTCGCCGCTGCAGATGATCCGGCGCAGGCTGCGACAGTTCCGGAAGTCCGGCTCGGCGGTGAACAGGGCGAGCATCGACGGTACGAAGTGGATGGTCGTGACCGCGTGCCGAATCACGAGCACGGCGAGATGCTCGGGGTCGACATGTGCACCAGGCTCGGCCATGACCAGGCGAGCGCCGTACAGGAGGGGCCAGAACAGCTCCCAGACGGAGACGTCGAACCCGTACGGCGTCTTCTGCAGGACGACGTCGTCTTCGGTCAGCTCGAACTGACGTTGCATCCAAGCGAGCCGGTTCGCGATCGCCCGGTGCGGAACCAGCACGCCCTTGGGTCGCCCGGTCGATCCGGACGTGTAGATCACGTACGCCGGTCCGCCGTCGGCCTCCACCGGCCGACTCTGCCCACTGGGCGCCGTACGGGGTCCATCACCGCCTGCCAGATCGAGCACGGTCACACCGGGGATGCTCAGCGAGTCGTAGCCGCTGAGTACGAACCGGCATCCGGCCTGACCCGCCATGAACTCCAAGCGCTGGGCCGGCTCCGGTTCTAACGGCAGGTAGGCCGCGTCGGCGAACAAGATGCCCAGCAGGGCGGGTAACAAGGCCAGTCCGCGTTCGGCACACACGCCGACGACCTCGCCGGCCACGACACCGCGCGCCCGCAATCGGTCGGCCACACCGACGGCCTGCTCCAAGAGTTCGGCGTACGTCGTGACCTGCTCGCCGAACTGGACCGCCACCCGATCAGGCGTGAGAGCAGCCTGTACGGCGAAACGTTCGTGGATCCGCCACTCCGGGACCTCACCGGGTTGATCGGCGTACTGCTGGATCCTGGCGGCCTCGGCGGTTCCGATGACGGCGATCGCCGCGCACTCCAACTCGCCGGCGCTCACGCACTCGGCCGCGACGACGAACCGCTCGGCCAGGAACTGCTCGCCGGCCGGCACCGCGAGGGCGAAGTCGCCGTCGTTGCTGCGCCACCTGACCACGGTTTCCCCGGAGCGGATCTCGAGGAACTCGTGCTCTCCGGGCGGCAGCTCGCAGCTCTTCACCAGCCCGGGAAAACTCCGTTCCACTACGTCGTCGAGGTCGAAGCGCTCAGAAGCGCCGTCGACGGTCTCGACGTCGAGCACGAGATCGGCACAGCCTCGCGAATGGCACAGCACGACAGCCGTCAGAGCCAGCGCGACCGCCTGCCATGTGGTGTCCGGGCCGAGCCTTCGCCGGACAGCAGCCAGGTCCATCGGTAGCCACATCATGCGGTCCTCGAGGCGGTTGCGACGAGTTCACTCGCCCTCGAGACGATCTCGCCGTACCGCGGTGCTTGCAGCACATCGAGCACCGAGAGCTCGATGCCGAGTTCACGCCGGAGTCTGGCCACCAACCTGACCGCCAGCAAGGAGTCTCCGCCATCGTCGAAGAAGTTGCGGTCGACAACGGGCGGCTTCCCGCCGAGGAGTCCTTGCCACGCCTGGGAGACCGCCGTACCGACGGCCGCTTCGGGATCCGCGGGGACCTCCTGGACCGTCGGCATCACGATGTCCGCCGAGGGCTGGGACACGGGGTCGATCCAGAACCGCTCCGGGTCGAAGGCATAGGTCGGGACCTCGGACGAGCGTCCGGCGGGAGGATCAGGCCAGCGAATCGGGAATCCCGCGCTCCAGGCCGCACCGAAGGCCGTCCGCAGGACTCCGGCGCTGTCGGCATCCGATCCGCGAGCGGGTGTGGTCGGCCATCCGGGTGGCAGACCGCCTTGCTGTGCGGCCAAAGAGGTGAGGACATGACCCGGCCCGACTTCGAGGAGCAGGTCGCACCTGGCCGCCGCGACCGCATCCAGGCCGGACGCGAAGCGCACCTGTCCACGAAGGTGATCCACCCAGTAGCCGGCGTCGACGATCGTCCCGACCGGGAGGATCTCGCCGGTGACGTTGGAGACCACCGGGATTCTGCTCGGCCGGTAGGCGATCTTCGAGGCTGCCGCGGCGAACTCGGTCAGGATCGCGTCCATCAGGCGGGAGTGGAAGGCGCGATCGCCGGGTAACCGGTGGCAGCGATGACCGGCCGCGGTCAGCCGGGCTTCCGCCGCCGCGATCGCGGCGACCGGACCGGCGATCGTGATCGACTGCTTGGTGTTCACGGCGGCGATGTCGATCGTGCTCACGTCGGCGATCGCCCGGAGCTCGTCCGGTGTCGCCCGCACGCTGGTCATCGCCCCGGCGGGGGTCGACTGCATCAGTCGGCCGCGCAGGGTGACCAGGGTCAGTGCGTCCTTGATCGTCAGGGCTCCGGCGGCGACGTGGGCGGCGTACTCCCCGACGCTGTGGCCCAGCAGGAGTTTGGGCTCGATTCCCCGGTCCCGGAGCAGGTCTGTGAGGGACAGCTCCACGGCCAGCAGCGCAGGCTGGGTCAGCCAGGTCGAGTCGAGTTGGCCGTTGACCGGGTGCTCCGGATCGCAGAGCACCTCGGCCAGGTCGAACCCGAGCTCGGCCCGCAAGTACATTGCGCAGCGGTCGAGCGTCGTACGGAAGACCGGCTGTGTCGCGGCAAGGTGCGCGGCCATGCCGGGGAACTGACTGCCTTGGCCGGAGAACAGGAAGGCCGCTGCTGGCCGGCGGCGAGCCCGGCCCGCAGGCAAAGAAGTGACGGTACGACGCTCGTCGACCAACAGCACCTGGCGGAAGGGGTGCGTCATCCGCCCCTCCACCAGCGTGGTCGCGACCGTGGCCGGCGAGATCTCGGGGCGGTCGGTGAGGAAGGTCTCCATCCGGTCCCGGAGCAACCGCAGCGAGGTCTCGCTCGCGGCAGAGATCGGCAGCGCCGCCGCGCCTCGGCCAGGGATGGCAGGCTGGCCGTCCGGCGCCTGCCGGACGATCACGTGGGCGTTGGTACCGCCCATGCCGAACGAGCTGGCCCCGGCGACGCGCGGCCGTCCGGTCTCCGGCCAGGGCCGTGAACCGGTCACCACCTCGAAGGGGCCTGCGGCCAGCGGCAGCTCGGGATTCGGGGTCTCGCAGCCCAGGCTGGCCGGCAACACACCGTTGCTGACGGCAAGGATCGCCTTGATCAGGCCGGCGATACCCGCGGCGGCGTCGAGGTGACCGATGCTCGGCTTCACCGATCCGAGGAAACAGGGCCGGTCCGGCGCACGCTGTCCCCGGAACGCCTCGGCCAGCGCCTCGACCTCAATTGCGTCGCCGAGTTGGGTGCCGGTGCCGTGGGTCTCGATGTAGTCGACCATGGACGGGTCGATGCCCGCGGACAGTTGCGCGGCGCGCAGTACGTCGGTCTGTCCCTCGACGCTCGGCGCCGTGTAGCCGACCTTGCGGTTGCCGTCGTTGTTGATCGCCGAACCGGCCAGCACCGCGTGGATCGGATCGCCGTCGGCCAGGGCCCGGTCGAGTTTCTTGAGGACGACGAATCCGCAGCCCTCGCCCGCGATGGTGCCCTGGGCCCGGACGTCGAACGCCCGGCAGACGCCGTCCGGCGACGTGATGCCCTCCGGGTCGTACAGGTAGCCGACGCGTTGCGGGACCCGGATACTCACGCCGCCGGCCAGTGCCACGTCGCAATCGCCTGCCAGGATGCTCGTCCGGGCCAGATGGACGGCGACCAGCGACGACGAGCACGCGGTCTGGGTGGTGACGGCCGGGCCACGCAGACCGAGGCGGTAGGCGATCCGGGTCGCCAGGTGGTCCTTCTCGTTGGCGATCATCAGCGCGAGGTCGCCGACCGGACCGGTCAGATCGGGCCGGGCGAGGAGGGCGTTGAGCAGGTAGGTGTTCGGCGAGCAGCCGGCGAAGACGCCGATCCGGTCCGTGGTGTCCGGGCGGATCGTCGCGTGCTCCAAGGCGGTCCAGGCGCATTCCAGCGCGATCCGGTGCTGCGGGTCGGTCAGCTCGGCCTCCCGCCGGGAGAGCCGGAACAAGGTGGCGTCGAAGTTCTCGATGCCGTCGAGAACGCCGCGGACCGGCACGTAGGCCGGGTCGGCGAGGTCGGCCTCCGCGACCCCGGCAGCACGCAGTTGCGCAGCATCGAAGGTGCTCACCGTGCACTCACCGGCCGCCAGGTTCGCCCAGTATCCGGCCGGGTCGCCCGCACCGGGTGTACGGATCGTCAGGCCGACCACCGCGATGTCGCCTCTCATCGGTGATCAGCCTCCGTCGTGGTCAGGTGGGCGGCCAGCCCGCGCGGGGTCGGATGCCGGAACAGGGCGAGCGCCGAGATCGCCGTACCGGGGAGCCGGTGACGGAGCAGGTTCCGGACCTCGGTCAGCGCCAGTGAACTGCCGCCGACGTCGAAGAATCTGTCGTCAGCGTCGAAGTCGTCGTGACCGAGCACCTCGGCCCAGACCTCGAGTACGACGGCGGTCAGGTCCAGGTCGGGGCCCGCCGCGATCCGAGGTTCACCGGGCTGGAGGAGGGCAGCGACGTCGATCTTTCCGTTGCCTGTCAGGGGAAACTCGTCCAGCAGCAGCCACCGTGCCGGTACGGCGTACGTCGGCAGCTTCGCCCGTGCGGCGACGGCCAGCTCTTCGGCCAGGTCCGGCCGCTGGTCGGCGAGGACGGCGGCGACCAGCCGAGGACCGGACGTGAGAGTCTCCTCCACCACGATCACGATGTCGCGGACCTCGGGATGTTCGCGCAGTACTGCCTCGATACCGGTCGGCTCGATCCGGTGCCCCGTGAGCTTGAGCTGCCGATCACGGCGGCCGGCGAACGCGAGCTCACCCGCACCGGTCCAGAAGGCGAGGTCGCCGGAGTGGTACCGCGTGACACCGGAATCGTCGGTGCTGAAGGCCGTCCCGCCGTCGAGATAGCCACGAGCGACCCCAAGGCCAGCACAGACGATCTCGCCGAGGCCGCCGGGAGGAACCTGCCGGCCTCGGCTGTCCAGCAACACCACGGAGGTCCCGGCGATCGGCCGGCCGATCGGAATCGGTCCCGGCCGCAGCGCGGAGTCGATCACCTTCACGGTGCTGAAGACCGTGTTCTCCGTCGGTCCGTAGCCGTTCACCAGGCGCAGCTCCGGGCACGCGGTCAGTACCTGACGGACCTGGTGCTCCGGTACGACGTCGCCGCCGGTGAGGAGGACCTTCAACATCGCGAAGGCCGCCGGACGATGATCGGCCACCAGCCGGAACAGGCCTGCGGTCAGCCAGGCGTGCGTGACAGCCCGCTGCGAGAGAAAATCCGCCAGCGCACCGGGATGTGGTGACGTACCAGGGAATACCTCCAGCGCGGCTCCGTGGCCGAGCGCGCTGAAGATCTCCAGAGTCGAGGCATCGAAGGCAAGCGGGGCCAGCCGGAGCAGCCGATCGCCGCGGCCGAGCCGGAGGTAGTCGCCACCGACGATGAGCCGGACGATGGCACGCTCGGGGATCGGAGTGCATTTCGGTGTGCCGGTCGAGCCCGAGGTGAAGGCCAGACAGCTGACCCGTTCCAGGTCTCTGGCCAGCTCCGGCAAGGTGACCGGGCCGCTGTCCCGCCGTACGGCGTCGACGACCGGGAGGCCGGGAGCGACCGAGGCCGGCAACTCGCCGATCACAGCGGCCGGCCGCGCGGTCTCGACGATCTGCAGCAACCGTTGCGCCGGGTCGTCGCTGCTCACACCGACATAGCAGGCGCCGAGTCTGAGGACTCCCAGGATGGCAACGATCTCTTGCACACCCCGAGGCACTGCGATCAGTACGGCGGAACCCTCGCGCACTCCCGCGGTGTACAACCGGCGCGCGCAGTCCTCCGCCTCGGCGTAGAGCTCGGCGAAGGTCAGCTCCACATCCGCCGTCCGGACCGCACTGTCCTTCGGTTGTCCGGCCGCTGTCCTGGCCAGCAGTTCCCAAAGGCCTGGCAACTGCTCGGAGTCCAGCTCCGGACCTTGTTGCCAGTCGGTCAGCAAAGCCTGCTGCCGTTCGCTCATGCCCCGTACGTCGAGAATGTCGGACTCGGGATCGCGGGTCAGCTCGGTCAACGTTCCGACAAATCCCTCAGCCAGCGCGGCCGCTTCCTGCGCCGTCATGCTGCCCACGCTGTATTCGAGGGCCAGCCGGCCGGTCTCGTCCCAGCGCTGGACGAAGAGGGTGGCGTCGAAGGCCGTTCCCCGGCAGTGCCCCTCGTGCAGTTGCCAGCTCGTCGGTCCGCTCTCAAGGCGCTCCGGCACGAATTGCTCGTGGGACGCGAAGGTGACCTGCACCAAGGGCGCGCTGTGCAGGTCGCGGCCGGCCCCAGCGGCAGTGACGAGTTCGTCGAAGGGGACGTCGGCGTAGGTCAGGGCTTCGTTGATCGCCGCCGCGACAGCGCGGATGGTCGAGCGGACCGAACCTGCGGACACGACACAATGCACCGGCACGATCCGGGTGCAGAGGCCGACCACGGACGCGACCGATGGCGTCGCCCGCCAGGCGACCGGCAGCCCGACCAGCAGTTCGTCCAGATCGCACCGACGCGCCACCGACAGTGCCCAACAGGTCATCAGTACGGCGGTGTGGGTGACCCCGGCATCCTTGGCCAGTTGGTCACACGCGGCGCGGACGGCGGCCGGTACCTCGAAGACCAGGCGTTCGGACTCAGGGGTGAAGAGGTCCGCCCGAGGTTGCTCGGTCGGTAGCCGAACCGAGTCGGAACACAGCGCGAGCTGCGCCGACCGCTGCGCGGCCAGGCGAGCGACGCGTCCGTCGGCAGCGGCCAGGTCGGCCTGGGCAAGGATGGCTTCCGGCTGCGGTGCTGCGGGAAGGTCGGCGGCGTCGTACAACAGAGCCAGTTCGCGCCACAGGATGCCGATCGCCCAGCCATCGACCAGGGCGTGATGCACGATCAGCGACAACACCGAGCGCTCGTGCTCCGCCGTCGTGGTGAGCACGAAGCAGACCGGCGGAACCTGCGACCCAGCGTCGATGAGCCGCGTCCCACTGGCCGTCAGCGGGGCGTGAATCGCCCCGATGGTCGGTGCGCCAGGCCAGTACTGCTCGACGATGCGAGGCGCCGCAGCGGCCTGGACCTGACGGCACCGGCGACCGGCCTGGTCGACGACGAACACGGTCCGCAGCGACTCGTGCCGATCCACCAGTTGACCGATCGCGTCGCGCAGCCGCTCGCGGTCCAGCGGTCCGCTGATCTCGGCCGAGAAGAGCAGGTGGTACGCCGTACTGCCCTGCAGGTCTTCAGCCGCCAGCATGCTCGCTTGCCCTGGCAGCAACGGGCGGTACTGCGTCGGCTCGACGGCGATGACCGAGCTGAAGGTGCTCGGCACCGCCTTGTCCAGCACGTGTTTCAGCGGATCCTGGCCCAGCAACAGGGCCAGATCCACCGTCTCCCGCAAGACCGTGTCGCCGCGCGAGATCAGCTCGAGCGCGCCCAACGACGTACCGCCGAGCTCGACGAAGGTACGCTCGCCGGCCGCCGCCCGCAGGTCGTCGTACCCGATCGCGAGGACGGCGGCGGCCTGTTCGAGCCAGCCGGCGACCGAGGTCGTTTCATTGCTCAAAGCAACTTCTCCAGCTCCTCGAGGCCCGCCGGAAGACCGGGGCGCACCTTCATCGCGTACAGGTTCCCGCGGAACCACTCGAGCCGGCCGGCGAAGTACTCGCCCGGCGCGGAGGTGGGTTCGACGAACCCGTCGACAGCCAGCCGGGTCCAGCTCGCACGCAAGGCGGAGACGACTTCGGCGACGTCGGGCGCGCGTCCTCCGGTGGCCTGCACCTGCTCGACGACTGCCGTGGCCAGCACCAGCCCGATGCGTTGCTGCCAGGCCACGGCATCCGCGCCGAAGCGCCCCTCGTACTCGGAGCCGATCACGCTGTCCGGACGCCGACCGCCGAACGCCGCGTCGAAGTACGGCAGCACCCGGGCGACGTACACCCAGAAGCGCCCCGGATCCAGGGCGGGTCGGCCGGCGGTACGACGCCAGCCGATCTCCTGATCGATCAGCGCGAGGATCTCGCTCGGCGCGCGGTCGCGATCCAGGGACAGCGTGCCGCCTTGGAGCAGGACCGTCGAGCGCAGCAGCTTGACGCACAGGCTGCTGAGCTCGAGCTGGAACGAACGGTCGTGCGGGTCAGCCGCCCACCGCTCCGGGAGTTCCCGCCAGAGGTAGGCCTGCAAGGAGAACAGGAACACCTCGTAGGCGTCCCGCGCATCGAGCTCGAACGGCTCGTGGATCGGCAGGCTGTCCTGATTGAGCGAGACACCGAAAGGCTGCTTGAAGTCTGTCCCCAGCGAGGTCTTCAGCGCGCTGTACTCCGCCGTGGTGGCGAACATGATCGTCACCGTCGGCAGCACCGGCTTCGCCCGGGCGACGAAGTCGGCGTTCGTGAACGGGGCCAGGGGAGTGGGGAAGACCAGCAACAGGTCGATGTCGCTGTCCAGCTCGTAGGTCCCGTCCGGCAGCTCGACGAACGACGGTTCGCCCCGGGCCAGCGAGCCGCCGAGAATCAGGTTCGACTCGGCCGGTACGAGCTCGGCCAGCCCGAGCAGACGCTCGGCCAGGGCTACCGAGGCGGGCTGTACCGCCGCCGGGTAGCCCGCCTCACGGACCATGTAGGTGGCCAGTTCACTCGCCGTCAGCATCGCCGTCCTGCCCCCTGGTCGCCGTACAGACGACGTAGCCCTTCGGCTCGCGCCAAGGACCGTCGAGACCGCTGAACCGTTCCTTGACTGCGGCGGTCACGGCTGCCGAGACCTCCGGCCGCTCGGGGCTGTCGACGGCCACCCCGTAGAAGCCGAACAGGGAGTGCCCGAACCGGATCAGCGGATCGATCTCCGTGAACACCAGAGCGTTGTCGTGGCGGAACTCGGTGACCGAACCGAACACTGCCCGCACCATGTCCGGCAGGTTGCCCGAGTGCACCCTGGAGTTCGGCAGCACCGGCAGCTCGACGCCCGAGCTGACGGCGGCCGCCCGGACGATCTCGGAGATGTACGGCGTACTCGCGAGGTGGTTGACCGTCGCGACGAATCGGGCGCCCGGCTTCAGCACGCGCCTGGCCTGCGCGATCGCCAGCTCCGGATCGTCGACGTGGTAGAGCATGTGGCGGGCCGCCACCACGTCGAACGTCCGATCCTCGAACGGGAGCTCGGTCGCGCTGCCCAGGTGCGCCTCACCGCACGCCGCCCGGGCCGCCTCGACGGCCGCGGGCGAGGTGTCGACAGCCGTCAGCCGTCCGGTGTGGCCGCCGGCCCGGAGCCGGCCGAGGAACGAGCCGGTACCGCTGCCGACATCCAGCAGGTCGTCGTTTCCGGCGATCGCCGCCTCCCGGATGACGTCCGCCTCGACATCCTCGGAGCGCTCCGAGTAGTTCTGGTGGGCGTGCACCCGGACGCGGAGCGGATCGAGGTCGAGGTACTCCTCGTCGACTGACTTCATGCCTTCGCCGGCACGGACGGCAGACCCAGGCCGACCGCGACGTTCGCGGGCGTCTCCTCGTCCTTCTTGACGACGATGTGCGGGCAGTAGATCCCGCAGATGGTGCAGGGCTTGCCGTTCTTCAGCAGGTCGTTCTGCAGGAAGACCTGGCTGGACAGATCCGGGTAGAGGGACAGATCGGCCTGGTCGGCCCAGGCGTTGAGCCGGCGGGCCTTGCTGAGCTCGGTGTTGCGGCGGACCTCGGGTTCGAAGCCGCGGGCCAGGTCGAGGGCGGAGATCGCCACCCGGACGTTGCGGACCGCCTCGGCCGTCTCCGGCGCGGTCGGCATCGCGTAGTGCTCGTTCTGGGTGATCGACGCGAACATGTCGCCACCGTTGGCACCCGCGACCGCGACCCCGATCGTGTTCACGACGCTGTCGAGCGTGACCGCGGTGTCGACCACCATCGGGCCCGCCAGCCACAGCGGAGCGCCGCCCAGCGCCTCCTTGTACTTCGGGATCAGCTCGGTGATCTTGTCGAGCGGCATGTGGCCGCCGGACTCGCAGAGCACCTGGACGCCGCCTTCCATGATCCGCAAGCGCTGCTCGGCGAGGAGCTGGACCTCCATCCACTTCAGCTCGTCGCCGGCGTCGGCGGCACAGCCGGGCCGGAAGATGTCGCCGAGGTCGAGGACGACCTCCTGCCGGCGGCAGATCGCCACGATGTCGTCGAGCCACTCGATCAGCGGGTTCTCGCAGTTGTGGGTCTGCATGTAGCGCGAGACCAGGCCGCCGCCGCGGGAGGTGGTCGGCATGATCCGCTTGGACTTGTTCATCGCCTCGATCAGCTGCGGCGAGACACCCATGTGCACCAGGGTGAAGTCGACCCCCGAGCTCAGGCCGGCCTCGAAGCGCTCCAGGAACTCGGTGCGCGACATCAGCTTGCGGGGGTTGGTGAACAGGTCGTAGGTCAGGCAGGCGCCCAGCGGCACCCCGACCACGTCCTTCAGTTCGCTGCGCAGCGCGATGCCTTCGGGGTTCGTGGTCAGGTCCATCACGGCGTCCGGACGGGCCGCCAGGATGACGCTCATCGTGGAGACGATGGCTTCGCGGTCCTTGTCCCGCGGTCCCAGGCCGATCAGCGCGGTGATCTTGCGTCGGGTCCCCGCTCCGACCAGCAGCGGGCGGTAGCCCGCCTGCTGGCGGCTGGTCGCGCTGCGCAGGTAGACCAGCGTCCCGTCCGCGATCGCCTGGTCGGCGACGGCCGGATCGAGCAGTTCGTCAGCGCAGGTCGCGACGAAGTCCGCGTCACCTCTGAACGTCGGCATCATGAGAGTTCTCCTTGATTGGGGTGGACATATAGTTGGTCGTCCGGCCAGGCCTGCGACCGAAAGAGGACCGTGAACGAAGCGCCGCGCAGTACCGCCTCCGAGCGCCCGCTCGTTCTTGTCGTCGACTTCCTGCGGTTCGACTCCCGCCCGCCGCTCACGCGGTTGCTGGCCGGAGGGAACCGGTTCGAGCTGAACAGCGTGGATCCGGTGAGTGACCTGGCCGGCGGTCTGCCGGTGCACGACCTGCCGACGCTGGCAGCGCAGTACGTCGGTTCGCTGGCCGCGCGTCCGCAGGTCGTCGTGGGGTTCTGCAACGCCGTCACGCTGGCCGGCGAGATCGCACTCCAGTTGGGTGCCGAAGTTCCTTGTGTCGCGGTGAATCCGACCTGGACGACGGCGGACGTCGTACAGCAGGAGTTCGCGACCCTGCGAAAGGCGGCCGGGGGTTCGGGCAGTGCGGAGTCCGCGAAGGCGTTGCCTGACAGGCAGCGGATGGCCGAGCTGCTCACGGCAGACCTGATGGCCGGGCTGGCAGCGGCCGGTGCCGATCCCGAGGAGGCCGAGGAGACTGTCGCGCTGCTGTTGCCGCGCCAGCTTGCCTGGCTGGACTTCCTCCGGTGGTCGGCCGAGCACGAGCAGCGGACCGCGCAGGCGACAACCGTCGTGTCCGATGAGCCCGTGGACCGGCCGGCTTGGTGGCGAGGTCCGTGGGCGCCGATCGAGGCGCCGCCGATGCCCGCTGACGCGACCGGCTGCAGCGGTTTCGTCGAGCAGGTCGAGACCGCGATCGCGGCCTGCTGAGTTCCGATCACTCTGCACCGCCACGCGCGAGCCACTCGGCACAGCGAACGCCGATCTGGGGTCCGGCATCCTGCGGCAGGAAATGCGAGCAGCCGTCGTACCAGTCGACCGACAGCCGCGGCCCGAGGGCCTGCCAAGCAGCCAGAGCAAGCGGTACGACGTCCGAGGCGGCCGGCGCCGGTAGACAGAGCAGGACGGGGATCTGCGCCTCGGCCAATGGCTGATGCGTCGCCGACACCGGAGCCTGACCGCAGGCGGTTCTGATCGCCGCGGCGTCCTCCGGCCGCTGCCGCATCCTGAGCTTTCCGTCGATCGGCGCCATCGACTGCTCGTAGGCAGTCTCCAACGCCGTCGACCAGCGCTGAAAGTACGGCCGGTCCTCGGCGTACAGCTCGTCGATCGTCTCGAACACGTAGCTGTCGTCCATCGAGATCGCGAACTCGAGCGCCTCGGCGTACTCGATCGGTGGGACGTCGACCAGGCCGCCGTCCAGCAGGACCAGCGCGCTGACCCGCTCCGGGTGCGCGGCCGCGAGATGAGCGGCCAGATAGCCACCCCAGGAATGACCCGCGAGCACCATGCGCTCGAATCCCAGCGAGTCCGCCAGCGCAAGCAGGTCGGCGGTCAACTGCGCGGTCTCGTACTGCGTTTGTCCGCCGCCCGGGGTCGCGCCGAAGCCCGGCAGGTCGGGCGCGAGTACCTGGTGTCCGCGCAGTGCGAGCTCCACCGCGAGATCGTTCGCGTGGTATCCAACGTGAGCGCCCATGCCGTGCAGGAAGAGGATCGGATCACCGACCTGTGCAGCGGCCGGTCCCCACTCGTTCAGGTGCCAGGTCGTGTCGCCGACGGTCACCTGCCGGCTGATGAAGGTCGGGCTCGTCTGTGCGGTCATGCCTCGACTCCCTGTCCGGTGGTTTCGATGGCCCGGCCGGTGTGTTCCAGCCTGGTGCGAACCGTCCATCGCACGACCGGACCACCGACCACCGCGAACAGCAGGAACAGTCCGGCCATCACGATCCAGCCACCCCATGCGAGGTAGGCGATCCCGGCCGTGACCAGCAGCGGACCGAGGACGTTCGGCAGCACCGACCCCAGCGTGAAGACGCCGGAGTACGCACCCTGTGCTTCTTGGTCGGCCAGTTCGAAGCGCAGGCCCCAGGCCGCGCCGGCGCCCCACATCTCGCCGATCGACAGTGCGACCACCGCCAGCGACAAGAGGATCGTTGCCTGGACGGGGGAGCGGTGCCAGGAGACTGCCAGCAGTCCGCAGGTGACCGCGAGGGCGACCAGGGCCAGGCGCTGCAGCTTCGCCGAGCCGTCGATGCTGTCCGCGTTCCGGGTGAATCGAACTTGGAAGAGCGTGATGATCAGCGTCGACCCGGTCAGCAGGATCGCCATCAACGCGGTCGGTGCGCCGGTCTGGTTCACGATCCACAGCGGCAGGCCGATCAGCAGGATCTTGTCGCACAGGGTGTAGACGCTGACGACCTGGCCGAGGACGAAGTACGGGACGTCCTTGAGCACCGACAGCGTTCCGCCGGCCCGGGGCTTCGCGTTCCGCGGCAGGCGGGGCAGCATGAGCCTGCCCAACCCGATCACGATCCGCAGTACGCCGTACCCGGCCATCGCGGCCAGGTACGCGGCCCGGCTATCGAGGCTGAGCAGGACGCCGGCCAGGATGCCGCCGGCCGCGAACCCGCCGTTGAAGTAGCTGCGCATGTACGCCGAAACCTCGACGCGTCGCTCCGGCCCGGCCACCCCGGCCGTCAACGCGCCGAACACGACGTTGGCGCCGTTCTCGGTGATCGAGATCAGGCACAGGGCGACGATCACGGCCGGATACGAGTGCACGAAACACAAACCGACCAAGGCGCACCCGAGCAGCAGCTCGAAGACGACTGTGACCTCGCGAGGACCGAAGCGGTCCGCCAGTGTGCCGAAGTAGATCCGCATCGGCACACCGACCAGACCGGCGGCGGTCAGCGCGACCCCGACCTGAGTGGTCGACAGACCGACGACCCGGTTGAAGTACAGCACGCTCGCCGCGGAGTACACCGCGAAGCCGAGGCTGACGAAGAGGGTCGCGATCACCAGTTGGCGGGAGCCGCCGGGAGGCGGTACCAGTGCCCGGGCGCGTTGCAGGATGGTCATCTGGTCTCCGGGACGAGAGATCTGGTCAGTGCGTTGTGCCACCAGGCCGCCAAGGTCGGGGCGAGCCGCGGTGCTGCGTCGTCGATCATGAAGTGGGTGCAGGCCGGAAGCGTGAACCAGGTGAAGTCCTCGACCGTGCTGAGCAACTGCTCCGGCCGGAACGGCTTGACCTGCGCCGCGTCCTCGGCCATCGCCAGCAGCACCGGCAGATGCTGGAGCGCCGGGTAGTGATCAGTGACCGGATCGAGCGCACCGGCGTGGCGGATGGCGGCGAAGGTTTCCGGCCGCTGCCGCTGGATGTAGTAGCCGTCCTTGAGGACGGCGCCGCGTTCGTAGGCCGCCGATAGCTGCGGCGTCCAGCGAAGCCGATCGGCGCGAACGGCCTCGAGATAATCCGCGAGCTGCGAGAAACGCCGGAGCTGGTCGAAGCTGTGCGCGTCCGCGAGCGCCTCTTCCCGGCTGACCGGGTCCCAGCCGACATGTCCACCATCGAGGAGCGCGACGCTCTGGACCCAGCCTGGATGGCGTTCGGCGAGGTGAACCGCGACCTCACCGCCCCACGAGTGTCCGACGACATGGACCGGCCCGTCGATGATGTCGTCGAACTGACGGACCAGCCAGTCGCTGACCCGGTCCGGCGCATGGTCCTCGAAGGCGGGCGCCGGGGTCTGCCCGAAACCGGGGAGATCAGGTGCGTAGACGTCGAAGGAACCGTGCTCCGCAAGGAGTTCGGCAAGTTCTTGGGCGTGAAAGCCGGTGTAGGGACCCAGCCCGTGGAGATACAGGATCTGCTCGGGTTTGTCGTCGCCTTCGGGTCGCCAGCTGTGCACGTGGGCCTGGTCCGCCGTGAACCAGGACGTGTGGTGGATCGTGCTCATCGCACCGCCGAGCAGACGGCACATCGGCCGGACGGCGACACCATCGCGACCGCCGTACCGGCTTCGACCTCGGCGCCGGCCGGCACCTGCGCGTGCAGTACGCCGGTCGCAGGCGCCTCGAGGTCCTGACGTGCCTTGGCGGTTTCGATCGAGACGACCAACTCGCCCTGCTCGATCTCCTCACCCTCGGCCACCAGCCACTGGGCGATCAGATAGTTGTCCTCGTTCTCCACCAGGACAGGCAGGGTCAACGGGACGCACGAGGAACTCGTGCCGACGGCGTCACTGGTCATCGGATCCTCCTGGTGCCCGAGCGATGCTGATGGACTGGATCACCTTGCTGAGCCGGTCGGAGACCAGGTCATGTCCGGCCGCGGAGAAGTGGATCCGCTGCGCCGCGTCGCTGGGTTCCAGCAGGTACTCGGCGTCGTCCGGCCCGAACAGGTCGAGCCCGTCGACGTAGTGCAGATTGCGGTCGCCCCGGTCGGTCAGCCAGTCGCAAGCGGTCGCCAGTTCGTCCCTGATCAGCCGGTGGGTGAGCTTCGTCGGTCCGGGCTTGCGCTCGTAGTTCGGGCCGTACGTCGGTGAGATGAACAGGATCGGTGTCTCGGGATGCTTCTCCCGGAGGATCTTGACGAAGCCGATCGCCGCCGCCTGCAACGTGTCGCGGCTCAGGGACCCGAACCAGTAGATGTTCGTTCCGGCATGGATCGACAGCAACCGGGCCGGCCGGTCCCGCATCAGCCTGGCGAACATGGGTTGGAGATGGCAGGTGCCGGCCATGGCCAATGAGGTCAGGCTCAGCTCCTGGTCCCGAGCCGTCTGGGCAAGCCAGGTGCGGCTGGGTGAGGGCGCGCCCCGGCCTTGCGAGATCGAGCATCCGTAGTGTGTCCAGCCCGCTGGCTCGGACTCGGCCCTCGTGAGCGTCGCGCCGGCCGGAATGCTCAGGCCACGCAGCCTGAACTGCGAATACAGCGGCAACCACAACTCGACGTACCGGGTGGTGCCGGCCGATCCGAGGTCGAGCTCGAAGCTGCCCGTATCGGTTTCCCGATCCAGTACTACGGTGCTGTGGAGCCGGCCGTCCACCCGCACATCGACGCGTGGAATCTCGGGCGGGACCGTGTCGTACGTCGGCGGCCGGGACACGTAGTCGCAGCGAACGCTCGTCGCGTCGGTGCGGAAGGTGATCCGGACACCGGACGGCATCGCTGCACAGCCGACCCCGCCGTTGGGCAAGTAGAGGTCGGTGTCCTGGTAGGGCAGTCGCCACGGCGCTGTCCAGTGCTCGGTCGTCTCCAACGAGACGGCGCCGGGCCAGCTGAGTCGCTCGTCGCCGGCGGCGATCTGTACCGGCGTCGTCATCGCGCCTGCCCGATGATCGCGGCGTACTCGACGAGGTGGCGATGGAATGCCTCGAACAGTCCGGCTCCAACCTCGCGGCTCAGGAAGCCCTCCTGATGCGTCATCGAAATCTCGACCGCGCTGTCGCGGACCTCCACCCACGCGGCCAGTCCCCACAGGGCCGACTCCGGTTCGTCGACCACTTCCAGGAGTTGGCATCCGTCGAGCCCGAACTCGTCCCCGGAGCCGAGATCGACGTCGAGATAGAGGAAGGGACGCCGCTGGAACTGACCCCATTCGTCCGGGACGGTCTCCCGGGTCAGCCGGTGCATCGGGTACGACGCGTTGCGGAGCGCGTCGATGATGCTGTTCCGTCCCGCGCGCAGCCGGTCCGCCGGATCACCGGAGAGATCCGGCGTGACCAGCACCGGCACGATGTTGGTCAGGAACGACACGACATCGTCGAAGCCGGGCAGCTCCCGGTTGCTCAACGGCACGAGGACTCCCACCTCCGGCTCTTCGTTTGCCGAGCCGACCGCGGTTGCCAAGGCCACCAGAGCGACCGACAGCCACGTGGTGCCGTCCTTCAGCGCGGTGGCCGTGATGGCGGCCGCGGCATCGGTGTCGAGCTTGGCGACGTGCCGGACAGCCCGGCGACCTTCGGCGTCCTGCACCTCGCGGGCCGCTGGGTGGCTCAAGCCCACCCAAGGCGACCGGCCGTCGAGCGCTCGGGTCCAGTACTCGCGTGCCTGGAGCCCATCGGCCGACCGGCAGAAGGCATCCTCGGTGGAGGCCGCAGTGTGGTTCTGGGTCGGCGCCGGCTGACGATCAGCCATCTCGACTCCCCAGCCCTGGTCGTAGGCGGTGCGAAGGTCGGCCAGCACAGCACGCACCGACGGGCGGTCGGCCACGATGTGCTCAAGGGAGATCCACAGCTCCCAATGACCCGGCTCGACGGCCGTCAACAGGAACCGGGCCAAGCGCCCGTCATCGAGTCGCAGCGCTTCCCAGGCGCGCTCCCGGGCGTCCTTGACGACCTCGAGGGTGGGGCGGTTGTCCGCCACGACCCACTGCTGGTCGGTTTCCCAGTCGAAGGCGGTCCGCAGGCCCTGATGGCGGTCGACCACCCAGTCGACGGCGCGGCTGAGCCGGTCCGGGTCGAGTTCACCGCGAACCGTGTAACCGACCACGATCAGGTGCGACAGGCTGTTCCAGTCGGTCTCGCCGCTGCGCCGCGCGCGTCGTACGCGGGCGAGCCTTGCGGCCTGGTTGGCCGTCACGGGATGGCGGCCGCCCTCAGCCGGCGCGGTCGTGATCGTGAAGCCTGTGGCTTCCGTGGCCGCCGACTCGATCAGATCGGCCAGGTACGGGCGGGCGATGAAGGTGACCATCGACAGTTGCCGGCCGAGACGCCGACTGAGCCTGCTGATCAGCAATGCCGCGCTGAGCGAGGTGCCACCCTGCTCGAAGAACGAGTCGGTCCTGGTCGAGTCCGTCCCGAGGATCTCGTTCCAGACCTGGGCGATGACGGCCGGAACCTCGTGATCCGGGGTCACCGCAGAACGGCGATTCGCTGCTCGGCAGCGACAGACTGCCGCCACTCGGCGACCTCGGGACAGTCGCGCGCCAACACCCGTACTTCGGCCTCGAAGAGCAACTCGGCCGTCTCTTCCTCGAACTGCAGCCACTGGGCAGAGGTCTTGGCGGCGACCTGCTCGGACACCCTGACGACCTCACGTCCCTGGGCATAGGTCGCCACCTGCACCGCGCAGGCACGCTCCAGCATGTAGAGCTTGTGCCAGGCGTCCGGAATGTTGGCCCCGATCGCCAGTACGCCGTGATTCCGCATCATGACCGCACTCGTGCCACCGGCGAACGCCCGCTCGAGCCGGCGCCCTTCCTCCTCGGCCGTCGCGAGTCCGTCGAAGTCCAGGGTGGACACCCGGCCGTGAAAATACATCGCGGACTGCGTCAGCCTGGTGTCCAGCGACTCGGCGGTGTTGGCCACCGCGGTCGCCTGCGTCATGTGCGTGTGGAACACAGCGCGCGCATCGGGCCGCGCGGCATGGGCGGCCCGGTGAATGGTGAAAGCCGCGATGTCCCAGTGCCCGGTGCCCGACAGCACTGTCCCGTCCGGGTCGACCTCGAGAATGTCGCCTGGGCAGATCTCTGACCAGTGCTTGCCATAACTGTTGACCAGGAATCGCTCCGCATCGAGAGCGATGCTGAAGTGATTGTCGATGCCTTCGTGCAGGTCGTGGCGAGCGGCGATCCGCAGTGCCAGCGTCAACTCGACCCGAGCTCGCGCCAGTTCCTCGTCGTTCCCTGTTGGGCGTGCAGTCATGCAACCTCCTCCTCACGGCCCTCCCCGCGTCATGGAAGCGGCAAGGGCGCCGCCACCGTAGAGGCGCCCCGCCGCCGACCGCACGAACGTTGCAGGAACCTGCAACGGGTTGTCCGGACATTTCGCCGTCGGTCCGTTGGTCCTCGAGGTCGAGAAAGCGGCTCGGGCTCCGACGTCACTGCCAAAGACGGTTGGCGGAGGAGCCCGGGATGCGATCGGATCAGTTGTTGCGGACGTACGTCGTACTGACGGTGGTGTCGACCGGTGCGTCGTCGATGATCTGGGGCGTCAACACGCTGTTCCTGCTCGATGCCGGACTGAGTGTCGGCAAGGCCTTCGCAGCGAACGCGTTCTTCACGGTGGGCATGGTGTTGTTCGAGGTACCGACCGGTGTGGTGGCGGACACGGTCGGCCGGCGGGCGTCGTACCTGCTGGGGACTGTGACGCTTTTCGCGTCCACAGTGCTCTACCTGCTGCTGTGGGAGCACCATGCACCGTTCGCGGCGTGGGCTGTGGTCTCGATGCTGCTCGGACTCGGCTTCACGTTCTTCAGCGGAGCTACCGAGGCCTGGCTCGTGGACGGGTTGAAGGCGACCGGCTACACCGGCTCGCTGGAGTCCGCGTTCGCCAAGGGCCAGATTGCGAACGGCGTCGCGATGATGGGCGGAACGATCGCCGGTGGGGTGCTGGCGCAGAGCACCAACCTCGGAGCCCCGTACGTCGCTCGCGCAGCGCTCCTCGTGGTCGCCTTCGGTGTGGCGTGGCGGGCGATGCGTGACGTCCGCTTCACGCCCAAGCCGCGAGTGTCGATCACAGCGGAGATGGGAGGCATCCTGCGGGCCTCGCTGGATCACGGACTGCGCAAACCGGCCGTGCGCTGGGTCATGCTGGCCGCGCCCTTCGCCGCAGGGGTGACCGGCTACGGCTTCTACGCGGCCCAGCCGTACCTCCTGCAGCTGTACGGCGACGCCCGGTCCTACGTGGTCTCCGGCCTGGCAGCGGCCCTGGTCGCCGGCGCACAGATCATCGGTGGCGTGGCAGCGACCACGGTTGGCCGGGCGTTCGGACGTCGTACCTCGATGCTGGTCGCCACCTCGATCGGCATGACGGTCGTCCTAGTGCTCATGGGGATCGCCCACACCTTCTGGTCGGTCCTGCTCGTGCTGACTGTCTGGGCCGTCATCTCTGCCACGAACGGACCGGTGCGGCAGGCGTACCTCAACGACCTGATCCCCTCAGCGCAGCGAGCCACCGTGTTGTCCTCGGACAACCTGCTGTCCTCGACGGGTGGCGTGGTCATCCAGCCCACGCTCGGCAAGGCGGCCGACGTCTGGGGCTACGGCCCGTCGTACCTGCTCGGCGCTGCAATCCAGTTGCTCGCTCTGCCCTTCCTGCTGCTGGCCGGACGCCGGACCTCAGTCGCCACTGACCGGGATCGGCTAGCGTCGGGGCGTGTTGTTGCCTGAGGTGTCTGTACCGGGTGCTGACCTGCCCGTGCGGGCGGTGCTGCCTGCCACCGTTGAGGCGGTGCGCTCGCACGGTACGGCGGTGTTGGTGGCGCCGCCGGGGTCCGGGAAGACGTCGCTGTTGCCGCTGGCGTTGGGCGATGCGCTCGGGGGCACGATCATCGTCGCTGAGCCGCGCAGGATGGCGACGCGTGCGGCCGCGACACGGCTGGCGATGCTGGTGGGCGAGCCGCTGGGGCAGCGGGTCGGGTACGCGATGCGCGGTGAGCGGAGCGGCGGCCCGGGGCTTCGGGTCGAGGTGGTGACGACAGGTCTGCTGGTACGGCGTTTGCAACAGAACCCGGAGTTGCCGGGGGTCGCCGCGATCGTGATCGACGAGTGTCATGAGCGGCACCTCGATGCCGATCTGCTGCTGGCGTTCTGCGTCGATATCCGGGCGAACCTCCGTGAGGACCTGACGATCGTGGCGACCTCGGCCACGCCGGACACCGTGAGATTGAGTCGGGCGTTGGGCGCGGCGCCCGTGATCACCGCGTCGGCGGCGCTGTTCGACGTGGCGATCGAGTGGGCGCCACCGCCGGTTCCGGTGCCGCTGCTGCCTGGTGGGCGGGTTGATCCGCGGCTGCTGGATCACGTCGCTTCCGTCGTACGGCGGGCGCTGGTTGACGACGAGGGCGACATCCTCGTGTTCGTGCCGGGGGAGGCCGAGATCAACGGGGTCACTCGCCGGCTGGCCGGGGAGAACGTCCTGCCGTTGTTCGGTCGCCAGTCTCGGGCTGAACAGGAGCGTGCGCTGGCAGCGGGCGGGACTCGGCGGATTGTGGTCACGACGTCGGTCGCCGAGAGTTCGCTGACGGTGCCTGGGGTCAGGGTGGTGGTCGACTCGGGGTTGGCGCGCGAGCCGCGGACCGATCAGTCGCGCGGCCTTGGCGCGTTGGTGACGTGCAGGGTTTCGAAGTCGTCGGCTGACCAGCGGGCGGGTCGGGCCGGGCGGGAGGCGCCGGGCCGGGTCTATCGGTGCTGGTCTGCGACCGACCACGCGCATCTGGACGACCATCCCGCGCCCGAGATCGCGATCGCCGATCTGGCCGCCTTCGCCCTCGACCTCGCGGCGTGGGGTGCGCCGGCCGGTGACGGGCTGACGTTGCTCGAGGCGCCGCCGGTGGTGGCGATGAACGCGGCCACCGAGTTGCTGCGTCGCCTCGATGCCATTGACGACGCCGGCCGGATCACTGAGCGGGGACGGCGGATGGCTGCGATCGGGGCGCATCCCCGGTTGGCTCGTGCGTTGCTGGACGGGACGCCGCGGGTTGGCGCCGACCGTGCTCGCGAGATCGTCGCGATGCTCTCGGACGACTCCGGTCGCGACTTCGGCGATGACCTCCCGGCGCGCTGGCGATCGCTTCGCCGTGGCGACGACCGTGGCGCCACAAGTCGTTGGCGAGAGGAGACAAAACGCCTCAGCCGCGGTACGACGGCCGGTGGCCCGGCGGGCGTCGTACCGGATGATCTTGCGGCGGGGATCGTCGTGGGGCTGGCCTATCCGGATCGGATCGCGAGGGCCCGGGCGGCCGACTCGACGACGTACCAGATGGCTGGCGGTACCGGCGCCGCGCTGGATCCGCAGTCACCGTTGCGGACCACGCCCTGGCTGGCGATCGCGGTTGCTGATCGGGCACCCGGGCGCGCTGACGCCAGGATCCGTTCCGCGGCGCCGATCGATGAGCAGACAGCGCGAGACATCGCGGGCGACATGCTCTCGACCACTGACCAGATCCGGTGGGAGGACGGCCGGGTGGTGACGCGTCGCGTCGAAGCGCTCGGTGCGATCGTGCTGAACGACGTACCGCTGGCCAAGCCCGACCGGCTGCTCGTCCAGGCCGCTGTTCGTGACGGCATCCGGCGGAGCGGTCTATCTGTCCTGCGCTGGTCGGAGGCTGCTGTCGCGTTGCGGGAGCGGCTCGCGTTCTGCCACGCGCACCTGGGAGACCCATGGCCGGCGGTCGACGACGACGCGCTGCTGGCCGGTCTCGACGATTGGCTGGGTACTGAGCTCGCCTCCGTGCGCGGTGCGCGCGACCTTGCCCACATCGACGTGGCTGCGGCGCTCCGGCGGCTACTGCCCTGGCCCGCAGCCGCCCGGTTCAGTGAGCTTGCACCCGAGCGGCTGAAGGTCCCGTCGGGCTCTGAGGTGCGGCTCGCGTACGACGGTGTTGAGCCGCCCGTCCTCGCTGTGAAGTTGCAGGAGGTGTTTGGCTGGACTGCCACTCCAGCTGTCGCGGACGGCCGTGTCCCCGTCGTACTGCACCTGCTCTCGCCTGCCCGGCGCCCGGTGGCGATCACGAGTGACCTGGCTTCGTTCTGGAAGCAGGGCTATCCACAGGTCCGGGCCGACCTAAGAGCTGGCTACCCCCGCCACCCGTGGCCGGAGGATCCGCTGACCGCCGTACCGACCAAGAGAGTGAAGCCTCGCCAGTGAGGCGAGATAGCCTGAGCTTGTGAGCACTTCTGAGGGGCTTCTGGCGTTGGACGAGCGGACTGCGCGGGAGCTGCGTGGACTGGCCCGTGTGCTGGTGCGGTCCGGGTACGCCGATCATGCGGCGATCACCGCCGCGCTGACCGAGGCGGTCCAGGAGGACGCTCCGGCGATGGACGCGTCCGCGCTGGTGCCGTTGCTGATCGGTGAAGCGCTCATCGACGTGACCGAGGACGCCAAGAGCTGGCCGGAGGAGACCGATCCCGACCGGCTGGACGCCGTACTGGCTGAGCTGGAGTCGCTGGGGCTCGTGGTCGTCCGCTACACGTCTGACCACCATGAGGCTCGGCAGGCACTGGAAGCGGCGGATGGGCCGCTCGGGCTGGTGTTCTTCACCGACACCGACGTCTGGCACGCAGTGGACTTCGGCATGCTCGAGCTGAAGGTCTGGCACCCGGACACTGCCAACGTGGCGCCGGGGGAGCCGTTGCTCGAGGACGTGCTCACACTGCTCAATGAGCGCGACCTGCCGGCCACCTTCGACGAGGGGCGCATCGAGGTCACTCTGGACTGGCAGCGGCGGGTGTCGTTGTGAGTAAGCCAGTGATCGGGGTGTTCGCGCTGCAGGGGAACGTGCGCGAGCACCTGGAGATGCTGCGGCAGGTCGGAGTCGAGGCGCGGCCGGTACGGCGTCCGTCCGAGCTGGAGCAGGTGGACGCGATGGTGCTGCCGGGTGGTGAGTCGACCACCATGGACAAGCTGGCGCGGTCGTTCGAGCTGTTCGAGCCGCTGCAGAAGCGGATCGCGGACGGGATGCCGGCGTTCGGGACGTGCGCCGGGATGATCATGCTCGCGAACGAGATCACCGGCGGGATCGCCGACCAGGAGACGCTCGGCGGGCTCGACGTGACGGTGCGACGGAACGCGTTCGGGCGGCAGGTGGACTCGTTCGAGGCGGACCTGGAGTTCGCGGCGTTCGCGACGCCGTACCACGCCGTGTTCATCCGGGCACCCTGGGTCGAACGGGCGGGTCCGGACGTGGAGGTACTGTCGACGGTGAGCTCGGGCCCCGCCTTGGGTAGGATCGTGGCGGTTCGCCACGATCGGTTGCTGGCCACGTCCTTCCATCCGGAGATGACCGGGGACGCCCGGCTGCACGGCTACTTCGCCGAGCTGGTCGCGAGCGCATAGGTTCGTTCGGCGGTAGAGAAGGGTTGGGTTCGCGATGTCAGGCCACTCCAAATGGGCCACCACGAAGCACAAGAAAGCGGTCATCGACTCGAGGCGCGCCAAGCTCTTCGCGAAGCTGATCAAGAACATCGAGGTGGCCGCCCGCTCGGGCGGCGGTGACCTCGCGGGCAACCCGACCCTGTACGACGCGGTCCAGAAGGCGAAGAAGTCCTCGGTCCCGAACGACAACATCGACCGCGCGGTCAAGCGTGGTTCCGGCGCCGAGGCCGGCGGCGCGGACTGGCAGGCGATCACCTACGAGGGCTACGGCCCGAACGGTGTCGCGATGCTGATCGAGTGCCTGACCGACAACCGCAACCGCGCCGCGGCCGACGTCCGGACCGCGATGACCCGCAACGGCGGCTCGCTGGCCGACCCGAACAGCGTCGCGTACCTGTTCAACCGCAAGGGCGTCATCGTGGTCGGCAAGGAGCAGGACGGTAAGACCTACTCCGAGGACGACGTGATGGAGGCCGTCCTGGAGGCCGGCGCCGACGAGGTCAACGATCTCGGCGAGTCCTTCGAGGTGATCAGCGAGGCGAGCGACCTGGTCAAGGTCCGGACCGCGCTGCAGGAGGCCGGCATCGACTACGAGTCGGCCGACGCCTCCTTCGTCCCGTCGATGACGGTCGAGCTCGACGCCGAGGGCGCGAACAAGATCTTCCGCCTGATCGACGCCCTCGAGGACAGCGACGACGTCCAGAACGTCTACGCGAACTTCGACGTCTCCGACGAGGTCATGGCCGAAGTCGGGTAGTGGAAACCCGCCACCCTGCGTGGCGGGTTTCCGACAGTCTTTTCGCTGAGACTTTTCGTTAGTCGGTGGCGGTACCTACTCTGAGCTTGCTCCGAGGTAACCGCCCCTCCGAACGGAGACGCTCGTGAAGAGAATGCTCGCAGTATTGGTAGCGCTGTTCGTGCTGGTGATTCCGGCCCTTGCTGCCGCCGGACCGGCCGCCGCCACGACGAATGCACCACTGGCCTGTACCTATTCCGACTGGGTGCAGGGCCAGTGGTACACCACGGGCAGCATCGTGAAATTCCAAGGTGCGTATTACATCGCCGAGCACGACAACCCGGGCTATTCGCCCACGGTGAGCACCTGGTACTGGGACCCGTACAACTGCGGTGACACCCCGCCGCCGGCCGGCTGCAGCTATCCCGACTGGGTGCAGGGCCAGTGGTACACCACCGGCAGCATCGTGAAATTCCAAGGTGCGTATTACATCGCCGAGCACGACAACCCGGGCTATTCGCCGACCGAGAGCACCTGGTACTGGGATCCCTACACCTGCGGCAGCACGCCGCCGCCGACCAGTGGATTCCCGGTCAGCGAGGCGTTGTTCAACCAGATGTTCCCGAGCCGGAACGGCTTCTACACGTACGCCGGTCTGATCAACGCGCTCGGCGCCTATCCCGGTTTCGCCAACACCGGTGACGACACGACCAAGAAGCGTGAAGCCGCCGCGTTCCTGGCCAACGTCAATCACGAGACCGGTGGATTGGTCTACATCAAGGAGATCAACGAGGCGAACTACCCGAACTACTGCCACCCGGAGCTGCCGTACGGATGCCCGGCCGGTCAGTCGGCGTACTACGGGCGCGGGCCGCTCCAGCTGAGCCACAACTTCAACTACAAGGCAGCCGGAGACGCACTCGGCCTGCCGCTGCTCACCAATCCGTGGTTGGTCGAGCAGGACCCGGCCGTCTCCTGGAAGGCCTCGCTCTGGTTCTGGAACACCCAGACCGGCGCCGGCACCATGACCGCGCACAACGCGATGGTCAACTACCAGGGCTTCGGCCAGACGATCCGCACCATCAACGGGTCGATCGAGTGCGGCGGCGGCAACCCGGGCCAGGTCCAGGCCCGCGTCGACGCCTACCAGCGGTTCACCGGTCTGCTCGGGGTCTCGCCGGGCGACAACCTGTACTGCTGACACCTGTGGAGGCGCCTGGGGACGGGACTGTCCCCAGGCGTTCCCAACCTCTTCGGAGGAATGTTTAATCGATTAAGCATTCACTCCCGCAGAGAGGTTGTGTGATGTCATTCCGCCCCAGACTTCTGCAGGTGGCCGCCGCTGGACTCCTCGTGGCGACCGTCCTCACTCCACAGTCCGCGGTAGCTGGTCAGACCGAGGCTCCGTGCGACATCTACGCCCGCGGCGGCACTCCGTGCGTTGCCGCGTTCAGTACGACGCGCGCCCTGTTCGCGTCGTATAGCGGACCGCTCTACAAGGTGCAGCGGACCTCTGACAACGCCACCCAGGACATCGGGCTCGACACGGCTGGTGGGTACGCGAATGCCGCCGTACAGGATGCGTTCTGTGCTGGTACCACCTGCAAGGTGCTGGTGATCTACGACCACACCAGCCGCCATAACGACCTGACACTCGCAGGGCCCGGTGCTGGTGGTCCACAGAACAACCCGGCTGATGCGGCCGCGCTGCCGATCACAGTGGCTGGGCACAAGGCGTACGGGCTCTACATGCCGCCGGTGGTCGGCTACCGGCGGGCCAGCACGGTCACTACCGGTACGGCGCGTGGCGGTCAACCGGAGTCCATGTATGAGGTGGCCAGCGGGACCAACGCGAGCGACGAGTGCTGCTCCGACTTCGGCAACGTCGAGACCGAGGTTCGCGACACTGGTCAGGGTCACATGGACACCTTGAACATCTCGTATCTGAATGCGACCAACTCTGCGGACCCGGGGCCGTGGGTGGAGGCCGATCTCGAGGACGGGGTGTTCCAGGGCGGTACGGGCATGTGGGCGCCGAACCGGGGCAATCCGAGCAAGTTCGTCACCGCCGTACTGCGGAACAACGGTCAGAACACCTACTCGCTCAAGGGCGGTAACTCGCAGACGGGTGCGTTGAACACGTGGTACGAGGGTGCGTTGCCGGCTGGGAACTACACGCCGATGAAGCAGGAGGGCTCGATCGTCCTCGGTGTCGGCGGTGACAACAGCAACCGGGCGACCGGGACCTTCTTCGAGGGTGCGATGACGTCGGGTTACAGCTCCAACGCGACCGACAACGCCGTACAGGCCAATGTGGTTGCTCAGCACTATGACGGCACCAGTACCGGCGGTGGGCCGGGTGAGCTCATCAGCGCTCCTGGTGGGAAGTGCATTGATGTCTATGGCAACGACATCGGAGTTGCTGGCGCGCCTGTGGACCTGTGGGAGTGCCGGCCGATGGCAGCTGACATGCACTGGGTTTCGTCGGACTACTACGGCGGAACGCTGCGGACACTCGGTCGCTGCCTGGCGGCTGACGGTACGGCGATCAAGCTGGCCGACTGCTCGTCAGCTGGGAACCAGCAGTGGTATCCGCAAGCTGACGGGACGGTGCGTAACCCAGCGTCGGGTCGCTGTCTGACGGCCGCTGGTACGAGTGATGGCTCGGCTCTGCAGCTGGCGGACTGTACGGCGGGGGCGCTGCAACAGTTCGTCGTACCGGTGCTTATCCACCACCGTGGTAGCTGTGTGGATGTGGCTGGGCGTGATGAGGGTGGCAACAACGCTGTGGTTCAGCTGTGGAGCTGTCAGACGCTGAAGGGTGCCGGACCGCTCGCGAAGGACCAGCACTGGCGCTACAACGTTGCGGACCACACCATCCGCACGCTAGGACGTTGTCTGACAGCAAACGGTACGGCGGATGGGACGCGGCTCTTGCTCAACGACTGCACGGGTAGTGGTGGCCAGCAGTGGGTCCCGCAGCCGGACGGCACGGTACGCAACTCGCAGTCCGGGAAGTGCGTGAGTGCCGTGGGCGCTGGAACAGCCAACGGCACCGCACTGCAGTTGCTGAGCTGCGGTCAGGTCGCGACAGACAAGTTCCAGCTGAACTGATGAGCAAACGGATCACCATCGCCGCGGTGGCACACCTGGTCGGCGTCACGCCGGCCACGGTGTCGATGGCCCTCTCCGGCAACACCAGAATCAGCGCCGCCACCCGCGCCAAGGTCGAGCAAGCGGCGGGGGGGGGGGGGGGGGGGGCCCCCCCCCGCCGCCCCCCCCCCCCCCCCCCCGCCCCCCCGCGGGGGGGGGGGGGCGGCCCCCCCCCCCCCCCCCCCCCGGCCGCGCCCTCCGCCGCCAGCAAGCCGGTGCGGTCGCTCTGATCGTCCCCAACACCTCAGACCACACCTTCGGCCACCTGTACTTCATGCACGTCCTCACCGGCCTCGCCAAGGTCGCCGGCCGCTATGGCTCCCAGGTGATCGTCTCCACCAGCGACGGCCCCACCGGTACGGCGTACGAACGCGTGCTGCAGTCGCAGTCCGCCGACGGCGTGATCGTCACCAGCGCAGCCGTCGACGACCCGAACATGGCCGCCCTGATCGCCTCCGGCCTACCCGCCGTACTGATCGGCAACAGCTCTGGTGCGATCAGCGTCGGCATCGACGACGTCACCGCGAGCGAGACGATCACCCGGCACCTGATCGACGTACACGCCTGTCAGCACCTCCTGCATGTCACCGGCACCCTCGACCACCAGGCCGGCATCGACCGCCAGCATGGCTTCCTGCAAGCCGTCCACGCCGCCGGCATCGAATCCTCAGTGGTGGAAGGCGATCTGAGCGAACCCTCCGGCGCCGCCGCCGTCGACCACCTACCACCATCAGTCGACGGCATCGTCTTCGCCAACGACGACATGGCAGTAGGCGCCCTCCGCGTCCTGCAGGCGCGCGGCATCGCCGTACCCGACCAGATCCGCCTCGTCGGGTTCGACGACTTCGGCCTCTCCCGCCTCACCACCCCGACCATCACCACCGTCACAGTCCCCGCCGAAGAGATGGCCCGCCTAGCCACCGAAACCCTCTTCACCCTCATCAACGGCCAGCACACCCCACCAACCCAAACCCACCTCCCAGTCACCTACACCCACCGCCACTCCTGCGGCTGCGGCGACGTAGCATCGCGTCGTGCCTAGCCTGCTGCTCGTTGACCTGGACGCCGAACTGGTCGCGGCCTGGCGTGAAGCCTTCGCCGAGGCGATCGACGAGGGCACGGTCGAGGTGCGGCAGGGCTCGCTGCTCGATGCGGTCGGCGAGGTGGACGCCGTACTGACTGCTGGCAACAGCTACGGGCAAATGGACGGTGGGGTCGACCGCGCTCTGGCTGAGCACTGGCCTGGTCTGCAGCGCACAGTCTGGGCAGCAGTGGAAGACGAGCACCATGGCTATCTACCTGTGGGCTCGGCGAGTGTGATCCCGACAGGTGACGAGCGGTGCCGGTGGCTGATCTACGCGCCGACCATGCGCGTGCCAATGCCACTAGATGGTGGGCTCGACATGGCGGTGCACGACGCGTTCTGGGCCGCACTACTAGCGGTACGTCGGATCGGCGAGCCGGTCGACCGGATTGCCGCGCCTGGGTTCGGCACCGGCTACGGGCGGGTGCGTCCTGAGCGCGCCGCTCAACTGATGGCGGCCGCCTACGACCTGTGGGGCCTGCCGCCCACCACGAGCATCTCCTACCGCGAAGAGCTGCTCCGCCGGTTGTGAGCCGGCGGAGCAGTTGTCAGCGCTTGCGGCGGAGGGTTCGGGTGTAGTCGGCGAAGCGGGCTTTGGCGATGGTGGTGCGGGTGGGGGTGCGGAGGACGATGCCTTCGGGGGTGCCGGTGGCGGTGGCGTCGAGGCCGCTGAGGGTGTGGGGGAGGTGGGTGGTGAGGAAGGCTTGGGTTTCGGTGAGGGTGTTGGGAAGGTCGGCCGCGTCGAGGGTGAAGAGGCGGGGCGTGAGGGTGAGGCCGTCGGTGGTGGCCAGCTTCTGGAGCTCTTCCTCGGTGAAGAAGGGCTGGTGGCCGGACTCGCGCCAGTCCGACAGGGCTGCGCGCGGTTGGGCGAGCAGGGCCTCGTAGTCGGTGAGGTGGATTGCGTCGAAGAGGCGGTGGCCGACGCGCTTCTCGCCGGTGTAGTTCTTGCTGGCGCCGGTGACCTTGCCGCCGTACACCTCCAGGAAGCGCACCTCGATGCGGTCCGCGGCCGGGACCGGCAGGGCGTCCGCGACGGAGCGGAGCTCGGCGACGATGCCCAGGGCCGGGTTGCCGATCAGGTCGCCCTTCGCGTAGAGCAGCTCCTCGCGGCTGCCGAGCAGGTAGGAGCCGTCCGGCAGGGTGATGATGCGGGCGTTGGTGCCGTCGACCTTCTCGGTACCGATCACCGGACCGGCGAACGGGACACGCTCGTCGAGCAGTCCTCCGTTGCGGGGGTCCAGCGAGTGGTAGGTGGGGATCGAGGGGTACTTCGTCACGGAGTTCAGGTTGTCCAGGTCGCAGTCGCGCAGGTCGAGCATCTCGGTCACCACCTTCTGGGTACGTCGCCAGGGCTGTCCCGGCGACGTGACCCTAGGGGAGGCGGTTGTACGGCGGCAACGAGGTTTCGGGGCAGACAAGATCGCTTACCCGTGGGTAACATCAGCGGTATGGCGACTCAGGTGGTGGAGATGTGGAGCCGGCTGAAGGCGGTTCCGGGCGGGGACCGGGTGTTCTCACGGGCCTTTACGTGGAAAGCGCCGTACTTCCGGTCGATCCGGCCGCGGTTCGTGCAGGTCGGTCCGAACTACGCGTCGCTGGTGCTGCCCAAGCGGCGGGCCGTGCAGAACCACATCGGCACCGTGCATGCGATCGCGGTGTGCAACGGCCTGGAGGCGGCCATGGGTGCGCTCGCTGAGGCCACCATCCCCGCGGGGAAGCGCTGGCTGCCGAAGGGCATGGAGGTCGCCTACCTGGCCAAGTCCACCTCTGACCTGACGTGCTCGGCTGAGACCGACCCGGACGCCTGGACGGCCGGACCCGACGTACCGGTCCGGGTGAAGGCGACGCGGGACGACGGGACGGTCGTCGTCGAAGGCACCATCCACCTGTGGGTGACCGACCGCAAGTAGACCCCCGAGCCGCCGCATGTGGCCGCTGATCACCGTGCACGGTGCAGTCAACGCGGTACCGGTATTCCTGTCGCTGGCCTGAGGTACGGCGTCGTAGGGTCTGGCGTGTGACGGATGCGCTGCGGGTGGTGGATGTTGTCGAGGAGCAGTTGGAGTCGGTCTGGTCGGTGCGACTGCGGTCGTTCGGTCCTGGTGGGGACAAGGACGAATGGCGGAAGACCGCACTGGAGTTCCTGCGCGACGGCCGCTACCTGGGCGTCGTCGACGGAGACCAACTGGTCGCGGCCGCGCGGATCTGGCCGCTGCAGCAGTGGTGGAGCGGACGCCGGATGCCGCTGGGCGGTGTGGCCGGCGTAGTCGTCGCACCGGAGTACCGCGGCCGTGGGGTCGGCAGCCTGTTGATGCGCGGTGTGCTGCAGCGGTGTGCCGAGAAGGGCTATCCGCTGTCGGCGCTGTTCCCGGCGACGACTGTGCTGTATCGGCACCTCGGCTACGAGTTCGCCGGCGCCAAGTACCGGTTCTCCTTCCCCGCAGCAGATTTGCGCGTGCTGGGCGGCAAGGGCGTCGCAGTGCGGAGCGCAGGCAAGGAGGACGCGCAGCTCTTCATCGACCTGGCCTCCAAGATGCACGAGACGCAGCGCACCAACGGCCCGCTGGTCTGGCCGCTCAGTGAGGTCGAGGACTGGCTCGGCGACGACGACAACTTCGCGTACGTCGCCGAGGACGGCTTCGTCGTCTACAGCTGGTCAGACGGCGGACTGGAGGTCAGCGAACTGGTGTCCGGATCCGAGGAGACCACTCGGGCGCTGTGGGCGACTGTGGGTTCGGGTGCATCCACCGCAAGGACCGTGTACGCCGTCGTCCCGCCGACCGACCCCATTCACCTGCTGGCCGAGCACCACGCGGACCTGGATGCGCAGGTCAACCGCTGGATGCTCCGGCTGATCGATGCGCCGGCAGCGATTGCTCAGCGCGGTTACCCGGCAGGCGCCGTACTGGATGTCGCACTGCGGCTCGAAGACGCCGACCTGCCCGCGAACGCGGGGGACTGGCGTCTCTCGGTTGCCGATGGCACCGGCGAACTGACGGCCGCCGAACCGGACGACCAAGCGCTGTGCCTGGGCGCACGTGGACTAGCCGCTCTCTACGCCGGTACGCCGATGGCCACGCTCCGCGCGAGCGGCTTGGCGACCGGCGGCTCGGTGGCTGCGGACGGCGCGCTCGATCACGCCTTCGGCGGCACCGCGTCGTACATGGTCGACGACTTCTAAGCGGGCGGCGCGTCGATTTCCCGGCTGTCCGGACCGGCCGTTAGGGTTGTCGAACAAACGTTCGGAGGTAGTCCATGCGGGTGCTCGGCGTCGACCCTGGGTTGACCCGGTGCGGTCTCGGCGTCGTCGAGGGCACACCGGGCAGACCGCCCACGATGGTCGCCGTCGGCGTGATCCGGACGCCGCCGGAGCTCGACGTCTCGCAACGCCTGGTGCGGATCGAGGCCGAGCTGATCGAGTGGATCACCGAGCACCGGCCGGACGCGGTCGCGGTGGAGCGGGTCTTCGCGCAGCACAACGTGCGGACGGTGATGGGCACGGCCCAGGCCTCCGGGGTGGCGATGGTGGTCGCGGCGCGCAACGGGCTGCCGGTCGCGCTGCACACCCCGAGTGAGGTCAAGGCCGCGGTCACCGGGTCCGGGCGGGCCGGCAAGGAGCAGGTGACCACGATGGTCACCCGGATCCTGCAGCTGCCCGAGCGGCCGACACCCGCCGACGCCGCGGACGCGCTGGCGCTGGCGATCTGTCACATCTGGCGTGGTGGTGTGGCGAGCAAACTGCAGCAGGCGGCCGCCTCGCGGTCGAACCTGGAGGCCGCGGCGCAGGCGCAGTCCCGCCTGCAGGTGGCCCGGCTGCGAGCCGCTGTTGCGGCGCAAGAAGGCAAGCGATGAGTGGAGGTGCGCGGTGATCGCGTTCGTGCGTGGCCCGGTGGCGGCCATCGGAGTGGACAATGCCGTGATCGAGGTCGGGGGAGTGGGCCTGCAGATCCAGTGCGACCCCGGCACGCTGGCCGGGTTGCGGCCCGGCCAGGAGGCCCGGATCGCGACCTCGATGATCGTGCGGGAAGACTCGCTCACGCTCTACGGCTTCGCCGACGACGACGCGAAGAGCCTGTTCGAGCTGTTGCTGACGGCCACCGGTGTCGGTCCGAAGCTGGCCCAGGCCGCGCTCGCCGTACTGGAACCCGATCAGTTGCGGCATGCCGTCGCGACCGAGGATCTCGCCGTACTGGTGAAGGTTCCGGGCATCGGGAAGAAGGGCGCGCAGCGGATCGTGCTGGAGCTCAAGGACAAGATCGGACTGCCGACCAGGGCGGTGACCGGGCGGCCCCTGCAGGCGCAGGAGGCCTGGCGGGCACAGGTGCATGCTGGTCTGGTCGGTCTCGGCTGGTCGCCGCGCGATGCCGAGGACGCGGTCACCGCTGTGTCGCCGCTGGCCGCCGACAGCCCGAACCCGTCGGTCCCCGACCTGCTCCGCGCCGCGCTGCGCGCGCTGTCCAAGGCGTAGCGGATGGAAGAGAACAACGTCCGCCCGCTGGTCTCCGCAGACGTGGTGGATCTCGAGGAGCGCAAGATCGAGTCGGCGCTGCGGCCGCGCACGCTGGCCGAGTTCGGCGGTCAGCGCCGGGTCAGCGAGCAGCTCGAGCTGGTGCTGCACGCGGCCCGCGGCCGGAACCGGACGCCTGACCACGTGCTGCTGTCCGGGCCGCCCGGACTGGGCAAGACGACGCTGGCGATGATCATCGCCAGCGAGATGTCGGCGCCGTTGCGGGTGACCAGCGGCCCGGCGATCCAGCACGCCGGCGACCTGGCCGCGATCCTGTCCGGGCTGAACGAGGGCGAAGTGCTGTTCCTCGACGAGATCCACCGGATGTCGCGGCCCGCCGAAGAGCTGCTCTACATGGCGATGGAGGACTTCCGGGTCGACGTGATCGTCGGCAAGGGGCCCGGCGCGACCGCGATCCCGTTGGAGATCCCGCCGTTCACGCTGGTCGGGGCGACCACCCGGGCCGGGCTGCTGCCGGGGCCGCTGCGGGACCGGTTCGGTTTCACCGGGCACCTGGAGTTCTACGACGCCTCCGAGCTGGAGAAGATCGTCAACCGGTCGGCCGACCTGCTCGAGGTCGACATCACCCCGGAGGGGGCGGCCGAGATCGCGTCCCGCTCCCGGGGCACACCCCGGATCGCGAACCGGCTGTTGCGCCGGGTGCGCGACTTCGCCGAGGTCCGGGCCGACGGGATCATCACGCTGGCGCTGTCCAAGGCCGCCCTCGAGCTCTACGAGGTCGACAAGATGGGCCTGGACCGGCTGGACCGCTCGGTGCTGGACGCCTTGTGCCGCCGCTTCGGCGGCGGTCCGGTCGGGCTGTCCACGCTGGCCGTCGCGGTCGGTGAGGAGCGCGAGACGGTCGAAGAGGTGGCCGAGCCCTTCCTCGTTCGTTCCGGTTATCTCGCCCGGACGCCACGCGGCCGGGTCGCGACTCCCGCGGCGTGGCGGCATATCGGGCTGAAGGTGCCAAAAGGTGCAACTTTCGCCGAGACGCCCCTCTTCGACGATCCGGACGAGTGACACCGGTAAGCCGATGTCACTTCCTGCAATTCTCGGGCTACGGGTTGTGGCCATCCGGGAGATTGCTTAGGTTCGAACCATTGTTTCAAATAAACGATCGAATCTTGGGAGAATTGATGAGAAAACTCGCCGGGACGGTCGCTGTCGCGACCGGAATCGCTCTGACGGGCCTCGCCGCCGCGCCGACCGGTGCGCTGGCGGCTCCTTCGTCGGTGGAGAGCGCTACCGCAGTGCCGGTGGTGACCGGGACCGTCTCCATCCAATCGACCGGGCCGTTCGCGGCCTATGCCCCGCCCGGCGGCAAGTATGGTGCCGAGTCGAAATCCAACACGGCAATTCTTGGCAATTACGATACCTACGTCTATTACAGTTGGTCCGTGGCGCCCGGCACTATTAGCTCGGCCTGTGTGGACGGCTGGGTTCCGTGGGGCAAGGATCCGAAAAAGGGCACGTGGTACAGCCTCGGTTGCGGAAAGAGCGGCGGCGGCAAGGGAATTCTCTGGGGCAGTTACGCAGCTCTTCCGAAGGTTCGTGCCAAGGGGGTCACCACCGGAGCGTCGATTCAGTGGTTCCACTGAGTTCCGCGGTGAACTGAGCTGAGGTCGTCAGGGCCACCGGGCAGCATCGCCCGGTGGCCCCGGCGCTGTGTTCGACAGGTGAGTAACGCAAACGTGACCCGGTGTCGTGAGGCACTTGTTGACGCTCAGGGTTAGACTCCCCGTTGGCCTGACCCGAGGTCAAACCTCCGATCGAAGAAGGATTCTGAGACCCGATGCAACTCCTTGCCGCACCGATGGCCGGCTCCGGGGGTGGCGGCATCACGCTGCTGATCCCGCTGATCCTGATTGTCGGAATGATCTGGTTCATGAGCCGCACGCAGCGTAAGCAGCGCGAACGGCAGGCACAGACCGTCGCCGCGCTGTCCCCGGGGACGAAGGTGATCACCACCAGCGGCATGGTCGGCATCGTCGAGGAGACCGACGACGAGTACGTGACGCTGGAGATCTCCGACGGGGTCCTGATCCAGGTGGTCAAGGCCGCCATCGGCCGGGTCATCCCGGAAGAGGACGCGACCGCCGACGAGACCGTCGTGGCGACCGACGCGGCCGAGGCCCCGGCCGACGCCGTCGAGGAGCCCGCGAAGGACCCGGTCGACGTACCGGACGCGGGCCGTGAGAAGGCCGACAGCAAGGCGCAGGACGCGCCGAAGCTTCCGCCGACGCACACCGAGAACTGACCTCCCACTGACGGCCTGCGGCGCGCCCATGGTCCACCAGACCGTGCGGCGCGCCCGGAAGCACAAAGGTTGAATCTGACGTGGCAACGACGACGACATCCCGCCCCGGTCGGCTCCTGATTGCCCTGGGAGTCATCGTGGTCCTGCTGTTCGGGATCATGGCGCTCACCAAGACCTGGAAGCCCAAGCTCGGTCTGGACCTCCGCGGTGGCACCACCATCACGCTGACCGCCAGGAATCTGGAGAGCAGCGGTCAGGTGACCGCCGACCAGATGAACGAGGCGAAGAACATCATCTCGCAGCGTGTGAACGGCGCCGGTGTCGCTGAGGCCGACATCGTCACCGCGGGCAACCACATCACCGTGGCCGTGCCCGGCGCGACGCAGGACAGCCTGGTGGCCCAGGTCGGCCAGACCGCCTTGCTCTACTTCCGGATCGTGTACGACGCGCAGGCCGCCAACCCGGCGCCGCAGCCGTCGACGACGCCGACCCCGAGCGGGAAGCCGTCGGGCAAGCCGTCCACGACGCCGACCCCGAAGACGTCGATCAAGCCCACCGGTACACCGTCGAAGCCGAACGGCCGGGCCTGGAGCAGTGTGCTCGGCAAGGCCGCGACACCGACGCCGACCCCGAAGCCCAGCGGTACGCCGTCGGCCACCCCGACCGGGACGCCGAGTGCGCCGCCGGCGAACACGGGTGACCCGCTGACCTACAAGCCGGACGAGGCCACCCAGGCGGCGTTCGCGAAGTACAAGTGTGGCGACAAGCAGGAGACCGATCCGCTCAAGCCGCAGTTCTCGTGTGACAAGGGCCGGGTCTACAAGTACCTGCTCGGGCCGGCGATCCTGAAGGGCACCGACCTGTCGGACGCCTCGGCGGTCATCCCGCAGGGTGGCTTCCAGTGGCAGGTCAACCTGAACTTCACCGGCGAGGGCGGCACCAAGTTCCTCAAGGCGACGACGAACATCTCCCAGCGTGGCGAGGGTGCGAACCTGTTCGCGATCGTGCTCGACGGAGTCGCCATCTCGACTCCGCAGGTACAAAAGCCCATCCCAGGCGGCACCGCGGAGATCACCGGTACCTTCACCGAGACCGAGGCCCGCGACCTGGCCAACGTCCTCAAGTTCGGGGCCCTGCCGGTCGCGTTCGACACCTCGTCGGTCGAGACGGTCTCGGCGCAGCTCGGCGGTAACCAGCTCTCGGCCGGCATCTACGCCGGTCTGGCCGGTCTCGCGCTGGTCGTGATCTTCTCGTTCCTGTACTACCGCGGCCTGGGTCTGGTCGTGGTCGCGTCGCTGGCGATCGCCTCGGTGCTCACCGGCACCCTCGTCATCCTGCTCGGCAAGGCGATCGGGTTCACCCTGACGCTGTCCGGCATCGCGGGTCTGATCGTTGCCATCGGTATCACCGCGGACTCGTTCGTCATCTACTTCGAACGACTACGCGACGAAGTGCGCGAGGGCCGCAGTCTGCGGTCGTCGGTGGAGACCGGCTGGGCGCGGGCCAAGCACACGATCATCGCAGCGGACTCGATCTCGCTGCTGGCCGCGCTGGTGCTCTACATCCTGGCTGTCGGCAGCGTCCGCGGCTTCGCGTTCACGCTCGGCCTGACCACCCTGATCGACCTGGTCGTGGTGTTCATCTTCACCAAGCCGCTGGTCACGCTGCTGGCCCGGACGAACTTCTTCGGGCACGGGCACAAGCTGTCCGGCCTGGATCCTGAACACCTCGGCGTGGAGCGGCTGCCCGGCCACAGTGCCGGCGCGGCGACCAAGCCCGCCCGCAAGACGCCGTCCACGCGCAAGCCGATCGGAGGGGAGGTCTGATGTCGAAGCTCGGACAGCTCGGGAACAAGCTGCACCGCGGTGATGTCTCGTACAACTTCATCGGGCACCGCAAGATCTGGTTCGCCGTCTCGATCGCCCTGGTGGTGATCTCGCTGGGTGGCCTGTTCGCCCGCGGCCTGGAGCTCGGTATCGAGTTCCGTGGTGGTGTCGAGTACGAAGCCAAGACGCAGATCACCGGCGACACCGTGCAGAAGTTCGGTGACGCCGTGAAGGCGACCAACATCGCCGAGATCGGCGACCCGGTCATCACCACGATCAACAACGCGCGGGTCCGCGTGCAGACCAAGCCGCTGACCCAGGACCAGGTCGCGACCGTTCGCGCGGCCGTCGCCAAGACGGCCGGGATCCCGACCGACCAGGTCACCTCGCAGCAGATCGGCGCCTCCTGGGGTGAGCAGATCGCGAACAAGGCGATCATCGCGCTCGCCGTGTTCATCGCCTTGGTCTTCCTGGTCATCTGGGCGTACTTCCGAGAACCCAAGGCGTCACTGGCGGCGATCATCGCGCTGGGCCACGACGTCCTGATCACGGTCGGGCTCTACGCACTGATCGGGTTCGACGTCACACCGGCCACGGTGATCGGCGTACTGACGATCCTCGGGTACTCGCTGTACGACACTGTCGTGGTCTTCGACAAGATTCGCGAGAACACCCGCGGCATCACCGGGTCGAACCGGCTCACCTACTCCGACGCCACCAATCTGGCGGTCAACCAGACCATCGTGCGGTCGATCAACACCACATTGATCGCGCTGCTGCCGGTCGGGTCGATCCTCGTGGTCGGTACCTGGGTGCTCGGCAGTGGCCCGCTGAAGGACCTCTCGCTGGCGCTGTTCGTCGGTATCGCCGTCGGTGCGTATTCGTCGATCTTCATCGCCCCGGCCCTGCTGGCGCTCTTCAAGGAGCGCGAGCCGGGCATGCAGGCGCTGAACCGGCGTGTGCAGGCGAAGAAGGCCCAGGGCGGCGTACCGGTCAAGACCAAGGCTGCCGACGGCGACCTGGTCCCGGCCGCGTCCGGTGCCTCGGTGGTTCAGGACACCCCGCGGGCGACCGGCTCGGTGCCGGCCCCGGCCGCGCGGCCGATGAACGCCGGTGGGGCCGGACGCCCGCAGCCGAGCCGCAAGCCCCGGTCGAAGCGCGGTAAGTGATGTCGCGGACGTTGGAGCAGGTTCTGGCCGACGGCATCCGCGACATCCCGGACTACCCGCAAGCGGGGGTGGTGTTCAAGGACATCACCCCGCTGCTGGCCGACCACGACGGCTTCGGCCAGGTGGTTCAGGCGCTGGCGGTCGCGGGGCAGGACGACGACGGCAACCCGGTGGTCGACAAGGTGGTCGGGATCGAGGCGCGCGGGTTCATCCTCGCCGCCCCGGTCGCGCTCGCCCTCGGCGCCGGGTTCGTCCCGGTCCGGAAGAAGGGCAAGCTGCCGGCGGCGACGTACGAGGAGTCTTACTCGCTGGAGTACGGCGAGGCGACCATCGAGGTGCACCAGGACGCCTTCAGCCCGGGTGACCGCGTGCTCGTGATCGACGACGTACTGGCCACTGGCGGAACCCTCGAGGCCTGCCTGCGGCTGATCCGCCGCTGTGGCGCAGAGGTCGTCGGTACGGCGGTCCTGCTCGAGCTGTCGTTCCTGCCCTGGCGGGAGCGGCTGGCGTCCGAGCGCGTCACTTCGCTGCTATCGGTCTGAATTCGGACAAACTCTCTGTGACGGGTCAATGACCCGGCGTGTTGTCCACAGGGTGTTTCTCTGCCGTTGGCCGGTGACCCCTAGACTGGTGGTCTGTCGGCGGAGGGACACAACGTGGGCGAAGACCCGGCGATGACGTCAGCGGTACCGAACGTAGTACCGCAGGAGCCTCCGCGCGCCCCGGCACCGGTGCGCCCGGCTCCAGTGTCACCGCCTGCCGCCCAGCCGCCGCGGATCGCGCCCGCCCGGGTGCGAGCCCGGCTGGCCCGCCTCGGTGGGACCCGGCACCCGAACCGGGCGCCGATGCTCGAGCCGCTGTTCCGCGTGGTGCGCGCGACGCACCCGAAGGCCGACCTGGCGATGATCGAGCGCGCCTACCGGACCGCGGAGAAGTACCACACCGGCCAGCTGCGCAAGAGCGGTGACGCCTACATCACGCACCCGCTCGCCGTCGCCACCATCCTGGCCGAGCTCGGTATGACGGCTCCCACGCTCTGTGCCGCGCTGCTGCACGACACGGTCGAGGACACGCCGTACACGGTGGCCGAGCTGACCAAGGACTTCGGCGAAGAGATCGCCATGCTGGTCGACGGTGTCACCAAGCTGGACAAGGTCAAGTACGGCGAGTCCGCGCAGGCCGAGACGATCCGCAAGATGGTCGTCGCGATGGCCAAGGACATCCGGGTGCTGGTGATCAAGCTCGCCGACCGGCTGCACAACATGCGCACCCTGGGCTTCCTGCGCCAGGAGAAGCAGGAGCGGATCGCCCGCGAGACGCTGGAGATCTACGCCCCGCTGGCGCACCGGCTCGGTATGAACACGATCAAGTGGGAGCTCGAGGACCTGTCGTTCTCGACCCTGCACCCGAAGGTGTACGACGAGATCGTCCGGCTGGTGGCCGAGCGAGCTCCGTCCCGCGACGAGTACCTGGCCTCGGTGATCGACCAGGTGCACGAGGACCTGCGCGCCGCGAAGGTGAAGGCGACCGTCACCGGCCGCCCCAAGCACTACTACTCGATCTACCAGAAGATGATCGTCCGCGGCCGCGAGTTCGGCGACATCTACGACCTGGTCGGTATCCGGGTCCTGGTCGAGTCCGTCCGCGACTGTTACGCGGCGCTGGGCATCCTGCACGCGCGCTGGAACCCGGTCCCCGGCCGGTTCAAGGACTACATCGCGATGCCGAAGTTCAACATGTACCAGTCGCTGCACACCACGGTGATCGGCCCGCAGGGCAAGCCGGTGGAGCTGCAGATCCGGTCCTTCTCGATGCACCGCCGCGCGGAGTACGGCATCGCCGCGCACTGGAAGTACAAGGAAGACCCGAACGCTCCCGCCCCGGAGGTGGCCGGCCCGCCGACCACCGAGATCGGCGCGCCGAACGACATGCCGTGGGTCCGGCAGCTGGTCGACTGGCAGCGCGAGACCTCCGACCCGTCGGAGTTCCTGGACTCGCTGCGGTTCGAGATCAACAACTCCGAGGTCTATGTCTTCACCCCGCGCGGCGACGTGATGTCGCTGCCGACGGGGTCGTCGCCGGTCGACTTCGCGTACGCGATTCACACCGAGGTCGGGCACCGCTGTATCGGGGCTCGCGTCAACGGTCGCCTGGTGCCCCTGGAGAGCACCCTGGAGAACGGTGACGTCGTCGAGGTCTTCACCTCGAAGGCCCAGGGCGCCGGCCCCTCAAGGGACTGGCTTGCCTTCGTCAAGAGCCCGCGGGCGCGGAACAAGATCAAGCACTGGTTCTCCAAGGAGCGCCGCGACGAGGCGATCGAGCACGGCAAGGACGCGATCGCCAAGCAGTTGCGCAAGGAGGGCCTGCCCCTGCAGCGCCTGCTCTCACACGAGACGCTGACTGCGGTCGCCAACTCACTGCGGTACCCGGACGTCACCGGTCTGTACGCCGCGGTCGGCGAGAGCCACGTGAGTGCGCAGGCCGTCGTACGGCGTCTGATCGAGACGTACGGCGGCGAGGAGGGCGCGGCCGAGGACTTGGCCGAGGGTCTGCGGCTGCCGCAGTCTCGCGAGCGGCGCAAGCGGACCGCGCGCGGCGACGCCGGTGTCATCGTCAAGGGCGCGACCGACGTGCTCTCCAAGCTGGCCCGGTGCTGCACGCCGGTACCCGGTGACGAGATCATCGGTTGGATCACCCGCGGCGCGGGCGTCTCGGTGCATCGCTCCGACTGCGCGAACGTCGAGAACCTGTCGACCCAGCCGGAGCGCATCGTCGAGGTCGAGTGGGCACCGACGGCACAGTCGCTGTTCCTGGTCGCCATCCAGGTCGAGGCGCTCGACCGGGCCCGGCTGCTCTCGGACATCACCCGGGTGCTGTCGGACTACCACGTCAACATCCTCTCCGCGGCGCTCACCACGACGCGGGACCGGATCGCGAAGTCCCGGTTTACCTTCGAGATGGGCGACCCGACCCACCTGGGCCACGTGCTGAAGGCAGTGCGGTCGGTCGAGGGTGTCTTCGACGTGTACCGCGTGACGCAGTAGCTGATGGGCAGCACCTTCGGCTGGGGGCGTGACGACCACGACCACGTCCTCAGCTTGTCCAACGGCGGTACGGCGGTCTTCCTCGACGTACTGGCGTTGGCGGCTTGCGAGCTCGCGGAGTCGGACTGGGAGCGCGGCTTCGCGCTGATGCTGTGCAACGCGCGAGTCGGCCTCGGCAATGACGACTTCGACCTCGACGATTTGCCGTGGTCGGACGAGGCAGCGGTCGAGCGCTGGTTCCTGATCCGCACGATCCGGCTGGCGGCCGCCCGTTTCCGGTGGGACGCGCTGGGTTATGAGCCACCGCATGCGGAGGAGTACCTGGCGGCGTACGAGCGGCTGGTCTTCGACTACCAGCCCTCAGGCACCCCGGGCGCCACCTGGCCGGCAGCATCGTACGAGCGCTGCGACAAACACGGCCTCTTCCTCGGCGACTACGCCGACTGCCGCCTCTGCTTGTGAGGCGGGGGAGACTGCTTGGTATGGGTTTCTCGGGTGAGATCGGGCGGCGGGGGTTGCTGATTGCTGGGGCTGGGCTGCTGGTTGGGTGCAGCTCCTCGGAGACTCCTTCCAGTACGCCGACGCCATCGGGCACGCCGTCTGCCACGTCTACGCCCACTCCTCCGACGCCGTCGAGTTCGTTGCCTTCTACTACGCAGCCGGGGCCGGTGTTGCCTTCGGTGCGGCCGTGGGTGCCGGGTGCGGGGGAGGTGGCGCCGCAGGTGAAGCGGGTGGCGGTGGCTGCGGTGGTTGAGCAGTTGCAGCGGGGCGGTGGGGTGGTTGAGGTGATTGACGCCCAGTACGGCGGGATTCTGAGCAGTACGGCGAGTGTGCTGGTGCCGTGCCGCGTGTACAGGATCAGCGGCGGGCGGATGGTCACCGGCGGTACCACGGTCGACGTACGGCTGAGTCGGTCCGGAGAGACATGGCGGGTCACGTCGACGCATCCCGCGACGCCCGGGACGGCGGCGAAGATGCTCTCACCGGTGGCCCGGCAGGTGCTGGCGAACAAGCAGATTATGTTGCCCCCGGCATCGATCGCGGATGTGGAGTCCGGGCAGGTGCACGACAGCGTGCTGACCGCGATGCTCACGCTCGCGAAGACCTACCGGATCGGGGTGAGCGTGATCCGGTCCGGGCATCCGATCAACGTGTTCGGGACCGATCGGCCGAGTGATCATCCCCGCGGCCGGGCCTTCGACACCTGGGAGATCGACGGGCATCCGGTGGTGTCACCGACCACCTCGCGCAGCCTGATCTCGTCGTACATGAAGGCGGCGGAGCGGGCCGGTTCGTACAACGTCGGCGGTCCGGTCGTGCTGTCGGGCGCAGCGTTCTTCTCGGATCAGACGCATCACGACCACGTGCACGCGGGCTTCCGGAGCTAGTCCCACTCCCAGGAGAAGCCGATCAGACCGGGTTCGGTCGACGGCTCGATCAGATGGGCGCGGCCGTCGGGGGTGAGCATCAGGTCCTGGCGCAGTACGTCGGCGCCGTCGGCGTGGCGGTGACGGAACTCGTTGACGCGGACGGGCAGCGCGGCGCGGTCGAACTGGACCTCGAGGACGTAATGCGTCCCGCCCCACTCGTCGAAGCGGTAGTAGTTCTTGGAGGGTAGGCCGGTGAGGTCCTCGATCTCGTAGTGGACAACGGCGGTCTCGCCGGTCGCGAGGACGCGGTCGAGCAGGAGCTCAGCTAGCAGCGCGCCGGCCTCGGGGGCGCGGGCGATCCGGCCGGTCCGGCAGCCCGTGAGGCCGAGAACGTTCAGTTGGGCGACATCGCAGCCGGGCTCACCCTGGTGCGCGATGATGATCCGGTCAACTGGCTGGACCGCGACGACGCACTGCGTGACGTAGCGATGGTGGAGAGCGCGGTCGGGGCCGTGGACAACCTCTTCGAACACGGAGACGTTGCGGAGCCGGCCGTGGGCGTCGCGGCGGAGGCGGTCGAGCAGTCGGCCGAGAGCCTCGGCGTACTCGACGACGGCGTACGGGCGGTGCGTCGCGGCGAGGTCCGAGCGCGCCGGTGGGATGCGGACGGTCAGCCAGCCGGGCGGGACGTGCAGAAGCTCCTCGAGCGCGGTGATCACGGCAAGTGAATCGTCGCGGGGGACGCGGCGGCCGCTCTGCCAGGTGCTGAGGGTGGCGATGCCGACGTGCAGGCCGCGGTCGGCCAAATGAGTGCGGATCCGGTTGAGGGCCAGACCGCGATGCGCGATCGCCTGCCGGAGTGCCGCGGCGAACGACGTGTCCGGCGTGACGTCGGGTACCGACGATCCGGTCATGCGCGTCAGTGTAAACGTTCACAGCACCGGGCGAAATTGCTCAGTCACCCGCTGTTCACGTCGCGCTGCTATTCACAGCGGGTTTCGGGGTCGGAGTTACTTCTTGCCGGGGGTGCGGCGCGTCCTGACTATTGCTCTGTCGTCGACAGATGGCACCACACCCCATTCAAGGAGGGTTCATGAGCAGGCTCCGCCCACGCCGCTCCTGGTCATTGCTGCTGGCAACCGTGCTCGGCCTGGCCACCTTGGCCCCGCTGGCACCGGTCGCTTCCGCCGCTCCCGGTAGCTACTACTTGAACGTCACCGGCCAGTCCCAGCAGAAGACGAACTGGTGCTGGGCCGCGACCGGTAACAGCATCGCGGCCTACTACGGCAAGAGCTACTCGCAGAACCAGTTCTGCAACCTTGCGTTCGGCAACAGCCAGAACGCGACCTGCCCGAACAACCAGGCCACACTGGGCAACGACCAGCGCGCCTTCAGCTCGATCGGGATCAGTTCCGGCAGCTACATCTCCGGCACGCTCGCCTTCAGCACGCTCGTCTCCGAGATCGCCGCCGGCCGGCCGGTGATGACGCGGATCGGCTGGACCTCGGGCGGCGGCCACATGATGGACATCATCGGGTACGACTCGTCGGACTCGACCATCAAGTACTACAACCCGTGGCCGGACGACCCGCGCTACAACTTCTCGACCTACAACTGGTACCGGTCCAACTCGCAGTTCACCTGGACGCACTCGCTCTACCGGATCGGAGCCTGAGATGAGCCGCCTCAAACACTTCCTGTTCCGGTCGGCCGCCGTACTGGCTGCTGGTCTCGGCCTCGCCCTGACCACCGCCGCCTTCGCGAACGCCGCCGGCCCGCAGCCGGTCCCCGCCGGTGAGTTGTCCAAGGCAACGACTGCCGCCGGTTCGCCCACCGCCCTCAGCCTGCTCGGCAAAGCCACAGCGGGCACCAAGTCGGCCGCGGCCAAGTCCGGCACCGCCAAGCTTTCTGTCGGCACCGACGCCCGCCCGGTCTACGCCCTCAACCCGGCCTTCGTCCGCGACGCCTCCGCGCCGGTGGCAACCTTCTGGTACGCCGCCACCACCGCAACCCGCGGTACCGACCGCCTCACCGTCTACACCGCCCCCGGCGCCGCCGGTACCTGGCAAGCCGTCAACGTCGCGACCGGCGACACCGAGGCCCGCATGTTCACCGCCGCCCGCGGCGCCCTCGTCTTCACCGAACCCCAGATCGGCGCCTGGTACGCCCTCACCGGCAACCAGATCCGCCCCCTCAACGCCTCCGCCACCAAGTCCGTCGGCACCGCGCCCATCACCGTCGCTGCCTACCAGGACCTCGTCGCCAAGCGCTACGCCGACAAACTCCCCGGCAGCACCTACAACGACAACGGCACCGCCGGCGGCTATGACACCACGGCCCCCGTCACCACCACCACCACCCACAACCTTGCCGTCCCGGCGGCTGCGGCTGGTCTAGCCCTCCTCCTCGCAACCGGGCTCATCATCCGCCGCCGTACCGCCTAGTCCTCCACCTGATCCGACACCCGCCGGGGCCAGTTGATCCCGGCGGGTGCCAGGTGCTCGATGACGAATTCGCACCAGGTCCTCATCGCCACGGGAGGACTGGTTAGGAGCGTCCCGTGCAACCCGTTCAGCTGCGTCGGCGGGGGCTGAGACGACGGGTGACTGCAGGAGTCCGTACTTGCCGAGCACCGCGCAACACAGCCGCCGATTCGCGGCGGCGACGTACGGCAGTCCGAAACGAGTCCCCATCGAGAGACCGAGATAGGCGACTCGGCCACTATCGATCAGGTTCAGGTCGATCAGTGCGTCCAAGGTCGCAGTCCAGTCGTCCACCATGCCGTCGGTGACCGCGTCGACCCCGATCGCCGCCGGCCGGTCTTGGCGCTGCCGGTCGCCGTGAAAGGGACCGTCGATGGCGACACTTGCGATATCCCATTTGCTGGCGAACCACCGGCCCAGTCCCAGCTGCCGGGCGGCTCGTTTGTGCCCGCTTCCGCCATGCCCCAGGAGTACCAGTGGTTTCGGGTAGGGATAAGGACCTGCCGGCAGCCACAGGACGCCCGGGACCAAACCTGTATCCCGTACGAGGTTGAACCGGCGCTCGGCGACTCCGCAGTCGGTCACCGGCTCGCCGACCCAGTGCAACGTGTCAGCCATCTGGTGCCTCCTGGGAGATGGGGTGGGTGCCGGTGGGATCGACGTGGAAGACGAACCCGTGTGGTGTGGTCCATGCGAGCGTCTTGGCGTCGATGCGGCGTACCTTCCAGCCGGGCGCGTGCGTCTTCACCCGATGGCCGAAGCGGCTCAGCGGTGCGAGGTTCTGCAGGTTGGTCTGCCCCGGTGGACCGAGCGGGTCATAGGGCTCGATGTGGTCCAGATCGATGCTGTTGCTGGTCTCTCGGGTCCCGTAGGGGAAGAGCTCGACCGGGTGGATCAGCTTGACGCGTTCCCGGATCCGGTCGGAGGCCTCATAGGCGTCGGAGCTGATCGCGTCGTTGAGGTCGATGACCGGTTTGACGAGATACGGACCGTGGCCGACGACTTCGGTGAGCTGGCTGGCGAGGACCGGTCCGATTCCTTCGACGCGGACGGGACCATCACCACCCCTGGCGGCGGCGATGAGCGTCTGATCGGTGAGGTGGACATAGATCTCGGTCTTGCCAGGTCGGGTCGGGCCAGTACGCACGCCCGGCGGACGGGCGTAGGCGTCTTGCTTGATCTGCGTGAGCCGGGTGTCGAGGGCCCGCCGCTCTGCCTCGGTCATCGGTTCACCCTTCGCATCACGCGAGTCGATGTCGAACGGCTCGAGGGTCGGGTGAGGGATGTCGAGTGGATCGGGCAGGTCGCTTGTACTGGGGTGAGGTGCGTCGCGGTCGGCCTCGTCGTCCTGGTCAGGCTCGGCCGCGTTGTCGGCAGGAGATGGGTCAACGAGCCGCAGGCCAGCCTCCGGAGCTGCCTGCGGGTCCGGCGCCGGGCCTGGCGCGGGATTGGTACGTCGGTGCTCGCGGGCCTGCGCGAGGAGTTCTTCGGCGAAGCGGAAGTCGGGCATGATGCCGACCGCCGCCGCGCGACGCTCCTGCAGACTGCGCTTGTCGCCGAGGATCTGCAGAGCTTCGGCGAGCTCGGCGATCCTTGCCTCGTGACGGTTGACCGCAGCAACCGGAGCCTTGATCACGCAGGTCTTCGTGCCCTGGTCATCGGTGCCGCCGACGAACACGCCACGCTCACGATCCTTGCCGTCGGCCTCGGCGCGAGCCTGGGCAGGGTCGGCATGCATCTTCGCGGCCTTGATGATCTTGGCCAGTCGCCAGGGTGAGATCGTGTCGAGCAGGTGTGCGACCCGCTGATCGACGTACAGCGCCGCCTCCAGCGACAAGTTCATACAGTCCTTGGTTAGCTGACGCGCCTTCCAAGGCGTCGCCTGACCGGCCAGAACCCGAGCCCACGTGAACGGAAACCTGGACCGCAAGGCCAAGGCAGACCCGATGTAGTCCCCGCCGACGCCGGGCGAAACGCCGCGCACCGCAGCGAACTCGGCGATCGCGAACACGGCAATCGGTGGGCACCCGTCGCCGCCCAGAACCACCGCCCGCTCACCACCGTCACCCGTATGCCTCCCTAGCCGCAGGGGACAGACGTCAGGGTGGAACCGATCGGCATACTCCAACGCGACCTCAAGCCCTCGCACAGCCGCCCGATTCTCCACCCCGAGAAAGTCGGCGCCGGCCCCCAGCAGGTCGGTCGTCGAAAGAGCGGCGAGGTCGGTATCGAACATGCATTCGACTATAGTCACAGAACGATAACGGCGCAAATCCGCCTTGCAGACAAGAGAAATCAGGCGTGCTTGTGGACATGCCGTTCGTCGACGAGGTTGCCCAGTGGCCGTTGCCGACTATCGGTCGAGCTGGCCGCAGGAGTTCGAGCAGCTCTGTTGACGGGGCTGGGTTTCGATGTCGTCCGGAGGCGTGGAACCGCAGCGAGGTGTCCAGCGGTCGGACGTGTCCGAAGCTGGTGTTCGCGCCGCCAGTAGGTGAGCGGGCGACCAACGTGCACCTGCGGCTGTACGACGGGCCTATCAAGGCACCGGCGACCGGCGTACTGATGGCGGGTGCGGCGCAGACCGGGTGGGTAGTGTCGGGTGGTGGCCTTGGCATTGGTGGAACCGAGCACTGACCTGTACGACGCCTGGCGCGAGGCGCATGGGGAGTGGGGGCCGGGGCTTCACGAGGACGGGTTCGGGCTCGAGGCGTCGGATGAGGTGGACACCGCTGAGGGGTTCGCGGCCTGGGTGGCGCGGGTGCGGGCCGGCGAAGGGACGAGCCGGTGGATTGTTGAGGACGGGCGGGTGCTGGGCGGGATCGGGCTGCGGCATGAGCTGAACGAGCGGACGGGACACATCGGGTACGGCGTTCGGCCGTCCGCGCGAGGGCGTGGTGTGGCCAGCTGGGCATTGGGGGCGATCCTGCGGGAGGCTCGGGCGTTGGGGATGGGACGCGTGCTGCTGGTCTGCCTGGACGACAATCCGGGCTCGGCGCGCACCATCGAGCGCAATGGTGGGGTGCTGGAGGAGATCCGCGGCCCTGTTCGTCGCTACTGGATCGAGTTACCAGCGGCGGGGGAGACGGGGCTCTTGGCAGAGGAACGCGCCGATGGTTAGTTCCAGCGCCGGGTAGGAACCCCAGAGGTCGGGGCGGCGGACGGGAATGCTGTGCCAGCCGAGCTTGGCCAGGTCGGTACGGCGGGATTCGTCGCGGACCTGTTGATGATCGGACGAGTGCCACGCGTCGCTGTCGTACTCGAGACCTAAAAAGCGGCCGTCGATCGGGCGGTCGGGGTAGCCGAGGTCGAGGCGGTAGCGGTCGACGGTGATTTGCAGTTCGGGACGCGGGAAGCCGGCGTCGAAGATCCGCAGCCGCAGCCACGACTCACCAGGCGACTCCGCCCGCCCATCCGCCAGGCGGAGGAGTACGGCGGCCTGTGAGGTGCTGTCGGTGGCGAAGTACGCGGGGGCCGCGGCCTGGAGTTCGTCGTGGGTGACGACCTGGCTGTGCAGGAGTGCATCGAGTGACGAGAGCGCGAACGGCCGCGGGAGGTGTTGAGCGAGCTCGATGGCGGTCGCGGCAGGGGTGGTGACCAGCAGGCCCTCGATCTCGACCGTTGGCCGGGGGAGGAACGTCCAGCGGGGGTGAATCAGGGGCTCGGGACCCAACGCGGTCGAGTCGATACCGTGCAGCCAGGCAGCGGCATCGCCGTAGATGATGCCCTCCGGTGGTACGACGAGGCTGAGCGCCTCGGCCCGCAGTTCGGGAGAGTCGGGGACCCGGGTATCGACGTACACGCCTTTGATGAGTTGGCGGACGTCTCCACGCCCGAGCAACCAGGGGAGCTTGCGGCCCACCTGGTGTGCACGGAACGGGATTCCGGAGAAGTAGTACGGCAACATCCCAGCAGGATGACCCAGGTGGGTCAGGCCTGCCGGGAGTTATCCACAGGTCAGCTGAACTCGGTGAGCGCGTTCTGGGCCTGGGTCAGCCATTCGCGGCGCGCCTCGATGGACTCGCGGGCCTCATTGGCCTTGCGGGTGTTGCCTTGGGCCTCGTGCTTGGCGGCTTGCTTCTCGAGGTCGGCGATCAGGGACTGGAGCTGCTTGACGGTGGCTTCGGCGCGGGCGCGGGCCTCCGGGTTGCTCTTGTTCCAGACCTCGTCCTCGGCGGACTTCACGGCCTGCTCGACGGCGCGCACGCGGCCGTCGATGGCGCGCATGGAGTCGCGCGGCACCTTGCCGATCGCATCCCAGCGGTCGAGCAGGTCGCGGAGCTGGTCGCGGGCGGTCTTGGCGTCCTTGACCGGGAGGATCGCCTCGATCTCGACCAGGAGCGCCTCCTTGGCGGCCTGGTTCTGGACCTGCTCGGCGTTCTCCTCGGCCTGGATGGCGTCGCGGGCGCCGAAGAAGGTGTCCTGGGCGGCACGGAAGCGGGCCCAGAGCTTGTCGTCGACCTCGCGCGGGGCGGGGCCGGCCGCCTTCCACTGGCGCATGAGCTCGCGGAACCGGCCGGAGGTCGGGCCCCAGTCGGTGTTCGAGGAGAGCGTCTCGGCCTCGGCAGCGAGGCGCTCCTTGACGGTCGCGGCTTCCTCGCGCTTGGAGGAGAGCTCGGCGAAGTGCTGCTTGCGGTGCCGCGTGTACGTCGTCCGCGCGGACGAGAAGCGATGCCACAGCTCGTCGTCGCTGGCCTTGTCGAGGCGCGGCAGCGCCTTCCACTCGTCGAGCAGCTCGCGCAGCCGGGTGACGCCGTGCCGCCAGTCGGTCCCCGCGGCGATGGTCTCGGCCTCGGTGGCGATCTTGGTCTTGGCCGACCGCGCCTCCTCGACCTTGGCGGCGCGCTCGGCCTTGCGCTTCTCACGCTGTACGGCGAGCAGCGGGGTGAGCGCTTCGAGACGGGCCTTGAGCCCGTCCAGGTCACCGACCGCCTGGGCGTCCTCGAGCGAGCTGTTGACCTTCTTCACCGCCGCCCGGGCGTCGTCCGGGGACACCGTGCCCGCCTGGACGCGCTGCTCCAGCAGCTCCACCTCGAACGCCAAGGCGTCGTACCGGCGGGTGTAGAAGGCGAGCGCCTCCTCCGGCTTCGCGTCCGGCCACTGGCCGACCGCCCGTTCACCGTCCTTCGTCCGTACGAAGACCGTTCCGTCCTCGGCTACCCGGCCCCAGCTCTCTCCGGCCACAACTCGCCCCTTCCGGCGGTATGTACTGCGCTCGTGCCCATTCTGGTCGGCCCCTGGTTCACGCTGGCGAACAGGGCCCGGATGGGCGCGTCGGGCCTGGATCCCAACGCTTATCCCTGAACAATCACAAACTCCCAGCTCGCGCGCAACGGTGTTGCCTAACAATCCGGTTCGAAGTCGGCATCCGGGCACCGGTAACCTTGGGTGGTCCAGCAGTGATTCAGGAGTGGTTCCAGGAAGGTCTGTCGTGCTCATCGCCGGGTTCCCCGCAGGATCGTGGGGTACGAACTGCTACGTCGTCGCCACCGGCCAGGGCGCGGAGTGCATCGTGATCGACCCGGGGCAGGACGCGACCGCCGGGGTCGAGCAGGTCGTCCGGGAGAACAAGCTGAAGCCGGTCGCCGTGCTGCTGACGCACGGTCACATCGACCACATGTTCTCGGTGCTGCCGGTCTGCGGCACGTACGACGCGACCGCCTGGATCCACCCGGACGACCGGCACCTGCTGGCCGACCCGATGGCCGGTATCAGCAAGGAGTCCGCGGCGATGCTGCTCGGCGGCAAGCACGAGTTCGCCGAGCCCGACGACGTCGCCGAGCTCAAGGACGGCCTGGCCCTCGAGCTGGCGGGCCTGAACTTCACCGTCGACCACACCCCGGGTCACACCAGGGGCTCGGTCACGTTCACGACGCCGTACCTGGGCCCGGAGGACGTGCCCGCGGTGCTGTTCTCCGGTGACGTGTTGTTCGCCGGGTCGATCGGCCGGACGGATCTGCCTGGCGGCGACCATCCGGCGATGCTGCATACGTTGGCCACCAAGATCCTGCCGATGAGCGACGAGATCGTCGTCCTGCCGGGTCATGGCGGCCAGACCACGATCGGCCGGGAAAAGGCGACCAACCCCTACTTGCAGGACCTGGAGATATCGAACTTATGAGCAAGGCCAAACAGTGAGCAAAATCAGCCCTCTCAGCGGGTTCCCCGAATTCCTTCCCCAAGACCGGATCGTCGAGCTGGAGTTCCTCGACACCATCCGGGAGACGTTCGAGCTGCACGGCTTCGCGTCGATCGAGACCCGCGCGGTCGAGCCCGTCGAGCGGCTGTCCAACCAGGGCGAGGACGCCGACAAGGAGATCTACGGTGTACGGCGGCTCGCGGCCGGCGAAGGTGAGGATGCGGCGCTCGGTCTGCACTTCGACCTGACCGTGCCGTTCGCGCGTTACGTGCTGGAGCACGGCGGCAAGCTGGCGTTCCCGTTCCGCCGCTACCAGATCCAGAAGGTCTGGCGGGGTGAGCGCCCGCAGGAGGGCCGGTACCGCGAGTTCACCCAGGCCGACATCGACATCGTCGACAGTGGTGAGCTGCCGAACCACTACGAGGTTGAGCTGCCGCTGGTGATCGCGGACGCGCTGCGCAGGCTGCCGGTGCCCGAGTTCGTGATCAAGGTGAACAACCGCAAGATCCCCGAGGGCTTCTACCGCGGTCTCGGCCTGGACGACGTCACCACCGTGCTCCGGATCGTCGACAAGATCGACAAGATCGGCCCGGAGAAGGTGGTCGAGCGCCTGGTCGAGTCCGGTGCGACCGACAAGCAGGCGCGGCTGGCGGTTCAGTTGGCCGACATCTCCAGCACCGACACGTCGTTCGTCGAGCAGGTCCGCGCGCTGGGTGTCGAGCACCCGACGCTGGACGAGGGCCTCGAGCAGCTCAGCCAGGTGATGGCGGCCGCGACCGAGCACGCGCCCGGTCTGCTGCTGGCCGACCTGCGGATCGCGCGCGGCCTGGACTACTACACCGGTGCGGTCTACGAGATCTACCTGGTCGGTCAGGAGTCCTTCGGCTCCGTCGGCGGCGGTGGCCGGTACGACGCTCTCGCCTCCGACGGCAGGACGACGTACCCGGGTGTGGGCATCTCGATCGGCGTCTCCCGCCTGGTGCACCGGCTGATCAGCCAGGGGCTGCTCAAGGGCAGCCGCAGTACGCCGACCGCCGTACTGGTCGCGTTGAACGCCGAGGAGGACCGGGCCGAGGCCATGCGGACCGCGGCGCAGCTGCGGGGCCGGGGGATCCCGGTCGAGGTGGCACCGGCGGCGGCGAAGTTCGGCAAGCAGATCAAGTTCGCCGATCGGCGCGGGATCCCGTTCGTGCTGTTCAGCACCGAGAACGGTCCCGAGATCAAGGACATCCGCAGTGGCGAGCAGACGCCCGCCGACCCTGCCACGTGGACACCTCCCGCGGCCGACGTACGACCCAGCATCGACACCATCCAGGAGAACTCGTGATCCGTACCCATTCCGCAGGCTCGTTGCGTGCTGAGCACGCCGGCCAGACCGTCACGCTGGCGGGCTGGGTGGCGCGGCGGCGTGATCACGGCGGCGTGGCGTTCATCGACCTGCGCGACTCCAGCGGCACGGTCCAGGTCGTCATCCGCGACGAGGAGGTCGCCGGGCCGCTGCGCTCGGAGTTCTGCCTGAAGATCGTCGGCGAGGTGAGCACGCGGCCGGAGGGCAACGCGAACCCGAACCTGCCGACCGGTGCGATCGAGGTCATCGCCTCCGAGGTGGAGGTGCTGAACTCCGCCGACCCGCTGCCGTTCCCCGTCGAGGAGCACCACGCGACCCCGGTGAACGAAGAGGTCCGGCTCAAGTACCGCTACCTCGACCTGCGTCGTCAGGGCCCGGGTGCGGCACTGCGGCTGCGCAGCCAGGTGAACAAGGCGGCGCGCGACGTACTGGCGAACCACGACTTCGTCGAGATCGAGACGCCGACGCTGACCAAGTCGACGCCGGAAGGCGCGCGGGACTTCCTGGTCCCGGCGCGTCTGCAGCCGGGCTCGTGGTACGCGCTGCCCCAGTCGCCGCAGCTGTTCAAGCAGCTGCTGATGGTGGCCGGCATGGAGCGGTACTACCAGATCGCCCGGTGCTACCGCGACGAGGACTTCCGCGCCGACCGGCAGCCGGAGTTCACCCAGCTCGACATCGAGATGAGCTTCGTCGACCAGGACGACGTCATCGCGCTGGCCGAAGAGGTGCTGGCCGCGCTCTGGAAGCTGATCGGGTACGACGTTCAGACCCCGATCCCGCGGATGACGTACGCCGAGGCGATGGCGCGGTTCGGCTCCGACAAGCCCGACCTGCGGATGGGCCTGGAGCTCGTCGAGTGCACCGAGTACTTCAAGGACACCCCGTTCCGGGTCTTCCAGGCGCCGTACGTCGGTGCTGTCGTGATGCCAGGTGGTGCGGACCAGCCGCGTAAGCAGCTGGACGCCTGGCAGGAGTGGGCGAAGCAGCGCGGCGCCAAGGGCCTCGCGTATGTGCTCGTGGGCCAGGACGGCGAGCTCGGCGGTCCGGTCGCGAAGAACCTGTCGGAGGAAGAGCGGGCAGGGCTGGCCGACCACGTCGGTGCGAAGCCGGGCGACTGCATCTTCTTCGCCGCCGGTCCGGTCAAGTCGTCGCGGGCGTTGCTCGGCGCGGCCCGGCTGGAGATCGGCCGCCGCGGCGGCCTGATCGATGAGTCGGCCTGGTCGTTCCTGTGGGTCGTCGACGCGCCGCTGTTCGAGCCGGCCGACGAAGCGACCGCCGCCGGTGACGTCGCGGTGGGTTCGGGTGCGTGGACGGCCGTCCACCACGCCTTCACCTCGCCGAAGCCGGACTCGCTGGACACCTTCGACACCGACCCGGGCAACGCGCTGGCCTACGCCTACGACATCGTCTGCAACGGCAACGAGATCGGTGGCGGGTCGATCCGTATCCACCGCGAGGACGTGCAGAAGCGAGTCTTCAAGGTGATGGGCCTGACCGACGAGGAGGCGACCGAGAAGTTCGGCTTCCTGCTCGACGCGTTCAAGTTCGGCGCGCCGCCGCACGGCGGGATCGCGTTCGGCTGGGACCGGATCACCGCGCTGCTGGCCGGCACGGAGTCGATCCGCGACGTGATCGCGTTCCCGAAGTCCGGCGGTGGGTTCGACCCGCTGACCGCGGCCCCGGCGCCGATCACCCCGGCGCAGCGCAAGGAAGCCGGTGTCGACGCCAAGCCCGAGGACAAGACGAAGCCTGAGGCCAAGAAGGCCTGACGCCGTTGCGTACTTGAGCAACGCCCTGGCCGCGGTGGGACGGTGGCGGTGCGGTGACCTGACGGTCGCCGTACCCGCCCCTTCTCCCGCCCAGGAGCTGCCATGCTCAAGCGCGTTCTCGCGTCCGTCGTCGCGGTTGCCGCCGGAAGTTTCGCGATCACCGTTCCGGCGTACGCCGCGGCCTTCCAGACCACCGCGACCAATCTGAACATCCGGTCCGACGCCTATCTGTCCGCGTCGGTCGTCAAGGTGCTGGCCGGCCCGACCTCGGTCGAGGTCGACTGCCAGAAGTCCGGCGACTCGGTGACCGTCGGTTCCCGGACCACCACCTGGTGGGCCCATCTGCCGGCCCACGGCGGCTACGCCACGGTCGCGTACATCGACACCACCGGCACGAAGCTTCCCGGCGTACCGGATTGCCCACAGGACCCGCCGCAGACCGGTGACATCACGCTGGCCGACGTCCAGGCGATGTTCGGTTCGCGGATCGCGAACCCGAGTCTCGTGCAGCAGGGGCTGCCGTCGCTGAACCAGGCGATGCGGGACGCGCAGATCAACACGGTCTACCGCAAGGCCGCGTTCCTCGCGACGCTGGTGCACGAGTCGCGGCTGGAGTACAACATCCGCGAGATCGGCGACACCCGCCTGTACGGCGGCCGCGGCTACATCCAGCTGACCGGCGACTTCAACTACCGTCCTGCCGGTCAGTGGCTCGGCGTCGACCTGATCAACAACCCCGAGCTGGCGCGCGACATCCGCTACAGCGCGCAGATCGCCCGCTGGTACTGGACCGTCGCGCGCAACATCAACCCTTACGCCGACCAGCTCAAGATGGGCCGTGTGAACGCGGCGATCGGCTACCCGGCCGGCGCCGAGGACCAGCGTCGCTGCGACTCGTTCCGCGCCGCCATCGCCTACCTGTCCGGCGCACCGGCCCCCGCGGTCAACTGCAGCCGCACCGCCAAGACCATGGGCGACACCTCCAAGCTCACCCGGGCCCAGTTCGACGCGCTGGCCGCGGTTCCTGGAGCCCCCGGCACCGTGGGCTGATGCATCAGGGTCGAAAGGGTTGAGAAGCGGCGGGATCCGGCGGAAAGTAACCACTGCGTGTGGTTCGCAGGAAACATTTCACCAGATCCCGCCCTTCCCTCCGCCCCAGGAGCTCCCACATGGTCCTTCGCCGCTTCACCACCCTTCTCGCCGGCCTCGGCATCGTGGCCGCCGGTCTGGTCACCGCTACCCCCGCGCACGCGGCGGTCTTCTCGACGTACGGCAGCGGGGTGAACGTCCGCGCCGACGCCTACCTGTCCGCGGCCGTCGTCACGACGCTGCCCGGGCCGACGTCGATCGACGTCGACTGCCAGAAACACGGTGACCGCGTCACCACCTCCGAAGGGACCAGCGAGTGGTGGGCGCATGTGCCCGCGCTCGGCGGGTATGTGACAGTCGTGTACATCTCGGTCCCGGAGGACAAGCTCCCCGGCGTCGCCGAGTGCGGTGGTGATCCGAACCCGCCGCAGACCGGTGACATCACGTACGCCGACCTGACGGCGATGTTCCCCGGCCGGGTCGGGGTCCAGTCGACCGTCGAGGCAGGGTTGCCGTCGCTGAACCAGGCGATGCGTGACGCGAACATCAACACGCCGTACCGGCGGGCCGCCTTCCTGGCGACGCTGGCCCACGAGTCCCGCCTGGAGTACAACATCCACCAGGCCGGCGACACGAGCACCTACGCCGGCCGCGGGTACATCCAGCTCACCGGCTCGGCGAACTACACCTCGGCCGGCAACTACTTCGGCATCAACCTGGTCGGCAACCCGGAGCTCGCCCGGGACATCCGCTACAGCGCCCCGATCGCCCGCTGGTACTGGACGGTCGCGCGCAACATCAACCCGTACGCCGACCAGCTCAAGATGGGCCGTGTGAACGCGGCCATCGGCTACCCGGCCGGCGCTGAGGACGGTCGTCGCTGCGCCTCGTTCAGTGCAGCCATCGCCTACCTCACCGGCCAGCCCGCCCCCGCCGTCAACTGCAGCCGCACAGCCAAGACCATGGGCGACACCTCCAAGCTCACCCGCGCCCAGTTCGAAGCAGCCGTCAACGAAGGCACCAACGGCCTCGGCTGACCCCACCTGACCACCCTGCGACCCGGCCGGACCCCCCGAGGGCCCGGCCGGTTCGTTGCTCACCCGAAGGTCGTGAACCAGACCTGCCGGCCGGACTTGTCGAGCGCCCGGACGTCGATCTCCGCCTTGCCGTGCTGAGCGGTCGCGCCGGGCAGGGTGCCCGCGACATATCCCGCCCGGTCGGTGACCGGTACGCCGTACCAGGGCGAAGCGCCGTCGAGACCGCGGATCCGTAGTTCGACCCGGTCGACGCTAGGTAGCGTGCGGAACGAGTACGACGCCCGGACGCCGCCGGGGACGTCACTCCAGGTCCAGGTGCCGGGCACGGGGTCCTTCGCCCAGGCGCCGATCCAGCCCTGGTCCGGCGACCATCGCAACACCTCGCCGTCCAGGCACTGGAACCAGAAGTGCTCGTCCCTGGTGACGAAGGTTTGCAGAAGCTGTTTGTTCTCCGTGCCGGTCGTGATCCAGCGCGCGCTCAGGATGGTGGCCGTCTCTGCGTCCGCCGGCTTTCCCAGGTGGCTGGCGGATCCGTAGGCGTTCTGTTGCGGCACCAGGCATCGCCGGGCCGCCGCGCGGGCCTCGGCGTCAGTCGCCGGGCCGATCTCGGTCGGCTCGGCAGCCGACTGATCCGGAGCGAGCTGGACGATGCCCGCGGTCCCGGCCGGGCTCGGACTTTTCCGGCTGAGGGCGACGACGGTGGTGGTGCTGACGGCGATTGCGGCAGTGGCCGCGACGATCGGTACCCAGGTGCGGAGCGGCGTCCACCGGTTCCTGCGGTTGCGAGCCTGCCGTACCAGCTGGTGCTTGAGGTCGGCGGCGTACTCGGGGTCGAGTTGCTCGACGGGTGGGGGAGAGGTGAGGTTCATCGGTGGTCCTCCAGCAAGGCGGGCAGGCGGCGGCGGGCTCGGGACAGGCGGGCCTTCACAGTGCCTTCGGCGACCCCCAGGACCGCTGCGGCGTCGGCGAGCGTCAGCTCTGCCCAATAGACCAGCTCGACGGTCTCGCGCTCGTGGGCCGGAAGGGCAGCCAGAGCTGCCCGAACGGCCTGGATATATTTCTCGGAGTCCAGCCGGGCGGCGACCGCCTCGGAGTGGTCCGGGTGATGCAGTGGCGCCGGCTGGCGGAGCAGGAACTGCGCTAGCCGTCGTCTGGACCGGACGCTGTTCCGCAGCTCGTTGCGGGCGATCGTCAGCAGCCATGGCTTCGCACTGCCGTGCTGCAGCTGGCCGGGGTCCGAGTGGCTGAACTGCTTCCAGGCGGTCACAAACGTCGCCTGTACGGCGTCATCGGCGTACGCGTAGGAGCCGGTGTGCCGGACCGCATACGCGTGGACGGCGGCGGCGTACCGGCTGAACAGTTCGCCGAGCGCCTCCGGTTCCTGGCGGCGCAGGGCGTCCCACAGGTCGTCGTCCCGGACCTCAGGTGGAGGGAGGTCCACCTGCCGCGAAATCGTCGTCATATCTCTCAGGGTCCACACGCTGGGTTCAGGTTGCCACCGGCCGAGCGCGCACCCAGCTGGTGTCCGGTGTGAGGTACTCGTCCAGCCGCAGACCCGCTTCGGTGAGCTGACCGGCCAGCAGCTCCTCGGTGAGGTTCTGCGTCAGCAGCCGCTGCGACCAGCTCCGGCCGCCGATCGTGTGCGTCACCGTGGCTGCCACCTGGTTGCCCGGCAGATGCTCAACGTCAGAGATCTCCATCCGGCCGCGCTCACTCTCGCGTACGACGGGCTTCGCCAACTGGCTCGGCAACTGCTGCTGCAACAACACCGAACCACCCGGACGCACATGGTGAGCGCACGTCTGCAGCAGCCGCAACCGCTCGGCATCGTCGGCCACATTGATCAGGTAGGACATCATCAGGACGACGTCGAACTCGCGATCCAGCCGCAGTTCACCAATCGTCGCCTGGATCGTCTCGGTCTCAGGAACCCGGGCGATCATCTCCACCGACTCGTCCACCGCCACCACCTGATGACCACGCGCCAGCAACGGCCGCGTGATCCGCCCAGTCCCACACCCCAGCTCAAGAATGCTGCTCCCCGGCTGAATCGCCGCATCGATCAGCTCATCCTCCCCATGAGCAACGGCCTGCTCGTACATCTCGATCGCACTACCGTCCGGGGTCCGCGCGCCCGGTCCGCTCCCACCCTGTCCGACTCTCATCTCTCCAGTCTTTCAACCCCCGGAAGTGTTTCGGGCGCTGCCGAAAGTTCACTGCCATCGGTGGATGGCGAACGGCGTACCGGTGCAGTTGCTCGCCCATCTGCGCCGTGCCCGGGATGTTGCCGACCGCAACTATGCCCCGCCGCTCGACCTGGCCGACCACCCCGAACTCGAGCTCGCCCTGATGCTCCCCGGGCCGCCGATGGACGACGAGTCCGCCGACGCCATCCGCCGCATCATGGCCAAAGGCATGATGCACGGCGTCGGCCCGGCCACCGACGACTGCCACAAAACCTTCGCCGACCTGGTGGCCAGGGCGTCGAGTACCTCCAGGAACGCTCCGACCGCCCGTACGGCGTCGAAGCCGTCCTCCGCGACTGCTCCGGCAACTGGCTGGTCCTCGTCGAACAAAAGCCCTACAGCGCGGGCGATTTCGCCTGAGACCCGCGAAGCATGGGGCCGAAAGATGCCGCGTGGTTGTGTCCGGACGCGCAGGTCGTCTGTGTCTCGGCGAAGAACACGCGCGGTGACACGCCGGTGAGCCGGACGCATTCGCGGGTGAGGTGTGACTGGTCGGCGTAGCCCGCGTGCAGGGCAAGCGATCCCAGGCCGCCGTCCGGTGTGGAACGGCCCTGGGCGATCGCCTGCTGGACGAGCGCCAGGAAGCCCTGGAAACGCAGTATCCGGTGCAACGCCTTCGGAGCGAGTCCGACGGCGATGTGGCAGCGGCGACGTAGCTGGGTTTCGGAGATGTGCAGAGACGCAGTCAGCGACGCCACATCGGGCGTCTGCCACGGCATCAGGCCTCGGACCGCTTCTGACACCAGCGGGTCGACGCCGGAGCCTCTGCGGGCGTACAGATGGTGCTGCGCCGCCGCGAGAGCTTCCTGAGGAGAGGAGGCCGTGCCGATCGCCTCGGTGAGCTGAGCGGCCGAGCTGCCCCACAGTTCCTCGGCGTCGATGCTCTGCCCGACCAGCTCCGAGGCGGGCTGCCGCGCGACCGCAACGAAGGCGCCCGGCGTGAAACGGACGCCAATCCGCGTTGTGCCCGGCGCGAGTACTTCCACCAGTGGCTCGGTGTGCGGGCCGATCACCCGCGGCGTGGAGCCGATCGTGCAGGTGAGCTCGACGGCACCGTTCGGGACACGTCGATGGATGTACGGCGAAGCGTCGCGGCCGACCTGCTGGACCCAGACCGTGGAAACGAGCGTGCCCAGGGTCGGGATGGGCGGGCCCTCCCGATAGCTCTGCACGCCGCTCATGTGGCCAGTATGTGCTCGGGGCCGGGCTACTGCGAGAAGAATGCCCGGTTTGTTCAAGAACGCACGACGGGTCCGGTTCTACGGTTTCGGCATGTTCAGCATCCTGACCTGCCGCCGGAGCCACCGATGGACGTGACGGCCCAGGGAGCCCTCTGGAGCAGCGATCCACACGCGTGGGCGGAGACCTCGGAGGTCCGTAGCCGTCCGCTGTACAAGGGCGTCCTCGAACGACTCCGCCTTCGGCCTGGCACCCGACTGCTCGACGTCGGCTGCGGCACGGGCCTGTTCGCCCAGCTCGCGGCTGAGGCCGGTGCGGACGTCGTCGGACTGGATGCCGCCGCGGGGCTTGTCGACTATGCCCGCCGTCGGCGCCCGACCGCCGCCTATCTGGTCGAAGACCTCGAACGGATGCCGTTCAGGGACGGCGCTTTCGAGGTTGTCACTGCCTTCAACTCCGTCCTGTACGCCGCCGACCCGCGTCACGCACTCGCCGAGATCGCACGGGTGACCGCCGGCCAGGGCCGCGCTGTCGTGACGGTCGGCGCCGGACCCGAGCAGGCCGAGAGCGCAGCTCTGATCAATCCACTCGCCGCCCACGACGACGTACCGGATCACAGTGTCTTCGACCTCGCCGACGCAGACGTGGCCCGCCAGGCGCTGCTCGAGGCCGGGTTCACGTCGGTGACGACCACCGATATCGCGTTCGGCGTCGACTTCGCCAGCGAGCAGGACGCGATCGCCGCCCAGTTGCCGGCCGGCCCGGTCGTCGCCGCGATCCGGCACTCCGGCCGCCCGGTCGTCGAGGCGGCACTGCGGTCCTTCTTCGCACCGCGATCACGCCTCGACGGGACCGTCCACCTGGATCTTGTCTTCCGCTGCTACTTCGCGCAGCGGCCAACCGATGAAGAGGAAACAGCACCATGAAACTGATCACCAACACCCAGGTCTCCGTCGATGGAGTGATGCAGGCGAACGGTGCGCGGGATGCGGATCTCGACCCCGGGATGGAGCGCGGCGGATGGGCCAGACCGCACTTCGACGCCGAAGCCATGGAGTACGTCGGTCAGGCGTACCAGCGTGCGGACGGATTCCTCTTCGGGCGACGCACGTACGACTTCTTCGCCGGCTACTGGGGAGCGATGGGCCCGGGCAGCGGCCCCATCGCGGATGCCTTGAACGCCAGGCCCAAGTACGTCGCTTCGACCACACCGACCGAGGCGAACTGGGCGACCACCACTGTCCTGTCGGGTGATCTGGTGGCCGCCATCCGGGAGCTGAAGGCCAAGCCGGGAGGAGAACTGCAGGTGCATGGCAGCGGCCGGCTCGTTCGCTGGCTGCTTGCCAACGACCTCGTCGACGAGCTGAACCTGCTCATCGTTCCCGTGATCGTCGGGCAGGGCATCCGGTTGTTCCCGGCCGACGGCCCGGACCTCGCGCTCGACCTGACCGACTCGAGAGCCTTCCCGAAAGCCATCACGCTGCAGGTCTACAAGCCGTCGGGGCGCCCGGAATACGCGGCCTGAGGCGCCGCCGTCGACTGATCAACGCGCCGAGCCCGGTGTCGCGGGGCGGTAGTTTGCTCGGATGATCATCTCGGTGGATCCGGCGGCTGCGAAACCGCCGTACGAGCAGGTGAAGGACCAGATCGACGGGTTGATCCGGCGCGGGGAGCTGGCGCAGGGGACCCGGTTGCCGACGGTTCGGCAGTTGGCGGCGGAGGTGGGCGTGGCGGTCAATACGGCGGCCCGGGCTTACAAGGAGCTGGAGGCCGAGCGGATGATCGAGACGCGGGGGCGGAACGGGACGTTTGTGCTCGCGTCGCGCAGTCACACCAACGATGCGGGGACGCGCTCCGCGGCGACCGCGTTCGTGCACGCCGCCCGCGAGGCCGGGATCAGTTTGCCGGAGGCGATGGAGATCCTGCGCCAGGCCTGGTAGCGATCGGAAACGATTCCAAAAACCCGCGGCCACGGTGTGACGAGCCCTGTACACGCTCTCACCGGATTGCTACTGTCCGGCCAGATTTGACATCGATGTCAGCGACAGGGGAGTGGTCACGATGGTCTCGAGACGAACGTTCCTGGCGGGCAGCGGTGCGGTGACGGCGGGCGGGATCGGACTGGTCCCAAGCCTGGCAGCCACCGCAAACGCCAACACATCGACGTCCGGCAGCCCCGCCCGGCTGCTGCCGGCCTTCAACCGCCCGAAGCACCTGCACTACGGCGACGCCAGCAAGCTCAGTGGTCAGGATCAGACTCTTCTGACAACGTTGCAAGGCATCGTCAACCGCACCAAGCCGGAGCTGTACTTCCTCTACGACACAGGCACCCAGAGCACGCCGGACACCAAGTGGCTGACCGACATGCACCTGCCGGCGACGCCGTACCAGAACCCGCTCGATCTGGTCGCCAAGTACCGGCACCGGGTCCGCGGCGCGATCGTCTACGACCCCGCCGTACCGGATTCCCTCAACGTCGCCACCACCCTGGCCGGCTTGGAGGATTGCGTGGTCGCGGACGCCGAGCAGGCGAAGGCGCACGGCCTGAGGATCGTGAAGGACCTGCGCGGGAAGTTCGACGACGACCGGGTGAAGACCTACCGGTGGCAGCTCGACAACCTGTTCCCGCGGGTCACGCACAAGTTGCTGGCCGGTCTTCCGCCGACCCGGGTGGTCGCGGTCGAGGACGTGCAGTGGCAGGAGATCGCTCGCGAGACCCGCCAGATCCGGGACTCGTCCAACCGTGGCAACTACGACCTCGACGTCTCGGCCAAGCTCGGCAAGGGCCCGGTCTACGTGCGCTGGCAGGACTCGTTCAGTGACGACGGCTGGGGACCTTCGGTCTCCGAGGTCTGGGTGAAGGCGAACGGCGTCGAGATCGCGCACTTCAAGCCGAACACCCCCGAGGAGGCGCAGTACCTGTTCGACGGCGCCAACTCGAGCATCGGCGGCGAGGCCAACCGCTTCAGCGACGGTGGTGGCTACTACATCTACGCCTTCGACCCACCAGCCGGTACGACGTCCCTCGTGGTGACCGTGACGATGTGGAACCAGTACCTGGTCTCGATCACCGACACCGCGCCCACGCGGATCGAACCGTTCGCGTACTTCCGTGACTACGTGGTGGCCACCAAAGCCCTGGTGAGTTGGCTACCCCCTGGTGGCGAGACCGGCGCACTGCTGTCCGAGCACTTCGCCAAGTGGCCGACACTGGCGCCGTACATGGGCTGGTTCGCGAACGACGTCTCCGGTGAGTGGGACGGTGTGGACCTCGCGTCGAAGGGCGGGTCGCCGGTCATCGCGGCCGACTTCTACATGAACGGGACGGTGCATGCCGGGTTCACCGCACCGATCTCGGAGAAGGTCCGGCCGGTACGTCGGATCACCAAGCCGAAGAACAAGGTCTACCTGACGCTGACCTTCGGCGAGGGCGACAACATCCAGTACTGCCAGCGTCACATGCGCGATCTGTGGGACGACCCGAAGCGTGGTGAGGCCCCGGCGAACTGGACGATCAGTCCGATGCTGCTGGAGACCGGTCCGAACCTGTTCAGCCACTTCCAGCGCACGGCGACGGCCAACGACCTCCTGGTGTGTGGACCGTCCGGTGCTGGCTACACGTACCCGGGCTCGTGGGTGCCGAGCGAGTTCACCCAGTTCCTCAAGCTCACCGGCTCGCAACTGCGCCGTACCGGCATGGACCAGGTGTACTCCTACAGCCACCGTGAGAATGACAAGTGGGTCGTGCTCTCGGAGGAGATCGCCAGCGGGTTCGCGAAGTACACGCCGTTGAAGGGCATCATGCAGACCTGGGACGGCGACCTGCTCGCCGTCCGCCGGGGCGGTCTGCCCATTGCCGGCCAGTGGGGCGCGCCAGGCAAGGCAGGGGAGTACAAGGCTGCACTGGACGTCCAGGTGGCGAAGTGGGACGGAACGAAGCCCCTCTTCATCTCCGGCGGCATCAACGCCTGGAACTGGACGCCGTCCGACGTCGCCGAGCTGGCTGGTCTCCTGGACGACAAGTACGAGCTGGTGCTGGCCAACGCGTTCTTCGATCTGATGGGCCGCGTACTGCCGTAAATCCATTGCGGTGGTGGAGCACGATGAGCAGATGACGCCAGACGAGCTGCTCGACGTGTTCCACCGCCGCATCCGGTTGCCGGACGCGGACACGATCCCCGGCTGGAAGGTCGAGCACATCGGGCTGGTGCATCGCTCGTACGTCGAAGGTCCGGAAGGCGCGGGTTTCGTCGAGACCCCGCGTGGACTGGGGGACAACCCGGACGCCGTCATCGCCGGCGAGCTGGCGTTCTTCCGCGAGCGCGGACTGCCGTTCGAGTGGAAGACCTACGCGTACGACGAGCCGGCCGACCTTGGTGAGCGGCTGGTCCGGGCGGGGTTCACACAGGAGGACCCGGAGACGCTGATCCTGGGTGAAGTCGATCGGATCCTGCAGCGGCCGTCCGCACTGCCCTCGAAGGTAGTACTGCGGGAGGCCGACGGGCCGGACGATTTCCACCGGATCGCCGTACTGATGGACACGCTCTGGAACAACGGCCTGGAGCGGATCGAGGAGCGCCTGTCGGCCGAGGCGCGGATGTTCCCCGAACGCCTCTCGGTGTTCCTCGTCGAGGACGGGCTCAGAAGAGAAGGCCCGGTCGTCTCCGCCGCCTGGATCCGGTTCCACCCCGGCACGGGCTTCGCCAGCCTCTGGGGCGGCGGCACACTGCCCGAGTGGCGGCGGCAGGGTCTCTACAGCAGCCTGCTGGTCCACCGGGCCCGCCTGGCCAAGGAACGCGGCTACGAATTCCTCCGCGTCGACGCCTCCGAGGACTCCCGCCCGATCCTGCAGAAACTGGGCCTGTACGGCGTCACCACCACCACGCCGTACGAGTGGACCCCCGAGACACGCTGACCCGGACCACGGAACGACACGGCCAGGCTGTACGTTGCCGTCATTATGGCTCTGAAAATCACCTCGCGCTTTCGTCGCCTGCTCCAGCGCCCCGGGTCGATCGACCTCAGCCCGTACGAACGGCTCTCGCAGCTGGTTCTCGAGGCGGAGGAGTCCGTCGAGCCGCTGACCGACGAGGAGCTGGCCGAGGCCGTCAGCGACCTGCGGACCACCGGTGGGCTGCACGAGGACGAGCAGATCGAGTTCCTGGCGCTGGCGCGCGACGCGGCCCGGCGGACGCTGGGTGAGTCGGCTTTCGACGGCCAGATCGTCGGCGCGCTGGCGATGCTGCAGGGCCGTGTGGTCGAGATGGCGACCGGTGAGGGCAAGACGCTCGCCGGTGCGTTCGCCGCTGCCGGGTACGCGATCGGTGGCCGCCGGGTGCACGTGCTCGCGGTCAACGACTACCTGGCTCGCCGCGACGCCGAGTGGATGGCGCCGATCTACGACTTGCTCGGGGTGACCGTGTCGCACGTCGGCCAGGCGTCCACGCCTGAGGAGCGGCGGGCGGCGTACGAGGCTGAGGTTTGCTACGTACCGGTCAGCGAGGTCGGCTTCGACGTCCTGCGCGACCGCCTGGTCAACGACGTGCCCGAGCGGGTGACCCAGACGCCGGACGTGGCGCTGGTCGACGAGGCCGACTCGGTGCTGATCGACGAGGCCCGGGTGCCGCTGGTGCTGGCCGGGGCGACCCGGACCGAGGAGCTGGACGACGACATCGTCCAGATCGTCCGCACCCTGCGGGCCGGCGTCGACTACGAGATCGACGGTGACGGCCGCACGGTCGCGCTGACCGACGCGGGCACGGACAAGGTCGAGAAGCTGCTCGGCGAGCGGGACGAGGCCGAAGCCGCCGCCGCTGCCGCGCTGCTCCCCGAGGCCGAGGACGAGGCACCCGCCGAAGACAGCGACGCGGACACCGAGACCGAGGACGCCGAGGACAAGGCCGACGAGGACAAGGCGGAGGCCGTCGAGCCCGAGCGCCCGGCCGTCAACCTGTACGACGACGAGAACCTCGACCGCCTGACCCAGATCAACGTCGCGCTGCACGCCGAGGTGCTGCTGCGCAAGGACGTCGACTACCTGGTCCGCGACGGCAAGGTCAGCCTGATCAACAACAACCGCGGCCGGATCGCCAAGCTGCAGCGCTGGCCCGACGGTCTGCAGGCGGCGGTGGAGGCCAAGGAGGCCGTCCCGGTCAGCGACTCCGGTGAGGTGCTTGACAGCATCACCGTGCAGGCCCTGATCAAGGGCTACAAGTCGCTGTGCGGCATGACCGGTACGGCGGTCGTGGTCGGCGAGTCCCTCCAGGAGTTCTACGACGTCGAGGTCGCCGTCGTACCGCCGAACAAGCCGAACATCCGCAAGGACGACCAGGACCGGCTCTACCTGACCGTCGAGCAGAAGAACGTCGCACTCGTCGAGCACATCGCCGAGGTGCACGAGACCGGCCGCCCGATCCTGATCGGCACCCACAGTGTCGAGGAGTCCGAGCAGCTGAGCGACCGGCTCGAGGCCGCCGGGATCCCGCACGTCGTGCTGAACGCGAAGAACGACGCCGAGGAGGCGAGCATCATCGCCGAGGCCGGTGTCCCCGGCACGGTGACGGTCTCCACCCAGATGGCCGGTCGCGGTACCGACATCCGCCTTGGTGGCAAGGACGAGACACACGACAAGGACAAGGCCATCGAGCTCGGCGGCCTGTACGTCGTCGGCACCGGCCTGCACGCGTCCCGCCGGCTCGACGACCAGCTGCGTGGTCGCGCCGGCCGTCAGGGTGACCCGGGCGGTTCGCTGTTCTTCGCCAGCCTCGGCGACGAGCTCGTCATCCGGTACTCCGTTTCGTCCGGTCTGCGCCCGCACCCCGACGAGCACGGCCGGCTCACCGACCGCAAGTCGGTCGGCATCCTGGATCACGCCCAGCGGGTCGCCGACGGCGCCAACGCCGAGCTGCACCGGACGACGTGGCAGTACCACCGCCTCACCGGTCAGCAGCGTTCGATCCTGCTCGACACCCGCGAGAAGGTGCTGACCGAGGACCTGGCCGCGACCGAGCTGTCCGAGCGGGTCAAGGAGCGGTACGACGAACTGGTCGAGGAGCACGGCGAGGACAAGGTGAAGGACGCCGCCCGGCGGATCGCCCTGCACCACCTGGACCGCCGCTGGACCGACCACCTGGCCTACCTGGCCGACCTGCGCGAGGGCATCCACCTGCGCTCGCTGGCCGGCGGCATCGTGCACATGAAGCCGATCGACGAGTTCAACAAGTCGGCGATCGCCTCGTTCGACACGCTGATCGCCGACGCCTGGAAGGAAGCGGCCGAGACCTTCACCGAGGCCTCGATCACCGACTCCGGCCTGGACGAGGCGGCCTCCGGGGTGCCGCGCCCGACCGCGACCTGGACCTACCTGGTCAACGACAACCCCTTCGGTACCGAGGCCGACCGGATCCTCGGCCGCCTTCGCAACGCCATCCGCCCGCAGTCCGGCGCGGAGGCCGAGGAGATCCTGCCCGAGGAGTTCGACGAGGACGAGCTGCCCGAAGAGCTGCGCGACGCCGATGACGCCGACCTCCCCGAAGAACTGCGCGAGGCCGACGACGACGAGGACGACGCGAAGAGGAAGTAGACCCTCGACTTTGGTCTAGGGACGACAGCCGTCGGAGCGATGCGAGCCCGGCGGCTGGGAGCGGATCCTCGGGGACATGTCCTCCACGTCCAAGGGTCCGCTCCTCCTGATCGTCGACATCGCGGCGCCGGTTGCCCTGTACTACGGCCTCCGGGCAGCCGGTACGAGCGTTCTGGTCGCACTCCTGGTCGGGTCCGTCCCCGCGTTGATCAACGCGGTGGTGTCGATCGCGCGTGAACGCCGAGCAGACCTTCTCGGTACGGCGGTGGTGCTCGGCCTACTGGGGAGCGCAGTCGTGGCCCTGGTTGGTGGCGACCCGCGTGCACTGCTCGTCCGGGGTGCGTGGGTGAGCCTGCCGTTCGCATTGGTGGTGCTGTGGTCGCTCCGGCACCCACAGCCGCTCTGCTACACCGTGACCCGCGCAATGCTGCCCAGGCGGGCGGCCGCGATGGACGAGCTGTGGGAGACCAGTCCGGCGTGGCGGCTCGCTTGGCGCCGGATCACGGTGATGTGGGGTGTCATCTCGATCGTCGACGCTGTGGTTCGGGTGGTGACCGCCTACACGCTGCCGCTGGACGTCGTACCGGCTGTGGATCCCGTCATCACTGTCGCCAGTGTGATCGTGCTGCAGATTCCCACCCATGTTCTGCTGCGCCGGAGTGGCAGTTGGCATCTGGTCTTCTCTCCCAGAGGACCTGTTGTCGGTGCGGGTCGATAGGCTCTCGGGTGTGAGTGAGGGCTTGTTCGATCTGCCGGGAGCTCCTGCGCCTGCGAGAGGCGGCGGGAGCCTGGCCGACGTGGACCATACGGCGGCGCCGCTGGCCGTCCGGATGCGTCCGCGCAGCCTGGACGAACTCGTCGGCCAGCAGCACCTGCTCGCTCCGGGCTCGCCGCTGCGTCGGCTGGTCGAGGGTGACCAGCCGATGTCGCTGCTGCTGTGGGGACCGCCCGGGACCGGCAAGACCACGATCGCGGCCGTCGTGTCCCACCAGACCAACCGCAAGTTCGTGGAGCTGTCGGCGGTCACGGCCGGGGTGAAGGACGTCCGTCAGGTGATCGACGGGGCCCGCCGCGATCTGGCCCGCCCAGGCGGCGCGGTCGAGACTGTACTGTTCATCGACGAGGTCCACCGCTTCACCAAGGCGCAGCAGGACGCCCTCCTGCCCGGCGTCGAGAACCGCTGGGTCACCCTTGTCGCCGCCACCACCGAGAACCCGTTCTTCTCCGTCATCTCACCGCTCCTGTCCCGCAGCCTCCTCCTCACCCTGGAGTCGCTGACGGACGACGACATCGGCGAGCTGCTCACCCGTGCGCTGACCGACGAGCGTGGGCTGAACAGCGAGTTCGAGCTGGCCGATGACGCGCGGGATCACCTGCTGCGGATGGCCGGTGGAGATGCTCGCCGGGCTCTGACCTACCTGGAAGCCGCCGCTGGTGGTGCGCGGGCCAAGGAAGCCTCCACCATCGACCTGGAGACGCTGGAGACGGCGGTCGACCAGGCCGCCGTACGGTATGACCGGGCCGGCGACCAGCACTACGACGTCGCCTCCGCGCTGATCAAGTCGATCCGCGGCTCGGACGTCGATGCCGCGATGCACTACCTGGCCCGGATGATCGTGGCCGGTGAGGACCCGCGGTTCATCGCCCGCCGCCTGGTCATCTCGGCCAGCGAGGACATCGGCATGGGCGACCCGACCGCGCTCGGTGTCGCAGTCGCCGCGGCGGACGCCGTACAGCTGATCGGTATGCCGGAAGCCCGGATCAACCTCGCCCAAGCAGTCGTCGCGTTGGCCCTCGCCCCGAAGTCGAACGCCGTCATCACCGCCGTCGACGCGGCGATCGCCGACGTGAAGGCCGGCAAGATCGGCCCGGTCCCGTCCCACCTCCGCGACGCCCACTACGCCGGCGCCAAGAAGATCGGCCACGGAGCGTCGTACCAGTACTCGCACAACGACCCCCGCGGCGTCTCCGCCCAGCAGTACGCACCCGACGTCATCGACGGCACCGACTACTACACCCCCACCCGCCGCGGCGGCGAAGCCGCCTACGCCGACCGCGTCGAAGCCATCCGCAAAATCCTCCGCAACCGCAAATGAACCGTCTCGCCGACCACGTCACCGCGTTCAACCACGCCGTCACCACCGGCGACTGGACAACCTTCGCCGAGCGCTTCGCCGCCGACGCCCGGATGGCCTTCGTCGGCGTACCCGCCGGTCCCTTCGTCGGCCGCGCCGCCATCGCCGCCGCCTACGCCGCGAACCCACCCACCGAAACCATGACCCTCCTCGACCCCGCCACCGGCCAGTTCCAATGGGCCGCCGGCGGCACCGGGACCATGAGCATCAGCTGGACTCCTGAGGGCCTGGTCCAGGCGCTCACCGTCGCCTTCGACTAGTCCTCGGGGTAGGGCATCGCTCGGACGACGTACGGCCAGGGCAGCAGTTCGGGGTGCCAGAAGCCGCCGCTGACCGCCAGATCGTCGCCACGGCGCAGGAGCAGGATGCGTTCGAAGCTCTGCTGCAGTACGGCGTCGCCCGCTTCGGCGGTCAGCAGGGTGACGACGTGCCGCGCGAGCTCGGCGTACTGAGGTTCGAAGTCGGTGAACTTGTCGAGCCGGAACCCGACAGCGATCTCGGGCTCGACCAGCACGAAGTTGGGCCGGCCGTCGCGGTGGACCGTCACGCGCAGGCCGGTCGCGCTCTTGAATGCGAGCACCGGCGGCTGCCACTCCACCTCAGGCAACTCCAGCAGCCGCCCGATCACCTCCGGTGCCGCCGCCGTACAAAGCTGCAACGTGTACTCGATCGCCACCCCCGCACCCTAGATCCCCACCCTCACCTCGCCCCCGGCTCCCGCGCCGTACCGAGTGGGTTCACCCAACGCGTGGAGCCCGCGCCCAGTGACCCCAGTGGGTTCACCAACTGCGAGTCGCGTGAGGCCGCCGTAGGACTGTCGGCCGGTTTGGTGGGGGACTGTTATGTGGGGGATGGTGTCCTGAAGAGTTGTGTTGTATGGGCGCGCGATAAGGTCGGGCGGTCCACGAGGTCGCAACGAGAGGTGGATCGTTTTCCATGAGCGTCGGTGAAGTCGCGGGGCTGATAGCAGCTCTCGCGCTCCTGATCCTGGTAGCCCTGCTCGCCTATCCGATCCTGAAGCTGGGCAAGGTGCTGGACGAGACCCGGATCATGGTGAAGGGCGTCTCCGATTCCAGCGTGCCGTTGCTGGGTGAGGTGACCACCACGGTGGCCACCACGAACGCGCAGCTGGCCAAGGTGGACACGATCACCGACAACGCGACCACGGTGACCACCAACGCGGCCGCCCTGGTGTCGCTGTTCTCGGCGACCGCGGGCGGGCCGCTGGTGAAGGCGGCGGCGTTCACGTACGGCGTGCGCAAGGCGCTCGGTGAGAGCCAGCGCCGCGACGTGAGCCGCCGGGTGAAGGACGAGATGAAGGCCGAGCGGAAGGCGCGGAAGCGGTGAAACGGATCTTCTGGCTGATCATCGGGATCGCCGTGGGTGTCTACGCGGTGACCCGGCTGAAGAAGCGGGCCCAGGTGCTCGCCCCGGAGGCTGTGCAGGAGTCGGCGGCCAAGCTCGCCGCCGCGGTCCGGCACTTCGGTGACCAGGTCCGCGAGGGAATGGCCGAGCGGGAAGCAGAACTCAAGGACGCGCTGGGCATCGATGCAGCCGCCAACGAACGTGAGGATTACCGGTAACACCATGGAAACCAGTGAGATCAGGCGGCGGTTCCTGAGCTACTTCGAGGACCGCGGCCACACCGTGGTGCCGAGTGCGCCGCTCCCGTCGCCGGACCCGAACCTGCTGTTCAACGTGGCCGGGATGGCCCAGTTCGTGCCGTACTTCGTCGGCCAGCAGACCCCGCCGTACGCGCGCGCGACGAGCGTGCAGAAGTGCGTGCGGACGCTCGACATCGAAGAGGTCGGCAAGACCACCCGGCACGGCACGTTCTTCCAGATGAACGGCAACTTCTCCTTCGGTGACTACTTCAAGGAGGAGGCTGTCCGGTTCGCCTGGGAGCTCGTCACCAAGTCCCAGGCCGACGGCGGCTACGGCTTCGACGAGTCCAAGCTCTACGCCTCGGTGTACTACGAGGACGACGAGGCGATCGACATCTGGAAGCGGGTCGCCGGGCTGCCCGACGACCGGATCGTCCGGCTCGGGATGAAGGACAACTTCTGGTCGATGGGCATCCCCGGCCCGTGCGGCCCGTGCTCGGAGATCCTGATCGACCGCGGCCCGGAGTTCGGCGCGGACCGGGACTGGGAGGCGGGCGACCGCTACCTGGAGTTCTGGAACCTGGTCTTCATGCAGAACATCCGCGGTGAGGGTGGCGGCAAGGACGGCTACCCGATCCTCGGCGAGCTGCCGAAGAAGAACATCGACACCGGTCTCGGCCTCGAGCGCGTCGCGTACCTGCTGCAGGGCGTCGACAACATGTACGAGATCGACGAGATCTTCCCGGTGATCGAGCAGGCCTCGGAGCTGACCGGCCGCAAGTACGGCGTGGACCAGGTCGACGACGTCCGGTTCCGGGTCATCGCCGACCACGTCCGCAGTGCGCTGATGCTGATCGGCGACGGCGTCACCCCGGGCAACGAGCAGGGCGGCTACGTCCTGCGCCGGCTGCTCCGGCGCGCGATCCGCTCGGTCCGCCTGCTGGGTTACGAGGACCCGAGCCTGGTCGAGCTGCTGCCGGTCAGCCTGCAGCAGATGAAGAAGTCGTACCCGGAGCTGGAGGCCGACTTCGGCCGGATCAGCCAGGTCGCCTACGCCGAGGAGGAGGCCTTCCGCCGCACCCTCACGGCCGGTACGACGATCTTCGACCTGGCCGTGAAGGAGACCAAGGCCGGCGGTGCGCACCAGCTCGAGGGCGCGAAGGCGTTCCAGCTGCACGACACCTACGGTTTCCCGATCGACCTGACCGTCGAGATGGCCTCCGAGCAGGGCCTGAACGTCGACACCGAGGGCTTCCGGTCGCTGATGAAACAACAGCGCGACCGGGCCAAGGCCGACGCCCGGGCCAAGAAGGCCGGGCATGCCGACACCACGGGCTACCGCGAGCTGCGGGAGTCCGGTGTCACCGAGTTCACCGGTTACCAGGAGCTGACGACGGACTCGCGGGTCCGCGGCCTGCTTCGCGACGGTGTGGTCGCCAACGCGGCCGAGCAGGGCGAGACCGTCGAGGTCGTGCTGGAGAAGACCCCGTTCTACGCCGAGTCCGGTGGCCAGATCGCCGACGAGGGCGTGATCGTGGCCGACGGCGTGAAGCTGAAGGTGCTCGACGTCCAGCGGCCGGTCAAGGGCCTGATCGTGCACAAGGTCGAGGTCGTCGAGGGCGTTCTGCGTCCGGGCCTCGACGTGCACGCCGAGGTCGACCACGACTGGCGGGTCTCGGCCTGCCAGGCGCACTCCGGCACCCACGTCGTGCACGCGGCGCTGCGCCAGGTCCTCGGCCCGAACGCGCTGCAGAGCGGTTCGTACAACAAGCCCGGTTACCTGCGGCTCGACTTCGCGTGGGGTTCGGCGCTGGACCAGGCCACCCGGTCTGAGATCGAAGAGGTCGCGAACCTCGCCGTACGGCAGGACCTGCCGGTCGCGGCGCAGTACATGACGCTTCCGGAGGCTCGGGAGTGGGGCGCGCTGGCGCTGTTCGGCGAGACGTACGACGAGCAGGTGCGCGTCGTCGAGATCGGCGGCCCCTGGTCGCGTGAGCTCTGCGGTGGCACGCACGTCAAGCACTCCTCGCAGGTCGGTGCGCTGACCATCACCAGCGAGTCCTCGGTCGGCGCCGGTGTGCGCCGCGTCGAGGCCTTCGTCGGCATGGACGCGCTGCACTACCTCGGCAAGGAGCGGGCGCTGGTCCGGCTGCTCAGCGAGAACCTGAAGGCCCGTCCGGAGGAGCTGCCCGCGAAGGTCGCCGACCTGGCCGAGCGGCTGCGTGCGGCCGAGAAGGAGCTCCAGCAGATCCGCGCCGCGCAGGTGCTGGAGGCCGCGGCCGAGCTGGCGAGCAGCCCCAAGGACGTCTTCGGCGTCCAGTACGTCGGCCACCGCGCGCCCGACGGCGTGAACGGCGGGGACCTGCGCAAGCTGGCCCTCGACATCCGCGGCCGGATGGGCGAGGACAAGCCGGCCGTGGTCGCCGTCCTGAGCGTGAACGACGGCAAGCCCGGCATCGTGATCGCGCTGAACGACACCGCCCGCGAGTGGCGGCTGTCGGCCGGTGACCTGGTCCGCGTCGCCGCCGAGAAGCTCGGTGGCAAGGGCGGTGGCAAGGACGACGTCGCTCAGGGTGGTGGCACGGACGCGTCCGGTGCCGACGCCGCGCTGGCCGCCGTCGAGTACACCGTCGGTCACCTGGTCACGGGCTAGTCCATGAGGCGAGCCAGGTGAGATACGGCCGTCGGATCGCGCTGGATATCGGAGACGCCCGGATCGGCGTCGCCAGCAGCGATCCGCACGGAATCCTGGCCACCCCGGTGGAGACCGTCCGCCGGGGGCCCGGTGATCTGGGTAGGATCGCGGCACTCGCCGCCGAACTGGAGGCGTTCGAGATCGTGGTCGGCCTGCCGCGCTCCCTGTCCGGGGGCGAGGGACCGGCCGCGGTGAAGATCCGGGAGACGGCGAAGCAGGTGCAGGACTTGGTGCAGGTGGGGAACGCGGCGCTGGCGGTGCGCCTGGTGGACGAACGGTTCACCACGGTCACCGCCGAGCGGATGCTGCGTGAGCGTGGGAAGAAGGGTGCCAAACGGCGCGCGGTGGTCGACCAGGCCGCGGCGGTCGTGATTCTGCAACACGCGCTCGACCTCGAGCGGGAGACCGGGAACCCACCGGGGAGGGCCTTGTGACGAGACCGACGGTGGACAACGACGACGACCTGGACCTCGGGCTGCGGCCGGAGAGCCGGGTCGAGCGGCGCGCGAACCGGCGCAAGCAGCGCGCCCGGCGCGGCTTCGGCTGTTTCGCGGTGATCATCTCGCTGCTGGTCGTGGGCGCCCTGGTGGGCGGTGCCGTGGTCGGCTTCGGCAAGGGCAAGGACGCGCTCGAGAAGGTCTTCGCCGCCCCGGACTACGAGGGCGAGGGCACCGGCGTGGTGACCGTCGAGATCACCAAGGGCCAGAGCAACTCCTCGATCGCGGACACGCTGGAGAAGAAGGAGGTCGTGAAGAGCGCCAAGGCGTTCGAGCGGGTGGCCCGCAACGACAGCCGCTCTCTGCAGATCCAGGCCGCGACGTACACGCTGCGCAAGCACATGTCGGCCAAGGCCGCGCTCGAGCTGATGCTGAACACCGACGAGTCGATCAAGGTCCTGCGGTTCAGCGTCCCGGCCGGCAAGACCAAGGCCGAGGTGATCAAGATCCTCGAGGCCCCGAAGCTGAAGCTGCCGGCCGGTGCTGCGGCCGCCGCGATGGGCAAACCGGCCTCGCTGGGACTGCCGGCGTACTCGAACGGCAACGCCGAGGGCTTCCTGTTCCCGGGCACGTACGACGTGCCGAAGGGCGCGACCGCGTACTCGATGATCAAGCAGATGACCGCGGAGTACGCGAAGAACGCGGCGGCGCTGAACTTCGTCAAGACCGCCCAGGCCAAGGACATCGACCCGTACCGGGCGCTGATCATCGCCAGCATCATCCAGGGCGAGTCCAACCGCAAGCAGGATTACGCCAAGGTCGCGCGGGTGATCTACAACCGGCTCGCGGCCGGGGACAAGCTGCAGATGGACTCGACCGTGCACTATGCGGTCGGCCGGGGCGGCGGCGTCTTCACCACCGACGAGCAGCGGAACTCCAATTCGCCGTACAACACGTACAAGTTCGAGGGCCTGCCGCCGACCCCGATCAGCTCGCCGACCAAGGACACGATGCGGGCCGCGATCAACCCGGCCAAGGGCCCCTGGAAGTTCTTCACCCTGGTCAACCTGGACACCGGCGAGACCGCCTTCGCCACGACGGCCGCCGAGCACCAGGCGAACGTCGCGAAGCTGCAAGCGTGGTGTGCCGCCAACAAGGGCCGGTGCTGAGTGACCCGATGTGCAGTGCTGGGGTCGCCGATCGCGCACTCGCTGTCCCCGGCGATGCATCGGGCCGCGTACGCCGAGCTCGGGCTCGACTGGCGGTACGACGCGTTCGAGGTGGCCGAGGACGAGCTGCGCGGGTTCGTCGCGTCGCTCGGTGACGACGTCCGCGGGTTGTCGCTGACGATGCCGTTGAAGCGGGTCGCGCTCGAGCTCGTGGACACGGTCGACCCGGTCGCGGAGCTGATCGGTGCCGCGAACACGATGATCTTCGAGGCCGACGGATCCCGGTCGGCGTACAACACCGACGTACCGGGGCTGGTGAACGCGTTCGCCGAGCGCGGCATCACGGTCGCGGACTCCGCTCTCGTGGTGGGCGGGGGAGCGACGGCGGCGTCGACGCTCGCCGCGCTGCGGAGCATGAAAGTCAGCGAGGTGACCCTCGTGGTTCGCGATCCGTCGCGGGCCGAACGTCTGCTCGACCTGGCCGCCGAACTGGGAGTCCGGACTTCGGTTGCGGATTTTTCCCAGATCGATCGAACCGGAGGGTTCGATCTGTGCGTCTCAACAGTGCCTGGTGGAGCAATCGATCAATGGGCGGACCACGTCGCGAACGTCGCTCCGGTGGTGTTCGACGTGGCCTACCACCCGTGGCCGACCCAGCTCGCCATCGCGGCGCACCGGATCGGTACAGAGCTGTTGAACGGGCTTGATCTCCTTGTGCACCAGGCAACTCTGCAAGTGGAGATGATGACTGGTAGGTCGCCGGCACCTCTGGCGGCCATGAGGGCCGCTGCCCGTGAGGAGCTCAACGATCGTGAGCCAGCTTGACCGCCGTACCGTTCTGAAGGCAGGTGGCGCTGCAGCAGCAGCCGTCGCCCTGACCGCCGCCCCCGAAGCGATGGCGGCCGCGACCGCCGCGCCGAACTGGAACCGGCTGTCCAGATCGTTGCAGGGCGGCAAGCTGTTCATGCCCTCCACGCCCGGGTACGCCGCTGCCCACCAACTCTTCAACCCCCGCTGGGATTCGGTCCAGCCGGCCGCCGTCGTGCGCGCCGCCAAGACGGCCGACGTGATCAGCACGATCAACTTCGCGCGCGACAACAAGCTGGTACTGGTGCCGAAGGGTGGCGGCCACTCGTACGTCGGTGCATCCGTGATCAGCAAGGGCATCCAGCTCGACGTCGGTGCGCTGCGCGGCATGACGTATGCCAGCAACGGCGTCCTGACCGTCGGCGCGGGCGCCCGCCTGTACGACGTTCACGCGTTCCTCGACAAGCACGGGCGATCGCTACCGACGGGGACCTGCCCGACCGTCGGCGTCGCGGGTCTCACCCTCGGCGGCGGGATGGGGATCCACACCCGCGCCTGGGGACTGACCTGTGACCGCCTGGTCGGCATGAGCGTGGTCACCGCCGACGGCAAGGCGCGCGTGATCAACACCAAGTCCGATCCGGACCTGTTCTGGGCGCTGCGCGGTGGCGGTGGCGGGAACCTCGCCGTCGTCACGTCGTTCCAGTTCGCGACGATCCCCGGCCCGAAGCTCGGCTTCTTCCGGTTGACCTGGCCGGAGGCCAAGGCCGCTGCCGTCGTGGCCGGCTGGCAGAAGTTCATCGAGAAGGCCCCCAGTACGGCGTGGGGCAACCTGCATCTCGATGCCAAGAGCAACGGAACAGTCTCGGTCCACGTGCTCGGCATCTCCACCACCGGCAACGCTGCCGCCGCGGCCGCGCAGCTGGAGTCGTTCGTCGGCTCGAAGGCGACGGCTCGGTCGATCACGGTGAAGACGCACATGGAGGCCGTGAAGTACGTCGGCGGTGGCACCACCAGCCCGCGGACCGGCTTCCTGGCCGGCTCCGACGTACTGCGCGCCCCGATGAACTCGACCTCGATCAACGCCCTGATCGCCACCGTCAAATCCGCAGCGCGCGCCAAGCTCCCGGCCGCCGCGATCATCGACCCGCTCGGCGGTCAGGCCGCCAAGCAGCCGGCCGGTGGTGCGGCCTGGCCGTGGCGTTCCGCGCTCGGCGTCATCCAGTGGTACGTCGGCACGGCCGCGCACCCGTCGTCCGCGCAGCTCAAGGCCGCACAAACCTTCATCGACCAGGGCCACGGCGCCGTCCGCTCGTTCTCGGCCGGCGGCTACGCCAACTACCCCGAGGCCCGCCGCGGCGTCGCGACCTACTACGGCGCCAGCCTCACTCGTCTGCGCGCGGTCAAGAAGAAGTACGACCCCAACGGCTTCTTCCACACCCCGTACACCTTCGTCTAAGTAGAGTCTCCCGCCATGAGGTTATGGCGGGGGATGGCAGGAGTGATCGCGCTCGGGTTCGTGGCGGCCGGGGTGACGCCTGCCTGGGCCTGTGCCTGCGGCGGTTACCTCCCGAGCCTGGAGTCGCGGGCCCGGGCCTCGGGCGAGAAGGCCTTGGTGCGGTACGACGAGAGCGGGTCCGAGGAGATCACGCTCTCGATGGCGATCAACGGCTCGTCGAAGAAGGCGGCCTGGATCATGCCGGTGCCGAACCCGGCCAAGCTCGAGCTGGGAGACGAGAACCTGTTCCCGCGGCTCGAGGAGGTGACGGAGCCGAAGGTCGTCGAGCGTACGACGTACTGGCCGTTCCGTGGCCTCAAGCTGTTCGAGAACGACGGTGGGTCGGCCGGTGCCGCGCCGGGTGGTGTGAACGTGCGCGAGCAGATGACGCTCGGCCCGTTCGAGATCGCCCGCCTCACGGGTGGTCCGACGGGTGTGACGAAGTGGCTCGCCGCGAACGGCTACGTCGTACCGGACAGCCTCGCGACGAACCTGACGCCGTACCTCACCGAGGGCTGGGAGATCGTGGCCGCGAAGCTGGCCCCGAAGACGACGGACGAGAGCCTGGCCGGGTCGACTCCGCCGCTGCGACTACGGTTCGCGTCGGACAAGATCGTCTACCCGATGCGCCTCAGCAAAGGCGCGACCACCCCACAGGCCGTGACCGTGTACGTCGCCGCCCCACACCGCGTCGATCCGACCGCCCTTCCGATCGCCAACCTCCAACCGACCCTCCTGTACGCCGGTCGTGCCGGCGACCCGGCGATGTCCGCGCCGGCCGATTTCCTGACCGCGTTCGAGGTCATCTACCGCCAGCCGAGCCAGATCACCTCCGACTTCGTCTTCGCCAAGTCCGCGACCGACGACGCCTACCAGCGGGTCGAGTACGTCACCCGCAACGAAGCCGGTTGGAGCACGATCGCCGTACTGATCGCGCTGGTCCTTCTGGTCGTCGGCGGTTTTGTCCTGTTCCGCAGGCGGTCTAGGCTCCAGGATCGTGTCGGCTGACAACGCTTTGCTCGCCGCAGGGGCCGGAGTGGTCCTCTGCGGGCCGGCGGCGTTCGTGCTCGCCCCGTGGCTGATGCGGCGGATCCCGGAGCCGCTCCTGGAAGAAGGCGACACCAAGATCCCGTACGCCGACCTGGCCGGACCGCGGGCGGCGTACTGGTGTGGTGGGCTCGCTGCGGTCGCCGGCGGCCTGCTCGGCTGGGAGCTCGGCACGGACGCTGCGTTAGTGGCGTGGTTGCTACTGGCGGTGGCCGGGGCGGTGCTCGGGTACATCGATGCGCGGACGCGGTTCCTGCCCTCGGCGATCATCTGGCCGACGTACGGCGTTGTCGCGCTGGCGCTCGTCGGCGCGGCGCTGGTGTCGGGGGAGTGGGGGTCGCTGCGGCGGGCGGCGATCGCGGGGTTCGTCGGGTTCGGGGTGTTCTACCTGCTGTGGTTCGTGTTTCCCCGCGGGGTCGGTTTCGGTGACGTCCGGCTGTCTGGGCTGCTGGGGCTCGCGCTCGGCTGGCTCGGCTGGGGTGAGTTCGCCAGTGGTCTGTACGGCGGATTCTTCCTCGGTGCCGTGGTCGGGATCGTGCTGATCGCGGCCAGGGTGATGACGCGCAAGCAGATGGTTCCGTTCGGGCCGTTCATGCTGATCGGCGCGCTCGCCGGGGTGTTCGTCGGCTCTGGGTTGGAGCGGCTCTACACCGGATAGGGGATGGCGCCGCTCGGCCAGATGGTTGATGTGGGCCAGGCGCTGACTTTTCTAGGGTCGAGGTATTCGATCTCTGGAGGTAAGTGATGCCAGTCAGTCGTCGCGGCCTGTTGGCCGGAACCGCCGTCGCCGGCGCCGCCCTCGCCGTACCGGGGACAGCGCGCGCCACAGCGACGGCCGCCACCGCTGGGTCTGTCGGTGACAAGATCCGGTCCGGTGATGTGCGCTACCAAGACCTTGTCCAGCGCGGGCAGAACTTGCGGTTCGTCGCGCGGCCCGAGTACGCCCGGGTGATCACGTCGACCGAGGACGCCGTCCAGGCAGTCCAGGAGGCGGTCCGGGCCGGTAAGCGGATCGCGGTCCGCGGCGGCGGGCACTGCTTCGAGGACTTCGTCGACAATTCCGAGGTCGAGGTGTTGCTCGACATGTCGACGTACAACGAAGTCACGTTCGACCAGCGCTACCGGGCGTTCTCGATCGGAGCGGGTGCGATCCTCGAGACCGTCTACAAAGAACTGTTCTACGGCTGGGGTGTGACGCTGCCGGCCGGCGGCTGCCTCGGTGTCGGCGTCGGCGGGCACTTCAGCGGCGGCGGGTACGGACCGCTGTCACGCAAGTACGGCTCCGTCGTCGACCACCTGTACGGCGTTGAGATCGTCACCGTGGACGCCCGGGGCCGGGCCCGGGCCGTGGTCGCGACCAGGGACAACGAGCACCGCGATCTGTGGTGGGCGCACACCGGTGGAGGCGGCGGCAACTTCGGCGTGGTCACCCGCTACCTGATGCGCTCGGCCGGAGCCACCGGCCGCGTCCCCGCGGAGTCGTTGCCCAAGGCACCTTCCGCGCTGCTGTCCAGCGTCATCATCTACGACTGGACGAAGACGACCCGGGCCTCGTTCGTCCGGACCCTGCAGAACTGGCTGGACTTCTTCGCCCACCACAACAGCGCGGACTCGCCGTACGCGAGTCTCTACGCGCCGCTCCTGGTCTCGCACTCCTCGGCCGGGAACTTCCTGCTCTCCACGCAGATCGACGCCGGGGCCCCGAACGCGGTCGAGCTGATGAAGGCGTTCAACGCGGCGATGGTCGAGGGGGTCGACCCGAAACCGCAGGTGATCGACGCGGGCGAGGGACCGTTCCTGCGGACGACGATCCAGCGCTCGATCGCAGAGTCGCCGGCCGGGAACCGTCAGAAGTACAAGGCGGCGTACCTGCGCAAGAGCTACAGTCCCGCGCAGCTCGACGCGATCTACGACGGCATGACCGACGCGTCGTACCAGGAGCCGGGCTCGGTCCTGATCCTGGTCCCGTACGGCGGCAAGGTGAACACGGTCGCGTCGACCGCGACAGCGTCGGCGCAGCGCGACGTGATGGCCAAGCTGGTCATGTGCGCGAGCTGGACGGCCGCGGCCGACGACGAGAAGAACCTCGCCTGGGTGCGCAAGGTCTACTCCGGCATCTACCGCGAGACCGGCGGGGCACCGGTGCCGAACGCGATCAACGCCGGGTCGTACATCAACTACCCCGACACCGATCTGGCGGATCCGGCGTACAACAAGTCCGGCGTGCCGTGGCACGACCTGTACTACCTGGGCAACTACCGGCGGCTCCAGCAGATCAAGTCCACCTGGGATCCGCGCAACGTGTTCCGGCACAAGATGTCGATCGAACCACCCGTGAAATGACGGTGAGAGCGCGGTGAGATGCCTCCCCCGGAGAGTGGAAGGACGTGAAGACCACCCTCGGGGGAGACAACCTGCCCCGGCTGGTCAGCGGTTCCGGCAGCCTGTCCGGCAGCATCAGCTGGCGCTGCATCGACCCGAAGTAGTTGCTACCAGCCCGGGTAACGCGCCTGCCACGCGGCCTGACCGTGTAGGCGTTGCGGCTGGGAGAACTCCAGCACGAAGTCGTCGGCCAACTGGAGGATCACCGGACGGCCCTCGACGGCGAAGACGAGCTCTGGGGGGAGCGCGGTCTCGCCGTGGAGGGCACTCAGGATGTTCCCGCAGATGGAGCCCGTGGAGTCGCTGTCCCCGCTGTGCGTCACCGCCAGCGCCAGCGCATCCAGGAACTGCTCCGGCTCCCGATAGGCGAGTGCGGCATAGACGCCGATCGCCAACGCCTCCTCAGCGATCCAGCCTCCACCCAGTTCCTCAACACGCACCGGGCCGTGCCCAGGAGCAGTTGCCGCCTGATGACGTGCCGCGGCGAGCGCCGTACTGGTCTCTTCGTGCCCCTCGTGTGCCGCGAGCACCGCGGCAGTCGTGTCGAGCGCCGCATCGAGCTCGGTTCCCCGGCACACCTCATGGATCAGCGCCGCGAGGGCTCCTGACGCCAGCTTTCCGGTCGGATGACCGTGGGTGTATCCCGCCGCTTCCGCCGCCGCGTCGAACACCCACTCGGTGCTGAACGATTGCGGCAGCAGCCCGAACGGCGCCACCCGCATGACCCCGCCACAGCCCTTGGAGTCGTTCACTGCCTGCTGACCGAACTGTGTGTTCCGAGAGCCAGTGAGAGCACTCAGACAGGTGTTGCCGGGGGCGCGGCGGGCGTACAGCCACTGCTCGCCCTGTAACCACCCGTCTCGCTCACCGCTGGGCCCCGGCAGCAGTTGGGTGTCGAGCCACCGGTCGTACGCGTGGTGCACGACAGCCACCGTGAACCCGAGCCCACGCTCCGTGCGCACGCCCGCGCGGATCAGCCCCTCCATGGTGAACAGCGTCATCTGGGTGTCGTCGGTGATCGTCCCCGGCGGCCAGCCGGCCTGCCCGCTCACAAACGAGCGCAGCCGCTCCGGATGCTCTGCCACGATCGCCCGGCCCTGCTCGAACTCGACCGGAGCCCCCAGCGCGTCCCCGATCGCCCCACCCAGCAAGGACCCGCGCACCCGGCTCTGCCACGCCTCACTCATGCCAAGACCCTATCCATGGTGGTGCCAGCGCTACCCCCAAGACGGGATTCAGCGCCAGGGTGCAACCATTCACCGACTTCTACGGTCGTAGTACAAGAACAACGACTCGCAAGGAGTGCACGATGACCACCAGATTCCGTCGGAACGCCGCCCGCGTGGCCGCGGCGGCCCTGGCTACCACCGCGCTCACCGGCGCCGCGCTTGCGGGCGCGTCCGCCGCCACCGCGTCCACGACCTGCGAGCAGTCTCCGATCGTGAAGACCTTCGACACCGTCCTCAAGTTCCGCAACGGCTTCAACCCGGACGCCACCACCACCTGCCGCTGAGCGGCCGCCGGGGTGAGACCGGCGTCCGGGGGGCTGGGCGGGCGTGGGAGGATGGCGGCATGCTGCGCTGGCTTACCGCCGGCGAGTCGCACGGACAAGCGCTCGTCGCCGTACTCGAAGGTCTTCCCGCTGGGGTCCAGGTCACCACGGACGATGTGGCCGATGCTCTGGCCCGTCGTCGGCTGGGTTATGGGCGTGGTGCCCGGATGAAGTTCGAACGGGACGAGGTCACGTTCCTCGGCGGATTCCGGCACGGGCTGTCCATGGGCAGCCCGGTCGCGATCCAGGTCGGGAACACCGAGTGGCCGAAGTGGCAGCAGGTGATGAGCGCCGATCCGGTGGATCCGGCAGCTCTCGCCGAGCTCGCGCGGAACGCGCCGCTGACCCGGCCGCGGCCCGGTCACGCCGACCTGGCGGGCATGCAGAAGTACGGATTCGACGAGGCCCGGCCGGTCCTCGAGCGCGCCAGTGCCCGCGAGACCGCGGCCCGGGTCGCGCTCGGCGAGGTCGCCGCGCGCTTCCTGCGCCAGGCCTACGGGGTGACGATCGTCAGCCACGTGGTCGAGCTCGGCACGGTCAAGGCGCCGTACGGCGTGCTTCCCTCGTACGCCGATGTCGCCAAGCTGGACGAGGACCCGGTGCGCTGCCTGGACGCGGACGCGAGCAAGCAGATGGTCGCCGAGATCGACGCCGCCCAGAAGGCCGGTGACACCCTCGGTGGAGTGGTCGAGGTCGTCGTGGACGGGCTCCCGCCGGGTCTTGGCAGCTACGTGCACTGGGACCGGCGGCTGGACTCGAAGCTGGCCGGTGCGCTGATGGGCATCCAGGCGATCAAGGGGGTCGAGCTCGGCGACGGGTTCGAGCTGGCCCGGACGCCGGGGTCGAAGGCGCACGACGAGATCGTCGCCGAGGAAGGCACTGTTCGCCGTACCAGCGGCCGCTCCGGCGGGACCGAGGGCGGGATGAGCACCGGTGAGACGCTGCGCGTGCGTGCGGCGATGAAGCCGATCGCGACCGTGCCGCGCGCACTGCGCACGATCGACACCAGCACGGGCGAGGCCGCGGCCGCGCATCACCAGCGTTCCGACGTCTGCGCCGTACCGGCCGCCGGCATCGTCGCCGAGGCGATGGTGGCGCTGGTACTGGCCGAGGTCGCGCTGGAGAAGTTCGGTGGGGACTCGGTCGTCGAGACCGCGCGCAACCACCAGTCGTACCTGGCGGCGCTGCCGACCACGATCACGCCGCGGGAGTGGACCGAGCAGTGAGCCCTGTCGTCGTTCTCGTCGGCCCGCCTGGTTCGGGCAAGTCGACCATCGCCGCCCTGCTCGCCGAGCGGCTGCAGGTCCCGCATCGCGATACGGATGCCGACGTCGAAACCGGTGCCGGCAAGCCGATCTCGGACATCTTCGTCGACGCCGGCGAGGAGGCCTTCCGCGCGTTGGAGCGGGCCGCGATCGTCGCCGCGCTGGCTGACTCCGGCGTCGTGCTTTCCCTTGGTGGCGGCGCGATTCTCGACCCGGCCACCCGGGCCGATCTGGCCGGGCACACCGTGGTCTATCTGGATGTCTCGCTCACCGAGGCTGCCAAGCGCGTCGGCATGAGCGTCGCCCGGCCGCTGCTGCTCGGCAACGTCCGCACCCAACTGCGCACGCTGATGGAAGCCCGTCGACCCCTGTACGCCGAAGTCGCGAAGCTGACCGTCGTGACCGACGACAAGACCCCGGCCGAGATCGCCGACGAGATCCAGGAGCACCTCGGGTGAGCGCCTCCGATGCGACCCGGATCCGGGTGGCCGCGGCGGCGCCGTACGACGTTGTCATCGGCAACAATCTGCTGGGTGAACTGCCCGGGCTGCTGGGCGAGGGTGTGCAGCGGGTCGCGATCATCCACCCGCGTGCGCTGCGGACCAGCGGTGACGCGATCCGCGACGACCTGACCGGTTCCGGTTTCACCGCGCACGCGATCGAGATCCCGGACGCCGAAGAGGCGAAGTCCGCCGAGGTACTGGCCTACTGCTGGTCGGTGCTCGGGCAGGCCGGGTTCACCCGGTCGGACGCGATCGTGTCGATCGGTGGCGGGACGACGACCGACCTGGCCGGATTCGTGGCCGCGACGTGGCTGCGCGGGGTCAAGGTCGTACACATCCCGACGACGCTGCTCGGCATGGTCGATGCCGCCGTCGGTGGCAAGACCGGCATCAACACCGCCGAGGGCAAGAACCTGGTCGGCGCCTTCTGGGAACCGGCCGGTGTGCTGTGCGACCTCGCCGCGCTGGAAACCCTTCCCCGCAACGACTATGTGAGCGGTCTCGCCGAGGTCGTGAAGTGCGGCTTCATCGCCGACCCCGTCATCCTCGACCTGGTCGAGAAGGACCCGGCCGGCGCCTCCACCCCGGCGTACGACGCCACCTCCGAACTGATCGCCCGCTCCATCCAGGTCAAGGCCGACTCCGTTGGCGCCGACCTCCGCGAGCGCACCACGACGGCCGGCGGAGCGATCGGCCGTGAAGCCCTCAACTACGGTCACACCCTCGGCCACGCCATCGAGCGCACCGAACGCTACAAGTGGCGCCACGGCGCCGCGATCAGCATCGGCATGGTCTTCGTCGCCGAACTGGCCCGGGCCGCCGGCCGGCTCGACGACGCGACGGCCGACCGCCACCGCGCCGTACTGGAGTCCCTCGGCCTCCCCGTCTCCTACCGAGCCGACGCCTGGCCGCACCTCCAGGACGCCATGAAGCTCGACAAGAAGACCCGCGCCGACCGCCTCCGCTTCGTCATCCTCGACGGCCTGGCCAAGCCCACCATCCTCGAAGCTCCCGACCCCAGCCTCCTGATCGCGGCGTACGGCGAGATCAGCTGAGCTCCTCGGGAAGTGGGCGCGCGTGGAGCACGTCCAGCCTTGAGACGGCTCGGGTGAGGATCACGTAGAGGCGGTTGAGGCCGCGGGGTTCGGCTTCGACGATCTCGGCGGGTTCGACGGCGATCACGTGGTCGTACTCGAGACCCTTCGCGAGACTTGCCGGTACGACGGCGACCCGGCCGTCGCCGTCGGGGGTCACAGCGTCGATCCCGGCTGCCTTCAAGACCTCGGTTACTCCCGCGGCCCGGTGGTCGGCGGCGATGATGCCGATCGAGCCTTCGTGGGGGAGCGCTCTCCGGACCGCCGCTACGACGTCGAGGGACGGCGTGATCGTGAGTTGGCCGTCGGTGCGGAAGGACGTGGTCTGAGGGACCTCGACCGGCAACGCCTTGAGCAACCGGTTGGCCAGTTCAACCACGGAAGCCGGTACTCGGTAGCCGGTCGTCAGCGCGACCACCTCGGCCTGGGGTTTGCCGAGATGAGCGAGCTGTTCGGACCAGGTCCGCGCTGCCCAGGACGTCGTCCCTTGGGCGAGATCCCCGAGCACGGTGAGCGAACCGTGCTCACTCCGCCGGGCGATCGCGCGGCACTCCATCGGCGACAGATCCTGCGCCTCGTCCACGATCACGTGCCCGTACGTCTCGCCGCGCTCCAGGAGAGCGCTCACCTCGTCCAGCAGTACGGCGTCCGCCACCGTCCAGCGCGCGGTCTTCGCCTTCCGTGGTCGCGGCCACGCGATCGCCTCCTGCTCCTCTGCGCTCAGGATCCCAGCGGCGGCCCGAGAGAGCAGAGAGCGCTCTCCGAGGATCTCGGCCAGGAACTCGTCGGCCTTCACCGCTGGCCAGACCGCATCGACCGCCGGCGTCACCGCCCGCGCCATCTTCCGCAGCCAGACCCCGTTGCAGTTCTGCCCGCGCGCCTCGGCCTGCCGCTGCAGCGATGCCACCACTCGCGCGATCACTCGCTCCCGCCCGATCAGGTACGTCGTCGCGTCGGCGCGCGCCTCCGCGACCATCTCCGCGAACTCGTGCTGATTGACTCGCCACTTGTACGACGAGTCCGGGACGACCACTGCCTCCGCCGGTACCGAGATCCGGTCGTAGAGCGCTCTCCGGAGGATCTCGGCCATCCGCACGTCGTGCTTGACCACCTCGGCGGCCGGCTCATCCACAGCTGCAGCAGCAATCCGCCCGGCAAGCAGCTCCGAGACCGTGGTCTGGTCGACGTCGACCTCACCCAACGTCGGCAGCACCGCCGAGATGTAATGCAGGAACGCGCGGTTCGGTCCCAGCACCAGCACCCCGTTCCGCTGCAACCGCCCTCGATGCGCATACAGCAGGTACGCCGCCCGATGCAGCCCGACCGCGGTCTTCCCTGTCCCCGGCGCACCCTGCACACACACCGAAACCTCCAACGAGGTCCGGACGACATCGTCCTGTTCCGGCTGGATCGTCGCGACGATGTCCCGCATCGGCCCGACCCGCGCGCGCTCGATCTCCCGCCGTACCAGCTCGCTCCCGAACCCGGACCCGGAAGGCCGCGTCGCGTCCAGCTGCTCGTCCTCGAAGCTGGTGAGCGTGTTCCCGGCCCAGCCGAACCGGCGGCGGGCGGCCAGGCCGCGGGGATCGGTGGGGGAGGCCTGGTAGAAGGTCGTCGAGACCGGCGCCCGCCAGTCGATCACCATCGGTGGCCGGCCGATCGCGTCCGAGATGTGCCGTCGGCCGAGGTAGTAGGTCTGGCCCCGATGCTCGTCGGCCGCCAAGGAAACGCCGTACCGGACAAGGCCGAAGTACGGCGGGTTGTCACCCTCCTCGGCCAGGTCCCGCGCCAGCGTCTTGAGGTAGTAGCCCAGCCGCTCGGCCGTGTACCGGTCGCCCCACGTGTCCTCGCCGACGACCACGTTCTCCCGCGCCCCGCTCACCATCCGCCGCAGCGCCTCCCGGCACTCCTCGGCGTACTCCTGCTCCTCCGCCAGACCCCGCATCGCACTCCTCTAAAAGATTAACCCGGTCAATCTTTTGCCTAGGTTAACATGACTTCGTGACCGGACTCCGAGAACGCAAGAAGCAGCAGACGTACGACGCCCTGTCCGAGGCGGCGATCGCGCTCTTCCTCGATCGCGGCTTCGACGAGGTCTCGGTCGCCGACATCGCGGCCGCCGTCGATGTCTCCAAACCGACGCTGTTCAAGTACTTCGCGACCAAGCAGGACCTCGTTATGCACCGCATTGCCGACCACCGCCATGAGGCGGCGCGGCTGGTCCAGGCGGCACCGGAGTCAGCGGTCGAGACCCTCGCCGAACACTTCCGCAGCGGCCTCGCCGACCGGCAGCCGACCACTGGACTGAACGACCACCCGCAGGTCCTCGCCTACTACCAGCTGGTCTTCAGTACGGCGGCGCTCGCGACCCGGCTGCGGGAGTTCATGGACGACGACGAGCACGCGCTGGCCGTCGTACTGGGTGGTGACCTCGACGCCGAACTGCTCGCTGCCCAGCTCCTCTCGACCCAGCGCATCCTGAGCTACCGCAACTGGAGCGCGATCTCCGGCGGTCAGTCGGCAACCAAGCGGTACCCAGCCGCGCTGAGAGAAGCAGAGAGCGCTTTCTCACGGATCCGGCCACTAGGCTGAGCGCCGTGAGCAAGAGAGTGCTGGTGCTGAACGGACCGAACCTCGGACGCCTGGGGTCGCGCGAGCCGGAGAAGTACGGGTCGGCGACGCTGGCCGACGTGGCCGCCGAGTGCGAGAAGCTCGGTGCCGAGCTCGGGTTCGAGGTCGAGCTGCGACAGACCGACGACGAGGCCGAGCTGGTCGGCTGGCTGCACGAGGCCGCCGACGGCCGGATCCCGGTCGTGCTGAACCCGGCCGCGTTCACGCACTACTCGTACTCCCTGCGCGACGCGATCGCCCAGCGGACCGCCCCGCTGATCGAGATCCACCTCACCAACCCCGCGACGCGCGAGGAGTTCCGGCACACCAGCGTCGTGGCCGGCGTCGCCACCGGCACGATCGCCGGGTTCGGCCTGGACTCCTACCGCCTCGCCCTGCGCGCGCTGACCAACCTCGGCGACTGATCCGGCACAACCAACCTGCCCTTTCGTGCATCGTGAAGGGTGAAGGGCAGTTTCGCGCGGCCTGATCGGGGGTGTTTCAGGGCGTGCGGGGCCAAGAGATCGGGGTGAGACGCCGGTGAAACGCCGGTGCTTCACGCTAGGCGTTGGGTCGTGATACCGGCCGTCACCGGCTCTTAAGGCTGGCTGAAGGTGCAAGGGCACGATCGGAATCGACGATTTTGGGGGTTCGTGTGACTACGGATTCGATCCGTTCCGTTCAACAACGCTCTGGGGGAGTGACAAGCATGACGACGCAGCAACGTATTCCTGTTTGGGTGAAGGCGCTGGACCCGCTCTCGCAGTTCGGGCTGGTGCACGCACTCAGGCAGCGTCCGGAGATCGCGCTGATCAGTGACGCCGAACTGACGGCACTGATGGCGCAGCAGGACCAGCGCACCGCCCCGCCAGTGGTCGCGTTGGTCGCAGTCGACGCTCTGGACGCCGGTGCGGTCCAGGTTCTCCGGGCCGCGACGCAGCGCGGCTGCCGCCGGACCGTGCTGATCGGCAGCACGATCGACGACGACGCACTGATGACCGCGGTCGAGCTGGGGGTGTCCGGGGTCCTGAGGCGGACCGAGGCGACGGCCGACCGCATCGTGCACCTGCTGCAGGCCGCCGCCGCCGGCGACGGAAGCCTGCCGCCGGACCTGCTGGGCCGGTTGCTCGGTCAGGTGTCGCGCATGCAGCGGCACGTGCTGGCACCGCGCGGGTTGTCCCACACCGGTCTGTCCGACCGCGAGACGCAGGTCCTGCGCCTCGTGGCCGACGGCAAGGACACCCAGGAGATCGCCCGGGAGCTCTCGTACTCGGAGCGGACGGTGAAGAACGTCCTGCACGACGTCACCAGCCGTCTGCAGCTGAAGAACCGCTCGCACGCCGTCGCTTACGCGCTGCGTGAGGGCCTGATCTGATTCATTCGCTACTATCCGCCGGCCCCCGCACACGCGGGGGCCGGTTCCATTTACCAGCGGAGGACGAAGTCCGGCGGCTGGTAGCTGAGCGGCATCACCAGCACCGGCTGACTCTTCACCGGCAACGGCCGCCCGGAAGATGAGTTCAGGCCCGACACAGTCGCCGTCATCACCCGCTGCCCCAGAACGTCCCGCCGATAGACCAGCACCGGAGCGACAAACTTTCCGGTCTTGTCCGCGATAGCCGGCTGTCCACCAAGCCCAAGGTCCCATCCGAGTACGGCTGGGCGCCCAGGCGGGAAGTTCGTACCCGTCGCGAGCACGATCTGCCCAGGCCGCGCCACCGGCGGATCGACGAGCAGGGTCGGCGTCAACGTCGTACCGGACACCTTCACAGGCACCGGGAACGGCGCCACCGCACCAGCGGACGTCGCACTGACCTGCACCACCCCGGTCCGCGCGCCCAGGAGCTGCGGCGCGAACCGTACGGCGATCACACACGTCTTGCCCGGTTGCAGCGGAGCACACCCGACGGCCGTCCGGAAGTCCGGCACCGACGACACCCCGCTCAACGTCAGCGGCACCGTGCCGGTGTTGGTGACGACGATCGACTTCGGCGCACTCGGCACCGTCAGCACCTGCGGCCCGAACACCAGCCCCTGCGGCGCCACCGTCATCGAGGCGACCGCCGTACCCGGCGTCCCGGACCCACTCAACCCAACCGTCACCGCCGCCGGACTCGCCACCGCCGGATCCGCGGACGTCGGCGTGACCATGATGCTGCCCGTCCGACCGCCAGTTGCTCGCGGCGCGAACGTCACCGGTACGTCGCACGTCGCGCGCGGCATGACCGTCGTACAGGAGCCCAGCGTGATGCCGAAGTCGGCGCCCTTCGCGGTCGCCGCCACGTTCAGCGGCACGTCACCGGTGTTCTGCAGCTTGACCGCCTGCGGTGACGACGCCTTGCCGACCTCAACCGCCGGGAACGTCACAGAGAGCGGTGTCACCGCGAAGCGCGCGACCGGCGGCACCGGCGTTCCGTTACCCGTCAGACCGACCGCGGCCGAAGGCCCGGCCAGGTAGCCCGACTTGCTCGGCAGCGTCAGCGTCCCGGTCGCAGGACCCACCGCGGTCGGCGCGAACCGCGCGTCGACCGCGCAACTCTGACCACGGTGCAGCGTCTGCGCACAGACGTTGCTACCGGCAACAAACGGTGCCGCCGCAGCGGCCGGACCAGCCGCGGCCGGACCGTACCCGATGTTCTTCACGACCATTTCGCGAGCACTGGAAGACTTACCAACCTGTACGGCGCCGAAGTCCGCCGCCGTGGGAGTCGCCACGAGTTGTGCGGTCCGCCGCCGGGTGAAGATGTCGACCAGCCCGTCGTCCACGGTTCCGGCGACCAGGTCCGACCGCGACTCGAACGCCGTGAACGCGCCGTCGGCGCTGAGCGAGGGACTCTGGCTGTCGCCGTCCTCGGCCACAGAGCCGTCCTCGGTGAGCGACACCCGCTCGCTGAACCGCTCACTCACTGGGGCCCCGGCGAAGTCCGGATCGATGGAGCGGACATAGACACCGCGGTTACTGTTACCGGGCTGCTCGACCAGGTCATCGGCCTGCGAATCGAACCCGACTGTGGTCCCATCGGCCGAGATGGACGCGCTGGAGCTCCAGCCGTCGCCCTCCTCGGTCGGCTTGCCGGCCGCGGCGGAGACCAGGATGGTCTTCGCACTCGACAGGTCGCGGGCCCAGACCCGGCTCGGGTGCGCGTCCGCCTGCTCGGCGCGGCCAGCCGCCGTCCCCTTCCGCGCGGCCAGCCCAGGCCCGCTCTCACCCTCGGTCTCGAAGGCCACGCGATTGCCGGACGCCGACAGTGACGGATACAACGCGTTGTCGGTGCCGACGGCGCCATCGGCAAGCTGCGAAGCGAGGATCGTGGTTCCGGTCGTCCGGTCCCGCCGATAGACCTGCAGGCTGGCTGCTTGCGGGTCGTCGAGCCCGTAGATGCCTGCGAAGGCGACGTAGCGCCCGTCGGCGGACACCGACGGCTGCTGACCGAAGGTCACCGCACCGGCCGCGTCCACGCTGACGATCTCGGGTGCGCCGGCGAACGTGCCGTCGCCGGCGGTATCGGTCCTGGTCAGGACCACGGTCCGGGTTCCGGTACCGACGAAGCGGTAGGACTTCTCGTCCGCGTTGGTCTGGGTGGTCAGGTACGCCGATGCCGGGTCGACCGCGGTCGGGCGGTACCCGACGATCGCCGTACAGCCGGTGTTGGCCGGAAGCCGTTCACCGTTCACGCATGGCCGCGGCCGATTCGGATCTGTCGTGGTAGGAGTGACCAGCGCGAGGTCGCAGCCGGACACGAAGCTGATGTCCTGAACGCCCGCCTTGGCCGGGACGCTGACCGCTACGTAGGCAGTGCCGCCGACCTCGACGTCGCCGGCGTCGCCGAGGATGTTCCCGGCGGAGGTCGTCCCGGTCGAGATGGCCGGCGTGTAGCCCGGCTGCGGGATCGGGGTGCAGTCCGCCGCCGCGCGGGGCGTCGGCTGGTCCCTGAGGTGGACGCAGATGTTGTTCGCGGTCAGTGCGATCGCGGCCTGACCCTCCGGCGTCGAGCCGTTCAGCCGGAGAACGCCATTGTGCGCACCGCCGCACGCATCGAACCTGATGTCGACGGTGCAGCTCGCTCCGGCCTGCAGGTCACCCTCGCAGGTGGTGGCGGTGACCGAGAACGCGGAGCCGGGGTCGATCGACGGCTTCTCGTTGAAGTGGATCGCGCGGCTGGTGCCCACCTGCAACGTCTTGGTCCCACCGGTGCTGAGGTCGATCAGGGACTCGACGGGGTGCAACGAGCCGTCGAACTCTTTCAGGATGGGCTTGAGCTGCCAGTCGGCCCGCGCGTCGAGCTTGGCGCCGAAGGCGACCGTCTTGCCGTCGCCGGAGATGTCCGGCTTGCAGCTCGAGTCGAGATGGTCCGTGGCACAGGGCCGCTGGTAGCGCAGGTCGGTGGTGGTGCCGGTGATCCGCCGCTTGGTGGAGCCGGCGGCAACCATCACGTTGGTGGCCGATGCGGCCTCGCCGAGGTCCGTCGCCGCGTAGGCGACCCTGCTGCCGTCCCCGGAGATCGAGGGCGGCCCGACCTCGTCGTGCTGCCCGATCAGCTTGACGTCGGCGTTGGCCTGGTCGCGCACGTTGATCTGGTTGTACGACGAGTCGCCGGTGCTCGTTCGGGTCCGATAGGCCACCAGTTGCCCGGAGTCGCTGATCGCCGGATCGCGATGCTCGGCGCTGTTGGTGGACACGTGCTTGGTCTCGCCCGGCATCTTGACGTCGCTGCTGCCGCGGCCGGTCAGATCGGCGCTGCCCGAGTTGACGGACGCGCCGCCGATGCTGTGGGCGTAGACGTGACCCTCACGGAGGCCGATGACCTTCGGTGTGAACCTGAGCAGGAAGGCGCAACTCCTGCCGGGCCGGATGACCGTGCCGACGCACTGGTCGTCGGCGGCGCTGAACTCGTCGCCGATGAGGACGGGCTTGTCGAGCTGCACCGCGGTGGTGCCGTCGTTGGTGACGGTCATCGGTACCGGGCCGGCCGACGTACCGACCTTTGCCGTGCCGAAGTCGACCGGGTCCGGGGTGGTTGTCACGTGACCCGAGCGCCGGGAATGGTAGAGGTCCGCCTCGTTGTCGGCGTCGTTGAACTTGTCCAGCTGGTCCGTGCTCGCGAACGTCGCCTGGGTGCCGTCCTGGCTGAGCGCGATGAACGCGTCACTGTCGCCGGAGCCAGGGGCGCTATCGGGACGTGGCGAGAGCAACTCGTTGGTCCCGCGGCCGCCGGCGAAGTCCTTGGTGAGATCGCGTCCGATGATGCGCTCGCCGGCCAGGGACCCGGCCCCGAGGTCGGCCTCGGACACATAGGCGACCGTGTAGCCGTCGCCGGACAGAACGGCATTCCCGGAGCTGCGGCCGCCCTGGGTCCCCTCCGGGCCGGCGGAGGCGAGGACGGTCTTCTGCGCGGGGATGTCGCGGACGAAGACCTGGTCGGGTGAGTCGCGATCGTCGGTGAAGGAGACCCGGGTGCCGTCGTCGGAGATCGACGGCGAGTGCGTACTCCGTGGGAGCCCACCGCTGCCCAGAACGGAGGCAAGGGTCGTCTCGCCAGGCGTATAGGTCCGGTCGCCGCCGGAGTCGGTGTCGTGGCGATAGACCTGGGAGTACCAGCCGACGAGGGGCACGGGCCGGCTGTACGGGGTGATCGAGTTGTAGGCGACCCAGCGGCCGTCGGCCGATACCGTCGGTCCGTCACCGGCCATCGGTACGCCGTTCGCCCCACTGGTCACGCTGACGATGCGGGCCGGGCCGAAGTTGCCGGAGGCACTGGCATCACGCCAGGCGGCGATGACGTTCCGCGCGGCGTGCCCGCCGATCCGGTAGACCGTGTCGCCGAGGTGGATGCTGCCCGAGAACGGCGCGACCTCCGGAAGGTTGTACTCGACGTACGCGGTACAACTCGTCTGCGGAGCCACTGGCCGGCCGGGCCGGCAGGCATCCGCCGACGCGTTCGCGGGGAGCACAAGTTTGAGGTGACAGCCGGGCGAGGTGAGCCTGGGAACCAACGGGACCGACATCGAGTTGTGGATCGTCAACGCCGCGATGTCGAGCTCACCGGCGTTCACCGAGTCGAGCGGGAACCAGGGTTGCGGGTGACCGTCGTCGCCGGGGCGGGGCTCAACCGCGTTGGGCAGGTAGCCGGCGTTCTGGCTCGGACCCGTGCAGTCCGGGGTGGCCGCGGCCGCGGCAGCACGCGGCTGGAGGGCGGCCAGCCGGGGGCACTCGCCGCCACCGGTGACCTTGATCGCGGTCTGGCCTGGCGCCGCCGTCGCCGGGAAGCGCAGTACGCCGTTCGCCTCGGCCGTGCAGTCCGGGCCGCCGGTGAAGGTTACTTTCACCGAGCATGAGGCATCCTTGGCCAGCACTCCCGCACAGGTGCTGGAGGCAACGGTGAACTGTGCGTCGCCCTCGAGCACCGGACCGGTGTCGGGGTAGATGATCGGGAGCTGGCCGATGTTCTTCAGCGTCACCGTGGACTCGCCGCTGGTGGAGAACGCCCCGAAGTCCAGCACCGGATACAGCCCGCGGTCGGTGCCGATCCCCCTGCCGTCGACCGTCATCTCGAGCACGCTCGTCTCGATCGACTGCTGGACCGGCGCAACCAGCGTGGTGCCGTCACGGGACAGCTTCGGCGCACAGTCGTCGGCATCGGACCCGCACGGGACCATCCGCTGGTACGGCAGGTCGCCGGCGCCCCCGGTGACCTGTTTCAGGACGGTGTGGTCCGGATCGCGCCGGTTCAGCGCGTAGAACTGCCCGTCCTGCAGCGGATCCGACAAGGTACCGCCGAAGCGACCGCCGGCGAACGCGATCAGGCCGGCGTCGCCGGACATCGTCGGGGTGATCGCCGTCAGGTCCTCGATGCCGGGCAGGACCTGGAGGCTGCCGATGTTGTTGATGTCGCGCAGCCAGATGCTCTGCGTCTCGCCTTTCGGCGCCTCGAATGCGACCCACTTCCCGTTGCTGCTCACGGTGGAGCGTGACGACGGTCCCATGGTGGCGGGGTCCGATACCAGGCCGACACTGGCCGGGCGCTGATCGGCGGCCGACGCGCCGCGGGTGATGGTGACAACGGCGATTCCCGCCGCGAGCAATGCGGCGGTGGTGATGAGGGCGGTCGGGACACGCGGGAGACGGCTCACGCCGTCCAGCAAACTGGTTGTGGCAGGGGAGCGGCAGAGCGTCACGTGCGGCTTGCGGGGCAGTGCGTCCTGCCCGACCGCGCAACCTGCCTGAACGGGCAGCCCCAAGGGCCCCCGGTACGGCGCGTGCGCACCTGCCGCCGGTGTGGTTGCGACTTTACCGTGGCACGGTGATCTCCGAAGCCGATGCCGCCCTCGCCGCGTTGCTGCGCCGCGAGCTGCTCGACGCCTCCCGCGTGCAGGTCGTGTTCGACGCGCCGACCAAGGAGTGGGCGGCCAAGCGCAACGGCCCGGCGGTGAACCTGTTCCTCTACGACATCCGCGAGGACACCCGGCGCCGGTCGAGTGGACTGGTGCCGCGGTTCGGTGACGACGGCCGGGTGGTCGCGCGGCAGACGCCGCCGCGGATCTTCCGGCTGTTCTACCTGCTCAGCGTGTGGGGACAGCGGGCCGAGGACGAGCACCGCCTGCTCGGGCAGCTGCTGGACACGTTGCTCGTGCACGACCTGGTCCCGGCCGATCTGTTGCCGGAGGCCCCTTCTCCGGTGGGGCTGTCGGTCGGGCTGCCGCCGGAGCACGACCGGTCGTTCGCCGATGTGTGGTCCGCGCTCGGTGGTGAGCTGCGGCCGTCGATCGATGTCGTGCTGTCGTTGCCGATCGAGGCCGGGCGCTCGAAGGAGACCGCGCCCGCGATCGTTGAGCCGCTGCACGTCGCCTTGTCCGATCGGGACGCACCTGAGACCACGGCTGAGAACGCGGGAGAGAGCGCTCCCCGGCCCGCGCCCGTCGCTCCGAAACGTGTCGGCCGCAAGCGGGCCGCGCGCGGATGAGCGAGCACCTGCGGCACCTGCTCGGAAGGCTCAGCCTGGTCGAGGACCGGGTCCGCGTGCTGGTCGAGCTGCGTCGCCGTACCGATCCCGCGCCCGACGACGCGTTCCGCGGCCTCTATCTCAGTCCGGCCGTGATCGACGGCATCCTGGCCGGCCGCCCTACGTCGCCTCCGGACCTGACCGACCGTCTGGCTGCCGTGGAGGCGGAAGCCGACGCCGCCGAAGTCGACGGGTCGACACCGCGACTTCGCCGCCTCGTGCACGCCTTCGGCCTGACCGAACTCGACACCGAGATCCTGCTGACGGTCCTCGCACCCGACCTCGATGCGCGCTTCGAACAGCTCTACGGCTACCTGAACGACGACGTCTCCCAACGCCGCGCGACCGCCCGTCTGGTGTTCGACCTCCTCGGCGTACCGGCCGCAGATCCCTTGGCCCGTGGACGATTCGACGTCTCCGCGCCGCTGATGGCAGGCGGCCTGATCGAGATCGAGTCACCAACCCGGCCCTTCCTCGGTCGTGCTCTCCGCGTCCCCGACCCGGTCACGGCGTACCTGGTCGGCGGCTACGCCACCGAACCGCTCCTGCTCGACGTCACCGTCCCGGCACCTCTCATCGTGTACGGCGAACTCGAGGAGCGCATCGTCCGCGGCCTGCAACCCGGCCGCCCGGTCTACCTCCGCGACCGCCCCGGCAGCGCGGGTCCCGGCCTAACCGCAGCCGCCTTCTCCAAACTCGACCTAGGCGTCCTCGCCCTCGACCTCACCAAGCTGCCCAAAGACACCGACCCCATCGTCTTCGCCCGTACGGCGGCCCGCCACGCGCGACTGCGGTCGTCCGGAATCCTTGCCGGGCCGGTCGAATCCGCACCTCTCGACGTACTCCGCGCACTCGCGGCGGCACCCGTGCAGGTCGTTCTCACCGGCGTACCGACCTGGGATCCGAACTGGGCGAACGTCGTACCGGCAACGCTCGAACCACCCATCCTCACCGAATCGCAGCGCGCCACGCTCTGGCACGCTTTGTTGCCCACGGCATCAGTCGACCTGGACGCCGCAGGGGAGACCAGCACCTTCCGGCTCGGCGTCGACCAGATCGTCCGTACCGCCGAGGCCGCGACCACCCGCGCCGAGGTCGACGGCGTCCTCGTCACCGGCGACGTACTGCGGGCCGGCGCGCGCTCCCAGAACGGCGCCGGCCTCGAACGCTTAGCCCGCCGCATCCAACCCGCCGTCTCCTGGAACGACCTCGTCCTCCCACCCGAGCAGCTCGACCGCCTGCACGAGCTCGCGATCCGCGCCCGCTATCGCGAACAAGTCATCCGCGGCTGGGGCATGCGCCCCGGCGGCGGCCGCGGCGCCGGCGTCTCCGCCCTGTTCACCGGCGAATCCGGTACCGGGAAGACCCTCTCCGCCGAAGTCATCGCCGCCGAACTCGGCGTCGACCTGTACGTCGTCGACCTCGCCACCGTCATCGACAAGTACATCGGCGAGACCGAGAAGAACCTCGAACGCGTCTTCACCGAAGCCACCGGCGTCAACGGCGTCCTGCTCTTCGACGAAGCCGACGCGATCTTCGGCAAACGCTCCGACGTCTCCGACGCCCGCGACCGCTACGCCAATGTCGAAGTCGCCTACCTCCTCCAGCGGATGGAGTCCTTCGACGGCCTCGCCATCCTCACCACGAACCTCCGGGCCAACCTCGACGAGGCCTTCAGCCGCCGCCTAGACCTCATCATCCACTTCCCCCAACCCGAAGAACCCGAACGCCTCCTCCTCTGGGACCGCTGCCTAGGCCCCACCGTCCCCCGCCACCCCACCCTCGACCTGCACGCCGCCGCCCGCTTCGAACTCTCCGGCGGCGACATCCGTTCCGCCGCCGTCACCGCCGCCTACTACGCCGCCGCCAACACCCGCCCAGTCACCCCCCAAGACCTCCTCACCGCCATCGACCACGAATACACCAAACTAGGCCGCCTCCCACCGGCCTAAGATGTCGGCGGACTCACCGAAGGAGACCTTGTGACACTGGATTCGTCGGCACAAGAGGCTCACCGGAACGGCCGGCGCGCTCAGCGGGCGGTCGAGCGTGGGGAGGCGCCCGAGGAGATCGGGTCGATCGTGCCACCGCTTCAGTCCGTGCCGGGTGATCAGTGGCGTGCCATCGCGGCCGCGGACCAGTTGCCAGACACGGATCTGGAGAGATACGCCGACGTCGCCGTGTATGAGAACGAGCCGCTGTTCACTCGCCACAGCCAGCTCGACTTCCCGGAGGACCTGCCGATCGCCGAGGTCAATCGGCAACTGATCAACACCGCTCTCTCATTGCTGGACCGCATCGACCGTCAGGTCACGATGCCGAACCACCTTGTCCGGATGGTGTCCATCACGTCCTGGTGGACCGATGACGATCAGTGGGGCGCCTGCAGCGACGGGACGACCGAGATCATCCGGCCCGGTATCTTCGTCGCCAACCTGAACCACGAGCGGATGAAGGGTTTCAAGCTCCACCGCCCGCACTCCACCGCTGCCTCCTTCGTCGCACAGGTAGCCGGCCCGGCCTACGAAGTCCTCGAGGAACAGCTGACCGAGGCCAACGCCTGGTGCCCGAACTGGGTCTACGTCGCCCCGCCTGGCCGGCTATCCACGACGGGCGAGCGCCTACACGGTTAGGTGGTCGATTGCGGTGTGATGTTTCCCCTTGTGGATAAGGGATTCTGCCCCTTTAGTGATTTGCGGTGGGTCGACTGAGGGTCTAAAGTCGAACACGTGTTCGACGAAGATCTGACGCTGCGTTCGACGGCCGACTTGCTGGAGTCGGCCGCCGAGCACCGCGCCTTGTCGAACCGGGCCGATGCCCGCGTCCTCGAACATGCCCTGGTCTACGCCGACCGCTTCCACCCCAGCACCTGTACGCAGCGACCGGATCGCCGTTCTTTCGAGGGCCGTGAGCGTGGTGTGGTACTCGGTGGTGAGGGCTGCCCGGAGATCCTCGAGTTCGCGATCGGCGAGTTCGCTGTCGTCATGGGTGTCTCGCATCGGGTCGGTGCCGGGATCATCGGTGATGCCTTGGCGCTACGTCACCGGTTCCCGTTGACCTGGGCAAAGGTCTTGTCGGGTGAGGCGACCCCGTGGAAGGCGTGCCGGATCGTGCGCGACTGCCTCGATCTGTCCGAGGAGGCCGCCCGCTACGTCGACGGCCGCGTCGCCAACCTCATCGACACCATCACCCCGTACCGCCTGGACAAGATCGTCAAGGCCGCCAAGATGCACGCCGACCCCGACGGCGCTCGTGCCGAGGCCGCCGCGAAGGTCCGCGAACGCGGCGTCTTCGTCGGTCGCTCCGATGAGCACGGCACCAAAACCATCTACATCCGCACCTCGGTCGGTGCAGCCGCCCGGTTCGACGCCACCATCCACGCCCTCAGCGACGCCCAGCAGACCCTGGGTGATACCCGCTCACCACAGTTCCGCCGCGCCGAAGCGGTAGGCATCATCGCCGACCCCGTCTTCGCCCAGGAACTCCTCTCTCAAACCCACCACCCCGCCCCCGCCACCCAGGCGCCCGCAGACACCCCAGCCCCGATCCCGCCGGCCCCAAACCCGGCAACCCCACAGCTACCCACCTCCGAGTCAGCGGCTTCGAGCACTGCCACGTCAGGTGCTCCCGCTCGCACCGCCCCGGCCGCGCAGGCTTCCACCTCTAGCGCCCCGGCCTCAAACTCGGCAACCCCGCAGACTCCCGCCACGGTCCCTGAGCCTTCGAACTCCACCACCCCGGGTTCCAGTACTGGCAGCGCCATGGCCCCGCATGCTTCGAACCGAAGCGCCACGGCCCCGAGCCCTGCGACCCCGCAGACTCCCGCCTCGACTCCCGCGGCTTCGAGCTCCGCCACCTCGGGCGTTCCCGCTCACCATGCCCCAGCCTCACCACTCCTCACGCCAAGCACCACTGCGTCGGGGATTCCCGCTCGCAGCACCCTGTCCTCGACCCCCGGCACCCCGCAGACACCCACCGCGAACTCCGCAGCCCCGAGCTCCACCACGTCAGGTGCTCGCTGTCTGAGGCCCACCTCGGACGGTGCAACGGCCCTGAGGAATATCGGCCCCGAGCTGCGACAGCACGACGCGTGTGGCGAGGACGATTGGGACGAGTGGTCGGCGAGCATGGTCGAGCCTGGGTTGGATGATGAGGCCGACCGGGACGCGCCGCACCCCAGCACCAGCACCCTGCCCGACCCCATCGACCGCCCCGATCACTCGAACCGCTGGCGGGTGGAACCGTTCGATCCCGCCGACGCCTGCGAACCCGACACTGGCGAGCCCATGGACGCCACAGCACAACGTGCACTCAACAGTCGGCTCGCGCAGATCAAACGCGACGCCTATACCCGACACGCACCCGGGACGACGCCAGGCGCTCCCGCACGCCCAGGTAAGACCGAGATCTATGTCCACCTCACCGACCAGACCCTCGCAGTCGGCGACGGAGTGATCCGGGTCGAAGGCCACGGCCCCTTACTGGCCTCGCAACTGGGCGAACTGATCGGATATGACCCCTACATCGTCAAGCCGGTCATCGACCTCAACCAGGCAGTCTCGGTCAACTGCTACGAAGCCACCGACCGCATCCGCGAACGCGTCAAACTCACCCACCCCGTCGAGCTCTTCCCCTACGGCACCCGCGAAACCAACAAGTCCATCGACCTCGACCACATCACGCCCTACGACCCCCTCGGCCCACCAGGCCAAACCAGCACCACCAACCTCGCACCGCTCAGCCGCTACGGCCACCGGGTGAAGACTCACGCCCGCGGCTGGAAGGTGCGCCGGATCAACCCCACCACCCTCGAATGGACCACACCCCACGGCTTCGTCTTCCAGGTCGATCCCACCGGCACCCACCGCATCAGCAAGTCCCCATCGAGGCCGGCCCCCGTTGACAACAGTTGCGTGATCCCGCTCGGAGAGGAAGGGTTGGACTGTGGACCGTATGGATGAGCTGATCGGTCGCCTGATCGATGAGCCCAGTGGGAGCCGGCGGCCAGTGATCTGCTGACCGAGTTCTCCAGGGGCGATTCGCTGGAGCGGCTTGTGCCGATGCTTCGCAGTGGGACACCTGCCGTGGTCAAGGCTGGTGCGTGGATCGCCTCCGTACTGGGCGTGCGACGCCACTGCTCGGTGAGATGACGGTGCTCCTTGACCACTCGTTGCGCTACGTACGGTTCCTGGCCATTGACACTGTCCTGGCTACCGCAGGTGCCAATGACGGACCGGCTGTCGCCAAAGCTGTTGCGTTGACTGGTGACCAGGACGCGGCGGTGCGGTGGAAGGCAGTGCAGTTCCTGAGGGGCTCGCGGTGGCGGTGCTGGCTGATCGGCCCCGGGTCGACCAGCCACCGGTGCCGACCGCCCCGCAGAAGTTCCGTCCGGCGTTCGAGCATCGCAGCGGTGGTGCCCGAATGTGCACTGCGGACTGCCCCTGGCCTCGTCCGCGCGGACGTACCCATGCCGACCGGCGAAGGGAACGCTTGAGTCCGAGACCCAGACCAGCTCGAAGGAGTGAAAATGCCGACCTACCTGTCGCCCGGTGTCTACGTCGAGGAGGTGGAGGCCGGGCAGCGGCCGATCGAAGGCGTCGGTACCGCGGTTGCCGCGTTCGTCGGCTTTGCCGAGAAGGGCCCGCTGAACACCCCGACGCTGATCACCAACTGGACGCAGTTCACCCAGACGTTCGGTGATTTCGTCGAGGGGTCGTACCTGGCGCACGCCGTCTTCGGCTACATCCAGAACGGCGGCTCGGCGGCGTACATCATCCGGATCGGTGGCGAGTCGGCCGGCAACGGCGAGGCGCCCAAGGAGCTGCCGGCCGGTGCGCCGCAGACCACGCTCGGCCACTACAAGGTGACCGCGATCGAGAGCGCCAACGGCAAGAGCCCCGATGTCAGTGTCGAGGTCGCCGACAGCGGTACCGAGAACGCTCCCGAGGGCGCGATCAAGCTGACGGTGCGCGCGAACGGCCGCCCGACCGAGGAGTACGACCCGGTCGTCCCGGACCGGCGTGCGGACAAGGCGAGCAACGTCGCGACCGTGGTCAACGCGAAGTCCAAGCTGGTCAAGGTCGAGGAGCTGGCCCCGTCGGCGGCCGTCGAGGCCGTTGCCAAGGGCAAGAAGTCGCTGGTGGCACCGCCGTCCGCGGCCGCGACCGGCGAAGGGGTCGGGGCCGCCGACTACGTCGGTGACGTCGCCGACCGGACCGGATTCTCCAGCCTGGAGGCGATCGACGACGTGACGATCGTCGCCGTACCGGACCTGATGAGCGCCTACCAGCGCGGCGCGATCGACCTGGAGACCGTGCACTCGGTCCAGCAGGCCGTCATCACGCACTGCGAGCTGATGGGCAACCGGATGGCGATCATCGACCCGCCGCCCGGGCTGAACGCCCAGCAGATCAAGGACTGGCGGATGAGCCAGGCCGGATACGACAGCCGGTACGCCGCTCTGTACTGGCCCTGGGCGAAGACCTTCGACCCGGCGACCGGCCGCAACATCCTGGTTCCGCCCTCCGGTCACGCGGCCGGCATCTGGGCGCGTACCGACGAGTCCCGCGGGGTCCACAAGGCTCCGGCCAACGAGGTCGTCCGTGGCGCGATCGCGCTCGAGACCACGATCACCAAGGCCGAGCACGACCTGCTGAACCCGGTCGGAATCAACGCGCTCCGGGCGTTCCCGGGCCGCGGGATCCGGATCTGGGGCGCACGCACGCTCTCGTCGGACCCGGCCTGGCGCTACATCAACGTCCGCCGGCTCTTCAACTACATGGAGGAGTCGATCCTCAACGGCACCCAGTGGGTGGTGTTCGAGCCGAACGACGACGCGTTATGGGCGCGCATCCGCCGTACCATCAGCGCCTTCCTGGTGAACGAGTGGCGCAAGGGCGCGCTCTTCGGGCTCACCCCGGACGAGGCCTTCTACGTGAAGTGCGACCGCGAGACCAACCCGGCCGAGGCGATCGACGCCGGCCAGGTGGTCTGCCAGATCGGCATCGCGCCGGTGAAGCCGGCCGAGTTCGTCGTCTTCCAGTTGTCGCAGTTCTCCGGCGGCACCAGCCTCGTCAACGAGTAACCAGACCTTCTAGGAAAGGGAGATTCCGATGCCACTCGCTGACGCCATGGACATGGCGACCGCGTATTCGTTCAGTGTCTCGATCGACGGGGTCCAGGTGCCCTACGTGATGGAGGTCTCCGGCCTGAAGGCCGAGGTCGACATGATCACGTACTCCGAGCAGGCCCAGGACGGCAAGTTCGTCTCGCGCCAGGTGATGGGCCGGGCCAAGCCGTCGTCGTTCACGGTGACCCGGGGCCTGACCGATTCCAAGACCGTCACCGACTGGCTGAAGTCGGTCATGCAAGGTGACATCAAGGGCGCCCGGAAGACCGCGGAGGTCTGCATCTACACCTCGAACGGCGAGCCCCTGAAGCGGCTGAACTTCCGCAACTGCTGGATCAAGGACGTCGAGCTCGGCGGCACACTGAAGGCCGGTTCGACCGAGGCGCTGACCGAGAAGTTCACCGTGTGCTGGGACGAGATGGAGTACGCGTGATGCGTCGCGCCCACAACACGACGCTGGTGGCGGACGCGGCTCCCACTCCGGAGCCCGCGCCCGCCCCGGCGGCGGCACCCACGCTGCGCACCGAGTTCGACTTCGAACTGCCGCGCGGGTACGTCGACGCGGACGGCGTCGTCCACAAGTCCGGAACGATGCGGCTGGCAACAGCTCGCGACGAACTGATTCCCCTGTACGACGCTCGTGTCCAGGAGAACCCGGCCTTCACGACCGTCGTCCTGCTGGCCCGGGTCATCACCCGCCTGGGCGACCTGCCGCGGATCGACGCCCAGTTGGTCGAGAACATGTTCGCCTCCGACGTCGCGTTCCTGCAGGACCTCTACCGCCGCATCAACTCCGAAGGTCACACCCGCGCCGCCGTCACCTGCCCGTCGTGCGAACAGTCCTTCGCCGTCGACATCGCCGGTGGCCGCCTGGGGGAATCCTGACGTACGCGACCAGCCGCCTGCAGGAGGAGATCGCGTACGTCGCCTATCACTTCCACTGGCGCCTGGACGACATCCTCGACCTCGAACACCCGCAGCGGCAGGCCTTCGTCGCTGAGATCTCGAAGATCAACCGCCGTATCACCGAGGGGGACTGATGATCGGCCAGCTAGCCGAGGGCGCTCCCTCCACCCTGCGCCCGCCCAGCGGCGACTGGATCTCGTCTTGGCGCTCACCCGCCTTCACCGGCGACATGGCCCACCAGCTCGACCCGGCCGCCCCCAGCGGCCTCCTGTCCGACCTGATCAGCACCGGACAACCAAGCCTGTACGGCGCCGAATCGGCTCTCGACGTCCGTCCCCACAGCTCCTTCCTCGGTGCCCCGACTGCTGAGTCCGCCGAGCCCCCAGCACCCGCAGGCCCCATCGGCCGCGTCCTCCAAGCAGTCCGCAACGCCCTCACCGGCCGCCGCGCCCCAACTGGTTCCGGCACAGGTGGTGCGTCTGCACCTCTCGGTGCGCCCAGCGCCGCTGCTGCCGCGTCGGCCCTTCTGGGCACAACCGGATCTGCCGGTGCCGATGGCGCTGCGACTCCGCTCCTCGGCGCACCCGGCACGTCTACCTCGAACACCGCCGCACTTCTCGGCGCACCCGGCACGCCTGCCTCCAGTGCTGCTGCGCTCCTCGGCGCACGCAGCACGCCAGCCTCCACCGCCGCACCTCTCGGCGTACCCGGCGCGTCTGCTTCCGACGCCGCGGCCCTTCTCGGTGCACCCGGCGCACCTGCCTCCGGGGCTGCTGCGCTCCTCGGTGCACGCGGTGCGTCTGCCTCCGACGCCGCTGCACTCCTCGGCGCATCTGGCACGCCTGCTTCCGGTGCCGCTGCGGGACTCCTCGGTGCCCCCGGCGCGTCTGCCGCCGGTGCCGCTGGACTTCTCGGAGCACCGGGCGCGGCCTCGTCCAGTGGCGCTGGGACTGCGCTCCTCGGCTCAGCGGCGTCGGCGCTCGGACTGGCAAGGCCTCCGACAAGCTCGGGATCGGCCGGCTCCGCCGTGTCTGATTTGGCACGTGGCAGTGAGCCAACGTTCGCCGAACTCCTCGCCGGTGGCCGTGCCGCAGCAATGGGTTCGGCGCCGTCGCTCGGCGCAGCACCCGCACTCGCCTCGTCTCTCTCCTCCGCGATCGGATCATCCTCCGCGCCCGTTCCCCTCGCCTCGGCAGGCTCCGGTACGGCGCTCCCGGGCGGCGCGGCCCCGTTACCTTCCAGCCCCGGGGGAGCGGACGTAGGCGCTGGTGTTCCGGCAGCCTCAATGCCGTTGGCGCGACTCGCGGCTCCCGGACTGAGCCAGGTCACCGCAGCGCTCCCCGCCGATGCCCGGCGCGCTCTCACCGTCCCAACCCTCCAGCACCTCCTGCCGACCCTCGCGCCAACCACCGGTTCGGCCGAGGCGGCTCAGGCTGTCGAGGCGATTGCTCCCGGTACGACCGCTGCCGGTTTACCGGTGGCCTCTCAGTCGGCTGGCCCGGCGGCTCCGGCAGGGGCGCCTGCCGGTCTCTCCCGTCGCCGGGCCGGCCTCGGGGCCCCACTAGCCGGACCACTCCCTTCCCAATCACTCCCGGTCGCCTCCGCACCGGCCGTCGCCGGTATCCCTTCAGCCGCAGACCTAGCCGCCGCCGGTGCCACTGAGGTAGCGATCCCCGGTCCCAGCACGTCCGCCGGCTCGTCGGGCTCCGCGTCCGCCGTACCGCCCTTGGCACGAGCCCTACCTGTTGCTAACGGCAACCAGATGCTCCCGGTACCGCCCGTTGTGACCGGCGCCTTCCAAGACGCCACCGGCGCGGCCGGCGCAACCGTGCCCCTACTCGGAGAGCGCGCTCTCAGCTCCGACGTCACCGAGATGCTCGCACCCGCGACCGGCAACGACACTGCCGCACCGGCCCAGCCGATCACGTACCTCCCACCCCACTCGGTCGACAACGCAGGCCCATCCGGCGCTGCAGGCTTCGAAGGCTCGCCCGCACCCGCCGTTGCCCGCACAGCGGCAGCCCAGGGGAGTATGACCACCGCCGGCACCCCGGCCGGTGACGCCGGACGTTCGCTGGCGGTGGCCAGGCCGCCCGCCGCGGGGTCTGCCGCGGCGGGCGGTCTGGTCGAAGGCAACGTGGTCCAGAGCGTCAGCGCCGACGACAGCACAACCTCGGTCGCGCTCCCACCCGCCGCACTTCCCGCAACAGCAGCACCCAGTACGACGGCCGCCGCGGCAACGCCGGCGGGAAACGGGGGAGCGCTCTCTGCCGCAGACGTCGACGGTCTCGCCCGGCGCCTGTACGAGCCGATCGCCCGCCGCCTCAAGGCAGAACTGGTGGTCGACCGGGACCGAACCGGCACCCTGATGGATCGGATGTGGTGAAGCAATGAGTGGAACCGACGTGATGCCGGCGGTCGGCGTCCGTTTCATGGTCCAGGTGGACGAGGTCGACCTAGGCCTCTTCACCAGCTGCGAAGGACTCGGCGTCGAGGTCGTGATCGAGCAACGCAACGAGGGCGGCAACAACGCCTACATGATGCAGATCCCGTCCCGCCTCAAGTTCCCGAACATCAAACTCACCCGCCCGCTCACCAAAGAGACCGAGCGCGTCGCCAAATGGATCTCCGGCCTCGCCACCGGCGTCCGTCGCCGTACCGGCCAGATCACCGCCATGACCAGCGACGGCACCGTCGTCGCCCGCTGGGGCCTCATCGACGTGATTCCCGTCCGCTGGACCGGCCCGACCTTCACCAAAGGCCCCGCCGACGTCCTCACCGAAACCATCGAGATAGCCCACCACGGCTTCATCGACACCGGCGCCTGAAGCTTCGTCCATACCGCGAAGCGTGCGATCGATCTTGCACAAGAGGTCTTGAGTAATTGCCGGGGCGTCGTGGCCGGTAGGTCACAGGGCGAGGAGCTCGGCGGCGAGGGGCTCGGGGGCCTGGTGGCGGGCGAGGGTGGCGATTCGGTCGGTGTCGTGGCCTAGGGCTGCTCGGCACTGGGTCCAAGCGGCGGCTTCGGCTTGGAGGCGGTCGGCGATGAAGACGGGGGCGCCGATCTCTTCGCGTTGACGGTCGCAGACCGCGAGCAAGCGGACGGCGAACTCATAGGAGCCCTCTGCGGCGGCCAAGACAGCGAGCAGACCGAAGCAATCCAGTACCCCGGTCGAGTACCCGATCCCGCGCGCGATCCGGAGCGCCTCGATCGCCCGGGTGTGGGCCTGCGCGAGGTCTCCGGCCTGGAAGTCGAGCAGGCCGAGACTGCCCATGGCGAGCACCTTGCCCTGCTCGTCGTTCACCTCGGCCCAGACGTCGTACGCCTCGTTGAAGTAGGCCCGGGCCTCGGCCGGATGGCCGAGTTGGCGCAACGCCATTCCGTTGCAGTTCAGTGCGGCCCCCAGTACGACGCCCATCTGGAGATCGCGAGTGAGCGCTTCCGCTTCACGCCCGAACCGCAATGCGCCGTACACGTCGTCGAGCGCGAGGCTGGTCAGCGTCAATCCCTGGGAAGCGATCGCGAGACCGCGTTTGTCGTCGAGAGAACGGTAGATGGTCGCGCTCTCCAGCCCGATCTCGAGAGCCTCGGCGAATCCGCCGGCGAATCGGGTCTGGGCAGCCAGCCCGGCCAAAGCGGCGGCCCGCTCGACGGTCGGATCGGTCAGCCCGGCGAGTGAGGCCCGCAGCCAGGTGCGCGCCTGACCCATCAGGCCGCGGAAGTGCCAGTGCCACGACAACGGTGCGACGATCTCACCGACCCGCGCCGGATCGTTGCCCTCGGCAAGACACCAGTCGATCGCCGCAACGAGGTTCGGTTCCTCCAACCGCAGCACGCGCCCAGTCACCTGCTGGCGCAAGGCAAACCGCTGATGCAGCGTCGCCGCATGCCGGCTGAACCGTGCCAGCTCCACACACCACCGAACATGCCGATTCCGTACGGCGGTCTCTTCGCCGGCCGCGCGCAATTGTTCGAGACCGTATTCGCGCACAGTCTCCAGCAGGCTGAACCGTTCGTCGGCATCCATCGTGACCAGGCTGCGGTCGACCAGAACGGCGAGCAGGTCGGCCACCTCGTCGGTCTCGATGCCGTCACCAGCGAGCACCTGTTCAGCCGCGTCCAACGCACAGCCACCGGCGAACACGGCCATCCTCCGTAGCACCGTGCGTACTGGCGGCTCGAGCAGTTCGTGGCTCCAGTCCAAGGCTGCACGCAGACTCGAATGACGAGGCCCGGCGTCACGGAACCCGCGCACCAGCAGCCGGAGGCGGTCGTCGATCCGCGCCGCGAGCTGCTCCACCGATAGCGTTCGGGTCAGACCCGCGGCCAGCTCGATCCCCAGCGGGAGCCGGTCGACCGCATCGCAAATCCGTTGTACTGCTGGGCTCTGCTTGCTGCCGCTGCGATCGTAGAACAGCTGAGCAGCGGCCGCAGCCGGCAGCGGTCCGACGCGCCGAACCTGCTCATCGGAGATCCCCAGCGCCTGCTGCGACGTGACCAGAATCGACAGGTCGACCGCCTTGAATCGCAACGCATCGATCGTCGGTACGACGGCCTGTGCGAGGTGCTCGGCGTTGTCGACGACGAGCAGCGCGCCGGTCAGCAGTTCGGCCGAGTGGCCGAGCGATTCGCCACCGCCATCAGCTCCGACGGCACCGGCCAATGCCGCGACGAGGTTGTCGCCTTGGCGCAGCGGGGCGAGGTCCAGCCACGCCACCGAACGGCCTTGCTCGGCTGCCTGCGCCGCCACTTCCCGGGCCAGTCTGGTCTTGCCGGCCCCGGGTCCACCGAGCAGCGTGATCAGTGTCGGTTCGCGCAACTCGCGCAGGAGAGCGGCCTGCTCGCGATCGCGGCCGACAAAGTTTTTCGCTGCCGTAGGCAACGGAATTCGTGGCGCCGGTGGGCGGTGGCCGCGCAGGTCGTCTTCGAGCGCGACCGTCTCCGGTGTGGGGTCGATGCCGAGCTCGTCGGCGAGGCGGGAACGCAAGCTCCGCAGGCGATCGAGCGCATCGGCCTGCTGGCCCGCGCGAGCCAGTGCGAGAGCCGACAATCCGACCAGCCGTTCGTGCAGGGGATTGGCGGCGATCATCCGCTCGAGCTCCGACCCGACCGGGCGGCCAAGTGCGAGCCCGGCCTCGGCCCAGGCCAGTTGGAGATCCACGTGGAGCGTTTGCAGCCGTCGCTGTTCCGCGGCCACGAACGGGATGTCGTGCAGGTCGGCGAGCGGCTCACCGCGCCACAACCCGATCGCGGCGGCGGTCGTGGTGAACACGCGCGCCTGGTCGCCGGAACGTCGTACGGCGTCGACCGTGGTGAGCGCTCTCTCGGCGGCGCTCAGGTCGGCGGGCTCGGCCAGCAAACTGAAGCCGGCCGGGGTACGGCGCAGTGCGGCGGAGTGGTCGCCGAGCGCGCTGCGCAATCGCGAGGCCAAGACCCGCAATCGGGCCGCGGGCCGGGCGGCTTCCTCATCGGACCAGAGATCGCGGATCAAGATCTCGTCGGCAACAGCCTCACCACGCGCAAGTGCAAGCCGTACGGCGAGTGCCCGCGCGAGCGGTTGCCTTATGGGTAAGGGCTCCTCGGGTACGGCGACGATCTCGGCCGGACCGAGGACGAGTACCTCGAGCGTGGTCATGCGGGCGTGGCCAGGATCTCGGCGGTGAGGGTTTCCGGTGACTGGCGGCGAGTTCGGTCGGCGAGGCGATCCGCTTCGGGGCCTAGGGCTTCGCGGCACGTGGTCCAAGCAACGGAGAGAGCGCTTACTTCGTCGGCGACCTGGATCGGGCTGCTCAGCTCCTCACGCTGATGCTCGACGACTGCGAGCAGCCGAACCGCCTCTGCGTGGTTACCCTCGGCAGCCTCGACCGTGGCCAGCAGGGCCAGGCCGTCCAGGATTCCGAGCAGGCCGCCGATCCCGCGCGCCATCCGAAGGCAGAACAGCGCGCGGCGTCGTCCTTCCGCTGTGTCACCAGCCTGGACTGCCAGTACGCCGAGGTGGTTGGAGGCGAGGACGAGTCCCTCGTCGTCGCGAACTCCGGCCCAGATGTCGTACGCCTCCTCGAACAGTTGCTTGGCCTCGGCCGGGTAGCCCAGCATGCGTAGCGCGAGACCGCTGCAGTTGAGGGAGGCGCCGAGCACGATCGGTAGTTCGAGGGTGCGGGCCATCTTCCCGGCGCGGTGCGCGTAGTCGAGGGCGCCGTACACGTCGTCTAGTCCGAGACTGGTCAGGGTCAGTACGTGGTAGGTCCGGGCGAGGCCGCGATCGTTGCCCAGGGCCCGTTGGATCTCGGCGCATTCCAGTGCGGCTTGGAGAGCTTCGTCGTATCGGCCGACGCTGCGGGCCTGGAAGGCGAATCCGCGAAGGGCCTCGCCGCGCTCGACCGTGCCGGCCGGGAGAGCGGGGAGGGAGGCCCACAGCCATTCGCTCCCCTGCGCCATCATCCCGCGTGACATCCAGTGCCAGCCCAGCGGTGCGACGAACTCGCTGACCCGGCCGGGGTCGTTGCCGTCGCCCATGCACCAGTCGATGGCGGCGAGCATGTTGGGTTCTTCCAGCCGGACCCGACGGGCGAGCTCTGGTTCGCCCAAGAGCTGGCGTTGATCTTGCGGACCGTAGGCTCCGCCGAACTTGGCGAGCTCCACGCACCAGGCGGCGTGCCGGTCCCGGAGCGCGCTCTCTTCTCCGGAGTCGCGCAGCTGGTCGAGTGCGTATTCGCGAACTGTTTCCAGTAACCCGATCCGTTCGCCGCCGCTGGTGATCAAGCTCCGATCCGACAGCTCGGCGAGAACCCGCTCAACGTCATCAAGCCCGATCGGGTCCGCCGCGGAGGGGGCGGTCAGGACGAAGGTGGCGGCCTCGGGGGTACAGCCGGCGGCAAAGACGGCGAGGCGGCGGAGGGCCACTTGCTCCTGGGGGCTGAGGAGTTCGTAGCTCCAGTTGAGGGCGGAGCGGAGGCTGACGTGGCGGGGGCCGGCGTCGCGGAGGCCTCGGACCAGGAGACGGAGGCGGTGGTCGATGCGCTGGGCGATCTGTTCCACAGAGAGGGTGCGGGTCAGACCGGCGGCTAGTTCGATGCCGAGCGGGAGGCGGTCGACCGCCGTACAGATTTGTTCGACGGCGGGGCTCGGGTCGGCGCCGCTGCGGTCGCGGAAGAGTTGGGAGGCTTCAGCGGCGGTGAGGGCGGCGACGCGATGGAGCTGCTCGCCGGTCAGACGGAGCGGACGTTGTGAGGTGACCAGGATCGACAGGTCGGACGCTTTGCAGCGCAGTACGTCGATGATCGGGGCGAGCTGCTCGACCAGGTGCTCGGCGTTGTCGACGATGAGGAGTGCGCCGGACAGCAGTTCGGCGGAGTGCCCGATCGAGTGATCGCCGCTGGTTGCTCCGGCAGCACCGGCGAGAGCGCTCTCCAGGTCGTCTCCCGGTTGGGCGGGAGCCAGGTCCAGCCAGGCGACGGGGCGCTCCGTCTCGGTGATGTGGCCGGCGATCTCGCGGGCGAGCCGGGTCTTGCCGGCGCCGGGTCCGCCGAGGAGTGTGATCAGGCCCGGCCGCTGGATGAGTTGCAGCAACTCTGCCTGTTCCTTGCGGCGGCCGACGAAGGTCCTCGTTGCTAAAGGCAACGATGTGCGGAGCTTCGGGGGAGCAGCCAGATCGGCGCGCAGACCCTCCTCGAGAGCCACCGTCTCTGGGGTCGGGTCGATGCCCAGCTCGTCGGCCAGGCGGACCCGGAGGGCGTGCAATTGGTCGAGCGCAGCGGCGTGGCGACCCGCCCGGAAGAGGGCTTGGGCGAACAGGCCGACCAGGCGCTCGTGCAGTGGATGGACGCCGACCAGCCGTTCGAGCTCTGGTTCGACGTACTTGCCGAGTGCGAGGCCGGACTCGGCCCAGGCCAGGTGGAGTTCCAGCCGGAGGGATTCCAGATGCTCCCGTTCCGCGACGGCGAACGGGACACCGTCGAGATCGGCGAGCGGATCACCGCGCCAATGGGCGAGCGCGGCAGCCGACGTACTGAAGACCTTCGCCTGGTCGCCGCTGCGGCGAAAGGGGTCCAGTGCAGAGAGCGCTTTCTCAACCGCGTCCAGATCGGCCGGTGTCGCCTGCAGACTGAACCCCGCGGGCGTCCGCTGCAGCGCGCCGGAATGTTCCCCGAGGGCGCTGCGCAGTCGGGAGGCGAGCACGCGCAACCGGGCGACCGGTCGGGCCGCGTCGTCGTCACCCCAGAGGTCCCGGATCAAGATGTCGTCGGCAACCGGTTTGCCACGGGCCAGTCCCAGCCGGACGGCGAGCGCCCGGGTGAGCGGTTGCCGGAGCTGCACTGGCTCGTGGGCATGCGTCACCAACTCGGCGGGGCCGAGAACGTCGATGTGCAGGAGCGGTTGCCCCGTCGCTCTCACCCCCAGAGGAGAACGTCCTCAGGGCATCCTAATTCGTCTGCCCTTTCGGGAAGAGGGGAGGTCCCTCGGTGCGGCGCTGGTGCACCTGCCCCGGCGCAGGCCGGATCCCTAGCCTCGAAAGAAACGTCCGGTTGGAGAGCCAGGCGGTGACGAGGGGCGGTGTGGGCGGTGGCGCGTGGAAATCTGGCGAAGGCCTACCTGGAGATCCACGAGGCGAAGCCGGTCAAGGGCGCCGGTGCCGCGCTGGGTGCGATCCAGGGCACGATCGCGTTCCAGTTCAACCCCAACGAGCTCACCGTCAAGAAGAGTGCTCAGTGGAAGAGCGAGCCGGCCCGTGGGGCGAAGAAGGCCGCGCCACCGGAGTTCCAGGGACCGGACCCCGGCAAGCTGACCGTGGAGATGTTCTTCGACGCCACCGACACCATGAACGACTCGGTGGTGAAAGCGGTGAAAGCGCTCTTCGAGTGCTGCGCGCCGACCGACAACAGCCTGGGCAAGAACAAGCCGGTCCCGCCGCTGGTGGTCTTCCACTGGGGCGCGCTCGACTTCTTCCCCAGTTTCATCACCTCGGTCACCGCGAAGTACACGCTGTTCACCCCCGAAGGAACGCCGGTCCGGGCGACCTGCACGGTCGATCTGCAGGAGATGCCGACGATTACGCCCAAGCAGAACCCGACGTCGGGCAGCCTGACCGCACGCCGTACCCATGTGTTGCTGGAGGGCGAGACCCTGGCCGCGGTCGCGTACGCCGAGTACGGCGATCCGGCGATGTGGCGGCCGCTGGCCACGGCGAACGAGATCGACGACCCGCAGCGGGTCGCCCCCGGCTGCACGTTGCTGCTGCCGTCCCCGGACGAACTGCTGGCGGGCTGAGATGGCCAACGCCAACATCACCAGCACGCTCGGGATCAGCGTCGCCGGGAGAGCGCTCCCCGATGATCTCCTGGCGCTGGTCGCCGGGGTCTGGGTGGACGACAACCTGCACCTGCCGGACATGTTCACGCTGCGCTTCCGCGACCCGGACCGGCTCGTACTGGCCAAGTCGCAGATCGCGATGGGCGTCGAGATCAAGCTGTCCGTGCACGCGCTGCAGGAGAGCGCTCCCTGCGACCTCCTGACCGCCGAGGTGACCGCGCTCGAGGTCGAGGTGGACAGCACCGGGACGTTCACGGTCGTCCGCGGGTACGACGCCGCGCACCGCATGCTGCGGGGAACCCGGAGCATGACCTACCAGCAGTCGACGATCAGCGACATCGTCAAGAAAGTTGCTCAGCGCAACAACATTCAGACGGCCAAGATCGACGCGACCAGCACCGTGCACGACCTGGTCAGCCAGGCGAACCAGACGGACTGGGACTTCCTGCGCGCGCTCGCCGACAACGTCGGCTACCACCTCGCGATCGAGAACAAGACGCTGACCTTCACCAAGCCGGTCGACGCCGCGACGGCCCCGAGCGGTTCCGACGGTACCCAACCGCACATGCTTGAACTCGGCGCGGATCTGCTCCGGTTGCGTACTGCGGTGACCGCGGCCGGCCAGGTGCCCTCGGTGGAGGTTCGAGGCTGGGACGACGTCAGCCAGAGAGCGGTTTCTGCGACCGCTCCGGTGCAGACCAAGACCGCGCAGATCGGTGCGAAGCCCGCGGAGCTGGCCAGTTCGTTCGGCGCGCAGCCGTGGGTGGTCACACATGTCCCGCATCGCACGCAGGCGACCGCGGAAGCGGCTGCCAAGGCGTTGGCCGAGCGTGTGGCCGGGACCTTCGCCGAGCTGGAAGGCATCTGCCGGGGCAACCCCAACCTGCACGCCGGATCAGCCGTTGCCCTCAGCAACCTTGGTGCGCCGTTCGACGGCAAGTACACGCTCTCCCGGGTCCGGCACGTCTTCGACAACGACAGCGGCTACACCACGCACATCGCGGTCACCGGACAGCAGGACCGCTCGATGCTCGGCCTGAGCGGCGCGTCCGGTTCGGAGCGACAGAGCATCGTCACCGGGGTCGTCACCGACATCAAGGATCCCGACAAGCTCGGCCGGGTGAAGATCCGGCTGCCGTGGATGCACGACGACTTCGCCACCACCTGGTCGCGCGTTCTCCAGGCTGGTGCCGGCAGCAACCGCGGGTCGATGATCATCCCCGAGGTCAACGACGAGGTCCTGGTCGCGTTCGACCACGGTGCCATCGACGCGCCGTACGTGCTCGGTGGTCTCTACAGCGCCAAGAACCTCCCGTACGCCGCTCAGTCGGAAAGCGTGGACTCGGGCGCGGGCCAGGTGAGCCGGCGCGCGATGGTCAGCCGGACCGGGCATTCGCTCGAACTGCTGGAGGCCGCGGCGCAGAACGGCATCTGGCTGCAGACCGGCGACGGCAAGCTGAAGGTCTCGATGGACGCCGGGAAGGGACCGGTGATCACCGTGCACAGTGACGGCCGGGTCGTGGTGGAGGCCAAGGACAGCGTCGACATCACGGCCGAGAACGGCAGCGTCAAGATCACCGGCGGAGACAAGATAGCGCTCTCCGCGCGCGCCGGGATCACGCTCGACGGCGGGACCGGCGACGTGAACGTCAAGGGCGTCAAGGTCGCCCTGCAGGGGACCGCGGAGGCGACTCTGTCGGCAGCCAAGGTCGCGGTCAGCGGCCAGGCCGCGACTGAGGTCACCGGTGGCGCGGCGCTCACACTCCAGGCCGCACTCGTGAAGATCAACTGAGGGGACTGCCATGCCAGGACCAGCGGCACGGGTGGGGGACCCGACCGGACACGGTGGTGCGCTCGGACCGCCGGGTGTCCCGACGGTACTGATCGGCGGGATGCCGGCCGCGACGGTCGGGACCCCGCACATCTGCGCGATCCCGCTGCATCCGCCGTCGGCGGTGATCCCGCCGGGCTCGATGACGGTGCTGATCGGCGGGCTGCCCGCCGCCCGGCTCGGGGACATGACCGCCTGCGGTGCGCCCATCGCGATGGGCGCACCCACTGTGCTGATCGGAGGATGAGGTGAGCTCGGAGTTCGTTGGCGCCGGCTGGGCGTTCCCGTTGCGTACGGACGCCACCGGGCGGGTCGCGCTGGTCCGGGCCGACCGGGAGATCGAGGAGAGCATCCGGCTGATCCTCGGGACGTCGCCGGGAGAGCGGCCGATGCGGCCGGAGTTCGGTTGCGGGATCCAGGACCACATCTTCGCGCCGGCGAACGCGACCACGGCCGGCAAGATCGTCGCCGACGTCCGGATCGCGCTGGACCGCTGGGAGCCGCGGATCGACCTGCTCGACGTCCAGGTGCACTTCGACCAGGTCGACGAGGGAGCGCTCTACATCGATCTCCACTACACGATCCGGGGCAGCAACAGCCCGCGGAACCTGGTGTTCCCGTTCTACCTGATCCCCGAACACATCGAGCTCGACGCCGGAGCCACGCCATGAGCTGTCGACTTTGCCACGCTCCGCGCGGCGGGTCATGGGGCTTTAACTCCAGCCCTTCCCTCGTCACTCCAGTCGCTGCGCTCCCTGCGCTCCTCAGTCCAGGTCAGGAGGCCCCATGACGCTGACAGCGCCGAATCTCGACGACCGCCGGTTCCAGCAACTGGTGGACGACGCGAAGCGGATGATCCAGCAGCGCTGCCCGGAGTGGACCGACCACAACGTGTCCGATCCCGGTGTGACGTTGGTGGAGGCGTTCGCGACGATGGTCGATCAGCTGATGTACCGGCTGAACCGGGTGCCGGAGCGCAACTATCTGCGCTTCCTCGACCTGATCGGCGTCAAGCTGTTCGCGCCGGCCGCGGCCCGCGCCGACGTGACGTTCTGGCTGTCCGCGGCCCAGCCGGAGACGATCACCGTCCGGGCCGGGACCGAGGTCGCGACCTTGCGGACCGAGCACGACGAGGCGGTCGGCTTCAGTACCGTCGAGGACCTGCCGATCGTCGCCACCGCTCTGCAAACCGTTGCCACGGGCAACGTTGGCGGCGGGGCGATGGATCGGACAGTGGAGCTGCAGGACAAGGTCGGGTTCGAGTGTTTCCCGGAGCCGCCGGCGCCGGGGAGCGCTCTCTACGTGGGTCTCACCGAGGCCGCGCCATCGAACGCGGTGCTGCTCCGGATCGACTGCGAGGTCGAAGGTATCGGCGTCGATCCGCTGGATCCGCCGCTGCGCTGGGAGGCCTGGAACGGCGAGGACTGGGTGCCCTGCGAGGTCGACCGCGACGGTACCGGCGGCCTCAACCGCGCGGGCGACATCGTCTTGCACATTCCCCGCGGCCACGTCCCCTCGGTGATTGCCCAGCAGCGCGCCGGCTGGCTGCGCTGCGTGCTGACCGAGCCGGACGTCGATCAGCCCTTCTACAGCGAGTCCCCGAAGGTGCGCTCGATCGAGGCCTCGACGATCGGCGGTACGGCGATCGCGGAGCACGCCGAGGCGGTCCTGTTCGAGGAGGTCGGTCGCAGCGACGGCAGTGCCGGCCAGCGGTTCCTCCTCGAGCGTCGCCCGATAGCGCTCTCCGCGGATCCCGAAGTTCTCCGGGTCGGTACCGATGACGGTTGGCAGGACTGGACCCTCGTCGACACCTTCGCCGCCTCCACGGCCGAGGATCACCACTTCGCCCTGGACCGGCAGACCGGGCAGGTGTTGTTCGGCCCGGCGGTTCGGCAGCCCGATGGCGCGTTGACGTCGTACGGGGCGGTGCCGCCGAAGGGCGCCGTGCTGAGGCTCGACCGGTACCGGATCGGCGGCGGCAGCGCGGGAAACGTGGCAGCACACGCTCTCCGCGTTCTGAAGAGCTCGCTCCCGTTCGTGTCCGAGGTCGACAACCGTCGGCCCGCGATCGGTGGTGTCGACGGCGAGCAGGTGTCCGACGCGATGCAGCGCGGACCGCTCTCCCTCCGTACGGCGTCCCGCGCGGTCACGGCCGAGGACTACGAGCTGCTCGCGCGTGAGGCGACTCCGGAGCTCGGCCGTGTGCACTGTGTGCCCGGTGACGAGAGTGAGCCCAATGTCGTTCGCCTGCTGGTGATTCCGCGGTTGTCCGGCGACCCACAGGCCCAGACCGACTTCGGTGCGCTCCGGCCCTCCGACGAGGTGCTGCAGCGACTGGCCGACCACCTGGAGCCGCGCCGGATGCTCGGCGTCCGCCTGCTGATCGAGCCGCCGTACTACCGCGCGGTGACGGTCGTCGCGCGGCTGACCGCTGCAGCGGATGCGTCGTCGGAGCGGGTACGACCGGAAGCGCTCGCTGCGGTCTACCGCCTGCTGCACCCGCAGGTCGGTGGTCCGCGCGAAGACGGCTGGCCGCTCGGACGCGCCGTACAGACCGGTGACATTCACGCGGCTCTGCAGCGGGTGCGCGGTGTCGAGTCGGTGGAGGACGTGCGGCTGTACCTGGCGGACCCGGTCCTCGGGACGCGCAGTGAGACTCCGGTCGAGCGGATCGACCTGGCCCGGACAGAGCTGGTGTTCTCGTTCGAGCACCAGATCCTGGTGCGGAGGTAGTCCCGATGCGCGGTCTGGTCGACGGTCTGCACAATCCCCATCCATTGCTCGCGATTCTGCCCGGCATCTACGGTGAGGACGATCTCGCGGCGCGACTGACCACGGTCTTCGATGACGCGCTGGCGCCGATCGTGTCGACGCTGGACAACTTCCCGGCGTACCTGGATCCCGCACTTGCACCAGAAGACTTCGTTGAGGTGCTGGGGTCCTGGGTGGCGGCGTTCACCGACCCGCGCATCCCCGCCGACCGGCAGCGACTGCTGGTCGCGGCCGCGGTCGAGCTGCATCGCTCCCGCGGCGCGGCCGCCGCCCTGCGCGAGACGCTGCGGCTGGCCGGTGGGATCGAAGCCGAGGTCACAGAGTCCGGCGGTACGGCGTGGTCCGCGCAAGCGCAGTCCACCCCACCGGGCTCAGATCTGCCGCGACTCGTCGTACGGGTGCCGGCATCAGCAGATGAGGCGGTAGTCCGCCGCATCGTCGAAGCGCTACGGCCGGCGAACCTGCCGGCCCGGATCGAGGTCGTGGAGGCCAGCGATGATCCTGTGCAGTGACTGTGGTGAGCAGAACGAGGACGGTGCGGTCTTCTGCGCGCGGTGCGGCGTCTTCCTCGAGTGGGAAGGCGAGAAGGTCGAGGCAGCCACGCAGGTCGTGGTGCGGCCGCAGGAGGCGGCTCAACCACCAGCCGAGGTACCTGTAGTGGCGACCGCGGTGGCGCAAGAGACTGCGGTACCACCGACGGAGAGCGCTCCACCCCCGCGGCCTGTTCCGCTGCCGGCACCGGAGCAGACTGCTCGACAGCCAGAGGTGCAGCAGCAACCTGCGCGGCAGCCGGGCTCGCGACAACCGCAGACGGTCAAGCGGAAGATGCCGCGCCGGTCCAAGTCGCCGGTGATCATTCCGACCGGCTCCCGGATCTGTGGTGGCTGTGGGATGCCCAACGAGAGCACCCGGCGGTTCTGCGCCAAATGTGGCTTCAGCCTGGTCGACGCGAAGGTGATCCGGAAGACCGCGTGGTGGCGCCGCCTGCTCGGCCGCGAACGCGTCTACGCCGCCGGTACGCGCTTCCGGCCGGGCAACGCCCGACGCCGGTTCCGCGGCGCGACGCGGGTTGGCGTCGTACTGGCGTTGCTGGCGGGCGGTGGCATCCTCGCGTTTCCCCAGCGTCCGCTGGTGATGAAGGGCGTCCACGCCGTACAGGACATGGTGAGCAAGCCGCAGCCGGTGCACCTGACGAACATCAAGGGCAGCGGGGCCGTCGGCAAGCAAGTCCCGGCGCTGGCCTTCGACGGTGCGAACAACACCTACTGGGGAGCGCCCCGGGTCGGCAAGGACGCCAAGGCCGGTCCGTACCTGACCGGGACGTTCCAGCAGCCGGTCCGGCTCACGAACATCGGAGTCTGGGCCGGCGTCTCCGACCAGACCCCGAAGTTCGTCGCGGGGCCGCGGCCGGCCGAGCTGGAGATCACCGTGTTCACCGGTGGCAAGCCGGTGATCAAGCGGCTGCGCCTCGCCGACAGCTCGAAGTACCAGAAGTTCACGCTGAAGGTGTCCGACGCCCGCGGTGTCCAGATCGCCGTCGTCCGCAGCATCAACCCGAGCCGCGCGACGCTGGCCGCGATCGCCGAGATCGAGCTCTTCGGCAAGCCCTGAGGACGCTAGTACAGCAAGAAGCCCGGGGCCTCGTGGGGGAGGTCCCGGGCTTCTGTTGTGGGGAGAGAGAAGTTCAGCTGGTGCCTGCGGGCTTGGCGGGCGGCGGTACGGGGACCAGGTTGCCGCCGACCATGATCGCGTTCTCGCAGGTGGTTGCCCCCGGCGCCGGAGCGACGCAGTCCAGGTGGACGACGACCTTCTGTCCGGGCTGCAGGACCGCCAGTGGCGCGATGTAGCGGTAGTCCTGGATGTTGCGGAAGTACTGCGGCTGGACGCCGCCCAGGGACTCCTTGTCCCGGCGCAGGTCGAGGAAGCCGGTGCTGCCCTGAGACTCGAAGTTCACGTCGGTGATCCGCAGCATCTTGCCCGCAGGGACGGTGAACGATGCCTGATCGGACGCGCCCGGCTTCGCACTCAGCGGCCAGCGCTGCGCGAACGGCGTACCGACGGCTGCTGCCGCTGCGGCTGCGACCTGCTTGTCTCGCTCGGTCTGGGCCTGGTTCTGGTTGTTCTGGCCCTTCTGGGTGTTGTTGGACTGCTGCTGCGCGACCTGAGCCGTCTCCTGCGCCTTGGCCGCTGTGTCCTTCGCTGCGGCAGTGTCCTTCTTGATAGCTGCCAGCGGCTTCTCCACCGCGTGCTGGGCGGCGGACTCCACCGACGGACGCAGTACGGCGAACCACAGGCCGGTGAGCAGCGCAGCCGCGGCCAGTACGCCGGCGATCGCCTTGCCGGTCCATGACGGGAGGATCGGGTCCTGGACCATCATGCCGTCGACCGTGGTGATGGTGGCGCCGGGCTGACCGCCCCGCGCGACCTGCGTGACGATGATGCTGAACTGCCGCGTCTTCGGCGTGCCGCGCCAGATGCGGTCCAGCGGCCGCGCCTTCACCTTGGCGAACGCAGCTGCACCGGGCTGGACCTCAACGGTGCTGGGGGAGAAGCGGAACTCGACCACAGCGTCCGGGTCCTTGCCGGTCAGCTCCACCGTCACCGGCTGGTTGCCTCGGTTGTCGATGGAGACCGTGTGCCGGCCGACGCGCGAGCCGTGCGACGTCCGCGGTGTCAGCTCCGCAGTCAGGTCGCTGAACGGCTGCAGATGAACCATGGCCTCCGGTACCGCTGTGTCGGCCGGGTGTTCCTTCGGCTCGACCAGGACGCCGAACGGCACGTCACCAGCCTGTACGACGGCCTCCTGGGGGACCGTGATCGTCACCGTGGCACTGCCCTCGGCGTCCGGGTACAGCGACAGCACGGCCGGTTCGATCACCGCGTACGCGGCGAGATCCCCGACCGGCGTCAGCGTGTAGGCCTCGACCACCGAGCCCCGGTTCGCCACCGTGACCCGGCACTGGGCCGCGACACCTGGCACCACGACGAGTTCCGCAACATCCAACCGCGCTGAAGTAGACACGCATCAAGGATCGAGTCAGACCCGTTCCAGCACAGCGAGCCGCCGTACAGCCGATCGGGCAACCCGATTGGCCCTAGTGGTCCGCCGACGGAGCTGGGCGGTGACTAGGGCTACCAGGACGATCAGGCCGCCGATCAGCTGGGCAGTGGAGAGACGCTGGTCGAGTACTAGCCAGCCGAGGAGTGTGGCGACCACTGGGCTGAGCAGGCCGAGGAAGGTGACGTCGGTGGGGCCCAATGCGCGCAGACCGCGGAACCAGAGGGCGTAGGCGAGGGCGGAGCCGATTATGGTCAGGTAGGCGTAGCCGCCGACGTTGGCCAGCGTCAGGTGGGCCGGGGGCGCGCCTTCGACCAGGTAGGCGACCGGGAGCAGTACCAGGCCGCCAGCCACGAGCTGCCAGCCGGTGGTGGCCAGTAGGGGAGCGGGGGACGTCCAGCGCTTACTCAGTACGACGCCGGCCGCCATCACGACCGCTCCGCCGAGAGCAGCGAGCACACCCCACATGTCGAGCCGCGCGTCGGCCCGCAGTACCAGCAGGCTGACCCCGAACACACCGGCGACCGCAGCCAGCACCTTGCGGGTCGACAGCCGCTCCTTGAGCAGACCGGTCGACAGCATCATCACCACGAGCGGCTGAATCGCGCCGACCGTGGCAGCGACCCCGCCCGGCAGCCGGTAGGCGCCGACGAAGAGCAGGGCGAAGAAGGCGCCGATGTTCAGCGTGCCCAGCACGAGCGAGCGCCACCACCAGTGGCCGTGTGGCAGCTTCCGGGTGATTGCGATCAGCAGCAGGCCGGCCGGCAGGGCGCGGATCACGGCGGCGAGCAGCGGGCGGTGGGGCGGAAGCAGTTCCGTCGTCACGAGGTACGTCGTTCCCCAGAGCATCGGCGTGATCGCCGTTACAAGAAGAAGACGGATGCGGAGAGACCAAAAAATGTTTAGCACTAAGATAAAGTACTTCAGCGCTAAGATACTTTTCAATACCTCAGCGCTAAGCAATCTGGACTATTGTGAAGCCATGCCCGATCACGTCGACCAGATCCTGGAGCAGTGGGCCGAGCAGCGTCCGGACGTGGACGCCTCGCCGATGGCCGTGATCGGCCGGCTCAAGCGCCTGGCCCAGCTCACCGACAACGAGCTCCGCCGCAACTACGCGCGGCACGACCTGGACTCGGCCTCGTTCGACGTACTGGCCACTCTGCGCCGGAGCAACTCCGAGCACACTCTGACGCCGGCCGGCCTGATGCGGTCGTCCATGGTGACCTCGGGGGCGATCACGCAGCGGCTGGACCGGCTGGAGGCGCGCGGGCTGGTCAGTCGCAAGCCCAGTGATACCGACGGGCGCGGCGTACAGGTGACTCTGACCGCTCAAGGCCTCCGACTCATCGACGCTGTCCTGCCGACCCACCTCGAGACAGAAGAGCGTCTGCTCGCCGCACTGTCCAAGAGCGAGCGTGTGCGGCTCGCGGACACCCTACGGACGCTGCTCGAGTCACTCGGCGACAGAACGGACTGACCATGCCAGCGCGCGGAGACGACCCAGCCCGGGCTGTCTCGCTGCGCGCTCGGCTTACTCGCCGGCTGGTCGCCGAAGGAAGCATCCGGAGCGAGCGAGTCGCTGCTGCGTTCCAGGCCGTCCCACGGCACCTGTTCGTCCCGCGGGTACCACTCCGGATCGCGTACGCCGATGACGTGGTGCCGATGAAGCGCGACGCCGACGGCATGGTCATCAGTTCGGTGTCGCAGCCGAGCATCGTCGCGGTCATGCTGGAGCAGGCGGCGATCCGGCCGGACGATCACGTGCTGGAGATCGGCTCCGGCGGCTATAACGCCGCCCTCTTACGAGAGCTGGCCGGACGAGTGACCACGGTCGACATCGACCCGGACGTCGTCGGGCGTGCCCATGCAGGACTGAGAAGGGCCGGGTACGACGATGTCCGCGTCGTACAGGCAGATGGTGAGTTCGGTGTGCCCGACGAGGCGCCGTACGACCGCATCGTGGTGACGGTGGGCGCCTGGGACATTCCGACGGCCTGGGTCGACCAGCTCACGCCAGGCGGCCGCATCGTCGTACCGCTGCGGCTGGGGGAGCAGACGCGGTCTGTCGCGTTCCAAGAGGTAGCCGGGCACCTAGAGAGCTTGTCCGCGGTCAGATGTGGCTTCGTGAACATGCAGGGCGTCGGCGCGCACCCGGAGGACGACGTACCGGACCTCAGAGCTTGGGAGCGAGCCGAGCTGTCCGTGCAGGCGCATCGGCCTGGTGCTGAGCTGCCGCCGGGGATTCATCTGGTCCGGCGGCACCACACCTTTACTGTGCGCCGGTTGGGCGCGGCGGGTTCCTGACGGTCTCCCAGAGCTCGTCGATGTCCGAGCGGTCGTCGGGCTCGGGGGTGTCCACCCAGCCGCTGGCCCAGGTGTCCTCGTCCCGGTCGACGGCGAACATCGACTCCGCGATCGCGGCCGAACCGACGTACCGGGTCTCGTCCTCGACCACCTGAGCAGCGGGAGCCTGCTTGGCGGGCGTCGCCGGAGTGACGAGGTTGCGCGCGTACTGCTGGGCCTCGAGCAAGCCGAGGTCCATCTCGTCCGACAGCACCCGGACGGCAGTGACCTCGTTGCCGCTCTTCATCAGCTCACGCACCCGGGCGTCCAGGTTCGGCTTCGGCTGCGGTCCGCGCTGCTGGTAGTTGTGCTGGGGGATCGCCGGCTGCCAAGTCGCTGGCGGCTGATAAGGACCGGGCTGGTACGGCGCGGGCTGGTACTGCTGCGGTAGGGCGGGCTGACCCGGGGTCATCCGCTCACCGGGGTGTGCGTGCTGGCGGCCGGCCTGCATCAGCGCCTGCAGTGCGGCGCCGGCCTGCTGACTGCCTGCGAGCTGTCCCTGCGGCTGCCCGGTGGGCTGCGTGAACTGGCCCTGGAACTGGACGGGCTGATTGCCGCCGCCCTGCTGGGCCTGGATCCGCTCGATCAGCTGCTGCACGCGCGGCGACGGCTGCCCCTTCGCGGTGCTCTGTTTCTTGATCGCACCGATGATCGAGACGACGACGAAGATCACGACGAAGATCGCGAATTCCATGTCCGGCCTCCTGGCGAGTGGCGCAAGTCGGAGGATACCGCTCCTGACCGCTACAATCCGGTGTTACCGCTGATCGATTTCGAAGGGTATACCCGCGTGGCTTCGACGAACGACCTCAAGAACGGCATGGTGCTCAACCTGGATGGGCAGCTGTGGTCTGTCGTCTGGTTCCAGCACCACAAGCCCGGTAAGGGCGGTGCGGTCATGCGCACCAAGCTCAAGAACGTGCTGAGCGGCAAGGTCGTCGACAAGACCTTCAACGCCGACGTCAAGGTCGAGGTGGCCAACGTCGACAAGCGCGACATGACGTACCTGTACAACGACGGCGGCTCCTACGTCTTCATGGACAGCTCGACCTACGAGCAGGTGAGCATCACCCCCGAGGTCGTCGGCGACGCCTCGCACTTCCTGCTGGAGAACCAGGACGCCATCGTGGCCGTCCACGAGGAGCTCCCGCTGTACGTCGAGCTCCCGGCCTCGGTCGAGCTCCTGGTGGAGTACACCGAGCCCGGCCTGCAGGGCGACCGCTCGACCGGTGGCACCAAGCCGGCCAAGCTCGAGACCGGGTACACGATCCAGGTCCCGCTGTTCCTGACCACCGGCGAGAAGGTCAAGGTGGACACCCGGACCGGGGACTACCTCGGCCGCGTTACGTCCTGATCGGCGATGTCTGCCCGGAGCAAGGCCCGTAAACGGGCACTGGACGTCCTGTTCGAGTCCGAGGTCAGGGGGCTGCCGGTCGGCGGCACCCTGCCGGACCGGATCGAGGACAACGACCCGCCGGTGAACGAGTTCACCGTCGCACTGGTCGAGGGTGTCGCCAAGAACATCCACGCGATCGACGACCTGCTGTCGGCCCACTCGGTGGGCTGGACGCTGGACCGGATGCCGGCCGTGGACCGCAACATCCTGCGGATCGGTGCCTACGAGCTGCTGTACGACGACCAGGTCCCGGACGTGGTCGCGGTGAGCGAGGCAGTGGCGCTGGCGCGGGACCTGTCGACCGACGAGTCCCCGGCGTTCGTGAACGGGCTGCTGGCCCGGCTGCTGCAGCTGAAGCCGACACTCGGCATCTGACCTGCAGGGTCGAGGGGGGCGAGCCCTCTGGTACTCCTCTTCGGTGGCCCGGTGACCGTCTCGGTACGGTCCCGGGCCGGCGCTTGCGTCCCCGTTGGTGCTGGCGCGGGGGGAACGGCCCCGGCCTCGTTTCAGCAGGTGAGGTGTGAATCCTGCCGATGGTGGTGCTGGTAGTGCGTTACTGCAGGGGTTGAGCGGGCTGGGCGGCCGTGGGCAAGCTGCTACGAGCCCCGACCGTCATCGCCGCTCAGGCGCCGGCAGCCTCGGTGGTGTCTTCGACGTCACCCTTCGCCTCGGGGTTCAGGACTCCCCAGGAGATGAAGCGCTCGGTCAGAGTCGTCGGCGACTCGTCGTAGATGACCGCCAGGGTGCGCATGTCGTCCTGACGGATCGACAGCACCTTGCCGTTGTAGTCGCCCCGCTGGGCCTGGATGGTGGCTGCGTACCGCGTCAACGGACCGGCGTCGCCGGCGTCGAGGTGGTGCAGAGCCTCCAGGTCCAGGATCAGTCGCGGCGGAGCAGCGGCAGCCGCTGCGGCCTTGGCCGAACCCGGGAGCAGTTCGCCGACCGGAACGCCGTAGAAATCGGCGAGCTCGGCCAGCTTCTGGACGGTGACGGCACGGTCGCCGCGCTCGTACGAGCCGACCACCACTGCCTTCCAGCGACCCTTGGACTTCTCTTCCACGCCATGCAGCGAGAGACCTTGCTGCTGGCGGATGGCGCGTAGCTTGCCACCCAGTGTCTTCGCGTATTCGCTCGGCACTTGGTTCTTCCCTCCGAACTCTTTCTTGTGGTCCGGACCGCTGGAAACGGTCCGGTCGGTGAAACCCCCCTCGGTTACACAGAGTAACAATATTCTGGGCCAGAGGCCAGAGTCAAGACGGCGTGTCACATCCGATACCATGTCAAGCGGTCCGAACGTCCTTTAAAGACCTGTCCCGAGAGGCAGGAAAGGAGGAACGGTAGCGATGAGCCCTGCCCCGGTACCCGTACCGCGCACAGTGCTGGATGCTTCCGACATTTCCCGGGCACTGACCCGGATCGCGCACGAGATCCTCGAGCGCAACCGTGGTGCCGACCCTGTCGTGCTCCTCGGTATCCCCACCCGCGGGGTGGGACTGGCCGCCCGCATCTCCGAGCGGATCGCCGCGGTGGAGGGGCAGAGCGTGCCCACAGGGTCACTCGATGTGACCATGTATCGCGACGACATCGGCCTCAAGCCGGCCCGTGCGCTGGAGCACACCGACATTCCGCCAGGCGGAATCGACGGCAAGGTCGTGGTCCTGGTGGACGACGTGCTGTTCTCCGGCCGCACCATCCGCGCCGCCCTGGACGCGATCGGCGACATCGGCCGGCCGAAGGCGGTCCAGCTCGCCGTCCTGGTCGACCGCGGACACCGCGAGCTGCCGATCCGCGCCGACTACGTGGGCAAGAATCTGCCTACCTCGCTGGTCGAGCGGGTCACCGTGCACCTGACCGAGTACGACGGAACCGACGCCGTACTGATCGCTGACAAAACCCCCGCAACGTCCGAAAACACGCCGACCACGAGTAGCCGTTCTTCGGACGCAAGGGATGAGGTGAGGTCCTGATGCGGCATTTGCTGAGCGCGGGTGACCTGGGTCTGGACGAGGCTCAGCTGATCCTGGACACCGCCGAGGAGATGCGCTCGCTGGCGGACCGGCCGATCAAGAAGCTGCCGGCCCTGCGCGGCCGGACCGTGGTGAACCTCTTCTTCGAGGACTCCACCCGGACCCGGATCTCGTTCGAGGCGGCGGCCAAGCGGCTGTCGGCCGATGTGATCAACTTCTCCGCCAAGGGCTCCAGCGTCAGCAAGGGCGAGAGCCTGAAGGACACCGCGCTGACCCTGCAGGCGATGGGCGCCGACGGCGTCGTCTGCCGGCACGGTTCCTCCGGTGCGCCGCACCTGCTCGCGACCTCGGGCTGGATGACCGGCTCGGTCGTCAACGCGGGCGACGGGACGCACGAGCACCCGACGCAGGCCCTGCTGGACGCCTTCACCATGCGCCGCCACCTCGGCTCGCTGGACGGCCGCCGGATCACGATCGTGGGCGACGTCCTGCACTCCCGGGTCGCCCGGTCCAACGTGTTGCTGCTGGCAACGCTCGGTGCCGAGGTGACGGTGGTCGCCCCGCCGACGCTGCTGCCGGTCGACATGTCGCTGTGGCCTTGTACGACGTCGTACGACTTCGACTCGGTCTTGGCCAAGAGCGACGCGGTGATGATGCTGCGCGTTCAGCGCGAGCGGATGGGGGAGGCGTTCTTCCCGAGCGCCCGCGAGTACACCCGCCGCTACGGACTCGACGTGCACCGGATGGCGCAACTGTCCGACGAGGCGATCGTGCTGCACCCCGGCCCGATGAACCGCGGCATGGAGATCAGCGCCGAGGTCGCCGACTCCACCCGCTCGGTGATCGTCGAACAGGTCACCAACGGCGTGGCCATCCGGATGGCCGTCCTTTATCTGCTGTTGTCAGGTAGCAACGAATCTTCAGAGGAGCAGACCGCATGACCGCGTACTTGATCACCGGCGCCAGCATTGTGGGCGGTGAGGTGGCGGATCTGCTGATCGACAACGGGGAGATCGTTGCTGTCGGCACCGGCCTGGAGACGCCGGCCGATGCGGAGACCATCGACGCCAGCGGGCTGATCGCGTTGCCGGGGCTGGTCGACCTGCACACGCACCTGCGGGAGCCGGGTCGCGAGGACGCTGAGACCGTTCTCACCGGTACTCGTGCCGCCGCGCTCGGCGGGTTCACCGCCGTGTTCGCGATGGCCAACACCGACCCGGTCGCCGACACCGCCGGCGTCGTCGAGCAGGTCTGGCGCCTCGGGCGCGAGGCCGGGTACGCCGACGTGTTCCCGATCGGCGCGGTCACGGTCGGCCGCCAGGGCACGCAGCTGGCCGAGCTCGGCGCGATGGCGGACTCGGCAGCCCGCGTCCGGGTCTTCTCTGACGACGGCGACTGCGTCTGGGACGCGGCACTGATGCGACGCGCCCTCGAGTATGTGAAGGCCTTCGGTGGCACCATCGCCCAGCACGCGCAGGAGCCGCGCCTGACCAAGGGCGCGCAGATGAACGAGGGAGCTCTCTCCGGCGTTCTCGGACTGCAGGGCTGGCCGAGTGTCGCCGAGGAGGCGATCATCGCCCGCGACATCCTGCTCAACCACCACGTCGGCTCCAAGCTGCACATCTGCCACCTGTCCACCAAGGGTTCGGTCGACATCGTCCGGGCCGCCAAGAAGCGCGGGCTCGAGGTGACCGCCGAGGTCACCCCGCACCACCTGCTGCTGACCGAGGACATGGCCAGCACCTACAACCCGGTCTTCAAGGTGAACCCGCCGCTGCGCACCAAGGAGGACGTCGAGGCGGTCCGCGAGGGCCTGGCCGACGGCACCATAGACATCGTCGCCACCGACCACGCGCCGCACCCGGTCGAGGACAAGGACTGCGAGTGGAGCGCGGCCGCGTTCGGCATGCTCGGCCTGGAGACCGCTCTGTCGGTGGTTCAGCACGCGATGGTCGACACCAAGCTGCTGACCTGGGCCGACGTCGCCGACCGGATGAGCTACCGCCCGGCCGCGATCGGCCAGATCAGCGACCACGGTCAGCCGCTCACGGCGGGTGCTCCGGCGAACGTCGTACTGGTGGATCCGGCCGCGCAGCGGGAGATCAAGTCGGCCGAGTCCGCATCGCTGTCGCGGAACACGCCGTTCCATGGGATGACGCTGCCGGGCAAGGTGGTCGCGACGTTCCTGCGGGGCGAACCGACGGTCCTGAACGGGCAGGCGAAGTGAAGACGTTCCTAGGCATTGCCGGCACGGTCTTGGTGATCGCTGCCGCGTACTTCGGCATGTACCGGGGCTGGCGGAACCGCCAGGCCCGGCAGTCCGAGCTGGCACCGCTGCCCGAGGTGCCCGTGCAGACTTCCGGGGACAAGACCCGCGGCGTGGAAGGCGTGTACGTCGCCACCACGTCGGCCGGCGACTGGATGGACCGGATCGCCGTGCACGAACTGGGCGTCCGCAGTACCGCGGACCTGGCCGTCAGTGAGGCCGGCCTGATCTTCCACCGGCAGGGCGCGGCGGATGTCTTCATCCCCGCCGACCACCTGACCGCCGTCCGGACCGACCGTGGCATCGCCGGCAAGGTGACCGCGGAGAAGTCCGGCCTGGTGGTGGTCACCTGGAGCCACGACGGCAAGGAGCTGGACACCGGCTTCCGCCCCCGTCGCAAGGCCGACACCGCACCCCTGACCGAATCCATCGCGACCTTGATCGGAGCCGAGCAATCATGAGCCAGCCCGCACTCCTCGTGCTCGAGGACGGCCGGTCGTTCGCCGGTACGTCGTACGGGGCCACCGGCGAGACCTTCGGCGAGGCGGTGTTCACCACCGGGATGACCGGCTACCAGGAGACGCTGACCGACCCGTCCTACCACCGTCAGATCGTCACCCAGACGGCGCCGCACATCGGCAACACCGGGGTGAACGACGAGGACGACGAGTCGCACAAGATCTGGGTCGCCGGGTACGTCGTCCGCGACCCTGCCCGCGTGCCGTCCAACTGGCGCGCCACCCGCTCGCTCGACGACCAGCTGAAGTCACAGGGCATCGTCGGCATCTCGGGGATCGACACCCGCGCGCTGACCCGGCACCTGCGCGAACGCGGCGCGATGCGGGCCGGGATCTCCACCACGGTGCTCGACCCGGCGGAGCTGCTGGCGAAGGTGCTCGAGCAGCCCGGGATGGCCGGTTCCGATCTGGCCTCGGAGGTCACCACCTTCGAGCCGTACGTCGTTGCTGCCGAAGGGGAGAAGCGGTTCACCGTGGTCGCCCTCGACCTGGGCATCAAGGCGATGACGCCGAAGCGGATGGCCGAGCGCGGCATCGAGGTGCACGTGCTGCCCGCCACCGCGACGCTCGAGGAGGTGCTGGCGGTGAACCCGGACGGCATCTTCATGAGCAACGGTCCCGGTGACCCCGAGACCACCGAGCACCCGACCACGCTGCTGAAGGCGTTGCTGGAGCGCGGTACGCCGTACTTCGGGATCTGCTTCGGTAACCAGGTGTTCGGCCGCGCGCTCGGGCTGGGGACCTTCAAGCTCAAGTACGGGCACCGCGGGATCAACCAGCCGGTGCTGGATCGCGCCACCGGCAAGGTCGAGATCACGGCGCAGAACCACGGCTTCGCGGTCGACGCTCCGCTCGAGGGGACGATCGAGACGCCGTACGGGCCGGCCGAGGTCAGCCACGTCTCGCTGAACGACAACGTCGTCGAAGGACTCAAGCTCACCGGTCATGACGGCCGGGTGCTCGCGTTCTCTGTGCAGTACCACCCCGAAGCCGCAGCAGGGCCGCACGATTCGGCGTACCTGTTCGACCGCTTCGTAGAACTGATGGAGGGGCGGGCCTGATGCCACGTCGTACAGATATCGAGTCGGTCCTCGTCATCGGCTCCGGCCCGATCGTGATCGGCCAGGCCTGCGAGTTCGACTACTCCGGCACCCAGGCCTGCCGGGTACTGCGGGAGGAGGGGTTCCGGGTCATCCTGGTGAACTCCAACCCGGCCACGATCATGACCGACCCGGAGTTCGCCGACGCCACGTACGTCGAGCCGATCACGCCTGAGTACGTCGAGAAGGTGATCGAGAAGGAGCGCCCGAACGCGCTGCTCGCCACCCTGGGCGGCCAGACCGCGCTGAACGCGGCGATCGCGCTGCACGACAACGGCGTCCTGGAGAAGTACGGCGTGGAGCTGATCGGCGCGAGCGTCGACGCGATCCAGCGCGGGGAGAACCGCGAGTCGTTCAAGCAGATCGTCGAGAAGCTCGGCGCCGAGACCGCGCGCTCGGTCATCTGCCACACCCTCGACGACGTGATGGGCGCGGCCGACGAGCTCGGCTACCCGCTGGTGGTGCGGCCCTCGTTCACGATGGGCGGCGTCGGCTCCGGGATGGCCTACGACGAGTCGGACCTGCGGCAGATCGCCGGGGCCGGCCTGCACGCCTCGCCGACCACCGAGGTGCTGATCGAGGAATCGATCCTCGGGTGGAAGGAGTACGAGCTGGAGGTGATGCGCGACAAGGCCGACAACGTCGTGATCATCTGCTCGATCGAGAACGTCGACCCGATGGGGGTGCACACCGGTGACTCGGTCACGGTCGCGCCGGCGATGACGCTGACGGATCGCGAGTACCAGATCATGCGCGACCTCTCGATCGGCATCATCCGCGAGGTCGGCGTCGACACCGGCGGCTGCAACATCCAGTTCGCGGTGAACCCGGCCGACGGCCGGCTGATCGTGATCGAGATGAACCCGCGGGTGTCGCGCTCGTCCGCGCTGGCCTCGAAGGCGACCGGCTTCCCGATCGCGAAGATCGCCGCGAAGGTGGCCATCGGCTACACCCTCGACGAGATCCCGAACGACATCACCCAGCAGACCCCGGCCAGCTTCGAGCCGGTGCTGGACTACGTGGTGGTGAAGGTGCCGCGGTTCGCGTTCGAGAAGTTCCCGGCCGCGGACGCCACGCTGACCACGCACATGAAGAGCGTCGGCGAGGCGATGGCGATCGGCCGCAACTACACCGAGGCGCTGCAGAAGGCGCTGCGGTCGCTGGAGAAGCCGGAGGCCCGGTTCACCTGGGCCGGCGATCCGTCCACCGATCTGGAGTCGTTGCTGGAGGCAATTAAGACGCCGCAGGACGGGCGACTGCGGATCATCATGGACGCGATCCGGGCCGGGGCGACGCCGGAGCAGATCTTCGACGCGACGAAGATCGACCCGTGGTTCGTGGACCAGATGTACCTGATCCACGAGACCGCTCTCCAGGTCGCTGCCGCGCCGCGGCTGACGCCCGAGGTGATCAGGCTTGCCAAGCGGCACGGGTTCTCCGACCTGCAGCTGGCCGAGATCCGCGGGCTGACCGAGGACGTCGTCCGGGGTGTCCGGCAGGCGCTGGGCATCCGGCCGGTCTACAAGACGGTCGACACCTGTGCGGCCGAGTTCGCGGCCACGACGCCGTACCACTACTCGTCGTACGACGAGGAGAGCGAGGTCGCGCCGCGGACCGAGCCCGCCGTCCTGATCCTCGGCTCGGGGCCGAACCGGATCGGGCAGGGCATCGAGTTCGACTACTCGTGTGTGCACGCCTCGATGGCACTGCGCGACGCCGGCTACTGCACGATCATGGTCAACTGCAACCCGGAGACGGTCTCGACCGACTACGACACCTCCGACCGGCTGTACTTCGAGCCGCTCACCTGCGAGGACGTCCTCGAGATCGTGTACGCCGAGATGCAGGCCGGCCCGGTCGCCGGAGTGATCGTCCAGTTGGGTGGTCAGACCCCGCTGGGGCTGGCGCAGCGGCTCGCCGACGCCGGCGTACCGATCGTCGGGACGTCGCCGGCCGCGATCCACCTGGCCGAGGAGCGGGGTGCGTTCGGCAAGGTCCTCGCGGCCGCCAACCTGCCCGCGCCGAAGCACGGGATCGCGCTCTCTGCGGAGGAAGCACACGGGGTCGCCGAGGAGATCGGGTTCCCGGTGCTCGTCCGGCCGTCGTACGTGCTCGGTGGGCGCGGGATGGAGATCGTCTACAGCCGCGACGAACTGAGCGCGGCGCTGGAGCGGCTCGGCGGCGGCCAGGCCTTCGAGCACCCGGTGCTGGTCGACCGGTTCCTCGACGACGCGGTCGAGATCGACGTCGACGGGCTCTTCGACGGGAACGAACTGTTCCTGGGCGGCGTGATGGAGCACATCGAGGAGGCCGGGGTGCACTCGGGCGACTCGTCGTGCGCCCTGCCGCCGATCACGCTCGGGAACGCCGACATCGAGAAGATCCGGCAGTCGACCGAGGCGATCGCACGCGGCGTCGGAGTACGGGGCTTGCTGAACGTGCAGTACGCGCTCGCCGGCGACGTGCTCTACGTGCTGGAGGCGAACCCGCGGGCGTCGCGGACGGTGCCGTTCGTCTCGAAGGCGACGGCGACGCCGCTGGCCAAGGCCGCGGCCCGAGTGATGCTCGGTGCTTCGATCGCCGAGTTGCGGGCCGAGGGGATGCTGCCGGCTACTGGTGACGGCGGGACGCTGCCGCCGAACGCGCCGATCGCGGTGAAGGAAGCCGTGATGCCCTTCAACCGGTTCCGCACCATCGACGGCCGGTCGGTGGACACCGTGCTCGGGCCGGAGATGCGCTCGACCGGTGAGGTGATGGGCTTCGACGACACCTTCGGGATCGCCTTCGCCAAGTCGCAGGCCGGGGCCTCGCAGCCGCTGCCGGGCTCGGGCAAGGTGTTCGTGTCGGTGGCCAACCGGGACAAGCGGCACATGATCTTCCCGGTGAAGCGGCTGGCCGATCTGGGCTTCCAGATCTACGCGACCGAAGGTACGGCGGATGTCCTGCGCCGCAACGGGGTCGACGCGGTCACGGTTCGCAAGAGCAGCCAGGGACCGGGCCCGAACGGTGAGCCCACGATCGTGCAGATGGTCCAGGACGGTGAGCTGAACCTGATCGTCAACACGCCGATCGGGATCACCCAGGGCGGCTCGCCACGACTGGACGGGTACGAGATCCGCTCGGCGGCGGTGGCGCGCAACATCCCGTGCATCACCACGGTGCAGGGGCTCGCGGCCGCCGTACAGGGGATCGAGGCGCAGCGGACCGGGGACATCGGGGTGCGCTCGCTGCAGGACTGGGTACCGCGGATCCGTGGCGAACGTGGCTAGTTTGTACGGCAAGGTCCTGCGCCCGGTGCTGTACCGGCTGGGCAAGGGTGATGCGGAGATCGCGCACGAGCAGACGCTGCACGGCCTGCGTCGGCTCGGGCGCGTTCCCGGCGCGGTGAGCGCTCTCTCGCGATCTTTCGGGGCGATCCCGGCGGGCGCTGCGCGGACAGTCTTCGGGATCCGGTTCCCGGGGCCGGTCGGGCTGGCGGCGGGGATGGACAAGAACGGGATCGCGTTGCCGGCCTGGCGGGCGCTCGGGTTCGGGTTCGTCGAGGTCGGCACGGTGACCGCGCAACCGCAGCCGGGGAACGAGAAGCCGCGGCTGTTCCGGCTGGTCGAGGACGAGGCCGTGATCAACCGGATGGGGTTCAACAACCTCGGGTCGGCGGCGCTGGCCGAGCGGTTGTCGGCGTACGGGCCGCTCGGGTACCCGCTGGGTGTCTCGATCGGCAAGTCGAAGGTGACGCCACTGGACCAGGCCGTCGACGACTACGTGATGTCGCTGCGCCGGCTCTACCAGTACGGCGACTACTTCGCGGTCAACGTGTCGTCGCCGAACACGCCGGGATTGCGCTCTCTCCAGGACTCCGGGCAGCTGCGCGAGCTGTTGACCGCGCTGCGCGCGGAGGGGGAGGCGCTAGGTGGGGCAGGGGCTGGGACGGGTGGAGACGGCGGTGGCCGGCCCGGTGCCAAGCCGATCCTGGTGAAGATCGCGCCCGACCTCACCCCGTCGGCGATCGACGAACTGCTGCAGGTCTGCACGGACGTCGGTATCGCGGGCATCATCGCCACCAACACCACCATCGGCCGGGCCGGTGTGGAATCGCACCCGCTGGCTGCTGAGGCCGGCGGGTTGTCCGGACGGCCGCTGACCGAGATCGCGGCCAAGACGGTCGCGCACATCCACGCGGAAACCGGGGGAGCGCTCCCGATCATCGGCGTCGGCGGGATCCTCGAGCCCTCCGATGCCCAGCGCCTGCTGGACGCCGGAGCCAGCTTGGTGCAGGTCTACTCGGGCCTGATCTACCGCGGCCCCGGCTTGATTCGTCAGATCAACAGGAGACTTTCATGAGCTTGGAGACGGACATGAGGAACGAACCCTTCGGCACCCGCCTCCGGGCGATCATGGACGCGCGCGGACCGTTGTGCGTCGGCATCGACCCACACCAGCACCTGCTGGACCAGTGGGGCCTGCCGGACACCGCCGAGGGCCTGGCGTCGTTCACCTACACGGTGGTCGACGCACTCGCCGATCGGGTCGGGGTTTTCAAGCCGCAGTCGGCGTTCTTCGAACGCTTCGGCTCGGCGGGCATCGCCGTCCTGGAGCAGGCGACGATCCGGCTCCGCGAAGCCGGGGCGCTGGTGATCATCGATGCCAAGCGGGGCGACATCGGTACGACGATGGCCGGCTACGCGGCGGCGTACCTGGCCGAGAAGGGGCCGCTGGCGTGTGACGCGCTGACGGTCAGCCCCTACCTCGGCTTCGGTTCGCTGCAGCCGGCGATCGACGAGGCCCGCGCGGCGGGCGCGGGGCTGTTCGTGCTCGCGCTGACCTCGAACCCGGAGGGACCGCAGTTCCAGTCCGCGCGCACCGCGGCCGGTCCGACCGTGGCCGGTGCGGTGCTGGACGGCCTGCGTGAACTGAACGCCGAGGCCGCCGAGCTCGGTTCGTTCGGCGCGGTCGTCGGTGCGACCATCTCGTCCACCGAGGAGGACCTCGACATCCGCGGTCCGCTGCTGGCCCCCGGGCTCGGCGCCCAGGGCGGTACGGCCGACGGGCTGCGGGAGGTCTTCGGCGACGCGGTGCGCAACGTCGTACCGTCCAGCTCGCGGGAGATCCTCGGCGCCGGGCCGGACGCGGCCGGTCTGCAGGCCGCGGCCGATCGGGCCAACGACGCGTACCGAACGGTCCTTGGCTATTAGGGCTATTTCGCGATAGAATATCCTTTGTGAAAGGGCGCGATGAATTTCGCGCTCTTTTTCTTTTTCTCTTGAATTTCCGGTTCCGGCTGTGCGATCTTTCTCGGCATGGGAATTTCGGGGCTGGAATTGTGCCGGCGGTTCTACGCCGAGGTGGTGGGTCCCCAGCTCGACGTACCGCACAGCGCGGCGCTGCTCGGGCGCGGGTCGGAAGTGCTCGGGTACGACGACGAGATGTCGGCCGACCACAACTGCGAAGCGCGCGTCGTGCTGTTCGTCGAGGACCCGTCCGCAGTCACCGTGGAGCTGCCGGAGAAGTTCCTCGGCCGCAGCACACACCTCGACAAGCACACCGTCGCGGGCTTCTTCGTCGAGCAGCTCGGCTTCGATCCGCTGGCCGGGATCGCCGTCGAGGACTGGTTCGCCGTGCCGGAGCAGCAGCTCGGAATCCTTACCGCCGGCGAGGTCTTCCGCGACGACCTCGGTCTGCGGGCCGTCCGGAACCGGCTGGCCTATTACCCGGACGACGTCTGGCGCTATTTGCTGATCGCCGCCTGGTGGCGTGTTCATCCGGAGCTCAATCACGTCGGCCGGACCGGATATGTCGGTGACGAACTCGGGTCCGGTCTGGTGGCGGCCACGCTGGTCGAGGATTTGATGCGGGTGTGCTTCCTGATCGAGCGCCGCTACGCGCCGTACGTGAAATGGTTCGGTACGGCGTTCGCTCGGCTGGACTGTGGACCCGCACTGGTGCCGCTGCTGCAGGCGGTGCTCTGCACCGGCAACTGGCAGGATCGCGAGCAGGCGTTACAGCTCGCCTATCGGGCGATCGGCGAGCTGTACAACCGCAGCGGGATCACCGAGCCGGTCGAGCTCGGGCTCGAGGACATGTTCGGGCGGCCGTTCAAGACCGTGTGGGGAGATTTCCCGGGAGCGCTCTCCGCGACGATCTCGGACCCGCGCGTCCAGGAGATCGCGCAGCGCTGGCCGGTGGGCGGCATCGATCGGATCCGCAATGTGCTCTGGAGGCCGGCCGATCGCCTCGCCGGCACCGCCTTCATCCGTACAGCGTCGTGAGGAGATCGACGGCTGCTTGGGTGGCGGGGTGTGGGTCGTGGCGGTGCCAGATGAGGTGGACGTCGACCGGGGGAGCGTCGCGGAGGCGGCGGTAGACGATGCCGTCGCGGCGGTACTGCGTGGTGGTGGCTTGGGCGGTCACGCCGATGCAGCGGCCGGATGCGATCGCCGTGAGCCAGTCGTCCACTTCCTGGATGTGTTCGATCCGCGGGCGGGCGTCTTCGGGCCACAGGTCGATCGTGGTGCTGCCGGTACGGCGATCGATGACGAGGACGCGGTCACGCAACTGGTCGAGGGTGACCGTGCGTTTGCGGGTCAACGGGTCGTCGGCGGGGAGGACGGCGTACCGGTCCTCTTGCGCGATGGTGATGTGGGCGAAGCGGCGCAGGTCGAGATGGGCCCGGACGACGGCGAGGTCGCAGAGCCCTTCGGCCAGACCGCCGGTGGCGGTGTTGGTACGGACGAGTTGGAGTTCGATGCCCGGGTGCTCAGCCGCCCACCGCCGCTGGAACTCGGCCGTGTGCCGGCCGAGCGCCGACCATGCGTGGCCCAGTCGCAACCGGGTGTGTCCACTCGTTGCCTCGCGAACCAAGTCCTCGACGTCGGTGAGCAGCTGCCGCGCTCGCGCCAGCACACGGATGCCCGCGCTCGTCGGCGTCACCGAGCGGCTGGTTCGGTGGAGGAGCCGCACCCCGAGCCGCTCTTCCAGCGAGAGCACGTTACGCGAGACCGCCGCCTGGCTGATCCCCAACTCGATCCCGGCATCGGTGAATGTGCCCGCGTCGACCACGGCGACCAGGCACCGCAGTTGTCGCAGCTCCACATCCATAACCACAGCGTATAGATCCCCGGGCTGTTGCATTTTGCGGATCGCTGGGGTGAGCGCACGCTCGCAGCATGCGCACCCCGACCGAATCCGACTCCCGCCTGTCCGGAGTCCTGCTGATGCTGACCAGCGGCCTGTCGAGCCAGGTCGGCGCCTCGGTGGCCGCTCAGGCCTTCCCCGTGATCGGCCCGGTCGGCGTCGTGGCGATCCGGCAATGGATGGCCGGGGTCGTGCTGCTGGCAGTCGGACGGCCGCGGCTCCGGCAGATCACCGCGCGCCAATGGCGACCCATCCTCGCGCTGGCTCTCGTCTTCGCGGTCATGAACGTCTCGCTCTACACCGCGATCGACCGGGTCGGACTTGGCCTCGCCGTCACGCTGGAGTTCCTCGGCCCACTCGCGGTCGCACTGCTCGGCTCACGGCGGGTGATCGATCTGGTGTGCGCGCTGGCCGCGGCTCCCGCCGTACTGGTGCTGACTCGTCCGCAGGCGACCACCGACTACCTCGGCGTCGCGTTCGGGTTGCTCGCTGCCGCCTGCTGGGCCTGCTACATCCTCCTGAATCGCACAGTGGGCCGCGAGCTCCCCGGCGCCACGGGCTCGGCAGCAGCTGCAGCGGTGTCCGGACTGGCCTACGTACCGGTCGGGGCAGTGGTGCTCTACCACCACCCGCCGACGCTCGCAGCCGTCGCGTACGCGCTCACAGCCGGCGTCCTGTCCTCGGCCGTCCCGTTCCTGCTCGACGTGCTCGCACTGCGGCGGGTCCCGGCCCAGTTCTTCGGTGTCTTCATGAGCATCAACCCGGTGCTCGCTGCCTTCGTCGGGTACGTCGTCCTGCACCAGCAACTCGCCGTACCGGACTGGATCGCGATCGCGGTGATCGTCGCCGCGAACGTCGTCGCGGTGTCCGCCGGCCGGCGGCGCCGGAAAGTATCCGTTTCCGATCGGTTGGTGACGGCCGGTAGCGTCCCGGTATGCGAACCATCGCCACTGCCGTGACCCTGCTCGCAACGACCGCGCTGCTCACCTCCTGCACCGAGGAGCAGGCGTACTGCGTGGATCTGGCCGGGTACGCCGCCGGCGCGACGGGTGTCGACCCGACCAAGGCGGCCGACTACGTGAAGATCCTGGACGACGCCAAGAAGCTCCAGGAGTCCGCGCCGGCCGACGTGAAGGACGACTGGGCAGTCGTCGTGACGTTCGCCGAGAAGGCGCAGAAGGCCGGTTCGGACCGCGTCGAGCTGGCCCGGCTGAGCCGGCAGACCGGCACCGTGCTGACGGCGTACAAGGCGATCACGACGCACGCGAAGGACGCCTGCAAGGTCGACCTTCCGGCGCTCAACTGACGGCGTGCCGTGATCGGGTCCTGTGGGTGGCCGGAGCCGTGTTAGGTTCCCTTGCGAAGCCATACAACGGGACAGGTGAAACGGTGCCACTTCCTTCTTTGACCCCGGAGCAGCGAGCGGCGGCTCTGGACAAGGCCGCGGCGGCGCGGCGCGAGCGAGCCGAGATCAAGAACCGGATCCGGCACTCGGGAGCGTCTCCGACGGAGGTGCTCCACGAGGGGCAGACCAACGACGTGATCGGCAAGATGCGGGTCAGCGCCCTGCTGCAGTGCATCCCCGGCGTGGGCAAGGTGCGCGCCCAGCAGATCATGGAGCGGGCCGGAATCTCCGAGACGCGGCGGGTCCGCGGCCTCGGGTCCAACCAGATCGCCGCGCTGATGCGCGAATTCGCCGAGTGAGCCGCACCGAAACCCTGGCCGGCTCGTTGGACACTGGTGTGACGATGACCATGGACTCCGAGAACCTGAGCCAGGACCCGACCCCCGCCGCCGACGGGCCCGGCCCGGCGCGGCTGACCGTGCTGGCCGGACCGACCGCGGTCGGCAAGGGCACGGTCGCGGCCGACATCCGGGAGCGGTTCCCCGACATCTGGATCTCGGTCTCGGCGACCACCCGCAAGCCGCGCCCGAACGAGGTGCACGGCGTGCACTACCTGTTCGTCTCCGACGAGGAGTTCGACCGGATGATCGCCGCCGGTGAGCTGCTCGAGTGGGCGGTCGTGCACAAGGCCGCCCGGTACGGGACGCCCAAGCAGCCGGTGCTGGACAAGCTGGCCGAGGGCCGCCCGGCGCTGCTCGAGATCGACCTGCAGGGCGCGCGGCAGGTCCGCGAGACGATGCCGGAGGCGCATTTCGTCTTCCTGGCCCCGCCGTCGTGGGACGAGCTGGTACGGCGTCTGGTCGGTCGCGGGACCGAAACGGCCGAGGAGCGGGAGCGTAGGCTGGAGACGGCGACGCTGGAACTGGCCGCCGAGAAGGAGTTCGACGTCACGATCGTGAACGCCTCGGTTCGGGAAGCCTCCGATCACTTGGTAAAGTTGATCCGATCACCCCACATCTCTGGAAAGAGCTGAACTTGTCTGGCACCCAGCCTGTCGTTGCCATCGGTATCACCTCTCCGCCGATCGACGACCTGCTCACCCACACCGACTCCAAGTACAAGCTGGTTCTGTACTCGGCCAAGCGTGCGCGGCAGATCAACGCCTACTACTCCCAGCTCGGCGAGGGCCTGCTGGAGTACGTCGGTCCGCTGGTCGAGACCCACGTCCAGGAGAAGCCGCTCTCGATCGCGATGCGCGAGATCAACGAGGGCGTCCTGACCTGCACGGACATCGACCCCGAGGCCGAGGCGGAAGCCGCGGCCGCGGAGAAGACCGCCTAACCACTCGCGATGACGCCGGTGATCGGAGCTTGCTTTGTCCGTGTCCGGTGACACACCGCACCCCACCCCCGGCGAGGCGACCGCCCCGGGGGTTTCGGGCGTTCCCAAGGTCAAGCCGAATGTCGTGCTGGGCGTCGGCGGCGGGATCGCGGCGTACAAGGTCTGTGACCTGCTGCGGCGGCTGACCGAGTCGGGCCACAGCGTTCGCGTGGTGCCGACCGCGGCCGCGCTGGAGTTCGTCGGTGCGGCGACCTGGGCCGCACTGTCCGGGCAGCCGGTCACCGCGGATCCGTTCGACAACGTGCAGGAAGTGCCGCATGTGCGGATCGGAAAGGCGGCCGAGCTGGTCGTCGTCGCGCCGGCCACGGCCAACCTGATCGCCAAGGCCGCGCATGGTCTGGCCGACGACCTGCTCACCAACACGCTGCTGACGGCGCGCTGCCCGATCCTGTTCGCGGCCGCGATGCACACCGAGATGTGGGAGCACCCGGCCACCCAGGCCAACGTGGCGACCCTGCGTTCGCGCGGCATCACCGTGCTCGAACCGGCGGTCGGCCGGCTCACCGGCGCCGACACCGGCCGCGGACGGCTGCCCGAACCCTCGGAGATCTTCGCGATCAGCCAGCTGATGCTCGCCGACGAAGCAGCGCGCGCAGCAGGTCAGTCGGTCGCCGATCTGACCGGCAAGCACGTCCTCATCAGCGCCGGCGGCACCCGCGAGCACCTCGACCCGGTCCGCTACCTCGGCAACTCCTCGTCCGGCAAGCAGGGCTACGCGCTGGCCCGGATCGCGGCCGCCCGCGGCGCCAAGGTCACCCTGGTCGCGGCCAACTCCGAGCTCGCCGACCCGGCCGGCGTCCAGGTCGTCCCCGTCACCAGCACCCGCGACCTGTACGACGAGATCACCGGCCGCGCGGCTGATGCCGACGCGATCGTGATGGCGGCCGCGCCGGCCGACTTCCGCCCGGCCGATGTCGCCGAGCACAAGATCAAGAAGACCGCGGACGGTTCGGTGCCCGCGGTCACGCTGGTGCAGAACCCGGACATCCTGGCGACCGTCGCGCACGACCGCCGCCGTACCGGGCAGGTGATCGTCGGATTCGCCGCCGAGACCGGCGACGCGGAGCACTCGGTGCTTGAGCTCGGCCGGGCCAAGCTCGAGCGCAAGGGCTGCGACCTGCTCGTCGTCAACGACGTCTCCGGCGGCAAGGTCTTCGGCAGTGACAACAACGAGGCGGTCATCCTGGATCGCTCGGGGAGCGCTCTCCCCGTCCCCTCCGGGAGCAAGGACGCGTTGGCCGGCGTGATCTGGAATCTCGTCGCCACCCACTGGTCCTGAACCAGGACTTCTGCTCGGCCCGACGATCTAGGCTTGGACCATGGTTTCTGAGCCGCCACTCCCTGAACCGCCCGCCGTCCCTGCGCCGGTGGAACTGCGTGCGTCGGATGCTGACCGAGAGCGGATCGCCGACATCCTGCGGGACGCGTTGGCCGAGGGTCGGCTCCAGTTGGTCGAGTTCGAGTCGCGGCTCGAGGATGCGCACTCGGCCCGCACCCACGCCGAACTCGACCAGCTCGTCTACGATCTGCCGGTCCACGTCCAGCCGGCGGCGGCCGTCGTACCGGCTGATGACCGGATCGGCGGCCTGCCGACCTCGGGGACCGGGATCGCGATCATGGGCGGCTTCGAGCGCAAGGGCGTCTGGACGATCGCCCGCCGGTTCACCGCGACCGCGTTCTGGGGCGGCGGCAAGATCGACCTGCGGGAGGCGAACTTCGAGGCGCCGGTGACCGTGATCCGGGCCTTCGCGGTGATGGGCGGGATCAGCGTGATCGTCCCGCCGGAGGTCGACCTGGAGGTGCGTGGCGTCGGCATCATGGGCGGTTTCGACCACAGTGCGACAGGCATCGGTACGCCGGGCGCTCCGCGCGTCGTGGTGACCGGGTTCTCGTTCTGGGGCGGTGTCGAGGTGGAGCGCAAGGTGACCAAGGCGGAGCGCCGCAGGCTCAAGGCCGAGCGCAAAGCGCGCCGCGAGCTGGACGATCCAGAACAGTAAGACCTCACCAGTGGGGGAGATCACGGTCGTCCCGCACGCCTGAGATCACCTCGCCTGTCTGATATATGGACAGGAGTCCCGGGATTCGGACGGATTCGGAGCGTCCCCGGGACTCTGCCCGGATTGGCTGGCATACTCGCCGAAGATGCATCGCCAACCGTCGGTGCATGGGGGGATCGCGGGGCCGCGGGAGCGGCCGCGTGGCACAAAGAGGAACCGAGGGAGAACTGTGGCGAGCCGCCTTTTCACGTCCGAGTCGGTGACCGAAGGTCATCCGGACAAGATCGCTGACCAGATCAGCGACTCCATTCTCGACGCGCTGCTGACGGCGGACCCGAAGAGCCGCGTCGCGGTCGAGACACTCGTCACGACCGGTCTGGTCGTGGTGGCCGGCGAGGTCACCACGTCGGCGTACGTCGACATCCCCGGGATCGTGCGCAAGCGCATCCTGGAGATCGGCTACGACTCGTCGCTGAAGGGGTTCGACGGCGCGTCCTGTGGGGTGTCGGTCGCGATCGGCAGCCAGTCGCCGGACATCGCGCAGGGGGTCGACACGGCGTACGAGACGCGCTCGGACGCGTCGAAGGACGAGCTGGACCTGCAGGGGGCAGGCGACCAGGGGCTGATGTTCGGCTACGCGTCCAACGAGACGCCGGAGCTGATGCCGCTGCCGATCACCATCGCGCACCGGCTGTCCGCACGGCTGACCGAGGTCCGCAAGGACGGCACGCTGGCCTACCTGCGCCCGGACGGCAAGACCCAGGTCACGGTCGAGTACGACGGTGACAAGGCGGTCCGGATCGACACCGTGGTGGTCTCCAGCCAGCACGCCGCCGACATCAACCTCGAGTCGATGCTGTCGCCGGACATCAAGAAGCACGTCGTCGACCCGGTGCTCGAGCAGTTCGACATCGACGCGACCAACTACAAGCTGCTGGTGAACCCGACCGGCCGCTTCGAGGTCGGCGGCCCGATGGGCGACGCCGGCCTGACCGGCCGCAAGATCATCATCGACACCTACGGCGGCATGGCCCGCCACGGTGGCGGCGCGTTCTCCGGCAAGGACCCGTCGAAGGTCGACCGCTCCGCGGCGTACGCGATGCGCTGGGTGGCGAAGAACATCGTCGCGGCCGGGCTGGCCGACCGCGTCGAGTGCCAGGTCGCGTACGCGATCGGCAAGGCCGCGCCGGTCGGTTTCTACGTCGACACGTTCGGGACCGAGAAGATCCCGGTCGCGCAGATCGCCGCCGCCGTCGCCGAGGTCTTCGACCTGCGCCCGGCCGCGATCATCCGCGACCTGGACCTGCTCCGCCCGATCTACGCCCAGACCGCCGCGAACGGCCACTTCGGCCGCACCGGCGAGGACTTCACCTGGGAGCGCACCGACCGCGTCGAGGCGCTCAAGGCCGCGGTCAGCAAGTAGGTACGACGATTGGCACGGCCCGGTTGCCCTTGGGGGGAGCCGGGCCGCTGCTTTGTCCACAGGCTGGGGGCGGCGTGCGACGGAGTGTCGGTCCGGCCGACTAGCATTTGCCGGTGACATCGGACCCGCCGGAGCAACTGACGCTGCTGCGGGACACTGTGCGCAAATCCCGGACGAAGGAACCCGCCGGGATCACCTCGTCGTTGCCGGTGGCCCGGATCGCGGTCGACCTCTCACTCCCGCATCTGGACCGGCCGTTCGACTACCTCGTCGGCGACGACCTGGCCGACGCGGCCCAGCCTGGTGCGCGGGTGAAGGTGCGGTTCGCCGGCAAGGACCTGGACGGGTTCGTGCTGGAGCGGCTGGCCGAGTCCGACCACGACGGCAAGCTCTCCCGGATCCGCAAGGTCGTCTCACCCGAGCAGGTGCTGACTCCAGAGATCGCTGACCTGTGCCGTGCGGTCGCCGACCGGTACGCCGGTGTCCTGGCCGACGTCACCCGCTTGGCCGTCCCGCCCAGACACGCCAAGGTCGAGGCCGAGCCGTTGCGCTGTGACCAGCCCCCGCGGCCGCCCGTGTCCACGTCGCGGTCGGAGTGGTCGCCGTACCCGCCGGGCTTTCTCGACGCGCTCGCCCGTGCGGAGACGCCGCGCGCGGTCTGGACCGCCGTACCGGGGGCTGACTGGCCGCTCGCCTTCGCCCAAGCTGCGGCTGTGTGTTCGGCGGCAGGTCGCGGTGCGTTGCTGCTGGCGCCTGATGCGCGCGACCTCGAGCGACTGGCGGCAGCCTGTACGGCGGTGCTCGGCGAAGGCGGCTTCGTCGTGCTGTCGGCCGATCTGGGGCCGACCGCGCGCTACCGGGCGTTCCTGGCGGCGGTGCGAGGCAATGCGCGGGTGGTGATCGGGACACGGGCCGCGGCCTTCGCGCCGGTCGCGAACCTGGGGCTCGTGGCGATGTGGGACGACGGTGACGACTCGTACGCCGAGCAGCGCGCGCCGTACCCGCATGCTCGTGAAGTGCTGTTGCTGCGGGCGTTCAAGCAGAGCTGTGCGGCGTTGTTCGGCGGGTTCGCTCGGTCGGCCGAGGCAGCGGCGGTGATCGAGTCGGGGTTCGCGGCGGAGCTGATCGCGGATCGCACGGTGATCCGGACCGCGGCGCCGGAGGTGCACATCACGGGGGAGTCGGATCGCGAACTGGCCCGCGACCCGGCGGCCCGGGCGGCGCGCATCCCGCACCGCGCGTTCGAGATCGCGCGGGAAGGGCTGAAGACGGGGCCGGTACTGATCCAGGTTCCTCGCGCCGGGTATCTGCCGAGCCTGGTCTGCCAGACGTGTCGTGCGCCGTCCCGCTGTGCGACGTGTGCCGGGACTCTGCGTCGTACTGGCGGTTCCGGGCCAGCGAGCTGCAGCATCTGCGGTCGCCCGGCCGCAGACCACCGCTGCCCGGAGTGCGGTGACACCCGGATGCGCGCCGCCGTCGTTGGTGCACTCCGTACGGCGGAGGAGCTGGGCCGAGCGTTTCCCGGCATCGTCGTGCGGACGTCGGGCAGCGAGCACATGCTCGACCACATCTCGGGCAAGCCGGCCCTGATCGTCACCACGCCAGGAGCCGAACCGGTTGCCGAGGGCGGCTATACCGCGGCGCTGCTGATGGACACGTGGCTGATGTTGTCGCGCCCTGACCTCCGCGCGCCTGAAGAAGCCGTCCGCCGGTGGCTCAACGCAGCCGCCCTTGTCCGTCCGGCTCGCGACGGCGGACAGGTCATCCTGGTCGGCGATCCTTCCGATATCCCGCTGCAGGCGATCGTCCGCTGGAGTCCCGAAGGGTTCGCCACCCGCGAGATCGAAGAACGCCGTACGGCGCGCCTGGCGCCGGCCGCCAAACTCGCCGAACTCACCGGTCCATCAGTGGCCGTCACCGACCTCATCGACCGCCTTCGTCCTCTGTTGCCTGCCGCCGCTGGACTCGAGGTGCTGGGTCCGGTCGAGGTCGACGACGAAACCGTGCGAGCGATCGTCCGCACTCCTCGAGCTGCCGGCCCCCAACTGGCGCGGGCCCTCAAAGAGGCCCAGGCCGCCCGCACCACCAAGAAGAACCCCGGCTCCGTCCGCATCCAGGTAGATCCCCCAAGCTTCGGCTGAGGTCAGGCGGTGTCGGCGAGCGGGTTGGCGGCGGCGAGGAGTTGGGTGCCTAGGCGGGTGCGGTGGTAGAGGACGGCGCGGCCGTCGCGGCGGGAGTCGACCAGGCCGGCGTTGCGGAGGATGCTCAGGTGGACGCTGAGGGTGGGGGCGGAGACGCCTAGCTGGTGGGCCAGATGGGTGGTCGACATCGGCAGGTCGAGGTGGCTGACGATGGCGGCCCGGGTACGGCCGACGAGATCGGCGAGCGGGGAGTCAGTGGTGTCCTGGCGGTCCTCCCACAGCCGGCCGAGGCCGCGCGGCGGGTAGGTGATGGTCGGGACGTGCGGCGCTCCGGTCACCGGCAACGCGGCCGGCCAGGTGAACACGCACGGCACCAACAGAACGCCTTGTCCGGCAAGGGGTTCGCCGTCGCAGCAATACGGCCGGTCGATCTCGATCGTGTCCCCGTGGAACCGGACCACCGGATGCAGATTGCGGAACAGCCGGTCGATCCCGCCACTGGCCAGCTCGTCCAGCCGGAACGCGAGATCCTCCTGCAGCAGCGCCCGCATCCGTCGCCAGTCGGGCTCGATCGCGCGCCGGAAGTACGACGCGAGCGCCGCGGTGATCTCGGAGACCGCTCTCTCCGGATCTCTGATCAGCGGTGGTATCAGCGGATGCGGGTTGTCGACGTACAAGGTGTGCAGCTCGCGCGCCACCAGGTCGTGCGGTGTCGCCGCGATCGCGGCCAGGCCGGACTCGAGGCTGGTGGAGCGGCGCGGGGGAGCGGGCGTCATGAAGTCCGGGATGTAGCCGTCCGGCGGAATAAGGGCCCTGAGCAACGTCAGGTCCGGCCCCTCGATGATCGGCCGGATCTTCTGCAGCCAGGGTCCGTGCACGCTGCGCGCCGTGTTGTTGCTCAGCGCCCGGACGCTGGTGACCGCTTCCCAGATCGGGGAGAGCGCGAACCGGATCCGGCCCACGTCGCCCGCGTTCAGCCTCAGCGTGATCACGAGATCATCGTAGAGCGCTCTCCGGCCGACCGACAGGATTAGTCCACAGGCTAATCATCGACAGTGACCCTCGGCGGTCCCGACAGTAGATCCATGAGTACCGTCACGGCTCCGCCACGAACCCTGCCCCGCGCATTCTGGGCGCTCTGGGTCTGCCAGCTGGTCAACCGGCTCGGCAGCTTCGTGCAACCGTTCCTCGTCCTGTACCTGACCCAGGACCGCCACCTCTCAGCCGGTACGGCGGGCGCCGTGGCGGCCGCGGTCGGCGCCGGAAGCGTGGTCTCGCAGCTCGTCGGCGGTTGGCTCTCCGACCGCGTCGGCCGCCGCGCCACCATGCTGGTCTGCTTCTTCGGTACGGCGGCGGCCCTGATCCTGCTCGGCTCCGCCCGATCGATGCCGATGATCTGGGCCACGGCCTTCGCGGTCGGCCTGCTCGGCGACCTCTTCCGCCCCGCGGTCCAGGCGACCGTTGCCGACCTCCTGCAACCGGGAGAGCGCGTTCGCGCGTACGGCCTGCTGTTCTGGGCGATCAACCTCGGCTTCTCGGTCTCGACCGTCAGCGCCGGCGTCCTCGCCTCGCTCGGCTACGGCCTGCTCTTCTGGCTGAACGCCGCGACCTCCGTCGTGGCCGGCATCGTGATCTGGACGATGGTCCCGGAGAGCCGCCCACAGCTCGAGGAAGGTACCAGCCGCCGGCCCCTGCTGCCCGTCGTACTGCGCGACCGCGTCTTCCTCGCGATGGCACTGATCGAGGTCGGCTACGCCACGATCTACTTCCAGGGCTACTCGACGCTCCCGCTCGCGATGGCCCACGACGGTCTCAAAGCCTCGTGGTACGGCACAGTGATCGCCTTGAACGGCATCGTGATCGTCTTCCTGCAGCCGCTGCTCAACAAGTGGCTCACAAGGTTCGACCGCCCCAAGCTGCTGGCAGTCTCGATGCTCGTCGTCGGTCTCGGCTTCGGCCTCGGCGCAGTCGTGCACTCCGTCTGGGGCTACGCCCTGTCCGTCGTCGTCTGGTCCATCGGCGAGATCGGCTTCGCCGCCGTCATCGGCGCCGTCTTCGCCGACCTCGCCCCGGCCGACCTCCGCGGCGGCTACATGGGCGTCTCCGGCATGGCCTTCGGCCTAGGCACCGTCATCGGCCCTCTGGCCGGCCCCAACGCCCTCCAACACCTAGGCCCCACCACCACCTGGATCGGCGTAGCCCTCCTCGGCGTACTAGTCTTCGTCGCCCAGTACGCGCTCTCTCCAGCAATCCACGCCCGATCCGCCCAGAACGCGACCTCAGGCGAATGACGGCCGCGCCGGATCCAGCAACTCGGTCACCCGGCCGCGGTCGAGTGCGGCGATCAGCGCGTTCGTGCCCTGGGTCAGCTTCAGTTCCAGCTCAGCCTGGTGCAACGGGACCACGGCCAGCAGGCTGATCGTCGTACCGTCGCCCACCTCGATCACGCGCGCCTCGGGCTGCACATTGATCATGGGCGTCACCACGAGTCCAGAGAAGGCGGTCTCGGGCGCATAAGGCGTGGCCGGATCCCCGTTAGGAATCGAATGCCACGGACCGAGCCACGTTCCATACGCGTGCGGTAGCCGAGCCGCCTCCTTCAGTACGCCGACCGGCCAGGCCATCGGCGCGTCCGGCAACCCCGCGTCCTGCACCGGCCAGTCCGATGGCAGGCATAGCATCAACTCGGCGTACGGACTGATCCCGTGACCCTCCGGAACGGTCATCGCCAGTTCGCTCATCCCGGACGTGATCAGCGTCAGGTACGGCCGCTCATCGGTCGGCCCGACTACGTAGACGTGCACGGTCACCAGGTGCCCGGCCATCTCGTGCAGTACGTAATCGATCGGCCGAAGTGCGTCTCGATGTGCTGCGCGATCGCCTCGTCCACCCCAGGCCGCTGGCCGTCGGCCGCCACGAATCCATCCATGCGCCGGATCATAGAGGTAGGTCCACGTAGGGTTGCCGGTATGACGATCGACGCGGTGGTGTTCGACATCGGTGGCGTGCTGCTGGACTGGAGTCCGGACTACCTGTACGCCGACCTGATTCCGGATGTGGAGCAGCGGAAGCGGTTCCTGACCGAGGTGGCGACGCCGGACTGGAATGCGCAGCAGGATGCCGGTCGGACCTGGTCGGAGGCTGTGGCTGAGCTGGTGGGGCTGCATCCGCAGCACCGTGAGTGGATCGAGGCGTACGACACCGGTTGGCTGAAGATGGTCAAGGGCGTCTTCGAGGACACCGCTGAGCTACTCAACGAGATCCGCGCGCTCGGGCTGCCGACGTACGCGTTGACGAACTTCTCCCAGGAGAAGTGGGAGGTGGCGCAGGAGGCGTTCCCGATCCTGACCGTGTTCGACGGCGAAGTCGTGTCGGGGGCCGAGCAGACGATGAAGCCGGGCGAGAAGATCTACCGGATCCTGCTCGAGCGTTTCGACCTCGACCCGGCGCGCACGTTCTACACCGACGACATGCGGTACAACGTCGACGGCGCTCGCGCTGTCGGCATCGACGCCGAACTGTTCACCGGCGCGGCCGATCTCCGCGCCCACCTGCGTGAGCGCGGGCTCAACTTGCAGTAGCGGAGATGGCCTCGGTGTACGCCGGACTTCCGTTCAGGTCGGCGGCTTCGACGTACACCGTGTTGTCCTGACAGGTCATCGGCGTGAGCGCGATTCCGGGCTTGCCGCTGTAGATCCGCTGCGGTTTCGCCAGCCCGGCCGTCCATCGGTTGATCTGGAACGACTCCTCACCGCTGCTGCCGACCGCGCGCGTCTCCCAGAGGATCCAGTTGCCGCAGGCAAGGATCGTGTCGGTCGCAACGGTGCCGAGCGCGCGCGACGGTGAATCCGCGGACTCGCGCAGATAGGCCTTGCTCTGGTACTGATCCGGATCCGACGCCGCCACCTCGGACCAGACCGTTGCCCCGCCCACCGAAGCGCCGCTCCACTGGATGCACTTGGTTGCTGCAGGCACCGGTCGAGCCGGACCGCCGGACAATGAGGCGGTCAGCACCTGCTTGCATCGGCCGGCGGTCTCGGGTGCGGTGATCGAGCTGAAGGTCACCGTGTCCGACGACACCACCGGATCCGCGATGTAGCCCGGTGCCGCGACGCAGCCCACCTCTCGTGACGTCAGCTTCGCGAGCGACGCGACGATCAGGCAGGAGCGGTTCTTCGCATCAGTGGTGCTGTAGGCGAACGTTCCGTCGTACGCGCCGATCTCCGGCTCCGAGACGGGCGGCAGCTTGCCGAGCCCGGCGGCGCGGCCGGTGCTCAAGTCGTACCGGACGACGTTGATCTTGGGGTCGGCGCCCTCGGACCGGATGTCTTCGACCAGCGCCCAGTGATCGTCGATCACGACCGGCGACTGCGCCACGAACCCCTTGGCGGGGACGTGCCGCACGAGCACCTTCTTACTCGACTTGTCGGCAATCGTCGTGGTCCCGGCGTCGTCGCTGCTCCGCGTCACGACGTACCGGCGCTGCTGGGTGACGAGGTGCTGCCCGTTCACCGGCTGCCGCAGCACCTTCGCCCAGACCGGTAGGGCGGTATTCGTCTGCGCCGGCGGCGTGGTCGAGGTCGAGGGCGGGGGAGTGCTCCCCGACGAAGGCGTGGACGGCTGCGGCTCGGGCGACGAAGTGTCCGAGGACGAGCAGCCGGCCACCCCGAGAACCAGCAAGATGCCTACAGCAACGGTGGTACGACGCATTCAGGTCACAGTCCGATGTTCTGGAAGGAGTTGGCCAGCGTCGCGTTGAACAGGGCCGCGGCCGGGATGTTCTTCGGGCCGTCGGTGACGTTGCCGCGGCTGTTGAACCGGCGCTCGTTGAACACCTCGAAGATCCCGATGGTGCCCTTGGCCCGGTTGTACCCACGGCCGACCTGGTAGTGACCGCTGTGGTTGAACGCCAGGTACGGGAAGTACCGCTTCAGCAGCTGCACGTGCTCGATCACCGGCGCCGGCTTGCCGTCACCGAGGTGGTTCTGGTGCACGGTGAAGAACTTCTGCGTGTTCCAGTGCGAGACGTTCTGGACGACGTACGTCCCGGCCGCGAGATCCCAGTCGGTCTTCAGGTTGGTCTGTTTCACCATCGCGGAGATCCCGGTCCCGGAGGTGGTCGAGCCGAGATCCTTGGCCCACGACCCCTGCGTGTCCTTCTGCTTGTCGTCGGCCCAGTCGATCGACTGGAACGTCGCCGGACCACACCAGTACCCCTTGTCCTGCGAGGTCTGGAAGCCCTTCATGATGTACGACGACGCCGGCGGCTTCACGACCTGCACCGGCGGCTGCGGAGCCGGGGTCGGTGTGATCGGCCCGGTAGTCGGCGTGGTCCGCGTCGGGGTCGCAGTCGGGGTGGGCGTCGGTGTCGGAGCGGCCTCAGTGGCCTCGGTGGATGAACGCTCGGAATCAGAGTCCGCGTCCAGCAGCCGGAGCGCACGTGCCTTCTCGCGGCCTTCCCACGCGGCCTGCATCTCGTCGAGCTCGACGCTGACCCGCTCATCCTTAGGCAACGCCGCCCGCTCGGCCACGAAGGCCTGCGGGGTCTGGTCGCCGGTGTCGATGTCCTGCTCGACCCCGTCGGTCTCGTCCGCGGAGACATCCGGTGCGGTCACCGTCTCCTGAACCTGGGCGCCCGTCGGCAGTTTGTCCACGAACCCGAGCCCGAGGCAGTAGTTCTCCTCCTGGAGCTTGAAGCACCGCAGCATCGAAGCAGCCTGCGTCGCCGAGTCCTCAGCTTGCAGATCACTCGGTGAGGTGTCGACCACCTGCTGGCTCAGCTCGCCCCATGACTCCGCGGCCGGGGGCGTGGCAACCGTCGTACTGGCGACTGTTGGCTCGGCGGTGGTGGGCTCGACTGTGGGAGGTGCGACGGTCGGTTCGGCAGATGGGGCCGGTGTGGCCGGCCGGATCAGCTCCGGGTCGCGGGGCTGGTACGCGAAAGCGGTCAGGGGCGCCTGGGCCAGAAGTGCTCCCAGGACGATCAGAGTGGCCCCCCGTGCTGCTGTGGGCATTGTGGCTCCCGTTAGGCGTGGGACGACAGTGACTGTAGGTACGCCTGGGAACACAGTACGTGTCTGAGGCAACAAATGGCAGCCCCCACCGGTCCCGGCCACCCGCCGCGCGCGGACTAGACTTGCTCGGTCCTGGTCAGTGGAACGTTGTGGAGAGTCTGTGTCGGTCCAACCCATCCGCCTGTTCGGCGACCCCGTACTGACCACGAAGGCGGTGCCGGTCGTCGACTTCGACGCCGAGCTGCGCCGCCTGGTCGCGGACCTCACGGACACCATGCAGGCGGCGCCCGGCTCCGGCCTGGCCGCGCCGCAGATCGGCGTCGGACTGCGCGTCTTCACCTGGCACGTCGACGGTGAACTGGGCCACCTGATCAACCCGGAGCTCACCCTGTCCGCCGACGAGCAGTTCGGCCCCGAGGGCTGCCTGTCCATCCCCGGCCTGACCTTCGACTGCCGCCGTGCCCAGTCCGTGGTCGCCCGCGGCTTCAACATGTACGGCGATCCCGTCGTCATCGAGGGCTCCGAGTACCTGGCCCGCGCGATCCAGCACGAGACCGACCACCTGGACGGCATCCTGTTCGTCGACCGCCTCGACACCGCGACCCGCAAACAGGCGATGAAGGCGATCCGCGAAGCCGAGTGGTCCGGCCTGTCCGGGCCGCCGCAGATCAAGGTCTCGCCCCACCCCACGAACGGATTCGGCCTGTGAGCCTCGCGAACGGATTTGCACTGTGAGAGTTGTTTTCGCCGGTACGCCGGAACCCGCCGTCACGGCGCTGCGCGCGATCGTTGCCAGCCGCCACGAACTGGTTGCCGTGGTCACCCGGCCCGACGCTCCGGCCGGGCGTGGCCGCAAGCTGGTCGCCTCGCCGGTCGCCCAGTACGCCGAGGAGCTCGGCGGCATCGAGATCCTGAAGCCGGTCAAGCCCAGTGACCCGGACTTCCTGGCCCGGCTGGCCGAGATCGCGCCGGATTGTTGCCCCGTCGTCGCGTACGGCGGATTGTTGCCTCAGGCAGCGTTGGACATTCCCGAGCACGGATGGGTGAACCTGCACTTCTCGGTGCTCCCGGCCTGGCGGGGCGCCGCGCCGGTGCAGCACTCGATCATCGCGGGCGACGACGTGACCGGAGCCAGCACGTTCCGGATCGTCAAGGCGCTGGACGCGGGACCGGTGTTCGGCGTACTGACTGAACCGATCGGTCCGACCGACACCTCGGGTGACCTCCTCGGCCGGCTGGCCGAGTCGGGGTCGAAGCTGCTCGTCGACACGCTGGACGGCATCGAGGACGGGATCCTGCAGGCGCAGGAGCAGCCGGCCGACGGTGTCTCGCTGGCGCCGAAGATCAACGTCGAGGACGCCGAGCTGGATCTGACCGCGCCCGCGTTGCGCGTGGATCGGCTGGTTCGCGGGTGCAACCCGGCGCCAGGCGCGTGGACGACGTTCCGTGGTGAGCGGCTGAAGGTGCTCGCGGTGCGGCTGACCGAGGACGAGCTGAAGCCGGGTGAGCTTCAGGCGACCAAGTCCATTGTCGTGATCGGTACCGGCAGCAAGGCGGTCGAGCTGCTGACCGTCCAGCCGCAGGGCAAGAAGCCGATGGCCGCGGCCGACTGGGCCCGCGGCATCCGCATCACTCCTGAGGACAAGCTCGGTGAGTGACCGTACCCCGAGAAATCGTGAGCCGCAGAAGCGGCCGGACAAGGTGCGGCAGGTCGCCTATCGGGTGATCCGCCAGGTCACCTCCCAGTCCGGCTACGCGAACCTCGTGCTGAACAAGGCGCTGCGCGACGCCCGCCTGGCCGGTCGCGACGCGGCGTTCTGCACCGAGCTCGTGCACGGCACGCTGCGCTGGCAAGGCACGTACGACGCCTTCCTCGCCCGCTGCGTCGATCGCCCGCTGAACGAGCTCGACCCCGAACTGCTCGACATCCTCACGCTCGGCACTCACCAGCTGCTCCGGATGCGCGTCGACTCGTACGCCGCGGTGAACGAGATGGTCACGCTGACCCGGGCCGAGATCGGTCACAAGCGCAGTGGCCTGGTGAACGCCGTACTGCGCAAGATCAGTCAGCGCACGTTCGACCAGTGGATCGACACGGTCGCGCCGTCGATCGAGGAGAACCGGCTGCTGCACCTCGCGGTCGCCAAGGCCCATCCGACCTGGGAGGTCGAGGCGTTCGCGCAGTTGCTGGGCGACGGTGACGAGCTGGAAGACCTGCTCGACGCCGACAACGAACCCGCCCGCGTGACGCTGGTCGCCCGCCCCGGGCTGGCCACGGTCGACGAGTTGATCGAGGCGGGCGCGAGTCGCGCGAAGTTTTCGCCGTACGCCGCTGTCCTGCAGAGCGGCGGTGATCCCGGCCGGATCGCCGCCGTGGCAACCGGCCGGGCCGGAGTCCAGGACGAGGGTTCGCAGCTCGTTGCGCTCGCGCTGGCGAACGCGCCGATCGAGGGCTCGGACACGTCGTGGCTTGACCTGTGCGCGGGTCCCGGTGGGAAGTCGGCGCTGCTCGCGGCTCTGGTGGAGAAGCGCGAGGGTGCGCTGACCGCGGTTGAGCCGCTCGAGCACCGCGCCGAGCTCGTTCGGGCCAACCTGCGGGCGATCCCGGGCGACCACAAGGTGCTGGTGGGAGACGGTACGAAGCCGACCTGGGCGGAAGGCTCGTTCGACCGGGTTCTCGCCGATGTCCCGTGTAGCGGGCTCGGTGCGCTGCGTCGTCGGCCGGAGGCGCGCTGGCGTCGTACGCCGGAGGACATCGAGGAGCTGCGGCCGTTGCAGGAGGACCTGCTCGACTCGGCGATCACCTCGGTGCGCCCCGGTGGAGTCGTCGCCTACGTGACGTGCTCACCGCACCCCGACGAGACTCGCTCAGTCGTTGACGCTGTCCTGGCGAAGCGGGACGACGCGACGCTTGAGGACGCTCGGGAGCTGTTCCCGGATGTGCCCGAGCTCGGCGCCGGTCCCGACGTCCAGTTGTGGCCGCACCGGCAGGGCACTGACGCGATGTACCTGGCGCTGATCCGGCGGAGCTGAGGCTCACCAGCTGGACCTGGTGTCAGGTGCATTCAGTGGAACGGTCATGATGGAGGGGTGACTGCCACCGCCGTTCGTCCTGAGACCTCCGTCCGCCGGCAGCAGCTCATCGGCCTCACCGCGGCCTTCGGGATCGGCATGCTGGTGGCGATCCAGTCCCGGGTGAACGGCGGCCTCGGCGAGATCCTCGGCGACGGGATCCCGGCGGCGCTGATCTCGTTCGGCAGCGGGTTCGTGATCCTGATGATCGCGGCTGCGCTGGTTCCGCGGATCCGCGGTTCGCTCAGCCGGGTCTGGCGCACCATCCGCGACCCGCGGAACACGGGCGGTCTGCGCTGGTGGCAGTGCATCGGCGGGCTCTGCGGTGCGTGGCTGGTCGCGGTCCAGTCGATCACCGTGCACATCATTGGAGTCGCCGTCTTCACCGTGGCCGTGGTCGCGGGCCAGGCAGTCAGCAGTCTGGTCGTCGACCGGCTCGGGTTCGGCCCGGCCGGACCGCAGGACTTCACCACCCTGCGGATCGTCGGCGCCGCGGTCGCCCTAGCAGCCGTCGTACTCGCGGTCTCCGACCAGCTCGCGCACCCCAACGGCCTCCTGCTCGCCACCCTGCCAGCCCTCGGCGGCGTCGCAACCGCCGTCCAACAGGCCATCAACGGCCGCGTCGCCCGCACCGCCGCCGACGGCCCGTACGGCGCAGTCGCGGCCGGCGTCATCAACTTCGGCGTCGGCGTCTCTGCCCTACTCGTGGTGTTCGTCGTCGACCTCGCGGCGCGCGGCCTCCCCAACCACCTACCGAGCAACCCCTGGCTCTACATCGGCGGCGCCTGCGGCGTCATCTTCATCAGCTCGGCCGCCGCCGTGGTCCGCGTCGTCGGCGTCTTCGTCCTCGGCCTGGGCACCATCGCCGGCCAACTCATCGCCAGCCTCGTCATCGACCTCGTCATCCCCGCCTCCGACAAAGCCATCACCCTCCCCGTCGTAGCCGGCACCCTCCTGGCCCTGATCGCCGTCGTGGTGGCGGCGGTGCCTAATTTGAGGCGGACCGCCCCCACTCACTAACCTCGCCGGCGCGAGGAGCTCCACGCTCAGCCGAGGCGCCGCCGCCGCGTTTTTCGGAGGTTGATGAGTGTTGGCGGTCCGCTTGTGGATAACTTCCGCGGCGAATCGGCGGGAACCTTCACCATCAAGACATGAGTGAAGTGGCCGAGATGCTGGGCAGACGAGGCGGAGTGGCGACGTTCGGGGACCTGCGGGCGGTGATGTCCGCGCGAGCCATCCGCACCGCGTTGGCCGACGGTCACATCCGTCGGGTGGCCAAGGGCGTCTACGCCTTGCCGACCTCCCCAGTCGCCTTGACGGCGGCCCGGAGCCACGGCGGCGTCGTCTCCCACCTCAGTGCGGCGCAGCACTGGGGTTTCGGCGTGATCAATCGCCCCACCCTGCCGCACATCACGCTGCGGCCCGGCCGGGTCCGGCGGCTCACCGGGCTTCCGTGCTCACTGCATTGGGCAGAGGTCCCGGTGCTCGACGACGTCACCACTCCGCTCCGGACCGTACTCGACTGCATTCGCACGCTGCCCCTCGCGGATGCGCTTGCCGTGGCGGACTCGGCGCTGCGCGCCAGGGCCGTTGACCACGACGAACTGCTGGCGGCCGCGTCCGCCATCCGCGGTCCCCATCGACGCCGGATTCTGCAGGTGGCCGAACTCGCCGACCTGAGGGCCGAGTCGGTGCTCGAATCTGCTCTGCGGGCCTTGCTGATCGAGGCCGGCCTCGAAGGCTTCGTTCCCCAGGTACGGGTTCACGACGCGGAGTTCTCGGCGCGGATCGACCTCGCGCACCCCGAACTCCGGCTCGGCCTCGAAGCCGACGGGTTCGAGCACCACGGTGGTCGGCAGGCACTCGCTCGAGACTGCCGACGGCAGGTCGGGCTGACGGTGCGCGGCTGGCGCATCCTCCGCTTCAGCTGGGAGGACATTCGGTTCGACGGCCGGTGGGTGGTGACGTCGGTCGAGCGCGCGAGCGGACTTGCCCCACTCACCAACTCTGCTCTGCGTGCTGCCTGACGGCTGCGCTGAGCGTGCGGCTCCGGCTGGAACCGAGGTTGGTGAGTGGGGGCGGTCCGCTAACTCACCGGTTCGGCTGCGACAACGACCGTCCGACGCTTCACCGTGAAGACGCCTTGGGAGATGGCGACGCCGAGGAGGACGACGAGGCCGCCGACTGGTTGGTACCAGGTGATGTGTTCGCGCAGGATGATGACGCCGACCAGGATCGAGAAGACCGGCATCAGGTAGGTGACCATCGAGGAGCGGCTGGCGCCGATCAGGCGGATGTTGCGCATGTTGAGGACGAAGGCGATGCCGCTGCCGAGGGCGCCCAGGGCCAGGACGCTGCCGAGGACCTCGATCGATAGGGACCACGGTGCGGGCGGCAGTTGGCGGGTGACGATCGGGGCCACGATCGCGAGCTGGACCATTGCGCAGAGCAGCAAGGTCGCCGACAGGGCGGTCCCGGAGACCTTGGTCCCGGCGAGGAAGCGCTTCTGGTACGGAACGGCGATTCCGTAGCTGATCGCGGCGAGCATGCACAGGAGTTGGCCGGTCAGATCCGCACCGCCGCTGACATTCCACGCGCCCAGTACGACGAGCATGCCGACGAACCCGATCACCAGGCCGAGTCCGCGTTGCAGCGAGAAGAGCTCGGTGCGGAAGATCAGTACGGCGATCGGCAGCACGACCAGCGGGGTGATGCCGTTCCAGATGCCGGCGAGCAGCGAGGGGATGCGCTCCTCGCCGTACCCGAACAGGGTCCACGGGATCGCTGATCCGACCGCGCCGACCACGAACGAGTGGGCCCACAGCCGCGGGTCGCGGGGGAGTGCTTCACGCTTGAACGCGAGGAACAGCAGCAGCACGATCGCGCCCGCCATCACTCGCCCCAGGGCCAGATACAGCGGCGGCAGTTCGCGCACGCCGACGGAGATGAACAGGAAGCTGCAACCCCAGATGGCGGCCAGGGTCAGCATGGTCGGAAGCCACGCGCGGGTCGGGATCGTGTCAGTAGTCGCAGGGGTGCTCACTCCTGACATCCTGCACCACGCTGCCGACAATTCGTACTGTGATTTCTGGATCCGGGCAGAGGTTTGTCCGGCCGCGGGCAGGGCCTGGCTCAGAACCGGTTCGGCGGGAGAGGATGGCGGGCATGGGTGCCTTCGATGTCATCGCGGTCCGCAAGCAGTTCCCGGCACTCGCCGAGGGGGCCGCGCATTTCGACGGACCCGGTGGATCGCAGACTCCACAGGCCGTGGCCGACGTTGTCGCGACCACGATGACCTCGGCCCTCGCGAACCGCGGTCAGCTCACACCGGCCGAGCGCAGGGCCGACGGCATCGTCCGGGACGCCCGTACGGCGATGGCCGACCTGCTCGGATCCGTGCCCGAGGGCATCGTGTTCGGCCGCAGCATGACCCAGCTGACCTACGACTTCTCCCGCACGCTCGCGAAGTCCTGGGGGCCTGGCGATGAGATCGTTGTCACCCGCCTCGACCACGACGCGAACGTCCGTCCGTGGGTGCAGGCCGCCGAGGCCGTCGGCGCGACCGTCCGCTGGCTGTCGTTCGATCGGGAGACCTCGGAGCTCGACGATCTCGCGCCACTACTGTCCGAGCGGACGAAGCTGGTCGCCGTCACCGGTGCCTCCAACCTGCTCGGAACTCGGCCCGACGTTGAGCAGATCGCTGAGCAGGTCCACGCGGTCGGCGCTCTCCTGTACGTCGACGGTGTGCACCTGACCGCGCACGCCCCGGCCGATACGTCGTACGCCGACTTCTACGCCTGCTCGCCGTACAAGTTCTTCGGGCCACATCTCGGCGTGCTGACCGCGCATCCGGAGCTGCTCGAGACGCTCCGTCCGGACAAGCTGCTCCCCGCGACCGACGTCGTACCGGAGCGGTTCGAGCTGGGCACGCTGCCCTATGAATTGCTCGCCGGTACGACGGCCGCTGTCGCCTTCATTGCGGCATTGGGTGGCGAGGGCGCGACTCGGCGCGAGCGGCTGAACGAGTCGCTGCGCCTGGTCGAGGCCCACGAGGACGCGCTCCGGGACGATCTCGAGGCCCGCCTCAAGGCCATCCAGGGAATCACGCTCTACGGTCACGCGGCCCGACGTACGCCGACGCTGCTGTTCACGTTCGACGGTCACGCGCCGAGCGCGGTCGCCGCACATCTCGCGCAGGCTGGGGTGAACGCGCCAGCCGGCACGTTCTACGCGTACGAACCCGCCCGTCACCTCGGCCTCACCGACGGAGCCGTCCGCGCCGGACTCGCGCCGTACACGGACCAATCCGACGTCGACCGCCTGGTGGAGGGTGTCTTGACGCTCGCCGAAGCCACTAACTAAAGTCAATGGGGAAAGTCGAGGGGGGTCAGGTGAGGGAACCCAGCGCGGTCTTCGTCCAGAGCGGCGACGACCTGATCACGGCCACCCGCCGCGACGCCACGTGGTCGGCCGCCGGCGTCGACGTCAGCTGGCTCGACGGGCCGATCGAGGTCACCGCGGACACCGTCACCCGAGTCGCCCTGCGCTGGTCGTATCCGCTGCCGGCCGACGCGCTGATCCTCGGCGACGCCTGGGAGCGCTCGTACGGCGATCTGCAGTGGCGGCACCAGCAGCCCGAGCGTCTGCTCCCGTGGTACTTCCTCATCCACGACCCTGCCACCGGCCGCACGACCGGCCTCGGGGTCGAGGTGCAGCCGAATGCGTTCGCCGCCTGGACCGTCGATACACACGGCGCCACGCTCTGGCTCGACCTCCGCAACGGCGGCGGCCCGACGAATCTCGGCGGACGGACCCTCCGAGCAGCTACCGTCCGACTATTCGACGATGCAGGAACCCCGTGGCTGACCCTCGAGGCAGCGGTCGCCACCATGAGCTCCCGACTGCCGGCGCGACCTGAGCCCGCGCCGGTGGTCGGGGCCAACAACTGGTACTACGCGTACGGCGAGAACTTCGACGAGAAGGCCGTCCTCACCGACGCCGCCACCATCGTCGAGCTCGCCGACGGCCACCCGATCAAACCGTTCAGCGTGGTCGACGACGGCTGGTATCCGGGCGGTATCGCCTCCGGCGGTCCCTGGGACCAAGGCATCCCTGGCGTCTTCGACGACCTTGCCGGTACGGCGGCCTCCATCCGGGCGCTCGGCGCTCGACCCGGACTGTGGTTCCGGCCGCTCCTCGTCCGCTCGTCGAGCCCGCACGCCAGACCCGGTCCGCACGACAAGCCGGGCCGCGCGCTCGATCCGTCGTACCCGGAGGTGCTCGACCTGGTCCGCGCGGACCTGACCCGGTTCAAGGACTGGGGGTTCGAGCTGGTCAAACACGACTTCAGCACGTACGACGTGTTCGGCGCCTTCGGGCCGGCGATGGGATCGCGGCTGACCGAGAGTGGTTGGCAGCTGCACGATCCGAGCCGGACGACGGCCGAGATCGTGCTCGCGTTCTACCGCGAGATCCGGGACGCGGCGCAGGACGTCGTACTGATCGGGTGCAACACGGTCGGGCATCTCGCGGCCGGGCTGGTCGACGTACAGCGGACCGGGGACGACACCTCCGGGCGGGACTGGGAGCGGACGCGCAAGATGGGCGTGAACACGCTCGCGTTCCGGCTACCGCAGCACGGGCGGTTCTTCACCGTCGACGCGGACTGCGTGCCGTGTACCCCGCAGACGCCGTGGGAGCTGAACGAACGCTTCCTCGACCTGATCGCCCGATCCGGTACGGCGCTGTTCTTGTCTATCGATCCATCAGCCCGCACCGAGCGCATCGATCGGGCCCTCAGCGCCGGGATCCGGCTAGCGCTCGACGGCGGTGACGCCGGTGGAATCGAACCAACCGACTGGTTGGTTAACACCACCCCGACGGAATGGCGCAGCGGGGGAGGCACGATCCACTACGACTGGTCCCAGCCCTGGGGGGCCCAAGAAGAAAAAGCGCAGCCCGTGTCGTGAGTATCCGTCGCGGGACGAATCTCGATCGTGTCGGTGGGTACAACGACGCAGTGGTCCTCGATGCCATCCGTCGGAGTGAGCAGCTCAGCCGGGTCGAGCTCGCGACAGCGACCGGCCTATCCGGTCAGGCCATCTCCAACATCATCCGCCGGCTCCTCGACGCGGGCCTGGTCCGCGAAGCTGGTCGGCAGAAGAGCACCGGCCTCGGCAAGCCCCGCACGCTGCTGGAGCTCGAGCCCGCCGGCCAGTACGCCGTTGGCGTCCATCTCGACCCGGCGGTCGTCACCGTCGTACTGCTCGATCTGACCGGCGCTGTGGTCGCCAGGCGCCAGCTCGCCCCGCCCCTGGACGACGATCCGGGCATTCTGATCGACGCGATCGCGGACACCGTCGAGGCCGTCATCGCGGAGTCGGCGGCGCTCCGCAGTCGAGTGATCGGCGTCGGAATCGCCGCGCCCGGTCCGATCGACGTCGAGCGGGGCGTGGTCGTCGACCCGCCGAACCTCTCCACCTGGCACCTGGTGCCGCTGCGTGACGAACTGCGCGAGCGAACCGGGCTGCCGGTGTTGCTGGACAAGGACGTCACCGCGGCGGCTGCTGCCGAGAAATGGGTCAGCGGACCGGGCAACTTCGTCTTCTTCTACCTCGGGACCGGAGTCGGCGCCGGCCTGGTCCTTGGTGACGAGGTCGTTCGCGGCTCGTCCAGCAACGCCGGCGAGATCGGCCACCTGATCGCCGACCCGGACGGACCGGTCTGCTTCTGCGGGCGCCGGGGTTGCGTCGGCGAGTCGAGCCGGCCGCGCTACCTCGTCCACCAGGCGATCCACGCCGGAGTGCTTGCCCAGAGCATCGACCTCGACGACCGGCAGGCGGTGGATGCGGCCTTCGTCCGGCTGTGTACGCTGGCCGCCGCCGGGCCTGGTGCCGCGGCTGAGATCATCACGGCTCTGGCCGAGCGGATCGCCACAGTGGTCGAGGACGTGGCGAACCTGCTCGACCTGGACCGGGTGGTCTTCGGCGGACCGTACTACGAGCAGCTCGCCCCGCTGCTGACCGACAGTGTCCGGACCGCGCTGCAGAGCCGCTTCACGGTCCGCACGATCCACGGCGTCCAAGTCACCGGTACGGCGCTCGGCGCGGACGCCGGGGCGATCGGAGCCGGCAGCCTGGTGCTGGACCACACGTTCTCGCCGGAACGCGAACTCGTTGCTGAAAGGTAGCCCCGTTGTCGAAAGGTAGTGGAGTCTGATGATCGATCCCGACGTGCTGGCCCGCGCCACCGAGAAGGTCCGCGCGGCCAGTGGGGACGACGTGATCGCGGAGATGTTCCGGCGGTCGATGGCCGAGAACCTTCCGGCCGTGGCCGAACGGCTGCCGGACGGTACGACGTTCGTGCTGACCGGTGACATCCCGGCGATGTGGTTGCGCGACTCCGCGGCTCAGCTCCGCCCGTACCTGCTGCTGTGCCAGGACGACCCGGGTCTGCAGGACGTGCTGATCGGCGTCCTGCACCGGCAGCTGGAGTACGTCGTACTGGATCCGTATGCGAACGCCTTCAACCAGGAGGCCAACGGAGCCGGGCACACCTCCGACGAGACCGAGATGTCGCCGTGGGTGTGGGAACGCAAGTACGAGATCGACTCGCTCTGCTTCCCGCTCGACCTCGCCTACAAGTTGTGGAAGGCAACGGGCCGGGCCGACGTGATCGACGCGCGGTTCCGGCCGGCGGCCGAGGCGATCCTCGAGCTGTGGACGGTCGAGCAGGATCACGAGGCGCGATCGCCGTACCGGTTCCAGCGCCACGACGACCGGCCGTCGGACTCACTCGTGCGCGACGGGCTGGGCCGGTTGACGCAGCCGACCGGGATGTCGTGGAGCGCGTTCCGGCCGAGTGACGACGCGACGGATCTCGGCTTCAACGTGCCGGGAAACATGTTCGCGGCCGTGGTGCTCGGGTATCTGCAGGAGATCGCGGTCGAGGTCCTCGGCGACGAGTCGCTGGCGGCGCGGGCCAAGGAGCTGAAGTCGTCGATCGAGGACGGCATCGCTCGGCACGGGACGGTCGATCACCCGGTCCACGGTCGCGTCTACGCCTACGAGGTGGACGGCATGGGGGAGGCGTTGCTGATGGACGACGCCAACATGCCTTCGTTGCTGAGCGCCCCTTTGTCCGGCTTCGCCGCGCCCGACGACCCGACGTACCTGGCGACCCGGAAATTGTTGCTGAGCCCGGAGAACCCTTACTACTACAGCGGTTCGGTTGCCTCTGGCATCGGTAGTCCGCACACGCCGCCGCGCTACATCTGGCACATCGCCCTTGCAGTGCAGGGGATTTCGAGCACGTCTGCGGAGGAACGCCAGCAACTGCTGGAGCTCCTCCGCGACACGACCGGTGGTACCGGGCTGATGCACGAAGGGTTCGATGTCGACGACCCTTCGCAGTTCACTCGCGAATGGTTCTCCTGGGCGAACGCGATGTTCTGCGAGCTCGCCCTGGTCCACGCCGGCATCAAGTGACGTCACGCCGCCTGGTCGTCCACGCAGCCAGCGCGGCGAAGACGAGGCAGTAGCCGACGAGCGTTAGCAGGGCACGGCCGCCGCCGACCGCATCCCGTACGCCGGGAGGTGCGTCGCCGGTGGCCATCCCGGTCACCGCGAACACGAGCGAACCGGCATTGGCGCCGGGAAGCGCGTTGGACAGGAACTTGAGGTCGGGCAGCAGGCTGTTGACGACGCCGGCCAGCAAGGTCTCGATGCCGAGGATCCACACGACCCCGAGTCCGATCGGCAGCGCGACGTTGCGGAAGGCAACGGCCAGTGCTGCTCCGGCCAAGCACCACGTCATCAACACCAGCCAGCCTCCCGCTAGCCCCTGCACTAGGTCGAGTGCGCTGGGCCAGTCGGTTGCTCCGTTCTCGGCGGCCGCAATTCCGATGCTGCACAGGGAACAGGCGATGAAGATCCCGAGCACCCACAGGGCGATCATCGTGGCCAGACCGAGGAACTGGGCGCCGAGAATCGTCGCGCGGCCAGGGCGCTGGGTCAAGATCGTCTTCAGCGTCCCCCAGGTGTACTCGCCGCCGATCACGATCGCACCGAGCACCAGCGCGAGCGCCCCGGCGAAGATCGGGTAACCGCCGATCGTGTTGTCGATGACTCGCGCCGGAAGCATGCCGGCCAGAACCGCGTCGCGCGGGACGCCGGTCGTCTGTGGATTGTCGTCGCCGGTGACGTACCCGAGGTAGGGGAGGAGGTAGCCGAAGATGAGGCTCAGGACCAGACCGGCGCCGAACAGGACCCAGACGGCGGAGCGTTTGCGGAGCTTCAGGAGTTCCGCGCGATAGCTACCCAACATCGGCCTTCTCCGTGGTCAGTTCGAAGAACAGGTCCTCGAGAGCGCGTTCGGTGCTGTGCAGTTCGGACACGGCAACCCCGGCCTCGACGAGCACCCGGTTCACCTCGGCCGCGCGCCCCGGATCCACTTGCACCCGGAGCGTTTCGTCGTACCGGTGGACGGTGTTCGGGCCGAGCAACGCGGTCAGTACGGCGTGCGCGGTCTGCTGTGGTTCGGCGCGGACGATCAGTTCCTGCTCACCGCGCAGGTCCTCGACGTTGTGCTCGGCAACCATCCGGCCGGAGTCGATGATGCCGACCCGGTCGCAGATTTGCTGTACCTCACCCAGCAGATGACTGGACAGCAAAACCGTCCGCCCGTCCGACCCGAGTTCGCGGATCAGCCGGCGCATGTCGCGCATGCCGGCCGGGTCGAGGCCGTTGGTCGGCTCGTCCAGGATCACCAGCTCCGGATCCTTCAGCAGCGCCGCCGCCACGCCGAGCCGCTGCTTCATCCCCAGGGAGTACGTCGAGAACCGGTCGCGGGCGCGGTCCTTGAGATCGACCAACTCCAGCACCTCGTCGACCCGCAGCCGCGGCACTTCGGCGTACTCGGCCAAGAGGCGCAGGTTGTCGAGCCCGGAGAGGTACGGATAGAACGCGGGCGACTCGATCATCGACCCCGTCTTCCCAAGGATGTCAGGGCTCCCGGGCCGCCCACCGAGCACCTTGATCTTCCCGCTCGTCGGCGCGATCAACCCGGTCAGAATCCGCAGTGTCGTGGTCTTCCCCGCCCCGTTCGGCCCCAGGAACCCGTACACCTCACCCGGCAGAACCGTCAGGTCGACCCCGTCGACCGCGAGCGTGTCGCCGTACCTCTTCGTCAGGCCGATCACCTCGACCAGTGGAACCCCTGTCTCGTTCATACCCAAGAGCCTGCCGGTGAAGGGCCATCGCCCGCGTCGCCCACCGGGAGTGACCCCGCCTACCTCGCGCGGAGTAGAGAGCGCGGACCGCCCCCACTCACCAAGTCGCGATTTACGCGGATCGGAGAGCTAGTCCACGCTCAGCGGTGGACAGCGGCGGGAGGTTGGTGAGTGGCTGGGGTCCGCCTTCACCCGAGCCAGCCTGGCCGGACCAAGCCCGTCTGGTAGGCGACGACCACCAACTGCGCCCGATCGCGGGCGCCGAGCTTGATCATCGCGCGGCTCACGTGTGTCTTCGCGGTCGCCGGGCTCAGCACCAGCCGCTCGGCGATCTCGTCGTTCGACAACCCCTCACCGACCAGCGCGACGATCTCCTTCTCGCGCTCGGTCAGTACATCAAGCTCCTTGCTCGCATGCGGCTGCCGGCTCCGACTGGCGAACTCCGCCACCAACCGCCGAGTCACCCCAGGCGACAGCAGCGCATCCCCGCGCGCCACAACGCGAACCGCTTGCAGCAACTCCACCGGCTCGGTGTCCTTCACCAGGAACCCGCTGGCCCCGACCCGCAACGCCTCGAACACGTACTCGTCGAGATCGAACGTCGTCAGGATCACCACATGTACGTCGGCCAGCGCCTCATCCGCACCGATCATCCGCGTCGCCGTGAGTCCATCGGTCCCCGGCATCCGGATGTCCATCAGCACCACATCAGGCTTCTCCGCCCGCGCCACCGCGACGGCCTCGGCCCCATCGGACACCTCACCGATCACGGTGATGTCGTCCTCGGCGTTCAGCAGCGCCCGGAATCCCGCCCGCACCAACGCCTGGTCATCCGCCAGCAACACCCTGATCATGCGCACACACTAAGCGAGCCCAGCGTCATGAGCGAGCAAGGCAATCTGCGTGCGATTCCCCAGCTCCAGCTTCGTCAGGATGTGCGAGATGTGCGCCTTCACCGTCGCCAGGCTCATATACAGCTCACCAGCGATCTGCGCGTTGGCCTTCCCCTGCGCGACCGCCAGCATCACGTCGTACTCGCGCGGCGACAGCCGCTTCAGCGACTCCTGCGCGATCGTATGCGCGTCCGCCTGCGTCGCCGCCCGGTCCATCAGGCGCCGGGTGATCGCGGGGGAGAGGATCGGATCACCGGCCGCAACCCGCCGTACCGCCTCGACGATCTGAGCCGGTGGCGTGTCCTTCAACAGGAACCCGCTCGCCCCGGCGCGCAGCGCGTGCAGCACGTTCTCATCGGTGTCGAACGTCGTCAGTACGACGACCTCCGGCGGATTCGGCCGGGCGCGGACCCGCCGCGTCGCGACGATCCCGTCCACGCGCGGCATCCGCAGATCCATCAGCACGAGATCCGGGAAGTGTGCGTCGACCGCCGCCGGTACCTCGTCGCCATCGGCCGCCTGCCCGACCACCGCGATCCCGTTCGCGCCGTCGAGCATCATCTCCAGGCTCGCGCGCACCAGCGCATCGTCGTCCACCACGAGCACCCGGATGGTTGGTTCAGGCGAGGTCATGCCGGCCACGGTAGCGAGGCCTCGAGCCGGAACCCACCACCGGGCTCCCGTTGATGATCAAGCGTCCCGCCGGCCAGCTGCACCCGCTCGGTCAAGCCAACCAGCCCGGTCCCACTTCCGGGAGCCAACGGTACGCCGTTCGATCCCGGATTGGTCAGCGCGATCCGCAACCCGGTCCCCGGGCGGCCGGTCACGGTGACCGTCACCGGGTGCCCGGCTGCGTGCTTCCGCGCGTTCGTCAGCCCTTCCTGCACCACCCGGTACGCCGTCCGCCCGGTTGCCGGTGGCAACGACGTCGCCTCGTCCACCTGTTCGTCGTACGCGACCGTCGTACCGGCTGCCCGCGACTCGGCCACCAGCCCTTCCACATCCCCGAACGTCGGCTGCGGCCGTCCGCCCGGTCCCTCCTCGATCTCGGTGTCGCGCAGCACGCTGATCACCTCACGCAGTTCCTCCAGCGCTTGATGCACCCCGGTGCGGATCACGCCTGCGGCCTGCGCCAGCTTCTCCGGCGACGAGTCCGGCCGGTACTCGAGCGCGCCCGCATACGTTGCCAGCAAGGACAATCGATGCGCCAGCACGTCGTGCATCTCGCGCGCCATCTGCGTCCGCTCGGCCGTCCGTGCCTCCGCAACCCGCCGCCCCTGCTCAGCCTCCGCCCGCTGCGCTCGCTCCAGCAGGTTCGCCAGCAGCTGATGCCGCGCCTGAATCCACTGGCCCCAGCCGAGCATCGCCACATGCACCGCGACATCAAGCACCGCGAACCACAGGAACGGAAGATTCCCGATCGGCCGCCAGGCCCCTTGAATCAGGTGCGCCCCGATCTGGATCGCGGTCACGATGATCGCCATCCGCTGCGGCAACCGCAGCGCGATCCCCATCGTCGTCGCCGTCGAGGCCGGCGTCGCAGCAGGCGAGAAAACCGCCAGTACGGCGAGCGCCACCGCGGCATGCACCGGCCGTCGCGGCACCAGCACCATCAGTGCTGTGCTGACAATCCCGATCGTCACGTCCAGCCCGACCCACCGTGGATGACTGGCATCCGCCAGTCGCCCAACGATCGTCAAGGCCGTCAGCGCTCCGACCGCGAACACGACCCATACATCCCAGACCCACCGCCGCCCCGTCGGCGGACAGTCCTGTAGCTCCATGCCCAAAACCCTAAGCCGCCGGGCGTCTGCCCACCACCGACCAAAGTAGAAGCCCCGCAGCCGTCGGACCGATGCCCCCACGTCCTGTTCTCAGTCACCGTGATCCCATCAACCACTCTCCGGAGGCCGAAATGCAGACCATCACCTCGTCCGTCCCGATCGCTCAGCCGGCCAAGCGCCGTACCGATCGCAGCAGGTTGCTGGTCGTCGGTGTCGCGACGATCGCCTCCGCAGCGTGGTGGGCGATCCTCGTCCCCGTCGGCGGGCTCACGCTCGATGCACGCCAAGGCGGCGTACTGCAGCACGTCGGTGCCCCCGCCGTCGCGATCTCCACAGCTTTGCTTGCCTTCGCCGGCTGGGCGCTCCTGGCCATCCTGGAGCACTACGCGATCGGCGCCCGCAAGGCCTGGACGATCGTCGCGGTGATCTGCGGCCTGATGTCGCTCAGCAGCCCCCTCACCGGCGGCATCGGCGTCGGCGCCAAACTCGGCCTCGCGTCGTTCCACCTGCTCGTCGGCGCGATCGTCATCGTCGGCCTGCACCGCACCGCGCTCTCGGCGAAGGCCCGTTGCTACGAAGGCAACTGTGCAGCCTGATAAAACCCCTGGATGTGCGCGGCCACCAACCCGGCCGCGCCGTCCGCATCCCCGGCCGCGAGCGACGCGACGATCGCTCGGTGCTCACCCCGCAAGCCCACGGCCGTCGCCTCCCAATCCGGCAGATTCGGTACGGCGGCCAGCACATACCCGTGAATTGCCGACCGCAACGACTCCATCACTGCGGCGATGAGTACGTTCCCGGCCAACCCCGCCAGCGCTACATGGAACTCCGCGTCGAGTAGATGAAACGCCTCCGGCGACAAGCCCGGCGCATCCATCCGATCCAGCAGCTCAACCACCGAGTCCAGCTCCAACGACCTCCCAGCCGCCTCGCGAGCCGCCCACGACTCGAGCAGGATGCGTGTCTGCACCACATCACCCATCGGCAGATGATTCGTTGCCAGATGCAACCTCAGTACGGCGGTCAGCGGCGACACCGGCTCGGCCACGATCACCGCGCCCGCCTCCGGCCCTGAGCCAGTCGCTGTCCGTACGACGCCCATCGCCTCGAGTACCCGAACGGCCTCCCGCACCGACGGCCGGCTGATCCCGAGCTGCTCCGCGAGAACGCGCTCTCCGGGCAGGCGCCCACCGATCCGCAGCCGCCCGGCCGCCAGGTCGGCCTCGACCCGATGCAGCACCAGCTCGTAGTTCTTCACGCGATGACTCTACCCGTGTGGTCGGACCACACGGTAGGCTGTGGTCCGACCACATGACGTCCGCCTGCTCCGGAGCCCTCTGATGACCGATCGACAACTCCCCAAATGGTCCGAGCTGAAGCCCCTGCTGCGGGCGAAGCCGGTCACCGTGAACGCGACCGAGCGCCGCCTCGAGAAAGCGCTCACCATCGCGGATCTCCGGACGATCGCCAAGCGCCGGACACCGCGCTCGGTCTTCGACTACACCGACGGTGCCGCCGAGGCCGAGATCAGCCTGAGCCGGGCCCGCCGGCTGTTCGCCGAGATGGAGCTGCAGCCGTCGATCCTGCGCAACGTCTCCGACATCGACCTCGGTACGTCGATCCTCGGCACCCGCTCGGAACTCCCGTTCGCGTTCGCCCCGACCGGCTTCACCCGGATGATGAACCACGAGGGGGAGAGCGCGGTCGTCAAGGTCGCGCAGCAGGTCGGCATCCCGTACGCGCTGTCCACCATGGGCACCACCTCGATCGAGGACGTCGCCGCGGCGGCCCCCGACGCGCGGAAGTGGTTCCAGCTGTACGTCTGGAAGGACCGCGACTTCGGTGAGGACCTGGTCAAGCGGTCCGCCGCCGCGGGCTACGAGGCTCTGATGCTGACGGTCGACGTACCGGTCGCGGGCGCCCGGCTGCGCGACGTACGCAACGGCTTCACCATCCCGCCGTCGCTGACGGCCAAGACTGTCCTGGACGCGTCGATGCACCCGGCCTGGTGGGCCAACCTGCTCACCACCCAGCCGCTGACCTTCGCTTCGCTGTCCAGCTGGGACGGTACGGTCGCCGAGTTGCTGGACAAGCTCTTCGACCCCACGATGACGATCGACGACCTGAACTGGCTGCGCTCGATCTGGGACGGACCGCTGATCGTGAAGGGCATCCAGACCGTCGAGGACGCCCGTCGCGTGGTCGAGGCCGGTGCGGACGCGATCGTGCTCTCCAACCACGGTGGTCGCCAGCTCGACCGCGCCCCAACCCCGCTGCGCATCCTGCCCGAGGTCCGCAAGGCGATCGGTACCGAGACTGAGATCTACCTGGACACCGGCATCATGTCCGGCGCCGACATCGTCGCCGCGATCGCTCTGGGCGCCGACGCCTGCCTGGTCGGCCGCGCCTACCTCTACGGCCTGATGGCCGGCGGTCAGCGCGGCGTCGCCCGCGCCGCGGACATCCTCACCAAGGAGGTCCGGCGCACGATGGCCCTGCTCGGCGTCTCCAGCGTCGCCGAACTCAACCCGTCACACGTGCGTCTACCCGCCTAGCGGCAACGTAGCGACGACCCGCAGGCCGCCAACGGGGGTGCGGGTCGTCGCCAGCGTCCCGCCGAGCGCAGTGGCTCGCTCACGCATGCCGACGATCCCATTGCCTTCGGTCGGGGGACCGGCCAGCGACTGCCCGTTGTCGTCCACCTGGATCACGAGCGACTCCTCGCCGTACTGGATCCGCACGGTCGCGGCGGTCGCCTTCGCATGCCGTACGACGTTTGTCAGCGACTCCTGGATGATCCGGAACGCAGCACGGTCCAGACCGGTCGGTAGTGGTCGTGACTCGCCATGGATCGCGGTGTGCACCTCTAGACCTGCCATGGCGGTCCGACTGACCAGGTGCTCCAGCCGGTCCAGTCCGGCGACCGGTTGCCGTGGTGCTGACTCGTCGTTCTGGCGCAGGATGCCCACGATCGAGCGCAGCTCGACCAGAGCCTCCTTGCTGGCGTCCTTGATGGCGGCAAGCGCCGGAGCGGCCTGCTCGGGCTGACGGTCCGCCAGGTGTAGTGCAGTGGATGCCTGCACGTTGATCAGCGAGATGTGGTGCGCCACGACGTCATGCAGCTCCTGCGCGATCCGGAGCCGCTCCTCACTGGCCTGCCGCAGCTCAGCCTCCCGCCGCGTCCGCTCCGACGCGGTCACCCGGTCGCGGTGTGCTCGGAACAGCTCCGAGATGCAGCCCAGCAAGACGAAGAAGAAGCCGACCAGCATGATCTGGTAGATGCCCTGCTCGTTGATGCCGAGCAGCAGCCGCCCGCCGACATGCCCGATGTACAGCGCGGCCAGGGCCGACCACCCGACCAGGCGGTTCCCCCGCCGGATGTTCGAGAAGACCGCGATGATGAACGGGATGATCACCGGGCCGTACGGGTACTGCATCAGCATGTAGATCAGCGTCGAGGCGACCGTTGCCCACAGCACCGGGATCGGGTGGGTGCGCAGCCAGTACAGCGCCACCGTCCCCTTCAGGATCAGCAGCACCATGAACCAGTCCGCGGCCCGATGCTCGAAATGGACGTTCCGCGACGCACCGATCGACCCGACCACCCCGATCACGGACAGCACCAGAGGCAGAGCTATCCGCCGTACCTGGGGCCAGTGGTCGAAGCTCACAGTACGGAACGGTACGGCGGCGTGGTGCCCGATGTCATCGTCGCCACGGAGTAGGTGGAGCTACGTCCGTTGCAGTAGTCAGTACTTCACGTCGTAGATCTTGTCCTCGTACTCCTGGCCGTAGTACTTCTCCAGCTCGGCCAGCGTGGCGTCCTTGCGCTCCAGCGCCTGCGAGATCTCCGCCCGGCTCGGCGCCGCGTCGACGTCCCAGGTCTCCGGCTTCCACAGCTTCGAGCGCAGGAACGCCTTCGAGCAGTGGTGGTAGACCTCCTCGATCTCGACCAGCAGCGCGAGCTGAGGCCGGTTCCCCTTCACGACCATCTGGTCGAAGAACGGCGCCTCCCGCACGATCCGGGCCCGCCCGTTGATCCGCAGCGTGTCCGTCCGGCCCGGCAGGAAGTAGATCAGCCCGACATGCGGGTTGCCGATGATGTTCTCGAAGCTGTCGACCCGGCGGTTGCCGGCCCGGTCCGGGATCGCGATCGTGGTGTCGTCCAGAACCAGCGTGAACCCGGCCGGATCGCCCTTCGGTGAGACATCACAGGTGCCGTCGGCGGCCGATGTGGCCATCAGCACGAACGGCGAGGCGGCCAGCCACTTCCGGTCCAGCGGGTGCAGCTCCTTGCGCTCCTTGTCGACCGCCGCACCCAGCGGTGGCGGCACAATCTCGCGCAGTTCCTCGTACGTCGTGACCTCGACCAGACCGGGGATATCCATCAGGCTCCTCAGGCGACCACGGCCGAACCGTCCACACTGACGGCCCGCGTCCGCGCTGCCCATTTTACGGCGGGACCAGTCAACACACTGGTCCCTACGAACAGCGCTCCGACGATGATCCAGCCGATCGGACCCCACCCCAGGACCACGGTGGTCAGCAGCGCCGGGCCCAGCATTCTGGCGATCGCGGGGCCGGAGCCGAAGAAGCCTTGGTACTGGCCCTGCTTGTCGGCCGGCGCCAGGCCGAAGCTGATTTCCCAAGCGCCCGAGGCGAGCTTCATCTCACCCAAGGTCAGGAGCGCTGCGGCCACCACAAGCACTCCGGCAGCGACCGCCGGGTGCAGCTTCATCGCCGTGAAGGCGAACACACCACACGCGGCCAGCATCGCGATCCCGGCGTACCGGATCGACTTCGTCGCCGTCCGCAGATCGCGGACCTTGCGCGCCACCCGCACCTGGAAGACCATCACGCCGAGCGTGTTCACGATCATCAGCGACGCGACCGCCCAGCTCGGGGCGTCGGTGCGGGTGACGATCCACAGCGGGCCGATCAGGCTGATCAGCGGCATGAACAGCAGCATGATCGAGTTCAGCAGCGCGAGAACGGCGTACGGGCGATCCCTCAGTACGGCGAGCCGCGGCTCACCCTGAACCCGGACCGTCGCCGCGATCGAGGGGACGCGTCGGATCAGCGCGGCGGCGATCAGGAAGCTCAGCGCGTCCACCGCAAAGACCACCAGGTACGCCGCCTCTGTGTCGAAGCGGAGCGCGATCCCACCGAGCAGCGCGCCGACTGCCAGTCCACCGTTCACTGTGGCTTGCAGGAAGGCCCGGATCTTGGTGCGCTCGGCCGGCGCGATCAGCCCGGCGAGGAGTGCCTGGCGGGCCGCCGTCAGACCGGTCTGGCTGCAGGCGTAGGCGATCGCGGCCAGCAGGAAGAGCGGGAAGCTCCGGACGAACAGGAACGCCGACACCGAGACCGCCGTACTGAGTGCCAGCAGGATGGCGACCATCCGCGGTCCCTTGCGGTCGGCCAGATTGCCCAGCGGTACGCCGGCCAGGAACCCGACCAGCCAGGCGATCGTCAGCCCGAGACCGACCTGGGCCTCCGACAGCCCGACCACGCGGGTGAAGAACAGCGCCGACGTGACGACGAACGCCCCGTCGCCCACCGCGTTCGCCAGCTGCGCCATCGCCAGATCGCGCGGCGCACCCGCCGGCGGCAAGAACTTGTTCGTCATCATGAGATGAGCCTACGGCCCCAGCGGCCCACGTAGCAGATCCACTTCACCTGGAGTCGGCTGGGCCAATTCTGGAAATTGGTCTGTGGACAACTCAAATCCGGGCCCGACATCACGGCACCTTCTTGGTATGAGCTTCCTTGATCTCGCCCCCAGCTGGTCCGACGAACCCCTCACCGACCCCACCCTCGCCGCCAACGTTGTCGACCTCATGGTCAGCATGGGCGACCGCTACCGCGGCACCTTCACCGCCATCCTCTGCGGCGCCGACGCCCGCTTCCGTGCCGTCGTCGCCATCGACCTGCCCTCCCACTTCGCCGCCGAGACCACCAGTCTCGACCACCCCAGCCTCGACACTCCCGGCCTCTGCGCCACCGCCCTGCACCCCATCGTCCCCGCCCTCCGCACCGAACCCGGCGCCGCCCTCCTCCTCGCCCTAGGCCGCCCCGGCCCACCCACCTGGCCCGCCCTCGACCACGAATGGTCCACCGCCGCCACCCACCTCTGCCGAGCCGCCCAAGTCCCCCTCCTCGGCTTCTACATAGCCACCCCCGAGCACCTCTACCAACCCCAAGAGGCCAACGCCGAAGCCGCCTAACTCACTTTTGCTATGGAACACTGATGACTGCGACCGTTCGGCAGAAAGGAGACCACGCGATGAGCATTGCCTCCGCTGGTCACGTCGGGCCTTGGACGATCGAAGATGTTGAAAGGCTCCCCGACAATGGCGACCACAGTCGCTACGAACTACTCACCTCCGGTGTCCTCACCGTGACCCCGGCGCCAGGAACCGTTCACCAGCGCGCTTCTCGCCGGCTCGCCAACCTGCTGGAGGCAGCCGTCGTGGCCGCGAAAGCGCCTTATGAGGTGCTCGAGACGGTCAACGTCGAGATCCCCGGCGGTCGGTTGACGGAGCCGGACATCGTCGTGGTCGATCGCACGGTCTCCGCTACCGCCCCGTCGCGCTATCAAGGCGTCTCCGTCCTGCTCGTCGTGGAGATCGTCTCGCCCAACACGCATCCGCAGGACCGGATCATCAAGCCCGAGCTCTACGCCGAAGCCGGCATTGACTTCTATTGGCGGCTGGAGCCGGAGGGGCGTCCGCACCTGGTTGTCTCCAAGCTCAGCAACGGCAGATTCGGCCGGGCATTGACCGCCTTCGGGGGAGTGGTCTCGACGATCGACGAGCCGTTCCCGATCCGGCTGGATCCCGCCGCGCTTGCGCGTCAGTAAGGGTTCAGCGGACTCCGCGGGGGCGGAACTGGATGCTGATGCGGGGGCCGACGCGGCCGCTGGCCTTGGGGATGGCGTGCTCCCAGGTGCGCTGGCAGGAGCCGCCCATGACGATCAGATCGCCGTGCCCGAGTGGATACCGGATGGTCGAACCCACCGGACCGCTCGACCCACCTGGCCGCGGGCGGAGGGCGAGCATGCGTGGTTCGCCGACCGAGAGGATCGCGACCATGGTGTCCTCGTGATTGCCGCGACCGATCCGGTCGCCGTGCCAGGCCACGCTGTCCCGGCCGTCGCGGTAGAAGCACAGCCCTGCCGTTCGGAACGGCTCGCCCAGCTCCTCGCGATAGTGCTCGCTCAATGCGTCGCGAGCCTCGTCCAGAATCGGCACCGGGAGGTCATGGCTCTCCTCGTAGAAGCACAGCAACCGTGGCACGTCCACCACCCGGTCGTACATCTGCCGCTTCTCCGCGTACCACGGCACGTCCCGCACCAACCGCTCGAACACCTGGTCCGCCCCGGTCAACCACCCCGGCAGCACATCGACCCAAGCGCCCTGCCCAAGCTCCGCCCGTGTGATTCGGTCGAGCGATCCCAACCCCGGATCCTCGAACGCATCCAGCAACGAGCCCTGAAGATCAGCACCCATGCGACGCACTCTACCCGAGATTCGAACATTTGTTCCCATGGGTTCGATAGCGGTGTCCTCGGACATAATGAGCCGGATGACGGTGTCTTGGTGGTCGGTGGCGGCGAGCGTCGCGGGTGGCGTTCTGCTGTTGTGGACAGCCCTGATCGCCGCGCTGTGGCTCGTCCGGCCTGACGACCTGCGGATCCGGGACACCCTGCGACTGTTGCCCGACCTGGTAAGGCTCCTGCATCGGCTGGCCGGCGACCGGACGCTGCCTCGTGGAGTTCGGGTGCGGTTATGGCTTCTGCTGGCCTACCTGGCATTGCCGTTCGACCTGGTGCCTGACTTCATCCCTGTGATCGGCTACGCCGACGACGCGGTGATCGTCGCGCTCGCCCTCAGATCGGTAACCCGCCGTGCCGGACCCGCCGCACTCGATCGGCACTGGCCTGGCTCGCCGGATGGTCTCGCGGCCGTTCGCCGCCTCGTCGGGATCCCCCCGGTCTCCTGAGACATGCTGACCGATCTCCTGCCCACGCTGCTGGTCGCCTCGGCGGCCGCGTTCGGGCTCGCGATGTTGTCAGCGGTCGCCGGCTTCGGCGGCGGCGTACTGCTGCTACCAGTGTTCACTGCCCTCTTCGGCCTGCGCGTCGCGGTGCCGATGCTGACCCTGACCCAGCTGTCCAGCAACGGCTCGCGCGCCTGGCTGAATCGGCGCGATCTCCGCTGGCCACTGATCGGGTGGTTCGCCCTCGGAGCGGTGCCTTGTGCGGTCGCAGGCGGCCTCCTGCTCGCTCACGCACCACTCGCTCCCCTGAAGAGGCTGCTAGGCGTGTTCCTGATCGGCGTGGTGGTCTGGCGACGCCTCAAGCCGCATCCGCGCAAGCCCGCCGACCCTGCATTTGCCGCGATCGGCGCCGCGTCTGGTCTCGGCTCAGCGCTGCTCGGCTCTGTCGGTCCGTTGACCGCGCCGTTTTTCCTGGCCTACGGCCTGACCCGCGCCGCCTACATCGGTACCGAGGCCGTCAGTGCGCTCACCATGCATCTCACCAAGATCGCCACCTACGGAGCCGGCGACCTGCTCACCCGCCAGGTCCTGCTCTACGGACTCACGCTCACCCCGGCAACCCTGCTCGGCGCATGGGTGGGAAAGCGCATCGTCGGTCGGATCAGCGACCGCCTCTTCGTCTCGCTGGTCGAAGTCGGCCTACTCGCCGCCGGCGCACTGCTCCTCATTGGCCTCTGACGGGTTCCTGGAAGGGGCGCACCTCGAGCTTGCGGCGACAGACCTTCGACGCCTCGGCGGCGAGCTTGAGTGCGACGTCCAGGTCGGGCACGTCCCAGATCCAGACGCCGCCGAGGTACTCCTTGGACTCGACGAACGGCCCGTCACTCACCACGGGCACCTCGCCCCGGTAGTCGATGACCGTGGCCGCGGCCGGGTCGGCGAGCCCGCCGGCGAGCACCCAGTAGCCCGCGGAGATCAGTCGCTCGTTGAACTCGCCGACGTCGGGCCGGCCGTCCGTGCTCCCGGGAGCGTTCTTGTCGTCGACCACAGAAACCAGATACAGCATCGGAAGATCCTCTCGGCTGAAGGTGAAGGCATTCTCACCCCTGCAACGAACCCCGGCACCCCGATCCGACACCCAGCCACTGGTTTCTTCCGTCGGCGTCGAGACTCCCGATGCGAAGATGGCCGCTCGGCCGTTCCACCACACCGGGAGGTCCCGACATGGCCAGCAAGCTCACCGAGCTGGCGATCGACTGCGCCGCCGACGTGGGGCAGGGAGCCGATGCCACCTGGGTCGTCCTCGTCGATCCCGAGGGCAACGAGTTCTGCGTCCTCGCCGGCCGTCACCCCTGATCGTGAAAGGCTCCGGTATGGCGCTGATCCGCAACGTCGACGTCCTGATCGTCCCCGAGGTGGGGGAGTGCCGGGTGGACAAGGCGCAGGACATCCACCTCTCCGATTCCGTCATCACCGCGATCGTCCCCACCGGCACCACGTCATCGGAGCCCGTCGAGGTGATCGACGGCACCGGGCTGATCGCCGTACCGGGCTTGATCAACTCGCACACCCACAGTCCGATGGTGATGATGCGCGGCGCGGCCGAGGACCTGGCCATCGACGACTGGTTCAACCAGCGCATCTGGCCGATGGAGGTCAACCTCACCCCCGAGCGCGTCCGCGTCGGTGCTCGCCTGGCCTGTGCCGAGATGCTGCTCGCCGGAGTGACCACGTTCGTCGACCACTACTTCCACGCCGACCAGATCGCCCAGGCCGCCATCGAATCCGGTATCCGCGCCGACCTCGCCCCCACATACTTCTCTTCAGCCGGTCCCGAAGCCGTCGATGCCGCGATCGCCACCACCCGCGACCTCGCCACGCTCCACCCGCGCATCTCCGCCAGCCTCGGCCCCCACGCGACGTACACGGTCTCGGACGACGACCTTCGCCGTACGGCGGACATCGCTCGCGCCGAAGGCCTTCGCATCCACCTGCACGCCGCCGAAACCGATGAGCAAACCCAAGCCTCCCTGGACAAATACGGCGTCACCCCGATCCAGGTCCTGGAACGCACTGGCGTCCTCGATGCCGGCGCCCTGATCGCCCACGGCTGCGGCATCCGCGACTCAGACCTCCCGATCCTCGAGCGCTACGCCGACCGGACGACGATCGCCACGTGTCCCAAGGTCTACCTGAAACTTGCCATGGGCAACGGAACCCCGGTCAGGCAACTCCGCGAGCTCGGCATCCCCATCGGCATCGGTACCGACGGCGCCGCCGTCCACAACACCCTGGACGTCTGGGAATCGCTCCGCCTGCTGGCTCTCACCCAGAAACACCAGCAGAACAACGCCGAATGGATGCCTCTCTCCGATACCCTCCGCCTCGCCACCCGAGCCAGCGCCGCCGCGGCCGGCCACGCCGACTCCCTTGGCGCACTCGAGCCTGGCCGCCAAGCCGACATCACCCTCGTCGACCTCTCAGGTCCCCATAACCAGCCCGTCCACGACCCGAGAGCAGCCCTCGTCTACTCGGTCCGCGCCTCCGACGTCCACACCGTCCTGGTCGCCGGCGAGGTAGTTGTCCGCAACCGCCAACTCACCAAGCTCGACCTGGCCGACGTCCTCGCCGACGCGAAAGCCTTGGCCCACGCCCTCGTAGACCTCTCCCAAGGCGGCGCCGTCCAGCACTACGCCCCCTAAATGTTGAAATGCCCCAGCACGCGCTGGGCGACCTCGTGCGGTCCGAGCGCACTGGTGTCGACGACCAGTTCGTCGAGATCCGCTGCCGCAAGCCGCTTGGCGACCTCGTCATACCGCTCCAAATGCCACTCCAAAGCCGTGTCCTGGCTAGCGCTGTAGCGCCCCCGCAACCGCCGCCTGGTGACCTCACTGCTGGCAGTCAGCCGAACCATCCGCACCGGGATTCCAACCGCAGCCTCGTACCGCTTCCGAGCCGTCACCGTAGAGATCACCCCACACATCACCAACTGCCGCGGCCCCACCGCCCGATAGTTCGCCCACACCGCAGCGATGTTCTGAGCCTCAACCACCGCGTTGTCCCCATCAGCCGGCGGCCACGACCGGTGAAACCAATCCACGTCCATCAGACTGAACGCCGTACCGGCCTGTGCCAGCAGATCCCCGACATGATCAAGCGTCGATGACTTGCCAACCCCATACCCACCATTCAGAAAGATTGCGTAGTCGGCCACCGGGTCATCCAATCAGTTGCCATGGACAAACGTGTGCCCCGGCCGTCATCGACCGGGGCACACGGAATCAGCTGTGGATCTTGATGATCAGGTGATCGTCAGGGTCCGGATGGCGCTGTAGGCCAGGGTGTGGTCGCCGTCGCTGGGGAAGTAGACCCGGTAGGCGATCTTGCCCTTGTACGGCGGCTTGATCCCGAAGGCATAAGCACCAGTGCTGCTCAGCTTGGCCGACGCCGCCGCCGTCCACGTCTTGCCGACCAGCCGCTGCAACTGCACCGACTTGCCCGAGTGCGCGGGGTTCACCACACCGCTGAGCTTCGTGGTCGAGCCCAGCTTGACCGACGACGGCGCGAGCGTCGACGAGATGGTCGGCGTGACCGACACCGTGATGTCGTTGGTCCGCGTCCCCATCAGGTCGCCGTTCCCGGCGAACGTCAGCATGTACACCGCCGAGTACCCCGGCTTGAAGGTGTAGCTCACAGTCCCCGTCGACGAAGAGCCCAGCGTCGTCAGCAACTTGAACGTCGTCCCGTTCGCCGGCCGCGAGTAGATGCTCATCGGCAACGTCGGGTACGCCTTCCCGTCGATCCCCAGCGTGCTGCCCCGCAGTGTGATCGACCCACCGATGTTCAGCTTCGTCGACGTCGTCGAGATCCCCGACTTCATCCCCTTCAGCTGCGACGAGTTCCGCGCACTGACGTTGCCGGTCCGGTCCTTGGCCCAGGCGGCGTAGGTGAACGTCGTTCCCGCGGGGAGTCCGACGTTCTGGAAGCTCGATGCCGTCCCGGAGTAGACCAGGGTGCCGCTCGTCAACGTCGGGACCGACGTCCCGTTGAAGCGCCGCACGATGATCTGGTCGAGGTCCCCGAGCGCCGGGATCTTCCACGACAGGTTCGCCTTCTGGAATGCCCCCGTCGCGTCGAAGCTCCCGACCGGCGCCGGAGCCAGGTCAACGGTCGAGAACGCGGTCCGGAACCACGGCAGGTCGAAACCGTCCGCCGTCCGGAGCGTCTCACCGAGGATCTTGTACGACGTGTTGTCGAGCAGCGGTGTGGCCGGCGTCAGGGTCGCAGTCCGGGTGGTCGCGTCGTACGACACCGCCGCCGCGATCACGGCGTCCGTCTTGCCGTTGAGAAGCTTCAGGGTTCCCTCGCTGATGCGCGTCGTGTCCATGTCGACCGGGAACGTGACGGTCGGCTTGACGCCGACAGGTGCGTTGGTGCTCAGGTCAGCGGGCAGGACGTTGCTGACCGGGTACCTGTCCCCGGCTGGGGCTCCGCCTGTGCCGGCCGTGGAGACGCTGACCGTGTACGCCCGAGCATCGCGGGATCCGTTGGAGTTGCGAACCGCGATATAGGTGTCGCCTTCGAGCGCGCTGACATCGACGCCGGCGGTGACCGGTCCCCAGATCGGGTTCCCGTCGCCATCGACGTCCGGGAAGGGATTCTCCGCCGTACCGATCGGCTTCAGTTCGCTGTTGTACACGTCGACCCTGGGTGCGAAGTTCTGCCACCGCACGGACTCGTCGAACTTAGGCCCGGTCACGGTGATGCGCAGGTTCCGCGCCGCGGCCGAGTTCACCTTGTACCAGTCGATGTCACCTTCGGTCACGGTCGAGCCGGTGGCGGTCGTGGTGACAGCGGTCGCCCGCGCCGGCTGGTCGTTGTTGTCGGCGGCCGCGACCGGGAAGTCCGTCGTCCACCGGCCGCCGAGTGCGCCGTACGCGTCGAGGATGCCGGCACCGTAGAACTTGTCGTTGCCGCGTGGACCGGCGTCGCGGGCCGTGGACTTGATCCGGGCCGCGACCTGGGCCGGCGTGTAGGTCGGCCACCTGTTCTTGATCAGCGCCGCGAGACCGGACACGATCGGCGCCGAGCACGAAGTGCCGGTGCAGTACCAGTAGGGCTCGTAGCCGGAGGGGGTCAGTGACCGTGGGCCGGTGCTGAGGATGTCTGTCCCCGGAGCGGCGACATCGACCGCGTCGGCGTACGAACTGAAGTCGGTCAGAACGCCGGCATGGTCCGTCGCGCCGACCGTGATCACCTCGGGGTAGGCCGCGGGATACCGCGGGGCCTCGGTCCCGTAGTTACCAGCAGCAACCACGACGACGACGCCCTTGTCCACCGCACGCTTGACCGCGTCGTGCATGATCGTGCTGTCCGCGCCGCTGCTCAAAGACATGTTGATGACCTTGGCGCCGTGTGCGACCGCCCAGTCGATCCCCTCGACGACGTCGAGGTCGTCACCGCTGCCGTCGGCGCGCAGCACCTTGACCGGCATCGCCTTGACGTTCCAGCCGATACCGGCGACGCCCGCCTTGTTGTTGGCGGCGGCGGCGATGATGCCCAGCGTCATGGTGCCGTGGCCGTTGTCGTCGATCGGACCGCGGTTCGGCGACGTGGTGTTGACCCCGGCGACCAGATGCCCGACCAGGTCCGGGTGACCGGCATCGACGCCGGTGTCCAGTACGGCGACGATCTGGCTACCGGTCGTCTTCGACACGTCCCAGGCCTGCGGCATCCGGATCGTGTTGAGGTAGGCCTTCTGGTCCCCGTTGTAGTACAGGTCGTTCGGGACGGCATCGATGTGCCGGATGTAATTCAGTGCGGCCAGTTCGACGGTCGGATCCGCCTTGGCCTTCTTCAGCAGTTCAGTGGCCGAGTCCGTGCCGGTCACCCTCACGACGTTCGGCGTCAGCGAGGCCTCACCGGACGCACGGAACCGCGACAGCGCGGCGGTCCGGGCCTTGCTCGTCGCGCCCGGCTTGAACTTGACGATGACCTGGTTCGGCTGGAACTCGGTCTTGACGGTCTGGCGGGCCGGGAACGGCGGCCGGTACGGGCCGGGCTCGGCTGCCTGGCCGGACGAGCTGGTCAGCACGACCAGCGAGCCGGCGATCAGAGCCGCTGGGACGGCCACACGCAGTAAATGGGCAGGGCGGAACTTCAAGGGGACCCCCCCAAGGGTCTCAGAGTGACAGTGAGCGGAGTATCGCAGAATTTCGGTCCACTCCGCTTTGTGATTCCGATGACAAAACGTGCAATCACGTGTGAGCGCCGCCGAACCGGGGAAAAGTCGTGCGCCTTCCTGCAAAAGGCGTAACGCGCGGGCCGATCGGGTTGGTGATGGCCCTGCGCGCGAACGCCGCGATCCCGGGAGGTCCGGGATCGCGACGGGCGGTGGTGGGCTGAGCTAGACGGCGGTGAAGTACCAGCGTTGGCAGGAGCCGCCGTGGAAGGGCCAGACGATGACGTCGGCGCCGCGGGCGGCGGAGCAGCCGGCTACGTCGAGGGACTTGCCTGAGCCGGTGCCGAGGATCTGGTAGGCGCCGCCGATGATGGGGGTGATGGTCCAGGTCTGGCAGTCGGTGCCCTGGTCGTCGAAGAGGTCGACGGGGGTGGCGTCGGCGGTGGAGCAGCCGCTGACCTCGAGGGCCTTGCCGGTGTTGCCGTCGAGGATCTTGAAGGTGTTGCCGGTGGTGCGGACGATGTGCCACTGCTGGCAGGGGCTGGTCAGGATGCGGTCCCACATCCGGACGTTGGCGCCGTTCTGGGACTGGCAGTCCTGGACGTCGAGGTCGAAACCGCCGACCTCGGCCTTGATCCGGTAGATGCCGTCCTCCATCGGCGGCGGCGGGTTGCCGGCGACGTCGAGGAAGTTGCTGTCGATGTTGATCGTGACGCCGCCCCAGGTCTCGTTGTGGTCACCCTTGTACTGGTGGAGACGCTGGTGGTTGGACCAGAGACCGGCCGGGATGTACTGACCGCCGTCGGTGTTGGCTGCGCTGTTCCACCAGGCGAACCAGAGGTGGTCGGGCATCAGCCAGCGGCTGTCGCCGGCGGAGTTGGCCAGGTCGCGACCGCCGGAACCGGCGCTGCTGTAGACGCCGCTCAGGTAGCCGCGGGCGTGCAGGGTCTCGGTCCAGCCGGAGATGTAGGACATGATCGCGTCGCGGCAGGCGACGGTGCTCGTGTACGCCTCGATATCGGAGTAGAGAGCGCTCCCCGGGCCGATCCCGAGGGCGGCGGCCGCGTTGGCGGAGGCGGTTGCCGAGCTGGCGCCCTGGCTGCGCGCGGTTCCGAGGTCGAAGGACATCTTAGGGTTCCGGCTGCCGCACGGTGCCTGGTAGCCGACGTCGATCGGGATGAACGACCAGCCGTTGGCGGCGTTCGACGAGACCCAGGAGGCGGTCAGGTTGGCCTGGGTGCAGGAGCGGGACGCGCCACTGATGTAGATGCCGACGGCCTTGAACGGCGAGGCTTTCCAGGCGTTCATGGCACCCAGTGACGGAGCGGTGCACTGGTCGAAGGCCTGCTGGTTGATCATGGTGCCTGGGGCAACAATCGTCGCCGCGGGCGCCATCGCGGCCGCCTTCGGACGCACCAGCTGGGCTGCGGCGGCCTTCGAGGTGACGCGCGCCCGGCCGAGGATCTGCCGTACGGCGGCCTCATCCGACGAAGCGCCGTGAATCGCGGTGACCAGGACGCCGGCATCCTCGACCCCGACCTGGATCTGGTTGTCCGACGACGGTGCCGCGGCGGCCGCCGTACTGGCTGAGGCCGCGACGGCGGCGGGTCGGGGAGCGGAGCCGGAGAGCGGTTCCAGGATCAGGCCCGCGGTGCGTCCGGTCAGGTGGGCGGGGCAGTTCTGCTGTGCGGCGGGTCGGCCGAGGTAGACCGCTGGGCGATCGAAGCGCACGCAGGCCGACGGGTCCTTGGTCAGGTCCACGACCTGCCACGACTCCGGTACGGCGACCTGGTACCCGTGGTAGCTGACGGTCCGTTCGTCCGGCGCGGCCTGGGCCGGTCCGACGGCGGTGGCTGCGGTGAGTGTCAGCGCGACGCCGGTGAGTAGGGTGAGAGGACGGAGCATGAGCACTTCCTCGGGGAGGGCGGGAGTAGTCGTCCCAGTGGACTGGACCGCCTCTACATCCCTCAACCCTTTCGATGCAGGTGAGAGCAAGGAGCGGACATGGCGGACGCGGTAGTGAGTCCTGAGGTGGCCGGCTGGCGACGTGCGCCGTTCACCGGGGCCGGGCTGACCTACGACTGCTTCGAGAAGGGCGAGGGCCCCGGCATCGTGGTGGTCCCGGAGATCCCCGGGCTCACCCCGGACGTCCTCGGGTACGCCGAACATCTCGTCGGCGCGGGCTTCACGGTCGTCATCCCCTCACCGTTCGGTACGCCGGGAAAGCCGGAGAGCGCTCTCTACGTTCTCGGCATCGTTGCCCGGCTGTGTGTCTCCAAGGAGTTCCGCGCGTTCGCCACGAACGCCCAGCGGCCGATCACGCAGTACCTGAGAGCGGTTGCCGCCGATCTCGCCGCGCGGACGCCCGGCCGCGGCGTCGGCGTGATCGGGATGTGCTTCACCGGCGGCTTCGGCCTGGCCACCGCGGTCGACGACGTGGTGGCGGCGCCCGTGCTGAGCCAGCCGTCGGTGCCGTTGCCGGTGTCGGCCAAACGGCGCCGTGACCCGGGGCTGTCCCGGCAGGAGCTCGACGTGGTGAAGGAGCGCACCCGGACGGACGGGCTGTGCGTCCTCGGTCTGCGTTTCAGCAAGGACGCGGCGTCACCGGCGGACCGGTTCGCGACGCTGCGCGCCGAACTGGGTGATGCCTTCGAGGTCATCGAGCTCGACTCCGGGCCCGGCAACCCCGACGGCTACGCCAAGTCCGCGCACTCCGTGGTGACCCGTGAGGTCCAGGAGAACCCGCCGAACTCGGCCTTCCACGCCCGCGCCCGGACGGTCGAATTCTTCCGCGAGCGGTTGAGCCCGACGAGCTGAAACGGCACCTGACGTCACCGGACTGACCCGTGTCCATAACTCTGCGTGCGGAAATGTTAAAGCAGCGTTGAGGAATTACCGGGCGGTGATTGCCGACGCCCCAGGACGGGAATCAGCAGGGGCCTGGGGCCACGGCTTTTGTTGCGGTGTGCAAAGGAGGAAGAGCGGTGGGTGACGCTCGGTGATTACCTCTGGTTGAACCAGCGATGTCGTGGGACGATCAGCCCCGGTGCACACATCCAGGGGCACTATCAGGGGGCGGGGATGGCGCGAGCCAGGCAACAGGACAGCAGTCCTCCGGTGGAGGCACAGCTGACCGAAGCAGCATCCAACGGCAAGGCGAGCACTATGAGTACGACGACCGACGGACCGGTCACCGAGCAGCACTGGTCCGAGCGACCGATCGGGCGCGTGGAGGTTCCTCCGCTGGGGGAGTTCAGTACGCCGGTCCGGGTCGACGAGATCGCGGTCGCGGCGATGGCGCTGTCGGAGAACCTCGATGCGGCGACTCGCGGAATGCCGGAATCCGTTGCCCTGCGGGAGTTCCGTCGCGAGCTCGACCAGGCCGCGAGTACTTTCCGCACGCTCGCCGGCAAGCTCGAAGCGACGGCCGGCAGTCTCGTCAGGTTGGCTGCTAACGACGGCGAGACCTGTGGGGTCGGCTGGGGCGTTTGCCCCGAGCACAACCTCACCTTGATGAACGTCGGTGAGACGGTCACCTGTCACATCCTCGGCTGCCACCGGCAGAACGAGGGCGCGGTCGAGCGCTGTGAGCACCCGGTGGCCTACCGCGTGGTCGACGCCGCGGGCCCGGCGCTGTTCACCTGCGCCGGGCACGCGATCGCCTGTCGCCTCTACCTGGAGAACCCTGTCATCACCGCGGCAGGCGACAGCATGGAGCTGTTCTAGCGAACCCTAGGTGATCCGGACCGACGTCAACTGGTCGTTGGCGTTGGGGGAGAGGTTCACGAAGTTGGGCGTGTCGGCGGTCCGGACCCAGGTCTGGCCGGTGAAGTTGTCCTCGGCATAGATCGTCACGGTCCAGCCTGCGGGCACCTTCACCGATGACGCCCAGTTGTCCTGCACCCCGGCGGCCACCAGTTGCGCCCGGGTGTAGTTGCCCTTGGCAAGGACAGCGCCGGCGGTGCCGCCGTAGTCGATGTGCTCGTAGAAGATCACGCCGCTGCTGCCCTGGGCCGGCCACGGCACCGTCGGACGCGTTGCCGTCAACGGTATCTGGCCTTTGAGCATCCGCCCGCCGTCGTTGGTCAACCGCAGGTAGTAGTCCGACGTACACGCCGTGCCGTCCTCGTCGAGGGCGCGCATCCCGGACCCGGCGGGAACCCAGGAAGCGCTCTCCGCGGTCTTCGCGATCTGGTTGCCCTCGTTGTACTCGTCGAACATCGAGATGTAGAACCCCTGGACGCCGACCCGCGTCAGGTTGTAGAACTGCCGCCACATCAGGTCGCCGTGCCGCCGGTGTCCGGACGACAGATCGCCCGGAATCACGCAGGGCTGGTAGTCGATGCCATGAGCGTTGCAGTCGGCCTGGTCCTGCTGATTCACGTTGTTGTAGTAGTGATCCGCGCCGGCGATGTCGCTGATCCGGCCGACCATCCAGGGCGAGATCATGTTGAACGCGTGGTACACGTCGAGGTAGCCGGGGCGTGAATCCTCGTTACCAGGCAGCCAGTGCGTCGGTACGCCGCCGATCACGTAGCAGCCCTGAGCCTTGAACCAGTTCACGACATCCAGGCAGACCGAGGCCGGCCAGGCCTTGTTGGGCTCGTTGAATCCGAACCCCCAGATGCACACGACCGGCTTGCCGTTCTGATACGCGTACGCCGAGGACGACGTGTACGCACGCATCTTGTTGGTCCAGTCGGTCTTCATCTCCGACTGCATGTTCGTCCAGTCGGTGGCGTCGTACATGATGTAGAACTTCCGCCCGTACTGCTCCGCGGCCTGGCGCACCTTCGCTGCCATCGCGTCGCGGGTCGGGCCTTCGCCGCCGGTCGGGTTGAACCGTTGCAGCGCGGCCGTGTCGCAGCCGTTCTGCTGCATCCACTGGAAGTGCGTGTTCACGGTCTGCTGCGTGTACGACGAGAAAAGCCTGGCCGGCTGTCCGTTTCCGAGGTTCGAGTACGCCGTCTGGTACGTCGAGGTGTACTCGCGCACGTCTGGCCAACTCACGATCGCGGTGTTGTTCGGGGCCGGCGGCTGGCCCCAGTTGTTGCTCCAGTGCCACCAGGCGTTGATGGGGGAGCCGTCGCCGGGGGCCGCGAACCAGCCTTGGTAGCCGACGGTCACCTTGCCGACGACATCACCAGGCGGACTGGCCGCATAACTGAGCTGTGGAAGGGATCCGGCCGCAGTAGCGGCGGCAGCGGAAGCGAGCAGGGTACGACGAGAAAGCTTCATGGGCGGTTCTCCTGGGAGGCGGAGAGAGCAAATTGTGAACAGAGTGTTGCAAGAAATCGATCGTGACAACCCCTTGACGCGAAACTGTTCGAAACTTAGTTTGTTGGCTCAACAGACAAAGTCTGTGATCGGGCTCACAGGGCACAGAGGGTGGGGGTGAGCGTATGACGCTGAGCGACGGCCGCCGTCCCGGCGATCGCGCAGTCGCGGCGGACCACGTCTCGCTGCGCCGCAACAACCTCTCCGTCGTCCTGCGCCACGTCCGCGAATCGGGCCCGAAGTCCCGCGCCCGGATCGCCGCCGACACCGGCCTGAACAAGGCGACCGTCAGCAGCCTGGTCGCCGAACTCGTCGAACGCGGTCTGCTCCGCGAAGGCTCCGCCGACTCCACCCGCGCCCTCGGCCGCCCCGGTCAACTCGTCGAGCTCGACGGCAGCGGCGTCTGCGGCGTCGGCGCCGAGATCAACGTCGACTACCTCGCCGTCACCGCCCTCGACCTGGCCGGCGACACCGTGATCGAGCGTCGCGTCCCCGTCGACGTCGCCCACCTCCAGCCCGGTACGACGCTCGACCGGCTCGCGGACCTGATCCGCGAAGCCCTGGATGCCGTCGAAGCGCGGTCCGGTCAGCTCGCTGGTGTCACCCTGGCCGTTCCTGGTCTGGTCCGTGGCGACACCGGCGCCCTCAGTCTCGCTCCGAACCTCGGTTGGGGTGAGCTCGAGGTCGCCGCGGAGATGCGCGCCCGGCTCGGCGACCCGGCGTACTCCCTGCTGATCGACAACGAGGCGAACCTCGCGGCGCTCGCGGCGTACTCGGAGCTCCGCAAGGACGGACCGGTGCAGGACCTCGTGCTGCTCACCGGCGCGGTCGGTGTCGGTGGCGGTGTCGTGTCGAACGGGCACCTGCTCCGCGGCGGTCGCGGTTACAGCGGTGAGGTCGGGCACATGCCGGTCGCGCCGCCCGGCCGGATCTGCGGCTGCGGCCGGACCGGTTGCTGGGAGACCGTGGTCGGACTCAGCGCTTTGTTGCATCAGGCAACCGATAGCGACGACCCGGTCCGGGATCCGTCGCTGGACGTCGAGCAGCGGCTGGCGGGGATCACCCAGCGCGCCGAGGACGGCGACGCGCGGACCCTGCAGGCGCTCAAGGACGTCGGCGCCTGGCTGGGCATCGGCGGCGCGATCCTGGTGAACATCCTGAACCCGGACGTGCTCGTGCTCGGTGGATACTTCGCGGCCCTCGGCCCGTGGCTGAAGGCGCCGCTCGAACAAGCCCTCCGCGATCGCGTGATCGCGCCGGACGGCGGCGGTTGCCGCGTGGTCCGCTCCGAGCTCGGTTTCGCCGCCGCCGTTCGCGGCGGTGCGCAGATCGCGCTCGACCAGGTGTTCGTCGACCCGACCATGATCGGCCGGGCGGAATCAGGAGTCGCGCAATGAGTGAGACCGCCCCTATGACAGAGACGGCACTGCTCACCATGACCGGGATCGTCAAGGAGTTCCCCGGGGTCCGGGCGCTCGACGGTGTCGATCTCGACGTCCGTGCCGGGGAGGTGCACTGCCTGCTCGGCCAGAACGGTGCCGGCAAGTCGACGCTGATCCGCGTGCTGACCGGAGCGCACCAGCCCGACGCCGGCGAGATCCGGATCAACGGCGAGGAGGTCCAGCTCAGCAGCCCGACCGACTCGATCGACCGCGGCATCGCCGCGATCTACCAGGAGCTCGACCTCGTCCCCGGTCTGTCCGTGGCCGAGAACATCTTCCTCGGTCACGAGCCGTCCCGCTTCGGGTTCAGCCGCCGGCACGAAGCGGCCTCGAAGGCGCGCGAGATCCTCCAGGGTCTCGGCCACGGCGAGATCCCGGTGCGGCGTGAGGTCGGCGCGCTGCCGGCCGCCGGTCAGCAGGTCGTGAGCATGGCGAGAGCGCTCTCCAGGGACGCTCACCTGATCGTGATGGACGAGCCCTCCGCCGTACTGGATCCCGAAGAGGTCGCGAACCTGTTCCGGGTGATCAAGGGGCTGACCGCTCGCGGAGTGGCCGTGGTCTACATCAGTCACCGGCTCGAGGAGATCCGCGAGATCGGCGACCGGGTGACCGTGCTGAAGGACGGCACGACGGTGGCGACCGGTCTGGACGCGCGAGCGACGCCGACCCAGGAACTCATCCGGCTGATGACCGGCCGCTCGATCGAGTACGTCTTCCCGCCGCGCGCCGAGATCCTGAGCACCGCCCCGGTGGTGCTGTCGGTCGAGGGGCTGAGCCGGCCGGGCGAGTTCGCCGAGATCTCGTTCGAGGTGCGCGCCGGTGAGATCGTCGGCTTCGCGGGCCTGGTCGGTTCCGGTCGCTCCGAAGTACTGGAGACCGTGTACGGCGCGCGCCGAGCGGCAACCGGCCGCGTGACGGTCGACGGCGCCGAGCTGCGGCCCGGCCGAGTGCAGTCCGCCGTGAAGGCCGGTGTCGGACTGGCTCCCGAGGAACGCAAGAGCCAGGCACTGCTGATGGACGAGGCCGTGTTCAAGAACATCACGGTCTCGACGATGGAGCGCTTCGCCAGCGGCGGCTTCCTGAGCCGGACCGCCGAGCGCGCGGCGGCCACCAAGCTGGCCGAGTCGCTCGACGTCCGCCCGCCCGGCGTCGATCGTCCGGTCCGCAACCTGTCCGGCGGTAACCAGCAGAAGGTCGTGCTGGCTCGTTGGTTGCTGCGGGACTGCCGGGTGTTGCTGCTCGACGAACCCACCCGGGGTGTCGACGTCGGCGCCCGCTCCGAGATCTACGCCCTGGTTCGCAAGCTGGCCGCCAGCGGTGTCGCGATCGTGCTGGTCTCCAGCGAGGTCGAGGAAGTGCTCGGTCTGGCCGACCGGGTCGTCGTACTGCGGGAGGGGCAAGCCGTCCACACGGGACCCGCACAAGACATCGACGAGCACCAGGTGCTCGACTTGGTAATGGAGGGAAGCTCGGTGTGAGTGAGGCACCTTTGGAGACAACGACTTCTTCGACCCAGGCAACGGTCGCCCCGCCGACGGCACAACGCTCGACGAGTCTGCTCAGCACCGGCATCGGCCGGAACCTCGGTCTGGTGGTGGCGCTGGTCGTGCTCTGCATCGTGGGGGCGGTGACCGCGGGCGACACGTTCGCGACCGGACCCAACGTGCTGACGATCCTGCGGCTGGCCGCGGTGGTCGGTGTGGTCAGCATCGGCATGACGTTCGTGATCACCGGCGGCGGAATCGACTTGTCGGTCGGAGCGATCCTCGCGCTGTCCTCGGTCTGGGCCACGACCCTGGCCACCCAGCAGCTGGCCGACAGCTACGGCTGGATCGTCATGGTCAGTACGGCGCTCCTGGTAGGCGCCGCGTGTGGCCTGGTGAACGGACTGCTGATTGCCTACGGCAAGATCGTGCCGTTCATCGCGACGCTGGCGATGCTGGCCGCGGCGCGTGGCCTGGCCGAGATCATCTCGGACCGCCGGACCCAGATCGTCGCGAACAACTCGTTCGTCGACTTCTTCGGCGGCTCGCTGATCGGCGTACCGGTGCTGGTCTGGATCTTCCTGCTGGTCGCCGCGGCCGGCTGGGTGGTCCTGAACCGGACCACGTTCGGTCGCCGGACGTTCGCCGTCGGCGGCAACGCGGAAGCGGCCCGCCTGGCGGGCATCAAGGTACAGCGGCACACGGTGGCGCTGTATGTCCTGGCCGGGCTGTGCTGCGGGATCGCCGCGGTGATGCTGATGGCACGGACGACAACGGGGAGCTCGACCCACGGTCAGTTGTACGAACTCGACGCGATCGCGGCGGTGGTGATCGGCGGCACGCTGCTGTCCGGTGGCCGCGGCACGATCGTCGGCACGGTGTTCGGCGTCCTGATCTTCACCACGCTCAACAACGTCTTCACCCTCAACAACCTGAGCATCTCCGCCCAGTCCGTCGCGAAGGGCCTGATCATCGTGATCGCGGTCCTGCTGCAGCAACGCCTCGCCAGTCGCACCACCAGTTCATAGGAGACACCGATGTCCCGTTCCGCCCGTACCATCATCGTTGCCGGCGTCGGCGTGCTCGCCCTGGCCGCCTGTACCAGCAACACCCCGAAGGCCGACACCACCAACGAGGCGGCCAACACCTCGGCCGTGTCCGCCGGCAAGAACGACGAGCCCGGCAAGAAGGTCAAGATCGGCTTCTCCGCGCCCGCCGCCGACCACGGCTGGATGGGTGCGATCACCAAGGCCACCCAGGCCGAGGCGAAGAAGTACTCCGACGTCGAGCTGATCGTTGCCGAGGGCACCAACGATGTGAACCTGCAGATCAGCCAGGTGGAGACCTTCATCAACCAGAAGGTCGACGCGATCGTGCTGCTGCCCTTCGACGGCGCCGCGCTGACCGCGGTCGCGACCAAGGCGATGGAGGCCGGGATCACGGTCGTCAACGTCGACCGCGAGTTCGACAACCCGGCCGCGGCCCGGACGACCGTGCTCGGTGACAACTACGGCATGGGCCGCTCGGCCGGCACCTACATCTGCTCGCAGCTCAAGGACAAGAAGGACGCGATCGTCGCGGAGATCGCCGGCATCGACTCGCTGCCGCTGACCCAGGACCGCAGCAAGGGCTTCAAGGAGTCGCTCGCGGGCTGTGGTCTCAAGGTGAACAATCGGGTCGCGGCCGAGTTCACCGTCGAGTCCGGTGAGAAGGCGGCGGCCAACCTGTTGCAGGCGGCCCCGAAGATCGACGCGATCTGGAACCACGACGACGACCAGGGCGTCGGCGTGATGGCCGCGATCAAGAACTCCAACCGCAAGGACTTCTTCCTGGTCGGCGGCGCCGGTTCGGCCAACGTCATGCGCGACATCAAGTCCGGTACGTCGTTGGTCAAGGCAACCGTCGTCTACCCGTCCACGCAGGGCGCCGACGGCGTCAAGCTGGCCCGGTTGCTGGTGCAGAAGAAGGCCCTCGGCGACCTGGTGGAGGTCGAGGTCCCGCGCAAGGTCCAGCTGTTCGCGCCGGTCGTCACCAAGGACAACGTCGACCAGTACCTGCCGACCGCCTTCGAAAGCTGACAGTTATGACCAACCTTGGTATCGGCCTGATCGGGTACGCGTTCATGGGCGCGGCCCACTCCCAGGCCTGGCGGAGCGCACCGCGCTTCTTCGACCTGCCGCTCAATCCCACGATGAACGTCCTCTGCGGCCGCAACGCCGACGCCGTACAGGCTGCCGCGGGCAAGCTCGGCTGGCAGGAGACCGAGACCGACTGGCGCAAGCTGCTCACTCGCGACGACGTACAGGTCATCGACGTCTGTACGCCGGGGGACAGCCACGCCGAGATCGCGATCGCGGCTCTGCAGGCCGGCAAGCACGTGCTGTGTGAGAAGCCGTTGGCCAACACGGTGGCCGAGGCCGAGGCCATGACCGCGGCCGCCGAGGCCGCGAAGGCGAACGGCGTCCGCTCGATGGTCGGGTTCACCTACCGCCGGGTGCCGGCGATCGGGCTGGCCCGGCAGCTGGTTGCCGAGGGCAAGCTCGGCACCATCCGGCACGTTCGGGCGCAGTACCTGCAGGACTGGATCGCCGACCCCGAGGCGCCGCTGTCGTGGCGCCTCGACAAGGAGAAGGCCGGCTCCGGTGCGCTCGGCGACATCGGCGCGCACATCATCGATCTGACGCAGTACATCACCGGCGACACCATCGCCGAGGTGAGTGGTCAGCTCGAGACCTTCGTCAAGGAACGCCCAGTTGCTTCCGACCATGCCGGCCTGTCCGGTACGGCGGGCACCGGGCGTGGCCCGGTCACCGTCGACGACGCGGCCGTGTTCCTGGCGAAGTTCGCCTCCGGAGCCCTCGGCGTCTTCGAGGCGACCCGGTTCGCGACCGGCCGCAAGAACGCGATCCGGATCGAGATCAACGGCCACGCGGGCAGTCTCGCCTTCGACTTCGAGGACATGAACGTCCTGCACTACTACGACGCGAGCGAAGACTCCCGGACGGCCGGCTTCCGCCGCATCCTCGCGACCGAGGCCGTCCACCCGTACGTCGAGGCCTGGTGGCCGCCGGGTCACCTGCTCGGCTACGAGCACGGATTCACCCACCAAGTCGTCGACCTGGTCACTGCGATTGCCGAGGGCACCGATCCGGCGCCGTCGTTCGCGGACGGGCTGCGGGTCCAGCGGGTGCTGGCCGCGATCGAGACCAGTTCGACGTCACGACAATGGCAGGAGATTCCTTCATGAACGCATATACACCCAGTAGAGACGACAAGTTCTCCTTCGGTCTGTGGACCGTGGGCTGGGAAGGCGTCGACGTCTTCGGTACGGCGGTCCGCCCGGCGATGGACCCGGTCCACGCCGTGGAGAAACTCGCCGAGCTCGGCGCCGCCGCCATCTCGTTCCACGACGACGACCTGGTGCCGGACGACAAGACCCGGACCCAGACCCTGGAGCGCTTCACCAAGGCTCTGGCCGACACCGGCATCGTGGTCGAGATGGCCACGACGAACCTGTTCAGTCACCCGGTCTTCAAGGACGGCGGCCTGACCGCCAACGACCGGCAGGTCCGGCGGTACGCGCTCGCGAAGGTGCTGCGCAATCTCGACCTCGCCGCCGAGCTGGGCGCGTCGACGTACGTGCTGTGGGGCGGTCGCGAAGGCGCGGAGTCGGGCGGCTCGAAGGACGTCCGGGCCGCGCTCGACCGGTACAAGGAGTCGATGGACATCCTGTGCGCGTACGTGCGCGAGCAGGGCTACGACATCCGGTTCGCGATCGAGCCGAAGCCGAACGAGCCGCGCGGTGACATCCTGCTGCCGTCGATCGGCCATGCCATTGCCTTCATCAACGATCTCGCGGACCCGGAGCTGGTCGGGATCAACCCCGAGGTCGGGCACGAGCAGATGGCCGGCCTGAACTACGCGCACGGGATCGCGCAGGCGTTGTGGCACGGGAAGCTGTACCACATCGACCTCAACGGGCAGCACGGTCCGCGGTTCGACCAGGACCTGCGGTTCGGGGCGGGGAATCTCCGCGAGGCGTTCTGGACCGTCGACGTACTGCAGGGCAGTGAGGGCAAGCCCGGGTACGACGGCTACGTGCACTTCGACTACAAGCCGCCGCGCACCGAGGACGAGGAAGGTGTCTGGGAGACCGCGCGGGGCTGTATGCGCAACTACCTGATCCTGCGGGACAAGGTGGCCGCGTTCCATGCTGACCCCGAGGTGGTCGAGGCGCTTGCCGCGGCCCGTGTCGGAGAACTGTCCGAACCCACCCTGGCCGAGGGGGAGTCGCTGGCCGACCTCCGTGCCCAGACCTACGACCGGGAAGCGCTGGCCGAGCGCGGTCTCGGGTTCGAGAAGCTGGACCAGTTGGCGATGGAGCACCTGCTCGGCGTTCGCTGATCCAGCCTTCGTAGTACACACACATCCCGCGCAGGGCAGAGCACGGGAACAGCAGGAGCGCGCACCTTATCCGACCCATGAGGAGCTCCGCATGATCCAGCTACGCAGGCACGGCACGTTCGCCGCCGCCCTCGTGCTCGCCCTGGTGGCGGCCTTGCTGGCCCCGTTACCGGCCCGGGCCCATCCCGGGCACGGTGACGAGACCTTCAACGCCCTGATCTTCAGCAAGACCGCAGGCTTCCGGCACGACGCGATCCCGGCGGGAATCCAAGCGATCAAGGATCTTGCCGCCGGCAACAACTTCACGGTCACCGCGACCGAGGACGCCTCGATGTTCAACGACACCGAGCTGGCCAAGTACGAGGTCGTGATCTGGCTGTCCACGACCGGCGACGTACTGAACGCGGACCAGCAGGCGTCGTTCGAGCGCTACATCAAGGGCGGCGGCGGGTACGCCGGCATTCACGCGGCCTCGGACACCGAGTACGACTGGCCGTGGTACGGCAAGCTCGTCGGCAGCTACTTCGACAGCCACCCGGCCGGTACGCCGACCGCCACGGTGAAGACCGAGGATCACGCGCACCCGTCGACCGCCGAGGCGCCGACCAAGTGGCAGCGCACGGACGAGTGGTACAACTACCGCACCAATCCGCGCGGTACCGTGCACGTCCTCGAGTCGCTGGACGAATCGACGTACAGCGGTGGCAACATGGGCGTCGAGCACCCGATCACGTGGTGTCAGGACTACGACGGCGGCCGCGCCTGGTACACGGGCATGGGCCACACGATCGAGTCGTACGCCGACCCGACGTTCCAGAAGCTGCTGCTCGGTGGTATCAAGACCGCCGCCGGTGTGCAGCCTGCCGACTGTGGTGCGTCGCTGAGCGACAGCTACGAGAAGGTCACCCTCGACGACAACACGTCGAACCCGATGGAACTGACGATCGCGAAGGACGGCCGGGTCTTCTACATCGACCGCAACGGTGCGGTGAAGATCGTCAAGACCGACGGCACCGTCGTGACCGCGGGGACCCTGGACGTCTACACCGGTCAGGAGTTCGGGCTGCTCGGGATCGCGCTCGACCCGGCCTTCGACACCAACGGCTTCCTGTACCTGTACTACTCACCGGCCGCGGCCGATCCGCATGACCAGGTCTCCCGGTTCAAGGTGACTGGTGACACTCTTGACCTGGCCAGCGAGAAGAAGGTTCTGCAGGTCGACACCCAGCGCGACCAGTGCTGTCACGCGGGTGGTGCGCTGGAATTCGATGGCGACGGCAACCTCTTCGTTGCCACCGGCGACAACCGGAACCCGTTCGACTCCGACGGCTACGCACCGATCGACGAGCGGGCCGGCCGCGCGGCCTGGGACTCCCAAGGCAGCGCCGCGAACAGCAACGCGCTGAACGGCAAGATCCTGCGGATCCACCCCGAGGCGGACGGGACCTATACGATCCCCTCCGGCAACATGTTCGCTCCCGGTACGGCGAAGACCCGTCCGGAGATCTACGCGATGGGCTTCCGCAACCCGTTCCGGATCGGCATCGACCCGACCACCAACCACCTGTTCGTCGCCGACTACGGTCCCGACGCCGGCCAGGTCTCGCCGACGCGCGGCCCGGACGGCCGGGTCGAGTGGGACATCCTGGACAAGCCCGGCTTCTACGGCTGGCCGTACTGCGTCGGCGCGAACACGCCGTACAACGACTTCGACTTCGCCACCGGTACGTCGGGAGCGACGTTCAACTGCAACGCCCCGGTCAACAACTCGCCGAACAACACCGGCATCACCCAGTTGCCTGCGGCAATCCCCGCCTCGCTCTGGATGGGTAAGTCGACCACCGGTTCGCCGGAGATCGGTGGCAGTGGCGCACCGATGACCAGCGGTGCCTACAAGTTCGACGCAGCCAGTACGTCGGACCGCAAGTGGCCGGCGTACTTCGACGGCAAGGCCGTGTTCGCCGACTGGAACGACAGCCGGCTGTTCTCGGTCCAGCTGACCGACGACCGGACCGGCGTCAGCGACGTGTCCCGGATGCTGGAGAAGCTGAACTTCATCCGGCCGCACGCGTTGCAGTTCGGACCGGACGGCGCCCTCTACGTCATCGAGTGGGGGAGTGGGTTCGGTGGCAACAACGCCGACTCCGGGATCTACCGGATCGACTATGTGCAAGGGAACCGGGCGCCGATCGCCCAGTTCACGACCGACAAGACCTCTGGACCGACACCACTCGCGGTCGCCTTCGACTCGACCGGATCACGAGATCCGGACGGTCAGCCGGTCACGCTCGCCTGGGACTTCGACGGCGATGGGACAACCGACAGTACCGAGCCCAAACCGTCGTACACCTACACCACTGCCGGCGTCTTCACCGCCCGCTTGACGGTGACGGATCCGGACGGCCGGACCGCGGTGTCGAACAAGACGATCACGGTCGGGAACACCGCGCCGACGATCACGGTCGAGGCGCCGGTCGACGGCGGGTTCTTCGAGTTCGGGGACACCATCCACTACAAGGTGACGGTCACCGATCCCGAGGACGGGACGATCGACTGCAACGACGTCATCACCCAGCCCGCGCTCGGCCATGACGAGCACGCGCACGACTACGAGCAGTACCACGGTTGTGAAGGCTCGTTCCCGCTGCCCGGTGACCAGGGGCACGTCGGGGCGAACATCTTCGGCATCGTCAAGGTGACCTACACCGACAAGGGCGCGCCGGGGACCGGCCGGATCACCACCCAGAAGATCGTCCAGCTGCAGCCGAAGACGCGGGAGGCCGAGTTCTTCAACGAGACCGGCGGCCCGGGCACGACTCCCGGCGTACAGGTCGAGGACACCGGTGACACCGCTGGTGGTGGGAAGAACATCGGCTTCATCGAGGACGGCGACTGGTGGGGCTGGAAGCCCACCAACCTGACCAACATCGGCCAGATCCAGTTGCGGGCGGCATCGCCTGACCTGGGTGCGACCGTGCAGGTGCGTCAGGGATCGCCGACCGACGGGCCGGTGGTCGCCACCATCCAGGTGACGCCGACCGGTGGTTGGCAGACGTACGGCGACTTCACCGCGCCGGTGAGTGGAGCGTCGCTCGCGAGTGGTCCGTTGTACTTCGTGAAGACGACCGGGCAGCTCAACGTCAACTGGGTGAAGTTCATCGGCAAGGGCGTCACGGAGAACGAGCGCCCGGCGGTGACGATCCAGGCTTCGACGACGCAGGGTAAGGCGCCGCTGAAGGTGGACTTCACCGCGGCCGCGACGGATCCGGAAGGTGATCTGCCGCTGTCGTACACGTGGAGCTTCGGTGATGGTGGAACGGCGACCGGAGCATCGGCCAGCCACACCTACACCACGGCCGGGACGCATACCGCGGTCGCGACCGTGACGGACTCCCGCGGAGCAGCCGGTACGGCGAAGGTCGTGATCACGGTGGATACGCCGTCGCTGCCGACCTGTCTGACCGGACGGTCCGACGGGTTCGACGGGACGGCTCTGAACACCAGCCGGTGGTCGTCGGTTGTCCGTGGCAACCAAGAGCTGTCGGTTGCTGACGGCAAGCTGTCGCTCCCGCTGACCGCTACTGACATCTACGGGACGGGCAACACCGGCGTACCGAACCTCGTACTGCAGCCGTTGCCGGCGGGTGCCTGGCAGGCGACGACCAAGCTGACGCTGCCGGCGCGGTTGGCTTATCAGCAGGCTGGATTGCTGCTGTACGGCGACGACGACAACTACGCGAAGATGGTGATCCAGGGCCGATCGACGGGTGCACCGTCGGCGGCTGACCGGATCTTCCAGTTCATTCGCGAGGAGGCCGGCGTACCGAATGAGGTCGCCGGGTCGAACACGGCCAACCTGGGCGCGGACTACCCGGACACCGTGTGGGTGCGGTTCACCTCCGACGGGTCGAACCTGAAGGCGGCGTACTCCGCCGATGGCGCGACGTTCACCGAGATGCCGGAGACGAAGGCGTTGGCCGGGATCGCCAACCCGCGGATCGGTGTCTTCGGGCTGGCGAACCGGACCGAGGCGCTGCCGGTCACCGCGTCGTTCGACTACTTCCAGCTGACCCCGGACGACACCGCCGAGCAGCCGGCCCCGGACGACGAGTTCAGCGGTACGACGCTCGACGCGTGCCGCTGGTCATCGATCGTGCGCCCGGACCCAACGGCGTACCGGGTGAGCGGTGACGGACTGGAGATCGACACGAGCAAGGGCGACATCTACCAGGGGACGGCGACGAACCCGCGGAACCTGATGTTGCAGCCGGCACCGGATGGTGACTGGACGATCGAGACGAAGGTCGATGCGTCGTCCTTCGACGAGGCGTTCCAGCAGGCGGGTCTCCTTGTCTACAAGGACGATGCGAACTACGTGAAGCTCGACTACCTGACCACGAACCCGTCCGGGTCTCCGGTTGCTCGAGGGTTGGAGCTGCGCAGTGAGGTGGGCGATGTCCTGCAGGAGCCGCAGCCTGGTGCTGGGGCGACGCAGGGTGTCTGGTGGTTCCGGTTGGCCAAGAAGGGATCGAGCTTCACCGGGTCCTACAGCTCGGACGGGTTGACCTGGACGGCTCTCACCTCGGTGGCGAATACAGCTTTGGCGACCGGGGCGAAGTTCGGGGTCTACGCGTTCGGTGTGGACCAGGCGGCTTCGAAGACGGCTAAGTTCGACTACTTCAAGTTGGTGCGAGACACGACGGCGCCGACAGTGTCGCTCTCGCTGAACCCGTCGGCTCCGTCAGGCCTCGCCGGCTGGTGGACCGATGAGGTCACGGCAACCGCTCTCGGGACCGATGACCAGGGTGGTCAGACGTATCTGGAGCAGAAGGTTGGCGACGGCAACTGGTCCGAGTACACGGCGCCGGTGAAGTTCACCGCCGACGGCACCCACACCCTGCAGGTGCGGGCGTCGGACACGGCCGGCAATGTGTCGGAACCGCAGTCGGTAACGGTGAAGATCGACCGTACGGCGCCGACCGCGACGATCACTGGTCTTGCCGCTGGGGCCTCGCTCGGGGTCGCTTCGACGGCGACGGTCAGTGCCAAGGCGGCGGATGCCGGTTCGGGTCCGGGCACAGTGACGCTGGCGATCGACGGGAAGCCGGTACCGGCCGGCGGGAAGCTTGACGGTGCCGTGCTCGGGCTCGGCGCGCACAAGCTGACCGCGACCGCACTCGATGTCGCAGGCAACAAGTCGGTGACCACGGTGGCGTTCACGGTGGTCTCGTCGTACCCGGAGGCGCTGAAACTCGTGGAGCGCTTCCGCGTCTCCGGGAAGCTCTCGCCGGCACAGGCCACGGTGATGAAGGTGCAGCTCGGGCTGGCGCAGCGCGCGGTCGAGCGCAAGCAGCCCCTGGTCGCCCGGATCGCCATGGATCTGTACCTCGCGCAGGCCAAGTCGGTGAAGGACGTGCCGACCCGAACCCTCCTGACCGCCGTCGGCCAGGACCTGAGGAGCAAGATCCGCTGACCGTCCCGCAGTTCGTTGCGGGACCCCAAGACGTCGCCGTCGGAGAACGCTTCCGTGCCCGGGTGGTTCGGCCCCACCCGGGAACGGGGTAGAGCGCTCTCCGGCGGTCGGCGGGGGACCACCCGGTCCTCGTCCCCGGCGGCACCTCGCGCTCCGGTGTCGCCGGGGACACCACCCCTGTTGTTGTGAGTCTCAGCTTGAGGAGTTCGTGATGGCACGACCGATCACCCTGTTCACCGGCCAGTGGGCCGACCTGCCGTTCGAGGAAGTCGCCCGGCTGGCGTCGTCGTGGGGATACGAGGGGCTGGAGATCGCCTGCTGGGGTGATCACCTCGATGTCCGCCGCGCCGCCGAGGACGCGGCGTACGTCCGCGACCGGCTGGACATCCTGGAGAAGCACAACCTGAAGGTCTGGACGATCTCGAACCACCTGCTCGGCCAGGCGATCTGCGACGACCCGATCGACGAGCGGCACCAGGCGATCCTGCCTGCCCACATCTGGGGCGACGGTACTCCCGAAGGCGTCCGTCAGCGTGCGGCCGCGGAGATGGAGACCACGGCCCACGCCGCCCGGGCCCTCGGCGTCGACACCGTGGTCGGCTTCACCGGATCGTCGATCTGGAAGACCGTGGCGATGTTCCCGCCGGTCCCGACCTCGATGATCGAGGCCGGCTACCGCGACTTCGCGGACCGCTGGAACCCGATCCTCGACGTCTTCGACTCAGTAGGCGTGCGCTTCGCCCACGAGGTGCACCCGTCCGAGATCGCCTACGACTACTGGACGACCACTGCGACTCTGGAGGCGATCGGTCACCGCGAGGCCTTCGGCCTGAACTGGGATCCGTCCCACTTCGTCTGGCAGGACCTCGACCCGGTCGGCTTCCTGTGGGACTTCAAGGACCGCATCTACCACGTCGACTGCAAGGACGCGAAGCGCCAAGTAGGCAACGGCCGCAACGGCCGCATGGGCTCCCACCTCGCCTGGGGTGACCCCCGCCGCGGCTGGGACTTCGTCTCCACCGGCCACGGCGACGTCCCCTGGGAAGGGTGCTTCCGGATGCTCAACACGATCGGCTACACCGGCCCGATCTCCGTCGAGTGGGAAGACGCCGGCATGGACCGCCTCGTCGGCGCCGCCGAAGCCCTCCAGTTCGTGCGCACCCTGGCCTTCGACCCACCCACCGCCTCCTTCGACGCCGCCTTCTCCTCCTAACCGCCTCGGTCGCGACCGCTAACGTCCGAAGATCCGCACACCAGGGCCCGCGTGTCTTCGGACGTTAGGGGTTGGGATGCGTGGTGAAGAACGAGTGGAGGTCTGCGGCGACCAGGTCGGGGACCTCCAGTACGGCGAAGTGGCCGCCGCGGTCGAACTCGGTGTAGTGGGTGACGTCGAACTCGCGCTGGACGAGGCGACGGACCGTGCTGTCGCCGGGGAAGACGGCGAGGCCGGTGGGAACGGGGCAGAAAGCGCTCTCTGCGCCCCAGCTCGACGCGGCCTCGCGGTAGATCCGGCCGGACGAACCCGCTGTCCCGGTCAGCCAGGTCAGCGTGACCGCGTCCAGGATCTGATCGTTGCCGATGGCACCTTCCCGGTGACCGTAGTCGTCGTACCACTCGAGGTTCCAGGCCAGCTGGCCGACGGGGGAGTCGGCCAGCGCGTACGCGAGTGTTTGCGGGCGGGTGCTCTGGATCGCGGCGTATCCGGACCGCTCGCGCTCCCAGCGAGAGAGCCCGAGTAAGCGCTCTCTCTCGCTCTCACTCAGTTCCTCGTCGTCCTTCGGGAAGGCCAGATACCCGTCGAGATGCAGTCCGATCAGCCGCTCCGGAACCAGTCGCGCGATCGCCGGTCCGATCCGGGCACCCCAGTCGAACCCATGAACGCCGTACCGGTCGTAGCCGAGCTGTTCCATCAACGCGACGTAGGCCTGTGCGATCCGCTCGGCACCCCAGCCCGTCGCGGTGGTTGGTCCCGAGAAACCGAATCCGGGCATCGTCGGCACCACGAGGGTGAACTCCGGCAGCAGGTCCATCAGGCTGAGGAAGTCGGCACCCGATCCAGGCCAGCCGTGCAGGAGGAGCAGTGGTGTCTTCCCCTCGACCGGCCGGTGCAGGAAGTGGATTCGCTGCCCGTCGATCTCGGTCAGGTACTGCGGTACCTGGTTGAGCCTCCGCTCGAACCGACGCCAGTCGTACGTCGTCCGCCAGTACTCGACCACTGACTGCAATCGCTCCAACTCAACGCCATATGACCACTCGACGCCGGGCAACTGATCGGGCCAGCGGACCGCATCCAGTCGGCGCTGCAACTCTTCCACCTCGGCTGCCGGGATCTCGGCCCGGAACGCGCTCTCTCGCATGTTCTCGAGCCTAGGCACGGTACCGGCCAGGGGGTGACCGCTACGCTCGATGGCATGGCCGCCATCTGGCCGGACGCGCCCGCGCTCCGGCGTCCCCGGATCGTGCGGCAGCAATGGCTCGATCTGACCTTCCTGCACTGGGCAGTCGATCCCGCCGCGGTCGCGCACCTGTTCCCGCCCGGCACTCGCCCGGACGTCTTCGAAGGACGCACCTACATCGGTCTGGTCCCGTTCCGCATGGTCGGCACCGGCCTCCCGCACGGCCCGTCCGTCCCGTACTTCGGCACCTTCCTCGAAACGAACATCCGCCTGTACTCGATCGACACCACTGGCCGCCGCGGCGTCATCTTCCTCAGCCTCGACGCGAATCGGCTGGCAGTGGTTGCGGCCGCTCGGACCGTCTTCGCTCTCCCATACCGCTGGGCGCACATTACCCACACCACGACAGGCGGCACGCACTCGTACACCTCAACCCTTCGCTGGTACGGCGTGCGCGCGAGCAGCACGATCGTTGTCGAGACCGGACCGCGCGTCCCGACCGACCCGTTGGCCGACTTCCTCACGGCCCGGTGGGGCCTGCACACCCACCGAGCCGGCCGCACCTGGTACCTGCCGAACTACCATCCGACCTGGCAACTCCACTCCGCAGAAGTCACCAAGCTGCACATGCCGGGTCTGTTCCCTTCAGTCGGGCTCCCTGAGCCGGCGGAACCGCCCGACCACGTGCTGCACAGTCCCGGCGTACCGGCGGAGTTCGGTCTGCCCCTCAACCCAGCATTGCGGCCGTCTGCTGCTCGACGAACGGGATTCCCGCCTGACCGGCCCAGCGGTTGACCTCGGTCGCCAAGACCCGCGACCCTGCGGCGTCGCCTTCGGACTTGAGCAGTTCGCACAGCAAGGCCTGCTGAGCGAGCGCTCCCAGAAGATGCCCGATCTTTTGGCGTAGTTCCGTCGACCGCTCCCAGTGCGCTCGTGCCAGCCTCAGATCGCCGGCGGTGTGCGCGTGATCGCCAAGGTGCCGGAGCGCGAGAGAGATCAGGAGATCGTCGAGAGCGCTCTCTCCCCGTTTCAGCGCCTCGGTGTAGTGCGCGAACGCCGTCGCCGGCTCGCTCAGCAGGTTGTCGGCGATCACGCCGGCATAGAACGCCGCCATCCCAGCCCGACCATCATCCGATGCGGTATCGCGTAACACCACAGCCTGCGCGTGAAGCGAATCGCCGAACTCGCTCAGCCCGCCGAACAACGCCGGCGCGTAGTCCGACCGCAACTGCAGCAACGCCGCATCCCAACGAACCGTTGCATCTGGCAACAGTTCGAGCGCCTTCCCGAGCGTCGCGAGAGAGCGCTCCCCGTGCTGCGTCCGCCGAGCGAAATCCTCGTCCACTGAAACCCCGGCGAGCGCGAGGGCCACCGCTCGGACGTCCGTCGCTTCCACCGGCTCCGCCGCCTCCAGCAGCGTGCGCGCGACGCCCCACTGGCCAGCCAGCACCAGTTGCCCTGCCGCTGCCACCACCGCCGACACCTCGACCTGAACCATCCGATGTCTCCTCACCGCTCGTGAACTGGTCCGGCGAAGATACTTCGACATCGAAATGTTTGACAACAAAGCTTCAGTCGGTGAAAAATCCGACCTGTGAACGAAGACTTCGTGACCTGGCACGTTGACCAGTGGGAGCGCGAGATCCCGGGCTTCGACCGCCGCGTCGAGGGCATCGCGGTCCGGCTGCAGTCACTCGGTCAGTACCTCGACCGCAGTCGCGACGCCGTTCTCGCGAAGTACGACATGCAGTGGTGGGAGTTCAAGACCCTCCACCTCCTGCGCCGCAACGGAACGCCGTACCAGGCGACCCCAGGCGAGCTCGCCAAACATCTCTCGATGTCACCCGCCGCCCTCACCAACCGCCTCGACGCTCTCGAACGCCGCAAGTACGTCGAGCGCCATCACGACCGCCACGACCGCCGCAAGGTCCTGGCCCGCCTCACCCCAGCCGGCCTCGACATCTGGCAACGCGGCATCGGTGACATCCAAGACGTCGAGCAGTCCCTGGTGCGCGCTCTCCCCGGGGCAGACCAGGAGCAGCTCGAAACCCTGCTCAGCACCCTTCTGCGCGCGACCGATGGCATGAAAGAGTCCTCCCGTGACTGATGATCAGAGGGCCGGCCAGGTCGCGCGACTACTGTCGGCGTACGACGAGCAACTGCGCGGCGGCAGTGAGAGCGCCGATGTTCCGACGAGTACCGACGGACCGGTGATCCGGGTCGAGTATCCGCAGCGGGGCTTCGTGAGTTACCGCTCTCTCGAGGGTCTCGATGGTGCTGAGGTGGACGCGCTGATCGCTCGGCAGCGGGACTACTTCGCGGCCAAGGGGCAGCCGGTCGAGTGGAAGCTGCGCGGACATGACCTGCCGGCGGATCTCCCGGATCGGCTGCGCGCGGCCGGGTTCGAGCCGGAGGATCAGGAGACCGTGCTGATCGCGGAGAGCGCGGACATCGTCGACCGCCTGGCCGGACGGGATGCCGTCGACGGCGTCACGATCCGGCTCGTCACCGACCGCGCCGACTTCGAGCGGATCGCGGCGATGGAGTCGACGGTGTGGGGCGAGGACTGGTCCTGGCTGACCGACGACCTGGTACGGCGGCACGCCACCGGCCTGACCGATATCTACGTGGCTGAGGCTGACGGCGTGGTGGTCTCGGCGGCCTGGGCGGTTTACAAGGAGAACACCGAGTTCACCGGTCTGTGGGGCGGTTCGACGCTGGCCGAGTGGCGTGGCAAGGGAATCTACAAGGCGCTCGTCGCCGTCCGTGCTGCCCGAGCCGTTGCCCAGGGCTACAAATATCTCCACGTCGACGCGTCCGATGACAGTTCGCCGATCCTGCAGCGGCTCGGCTTCCTCGCCGTGACGACCACGACGCCCTACGTCCACACGCCGTAATGGTGGAGGATCTGCCCCGGCAGTACGCACGGACCCAGCGTTTCAGCGCCGGGTCCGTCACCGGGCTCGCGCTCGACAGCACCGGTCGTCATGCGACGTTCAATCGCGACGGTTCGCTCTGGGTCATGGATGCTGAGCACGGCCGCGAACAGCGCATCGGACCGGCCGGCGGCCACAGCACAGCGCTCGGTCGGCTCTGCCTACCGACCGCCGAGGGGATGTCTGTCACCAACCTCGAAACCGGCGAGCGGACCAACCTCCCGGTCGGTGCCGTGGACGCGGCCCGAATCGACCCCACCGCAACGGTGATCGCGTTCGCTCAATCCGGGGCGCTCGAAGTGATCGGCGTCGACGGCTCCAACCGCCGTACGCTCGCGAAGCCGGACGGCGACGCGGTGACCTGGGGTGTTCCCGAGTTCGCGGCGACGTTGTCGATGGAACGAGAGAGCGCTTTCTGGTGGTCTCCGAGCGGCGATCAGCTTCTGGTCGCCCGGGTCGACGAGAGCCGCGTCGAGTTGCGCTACCTCGCGGATCCGACCCAGCCGGATGCGCCGCCGCGGCAGATTCGCTACCCACGAGCCGGTACGGACAACGCGCAGGTGAGCCTCAGCCTGATTGCACTGGACGGCAGTCGCGTCGAGGTCCAGTGGGACGACGTCGAGTTCGAGTACTTGGTGCAGGCCGCGTGGACCACGGAAAGACCGCTCTTTGCGGTGCAGACTCGCGACCAGCGCCGCGTTCACCTGCTCGAGGCTGACCCGGTGACGGGGGAGACGACCGTCGTACGGGAGGTGACCGACGAGCAGTGGGTCGACGTAAGGCTTGGTACGCCGTCACGAACCATCGACGGACAACTGGTCTGGATCGAACGCGACCTCGAGTGTGACACCAACCGGCTCCTCGTCGGCGCGGACTTCGTTACGCCGCCGGGTCTTCAGGTGGCCGAGATCCGATCCAACAACTCGGCCGGGATCGCGTTCCTGGCGCAGACCGAGCCGACCGACACCCAGCTGTACCTCTATGACGGAGAGCTGCGCCAACTCACCGAGACGGCCGGCGTCAACGACGGGTTCGCTGCCGAGGGCACCTTGGCGCTGGACTGCCGGACACTGCACGGCCGCCGGATCACGGTCAACAACCACGTCATCCAGTCACGTCCGGAGCGGCCCGTCCTCGAGCTCGATGTGAAGTTCATGAGTGCCGGTCCCGACGAACTGCGCACCGCTGTCTTCCGCCCGTCCTGGCACCGCCCCGGCATGCCGAACCTGCCCGTCCTCCTCAACCCGTACGCCGGTCCCGGCTTCCAGCTCGTGATGGCTTATGGAGCGCCGTACTACGCCGTCTCCCGCTGGTTCGCCGAACAGGGTTTCGTCGTGATCAGCACCGACGGCCGCGGGACGCCCGGCCGTGGACCGGCGTACGAGCGTGCCATCCATGGCGACTTCGTGACCCCGGTGCTCGACGACCAGGTGGAGGCTCTGCAGGCTGTTGCCGACCGGTACGGCGATCTGGACCTGAGCCGGGTCGCGATGCGCGGCTGGAGTTTCAGCGGCTTCCTGTCCGCGGCCGCGGTGATCCATCGCCCGGAGATCTTCCACGCCGGAATCGCCGGCGCTCCGGTCACCGACCAGCGCCAGTACGACACCTACTGGAAAGAGCGCTTCCTCGGACATCCCGATGACCACCCGGACGCCTACGACCGGACCAGCCTGTTGCCCTACGCAACCAACCTGGCTCGGCCGCTGCTCATCATCCAGGGCCTGGCCGACACGAATGTCTGGAGTTCACATGCCCTCCGCCTCAGCAGCGCCCTCTTCGCAGCCGGCAAGCACCACGAACTGATCGCACTCCCCGGGGAGGGCCACCGCCTCATGGACGAGAACACCATCGCCAACCTGCTCTACCGCGAGCTGGACTTCCTGCGTCGATCCCTGGGAGTTGCCGAACGCTAGTCGCGGCGGAGGATGGTCTCCTCGATCTCGGCGCCGCGCGCGTTGGCGAAGCCGGTGTCGGTGCCGATGATGACGAAGCCGGCTTTCTCCAGGACTCGGAGGGAGCCGGCATTATCAGTGGCGGCGCGTGCGTGGATGGGCCCCGCGGGCAACCGTTCGATGAGCAGGGCGAGCGCCTGACCAGCAATGCCCTGGCCCCAGAACGGGCGGTCGATCCAGTAGGTGACCTCTCGCTCGCCCTCAGCCACCCAACTGCCGACGGTCCCGACCAACTCGCCATCACGAACGATTGCGAGAAAGGTGAGGTCGGAGCTCGAGCGCAGGCGCGCGACATGGGCGTCGAAGGCGGCTCGGTCGTTGGGGTCTCTGGCGGTGAAGGCGGCCATCCGGACAGACTCCGGGTCTCGCATCATCTCGAACAGGGCGTCGAGATCGTGGTCCTCGACGTCTCGCAGTTCCACTTCAGTCATGTTTCCTCCTGCTCCGCAACGTAGCAACGGCTTCGGACAGTTTCAGGCGCGGAGCCGGGCGACGATCAGGTCGGCGACGGCGCGCATGCCGGCCGCGTTCGGGTGGTACGGGACGAAGCCGCGGAGCAGCCGGAACGGTTGCAGGCTGAAGCCGGTCGTCCAGGGTTCGGGGGAGCCGATGGCATGATCGCGACTGGCCGCGGACGCGGCGATCAGGTCCGCGCCGGTGGCGGCCGCTGCTTTGGCGAACGCCGCAGCCAGCCCGTCGGCCATCATCGCGACGCTCGGCAGTTGTTCCTCGTTCAGCGGTACGTCGAGTCGCGGGCGGGTGCTGGGACCGACGAGGGTCAGGTAATCGACGAGCACCACGCGAGCGTTCGGAGAGCGCTCTCTGATGTTCTCGACGACCGTGATCAGTGAATCCGCGGCGGCTTGGTAATCGGCGTCGTCCTTCAGATAGCTGACGCGGGCCCGGATCCGGTTCGCTACCCGGCGGCCGAGGATGGTGGCCGGCTTGGCGAGCGTGTTCAGGGCGCTCCCGCGCATGAACGTTCCGACGTACTCGAGATCGTTGCCGCCGGCAGTGATCGTGACGAGTGCGGTATCGGGGCCGACGGCATCGAGCTGAGGCGGCGCGTCGTCCTGGCGGGTGTCGAGCAGATGGGCGGTGGTGGCGCCGGAGTACGTGACGTCGGTGAGTTCGAGACCGAGCTCCGCGGCGACGAGGTGCGCGTAATTGTTGCCCGATCGGCCCGCCTGCTTGTGCACGATCGGGCGGATACCAGGGCCCGCTGCGAATGAACTGCCGAGGGCGACGTACCGGCTGCCGGGTGGGATCACCGGCCAACCATAGCCGTGAGCTGGCACCATAAGTTCCGCAGTGTGGACGGCGATGTCACAAGGCAGACAGCTCGCCGGTCTCCAGCTGGGAAACCAACACCTCTCTGAAGGGAACTACTCATGCGCGGAGTCACGCGGAGAGCGCTCACCGCGTTCTCGCTCACCGGGCTCGCGGCGGCGTCACTCGCCGTCGTACCGGCCACCGCGGACGCGACGCCGCCCTCCGGCGTCACCGGCGAGATCCTGTGGCAGAAGACGGTGGGCGACACGGACATCGTCTACCGCAAGATCACCATTCAGCCGGGTGGGACGACCGGCTGGCACTTCCACGACGGCAACCTGCTCGCCCGGGTGGCCGAAGGCACTCTCGACCACTTCGGCAGCGACTGCAAGTCCGACGGTCACTACCCGAAGGGCTCCGTCTTCCACGAGCCCGACCACCAGGTCCACATCGGGCGCAACCTGACCGGCAAGCCGATCGTGCTTCTGGTCTACTACTTCAACCCGAAGGGCGCGCCGCTGTCCGAAGACGCGGCCAACCCGGGCTGTTCGTTCCAGTGATCCAGCGCCCGCCGGGGCAGATCATCAGGCCCCGGCGGGCCGTCTCGCCCTCCCGATCGGCATACTGCACCGCGTGAGCGACGATGTGTTCGGAACGGCCGGGATTCGCGAACGAGTGCTGGCAGGTTGGTCGGCAGCACCAGTCCGGTTCCGGGAGGACGCGAACGCGGAGGAAGACCTCGCCCTCGGCGGATACGTCGATCGCCTGGTGATCGAGCTGGCGCAGAACGCCGCCGACGCCGCCCTCCGGGCCGGAGTCCCTGGTCGCGTGCTGTTCGAGTTCCGCGGCAACACGCTCGTCGTCGCCAACACCGGTACGCCGTTGTCCGCGGAAGGCGTGGAGTCCCTGGCCACGCTGCGAGCGTCCGCCAAGCGCGACGAGGTCGAGTCGGGGCCAGCGGCCGGAGCGGCCGGAACCGCAGCTGGCGCAGGAGCTGGAGAGGCGGGGGCGGTCGGGCGATTCGGCGTCGGCTTCTCGGCCGTGCTGGCTGTTTCGGACGAGCCGGTCGTGTTGTCGCGCTCGGGCGGCGTGCGGTTCTCCAAGGCCGACACCGCCGCAGCCATCGCGGCCCTCGGTACCACCGCGCTCGACACCGAGGTGCGACGTCGTGACGGCAAGGTCCCCGTCCTGCGCCTTCCCTTTGAAGCCGAAGGCGAGCCGCCCACCGGCTATGACACCGCAGTGATCCTGCCGCTGCGCGACGACGCCGCGGCCGCCCTCGTCGCTCGCCTGCTCGCCGAAGCCGGCGACCCGCTCCTGCTCGCCCTGCCCGGGCTCTCCCGCATCGAGATCGAGACCGAGCACGGTACCCGCGTCCTCGAAGACGCCGAGTCCCGCTGGTGGATCCACCGAACCGCCGGCACCTTCGACCACCAGGAACGCGAGTTGCTGCTCGCGGATCGCCCCGTCGAAGAGCGCTCTCGCCCGTTCTACTCAGTTCTCTGGGCCCTCCCGCGCGACCCCGGTACTGCGCTCCCGAACGTCGTACAAGCACCGACGCCCACCGAGGAAGCGCTCTCCCTCCCCGCGTTGCTGCTGGCAACCTTCCCGCTCGACCCAACCCGCCGCCACGTCGCCAAAGGCCCGCTGACAGACCGCCTCGTGCAGGAGGCGGCCACGGCCTACGCCGACCTCCTCCGCCAGCGCGCCGAGGACGGTGGTGTGTTGGCTTTGGTGCCGACGGGGCTGGCGGCTGGGGTGCTGGATCAGGCCTTGCGGGAGGCGATTCTCGCGGTACTGCCGACGACGCCGATCGTGCGTTCCGTCGAGGATGGTGCATTGCTTCGGCCGCGGGATGCGGTGGTTGTCGAGGGATCCGATGAGGCGTTCAACCGGGTGCTGGCGCCGATCGTTCCAGGGCTGATCGGTTCGGCGCGGCCGGACCGGCTCGCGTTGGACGCGCTCGGCGTACGGCGGTTGGAGCTGGCCGAGGTGGTGGACCAGCTCGGGACCGCTGCGGCCGACGAGAGTCCCGAGTGGTGGAGCGCTCTTTATGCATCTCTCTCGAGCATGGTGACCGACGCACTCCTGCGCGAATCCCTTGGCACGTTGCCGGTTCCGCTCGCCGATGGCCGGCTCGTCCGTGGCGCACGGGGATTGCTGCTGCCTGGCCCGGAGCTCCCTATCGACGTCCTCAAAGAGTTCGGCGAGTACGGCGTTCGCGTCGTCAACCCGGCCGCGGTCGACCCAGCGCTCGAACGACTCGGCGCGATCCCGGCCTCTCCGCGCTCCCTACTCGAAGACAGCGCCGTACGGACCGCGGTCGAACACTCGGCCGAGGCAGACGACCCGGAAGCGGTCTCGCACGCCGTACTCAGCCTGGTTGCAACCGACCCCGCGCAGGCCGAGGGCCTGTGGTGGTTGTCCGACCTGGTTCTGCGTGATGCGGACGGCGAACTGGTCCCAGCAAACGCTCTCGTGGTTCCCGGATCCGACGCTGAGGCGGTGCTCGACGACGAGGAGGTTGCTCCGGTCGACGCAGCAGTCCTCGAACGCTACGGACTGCCCGCGCTCGCGGCTGTCGGCGTACTCGCGACCCTAGGCACCATCACCTCCGCCGATGTCGCGTTGGACCGGTTGCCCGAGGCGCTCAAGGATCTCGACGCGATCGAGGACTGGGCGTACGACGTCGCCCCTGACGGCTCCCGGTACGGCGCAACGGTCGGCGAGCTGACCGCGATCCGGGACCTCGACTGGATCAAGGACGACGCCTGGCCGCGAGTCCTCGGCATTCTCGGTACCGAACCCGACCTGCGTCGCGCCCTCGTCACCCAGGTTCGCGTGATCGGGCCGGACGACCGGCCGCTCGGCGTACCGTCGTACTCGGCCTGGTGGATCAGAGAGCGCGTTCTCCTCGAGGACGGCGAACCGCTCGCCGGCCGAGCCGATCCCGACGCGGATCCGGTGCTCGCCACCTTCCTCGACGAAGCGCCGGCGTGGACTCGCGATCTCGATCCCGAGGTCCGTGCCGCGGTAGGGCTGGTACGCGAGGTCGGCGATCTCGACGCGGACGGGATCAGTCTGGTCCTGGAGCGACTGGCAGACCCGGAGCAAGAGATCGCAGAGAGCGATCTCTTGCGTTTCTGGCGGCAGCTCGGAACGCTGCCGCTGTTCCCCGGTGACGCACCCGATCACGTGCGGGTGCTGGGGGAGGACGGCTGGACCGAGGTGGTCGAGGCCGAGGCAGCGGTCGTCGCGGACAACCCGATGTGGCTGCAGCGCTCCGATCTCGGCGGCTTCGTCATCGCCTCCGGCGCTGCGGCCGACGGGCTGAGTGATCTCCTCGACGTACCGCTCGCGCAAGAAGTTGCCGAGGGCAAGATTGACGGCGTCGGTACGGCGGCCGACGTACCGGACCTGGTGCGGGAGCTAGTCCCCGAAGTGCCGTCACACTGGTGGGAGCACGAAGAGTTGACCGTTGACGGCGTCGAGGTCTCATGGTGGGTCGACGCCGACGGCGCACCGCACGCGGCCACCTTCGACGGCCTCGCCAAAGCCCTCGCCTGGGCCAGCTCTCGCTGGGATCGCCGCCACGTCATCCGCGCCGTCCTCAACGAGCCCGACCGAGCCTCCGAACTCCTGACCGACGCCTCCTACGACTAGTCGGCGGTGGAGCCCAGGCTTTCCGTGAACGGAATGACGAAGCTCCACCCCTCGACCAGCGTGTCCGCGATCTCGCCGAACCTCTGCACGGCCGGATTCTTGATGTGCAGTTCGAAGGCCTCCCGGCTCGTGTACGCCTCGTACACGTACAGCACGCCGGGCTCGTCGGCCACCTCCCAAACATCCAGCCGCAAGGTCTCGGGCTCGGCGTCGCGCGCGATCCGGGCGCTCCAGAGCACAACCTCCAGCAACTCGTCGCGCTTGCCCGGCCGCACCACGAACCGCGCGAGTCCTCCGTACATCAAGCTCCTCCAGCCGGTCGCCAACCACCTACCGACCGAGCCTAGGACATCACTTGAGTACGTCGGCCCATTCTTCCTCGGGTCGGTCGAGCAGCACGAGACCATTCGCGCGAACCGCGGGCGCTACGACGCGGCCGAATCCGCCAACCGCTGACCGATCACTGAGAGCGACATCGTTGTCAGAGGTTGGTATATCGACTGATCTGCGGGTTTGGCGTCGGTTTTGCAACGTGGCAATGAACTCTTGCCAACGTTGTCAACGCTACTTATAGTCCGTGACACCTCTCGGTCGGTTATGCCGTGGTCAACGCAACGGAAACGGAGGTGACTTTCGTCATGGACGAAAACCGCCCGCAGTTCGAAGACGTAGCCGAGGTCGTCCGCTACCAACTCAGCCGCCGCAGCCTGGTCGGGGGAGGTGCCGCGACCGCTCTGACCGGTCTGCTGGCCGCCTGTTCCGGCGGTGGCTCGTACTCCGACAAACCCGCCAACAACAAACCCGCGGCGACCAAGTCGATCCAGATCAACAAGGCCAACATCCCGGTCCCACGGGATCAGACGGTGATCGTCGGCCAGGGCGAGTACACGGTCTTCGACAGCTTCGACGGGATGATCCCGAACGGTTCGCCCAGTGGCGCCGGCGTCGAGCTGGCCACCGAACCGTTGTTCTTCCTCAGCTTCGCCACCGGCAAACTCACGCCCTGGCTGGCGACCGAGTACAAGTACAACGACGACAACACCGAGCTGACGCTCAAGTTCGACCCGAAGGCGCACTGGAACGACGGCAAGCCGCTCGGCGCGAACGACTTCAAATTCACCGTGATGCTTCTGAAGGACCGGCCCGACCTGTTCGGCGGTGGCGGTGAGCTCAAGGAGTTCGTCAAGAGCATCGACGTACCGGATGAACAGACCGCGGTGGTCAAGCTGCTGAAGCCGACCCCACGACTGCACTACAACTTCATCGCCGCGATCGCGGGAGCGCCGATCAACGTGATGCCCGAGCACATCTGGAAGTCGCAGGACCCGACGAAGTACAAGGACAATCCGCCGGTGCGGTCGGGTCCGTACAAGCTGAAGCAGGCGATCCGGAACCAGAAGATGTTCGTCTGGGAGAAAGACCCGAACTACTGGAACAAGGACAAGCTCGACGTCAAACCGCAGTACGTCGTCTTCCAGAGCGCCTCGAAGCAGCTCGACCAGGCGTCGCTGGCCTTCGAACGGGTGGAGTTCGACGTCGGCTCGATCGACGCCCAGCACGCCACGCAGCTGAGCAACTCCGGCTACCCGGCGATGATCACGACGCAGTTCCACGACCCGAACCCGCGGGTGATGTGGCTGAACTGCGATCCGGCCCGAGGCGTGATCTCGGAGCCGAAGATGCGGTGGGCGATCAACTACTGCCTCGACCGGGAGAAGATCGGTACGTCGGTGTGGGACGTCAAGGTGCCGCCGGCGGTCTATCCGTGGGCCGACTACCCGACCAACGACAAGTGGAAGAACGACGAGCTGGCGAACAAGTACAAGTTCGAGTACAACCTCGACAAGGCCGCCCAGCTGCTCGACGAGATCGCGCCGAAGAACGCCGCCGGCAAGCGGATGTACAAGGGCAAGGAGGTCAACCTCGAGATCATCACGCCCGCGCTGGTCGACAAGGCGGAGTACGCGATCGCGAATGTGCTCAAGGCCGACCTCGCCAAGGTCGGCGTCCCCGCGACGCTGCGCAGCTTGTCCGGCAGCGTGCACGACGAGAAGTTCCAGCGGGGTGAGTACGACATCGACTCCAGCTGGGCCGGGTTCGCCATCGACCCGGAGCAGCTGTACACCGACTGGACCAGTGACAAGTACCAGCCGATCGGCAAGAACGCCGCCGGCAAGAACAAGATGCGCTTCCGGAACGCGAAGTTCGACGAGGTGTCGAACAAGCTCGCCGGGATCGATCCGAGTAGTCCGGAGGCGAAGCCGCTGCTGGACGAGGCGCTCGAGATCTACTTCCAGCAGTTGCCGATGCTGCCGGTGATCCAGACCGGGTATCCGCAGTTCTTCAACACGACGTACTGGACCGGCTGGCCGACCGACGACGACCTGTACGAGGTGCCGCTCAACTGGTGGCCGCATTTCATCCTGGTGCTCGGCAAGATCAAGGCCACCGGGCAGAAAGGACCGGCGTGACGGCGGAGGCCCCGCCGGTGGTCGCTGTCGGCAAGCCTGCGGAGACCGCGCCCCCGAGCGGGGCGCGGGCCTGGCTGTCACGGCACCCGCTGGCGGCGTACGCGATCCGCCGGTTCGGGCTGTACCTGGTCGAGCTGTGGGGCGCGCTCACCATCGCGTTCTTCTTCTTCCGGCTGATCCCGGGCGACCCGATCCAGACGCTGATCCAGACCCTGCAACAGAACTACATCTACAACCAGCAGGCGAGTGCCGAGATCATCGCGCGCTATCAGCACGAGTTCGGCCTGGACGGCAACATCTTCACCCAGTACCTGAAGTACATGGAGAAGCTGGTCCTGCACGGCGACATGGGGCCGTCGCTGATCAACTACCCGACGCCCGCGCAGACGGTCATCCTGAGGTCGTTGCCGTGGACAATCGGTCTGCTCGGTGTCTCCGCCGTCCTGGCGTGGATCCTCGGCGTCCTGATCGGCGCGATCGCCGGCTGGCGGCGCGGCAAACTCGGATCGCGGATCGCGACCAACCTGTCGATCGCGCTGTCGCACGTCCCGTACTTCTTCGTGGCGCTGATCCTGGTCTACATCTTCGCCTACTCGATGGGCGTGCTGCCGGCCAGATCGGCGTACGACTCCCGGATCAGTCCGGGGATCACGCCTGAATTCATCGGCAGCGTGCTGAAGTACGGCCTGCTGCCGGGGTTGTCGATCGTGGTCATCGGGACGATGAGCTGGATCCTGTCCACCCGGATGCTGATGGTGCCGGTGCTCGGCGAGGACTACCTGGTGTACGCCGAGGCGAAAGGCCTGAAGGGCTGGCGGATCCTGACCCGGTACGCCCTGCGGAACTGCTATCTGCCGCAGATCACCGCGTTCGGCATCTCGCTCGGCTTCATCTTCAACGGCAACGTGCTGGTGGAGCAGTTGTTCAACTATCCAGGTCTGGGAACGACGCTGGTCACCGCGATCCAGCAGCTCGACTTCAACACGATCCTCGGGGTGACCAACATCGCGATCTTCTCGGTGCTGACCGCCGTCCTGCTGCTCGATCTCCTGCTGCCGCTGCTCGATCCACGCGTCAAGTACTGGAAGTAGGCGCCGATGCGAATCCTGACAGCTGTACTACGAACGATCCGGAACAGCAGGCGGTTGGCGATCGGGCTGGCGGTGCTGCTCGTGATGGTGCTCGTCGCGGTGCTCAGCCCGCTGATCGTGAAGGCGATCGGGGGGTCGACGGATCCGCTGGAGGTGGCGGCGTACGAGCGCTGGCTGGTGCCGGGACCGGGACATCTGCTCGGCACCGATCAGTTCGGGCGGGACGTCCTGGCGATGGTGGTGAGCGCTCTCGCCGTCTCCCTGCAGATCGGGGCGATCGCCGGCGTGATCTCGACGGTGGTCGGGGTGATCGTCGCCTTCGTCGCCGGCTACAAGGGCGGCTGGGTCGACGCCGTACTGTCGACGTTCACCGGGATCCTGCTGGTGATCCCGACCTTCCCGCTGCTGATCGCGCTCTCGGCGTACGCGAAGAACGTGAGTCTGTTCCAGGTCGGCGTGATGATCTCGATCTTCTCCTGGCCGTTCGCCGCCAAGACGATCCGCTCGCAGGTGCTCAGCCTGCGGTCCCGCCCGTACGTCGATCTGGCCCGGGTCACCAAGGCCCACGACCTCGAGATCATCGCCACCGAGCTGTTGCCGAACCTGCTGCCGTTCATCGGCGTCGGGTTCGCCTCGTCGGCGCTGGGAGCGATCTTCGGGCTGGTCGGCCTGGAGGTCATCGGCCTCGGACCGGGTGGCGTGATCGATCTCGGGCAGATCATCTTCACTGCGATCAGCACCGGCGCGCTGACGCTCGGCGCCTGGCCGATCTTCGTCGTACCGATCGTCTTGCTGACCTTGCTGTTCGCCGCCCTGAACATGGTGAACATCGGGCTCGAAGAGGTCTACAACCCACGGCTGAGGGGAGTGGCCGGTGAGTGAGTCGGTGAAGGAATCCGCCAAGCACAAGGGCGCCTCGACGGACTCCGGGACGGTGCTGGAGATCACGGGGCTGGACGTCACCTATTCGACCAGCCGTGGCGATGTACAGGCCGTACGGGGGCTGGATCTCGCCGTCCGTCGGGGCGAGATCCTGGGCATCGCGGGGGAGTCGGGCAGCGGCAAGAGCACGCTCGCCGTGGCGCTGCTGCGGCTGCTCAAACCGCCGGGCAAGGTGACCGCCGGATCGGTGATGTTCCACCCGGCCGGGCGGTCGCCGGTCGACCTGCTGAAGGTGAACGGCGAGGAGCTCCGGGTCCTGCGATGGAGCGCTCTCTCGTATCTCCCGCAGGGATCCATGAGCTCGCTGAACCCGGTGATGCGGGTGCAGGACCAGTTCAAGGACGTCATCCTGGAACACGCGCCGGCCCGCAAAGGCGAGCTGGACACGTTGATCCCGCGGCTGCTCAGCCAGGTCGGCCTAGAGCCGCGGGTCGGCCGGATGTACCCACACGAGCTGTCCGGCGGGATGAAGCAGCGGGTGCTGATGGCGATCGCGGTCGCGCTCGAACCCGACCTGGTGATCGCGGACGAGCCGACCACCGCGCTCGACGTGACGATCCAGCGGGTGATCCTCCAGTCGCTGGCCGATCTGCGCACCGACTTCGGCGTCACGCTGATGGTGATCTCGCACGACATGGGTGTGCACGCGCAGCTGGTCGACCGGGTCGCGGTGATGTACGAAGGCCGGCTCGTCGAGGTCGGCGACGTCCGGCAGGTGTTCAAGGATCCGCAGGATCCGTACACCCAACGGCTGATCGAGTCGATCCCGCGCGTCGGAAGGAGGCCGGCATGAAGCCTGGTCGAGAGCATTTGGCCGAGCTGGAACTTAGGGGCGTACAGCAACGATTCCATGCCCGCGGGGTCGCCTCCGGCTACATCACGGCCGTCGACGACGTGAGCTTCACGCTCGCTGCTCAGCCGCCGCAGGTGGTCAGCCTGGTCGGCCAGAGTGGTAGCGGTAAGAGCACGATCGCGCGCAATGTACTCGGTCTGCAGAAGCCGACCGCGGGCAGCGTTCTCTACGGTGGCAAGGACATCTTCAAGCTCAATCGCGCCGAGTACGACGAGTACCGGCGCGATGTGCAGCCCGTGTTCCAGGATCCGTACGCGATCTTCAACCCGTTCTACCGGGTCGATCGCGTGCTGTGGAAGGCGCTCAAGAAGTTCGGGCTGACCAAGAGCAGATCCAAGGGACTGGAGCTGATCGAGGAGTCGCTCAGAGCAGTGCGGCTTGAGCCGGAGAACGTTCTCGGGCGTTACCCGCACCAACTGTCCGGCGGTCAGCGCCAACGCATCATGCTGGCCCGGGTGCACATGCTGCGCCCGTCGTTCATCATCGCCGACGAACCCGTCTCGATGCTGGATGCCCAGGTCCGCAAGCATTTCCTGGACATCCTGCTCGACTTCCAACGCGAGCACGGCATGACCACCCTCTTCATCACCCACGACCTGTCCACCGTCTACTACCTCGGCGGCGAGGTCATGGTGATCACCAAGGGCGAGATCGTCGAACGCGGCCCGGTCTCGACCGTCATGCACGAGCCCTCCCACCCGTACACCAAACTCCTGCTCGACTCGATCCCGCAACCCGACCCCGACAACCGCTGGACGAACCGCATCACGGTCGACGAACTCGCCGACCAGGAGCGAGCCGACGCCAAGGCAGCTGCCCCGGCGCCGGAAGCCCCTATCCTCTGAGCCGGATTCAGACCGTGCGGATGGCCGGGTCGCTGAGGCCCGGCTGGCCGGTCTCGACGTGGCCGGCGAAGCGGCGTTGGTAGGACTTGTCGGCCGTGGTGGTGACGGTGACGTCGTACCAGCGGCGGGTGGTCGTGATGAGGTGGCTCGTCGTGCCTGGCTTGAGGTTGAGCGTCTTGGGGCGGCCGCCGTACGCGCTGGTGATGGTGACCGTGCGGGCGATGTCGGTGCTGAGGGTGAGCTTGACGTCGCCGGTGCTGGTGTCGCGGGCGGTGACCTCGAGGGCTGTGGCGGGCTTGCCCTTGAAGGCGCGGACGAAGCCGTTCGCGCTGTGGACGGTCAGGTCGTAGATGCCGCCGTACGCGGTGGCGTTCCAGCTGTCCGAGATCGTCTTGCCTGCTTCGGTGGTGTACGTCCACGGGCCGTCGGTGCGGTTGTACGCGTTGACCAGGAACTGCGCACCGGCGTGGGCGCCGGACGAGAAGGTCAACGTGTACCGGCCGCCGGCCGAAGCGCCGTCGATGGTCGATGCATAAGGCAACGGCCTGGTACGGCGGGAGCCGCGTTCCTGGGCGGGGAGCTCACCGAGCGGGGGAGACGCCGGCACGTAGGTCGGGTGCCGCTCGTTGTCCGGCGGCTGGTAGTCCGCGGTGTCGGGGAGCGGGATCTTCTGGTTGTGCGCGGTGTCGAAGTCGAACGCGGAGGTGAGGTCGCCGCAGATCGCCCGCCGCCACGGCGAGATGTTCGGCTCGTGGACGCCGAAGCGCTTCTCCATGAATCGGATCACCGAGGTGTGGTCGAAGACCTCGGAACATGTGTACCCGCCGGTGCTCCAGGGCGAGATCACGAACATCGGGACCCGCGGACCCAGTCCGTACGGACCGGCGGCGTACCGGCTGTCACCGGGGAAGTTGTCCGAGGCAACATCAACGGTGGACAGGCCCTGGTTCGCGTCCTTCGGCGGGAACGGCGGGACGACGTGGTCGAAGAAGCCGTCGTTCTCGTCGTAGGTGATGAACAGCGCGGTCTTGCTCCACACCTTCGGGTTCGAGGTGAGGGCGTCCAGGACGCGGGAGATGTACCAGGCGCCGTAGTTGGTCGGCCAGTTGGAGTGCTCGCTGAAGGCCTCGGGGGCGGCGATCCAGGAGATCTTCGGGAGCCGGTCGGCCTTCACGTCGGCGCGCAGCTGACCGAAGTAGTCCTCGCCGGCCTTGGCGTTCGTGCCGGTCCGGGCCTTCTCGTAGAGCGCTTCCCCGGGTTTCGCGTTGCGGTAGTTGTTGAAGTACAGCAACGAGTTGTCGCCGTAGTTGCCGCGGTACGCGTCGTCGATCCAGCCCCAGCCGCCCGGCCCGTCCAGGCCGTCGCCGATGTCCTGGTAGACCTTCCAGGAGACGCCGGCCTTCTCGAGCCGCTCCGGGTACGTCGTCCAGCCGTAGCCCGCCTCGTCGTTGCCCAGGACCGGACCGCCGCCGGTGCCGTCGTTGCCGACGTACCCGCTCCACAGGTAGTAGCGGTTCGGGTCGGTCGCACCGATGAACGAGCAGTGGTACGAGTCGCAGAGCGTGAACTTGTCCGCGAGCGCGTAGTGGAACGGCATGTCCGCACGGGTCAGGTAGGCCATCGTGGCGACGTGGCCCTTGCCCGGGATCCAGTTGTCGTAGTTGCCGCGGTTGATCGCCGCGTGCCCGTCCGGCCAGCTGTGCGGCAGCCCGGTGAGGAACTGCAGACCGAGATCGTCGGCGTCCGGATGGAACGGCGGCACCTCCTTGCCGTTCTTGTCCCGCTGATAGAACACGGGCCGCCCGCTCGGCTGCGTCACCGGCCGCGGATCGCCGAAGCCGCGAACCCCCTTCAGCGTCCCGAAGTAGTGATCGAACGAGCGGTTCTCCTGCATCAGTACGACGATGTGCTCGACGTCGTTGATGTCGCCGTACCGGTGGTGCGCCGGGATCGCGGCGGCCTGCTCGATACTGTTCGCCATCGCGGCGAAACCGGCCGAGGCGCCGGCCAGTTGCAGGAACCTGCGGCGATTGAGGTCTGGCATGCGTGTCTCCTGTCGGACGGGTGGGGCGGATGGAGTGTCAACCACCAGCACTGCATCGCAGGCACCCTAACCTGAACGATTAACCGATGGAAGATGAACGTTTCTGTTCTCATTACGCAGTTTCGCGCCATTATGATCAACCCGGGCAGCCGCCGAGCCCACATGCCGAGCCTGCTGATTGGGTGGTCGGTATGACTGAGCTCGGACCCGTCACCTGGCCGCCTGCCCCGATCGAGACCGAGAGGCTGATCCTGCGGGGGTCCGCGGCCCGCGACCGTGCGGTGTTCATCGAGCTGCTGAGCTCCCCGGAGGTGCACACCTACCTCGGCGGGCCCCGCGCGCGGGACGAGCTCGAGCGCGAGCTGCCCGAGGTGCCTGGGCAAGGGCCCGGCTGTTTCGTCGTCGATCTCGACGGGACGATGATCGGTCAGATCCTGCTCCGGAGAATGCCGGAGCACGGTCGCCCGGCCGCCGTGGGGAAGATCGATCTCGGGTACCTGTTCCTCCGGCGGGCGTGGGGATCCGGGTACGCCGCCGAGGCGTGCACGGCTGTACTCGACTGGTTCGACGGTGTCCTTCCCGGCGAGCCGGTCGTGCTCCACACCCAGACCGCCAACGCCGGCTCGATGCGCCTCGCGGAGAAGCTGGGCTTCACCGAGGTGGAGCGGTTCCATGCCTGGAACGCCGAGCAGTGGCTCGGCCTGCGGTCCCCGGCCGCGCGGGCCGGGGACCGCACTGAGGTCAGCGCTTGATGGCTATGCAGGTGGCGGTGGCGGTCTTGGAGGGATCGCTTTCCGACTTGGCGGTCAGCGTTACTTTGGCGACCGGGCTTTGGCCGGCCTTGGTGTAGACGGGGACGCTGACCTGTTGGCCGGCGTTGGCGGTGGTGAGGGCGTTCGGGAGGGAGACCTGCCAGTCCTTGCCGTTCACCTTGGCGGAGAGGCGGTAGACGTCACCCTTCAGGTACGCCGAGACGTCCTCGGGGTGCTGTGATGCGGCGCCCGCCTTGCCGGTGTTGGTGAGTTTGAAGGTGCAGGTCTGCAGGCCGGCACGACCCGGTACGGCGACAGTCGGCAGCACGCGGACGCCGCGCTGCTGCGGTCCGGAGCCGTCGAGGGAGCGGATGGCGACCGTGTAGGAGAGGACGCCGGCGCGATCGCGCCGTACGTTGGTGATGTAGAAGTGCAGGCGGTTGGCGGTGTCGGTGTACTCGTACTCGCTGCCCGAGTTGGTGCCTGCGTGGAAGAGCGCGTCGGAGAGCTGGCGGTAGTCGCCGATCGTGATCGGGACCTTGGTGCCGTCCGGCAGCACGTAGTCGGTCATGTTGATGTCCTGCGGGTTGGCGTCGACCACCCACTCGAACGGCGCCGCGTCCTGGTTCTTGGTCTTGGCCAGCAGTACGCCGGAGTCCGGCGTGAACGAGTCCGTGCCCTGCCGGTCGACGACCTCGACGGTGTAGTTGTTGTAGCCGCGCCCGTCGCAGAACGGATCCTTCGACGTGTCACAAGCAGGCGCGAGGTCGCCCGCGCCGCCGAGCTGGATGTTGACCCCGGACAACCCCTTGGGGCCTGGGTCCGTGGTGCGCGCGGTGACGTCCGCGACGACCACGCCGGACGTCGCGAGGGCCTCCCGCGAGAGCCGCAGGACGTTCTTCTCGTCGACCATGTTGAGCTTGATCTTGTTGCGCAGCATGTGTTGCGCCCCCATCGAGGCTCCACCGGTTGCCGGGATCATCCACCGGCTGTGTGGACCACCGGGCCCGTTGAAGCTACCGCGGCTGAGCATCTCCCAGATGCCGGTGTAGGAGCGCCGTGCCGGGACGCCGTACGGGTTGTTGTAGTTGTCGCCGATGCCCAGGATGTGACTGAACTCGTGGGCGAAGACCGCCATTCCCGAGCTCTCCGCCTGCGTCGACGAACCACCACCGGCGTTCGGCCAGATCGACGACCCGGCGGCCCACGACGTCCAGTCGACGTACCGGGTGTCGGACCAGTTCGGCAGCGCGGGGTCCGGCGGGCCGAAGTCGTCGGTGACGTCCTCCTTGGTCGGGAACTTCATCATCCCGAACTCCTGCCAGGTCGACGACTCGTCCTGACCGGCGCTGAGGAAGAACACGAAGTCGAACCCGGCCGGCACCTCAGGGCCCTGGTCGGCGACCCACGCGGCGCGGCCGTCGGTGCGGATGTTCCGGTTGCAGTTGTCCCCGGCCGGGCAGTCGCTCGGCTTCTGGAACTCCATCGCGTACTCGTGCGACTTCCCCGGCAGCCGATAAGGACCGAATCCGGTGAGGTCGACGCCGTACCGGCCGCCGGAGTCCTCCATCCAGTACTCGTGCAGCGTGTGACCGCGGTTCAGCGTGCCTGGCTTGTTCAGGAAGTCCTGGTAGAACTTCGCGACCTGATCACGCGGTACGCCGTTCGCCTCGGCACTCGGGTTGCCGAACACCGTCGACCCCTTCGGCTTCGTGATCACGAAGTCCTGGTTCGGGTAGTCCAGCAGCACCAACGCACCCTTGAACGTCCGCTGCGATCCCTTCACGTTCGGGTCGGCCCAGTTGGTCCCGGGCGGCTTCTTGTAGTCCGACCACGTCATGTGGTCCGGGTTCTCCCAGTTCTGCGGATCGATCGCCCCCGGCAACCCACCGGCCGCCGTCTTCGCCACCCGCTGGTCTACCCCCGACTCCTGCCAGGGCTGTTGCTGTGGCCAATGCGGGTACTGCCAGGCATTCACAGGATCCGGGGGAGCGGTCGGCGCGGCGAGCGCCAAGGTCGGCACCGAAACAGCGGCCAGTACGGCGGCCAGTCGCAGGGCAAGGCGGTATTTCCGTTGCTCAGACACGGGCGGGCATCCGATCGACGATGTGGGCGGGCGGAGTCATTGAAGTACAGGCGGGCAGCCATGAGCATGCCTCCTCAACACCCCTGACTACAACAAATGAGATGACTGTATACAGTATGTCGTTGAGTGGTTAGTCTGGCCGGGCACTGGCGGCGGCGGATGGAGGAGTCATGTACACGGTCACCGACCCGGCGACGGGTGTGCTGGTGGAGGAAGTGCCGAACTCGACCGAGGCGGAGGTTCGGGACGCGGTCGGGCGGGTGCATGCGTCGTACCCGGGCTGGCGGAGCCGGAGCGTCGAGGAGCGGGCGGCGATCGTCGCGCGGGCGGCTGAGCTGTTCGAGGAGCGGGCCGGGGAGCTGGCCGCGATCATGACCCGGGAGATGGGGAAGCGGGTCAACGAGGGGCTGGGCGAGGTCGGCATCGTCGTCGACATCTTCCGGTACTACGCGGAGCACGGGCCGGCGTTGCTGAAGGACGAGCCGCTGGAGGTCAAGGGCGGCCGGGCGGTGATCACGAAGGGGCCGATCGGGCCGCTGCTCGGGATCATGCCGTGGAACTTCCCGTGTTACCAGGTGGCGCGGTTCGTGGCGCCGAATCTCGTGCTGGGCAACACGATTCTGCTCAAGCACGCATCGATCTGCCCGGGGTCGGCGCGGGTGATCGAGGAGGTTCTGCACGCGGCCGGCGTACCGGCTGATGTGTATGTGAACACGTTCGCGTCGAGCCGGCAGATCCCGGCGATCCTGGCCGACGACCGGATCGTCGGTGTCTCGCTGACCGGGAGTGAGCAGGCCGGGATCTCGGTCGCGGCCGAGGCCGGGAAGAACCTGAAGAAGACCGTGCTCGAGCTCGGCGGCTCGGATCCGCTGATCATCCTCGACACCGCTGACATGGACGAGACCGTCAACGCCACCGCGACGGCGCGGATGCGGAACTGCGGCCAGTCGTGCAACGCGCCGAAGCGGATCATCGTGCTCGCCGACCTGTACGACGAGTATGTCGACCGCCTGACCAAGCGGGTCGCGGAGTACTACGTGCCGGGTGACCCATCCGATCCCGAGACCAAGCTCCCGCCGCTGGCCTCGATCGCGGCCGCGGACGAGGTCGCGGGCCAGGTCGCGCGAGCGGTCGAACAGGGCGCGACGCTCAGAGCGGGCGGGCGACGGATCGGCCCCGGCGCCTACCTGGAGGCGACCGTTCTGACCGATGTCACACCCGGCACGGACGCGTACTACGAAGAGATCTTCGGCCCGGTCGCCATCGTCTTCAAGGCGACCGACGAGGACGATGCGATCCGCATCGCCAACGACACCCCCTTCGGTCTCGGCGCCAGCGTCTGGGGCACCGACCCGGAGCAGCTGCGCCGGGTCGCCGATCGCATCGACGCGGGCATGGTCTACTTCAACCGCGCCGGAGGTTCCCAGGCCGACCTGCCGTTCGGCGGCATCAAACGCTCCGGCATCGGCCGCGAACTCGGTCCCGCCGGCATCGAGGAATTCATGAACCACAAATCGATCAGGCTCTGATGGCAGGTTGGCGCCACGGTCGGTGACGGGGGTTCACACGCAGCCAGACTTGCGGCATGAAAGACGATCGGTTGGCTGCTGCTGTCGGGAACGCCTCGCTGCTGGGTATCGGCTATGTGCTGTTGTGCCGCTGGCGGCTGGCGATCGCTGCACCGTTGATCTCGGTCGCGCTCATGCTGCTGGTGGTGGCGCAGAAGGCGCTCTGGTGCGAGATCGCGTTGGTGGTGTGGTGGGTTGCTGTCGTCGTCCACGGCTGGCTCCTGGGGGGTAAGCCGGGGACGAGGTCGGCGACTGAGCAGCGGCTGATCGCCTTGTGTGTAACGGTTCCTGTCCTCTTGGTCGGCGTCTTCTTTCGCGTCGAGGCCGTCGGCATCCAGCGCGACGTCGCCGACGCGCGCGCGGCCGGCGACTGCATGGGTGTCACGGCCGCGCAGCAGAAGGCCCGGTACGGCGATCGCCTGGCGGACGCGCCGGGGATTGAGCGGCTCGGCGTTGATGTCGAGGCCTGCAAGCAACTGCAGGAGATCGCGCTGCGGTTGGAGGGGACCTGGTCGGGTGATGTCGACCTCCTGGGTGAGCAGTTCGCGAAGCTCGGCGAGGTGCTCGCGAAGCCGGGGCAGGAGAAGACGGTGGAGAAGGTACTCGACCAGTACCTCGGCACGGTGACGAAGGGCGGTCCGTGCCCGACGGTCGCGTTGGCGACCTGGCTGCGTGGCCGGCACCAGACCCAGAACGTGCTGGACAAGGCGAACTCGGCCGGTGACGGCCTCCTGCCCGACGCTCAGTTCGAGTGTGCGCAGTCCGAGGCGAAGGCGGCGAAGTGGCGCGCGGCGCTGGGGCGGTACCAGGAGCTGATCGGACAGTACCCCCACGCTGCCATCACGCCCAAGGCGCGCGCCGCGATGGCTCTCGTGGCGGTGAAGGTCGAGCTGCTCGACGTCCGGGGTCTGGTCACCTCGGGGGAGTACTGCGACAAGCCGGCGAAGTACAGCGGCGCGCCGCTCTACCGCCGCGGCGTGAACCGCGCGCTGTTCCTCGGCGAGACCGACGAGTACCTCGATCAGCTGCCGCGGCAGTGGAAGACGGCCGTGCCGACCAACGCGTCGGTGATCATCTGCACCGAGACGGTCGAGGACGGACCGGCCATCCGGACCTGCCCTTACACCCGCGAGGATGATCCGGGCCTTCACTTCAACCGCACGTTCCGCAAGGTTGTGGTGCCGGTGAAGGTCTACGCGTTACGCACCGGCAAACTCGTGCGGACCGGCAAGGTGACGATCACCGGCGAGGCCTGCCCGCTCTTCTACACCGACGACTCGGGGCTCACGCCGGTCTACGGCAGCACGATCTCGACGCCGGTCGAGCCCTCCGACGCGAACGTGCGAGCCGCGTTCCAGCCGTTGCTGGTCAGGCGCTGAAGGGCCTGAGGCTGAGCTCGGCCCGAGAGCTCTAGGTCTCATTGACAGACCCAGCTCTGAGCTGTGAGGCTCGGCGCATGACAGAGATCGAGGACGGCCCGCGCTCCCGCACGTTCAGCTGGCCGGATCCGGCGGAGATCGCGGCCAGGGTCGGGACGACGTCCGGCCTCGAGATGCTGCAGGCGCTGCGCGACGGGGAGATCCCGCCGCCGCCGATCCTGCAGCTGATCGGCGCGACCGGTATCGAGGTCGAGGAGGGCCGGATGACGGTGATCATGCCCGCCCAGGAATTCCACTACAACCCGCTCGGTACCGTGCACGGCGGCGTGATCGCGACCCTGCTCGACACCGCCGCGGGTTGCACGGTGCACTCGACGCTGCCGGCCGGTGTCGGCTACACGTCCCTCGATCTGAACACGCGCTTCATCAAGCCGGTCACGGTGAAGTCCGGTGAGCTGCGCTGCACCGGTCAGATCATCAGCCGCGGCCGTCGTACCGCCGTCGCCGAAGCCAGGCTGGTGGACGAGCGCGGGACCTTGCTGGCCCACGCGACGTCCACCTGCCTGATCTTCGAACTAGGCCAGTAGCTTCTCGACCGCGGACAGCCGGACGCAGACCGTCAGTCCGGCGACCGCGGTCTCGAGCTCGTCGAGCTCCGGGTACGTCGGGGCGATCCGGATGATGCTGTCCGACGGGTCGTCGCCGTACGGGTGGGTGGCGCCGGCCGGGGTGAGCGCGATCCCGGCCGCCTTCGCCTTGGCGACGACGTCCGCGGCGCAGCCGTCGGGCACCTGCAACGTGATGAAGTAGCCGCCGGCCGGCGCGTTCCAGGACGCGAACCCGGTGTCGCCGAGGTCCGCGGTGAGGATCTTGTCGACCGCCTCGAACTTCGGCCGGATCAGCCCGGCCAGCTTGCGCATGTGCTCGGCCAGACCGTCGGCGTCGCGCAGGAACCGCACGTGCCGGAGCTGGTTGACCTTGTCCGGCCCGATGCTCCGCTTGACCGTGTGGCTCGCCCACCACTTCAGGTTCGCCGGCGAGGCGCCGAAGAACGCGACCCCGGCCCCGGCGAAGGTGATCTTCGAGCTCGACCCGAACACGAAGACGCGGTCGGCGTTCCCGGCCTCGGCAGCCAGCGCCAGTACGTCGGCCAGCTCCGCGTGCTCGTCGGTCAGGTGGTGCACGGCGTACGCGTTGTCCCAGAAAATCCGGAAGTCCGGCGCGGCCGTGGTCATCGTGGCGAGCCGGCGGACCGTCTCGTCCGAGTACGTCGTGCCGGTCGGGTTGCTGTACTTCGGCACGCACCAGATGCCCTTGATCGAGGCGTCGGCGGCGACCAGCCGCTCGACCTCGTCCATGTCCGGGCCGTCCGCCGTCAGCGCGACCGGGACCATCTTGATCCCGTAGCGCTCGCAGATGCCGAAGTGCCGGTCGTAGCCGGGCACCGGGCACAGGAAGGTGATCTCGTCCTCGTCGGCCCAGCGGCGCTCGGCGCCCGGCACCTGGCCGAGCAGTGCGAACACGATCGCGTCGTGCATCAGCTCGAGGCTGGAGTTGCCCAGGGCGAGCAGCTGGTCGGCCGGGACCTGCAGGCCCTCGGCGAAGATCGCGCGCAGTTCGGGCAGCCCGTTGGTCCCGCCGTAGTTGCGCAGGTCGGTGCCGTCCGCGCCGACCGGACGCTCGACCGCCCCGAGAATTCCGTCGGCGAGATCGAGCTGTCGCGGCGACGGTTTACCACGGGTCAGATCGAGCTTCAGCCCCTTCGCGGCGAGAGCGTCGTACTCCGCCTGGGCGCTGTCCCGCTGCGCCGTCAACTCTTCCACCGTCAAGGCTGAACCACCCACGACATTTCCCTTCGCTGCAATCGTTACGCACAGCTTAGTGGGATCTGACAGGCAGCTATACCACGGGTCAGCGCCGACCGCAGTTCGGGAACTTCGGGTCCCACGGCGGGCAGGCCGGCTTGGTCGGCTTCGTCGGCGGCGGGATCCCCGGACCGTGCGGAGGGAGCGGCGGGATGCCGGGCGTCACCGGCGGCGTGGGCGGCGGCGCCTCGCTGCCGTCCGACAACCAGAGCGTGACCGTGGCCCCGGGCAGGGCGCCGTCCTCGGTCCGCGGGCTGGTGTAGGCCACCGTGCCCGAGACCGCGTCGGACTTGACCAGGTCGGTGGCGACCGTGACCTTGAAGCCGAGCGCCACGAGCGCGGCGGTCGCCTGCTCCGGCGTCATCCCCTTGACCGACGGCAGATCCTTCACATTGCCGCGGATGGTCTTCTCGTCCGGCTGCACGAACTTCGTCGTCGCCATCCCGGCCAGGGCGCCACGCATCGCGGTCTCCCAGATCGGACCCGCCGTACCGGAACCGGAGGCGTCGCGCAGCTGCTTGCCGTTGAAGATCTGCCGGATCAGGTTCTTGTACGGCGGGGTCGCGTCGGCCACGACTGACGCGGCCGCGAGCTTCGAGGAGTACCCGGCGAACCACACCGAATGGTTCTCGTCGGTCGTTCCGGTCTTGCCGGCCAGGTCGCTGCGGCCGAACTTCAGCTTGCCACCGGTACCACCCGGCTCCATCACCTGGTGCAGCACGTAGTTGACGCCGTCCGCGACCTGCTGCGTCATCACCGGCTTGCAGCTGCGGCCCGGGGTCGCGATCGACTTACCGCGGACACTCGCGACCGCGGTGATCACCTGCGGGTTGCAGAACGTGCCCCGGGCGGCGAACGTCGCGTACGCGCTGGACAGCATCATCGGCGTGATCAGACCCGCCGAGCCCAGCGTCATCGACGGAACCTGCAGCAGCGGCGTCTCGCTCTGGGCGTCGCGCATGCCCATCTTCGCCGCGAGCGTCGCGATCGGGCACAGGCCGACCTGCTCGGACAGCTGCAGGAAGTAGGTGTTGGTCGAGGCCCGCGCCGCGTCGATCATCGACGGATCCGCCACGGTCTTGGTCGAGTTCTTCGGGACGTAGTGCGGGTCGGAGGCCGTGCCCTTGCAGGTCTTGAACTCGCGGCCGCTCAGGTCGAGGGTCTGCGGCGAGTTGATCCGGTAGTTGAGCGGGATCCCCTTCTGGATCGCGGCGGCGATGGTGAACGCCTTCATCGTCGACCCGTTCTGGAACCCGCCGAAGCCACCGGGGTAGGACTTCTCGACGTTGTAGTTGTACGCCGTCTGGTTCTTCTTGAACCCGTACGGCTTGCTCTGTGCCATCGCCTTCACCAGGCCGGTGCCGGGCTCGACGATGGTGATCGCGGCGACGGCCTGGTCGGTCGGCTTGGAGTGCTGGTTGATCGACTTCTGCGCCGCGGCCTGGATCTTCGGGTCGAGCGCGGTCCTGATCGTCAGGCCGGCGGTCTCGATGTAGTTCTCCCGCGCCTCCTCGTCCTTGCCGAAGACCGGGTTGTCCTTCAGCTTGGCCACGACGTAGTCGCAGTAGAACGGGTACTTCGAGTTCGCGCATCCGTTCGGCACGGTCTGCACCTTGCGGGTGTCGATGACGGCGGTCTTCATCGCCGCCGTCGCCTGCTTGGCGGAGATCATGCCGAGGTCGCGCATCCGCACCAGCACGGTGTCGCGCCGCACCTTGGCCTTCTTGGGGTTGTCGGTCGGGTCGTAGCCGACCGGGTTCTTCACCAGGCCGGCCAGCAGCGCGGCCTGCGTCAGCGTGAGCTTCGACGCGGGGATCCCGAAGTAGTGCCGGGCGGCGGCCTCGACGCCGTACGAGCGGCCGCCGAAGAAGGCGAGGTTCAGGTACCGGTGCAGGATCTCGTCCTTCGGGATCTTCTGCTCGACCGCGATCGCGTAGCGCAGCTCGGCGAACTTGCGCTCGTAGGTGTCCGCGGTCGCGGCCGCGCGCTCCTCGGGAGTCTTCGCCTTCGCGACCAGGCTCAGCTTGACGTACTGCTGGGTGATGCTGGAGCCGCCCTGCGACACCCCACTGCCCGACTGGTTGCGCAGCAGCGCGCGCAGCGTGCCCTTGGCGTCCAGGGCGCCGTGCTCGTAGAACCGGTCGTCCTCGATCGCCACGATCGCCTTCAGCATGATCGGGTTGATCGCCTTCAGCGGGACCTCGGTCCGGTTCTCCTGGTAGAGGGTGGCGATCTGCGATCCGTCGGCCGCCTGGATGACGGTCTTCTGCCGCAACGGCGGGATCTCCAGGTCCTGCGGGAGGAACTGGACCGTGTTGTGCGCGGTCGCCGTGGTCACGCCGGCCAGGCCGGCCAGCGGGAGCGCCAGACCGGCGACGAGCGCACCGGACAGCGCGCTCACCAGGAGGAAGAGGAGCACCGACCGGAGGGCATTCGGGCGGGCCGGCTCACTTCTGTGCATGGTCCGGCACAGTACGGCAGGTGTGGGGGCTTCGGCAGGCCTGAGATCACGGAATTAACACATTCGACGCGCGATCTCACCCGCTGTGATGAGGATTTTACGCGGTGCTCACCAAACGAAGCTGCCAATCCGTGATCCAACCAGTAGGGCGTGACCGGCGTCTCATCGGCAAGAGCAACAGTTGGGGAGGAAATGATGAAGCGATTCATGATCGGTCTGGCCGCCCTCGGCACCACCGGGGTGGCGCTGCTGGGGGTGGCGCAGGCCGACGCGCAGGTTGTTGCTGCCAGCAACAGCTCGGCGCTGACCTACGGCCAGCGGAACTTCGACTGCGACCCGGTGTACGGATGTCATGCGTCCGCGGTGCTGCCGAAGTCCTGGAAGTATACCGCGCTCGGTAACGGTGAAGGCCGTTTTGCCGACCGCGCCGTACCGCGGATGATCCGCATCGACGCCGATCTGGACAGCCACCCGGGCACGGCGACCGCCGCGCTGAACAAGCAGAAGGCGCTCAAAGGCACCCGGGGGCTGAAGATTCTCGGTCTCCAGAACGGCACGGCCACGTCAACGATGCACCAGGGACCGCTGCGGATCTCGACACTCGTCTACACCTACCGCAGTGGGTCGGAGACGCGCTGGGTGGCGACGCGCTACATCGGCTTCCACGGTGCCAAGACCGCGAGCGCCGAGGTCACCGTCGGCGGTCGCCTGCAGGACCGCACCCTGCTGGGTGCGGTCCTGACGAAGGCCACGCAGTCACTGGCCCTGTACGGCTAAGACCTGCGGTAGGTCACCGTCGGCCAGCACACCAAGGCGTTTGGTGGCGCGGGTGACGGCGACGTACAGGTCGGAGAGGCCTCGAGGGGACTCGGCGATGATGCCGGCGGGATCGGCGATCAGGACCGAGTCGAACTCGAGGCCTTTGGCTTGCGTGACGTCGAGCAGCGCGACCGGTGCGTCGAGCACGCCAGGGTCGTTGCTACGGGCAACATCATCCAGTACGCCGGCCAGTTCGTCGTACCGGGGTGAGGGGACCAGCACGACCAGCCGGCCGTCGTCCATCGCCGCGCGCTCGGTCTTGATCGCGGTGGCGAGCGCGTCGGCGAACTCCTCGGTCGGTACGGCGCGGATCCACGGCTCGCTGTCACCCTCGCGGACCGAGACCGGCGGCCGGAGGGTGGGATCGATGGCCTTCAGTACGTCGGCCGCGACCGTCATGATCTCGGTCGGCGTGCGGTAGTTGACGGTCAGCTCGGCGCTGCGCCAGCGACGTGGTGCGTAGCGTTCGAGCAGTCCGGCCCACGACTTCACCCCGGCGTCCGTACCGGTCTGGGCGATGTCGCCGACCAGCGTCATCGACCGGCGCGGGCAGCGGCGCATCAGCAGCCGCCAGTCCATCGCCGACAACTCCTGCGCCTCGTCGACGATGAGATGCCCGAAGACCCAGCTGCGGTCCGACGACGCGCGCTCGGAAACCGTGCCCGGGTTCTCGATCAGCTCCTGGCGCTTGTGCACCAGATTCTCGAACTGCTCGATCTCCCAGGGCATCACCACGATGTTCTCGGCCTCCAGCTGCACCTGGACGACCTCGCGCGCGTACTTCCAGGCATCCGCCGCTTCGGCTTCGGCGGCAGCTGCCTGTTGCCTCCGGGCTGCGACCGCGGCGTCGAGTTCGCCGATCAGTTCGGCGGCTTCGTCGAGCAGCGGTACGTCGGACGTCGTCCACGGCGCGTCGATCGGCCGGAGGATCGCGGCGCGGTCGTCCTCGCTAAGCTGCGGCGCCGCGGCGGCCAGTCGCTCGGGTGACGAGAGCAGCACGCTGACCAGGAGTTGGGGAGTGAGCTCCGGCCAGAGATGGTCCAGAACGCCTTGCACACGGTCGTCCTCGGCCAGCTCCTTGTGGATGTCCTCGATGTCCTCCTCGCCGACGTACTGGCGGCCGATCTTGTCGACAACCTGATCGGTGAGCACCTTCAGAATCCGTCGGACGAAGACCCGGCGGGCCGGGTTGTGTGGCTCGTCGGACTCGAGTGCCTTCTCCTTCGCCTTCCGGACAGCCGCGGGCCGCAGTACCAGCTCGTGTTGATCGACCTTGAACTCCATCGCTGCCTCCGGGACCCGCCGGAAGTTCTCCACCGCTTGGGCGAGGACGTCGACCATCGCGAGGTCGCCCTTCACCCGCTGGGCAGCAGCTCCTTCCGTAGCGGTGGCCTCCACTCCGGGATAGAGCTCGCCAACAGTCGCCAGTACGACGTCGGTCTCGCCCAGCGACGGCAGTACCTGATCGATGTAGCGCAGGAACGTCGTGTTCGGCCCGACCACCAGTACGCCGGTCCGCGCCAACTGCTCGCGATGCGTATAGAGCAGGTAGGCCGCGCGGTGCAACGCGACGACCGTCTTGCCGGTACCGGGACCACCCTGAACCACCAGTACGCCGGGCAGCTCGGAGCGGATGATCTCGTCCTGCTCGGTCTGGATGGTCGCGACGATCTCGTTCATCCGGCCGGTCCGGCTGGCGCCGAGCGAGGACATCAGCGCGGCCTCGCCGATCAACGTGCTGCGGTCGCTGTCCTGGAGCGCGTCGAGATCGAGGACGTCGTCGTCCACGCCGACCACGGTCCGCCCGTGCAGCCGGATGTGCCGGCGCCGGGTGACGCCGAGCGGCGCGGCCGGAGTCGCGCGGTAGAAGGACTGGGCGAGCGGCGTGCGCCAGTCGATCAGGAGCGGGTCGTACTCCTCGTCGAACAATCCGATCCGGCCGATGTGGAACCGCTCGCCGTCGGTCTCGTCGATCCGGCCGAAACACAGGCCGCGTTCCACCGACGACAGCTGCGCGAATCGGCTGGAGAAAAGCTTGGTGAATGATTCGCGTTCGCTCAGGCCCTGCAGATTGTCGACGGTGGTCTCGAGCTGCACGCGGCCGAGTTCACCGCGTGCCCTTTCGCGCAATACGTCGAGTCGTTCGTACATGATCGCCACCTGCCCTTGTTCTTCGGCGATCTCCTGTGCCAGCTGGTGATCCGTCACGCTGTCCCCGATCTTGCAAACCCTCGGACTGTCTGATAATCTGGTCTTAGTTGCCCCATCAGGGCAACTTTTTTTGTTTCAGACACAAACACCCAACGGTAGCTATTCCCGGGGTTACTGCGCAAGTAATGCGATCAATTCGCCGTGAATTGGGTGGCGGAGTCGCGGATGATGAGGGTGGTGGCCAGTTCCACGTGATGGGAGTCGACAGGGTCGCCGGCCGCCAGGCGTAACGCGGTGCGGAGGGCGACGGCGCCCATTTCGCGCAGGGGCTGTTTGACCGTGGTCAGGGGTGGTGAGGCGAGGCGGGCGACCTGGGTGTCGTCGAAGCCGACCACGCTGAGGTCTTCGGGGATCCGCAGGCCGCGGGAGCGGGCCGCCTCCATCACGCCGAGGGCGACCTCGTCGCTGCCGGCGAAGATCGCGCTCGGCCGGTCCGGCAGGTCGAGGAGGGCGGAGCCGCCGGCCACGCCGTCGTCGTACAGGAAGTCGCGTTGCCAGATGTAGTGCCGCGGTACGGAGGCGCTGGCGGCCTCCATCGCACTGCGGAAGCCACTCAGGCGCGCCTGGTTGCAGCCTGAGGTGGGCGGGCCGCCGAGGTAGGCGATCTGCCGGTGCCCGAGCTCGAGCAGGTGCTGGGTCGCGGCCATGCCGCCGGCGAAGTTGGTTGACCCGACGCTGGTCACGTCCGGCTCGGGGATGTTCGCGGGATCGATGACGACCAAGGGGAGCCGGGCTCGTGAGAGTGCGGCGAGGTCGGCGTCGGTGAGTTCGCTGGTGATCCCGATCGCGGCCCGGCGGCCGCCGGCGATCAGCTCGCGGATCCACCGGCTCGCGCGGTCCGTGACGGTGGACTCCCGCCGCGGATGCGCATTCAGTACGACGTCGACGTCGGCGGACTGTCCGGCCTCGACCACGCCCTGGATGACCTCGACCGAGTAGTTGTTCAAGGCCCCTTGGTAGAAGAGCTCGACCGAGTCCCGGACCACGGTCTCGGGACGGCGGCCGACGTACCCGTGCTGGTTGAGCAGTTCCTGCACCCGGGCGCGGGTCGCGGAGGAGACGTCGCTGCGGCCGTTGAGCACCTTGGAGACGGTCGCGATCGAGACACCGGCGGTGGTCGCGACGGTCGCCAGCGTCACGGCGGCCTTCGGTCGTGGCATCGTGTTCCCCCTTTTCGTGGACGGTCGATTATCGAAAAGTTTCGAACCGATTCGCAAGTCGCCGCACGGGTGAAAGACCAGCTCTATAACGCATTCGGCAATATTCGCCGACGTCTTGACAGTGGTATCACCGAAACCTACGTTACGAAACACCTTCACGGAGACGGAGATCACAGTGGAACCCCTGACGCCGCAACCGAATGGTCTGGCCCGTCGTACGTTTCTGAGCTTGGCGGCGGTCAGCATGCTGGCCGCCTGCGGCACGTCCGGCCCGAAGACCACGCCGGGTTCCACCGGTGGCGGCGCGGCCGGAAGCGGTGCGACGTACTGGTTCCTCACCGGGCAGCCGCAGCAGGGCATCCGGGAGGCGCAGGTCAAGCGGTTCAACGACGCGAACTCGGGCACGCAGCTGAAGACGACCGAGTTCCAGAACGACGCGTTCAAGCAGAAGATCAAGACCGCCATCGGGGCCGGGCAGGGACCGACGCTGATCTGGGGCTGGGGTGGCGGCGGGCTGAAGAGCTACGTGGATGCGGGTCAGGTCGAGGACCTGACCGACTTCTTCGGGCAGAATGCGGCGCTCAAGGAGTCGATCTTCCCGTCGGCCTTCGGGGCGGCGACGGTCGGCGGGAAGATCTACGCGATGCCGGTCGAGACCACGACGCCGATCGTGCTGTTCTACGACAAGCGCGCGTTCGACAAGATCGGTGCGCAGCCGCCGCAGTCGTGGGGCGACATCATGGACCTGGTGCCGAAGTTCAACGCCGCCAAGATCGCGCCGTTCTCGCTCGGCGGGCAGTCGCGCTGGACCAACATGATGTGGCTGGAGTTCCTGTTCGACCGGATCGGCGGCAGTGAGGTCTTCCAGAACATCTTCGAGGGCAAGGCGAACGGCTGGTCGGACCCGTCGGCGCTGAAGGCGCTCGACGAGATGCAGAAGCTGATCAAGGCCGGCGGGTTCATCAAGGGCTTCTCCTCGATCACCGCGGACTCCAACGCCGACCAGGCGCTGCTGTTCACCGGCAAGGCCGCGATGATGCTGCACGGCGCGTGGACCTACGGGAACATGAAGTCCGCTGGTGGGGACTTCGTGACCGGCGGTCACCTGGGTTACATGAACTTCCCCGGCGTCGACGGCGGCAAGGGCGATCCGAGCGACACGGTCGGCAACCCCGGGCAGTACCTGTCGATCTCGTCGAAGGCGAGTGCCGCCGACAAGGAGACCGCGAAGAAGTTCCTGGCCAACAACACGCTCGACGACGCGTCGGTCGACGCCTGGGTGAAGTCGGGGAGCATCTCGGTCGCGAAGAGCTCGAAGGACCGGCTGGCCGGGATCACCGACAAGAGCGACTCCGAGTGGCTGAACTTCGTCTACAACACCTCGGCGAACGCGAAGACCTTCGCGCAGTCGTGGGACCAGGCGCTCAGCCCGACCCAGGCCGAGACGCTGCTCGACAACATCGCCAAACTCTTCCAGCTGTCGATCTCACCCCAGCAGTTCGCCGACAGCATGAACGCGGTGATCGGCAAGTGAGCTCTGGTACGGCGGGTGGCCCGGGCCGAGTGGTCACCCGTCGTACTGGTTCCTCGCACGGGACCGGTGCGGTCGGGTGGATGGTGTTTCCGGCGCTGCTGATGTTCGTGGTGTTCGGGGTGGTGCCGCTGGTCGGCGTACTGGTGCTGAGCTTCGCGCAGTGGGACGGGTTGGGCCCGATTCATCCAGCGGGGCTGGCGAACTGGGGATCGGTGCTGTCCGATCCCGGCTTGCCGCATGCGATCTGGGTGACGTTCGAGATCATGATCCTGTCCTGGGCGGTGCAGACGCCGCTGAGTCTGCTGATCGGAACCTTCCTGGCCGGCCGGCAGCGGTACCGCGGGCTGCTCGCCGTGCTGTACTTCGTGCCGTTGCTGCTGAGCTCGGCCGCGATCGCCATTACTTACAAGGCGTTGCTGGACCCGAACTTCGGGCTCGGGGCCGGCCTCAAGATCGGGTTCCTCACCCAGGACTGGCTCGGCCGCAGTGGCCTCGCGGTCGGGGTGGTGATCTTCGTGGTGTCGTGGCAGTTCATCCCGTTCCACTCGCTGATCTATCAGGGCGGTGTCCGGCAGATCCCGACCACGATGTACGAGGCGGCCGAGATCGACGGGGCCGGGCGGATCCGGCAGTTCTTCAGTATCACGGTGCCGCAGCTGAAGTACACGATCATCACGTCGTCGACGCTGATGGTGGTCGGGTCGCTGACCTTCTTCGACCTGATCTTCGTGCTCACCGCGGGTGGTCCCGGCGATGCGACGCGGGTGCTCGCGTTGGACATGTACAAGCGTGGGTTCCAGGCGAACCTGATGGGCCCGGCAAGCGTGATCGCCGTACTGCTGGTGCTGATCGGTCTCGCGCTGGCGTTGCTGCTGCGCCGGCTCGGCGGCAGTACGACGGCCAGTCAGCAGGAGGGAGCCTGAGATGCGGAAACTGCTGCGGTTGAACTGGCTCGGCGGCTCGGCCGGATGGTTGTGGCTGGTAGTCGTGATGATCCCGCTGTACTGGATCGTGGTGACGAGTTTCAAGGACCAGTCGGCGTACTTCAGCCAGAATCCGTTCGCACTGCCGGATGCTCCGACGACGGCGAACTACCAGCTGGTGATCCAGTCCGACTTCCCGCGGTACTTCGTGAACAGCGTGATCGTCACGGCCGGCACGATCATCCCGGCGGTGGCGATCTCGTTCCTGGCGGCGTACGCGATCGTGCGTGGCGCCGGCAGCCGCTTCCTCGCCGGCGTCAACGGGTTGTTCCTGATGGGGCTCGCGATCCCACTGCAGGCGACCATCATCCCGGTCTACCTGCTGATCATCCGGATGCACCTGTACGACAGCCTGCTCGCGATCGTGCTGCCGTCGATCGCGTTCGCGATCCCGCTCTCCGTGCTGGTACTGACCAACTTCATCCGCGACGTCCCCAAGGAACTCTTCGAGTCCATGCGCGTCGACGGCGCCACCGAGTGGGGCATGCTGCGCACCCTCGCCCTACCGCTCACCCGGCCCGCGTTGGTGACGGTCGCGATCTACAACGGCCTCGGCGTCTGGAACGGCTTCCTGCTGCCCCTCATCCTCACCCAAAGCCCCGAACAACGCACCCTGCCCCTGGCCCTCTGGACCTTCCAAGGCCAATACAGCGTCAACGTCCCCGCCGTCCTCGCCTCCGTAGTCCTCACCACCCTCCCCATAGTCATCCTCTACGCCGTAGGCCGCCGCCAGCTCCTAAGCGGCCTAACCGCCGGCTTCAGCCGCTGAGCTATTCCCTGCGGTCGGCGATGGCGCGGGTGGTGAGCAGGGCAGCGGCGAGGAGGGCCGCGCTCAGAAGAGCTAGCAGGGTGAGCGGCAGAGCCGAGTTGGCGGGGGAGCGGTTGCTGTTGGAGAGGAGGCTCATGAGCGCGCGGATGGGGGAGATCCAGCGGATGAGTAGCACCGCGAGGAGGGCGGCGGCTGCGGTGAGCATGGCGATGCCGATGCGGGGGATGACGAGTCGGGAGCAGAGCAGGCCGATGGCGATTCCGACCAGGGCTGCGGTGAGGTGGGCGACGACGCCGATGGTGAGGATGCCGGCGGTGACGACGTGCTTGCCGGTGATGAGCGGGTAGCAGAGGCCGATCACGATCAGTGGGACGCACCAGGTGAGGATCACCGCGACGGTCATCGCGAGGACCTTGGCCGAGCTGCCGATCATCACGAGGGTGATCCGGCGTTGGGTCGGGTCCTCGTGGTTGACGATCGAGACGGTCAGCCAGGTGGTGCACACGAGCATCGCCAGGACACAGAACGCGTACGACGACTGGAGCGGTCCGTTGTCCGACGTCGTACCGACCGCGAGCGCAGCAAGGAAGATCAGGGTCGGCGGCAGGTACCGCTGGGACAGCAGCACGCTGGTCATCAGAAATCGGTAGAGAGCGCTCACCGGGCGTTCACCTTCCGCACCGAACAGCCTTGGGAGAGCGCCGCCAGCAGTACCGCATCGTGTTGCCCGGTCGGTACGACGAGCGTCGTACCGGCGGCGCCGTGAAGAACCTCGAGCACCTCGGGCCGCGTGGACCAGTCGAGTTCGGGACCTGGCGCCAGCACGATCTCCGTCAGTGCGCCGGGGTGGGAAACGTCGTGGAGCGCTCTCTCGTGCAGCTCGCAGGTTCTGGTCGCCGTGGAGCGGACGGTGTCGGTGGAGTGCTCCGTGAACGCGACGGCGGCGCCGGCGTGAGCGGTCTCGGTGAGAAGCTCGCGGAGAGTCGCATGAGCGGTTGCGTCGAGGCCGGCCCACGGCTCGTCGAGGACGAGCAGCTCAGGCGGTGTCAGCAACGCCTGCGCGAGCGCGACCTTCTGCGCGTTCCCCTTGGACAGCTTCCGCATCGGCGTATCCGCGCCACCGGTCAACGCGAGCCGCTCGAGCAACACCGAAGAGCGCTCTCTCGCCGTTCCCGAACTGAGCCCGCGAATCCGGCCCAGGTGCCGCAAGTACGCCGACGCCGACAACCGGTCGTGCGACGTGAACACATCCGGCACGTAGCTGACCACCTGCGCGGACCGTCGTACCGTCCCCGAGGTCGGTCGCGACAACCCGACCATCAGCTTCAGAACGGTCGACTTCCCCGACCCGTTCGCACCGACCAACGCGAGCAGCTCACCGGCCTCGACCCGCAGATCGACCTCACTGAGGATCTCCCGTCGCCCGTACCGCTTCGAGACGTTCGTCAGCCGCACAGCCTCCATGCCCAGACCCTATCCGCGTCGGGTTCATGATCCGGGAGAGCGGAACGGTCAGAGCGACCGAGGCAACCAGCGAGGCGGCGGCGAAGAGAGCGATTGCCGGGGCCGGAGCGGTGAGGTCGGCGAGAGTACCGGCGAGGATGGCGCAGATGCCGAACGTCGTCATCCGGAGGGCGGACTCGATGCCGAGGACCTGGCCGCGTTGATCCGGGGGAGTGAGTTCGACGAGCACCTCTTGCTGGGCGAGCGAGGCGGCGTAGCCGCAGCTGCCCAGCGCAACGGCGGCGGCGAGGAGGACGAGCGGGAGGTCGAGGGCGAAGGCCAGGAACGGGACACCCAGGACGAACCGGAGGTACTGACCGGCGCGGCGACGTTGGGTGCGGGTGAGGAACCGTCCGACCACGAGGTCGCCGGACAGCATGCCGGCGGCTCCGGCTGCGAGAAGCCAGCCGGCGTGCGCACCGGCGTACGGGACGAAAAGTGCTTCGCAGCCGACGATCAGGCCGTTGGGGATGGTGAGGGCGAGCAGCAGCGGCCTGGTACGCGCCTGGCTGAGTAGGCGGCGGTTGCCGCGCCAGGTTTCGGCGAGGCTGGTCCGGGCGCCGCGGCGCGGGGCGCGGTCGCGGAGGCCGAAGCGGATGACCGGGATCGTGAGTGCGGAGCACGCGGTCGCCAGCCAGAGGACCGTGGACGGGCTCATTGCCTGTAGCAACAATCCCGCGATGCCGAAGCCGGCGATCTGCATGGCGCCGACGGACAGGTTCATCGCCGAGCGGCCGAGGATGAACTGGTCCGCGGCGACGATGTCGTTGAGCAGCCCCCAGCGGACACCGGAGCCGATCGACAACCCGTAGGCGACCACGAGTGCGAGTCCCAGCCGGGCCGCGGCCGGAAGTTGGAAGGCGGCCTGAGCGGTGACCGCCACGGTCGAGAGGACGGCGAGTACGACGAGGATCCGGCGCGGGCGCGCGGTGTCGGCCGCCGACATCAGCGTCGAGACGCCGAGTACCTGCGCGAGCGACGGACCGAACATGACGAGCGCCGCGAGGAGGGCCGAGCCGGTCGCCGCGTTCACGAGCAAGGCGAGCGTCAGGCTGGTCATGGTCGAGGAGGCGTTGCCGAGCGCGCTCCCGATCCACAGACTGCGGAACTCGGCGTTCGCAAAGATCTGCCGATAGGTCGGCGTTCCGGCAGCCGCGGCGACAGGCGGTCCACCAGGTACGGCGGGTGCGGTGGACGGGGTGATCGGTGGGGACTGGGTCATGGTTGGAAGCTTCGGTGGTGACACTGCCGGGTCCTACAGTTTCGGATGGAGGCGAAACCTTGTCCGAGTTTCTCGTCGACGCCGACACCTTGGCGAACGCCCGATTCGCCACGTCCGAGCTCACCGAGACGGTGTCGGCGCTCAAGTTGCTGCTGCGGCCGGTCGAGCCCTGGTTCCGCGCCTGGAAGGACACGCACCGGCCGGCGTTCGAGGCGCGGCTGGCCGCCGAGCCGGTCTGGGCGGCGTTGCTGGAGAGCGCTTTCGGGCGTAGCTGGACCGCGGACTTCCTGACCAGCCTGCCGCTCGATCCCGACGCCAAGCTGGCCGACGAACTCGACGCGCTCTTACGCCTGACCGACGACGAGATCCGCGCGGATCTGCGGGTCGTGCGTGACCCCCTGCCCGCGATCCTGGAATCGGAGAGCGCTCTCGCTGCGAGCGTCGCGGATCTCCTCACCTGGGTCTGGACACACACCGTCGAGCCGGATTGGCCGCGACGCCGCCGCCTGCTCCAGGCCGACATCGTATCGCGGACCGCGCGCCTCAGCGAGCAGGGCTGGTCCGGCGTGCTGCGTGGGCTGGGACCCGACGTGCAGTGGCTTGGCGACGGGCGGATTCAGGTGAACCGCTGGGACTACCCGGTGACCGACGTCCGCGGTCGTTCGCTGATGTTCATCGCCACGCATACCCAACGCGTCAGTGTCAGTTGGCGACTGCCGGACCGGTTCGCCCTGACCTACCCGGTGACCGGCATCTTCGCCGGAACGCGAGCCTTGGCGGAGCCTCTGGTTGACCTCCTCGGCCGCAACCGCGCCCGGATCCTCACCGCCGCCATCGACCCGATCAGTACGACGGCCTTGGTCGCCGCCACCGGCCTGTCCCTCGCAACCATCTCCGACCACCTCCGGATCCTGACAGCGGCCGGTCTGCTCGAGCGACGCCGTTCCGGTCGCTCGGTCCTGTACTGGCAGTCCGACACCGGCCACCGCGTCACCCAACTCCCACCGGAATCTCCCCAGCAACTCGCCTAGGAATCCGGAAGTGGGATGTCCGGAACGAGCCCTAGCATCGGCTCATGGACCTGGAGTTCAGCGGCGAGGTCATCGAGTGGCGCGGCCCAGCGCCGTACTACTTCGTGCCGGTTCCGGACGAGGAGAGCGCCGACCTGCGGGCCGCGGCCGTGGGGTATCGGGCGTGGGGGATGCTGCCGGTCCGAGTCCGGATCGGCAGCGCCGGCTGGAAGACCTCGTTGTGGCCGAAGGACGGTAGCTACCTCCTGCCGCTGAAGGACGCCGTACGGAAGCCTGCAGGTCTGGACGCGGGTGATGCCGTGGAGGTTCGGTTGACGTTTGAGCCGGTGCCGCAGGTCGCGCAGAAACCTCGGGAGAGCGCTCCCGGCCGCGCGGGTCCCGGGAGCCTGTCCGGGCGGATCAGCTCAGGATCGTGCCGGCCAACGAGGCGGCGTGGGAGGACCTGCAGGCGATCTTCGGTACGACGGGGGACACGTCGCGCTGCTGGTGTCAGCGGTTCCGGATGTTGCCGAAGGAGACCTGGCGGACTGAGGGGCCGGAGGAGCTTGCTGCCCGCCTGCGCGATCAGACGGCCTGCGGTGATCGGAAGGCGTCGGCGACGAGCGGCTTGGTCGCGTATCTCGACGGTGAGCCGGTGGCGTGGTGTGCAGTTGCGCCGCGGGCGGATCACCCGAGGTTGTTGCGCGACAACCGCGTCCCCTGGGAAGGGCGTCAGGAGGACAAGGCGGACGCGACCGTCTGGGCGGTGACGTGTTTCGTCACCCGCGTCGGCTATCGGCGGCGAGGTATCAGCAGCGCCCTCGCCCGAGCCGCCGCGGACTTTGCCCGTGACCGCGGCGCCCGAGCCGTCGAGGGCTACCCGGATTTCGTGGACGGCGGATCCGTCGGGACGCTCGCCATGTTCGCCGACGCCGGCTTCACCGAGGTCAGCCGCCCGGGCCGTCGCCGCGCCGTACTGCGGATCGACTTCTGAGGGGGTGGAACGGGCGGGGATAGTTGGGGGTATGACGAGTTCGGTGGGCGAGCCAGCGGCCGGTACGGCGCAACTGGCTTCGCGGCGGGTGTTGGGGCGGGAGGTCTGGTTGGTGCTGGCGCTGTCGCTCGGGGCCTCCGGGGTGGCGGCGCTCATCTCGTTCACGGGGATCTTGACGTCGGCCAAGCCGATCAGTGGGCAGACGGCGGTGATCGTGGGGTCGCGGGCACCGGGACGGCCTTGGCTGGATCTGGCGTGGCAGGTGTTCGCGGTGGTGACGGCGCTGGTGCCGGTGGCGTTGGTGGGGCACTTTCTGCTGCGGGGTGGGGAGTCGCTGCGGACGATCGGGTTCGATCTGGGGGAGCGACTGCGGGATCTGGGCCGGGGGACCGCGGTCGCGGCGGTGATCGGTGGGGCCGGGCTGGGGTTCTATCTGCTGGCCTACGCGTCGGGGGCCAATTTGAGCGTGGATCCGGCGCAGTTGCCGGACTACTGGTGGCGGATCCCGATTCTGATCGCGGTCGCCGCGCAGAACGCCGTACTGGAGGAAGTGATCGTGCTGGGGTACCTGAACCGGCGGCTCGATCAGCTGGGGTGGTCGGTACGGCGCAGTACGGCGGCGAGCGCGTTGCTGCGCGGGTCGTACCACCTGTATCAGGGCGCCGGCGGGTTCGCGGGGAACGTGATCATGGGGGTGATCTTCTGTTATCTGTACCGGCGGTGGGGCCGGGTGATGCCGCTGGTCGTGGCGCATACGGTGATCGACATCGTGGCGCTGGTCGGGGCGACGTACCTGATCGGGAAGGTCGGCTGGCTACCCGGGTCGTAACCCATCGATGCTTCGTCAGGTTGAGAAGGGCGTGACACTCAACGGGGAAATCGAAATCGTTCACGACACCACGCCCGCGCAGCCGGAGATCCACCCGCCGCAGACGCAGCCGCCCGCCATCGACGCGGGCCTGGCCGCTGCGGCCCTGGCCGTATTTGCGCACCGGCACGAGGTCGTGCACCTGCTGTACGCGGCGACCGACGAGCCGGACGCGCTCGCCCGGATCGCCAACCTGTTGAAGGTGGACGAGTCCACCATCGGGCGGGTGCTCGACCAGCCGCTGCGCTGGATGCTGCCGCAGTTCCGGGCCGAGCTGGAGACGATCTCCGCGACGCCGGGCTGAGATCCGGCTACCGTGTCCCGGTGCAGAGCTATCAGGCGGACCTCCTCGAGATCGCGGACGAGCTGACCGAGGCGTACGTGGAGGTGTTCACGGCACCGCCGTTCGAGCATCGGGACCCGGCCGAGACCCGCGCCGCCTTCCGGCAACGGCTGGAGGGCGACGTGCTGCGCGACGGCTTCCAGGCGTGGATCGAGCGGTCCGACGACGGGCGGATCTCCGGATTCGTCACGGGGTGGACCACGCCTGCCCCGTTCCGGACGGACCGGTCGTACGGAAGCGTGCTGAAGCGGCTGGGGCCCGAACAGGTCGACGAACTGCTGGTCGGTGCGCTCGAGATCGACGAACTCGGCGTACTGGCGCACGCTCGCGGTACCGGCCTCGGTCGCAAGCTCCTGGAGACGGCCACCGCCGAGCGTCCCCGCGCCTGGCTCCTGGCGTGGAACCAGAACTTCGACACCCTGGCCTTCTACCGTCGCCTCGGCTGGATCGAGCCCGAGGTCCGCGGCCCGGAGACCGACATCATCGTCTTCGTCGCCCCAAGTCGCTAGCGTCCGAGAACACGCCGACCACGTACTGCGGGCGTTCGGACGTTAGGGCGGTTACAGGGCGAAGAGGGCCTCGGCGTTCTGGTGGTGGATGGCTTCGGCTTCGGCGGGGGTGAGGGCGGCGGCGGTGAGGGCGCCGAGGGCGACCGAGGGGTCGATGAGGGTGGCGTCGGTGCCGAACATCAGGCGGGTGGGGCCGATCCGGTCGAGGATCCAGCGGATGCGGTCGGCGTCGGGGGCGGACCAGCAGGGCTCGAACCAGATGTTGCCGGCGCGGCGGGCGGCTTCGGGGACCTGGCGCCAGGCGCCGGCGCCCATGTGACCGGCGATCAGGCGGGCGTCGGGGACTCGGGCCGCCAGATCGGCGAGGTCGAGAACGGTGTCGCCCCAGGTGTGGACGAGGGTGGGCAGGCCGAACTCGGTGGTGAGCTCGATCGCGGCCTGCATGGCGGGGCTGGTGATCGGGGTGCGGCTGTACTCGGTGTGGATCTTGGCGCCGACCCAGCGATCGTTGCCGGTGACGAGGTCGCGGAGGTCGGCGCGCGCCTCGTCGAGACGGCGGGGGTCGACGACGAGCATGCCGCGGAGGCGGTCGTCGGCCGGGAGCTGCTCGGCGAGCGCACGGTTGCCCGCGGGAGCGTCGTACACGATGGATTCGATCGAGGAGACCAGTTGCAGGTCGATGCCGAAGCGGTCCATCAGGTCGAGGTTGACCTCGATCGGGCCGACCTCCATCGAGAAGAACCACGGACCCCAGTGGGCGTGGACGTCGATCAGCATCACGGCTCCAGCAGCTTGGTCAGGGACTGACTGCCCGCCTGGGCGATCTCGGCCGCGGTCAGCTTCGAGCTGAGCAGGCGGCCGAGCACGGAGTAGGTCTCGTGGAACGGCGTCCGGGTGCCGAAGACCAGGCGGTCCGCGCCGACCTCGGCCGCGACGATCTCCAACGAGTCCGGCCCGGTCAGCATCCGGGTCGAGGTGTGGAACCCGGGCTCCGCGCGCGCCAGCAGTACGAAGTCGCCCAGGTAGTAGAAATGCGTGTCCAGGAACACCACGCGCGCCCCGAGCCCCCGCAGCGCCGGCCCGCTCACCCGCACGTCGCCCTCGACGAACAGGGTCAGCCCCGCCGCCACGACCAGCTGCGCCACATGCCCGAAGGACGGGTACGACGGATCAACCGCCTGCGCCGTCGGAGCCAACCGAATCCCGGCGGGCCGCTCGCTCGCCAGCAACCGCTCCAGCTCCCGCTCGGCCCCCAGCGGATCGCGCAGATCGAGCACCGGGCAGTTCGTCCAACCGTTGCCCTCAGCAACCTCCCGGGCTTCGTCGTTTCCGGACGGTACGTCGAAATGCACCGCCCGCAACGAGGACACCACCCCACCGGAGATCCCGGTCCCGGCGAACACCTCCCGAACTCGCTCCGGACGGCTCCACCGGCCGGTGGTCACGTCATGCCCGACCAGGATGTCGCAGTCGAGCAGCAGTGGTGCGTCGGTCATGAGGCTCCCAGGGCGGTGTGCACCTTGCGGATCGCGGTGGCGATGTCGTCCACATCCGCGCCGCTGTAGTTCTCGTTCCAGGGCAGTACGAGCAAGCGGCGCTCGATCAGCTCCTCGGCGTTCGGGCACAGGCCCGGTGGGTACTCGATGTCGCCGAGCGGGAAGCCGGAGTCGCCGTACGTGATCTTCGAGCGCAGGGCCGGAGCGGCGTACAACGGTTCCCTGAGATATCCAGGCGTGCAAGGGACGCCTTCGGCCGTGAGCGCGGCCGCCCAGGGGTTGATGTTGCCGTCCAGGATCAACGGATACTGCCAGTAGACGTGATCGTCGTCGTCCCGGGGCGGCAGGAGACCGATCAGGTCGCCGATGCCGGCGGTCAGCTTGCCCGCGCTGGTACGACGGTCGTCCACGATCTGCGCGAGTCGGGTCAATTGCACCCGCGTGACCGCGGCGGCGAGCTCGGTCATCCGGTAGTTCAGCGCGAGGAAGAGGTATGTCCGCTCGTCCGTGTCGCGCGGCCAGCCCTTGTCGGTGAACAGTCGCATCCGCCGCGCCAGCGCCGCATCGTCGGTCACCACGAGTCCGCCGTCACCAGCGCTGATGTGCTTGCTCTGCTGCAGGCTGAAGCATCCGATGTCGCCGATCCGCCCGGCGTAAACGTCGCCGACTGGCGCGAGATACGCCTGCGCGCAGTCCTCGATCAGCAGCAGACCATGCTTGTCGCACAGCGCCCGCAGCGCGCGGATCGGCGCCGGCTTGCCGAACAGATGGACCGCCAGCACCGCCTTCGTCCGCGGCGTGATCGCAGCCTCGACGGCGGCCGGATCCAGGTTTCCCGTCGCCAGATCGACATCGGCAAACACCGGTACGGCGTTCTGCATCAGGATCGGGAAGACCGTCCCCATGTCACTGATCGGCGTGGTGATGATCTCGTCACCCGGCTCCGGATTGACCGCGGCCACGGCCAGGTGCAGGGCCGCCGTACCGGAGCTGCAGGCAACGGCATGGCCCGCACCCATCAACGACGCGAACTCCTGCTCGAGCGCCGGCACTTCGGAGCCCCAGGTGGCGGAGAGGATGCCGCTGCGCAGCACGCGCTCGGCCGCCGCGACCTCTTCGTCGCCGAAGCGCCGGCCGGAGGCGTTGAAGACCGAGGGGAGGGGAGTCGACCGGACCGGGGTCCCGCCGTGCACGGCCAGCTCAGGCATAGGGCCCCCTGGTGGTAATTACGGTCATGGCTGTAATTACCACCGACCCTACTAGATCAGAGGTGCACGCGGTAGACGACCAACGGCCGTCCGCTGCCGGTCCCGATCTGGGTACCGGTCGCATCCGCGAGGCCGGCCCGCTCCAGCCGGTTCAGTACGCGCCGGGCCGTACGCGGCTGGATGCCCAGATGCTCGGCCACCGACCGCGTGGTCACCCCGTCCTCCGGCTCAGCGTGCACGAGTTCCTGCAGCCGCTCGAGCGTTGCCTTCGATAGCCCCGCGCGCTGAGCGAGGAGCTGAAGCTTCGACCGCTGCTGTGCGCGCGGCGTCGCGCCGCCGACCAGGATCAGGTCGATGTCGTTGCGCAGCGAGACGACCGCCGCGGTCCGCCCGGCCGTCTTGGCGCGTCCCAGTGCACGCTTCGCCAGCGCCTCGGTCTCGATCCCGGAACCGCCGATCCCGAACCCGATCCGCACCGGCCCGAACTGTTCCTTCAGCCGGTTCAGCATCCCGAGTTCGGTGAACGACGCGGTTGCCTGCTCAAGCGGTCCGCGCGTGGCCACCACGAGATACCGCTTGTCGTCGTACGGGATGACGCTGCCGCCGAGCGAGCCGGCCTCGCGCCGCAGCGCGACCTCACCGGCGGCGGCGATCTCCACCAGGCCGAGCGCGATCTGAGCGTCATCGCTGCGCAGTGAGTCGTGGACGAGCAGCAGGCTGTTCAGCGCGCTGCGCACGGAGTGGATCGACGGCGCGAGCCGGATGGTCGGCCGCTCGGTGCGAAGCTTGTCGTACGCCGACCGCAGGCAGGTGATCGCGACCGTCGCCTTGGCGGCCCGGTGGAACTCCAGTACGTCGTCCGAGCTCAGCCCCGGCCGGTACGGCAGCACCTTGACGCCGCGGGTCGGCAGCCCGGCCTCGGCCAGCGTCTCGTGCACCTGGGCCTCGTCCAGTACGTCGATGCTCATCGACTTGATGTCCTGGCCGTCACCGAGCAGCTCGACGAGCGCGCGCAGCAGCGTGGCACCCGTGTACTCGACGTGGGTCGCCGGGCGGTCGAGCAGGTCGTTCGCCGCGGCGATCTGGTACGGGACGACACCCGTGAACAGCCAGGCGTCGACGCTGGGTGGCGCCGCGGCCATCACCTTCGGGGTATCGGTCTCCCGGCGGTACTTCAGAGGCAGAACCTCGATACCGCGCTGGGATCCGATGATCTTGCAGGTGGAGGTGACCAGGTCCGACGGCCCGACCACCCCGATCGTCGTCACCATCGCCCGGCTGCCTGTCTCACCGGGTCAGTCTCGTCAGATCACCGAGCCCTCGCAACAACCCGCGCCGTACGGCGGCCCGCGTGGTTCTGGACCAGCCGGTACAGTCGACGTCGTGCTGACTGCGAAAGGGAAGGCGACCCGGGACCGAATCGTGGCCGCGGCCGGCCGGGAGATCCGCGAGCGGGGGATCGCCGCGGTGACGCTCGACGACGTCGGGCAGCGCAGCCGGACCGGGAAGAGTCAGCTGTTCCACTACTTCCCCGGCGGCAAGGAGCAGCTGCTGATGGCCGTCGCCGAGCGCGAGGCCGAGCGGGTGATCGAGGACCAGGAGCCCCAGCTCAGCCGCTTGACCAGCTGGGACGCCTGGCAGAAGTGGCGCGATGCGGTGGTCGAGAAGTATCGGCGTCAAGGCGTGCACTGCCCGCTCGGCGTACTGATCACCGAGATCGGACGGCACACGCCCGCCGCGCAGGCGGTGACCGGCAAACTGCTCGCACAATGGCAGCAGTCGTTGCAGGCCGGGATCCATCAGATGCAGGCTGCCGGTGAGATCCGCGCCGACGTCGATGCGCACCGGGCGGCCGGCGCATTGATGGCGGCGATCCAGGGCGGCGTCGCGATCCTGATGTCGTCCGGATCGGCCCAGCATCTCGAGTACGCCCTGGATCTCTGTCTGGACTACCTGCGGGTCAAGACCAGTTGAGGACCGGTGGTTGATAACCGGCAGGCTTGTCGCCGACCCTCGTGCCTGCACTGACCAGCCAGCCCTGGTACTCCGGGGTGAACATCCGATACACCGACTCAGCCGGTACGGCGCTCGCCGTGTCGAGGTCGGCTCGAAGGTGGGCGGGGAGGTCGAAGTCGAGTGCGGCCATCGTCGAGGTGAGCTGCTCGGGTGAGCTGGCCCCGACGATCGCGGAGGCGACGCCTGGCTGGGTCGCGACCCAGTTCACCGCGACCTGAGCCATGGTCACGCCGAGCTCGTCGGCGACGCTCTGCAGAGTCTTGAGCAGATCCCAGTGCTGATCGCTCCAAGAACGCGATGGAGCGCTCTCTCCGGTCAGGCGTCCTTCTCCGGCAACCCCTTCGACCTCGTCGCGCCGGTACTTCCCGGTGAGGAATCCACTGGCCAGCGGGCTCCACGCAGTGATGCCGAGGCCGAGGTTCTGCGCCATCGGCACGTGCTCGGTCTCGATGGTTCGCTCGGCCAATGAGTAGGGGAGTTGCAGGTTGACCATCGGTACGGCGTCGTTCTGCGCCCGAGCCGCATACCAGGCCGGTACGTCGGACAGTCCGGCGTACCTGATCTTTCCGGCGCGGGTGAGGTCGTCGAACGTGCGCAGGACCTCGTCGATGGGCGTGATCCGGTCCCAGGTGTGCAGGAGGAACAGGTCGAGGTAGTCGGTCTGCAGCCGGCGCAGCGAGTCCTCGACCGCGCGGATCATGTGCTTGCGGCCGTTGCCGCCGGCGTTCGGGTTGCCGGGGTCCACGCTGTTGGTGAACTTGCTGGTGAGCACGACGCGATCGCGGAGAGCGCTCTCTGCGATCAGCTTGCCGAGGATCTGCTCACTCTCGCCCGCGGTGTAGAAGTCGGCGGTGTCGATGAAGTTGCCGCCGGCATCGATGTAGGTGTGGAAGATCGCGCCGGCCTGGTCGGCGGTGCGGCCGTAGGGTCCGTGGAAACCGCCGGTGCCGAAGTTCATCGTGCCGAGCGCGAGCCGGCTGACCCGGAGGCCGGACCGGCCGAGCAGGTAATAGTTGTCGAGTGCCATGGATCCAGCGTTCCTCGGGAAAAATGGACCGGCAAGTACAAACCTTTCGGAGGCGGATGTGGTCCTGACCGAGGCCCAGCAGCAGGTGCTCACACGGTTGGCGGAGCTCGTCGTACCGGCTGACGCCAGCCCAACCGACAACAGTCCGTCCGCGGCGGAGGCCGGCGCGGTTGCGTTCATCGAGCGAGTGCTGACTGTGGACCGGCCGGACTGGCAGCCCCGCGTCGTCCGCGCGCTGTCGGTTGCCGAGGAGGCGGTGCTGACGGATGTGGACGGGGCGTGGCTGGTCCGGCTGATCTCCCAGGGGTACTACGCAGGGGAGGCCGCGTGGCGGATGGTCGGGTGGCGACCTGATGCTGGCGGGGCTTGGGATCCGGTCACGACTGAGCTGACGGTCACGCCGCGCAGTGCGTTGGCGGATCGGTACGACGTGGTGGTGATCGGGTCGGGCGCCGGCGGCGGTACGGCGGCTCAGGTGCTGGCCGAGTCGGGCCGGACCGTGCTGGTGGTCGAGGCGGGGGAGTATCCGCCGACCGAGTCGCTCGCTCGCGATCATCTGCGGAATCCCCGGTCGGTCGCGGGACTGCCTGCACCGACTGATCCGGATCCGCAGGGCCGGCCCCGGACCGCGGTCGTCGACGGCGTCACGTCGTACCCGCTGCCGCCCGACGGCGACTGGGGCAACAACGCGTTCACGGTCGGCGGCGGCACGCGGGTGTACGGCGCCCAGGCGTGGCGGTTCGTGCCGCGCGACTTCCGGATGGCGACGACGTACGGCGTACCGGAGGGAAGTGGGTTGGCCGACTGGCCGATCTCGTACGACGACCTGGCGCCGTACTACACCCTGGCCGAACAACGGTTCGGGGTCAGCGGCGGCGGAACCGACCCTTGGCACGAACCACGTGAACTCCCGATGCCACCACTGCCCAGAACCGGCCCGGCGCATCGACTCGCGGCTGCGGCGGAAACCCTCGGTTGGGGCACGCTCGACGTACCGCTGCTGATCAATTCGGTCGACTACCAAGGCCGCGCCGGCTGCGTCCGCTGCGGCCAGTGCGTCGGCTTCGCCTGCCCGGTCGAGGCAAAGGCCGGTACCCACAACACGGCACTCCCGGCCGCGCTCGCCACCGGCAACTGCACGCTGGTCACCGGGACCACGGCCGAGCGGCTGGTTGTGAGCAACGGGCGGGTCGTCGGGGTCGCGTTGGTTGACGGGCAGCTCTGGCGCCGCACGATCGAGTGCGCCGAAGTCGTCGTCGCGGCCGGCGCCTCCGAGACTCCGCGCCTCCTGCTCAACAGCGCTCACCCCGCCGAGCCGAACGGCCTCGGCAACAACCAGGACCAGGTCGGCCGCTACCTCCAGGCCCACGTGTACGCCGGTGCTGTCGGACTGTTCGACGACGAGCTGGCCGATCTGATCGGCCCCGGTGTCTCGATCGCGACCTGCGACTTCCGCCACGGCAACGACGGGATCGTCGGCGGCGGCATGCTGGCCAACGAATTCGTGCCGACCCCAGCAGCGACGTACGACTATCTGACCGGCGCCGGCCTGATCCCGCGCGCGGGCCTGGCCGCCAAGCAGGCGATGCGCCACGAAGCCCGCCGCATGCTGCGGGTCGTCGGCCCCATCCAAGAGGTCACGTCCAGCGAGTCCCGCATCCGGATCGACCCCGCGACCCGCGACCGCTTCGGCAACCCGGTCGCCAAGATCAGCGGCTCGATCCACCCCGAGGACGTCCGCGCCCAGACGTTCATGAATGCGAAGGCCGAAGAGTGGCTGCGAGCCGCCGGCGCGGTCCGAACCGCTCGCAACACACTCGGTACGACGGGACGCGCGAGCACCGGCCAGCACCAAGCGGGCACCTGCCGGATGGGCGACGACCCAACGCGGTCAGCGACCGACCCGTACGGACGGCTGTGGGGTCACGACAACGTCTGGATCGCCGACGCCTCCGTCCATGTGACGAACGGCGGAGTGAACCCGGTCCTCACCGTCCTGGCCAACTCCCTGCGGATCAGCGACCAGATCGTCCGCGGATCAGCGTGAGATGCCGACGCCGCTCTTCGTGTCACGGCCGTACTTCGCCAGTTCGGCGTCGAGGTCGAGGCGGGTGACTCCACCCTGCTCGCGGTCGGCGTCGGTGAGCTGATCGGCCGGGATGATCCAGACGATCTCGAACTCGAGTCCGTCCGGGTCCTTGCCGTACAGGGACTTCGTGGTGCCGTGGTTGGACGAGCCGACCAGGGCTCCGGCCGCCTGCAGCTTGGTGGCGAGGTCGGCCAGATCGCCGAGGGTGTCGACCTCCCAGGCCAGGTGGTAGAGGCCGACGGTGGTCTTGCCCGCGCCCGAGGCACCCGCCTCACCGCCGAGCTGGAACAGGCCCAGGTCGTGGTCGTTGGTGGAGTCGGGGGCGCGCAGGAAGGCTGCGGTCGGGTACGAGTCGCCGCCTTCGGTGTAGCCGAAGCCGAGGACATCGCGGTAGAACGCGACGCTGGTGGCCACGTCGCGCACGTACAGCACCGCATGGTTGAGCCGGAAGATCGCCATAGGACGATCATAGTTGAAGGCTCAACCGGGAACCAGGTCAGCGCTTGTACTTGCGCTTCGGGGTCGGTTGGCCGGGCTTGCCCTTGACCTTGTTCGGCCGGATCTGCTGCTGCTTCTTCGGTGCGGCCTGCTTCTTCGCGGCCTTCTTCGGCTCCGGAGGTTTCTGGCTGCCGCGGGTGCTGTTGGCGGTCCGGCCGCGGACGATGCCGACGAACTCCTCCATCAACTCCGACTCGGCGTCTTCGGGCCAGGTCAGCGCGACCTGCGACGTGGGCGCGTCCGTCAGTGGGCGAAACGTCAGGTCCTTGCGATGGTGCAGGCGCGCCAGCGACATCGGTACGACGAGCAACCCGGTGCCCATGGCAACCAACGCGATCGCATCCGCAGTGGTCGCAGGACGGTCGTCGATCACCCGGCCCGGCAACGGCTGCTCCCACGCCAGTACGTCGTCCTGCGGGTGCAGTATCAGTTCGTCGGCGAGGTCCTCGAGCGTGACCTCCTCGGCCGCCGTCACGACGTGATCCTTCGGGACCACGACGACCGTCTGTTCGACGTACAGGGGGATCGCGTGCAGGCCGGTGCGGTCGATCGGCAACCGCACCAGGGCCGCGTCCGCGTCCGCGGAGTGCACGAGGCCGACGGCGTCGGCGGCGCCGACCTGGATGAGCTCGATCGGTGTCCGGGGCAACCTCTCGGCCCAGATCCGCGCCCACTTGGCCGGTGTCACGCCGGGGACGTACCCGAGGCGGAAGGAAGAGGTCACGCGGTCAGGCTACCGGTCGGGCCGGGATACCCTGATCCAATGACCGTGCGTAAGACCTCTCAGGACATGAAGCCCGCGACTGCGGCGAAGAAGCTGGATATCTACCTTCCGGCGACTCCGGCCGAGTTCCAGGAGGGGTTCATCTCCCGCGAGGAGCTGACCGCGCTGCAGAACGACCCGCCGGAGTGGCTGCAGGAGCTCCGCAAGAGCGGGCCGCACCCGCGCTCGGTGGTCGCGGCCCGGCTCGGCGTGTCGATCAGCGGCCTGGCCCGTGCGGGCGTCACCGACGCTCTGACCACCGACGACATCAACGCGATCCGGGAAGACAACCCGGACTGGCTCGAGCACGAGCGGGGCATTCAGGCGGACGTCCTCGCCGAGGCCGCCCGCCTGAAGGAAGAGAAGAAAACCCGCCGCTAACGCACCGGACCGTAGGGGAAGCGCTGGGCCGGGTCGTAGGTCGAGCGCACCTCGTCCAGCCGGGCCCGGGTCTCGGGTGACCAGCAGGCCTCGTACGAACCCGGTACGGCGAAACCGTCGGCGAGGTTGACCGTGCTCTCGGCCGAGGTCCACTTCTGCACGCTGGCCAGCACCTGCTCGGCCACGCCGGGAAGGACGGTCTCGAACAGGCTCGGGTCGGGAACGCCGACGAAGAAGAACGAGTAGGCGCCGCGGCGGCCGCCGACCGCGCTGCCCTCCGGGACGTCGCGCCGTACCGCGCCACCGAGGTGCCGTAGCTCGACTGCGATCAGCGGTACCTGCTGGTCCGGGCCGACCGCACCGAGGAATGCGTCCGCGAAGTCACCGTCCAGTTCGTCGAGCAGGACACCCCGATCGAATGATGGGCCCGGATCGGTCGGGTCGTTGTGGATCGACGCGATGTTCGCGGCCGGGATCTCGCCGAGCGCGTCGATCAGTACGGCTCCGGCCGCTCGGATCGGCGCGAACAACTGCTCGCCTTCCGCCGCGTCACTGACGTACGCGAACCGGACGTTGAGCACGGTCTTGCCGCGCAGCGGTTCGGGGATGAACGGCAACGGCGGAAGCCGCAGGATCACCGCCGACGTGGTCGCGGCCTCCGGCAGTGTCGTGGTCCAGTCGATCCAGGTCCGGACGACGGTGTCGATCTCGGGCGCGTCGAAGAAGACCGAGCCGCCGTACAGGGTGCTCAGTTCCACCAGTTCGACGTCGACCGACGTGACGACGCCGAAACCGCCCTTGCCGCCGCGCAGGGCCCAGAACAGGTCGGGATGCTCGGTCGCGCTCGCGGTCACCACCTCACCCGCGCCGGTGACGAGCTCGAAGCGACGCGCCCAGTCGGAGGCGATGCCGAAGGTGCGCGCCAGCGGGCCGTACCCGCCGCCGAGCAGCAGGCCGATGCAGCCAACCGATGCGGAGGCCCCGGCGATTGGTGCCAGGCCGTGCTCGGCCGCCGCGGCGATCACGTCGCCCCATCGGCAGCCGGCCTCGATGTGGGCGATCTTCGTGGCCGGGTCGATGGTCACGCCCTTGAGGCGCGACGTCGTGATGACGATGCCTTCGGTGACCGGCTTCGGCAGGCCGTGGCCGGTGGCCAGCACGCGGACCGGCGTACCGGTCTCGTTGGCCGTGGCAACCACGGCGGCGGCGTCGGCGGCCGAGGTGATCGCGACGACGACCTCCGGCCGGTGCACGACATTGGTCTTGAATCCGGCCAGTTCGGCGGCGAATTCTTCGTCGTTCGCGGTCAGTACCGGTCCGGTCACGGTCTGCTTGAGTGCGTCGAGCAGTTCGGTCACAGCTGCCACTGCCTTCCCCCTGAATCGTCGGGCCCCTTTGGACCTGAAGTCTTTCGCACGGTCAGGTCACCGTCCCGCCTAGCTTTCCAGGGAGGTCGAAATGGTCGCGGGCCGCCTCCGCAGCCAGCACGCTGAGCACACGCCCGAGCAAGGAGCTTCCCATGTCGGATCCGTCCCACCGACACACCGGACGCCAGTTTCTGCGTGCCGGTGTCACCTTTGCAGTCACGCTGGCCCTGGTGGCCGGCAACCAGCACGACGGCATGACCGCGGCCGCGGCGACACCCAAGCCGGACAAGGCGATCGAACTCCGCAAGGACAAGTCGGTGCCTGGTGTCACTGCGAAGCCCGCAGCCCGTCCAGTGGATCCCGCGGTGGTCGACGCGACCCGGCCGCATCCCCTTCAGACCAGCTGGCCCGCTGCCGCCACCGCGACAGCGACCGTGCCGGCACCCGGCGACGGTACGTCGCTCAGCCGGTGGAACGCCGTACTGTCGGCGGATCCGGTACAGACCAGACAGCGCGCCGGGAACCTGCCGGTGTGGATCAGTCCCGGTGCCGCCGCGCGGAAGTCGTGGCTGACCAAGGGTGTCGCCACGGGCCCCGCCAAGGTCGAGGTGTCGATCAGTGGCCGGCGCGGCGACGCGCTGCAGATCGACGTCCACCGGGCCGATGGCGCCAAGGCGGCCGGAACGGTCGGACTGACGCTCGACTACGCGGCCTTCCAGGACACGTACGGCGGCGGCTGGGCGAACCGGCTGCGGCTGTACGACGCCAGGACCGGCAAATCATTTGCCACCAGCAACAAAGGTGACGGCACCCTGCAGGCCGACGTACCGACCGGTGCGAGCCTGATGATGGCGGCCGCGGAGAGCGGCGGTGGCGGCGACTACGGCAAGGGGATGGGCGGTGGCGCCGGGAAGTGGAGCATCGGCGGACCGTCCGGCGCGTTCGAGTGGTCGCTGCCGCTCGAGTCGCCACCCGGCATGGGCGGCCCGCAACCGGCGGTCGAACTGCAGTACTCCTCGGCGTCGCTGGACGGACTGACGTCGGCGTCGAACAACCAGGTGTCGGCCGCCGGACAGGGCTTCGACATCAGCGGCGGGGGCGCGATCGAGCGCAAGTTGAAGAGCTGCTCGAAGGATCCCGGCAACAACGGCACCAAGCTGACCGGCGACCTGTGCTTCGCGACCGAGAACGCCGGCATCTCGATGGGCGGCAAGTCCGGCGACCTGTTGCTGGTCTCCAAGTCCGCCACGTCGGAGGTCTGGCGGATGCGCGGCGACGACGGCACCGTGGTCGAGAAGCTGTGGGGAGCCACCAACGGCGACGACGGGATCGCGGTCAACGAGAAGGGCGAGTACTGGCGGGTTACCACCAAGGACGGCACGAAGTACTACTTCGGTCTGAACCGCCTGCCCGGCTGGACCGCCGGCAAGACCGAGACCCGGTCCGCGATGACGATGCCGGTCTTCGGCAACAACTCCGGTGAGCAGTGCAACAAGACCGCGTTCGCGGACTCCTGGTGCCAGCAGGCGTACCGGTGGAACCTGGACTACGTCGTCGACCGGCACGGCAACACGATGAGCCAGTTCTACGACGTCGAGACCGGCAACTACGCCCGCAACGTGACCGCCACCTCGGTCAGCCCGTATGTGCGGGGCAGCAACCTCCACACGATCGAATACGGCCAGCGCGACGGCCAGGTCTACACGCAGAACCCGGTCGGCAAGATGGTGTTCACGACGGCTGAGCGGTGTGAGGGCGTGAGCTGTGGACCGGCGCAGCCGGCGTCGTACCCGGACACGCCCTGGGACTTGAACTGCGCGAGCACGACCAACTGCGACAACCACTTCACTCCGACCTTCTGGACGCAGAAGCGGCTCAGCACGGTCACCTCGCAGGTCTGGCGTTCGACCGGACTGACCGACGTACAGACGTGGACTCTGCGGCACGAGTACACCAACGGTGCCGGCACCGGCCGCGCGCTGTGGCTGGAGGGTGTGTCGTCGACCGGCAAGGTGGGCGGGGACCTGCAGATGCCGGAGACCAACTTCGACGGCATCGGCCTGGACAACCGGGTGGACCCGCAGAACCCGAGCCTGCCGAACATGGTGTGGTTCCGGGTCCAGTCCATCCATTACGGCACCGGCGGTGACGTCGCCGTCACCTACTCGGACAAGGAGTGCAGCGCGACCACGCTGCCCGATGCGGCGAACAACACCAAGCTGTGCAGGCCGCAGCGCTGGACGCCGAAGGACCAGGGGGAGCGGCAGGACTGGTTCCACAAGTACGTCGTCCGCGAGGCGAGCGAGGTCGACCGCAGCGCGACGTCGTCCGTGCCGGCCGCGCCGGTGCCGGTGACGAGCCGGGTGGAGTACCTCGGTACGCCGGCCTGGCACTTCGACGAGCAGGACGGCCTGGCCGAGACCACCACCCACACCTGGAACCAGTGGCGCGGCTACGAGAAGGTCCGCGTCTACAAGGGTGCCGAGGGCGGCACGCAGTCGATCACCGAGACGCAGTACTACCGCGGCATGAACGGCGACCAGAAGGCCGATGGCACCCCGCGGACGGTCAAGCTCACCGACTCCACCGGTACGTCGGTCGACGACCAGGACGAGTTCTCCGGTCAGGTGCGCGAGCAGATCACCTACAACGGCGCGGCTGTGGTCAACAAGACCATCAACGACTACTGGCGCTCACCGCAGCCGACAGCGACCGAGACCAGACCGTGGGGCACGCGGTACGCGTACATGACCGCTCAGAAGGCAGTCACGCAGTACCAGGCAGTGGACGGCGGAATGCTCGACATCGCCAACCGGCACGAGTACGACACCCGAGGGCGGTTGGTGTCGAAGCAGTTGGCCAACGACGCCAGTACGACGGCCGACGACACCTGCACGCGGTACCAGTACCTCGAGAACCCGGATGCCGGCCTGCAGGAGCTCGTCTCCCGCGAACAGGTCGTCTCGGTCGGTTGTGACCAGCCCTGGACGAAGGACCAGGTCGTCAGCGACGAGCGGGTGTACTACGACGACCACACCTCGGTCACCGCCGCGCCGACCCGTGGTGTGCCGACCCGTGGTGAGCGACTGTCCGGGTTCGACAGCAACGGTGAGCCGAAGTACGAGACCGTGTTCACCGCGACGTTCGACCAGTACGGACGCCGTACGTCGATGAGCAACGCCGCGAACCAGACCTCGCGGATCTCGTTCGAACCGGCGTACGGGCCGCTCACGAAGGTGACGCAGACCGCGCCGAACGGACTGCAGTCCTCGGAGGAGTACGAACCCGCGTGGGGATCGCGGATCGCCACCACCGGTCCGGACGGCAAGCGCACCGACCTGACCCTCGACCCGGTCGGCCGGACCGCGAAGGTCTGGAACCCCGGCCACCCGAAGGCGACCAGCCCGGCCGACGTGGAGTACGAGTACCTCCTGCGCGGCGACGCCTCCTCGGCGGTGACCACGCGGGCCCGGCTGGCCAACGGCAAGTACGACGTCACCTACGAGCTGTACGACGGTCTGCAGCGACTGCGGCAGACGCAGGAAGGCACTCCGGCCGGTGGACGGCTCGTCACCGACTACCGCTACGACTCCCGGGGCCGGCAGAGCATCGTCTCCGGCGCCTACTACAACGACGGCCAGCCCGGGACGGAGATCCTGTACGTCAACGATCTCAACGTGCCGAAGCAGCAGATCAGCCTCTGGGACGGCGCGGATCGGCCCTCGGCACAGATCTACCTGTCCGAAGGGCAGGAGAAGTACCGCACCTCGCACCAGGTCACCGCGACCCGGCAGAGCATCGACCCACCGCAGGGTGAGGCACCGACCGCGCGTATCACCGATGCCCGCGGCCGGTTGACCGAACTGCGCACGTACAAGGGCGACACCTGGAGCGGTGCCTACGACAGCACCAAGTACACCTACACCCCGCTCGGGCAGCTCAAGACCATGTCCGATGCCGCAGGCAACGTCTGGAGCTACCAGTACGACATCCAGGGCCGCCGGATCGCGGAGAACGACCCGGACCGCGGTACGACGACGTACACGTTCAACGCGATCGACCAGATCGTGTCGAGCACCGATGCCCGCGGTCGCACGACTGCCTTCACCTACGACGACCTGGGTCGGAAGACCTCTCAGCGCAGCGGCTCGGTGACCGGGCCGGTGCAGATCTCCTGGACCTACGACACGCTGGCGAAGGGACAGCCGACGTCCACGACCCGCTACCTGAACGGCAACCCGTACACGACCGCGATCACCGGGTACGACGACGCGGGCCGGCCGACCGGCACCTCGCTGACCGTGCCCGGCTCCGAAGGCGCACTGGCCGGCACGTACGTGATGGGCCAGACCTACACCGACGACGGGAAGGTGGCGAGCCGGTCACTCCCCTCGGCGGGCGATCTGGCCGCCGAAACGGTGTCGGTCGACTACAACGACCAGAGCCTGCCGACGGCACTGCGCAGCGGCCTCGGAACCTATGTCCGCAACACCACCTACACGCCCTTCGAGGAGAAGGACACCCTGACCCTGGGGACGGTCAACGGCCGGTACGTCCAGCAGCGGTACGAGTACGAGTACGGCAGCCGTCGGCTGTCCCGGGTGGTCACCGACCGGGAGCTCTCGCCGAAGCGGATCTCCGACACCGAGTACAACTACGACCCGGCCGGCAACGTCACCAAGATCATCGACACCCCGTCGACGGCCAGTGGTGAGGCGACCGACACCCAGTGCTTCAACTACGACTACCTGCGCCGCCTGACGCAGGCCTGGACGCCTGGGGCCGGTGACTGCGCGGCTGCGCCGACAGCGGCCGGGCTCGGCGGCCCAGCGCCGTACTGGCAGAGCTGGACCTTCGACCAGGCCGGCAACCGCCTGTCCGAGAAGCGGGTCACGCCGACAGGTGCGACCACCACCAGCACCTACACGTACGGCGCGAACTCGCACCCGAACGCGCTCAAGAGCGTCTCGACGACCGGCCCGGCCGGGACCACGACCACCGGCTTCGGCTACGACGAGACCGGCAACCTGACGTCCCGCACCAAGGGCACGGACACCGAGAACCTGACCTGGACCGACGACGGCAAACTGGCCGCCTCGAGCAAGGGCTCGTCGTTCGTGTACGACGGTGACGGCAACCGGATCCTGCGCCGGGACACCAGCGGTACGACGCTGTACCTCGGCGAGACCGAGATCCTGCTCGGTACCGACGGGCAGTTGCACGGCACCCGGTACTACACGCTCGGGGACTCCGTGGTCGCGGTCCGGACCGGCGGCAAGCTGAGCTGGCTGCTGTCGGACCTGCACGGTTCACCGACCATCGCCGTGGACTCCGTCAGCCAGACCGTCCAGCGTCGCCGGACCGCGCCGTACGGCGATCCGCGGGGTACCGCTCCGACCGACTGGCCGGGGCAGCGCGGGTTCCACAAGGGAACCACGGATCCGGACACCGGGTTCGTCCATCTCGGCGCCCGGGAGTACGACCCGACCGTCGGGCGGTTCATCTCGGTCGACCCGGAGATCGATCCGGAGGACCCGGCGCAGCTGAACGCCTACGCCTACGCCAACAACAACCCGGTCAGCTTCGAGGACTCCGACGGCCGGTTCGCCTTCGTGCTGATCCCGGTGATCACCTTCACCCCGGAGATCATCGCGGCGATCGTCGTGGTGTTCACCCTGCTGGTGATCTTCGTCAAGTACATCGTCCAGGTGATCGAGTGGGTGGTCGAGAAGGTCTGGAACTTCCTGTGCTGGCTGTGGGAGAAGATCACCCGCGCCGTCACCCGGTTCCAGGAGCGGTACCGCACCGAGGTCAAGGAGATCGAGCAACGCATCCTGCAGGTCTCGATCCGGATCGTGCAGCGGATCAAGTGGACGGTCAAACGGATCGCCGACCAGATCCGCAAGGAACCACGCAAACCGGACGTGGTGAAGCCGAAACCGAACCAGCCCAAGCCGAAGCCGAAACCGGAGACCCCGAAACCACCGAACACCAGGCCGGAAGGACCTGGCCGGCCGGGCAACAAGCCGGACAAGCCGAACCGGGGCAACGCCGCCGAGCGGATCAAGCAGGAGGGCCAGCAGCGGCGCGCGCAGGAACGGGAGCAGGCGGCCGAGCAGAAACGGCGGCTGGACGAGTTCCAGGAGCAGCTCAACGAGCAGCTCGGCAACCCGAAGCCTGAGCAGTGGAAGGCCGAGACCCAGGAGCGGGTCGACGGCGGGGATCCGATCAAGTACCCCGACGGCACGCCGAAGACGAAGGGGCCCTACGACAGCAAGGACTTCAGCTCGGCGACCGGGTCCGGCTGGGGCTGGAAGATCTTCCTCGGTGGCGAACTGATCCGGCGGGCCTGGCAACAGGGCCACGACTGGGGCTTGTGGTGACCCGCCCGGCCCGGCCGGTGCTGGCCGGTCTCCTCGCGCTCGTGCTCGCCTTCCCCGCGGTCGGCGTGGCCCGGGCGGCCGAGGAGCCGCCGGCCCCGGCGGCTCCCACCGGTGATCGGGTCGAGCTGACCGATCTGCGGACCGAGAGCACGGAGACGTACGTCGAACCGTCCGGAACGCACGTGCTGGTCGCGCACCCCACGCCGGTCCGGGCCCGCCGCGGTACCGGCTGGGCGCCGATCGACACGACTCTCAAGCAGGACAAGGACGGCATGGTCAGGCCCGGGGCGACAGTCATCGGCCTGGCGTTGTCCGGCGGTGGTGACCGCGACCTGGTCACCATCGCCGACGGCGGGAGCCGGCTGGGACTGACCTGGCCGGCGACGTTGCCCAAGCCGGTCCTCGACGGCGCGACCGCGACCTATCCGGAGGTCTTCGCCGGTGTCGATCTGAAGATCCGGGCCGAGGCGGACGGCTTCGCCCAGGTGCTCGTGGTGAAGGACCGGGCCGCGGCTGCGCGGCTGACCACGATGGACTTCGGCCTGAAGACCACCGGTCTGCGGGTCAACGCCCGGGCCGACGGGTCGACCGTTGCCGTCGACAACAAGGGCCGGACGGTCTTCGCCGCCGACCCCGCGGTGATCTGGGACAGTGCGACGCAGCACGCAACGATGCCGACGAAACACACCGGCACCGGACTGAGCGTCGTACCGGATCGGAAGTTGTTGCTGTCGGCATCGACGAAGTACCCGGTGTACGTCGATCCGTCGTGGACGGCGGGGAACCAGTTGTGGACCCATGTGAACCAGATGGCTCCGGATCAGTCGTATTGGAACTACGACCGGGCCGAAGGCGCGAAGGTCGGGTTGTCGTGGGATCTCGCGGTGCGGTACCGGTCGTTCTTCCAGTTCGGTACGGCGCCCCTGGCGGGGTCGCGGGTGGTGTCGGCGGCGTTCGACATCGTGCTCGATCACTCGCCGTCGGGCAGTCCGACGCCGGCCGCGCTGTGGAAGACCGCGGCGGTCGACGGCAACCAGGCGCTGACCTGGAACAACTCGGCCGGTCACTGGCGGGAGGAGCTGGCGCAGGCCAGCGGGAACGCCTGGACCGGGCATCAGCCGGACATGGGCATGCGCTTCACCAGTGACAAGGTCCGGACGATGCTGCAGGAGATCGCGACCGCACGCGGCGCGACGGCGACGTTCGGTCTGCGGGCGCCGGACGAGGGCAACAAGTACCAGTGGAAGAAGTTCCACCCCGAGACCGCCACGCTCGTGGTGCGGTACAACAACGCGCCCCGGCCGCCGGACAAGGTGAACTTCTCCCGGCCGCGGCCCTGTGGGAATGCGACGACGCCGACCGTGGTCAGCGGGCTGATCCCGCCGACGTTCTCGGCGATCGCCAGCGATCCGGACAACGACAACGTCACCACGAAGCTGTCGATCCGCCGGGCCGACACCGGTGCGGCCGCCTACGAGGTGACCTCGAGTGCGACGACCTCCGGGGCGGCGTTCGCCTGGCCGCAACTGCCGGCCGGTGCGCTCGCGGCCGGCGTACCGTACTACTACGTTGCCAGTAGCAACGACAATGTCGCGGACGACGGGATCGAGTTCGGTGCCGAGAGTCCGCGATGCTACTTCGTGCTGGACGCCCAGTCCCCGGCGCTGCCGCAACTCACGTCGGTGGACTTCCCGCCGGAGGGTGAGGAGGGCGTGCCGGCTCGCACGGCCGGGATCGTCACGCTGCGACCGGCCGCCGGTGACACCGACGTCGCGGAGTACCTGTACGGCTTCCAGCAGGATAAGGTGCTGTCCCGGATCAAGGCTGGCGGGGACGGTACGGCGCGGTTGCCGGTGACGGTCTGGCCGGATCCGCAGACCGGGATCCCGCAGGGCCGGCTGTTCGTGCGGGCGGTCGACGCCGCGGGCAACCCGAGTGGGGTCACCCGTGGCTACGATCTCGTTGCCTCCAGCAATGACCAACCGATCCCGCGGGTTCGCGGCGACATCAACGGAGACGGCCGGGCCGACATCAGTGCGGTCCTCGACCAGGGGTGGGGGCGGACCACGGTCTGGAACGTGTTCGCCAAGTCCGGCGGCCTGCAGACCGGCACGCTGGCCTGGGATTCCGGCGAGAACGGCGGGTTCGCGCTCTACCGGACGCGGCCGGTCCAGGGCGACTTCGACGGTGACGGCCGGGTCGACACCGTGCTCTTCCGCGAAGAGGCCGGTCGCCGGATCGCGGCGTACATGCTGAAGTCCGACGGCAACCGGTACGACGCACCGTCGGATCCGGTCTGGTACTCCGGTGCGGCGGGTTGGCCGTTGAGCGGTGCGCGGATCGTGTCCGGTGATGTCAACGGTGACGGGAAGGACGACATCGCCGTCCAGCTCGACAACGGTGGCGGCAGCTGGAAGGTGCTGGTGTTCCCCGGTGGCAACCTGGCGACGCCGGTGCAGTGGGTCACGACCTCCGGAGACTGGTCGCGGAGTGCGCCGCTGCTCGCGGATATCGACGGTGACGGCAGGGACGATCTCGTCGACATGGCCAACCTCGGCAACTGCCGGACCCAGGTCACGGTCCGGAAGTCCAGCGGTACGGCGTTCGCCACGACTCCCGTGACGCTGGCGGACAACTCGTCGTACTGCTGGGAGAAGAGCAAGCCGGTCGTTGCCGATGTCAACGGTGACGGGCTGGACGACATCGTGGCGATGTACGAGTACGGCCAGACCGATCTCGCGCTGCGGGTCTTCATCTCGAGCCGGACGGCGCTGACCGAGGCGCAGTGGTACCGCGGCGCGCTCGATCCGGCGAAGGCGGCGCTCAGCGCGGGGGACTACACCGCCGACGGCAAGGACGATGTGGCGTTGACCTATGCCCTCGACGGCGGTGGCCGTGAGGTGTCGACGCTGGTCTCCAACGGGTCGTCGTTCGCCGCGCCCGTGAGTGGCTGGCGGGAGGCGGCCGTTGGCGCGACGACCGGGCCGAAGTTCGACATCGACAACCGGGCCTACGAGCTGGTGGCCCGGCACAGCAGCAAGTGTCTGGATGTGCCGGGGGCGAGTCAGACCGACGCGGCGCCGATTCATCAGTACGAGTGCAACTCCAACATCCAGCAGCGGTTCCGGCTGGTCGAGATCGCCGGCACGGACCAGTTCGAGGTCCACACCGTGCACGGCAACGGTGTCGGCAACGACGGCAAGCCACGGTGCTTCGACGTGGACGACATGCGGCAGGACGACGGGGCAGCGTTGCTGCAGTGGCCGTGTTCGGGAACCAGCAACCAGCAGATGACGGTCGAGTACCTCGAAGGGAGCAGCTACGACACGGTGGTCCGGCTGCGGTTCGCCCACAGTGGCAAGTGCGCCACGGTCCAGGGCGGTTCGCTGGGGAACGCCGTACCGGTGGTTCAGCAGACCTGTACGGCGGACGCTAGCCAGCAGTGGATCCTGCGGCCGGTGTTCACCGGGCAGCCGCTGGCCGGGCGGTACAAGATGGCGGCGGTCCGGGGCGGCAAGGTGCTGGACATCCAGGACTGCGGCACGAACCCGGCGAGCACCGAGATCCGGATGTGGGACTGGGTACCGGGCAGCCCGTGCCAGCGCTGGCAGATCGTGCCGAAGGGTGACGACGTCTACCAGATCTACGACCCGAACTCCCGCAAGAACGTCGACGTCCAGGGATGTCCGGGTGGTCTGGGATCACCGGTGGTGCCGATCACACCCAGTGACAGCGTGGAATGCCAGGGCTGGCGGATCGAACCCGCGATCGACGGTTCCTGGAGCATCCTGCAGAACAAGTCCGGGCGGTCGATGGACGTGAACGGCTGCAGTGACCAGGCCGGCGCCGACGTGATCACCTGGCTGTACTGGAACGGGCCGTGCCAGCGCTGGGTCCTGACGCCTGCGAACTGAGGCACGCCACGCTGAAAACCGACCCCGACTCGACGGTAATAGCGTTGTCCTGAAAGTCTGTGCGAGCGGCCCGGCCAAATCTTGTGTCTCACAAGGGCCGGGCCGTTACACGCATGGTGCGACAGGGAGGCGGTCGATGTTCAAGCGTATCGCAGTAGTGAACCGGGGCGAGGCCGCGATGCGGCTCATCAACGCGGTCCGGGAGGTCAACGCCGAGGGTGGCGAGCCGATCGAGACGGTGGCCTTGTTCACGGACGGCGAGCGTACGGCGACCTTCGTGCGCGAGGCGGATCTGACGTACCCGCTCGGTCCCGCGTCGGCGCGCCCGTACCTGGACCTCGCCGTACTGGAGCGGGCGCTGCGCGAGAGCGGCGCGGACGCGGCCTGGGTCGGCTGGGGATTCGTCGCCGAGGACCCGGCCTTCGCCGAGCTGTGCGAGCGGATCGGGGTCACCTTCATCGGCCCGTCGCCCGAGGCGATGCGCAAGCTCGGCGACAAGATCGGCTCCAAGCTGATCGCCGAGGAGGTCGGCGTACCGGTCGCTCCCTGGAGCCGTGGACCGGTCGAGTCGCTCGAGGCGGCGCTGGCCGCGGCCGAGACGATCGGCTACCCGTTGATGCTCAAGGCAACGGCCGGTGGTGGTGGCCGCGGTATCCGCATGGTCGGCTCCGCCGATGAGCTGTCGGACGCCTATGCCCGGACCAGCGAGGAGGCGGCCCGCGCCTTCGGCAGCGGCATCGTCTTCCTGGAGCGCCTCGTCACCGGCGCCCGGCACGTCGAGGTGCAGGTCATCGCCGACGGCCAGGGCACCGCGTGGGCGCTCGGCGTCCGCGACTGCTCGGTCCAGCGCCGCAATCAGAAGGTCATCGAGGAGTCCGCCTCGCCGTTGCTGTCGGCCGGTCAGGTCGAGGACCTCAAGGCGTCGGCCGAGCGGCTGGCGCTGGCGGTCGGGTACCGCGGCGCGGCCACGGTCGAGTTCCTGTACCACCCGGGGGAGAAGACCTTCGCCTTCCTCGAGGTGAACACCCGCCTCCAGGTCGAGCACCCGATCACCGAGCTGACCACCGGGTTCGACCTGGTCAAGGCCCAGTTGCACGTCGCCAGTGGCGGTCGCCTGGACGGCCTGAAGCCGGCCGAGCTCGGGCACGCGGTCGAGGCTCGCCTGAACGCCGAGGACCCGGACCGCGACTTCGCGCCGTCACCCGGCCGCATCGCCGTACTGGATCTGCCGTCCGGGCCTGGGATCCGGGTGGACACCGGGGTGAGCGCCGGCGACAGCATCCCGGCCGACTTCGACTCGATGATCGCGAAGATCATCGGCTACGGCCGCACCCGGGAGGAGGCGCTGGCCCGCCTGCGTCGCGCGGTCACCGCGACCACCGTCCTGATCGAGGGCGGCGCCACCAACAAGAGCTTCATCCTCGAACTGCTGGACCAGCCCGAGGTGATCGACGGCAGCGCCGACACCGGCTGGATCGACCGGGTCCGCGGTGAGGGCCGCCTGGTCTCGCACAAGCACTCCGGGATCGCCCTGGTCGCCGCGGCGATCGAGGGCTACCAGGACGCCGAGAAGGTCGAGCGCAGCCGCCTGCTGGAGACCGCTCACGGTGGCCGTCCGCAGGTGCAGCACGAGGTCGGTCGCGCGATCGACCTGAAGCTGCGCGGCGCGAGCTACCGGGTGACCGTGACGCGGATCGGCCGGACGCGGTTCCGGGTCGGCGTCGGTTCCGGCAACGATCCCTTCCAGGTCGTCGACGCCGATCTCGAGCGCCTCGACGGTCACAGCGGCCGGCTGACGGTCGGCGGGCAGCGGTTCCGGCTCGTCACCGCCACCCACGGCCCGGTGCACCTGATCGAGGTCGACGGGGTGACGCACCGCGTCAGCCGGGACGAAGGCGGCGTACTGCGTTCGCCCGCGCCGGCTCTCGTGGTCGCGACGCCGGTGCAGACCGGTGCCGAGGTCGAGGCCGGTGCGCCGGTGCTCGTGCTGGAGAGCATGAAGATGGAGACGGTGCTCTACGCGCCGTTCAAGGCCACGGTGAAGGAGCTGCAGGTCTCGACCGGCAGCCAGGTCGAGACCGGCGCACCGCTGCTCCGGCTGGAGCCGATCGCCGACGAGTCCGACGCCGAGGCGGCCGCCCCGGTGCAGAACGGCGTACGGCTCGAGCTGCCGCGTCGTTCCGGTGAGATCTCGCCGCAGGAGCGCGTCGAGCGCGGTCTGGACGACCTGCGCAGCATGCTGCTCGGGTTCGACATCGACCCGCGCGACGAAGGCGGGATGCTGGCCGGCTACCTGCTGGCCCGGACCCAGCTGCCGCAGCCGCCGGTGGTCGCCGAGATCGACCTGATGTCGGTGTTCGCCGACTTCGCCGAGCTGAGCCGCAACCGGCCGGCCGGCGAGGAGATCAGCACCGAGAACCGGGTGCACAGCCCGCGGGAGCACTTCCACACCTACCTGCAGAGCCTCGACCCCGAGCGCGGCGGCCTGCCGGCCGAGTTCCAGGCCCGGCTCGCCCGCGTGCTCGCGCACTACGGCGTGACGGATCTGGAGCGCAGCAACGAGCTCGAAGAGGCCGTGTTCCGGATCTTCCTCGCGCAGCAGCGGACCACGCCGGACATCCTGCTGGTCACGTCGGTGCTGGAGCGCTGGATCGACGAGTCGCGCCCGGAGGCGCCGCTCGACGAGGCGGTGCACGAGCTGCTGGACCGGCTGGTGCTGGCCACGCAGCTGCGCTTCCCGATCATCGGCGACCTGGCGCGCAGCGTCCGGTTCCGCTGGTTCGACCAGCCGCTCGTCGACGCGGCCCGCGCCTCGGTGATCGACGGCGTCGGTGACGAGGTCGCCCACCTGGCCACGAACTCGGCCGCGCCGAACCGGCAGGACCGGATCGACGCGCTGGCCGCGATCCCGGAGCCGATCGTGCGGTTCCTGGCGGAGCGGCTGGAGGGCGGCTGGAGCGAGCGCGAGCCGATGCTCGAGGTGCTCATCCGCCGGCACTACCGCGAGTACGAGCTGCACGACGTCCATGAGGTGGCCGTCGAGGGACGGCCGTTCGCGACCGCCGACTACACGATCGACGACCGGCCGACGCACCTGGTCACCACGGTCGGGACGACGGCCGAACTGGCCGACCCGGACAGTGGTCTGTCCCAGGCACTGACCGCGCAGCTGGACGGGCGCCCGGCCGGCCACGAGGCAGTCGTCGAGCTCTACCTGTACGGCGCGGATCTGCCCGCCGTACAGCAGGATGCTTCTGATCTGTACCGGCGGATGGTGGCCGAGCTGCCGATCGCTCAGCGTGCCCGCCGGATCTCGGTCGCCGTGGCCTCGGGTGACGGCCAGCCGGTCTCGTACTTCACCTACCGCCCGGCCGGTGGGTCGGTCGTCGAGGACGACAACGTCCGTGGCGTGCACCCGATGGTCGGCCGTCGCCTGAACCTGTGGCGGCTGCGCGACTTCCGGATCACGCGGCTGGAGGCGCCGGACGACGTACTGCTGTACTACTGCGTCGCCCGGGACAATCCGGCCGACCAGCGGCTCGTGGCGCTGGCGCAGGTGCGTCAGTTCGCGGTGGTCCGCGACGAGGACGGCCGGGTCACCGGGCTGCCGCACGCCGAGCGGGCGATCGCGAACTGTCTCGAGGCGATCCGCCGGGCCCGGACCGCGCGCGGCGCGGCCGGAGCCAAGCTGGACATGAACCACGTCTGGATCCACATCTGGCCGGTCGTCGATGCGCAGGTCGACGAGGTCACCACGCTGAAGAGCAAGATCGCCCCGATGACGGCCGGTGCCGGGATCGAGGAGGTCCTGATCCAGGGCCAGGTCGAGGCTCCGGACGGTGTCGCCTACCCGGTCGCGGCGCGCTTCTACGCCCAGCCGGGCGCCGGCGTCGTCACGTCGATCGAGGAGCCGCCGACCACCCGGTTGATGCCGCTCGACGACTACGCGCAGAAGGTGCAGCGCTCGCGGCGCCGAAACACGATCTACCCGTACGAGGTCAGTGGCATCGTCACCGGTCCGGGCGGTTCGTTCGTCGAGCACGACCTGGACGACACCGGCACGCTGGTACCGGTCGAGCGGCCCAAGGGCCTGAACAAGGCCGGGATCATCCTCGGTCTGGTCAACACGCCGACCACCCGCTACCCCGAGGGTGTCACCCGGGTCGCGCTCAGCGGTGACCCGACCAAGGCGCTCGGTGCGGTCGCCGAGCCCGAGTGCGCCCGGATCATCGCGGCCATCGACCTGGCCGAGCGGATGCAGATCCCGGTCGAGTGGTACTCGCTGTCGGCCGGGGCCCGGATCTCGATGGACTCGGGTACCGAGAACATGGACTGGGTCGCGAAGGCGCTGAAGCGGATCGTCGAGTTCACCCAGGCCGGTGGCGAGATCAACATCGTCGTGGCCGGGATCAACGTCGGCGCCCAGCCGTACTGGAACGCCGAAGCGACGATGCTGATGCACACCAAGGGCATCCTGGTGATGACGCCGGATAGCGCGATGGTGCTGACCGGCAAGCAGACCCTGGACTTCTCCGGCAGCGTCTCGGCCGAGGACAACTTCGGGATCGGCGGTTACGACCGGGTGATGGGCCCGAACGGCCAGGCGCAGTACTGGGCGCCGGACCTGAAGGCGGCGCGCGACGTCCTGATGTCGCACTACGACCACACCTACATCGCACCGGGGGAGTCCGGGCCGCGGCGCGCGGAGACGACCGACCCGATCGATCGGGACGTGACGCCGTACCCGCATATCGTCGAGGGCAGCGACTTCAAGACCGTCGGCGAGATCTTCTCCGCCGAGACCAACCCGGACCGCAAGAAGGCGTTCGACATCCGCACGCTGATGCGGGCGGTCAGCGACCAGGACCACCCGGTGCTGGAGCGCTGGGCCGGGATGGCCGACGCGGACACGTCGGTGGTCCAGGACGCGCGGCTGGGTGGTTACCCGGTCTGCCTGGTCGGGATCGAGTCCAAGTCGGTACCGCGGCGCGGCTTCCCGCCGGCCGACGGACCCGACACGTACACCGCCGGCACGCTGTTCCCGAAGTCGTCGAAGAAGACGGCACGCGCGATCAACGTGGCCAGCGGCAACCGGCCCCTCGTCGTACTGGCGAACTTGTCCGGGTTCGACGGGTCACCGGACTCGATGCGCAACCTGCAGCTCGAGTACGGCGCCGAGATCGGCCGCGCGATCGTGAACTTCGAGGGCCCGATCGTGTTCTGCGTGGTCTCGCGGTACCACGGCGGTGCGTTCGTGGTGTTCTCCAAGCAGCTGAACCCGCGGATGACGGTGCTCGCGGTCGAGGGCTCGTTCGCCTCGGTGCTCGGTGGGGCACCGGCCGCGGCCGTGGTGTTCTCCGCCGAGGTCGACGCCCGGACGGCGGCCGACCCGCGGGTCGCGGCGCTGGCCGAGCAGGTCAGCGCGGCGAGTGCGGCCGAGCGGGCCGAGCTGGCGACCGAGCTCGCGGAGGTGCGAACCGCCGTACGGTCGGAGAAGCTGACCGAGGTGGCGACCGGCTTCGACAAGATCCACAGCATCCAGCGGGCTCGCGACGTCGGCTCGGTGGACGCGGTGATCAGCGCGGCCGAGCTGCGGCCGCGACTCATCGAGGCAATCGCTCACGGCCTGTCGTCGGGTGGTACCGCAGAGGTCTAAGCTGAGCGCCATGCGCACCGGGGAAGGCGCTCCAAACAAGGCACGAGCGTTGATCACGTTCATCGGCGTCAGCGTGCTGTCCGGTGCGCTCGCGGCTGGGCTGGCGATTCCGTTGGCAGGATTCGCCGGGATCAGCAGCGAGCAAGTGGTGAAGACGGTCCAGGACCTGCCGCGTGAGCTGGTGGTCGAACCCGTTGCCGTCCGCAGCCGGATGCTGGCCGCGGACGGCTCGGTGATCGCCACCCTGTTCGAGCAGAACCGGGTGCCGATCCGGCTGAACCAGGTCGCGCCGATCATGAAGACCGCGATCATCGCGATCGAGGACTCGCGGTTCTACGAGCACGGCGCGCTGGATCCCAAGGGCACGCTGCGCGCGGTGATCCGGAACCAGGGCAGTGGCGAGGTCCAGCAGGGCGGCTCGAGTATCACCCAGCAGTACGTGAAGCTCAGCCTGATCGAGAAGGCCCGCACGCAGGCCGAGCGGGCCAAGGCGACCGAGGTCTCCTACGAGCGCAAGCTGACCGAGCTGCGCTACGCGATCGCGCTCGAGGGCCAGCTGACCAAGAACGAGATCCTCGAGCGGTACCTGAACCTGGTCAACTTCGGGGACGGGACGTACGGCGTACAGGTCGCTGCCCAGCACTATTTCCGGACCACCGCGGACAAGCTCACGCTGCCGCAGGCCGCGTTGCTCGCCGGGCTGGTGAAGAACCCGACCGGGTACGACCCGACCAACAACCTCAAGCGGGCCAAGGCTCGCCGCGACGTGGTGATCCGGCGGATGCTCGAACTCAAGGTGGTCTCGGTGCACCAGGCGAACCTGGCGCTGCAGACCCCGGTGATCGACCGCGCCAAGATCCGTCCGGTGCCGAACGGGTGCGCCAGCTCGCGGTACCCGTTCTACTGCGACTACGCGGTCGCGAAGCTGCTGGCGAACCCGGCGCTCGGCAAGACCGTCAAGGATCGCGAGCACTACCTGAAGACCGGCGGCCTGACGATCCGGACGTCGCTGGACCCGCGCATCCAGGCGGCCGCGCAGGCGTCCATCGACGAGCACACCAAGCCCACCGACACCGCGGTCGCGGCGATCACCGTCGTCCAGCCGGGCAGCGGGCTGGTGAAGGCGATGGTGCAGAGCAAGCCGTACGGGAACGGGCGCAACCACACGAACTACAACTACAACGTCGAGAAGTCGTACGCCGGCGGGTACGGCGGGTTCCAGAACGGCTCGACGATGAAGGCGTTCACGGTCGCGGCGGCGATCCAGGCGGGGGTGCCGCTGGACTACCGGATCAACTCGCCCGAGCAGATCGACATGAGCGACAAGAAGTTCCGGACCTGTACCGGCTTCACCCGGGACCCCACCTACCGCCCGCGGAACTCGACGCGCAGCGGCAACCTGACCATGGTCGAGGCGGCCCGCTACTCGACCAACACCTACTTCCTGCAGCTCTCGCAGCGCGTCGGGCTCTGCCCGATCGCCCGGGTCGCCGCCCGGCTCGGCATGTACAACGCGCAGACCCTGCATCCGCTCGACCAGGTCATCTCGATGACGCTGGGCGTCAACTACGTGACCCCGCTGCAGATGTCGAACGCGTACGCGACCTTCGCGGCCCGCGGCAAGTACTGCCAGCCGTTGGTCGTCACCTCGGTCCGGAGCAAGGCCAACCGGCCGGTCATCAGCCCGAAGGTCAAGTGCAACCAGGCGCTCGCCCCGGGTGTCGCCGACGGCGTGAACAAGGTGCTCAGCGCGGTGATGGAACCGGGCGGAACCGGCGGCAAGCTGAAGTTCGGCCGCTGGGACCTGGCCGGCAAGACCGGAACCATCCAGGAGAACAAGGCCGTCTGGTTCTCCGGCTACGCCCCGAACCTCGCGGCCGCCGCGGTCGTCGCCGACGCCAACCTGCCCTACACGAACCTGATGTACGGCCACACCCTGGACGGCCGCGACATCTCCGACCCGACCGGCTCCGGCACGGCCGGCCCGCTCTGGGAGACCGCGATGCGCGGCGCCCTCAAGGGCATGCCGCTGCGGCACTTCGTCGAGCCGTCCCAGAAGATCATCAACGGCGACCGCAAGGGCCTGCCCGACGTCACCGGCCTGGACCGCACCGAGGCCACCAAGCTGATCCGCAAGGCCGGCTTCGACGTCACCATCGCGAACAAGCTGGTCACCTCACCGGTCCCGACCGGCAAGGTCGCCTACACCGACCCGCGCACCGACTCCGGCGCCACCAAGGGCTCCCTGGTCACCATCTACCTGTCCAAGGGCCCCTCACAACGGCCGTAGGTCGGACCCCGGGATCCACGTGACCCGGCCGCTCTCGTCGCAGAAGCGGCCGAGCCATTCGCCGTTGTGGCGGATCCAGACGTCGAGCTCCCCGGTCGCCCACTCCGCCCGCTGCACCGGCTGCGCCGGATCGATCCGCCGAACGGCGTCCGCGGGGCGCGGCCCGTGGGTGTCGTACTGCACCTCCAGATCGGAGGCCATCCGGACCGCCTCCACCTCGGTGCCGAGACCACTGGCACGCCAACCATTGACCGCGCCGTCCCAGACACCGAACCCTTCGGATCCGTCATCTGCGGGGCGCACCGTGAACCGACCAAGCATATTTTCAGATTAGCCGATCATCGAACATATGTTCTAGTCTTGATCCGGTGAGGGGGCGTGTGCGGTGAGTTCCGGTTCAGATGTCGAAGCCGCCGGAGACCTCGAGGGACTGGGCGTTGATCCAGCGGTTGGCGGGGGAGAGGAGCTGGGCGATGACGCTGCCTACCTCGTCGGGTTCGCCGACGCGGCCGAGTGCGGTGCGGGCGGCGAGGTGGGCTTCGAAGTCGTCGGTGAGACCGCCGCCGAGGTCGGTGCGGATGGGGCCGGGGGAGACGGAGTTGGCGCGGATGCGGCGGTCGCCGAACTCCTTGGCCATGTAGCGGGTGAGCACTTCGAGACCGCCCTTGAAACTCGCGTACGGCGCGACGCCGGCCGTGGCCACGCGGCTGGTGGCGCTGACCAGGTTCACGATGTGGCCGCCGTCGGCGATCAGTGGGAGCAGGGTCTGGGTGAGGAAGAAGGGGCCTTTGAGGTGGACACGGAAGAGGCCGTCGAACTCGTCCTCGGTGACGGTCGCGATCGGGTTGTAGAGGCCGTAGCCGGCGTTGTTGATCAGGTAGTCGAAGTCGGTCCGGTCCCAGGTCTCCTGCAGGGTCCGGCGGACCGCCTCGGCGAAGGCCGGGAAGGAGGTGGTGTCCGTGACGTCGAGTTCGAGGGCGACCGCCGTACCGTCGGCTGCGGTGATCTTGCCGACGACGTCGGCTGCCGCGTCCGGGTTCTTGTTGTAGGTGAGGATGACGCCGAGGCCGCGCTGGGCGCAGGCGAGGGCAGTGGCGGCGCCGATACCGCGGCTGCCGCCGGTGATGATCACGATGCTCATAACCCTCAGTCAACGGCCGCGGCGATCACCGGAGAAGGTCGAGTCTTCCTAGGAGCGCTGCACCCAGGATGCGAGTACGTCGGCGCTCGGCGTACCGGCCGCTGCCGTCGCGACCGTCAACTGCTGGCCTGGTGCGCTCCGGACGTCGAAGGTCTGGAAGCTCAGCTCGAGCAGACCGGCCTCGGGGTGATGGATCGTCTTGCGAGTCACCGTGAGGCCGGCGACGCTCTGGTCGTCCCACAGACCGCGGAACAACGGACTGTCGTCGTACAGGCGCTGCACGAGGCTCGTCACCTCCGGGTGCGGCGGGGTGAAGCCGGCGGACAGCCGCAGTGCGCTCACCGACGCCCGCACCACCTCGTCCCAGTTCCCGTAGAACTCCTGCGCGAACGGATCGAAGAACAGCGCCGCCAGCACGTTCTCCTCCTGTGCTTGCAGCGGCGTGATGAGTTGAGCGGCGGCCGGGTTGGCAACCAACACCCGGAACGCCGGATTGGTCACGTAGGCCGCCGCGTGTGCGAAGGCCTCCATCGTCTGCAGCAGCTCCGGGGCGATCGCCTCCGTCGCATGCTCGACGGACGGCGACAGCTGCGCCAGCCGGAACAGGTGGCCGCGGGCATCCTCCTCGAGCCGCAACGCCCGGCAGATCGAGTCGACCACCTGTGCGGATGGCGTCCGCTCCCGCCCCTGCTCCAGCCGCGTGTAGTAGTCCGCGCTGACTCCCGCCAGCACCGCGACCTCTTCCCGCCGCAACCCCGCCACCCGTCGGCCCGCGGTCGCGACGAGCCCGACCTCTTGCGGTGTCAGGCGGGCGCGGTGGGCGCGCAGGAACTCACCCAGCTGAGTGGTCATCACGACGGATCCTACGCGCCCGCGATCCGTCAGTTGCGGTAGCGGAAGATGATCCGGCCGCGGGTCAGGTCGTAGGGGCTGAGCTCCACGAGGACCCGGTCCTCGGGGATGATCTTGATGTAGTTCTTCCGGATCTTGCCGCTGATGTGGGCCAGGACCTGGTGGCCGTTGGTGAGTTCGACCCGGAAGTTCGCGTTGCGGAGGGATTCGACGACGACGCCGTCGAGTTCGATGGCTCCTGCTTTTCTAGGCATGGTGGATCAGCTCCAGGTTGCTTGCGGTGCGGCGGGCGCCGAAGCTCTCGAACAACGCCAGTGCCGCGACATTGGTGTCGTTGACCTCGGCCGCGACCGTCTCGGTCCCGGCGTGGTGCAGTTCGGTCAGCACGTGGGCGAGCAACGCGCGGGCGATTCCGGTACGGCGCTCCCCGGATCGGACCGCGATCAGCCCGATCCGCGGTTGCCGGGTATGCGTGGCCAGCCGGAGCAGGCCGACGTACTGGTTGTTGCGTTGGGCAACGGTGTACGTGGACGGGTCGAACGGTCTGGTCCCGCCTTGCCAGGGGAGGACCTCGGCCGGCATGGTCAGCCAGTCGATCTCGCTGCGGATCGCCTGGTCCAGCTCGCGCAGCGGTTCTTCTTCGGCCGTCGTGATGACGACATCCGAGGCATCGAAGACCCCGGTCGGTACGACGAATTCCTGCTCGCGGCGCCAACTGGTGAAACCGGCGTGTTCCCAACCGGCCGTCAGATCACGGTCGGTCTCGTCGACCACCGTGTACAGCGGACCGGACTGGTCGGCCAGCATCGCCGCCGCCAGTGGTTCGAAGACATCGTCGCGCCACGTGTCGATGCTCAGGAAGGTACGGCCGTCGAGCCTTCGCGACGCATGACCGCGACCGACGACCAGGTCGTTCTCCACCGCGTGCCACTGGTTCTCGGCAACACGGGAGACCGTGAGAAGCAAAGAGTTCATAGGTGTTTCCTTTCGGGAGTGCCCAACATCTCGGGGCGCTCCCGGCGACACCTATGTCAATCGCCCGCCCGTGACCACGGGAAGGGGAGCACCCACTGCGAAACAGCGTTCATGGGTTCCCACCTCCAAAAGTGATGTCACGGACCACGGCACGGTACCAACGCAACCGCCGTACCGGCCACTGGTTTTAGCCCACCAGCAGGGGGAGGGTGGAGTAGCCGCGGATGACTCGGGAGTCGCGCCAGGTGGGGGTGTCTGGTGAGCGGCGGAGTTTGGGGAGTCGGGTGGCCAGTTCGGCGAAGGCGATCTGGGCTTCGAGGCGGGCCAGTGGGGCGCCTAGGCAGTAGTGGATGCCGCTGGAGAAGGCCAGGTGCTCGGCTTGGCGAGGGCGGGTGATGTCGAAGATGTCGGGCTCGCTGAAGACTGCGGGATCGCGGTTGGCGGCCGCGAGGAGGAGCAGGATCCAGCTGTTCGGCTGGAGGTCGGCGCCGCCGATCGACACCGGCTCGTGCGCGAATCGGCCGGTGCTCTGCACCGGGGGCGCCCAGCGCAGGACCTCCTCGACGGCGGCCGCGGCGCGCTCCGGCTCGGCCCGCAGCAGTTCCCATTGGGCCGGGTGATCGAGCAGGGCGGCGACGCCGTTGCCGATCAGGTTGACGGTCGTCTCGAAGCCGGCGATCAGCAGCAGCCTTGCCGTGGTGTGCAGCTCGTACGGCGTGATGCCGTCCGGCGACGCGGCGACCAGGTAGCTGATCACGTCGTCGCCTGGACGCGCCTTCTTCAGCGGGATGAGTTCGCTGAAGAGCTCGTAGAGCTCGGCGTTCGCGGCGGCGAGCGCGGCCGCCTCGGCCGGAGAGTTGACGCCCGACAAGGCCGAACCGACCACGGTGCCGTGCTGGGAGAGCCGGCCGACGTCCGCGTCCGGGATGCCCATCAGCGTGGTGATGACGCCGATCGGGAGCGGCGCGGCGAAGTCGGCGATCAGGTCGAAGGGGCGGCCGTCCGCGGTCTTGCGTTCGATACCGGTGATCAGATCGCGGGTGAAGTCCGCGATCCGCTCGGCGTACCCGGCCATCATCTTCGGCCGGAACGCGGGCGCGGCGAGCTGCCGCAAGCGGGTGTGGTCCGGTGGTTCGCGATCGAGGAAACCGAGGTCCAGGGTGTTGCCCGAGGTGTCCTCCGACGTCGGCCCCGGATCGCCGACCGGCCGGACACCGAAGCGCCGGTCGCGCAGAACCGCGTTGCAGATGCCGTAGTCGGTCGTCAGCCACTCCTGACCGGAACCGACCACCGACCCGCCGCCGCGCAGCTGCTCGTAGATCGGGAACGGATCCTCCCGCCCGGACCGGGCCCAGAACGCTTCGATCGCAGAAGTCATCGGGTCAGCACCCCTCCAGTGAACGTCGACAGAACCAGGTCAGGCGCGTCCCGGGGCGCGAGCCAGCCGCCCTGGACCAGCTCCCACGCGGTGAACATAAGCGCATGCAGAGACCGGACAAGCCACCAATCCGGTACGCCGGTGCGGACGCTTCCGGCGCCGGCGACGATCGCCGCGATCGGCGCGGTCAACGCATCGGTCCGGGACGTGACGTCGTCATCGGCGAAGACCTCGGGTTGTGCCGTCAGCAACGTCAGATACGCGCCGAACGGCAGCAGGTCGACCACCATCCGGCGAAGCGGATCAGCGTCGGCCGGCGCGGCCGCGATCACCGCCTCGCCGATGTCGAGCGCCCGTGCCGCGACCGCCACCAGCAGATCGTGCCGAGTCGCGAACTGCTTGTGCAGCGTCGTCCGCCCGATCCCCGCGGCCAGCGCGATCTGCCCCAGCGAGGCAGCCGGATCCTTGGCGAGCACAGCCGCGGCGACATCAAGAACCGGCGCCGACACCAGCTGAACGCTCATGTTCACGACGGTACAGCGCTGTTCACCCTTGCGAAAGGCCCTCAGTGGTGGTCACTACGGTCCAGCCGTGTTCGAGGAGGTCGAAGGCACGGTCGACGGACTCGTCGGGGGCGGCTCTTCTTTGGCGCAGGAACCTTGCGGCGAGGGCGAAGTGCGCCAGTGCGGCGCAGGCCGGGTCGTCTTCGGGCAGGCCGTGGGCTTCGGCGATCGCGCGGGCCAGCGAGGTCTCGTGGCGCATCCAGAGTCGCTGGCCGTACTCGATCAGCGCGGGGGTGGAGTGGATGAGCTCTCGCAGTTGGGCGATGGCTGGGTCTTGGCTGCGGTTGTCCATCGTGCGGGTGATGTATTCGCGCAGGGCGGTCACCACGGACTGGCCGGCTGGGCGGTCACGGACTGCGCTCACGAGGGCGGCTTCGAGTGCTTCGTCCTCGTCGAAGACGAGCGCCTCCTTGCCGGGGAAGTGCTTGAACAGGGTCGCGGTCGAGACGTCGGCGGCCTCGGCGATCTCCCGGACGCCGACCTGGTCGAAGCCGCGGGCGACGAACAGCTCGAGCGCGGCGTCGGCCAGCGCCTTCCGGGTCGCCCCTTCTTCCGCTCCCGCCGCCCGATCGGTCTCTCGGTCACCAGCGCACTCTATCGAAAGTGGAACGGTTGCACTTTCAGAATCGGGTTGATCTCAGAATTTCTCCCTGATCGAAAATTTGTTCTATTCTTGGTCGCGACGGGGAGGTGTCGCGATGGGGTACAACAATCCGCCGGTGAAGTGGTCGGAGTTGGAGCGACGGTTGTCGGACCGGTCGCGGCCGGGGAGCCATGGTGGGCGGCCGGTGACGGCGGACGGTGGGGACAGTCCGGCGTGGTCGCAGCATCGGGGGCCTTATGTGCCGGCGAGGGTCGAGCGGGGCGAGTCGGCGGTGGCTTATGCGGAGCTGCATGTGCACTCGAACTACTCGTTTCTGGACGGGGCTTCGCAGCCGGAGGATCTGGTGGAGACCGCGGTGCGGCAGGGGCTGCATGCGTTGGCGCTGACGGATCATGACGGGTTCTACGGGGCGGCGCGGTTCGCGGAGGCCGCGGCGGCGTATTCGTTGCCGACGGTGTTCGGGGCGGAGCTGTCGCTGGGGCTGACCGGTCCGCAGAACGGGGTGGCGGATCCGGAGGGGAGTCACCTGCTGGTGCTTGCCGAGGGGCAGGAGGGGTATCACCAACTGGCGGGCGAGATCACCTACGGGCAGCTGAAGGGGGGCGAGAAGGGCAAGCCGGTCTACGACCTGGAGCGACTCGCCGAGAAAGGCAAGAACTGGGTGGTTCTGACCGGGTGCCGCAAGGGGCTGGTGCAGCAGGCGTTGGCGGGGGGTGGGCCGGCGGATGCCGGGCAGGAGCTGGATCGGCTGACGCACCTGTTCGGCAAGGATCGGGTGGTCGTGGAGCTGACCGATCACCACCTGCCGGCCGATAGCACCCGCAACAAGATCCTGGCCGGTCTGGCCGCCGATCGTGGTCTGCCGGTCGTTGCCACCAACAACGTTCACTATGCGATCCCGGCGCAGCACAAGCTGGCCGCCGCGCTGGCCGCGGTCCGGGCCCGGCGCGACCTGGATGCGATGGACGGCTGGCTGCCACCCAGCGGGATGGCGTTCCTGCGCACCGGCGAGGAGATGGCCTACCGCTTCCGCCGGTACGACGGCGCTGTCGCGCGTTCGGTCACCCTGGCCGACCAACTCGCCTTCGACCTGGGTCGGGCCAAACCGAAGCTGCCGTTGCGCGATGTCCCCGACGGGCACGATCCGGACAGCTGGCTGGAGTACGTCACGCTCGAGGGCGCCGCCCGGCGGTACGGGACACCCGAGCAGCGGCCGGATGCCTACGAGCGGCTGAAACGGGAGCTGGCCGTGATCAAGGCGAAGGGCTTTCCGGGGTACTTCCTGATCGTGCACGACATCGTCAGTTTCGCGCACAGCAACGGGATTCTCTGCCAGGGCCGCGGCTCGGCGGCGAACTCGGCGGTCTGTTACGCGCTCGGGATCACCGCGGTGGACAGCATCCTCTACGACCTGCCGTTCGAGCGGTTCCTCGCCTCGACCCGGGCCGAGGAGCCCGATATCGACGTCGACTTCGACTCCGACCGGCGCGAGGAGGTGATCCAGTACGTCTACGACAAGTACGGCCGCCATAATGCCGCGCAGGTGGCGAACGTGATCTCCTACCGCCCGAAGTCCGCCGTCCGGGATGTTGCCAAGGCACTGGGGTATTCGGTCGGTCAGCAGGATGCGTGGTCGAAACAAGTGGACGGCTGGAGTCCTGAGATCACCTCGACTGAGCACGACATCCCGGAGCGTGTCGTGACGATGGCGACCGCGTTACTGAAGTTCCCCCGGCATCTGGGGATTCACTCCGGCGGCATGGTGCTGACCGAGCGGCCGGTCGGTGAGGTGGTGCCGATCGAGCATGCCCGCAAGGAGAAACGCACGGTCCTGCAGTGGGACAAGGACGACTGCGCGTGGATGGGGCTGGTGAAGTTCGACCTGCTCGGCCTCGGGATGCTGGCCGCACTGCAGTACTGCCTGGACATGGTGCGCGACCAGTTGGGGGAGTCGTGGCTGCTGCATACGATCCCGAAGGAGGAGGCCGGGGTCTACGACCAGTTGTGCCGGGCCGACTCGGTGGGGGTGTTCCAGGTCGAGTCGCGGGCCCAGATGGCGACACTGCCACGGCTGAAACCGCGCCGGTTCTACGACCTCGTCACCGAGATCGCGCTGATCCGCCCCGGCCCGATCCAGGGCGGCGCGGTGCATCCGTACATCCGCCGCCGGACCGGTGAGGAGCCGATCACCTACCTGCACCCGAAGCTGCAGCCGGTGCTGGAGCGGACCATGGGCGTGCCGCTGTTCCAGGAGCAGCTGATGCAGATGGCGATGGCGGTCGGCGAGATCGACGGTGACGAGGCCGACCTGCTGCGTCGCGCGATGGGCTCCAAACGCGGGGTCGAGAAGATCTCGTCCCTGAAGGCCAAGCTGTACGACGGGATGGCGCGCAACGGGATCAAGGGGGACCTGGCCGACGAGATCTACGCCAAGATCGAAGCCTTCGCGAACTTCGGGTTCGCCGAGTCGCACTCGATCAGCTTCGCCCTGCTGGTCTACTCGAGCACCTGGCTGCGGTTGCACTATCCGGCCGCGTTCCTGGCCGCGTTGCTGCGCGCCCAGCCGATGGGGTTCTACTCACCGCAGTCCCTGGTCGCCGACGCGCGCCGGCATGGTGTCGAGGTGCGGCGGCCGGATCTGCTGCGCTCCGGGATCAACGCCGAGCTGGAGGTGCTGGTCGACGGTCAGGAGCTGACCGGCCCGACCGGTTCGCCGGACTGCCTGAAGGATCCGCAGCCGCCGGTCGGGCCGTTCGACGTGTCGAAGCCGTTCGATTCGTCACTGCACCGGCGGGACGGCGCCTTCGCCGTACGGCTGGGGTTGTCAGAGGTCCGGACCGTGGGGGAGAAGGGCGCGACGCTGATCGTCGAGGAGCGCGAGCGCGGTGGTGACTACCTCGATATGGCCGACCTGGTCCGACGTACTGGGATCACCGCCGCACAGGTCGAGGCTCTCGCCACCGCCGGGGTGTTCGACTGCTTCGGCCTGGATCGGCGGCAGGCGTTGTGGGAAGCGGGCCGAGCCGCCGAGGAGCGCCCGGAGCGACTGCCCGGTGTCTCCGCGGCCGGTCCACCACCGACCCTGCCGGGGATGAGCGAGATCGAGACCGACATGGCCGACCTGTGGTCCACCTCGATCACCGCCACCAGCCACCCGATGCAGCGCGTCCGCGATCAGCTCCGCGCCGACGGCATCCTCTCGGCCGCCCAGCTCCGCGAGGTCCCCGACGGCACCCGGGTCCGGGTCGCCGGCGTGGTCACCCATCGCCAGCGCCCCGCCACCGCCTCCGGCGTCACCTTCATGAACCTCGAGGACGAGACCGGCATGGCCAACATCGTCATCACCAAAGGCTGCTGGCACCGGCACGCCGCCGTCGCCCGCAACGCCACCGCCCTCATCATCCGCGGCCGCGTCGAACGCACCGGCCAGGTCGTCAACCTCTCCGCCGAAACCCTCGAACGCCTCCCCCTCGCCACCCGCACCCCGTCCCGCGACTTCCGTTGATCGAAGACCGCGTTGATCACATGCAGCTGGAGCTGAAGTCCATCCACGCGGGAGTGTCGCCGACCTTGACCGTGCGGAAGTAGCCGATGGCCCCGGCGCCGTCGACCGCGCGGGCGAACGACCCTTGGCCGATGATCCGCAACTGGTACTTGTGGCCCCTCGTCAGCGTGACGTTCGCGGCGCCCGAACCGTAGTTCACCTTGGTGCCGTTCGGATACTGCAGGCTTTTGGTCACCGGGTACTGGCGGGTCGCGCAGTCCAGCAGCTGGTAGTACATGATCCCGTCGTACAGCTTCCCCGCGGCGCTCCACTTCAGCGTGATCCGCCCGGTCGTGGCTCCGGTCCGGCCGTAACAGCCGACGCCGCGGAGCTCGTTGACCTTCCGGGCCGATCCCGTCCCCGTCCCACCGCCGCCCGGCTTCCCCGGGCCGGTGCCACCTCCGGCGTACGACGAGTTGGCGAACGCGACCTGGTATCCGTTGGGGCAGTCGCCCGGTGACGGCGGATCCTGGGCGAAGGCGTGACCGCCGGTCGACAGCGCCGCCCCGGCCAGTGCCAGTACCAGCGCTCCGCGCACGCCTGCTCTTCGCATCATCACAGTTCCCCGTTCCGTTGGTGGTGTCTGAGTGCAACCGCTTTGACGCTAAGTGACGGAGCGCGGCGGGCGCCAGCGATCTGCAGGTTGTTGCAGACATTGGGTGCGTGGGGCAACCATTTGACCCCGGCCCGGCGTCCGCGGCCGTCCGGCAGGTGCAACGAACGGTCTCCGGGCTGCGTCTAGGGTGGGAGGTGATGATCATGATCCGACGGTTCGGTACGACGCTGGCGGTGGGCGCCGCCGTCCTGGCTTTGGTTGCTTGTGGCAATGAATCTGCAGGAGGAGATCGAGAAGTGAACCCATCCGGGAGCAGTTCGAGTACTGGTTCGAGTTCGCCGACGCCGGGTGGTGCGGCGCCGACCGGGACGCCGGGCGGTACGGCGGTGGAGCAGGCGACGGCCGACCTGGTGACGAAGCTCGGTGTGGCGGCGGCCGGGGTGAAGGTGGTCTCGGCCGAAGAGGTGACCTGGTCGGACGGGAGCCTGGGCTGCCCGGAGGAGGGGATGCGCTACACGCAGGCCCTGGTGAACGGGATGCGGATCGTCCTGGAGGCCGACGGCAAGCGCTACGAGTACCACTCGGGCGGATCGCGGGCACCGTTCCTGTGCGAGAACCCGCAGGCGCGCTGAGAAACCCGCTGAAAAAACTTTTGAAAGTCGGTGTATCACCGGTCCGGTGCGCGGACTCCGCACTATGGAAACGCCGTTGAACTGCTTCCGGGGGGAAGGCAGGGCAAGGGCCTCCGTGGGGGGAGGGACTGACGCGGTGCGCGAGGAGTTTCGGTGGTCAGGCCGAAGCTTCTCCGCACCGCGTCAGTGCGTGCTGCCGGTCCCTGCCAACTCACCTGACTGAGCTGGCAGGGGCCGGCTAGCCTGATACCTTCCCCGCCCCACCGCCCCGAACTTCCAACGTGTACTCAGGGAGTGCTGTTCAGCGCATCCCCAGGCTTGAGCACCGGGCCGACCCCGGTGATCGCCTGGCCGAGGGCGAAGGCGAGCAGGCCGTCGGCGGCCTGCAGGGCGTTCTCGCCGGTGCGCGACATCCGTCCGGCGATCAGCCCGGCCACGAGCGGCGTGGCGAACGACGTACCGCTCCAGCGTGCCATCTCGGCGAACTTGCGCACCTCGCCGGTGTGCGGCGGTTCGGTGCAGTGGTACTCGCCGGTCAGGAACGCGTTGATCAGGTTCTCGCCGGGTGCGTAGACGTCGACCCAGCTGCCGAAGTTGCTGAACCCGGCCCGCGCGGTCTCGGCCTCGTCGAGGGCGCCGACGCCGACGGTCTCCGGGAAGGCGGCCGGCCAGAAGTAGTCGCGGGTGGATTCGTTCCCGGCCGCGGCCACCAGGACCAGACCGTTCACGCGGTTCAGCCGGGTCTCGATGAACACGTCGAGGCCGAGCGGCGGCAGGTCGAACCGGGTCCGGGTACCGGCCGACAGGCTGATGATGTCCGGCGCCAGGTCGAGCACCTCGTCGAGGGCTGCGGCCAGGTCGAACTCCCAGATCGCCCCGGCGGTGGTGAAGTAGCTCTGGACGACGACCTCGGTCTCGCGGGCCATCGAGCGCAGCACGCCGGCGATGAAGGTGCCATGACCGGCGTACGGCTTGATCAGCCCGGCCGAGTCGAACGCGCTCTCCAGCTCACCGGTGACACCGTCCAGCCAGCCGGCCGAGGGGGCGGGGGACCAGCCGACATCCAGTACGACGACCTTGACCCCCTTGCCCGTGGTCGTCTTGTCGTCGATGTACGGCTTCGGTTCCTTCGCCTCGATCTCTTCGGGCTCGGTCGCCGGACACGGACTGACACTCGGTACGACGTAGAACAGGTGCTCGGGGGTGACGACACCACGGCCGAGCCGCAGGTCGGCGTACTTGAGGAACCGCTGGGTCGGGGACGCATCCTCCGGCGCACCCGGCGGTACCTTGGCCGGCAGCTTCAGCCGGGTGACGCCGGCGATGCCGCCCTCACTCGTGGTGCCGCCTTCGAAGAGCCGGATCACACGCTCGACGTCTTCGTCGCGGAGCAGGACGAAGCCGGCGTGGTAGAGGTAGTCGGCCCCCGTCGACTGCCACTTGGCCGGGAAGACCTCGACGTCTCTGCCGAAACCCTTCAGGATCAGGTTGATCTGGGCGATGTACTTCGGATCGCGCTCGCCGGTAGGTTTGCTGCCTTCAACTGCCATGGAACGGCTGCCCCCTCGAATCACTGAAATGGTCGAGTCCGATCGATATCATTCCACTCCGTCGGCGTACTAGGGGGAAACTCGGATGACGATCCAACCCGAAGAACTGCTGGCCCTGGCGTTGTCGCGTCCGCACGACGCGATCGCGGCCGCGCAGGAGCTGCTGGCCGGGAAGCCGACCGCGGAGACCGCGTCGATCGCTCATCAGGCCAGCGGGATCGGGTTTCGCCAGCTGGGCGAGGTGGATACGGCGATCCGGGAGCTTCGGACAGCACTGCGACTGGCCGGGAAATCGGAGCTGCCGGAGCGAGAGGCCGACGTTCTGGCCACGCTTGGCGCGACTCTCGGGCGGGCTGGGCGCAGCAAGGAAGGGCTCGCTCGGCTGGATCGGGCCGTTGCATTAAGTCGGGGTGCGCTGGCCGGGCGCGTGCTGTTGCGGCGCGCCGACGTACTGCTGGTGCTTGGGCGGCACCGCGAGGCGCTGGACGATCTGCGGCAGGCGATCGCTCGGCTGCGGCGCTCCGGCGACCAGCTGTGGGAGGCGCGGACGCTGAACTATCGCGGCGTCATCCAGGGGAGGCTCGGAGAGACGCGGCAGGCCGATGAGGACTTCGATCGGGCCGGCCAGTTGTATGCGGCGGCCGGGCAGGAGTTCGAGTACGTCGAGACGCGGCACAACCGTGGTTGGATCGCCTTCCTGCGCGGTGATCTGCCGACGGCGCTGCAGTTCCAGGAGGAGGCGGCGCAGGGATACGACGAGGTCGACGTGGTGTCGCCGGACCTGTCGATCGACCGCTGCGCGGTGTTGATGGCTGCTGGGCTGACCGCCGAGGCGTTGACCGAGGCGGACGAAGGACTCGTCCGGATGGAGACCGGCGGGGTGCCGGCGACCAAGCATGCCGAGGTGCTGTTCACCGCCGCGACGGCCGCCTTGGCGGTGGGTGATCTGGCCACGGCGCAGGAGCGGGCTGAGCGGGCCCGACGGTTGTTCTCCGCGCAGCGGCGTTCGTTCTATTCGGTTCGGGCATCGATGCTGCACCTGGAGGCGCGGTACCGGTCGGGTGAGCGTGGTCCGGGGTTGCTGCGTCAGGTGGTCCGGACCGCCGGTCGCCTGGATGAGCTCAGTACGGCGGAGGCGTCCGCGGCGCATCTGTTGGCCGGCCGGCTGGCGTTGTCCGAGGGACGCCGACAGACCGCGGATCACCAGCTTGAGTTGGCGGGGCGGTTGTCGAAGAACGTGCCGCCTCCGGTGCGCAGTGCTGCGTGGCTAGCTCGTGCGTTGCGTGCCGAGGCGCGAGGTGAGGTACGGCGGATGCTGACCGCCTGCGGGCGTGGTCTCGACGCACTGGACGAGTACCGATTGATGATGGGCGCGACCGAGCTGCGCGCCCGCACCACCGGCTACGGCGCCGAGCTGGCCGAGCTGGCGCTCCGCGACGCTCTCCGCCGCAACGATTCCCAAGCCCTTCTCACCTGGGCCGAGCGCTGGCGCGCCACCGCACTCACCGTCCCGCCGGTCCGCCCACCAGACGACGAACAACTGGTCACCGACCTCGCCCAGCTCCGCGACGTGGTCAGCCGCCTCGAGTCCACCCCCGAACCCATCCGCCCCGCATCTCTCGAACGCGACCGCCGCCGCTTGGAGACCGCAGTCCGCGACCGCGTCTTAAGGGCCCAAGGCAACGAATCGCCCGGTTCCGCCGTACCGGAGTCCTTCGACGTGGATGTGTTGCACGGAGAGCTTGGCGGTACGGCGCTTGTTGAGTTGATTGATGTTGGTGGGGTGCTCCATGCGGTGGTTGCTGCTGGTGGGGAGCTGACGCGGTACGAGGTGGGGCCGCTGGTGACTGCTGCTGTGGAGGTCGAGCGGTCTCGGTTCCGGTTGCGGTGGTTGGCGCATGGGCGGTCGCGGACCGGGCCTTCGCTGGAGGTTCTGGGAGCCCGGTTGGAGAAGGCGATCCTGGGGCCGGTCCGCGAGGTGCTCGGGGACCGGCCAGTGGTGATGGTACCGCCGGCGAGCCTGCAGGCGGTGCCGTGGGCGATGGTGCCCGCACTCGCCGAGCGGCCGGTGAATGTCGTTCCGTCGGCGGCGATGTGGTTGCGGGCGCGGCGGTTGCGACCCTCGAGCGATCGCCGGGTCGTGCTCGTGCTGGGGCCGGGCCTCACCGCCGGGCGTGCTGAGATCGATCGGCTGACCGTGCAGTACCCGGATGCCGTCGTACTGCGGGATGGAACCGCGACGGCGGAGCGGGTGCTCAAGGAACTCGACGGCGCGTGGATCGCGCACATCGCGGCGCATGGCACGTTCCGCGCCGACAGCCCGCTGTTCTCGTCACTGCGACTCGACGACGGTCCGCTGACCGTGTACGACTTCGAGCGGCTGCGGCGAGCGCCGTACCGGCTGGTGTTGTCGAGCTGCGACTCCGGACTGGCCAAACCGGTCGGCGCTGACGAGCTGCTCGGGCTGAGCAGCAGTCTCGTTCCACTCGGTGCGGCGGGGATCCTGGCGAGCGTCGTACCGGTGAATGATCCCGCGACGGTTCCCTTGATGACCGCTGTGCACGATCATCTGCAGGCGGGCCGGACACTGGCCGAAGCGTTCACACTGGCCCGGACCGCGACAGCCACGGACCCGGTCGCCGACGCGGCCGGGCGGTCGTTCGTCGCGCTCGGAGCGTGAGCGGGTTGTATCAATCGGCGACCTCGGTCGCTCCGTAGAAATATCGGGGGGAAGGAGACAAGGCATGCGGGACGATCCGGTCGTCGTCGACCTGGTGGCGAGGGCGGTCGACGGCGACAAAGGCGCGTGGGACGAACTGGTCGAGAGGTATGCACCGTTGATCTGGGGAATCGGCCGTCGGTACCGGCTGACGCCCGCGGACATCGACGATGTCGGCCAGGGCGTCTGGTTGCGCCTGATCGAACACCTGCCCAGTCTCCGGGAGCCGGCGGCGCTTCCCGGCTGGATCGCGACCACCACGCAGCGGGAGTGTTTCCGCCTGCTGCGAGCGGCCAGCCGGGTCGATCCGGTCGACCCGGCCGAACAGCACGACGCGATCGAGCCGGCGGTCGCCGAGGAAGAGGTGCTCCGGTACGAGCGCTGCACGATCGTCCGGACCGCGTTCGGACAGCTGTCCCAGCGCTGTCAGTTGCTCTTGGCAATGATCACGAAGGACCCGCCGACGCCGTACGACGAGATCAGCCGGCAGCTGGCGATGCCGGTCGGAAGTATCGGGCCGAACCGCGCCCGGTGCCTGGAGCGGCTCCGCCGGACCCCGGCGCTGGCCGGCCTGGCCGAGAACCGCTGAAACGAGGAGGTGAGTAGGGTGACGGAGACCGACTGGAACGACGATGGCCAACTGCTCGAGGTGCTGCGCGACGCGCTGGCGACCGACCGGGATGTGCCGCGGGCTTTTGTCGATGCCGGCAAGGCGGCCTTCGCCTGGCGGACCATCGATGCGGAACTGGCTGCACTCACCTACGACTCGGCCTGGGAGACGGTGGACGCCGCGCCGGTCCGTTCGGCGGAGAGTGCGACACTGCGGGCGCTGACGTTCGTCTCGGACGGCTGGACGATCGAGCTCGAGCTCACCCCGGAGGGTCTGCTCGGCCAGCTCGATCCGCCCGCGGCCGGTGAGATCACGGCCCGGACCGACTCCGGCGTACTGGCCACGGCGCGCGTCGACGAGCTCGGCTTCTTCGTGCTCAAGCCGCTGCCGAAGGTGCCGTACCGCCTGGTCTGCAGCCCGGACGACGGCCCGACGATCCTGACCGGCTGGGTCACGCCGTGACAAGCACAGAGCGACCCAGCCAGAAGGAGAGGCTCAGCCCAGGTACTCGTGCCACGGGCCGGTGATGGCCAGCGTGATACCCGGGGTCTGGATGTTCACGAAGAGCACCTTGCCGTCGGCCGAGAAGGTCGGGCCGGTGAACTCGGAGTCGTTCAGCATGTTCCGGGCGATCGCGTAGGCCGGGCCGCCGGGGGTCGCGCTGAGGACGTGGCTGCTCGCGATCCCGTCCTCGGCGAGGACCAGCGAGCCCCACGGGGTGACGGTGACGTTGTCCGGAGCGTCGAAGTTGAAGTCGTCGTACTTCGCGGCGGAACCCTTGTCGGCAGCGGGGTTCGCCGGGAAGTAGGTGACCAGCTGGATGGTCTGGGACCGGTAGTTGTAGAACCAGATCATGCCCTCGTGCGGGATGCCGTCGGCCGGGATGTCCGTCGTACCGATCTTGGCGAACGAGTTGACGACGTAGACGCCGTCCCTGGTGCCGTAGACGCCCTCGAACTTCTTGCCGCGGGTGACCTGGCCGTCGGTGAACTGCTTGCGCACCGAGGTCGTGGTGGCGTCGCGGTCGGCGACCTTGACCCACGCGACCCGGAACGGACGCAGCAGCTGGGCCGACGTCAGGTAGGCGACATCCGGGATCGGCTTGCCGTCGTCACCGAGGATCGCCAGCGCCTCGAGGGTGCCGAAGTCCTTGTCCTGCAGGTCCCGCCAGCTGCGCGAGCTCAGCTTGTACCCGCGCGGCGCCGACCAGCGGTAGAACGACCCGTTCGGGCCGGAGGCGTCCTCGGACAGGTAGATGTGGGTGCGGTCCTCGTCGATCGCCAGCGCCTCGTGGGCGTAGCGGCCGAGGGCCTTCAACGGCACCGGGTGCGCGGTCTCGCCGTCGCCCCAGACCTCGAACACGTACCCGTGGTCCTTCAGCCGGGTGGTGCCGTTGGCCTTGTTCTCGGTCTCCTCGCAGGTCATCCAGGTGCCCCACGGCGTCGGGCCGCCGGCGCAGTTGGTGATGGTGCCGGAGATGCCGACCCACTCGCCGAGGTTCTTGCCGTTGCGGTCGACCGAGATGACCGTGCAGCCACCGGCCGCACCGACCCCCGCGTCGTAGACGGTGCCCTCGATCGGCGGTACGCCGAGCGGGTCGGCCGCGCCGATCTCGTGGTTCTGGATCAGCCGGTACGCGTCGTGACGACCGCCGGGGAAGACCGCCGTACCGTCGTGCAGGGTCGGCGTCGGGTGACCGGACTTGAGCTTGGTCTCACCGGCCTTGGTGACGACCCGGTACTTGAAGCCGGGCGGCAGCGCGAGCAGGCCGGCGGGGTCGTCCAGCAGCGGCGGGAACGGCTTGTGCTGCGGGAACGGCGACTGGTGGCCGTGCGAGGCCGGAGTGGCTTCGGCCAGGGTGGGCATGGAACCGACGGTGGCGAAGCCGACACCGGCGGCACCAGCCGCGGCGCCGCGCAGGACAGAACGACGATCGACAGACATGGAGCTCCTTGGACGCTGTAGGCGGAACGCCCTGATCCTCTCGTGACGAGCACTGCCATTCGGCAAACAGAAGCTGAACAACGAGCATCCTGGTGATGGGTCAAGCAGTTGCTTGCGGCTGGTGTCGGCAGTGCGTGGTCGGCTCGTCGCGGCCTGCGAGGAAAATTAGGGGAGCCTATACTCGCCAGCGTGCGCGGCGAACGGATCGAGGCCTGGGCGCGAGCGCACGAGCCGGCCGTCGACGCGGTGGGCGCGGCCGCCCTCCTGATCGCGGCCGTCGTCTTCGGTGTGGTGGTCCATGCCGAGGGCCCCTACTTTGTGTTCTCTGTCTTGTTGCTGGGGCCCTTGTCGGTACGGCGGCGCTGGCCGGCGTGGTGCCTGATCGCGATCGCGGTGGTCGCGCTGGCCCAGTGGCTGACCATCCGCGGCACAGCCGGCGCCGTACCGGCTGATGTGGCTGTGCCCCTCGCTGTTCACGCCGCAGCCGCTTACGGCCCCCGGTGGTCAAGCCGTGCTGGGTTGGTCGCTGGGTTGGCGGGGGCGGTGCTTAGCGGGGTGGCGTGGCCGCAGTTGCGGGACACGGTGGTGGCGCACGTGGTGATCGGTGGGTTCCTGGGCAGCACGGTGGTTGCGGCTTGGGCAGTAGGCACTATGCAGCGCCTCCGCCGCTCGCAAGTGGACGCCCAACGTGAGTTGGCGGTGCTGGCCGAACGAACGCGGATAGCGCGCGAAATGCATGACGTCGTAGCCCACTCCCTAGCCGTCGTGATCGCCCAAGCCGACGGTGGCCGCTACGCCGCGCGCTCGCCTGCAGCGGATGGGGCTGCGGTGGCGGCGTTGGAGACCATCGGCGAGTTCGCTCGGCAGGCACTCGACGACACCAGGCGGATTCTCGGCGTCCTCCGCGAGAACTCAGGACAGCCCGTGGAGCCGGCGGTGGGGGTGGGGGAGATTGGTGAGCTTGTCGAGCGGGTGCGGGGGAGTGGGGTTGAGGTGAGCTTGGTGATGGAAGTAGGGACGGTCGAGCCGGGGGTGGGGTTGGCGGCGTACCGGATTGTGCAGGAAGGGCTGACGAACGTGATGAAGCATGCGGGAGTAGGGGCGCGTGCTGAGGTGCGGGTGCGAGTTGTCTCGGGGGAGCTGGAGATCGTGGTGGCTGATGACGGGGGCGGGCCAGGTGAAGGCAGCGGCTTGGGGATCATCGGGATGCGGGAGCGGGTGGCGGCGTACGGTGGGTCGGTGGAGCTGAGGGAACGGTCCGGTGGCGGGTCGTTGCTTAGGGCAAGGGTTCCGGTGTGATCAGGGTGGTGCTGGTCGAGGACCAGGTGATGGTGCGAGCCGGGTTCCGGATGGTGATCGACTCGCAGGAGGACCTGGAGGTCGTCGGCGAGGCGGGTGACGGGGCTGCGGGAGTGGCAGCGGTACGGCGTACCCGGCCGGACGTGGTCGTGATGGACATCCGGATGCCCGGGCTGGATGGGATCGAGGCGTGCCGTCAGATGACCGCGCTGCCGGAGTCGCCGCGGGTGATGATGCTGACGACCTATGATCTCGACGAGTACGCGCTCTCCGCCGTCCGCGCGGGCGCCAGCGGCTTCCTGCTGAAGGACGCGCCGCCGGAGGACATGCTGGCCGCGATCCGCACCGTGCACGCGGGTGACGCCGTACTGGCTGCTTCCACCACCCGCCGCCTGCTGGAGCATCTGACACCGGCCGTGGACCCCGCCGCGGTTCGTGTGGTCGAGACGTTGACCGACCGCGAGCGCGAGGTGCTGCTGGCCGTTGCCCGCGGTGCCTCGAACGCCGAGATCGCTGAGCAGTTGACCGTCTCCGCGGGGACGATCAAAACCCACGTGAGTAGCGTGCTCGCCAAGCTCGGCGTCCGGGACCGCGTGCAGGCCGTCGTGATCGCCTACGAAGCCGGCCTCGTCCGCCCCGGCCGCCCTTGAGGCGTGCAGGTGAGGTCGGCCGGCGGGAGGGCGTTGGTCGTGAGGTACCGGGTGACGGTCGCGTCCATGCAGGGGGAGACGCCGTAGACGCCGTGCCGGAAGGTGTCAGCCAGTGTGACCAGGCGTGAGCCTTGGAGGGCTTGGTGCATGGCTACTTGCCCGGCGTAGGGGACCGCTGGGTCGCCGGAGGCGGCGAGCATCAGGGCTGGGTGGTTATTGGCGATTCTGGTGGGCGGCTCCAGCGGCCTGGTCGGCCAGAAGGTGCAGGGACTGACGTCTCGAGCCAGCGGACCGTAGAGGGACTCGGCGGCGCGGTGGGTCTGGATGTCGCGGTAGTAGACCTCGGGGTCGCGTGGCGCGGCTCGGTCGGCGCATTGGTTGGCGATGGTGGCGCTGAAGCCGAAGGCGGGGATGACGTCGGGAAGGTCGTAGAGGGCGAAGCGCTCTTCCTGCGTCGAGGTTGGGGTGACCGGCAAGTCGTTGGCGGCGTCGCGATAGACGCGTACGGCGGCGGAGAACTCGGCGTACGACGCGTCGGTGTCGTCGACGGTCAGCAGGAGGCCGGGAAGCATGGCTTCGGTGACCTGGTGGGTTCCGACCTGCAGGGGGTGGCGCTTGACGGTGGCGGCGATGTGGTCGACGGTGCTGAGGACGGCTGCCTTCGTGGGTCCGAGACCGCTGTTGTGGCGGGCGGCCCAGTCCGCCCAGTCGGCGAGCGCGGCGGCGTCGGCGGGAGCGGTTTCCCGGGTCCAGCGCGGTCCGTACGAGTCGGGCCCGTGCGAGCTGTCCAGGACGAAACGGTCGGCGCTCGCCGGGAACATCTGCAGGTAGACCGCGCCCAGGTAGGTCCCGTACGACATCCCGAAGTAAGAGAGCCGCTGTATCCCGAGCGCGGTCCGAACGCGATCCATGTCCCGCGCGATGCTGCGGGTCGATGCGTAGGGCAACAAGTCACGGTACGGCGTGCACTGGGCAGCTAATTCGCGGGCGACGGAGACGCTGTCGGCAAAGGCGGCGCGGTTCGGGCTGGCGTACTGCGCACTGCGGAGGTAGCGGTCGGTACGCCAGCCGCATTCCACTGCGTTGCTGCGGCCGAAGAAGCGCGGATCGATACCGACCAGGTCGTATTGGGCCGCCAGCTCCGGGCTCTTGTCGAGGAAGTAGTTCACGCCTTGGCGGGAGGCTTCAGGGCCGCCGATGTTGACGACCAGCGTGCCTTTGCTGGGGGCGGTGGCGGCGCGGCGGGCGATCGCGATGGAGATCTGCCGGCCGCCGGGCAGCCGGTAGTCGAGCGGTACGGCGACCTCGGCGCACCGTGCGCCGACCGCGTCGAGCGCGTTGCCGGTCTCGTCGTCCGCGCCGGTACTGCACGTGTGCCAGGTCAATTTGTTGCTATAAGCAACCGCTGGGGAAGCGCCAAAGAGACATAGCGTTAGAGCCGTGGTCAGGGTGATTGTTCGTCGCATGCCGAGCAGCGTAGGAACGAACACCTCACTCCGGCATCGCCGCTGAGGACGAACTTTCCAGCGGTTCTCTCTGCCGTGCGACAGACCCGGATGTCCGTCGCACGGCAGAGAAGCCTCACCTCGAGACGGTCACGTCCTGGCCGAGGTCGTTGTAGCCGGTCGCTGGCTGCCAGGTACCGGTGTTGGCCAGCTGTACGGCGTAGATCGGGTTGGTGGTCGACGTCTGCAGCCGGGGCGACGGGTCGGCGAGGTTGAGCAGCAGGTGGTAGCGGCCTGGTGCGATCGGTGCCCGAACGGTTGCCTTGAGGGTGCTCGTCGTACCGGCGGCCCAGAGTCGTGGATCGGCGGGCAGGTTCACCCGGTAGCTGTGCTTGTCACCCTGGAAGATCAGTTGCACCTGGCGACGATGGTACGGCGCCGCCCAGCCGTCGTTGCGGATGTCCAGACTGACCTGCACTGCTCCGCCCGGACGGGTCTTCGAGGTGAACGTGCCGCGGACCAGCGCAAGCCGGTAGCCCAGCTTCTGCTTGGCCACGGTGATGTTCGTACCCCAGCTTCCGAGCACGTCCGGGTGGTAATCGGTGTTGAGGAACGAGAAGTGCAGCCGCGCCATCTCGGCCGACGCCGAGTCCCAGTCGGAGCGCGGTGAGTTCACGCCGCAGGTCTCGCCACCCTCCGGCACGTAGTTGGTGTCCTGGGCAACGAAGTCCTTGTCGAGCTCGATCGGGTCGCTGAGGTAGGTCCCGAAGTCGTCCGGGCTCGCCAGGAAGCAGTCGTTGTGATGACCGATCCGGGCCGCCGGCGAACCGTCGTACGCCTGATCCGCGGAGAGCGCTCCCTCCGTTCCCGTGCTGAGTCCGAGCATGCGCTGCTTCATGTACGGCGTCCTGACCTGCACCATGAGATCGCGGGGGAGCGCTCTCAGCAACGCCATCACCACCGCGCGGCGGTCGGCCCAGTTCTGGTCCGAGACCTGGCTTGGGTCGGCCGGGTTCGCGAAGTAGTCGGTGTAGTAGCCCTCACCCCAGAGCCCGACGAAGCCGGACTGCACGAGCGCGATCACGTCGGCGTTCGCCTGCAGGATCGGAGTCAGTTGGTTGATGTGTTTCAGGACGCGCTGCACCGGCGCATCGCCGTACGGGATGGTGGGCGGCCAGCCGGCCGGTTGCGCGTAGGCGAACCGGACGATCACCTTGACGCCGGCCGCGCGGGCGGTGCGGAAGTCCGCGCGGACGAGGCCGAGGTACGCCGGGTCGAGCTTGTCGCTGCCGGCGAACTTCTCCAGGTAGAAGACCCGGAGAATCTGGGTAACGCTCTCTTGCGTTCTGAAGTTGCGCAGGGTGGTGAGGTCGAGCGGTTCGTAGCCCGACCCGTCGGCGCGGTAGTGGGTCTCGGTGTGGTGGTAGAAGCCACGCTCCTGGTTGGCGATCACGGCGTCGGTCGCCGCGTAGGTGCGAGTGACGGTCGGATCGGTGCGGTGGGCATCGGCGAGTTGCGCCGGCCCCAGCAGGGCCAGCGCGAGCGTGGCGCCGACCAGGCGCTTGAACCCCGCGCGAAGCGCGAAAGACGACAACTGCATCAGGGGATCTCCTAGCTGATCGTGATGGTGTGCAGGAGCGAGTTCATCCCGGTCGACGACTCCCACGTGTTCTGGTTCGCCAGCCGGATCGAGTACTCCGGCCGCGTGGAGAGCAGCGGATCGGGCAGGTTCAGCAGCAGCTGGTACGAACCGGTCGGCAGGCTCGAAGGCACGGTGAGCGTCTGCGAGACCGTGGTCGCCGCACCGGCCGTCCAACGCCGCGGGTCCGAGCTCATGGCCAGCTTGTAGTTGGTGCCGGTCGACGTGTTCCGCAGTACCAGTTCCAGGCCGCGGGAATTGAACGGCGTCGCGTAGCCGTCGTTGCGCACCGACAGCGAGATCGGCAGGCTCCCGCCCCGCACCGCGGAGGTCGGGAAGGTCCCGGTCTCCAGGCGGAAGCGGTATCCGAGTTTCTTGGTCACGTCGGCCAGGCAGCCGCCGGTGTTCCAGGAGCTCAGCACGTTCGGCTCGTAGTCGGTGTTCAGGAACGACCAGTGGAACTGCGCGAGCTCGGACGTCGCCGTCGGGCAGGTCGACCGCGGTGCGTTGACGCCACAGGTCTCGCCACCCATCGCGACGTACTTGGTCTCGTCCTGCAGGTACGGGTACTCGACCGAGGTGTTCTCGTAGGTGCCGTAGTCGTCCGGACTCGCCAGGAAGCAGTCGTTGTGATGACCGATCCGGGAGGTGGCGGATCCGTTGTAAGCATCGGCCGACTGCACCGGAGTCGTGGTGTACATGGTCCGCTTGAACTTCGGCGTCCGCAGTTGCACCATCCGGCTCGACGGTACGACGCTCAGCAGCTTGTCGACGACCGCCTTCCGGTTCGCCCAGTCCGTCGTACTGACGACGCCGGCGTTCCCGAAGTTCTGCGTGTAGTACCACTCACCCCACGCACCGATCAGACCGGACTGGACGACGGCGATGACGTCCTTCGCCGAGTTCAGGTACGGCGCCAGTTGGTCGAGGTGGGCGAGAACCTGCGCCTTGGGCGCGTCGTCACCGGTCGTCGAGGTCGTGTAGGCGAAGCGCAGCACCATCTTCAGCCCGGCGGCGCGCACGGTGTCGATCTGCTGCTGGAGCTGGTCGAGCGCGGCCTGCGCGATCGGACCGTTCTTGTACTCGGCCAGGTAGAAGACGCACATCACCAGCGAGATGCCCTGGCTGGTGCGGTAGCTCTGCAACGTGCTGAGCGAGAAGTCGGCCTTGTCGCAGTCCCCGGTGTGGTGGTAGAAACCGCGCTCCGGGTTGGCGAAGTTCTCGGTGCTCGCGGTGTAGGTTACGCTTCCGCCGGTACCGCCGCCGCTGTAGACGTGGGTGTACTTGCTCGACGTCTCCATCGGAGCCTCGACCTGGAAGATCAGGTCAGCGTCATTCGGGGAAGCACTCTCTGAAAGATCAGCGCGATCGACCGTCCAGCGTGCGACTCCACCAGTTGCGGAGAACGTGACGGCCTTGACCAGGGCCCAGCTCCAGCCGGTGCCGGTGCTCCGGTAGAGGTTGCCGTTCTCCAGCAGGTAGTCGGCGCCGACGCTGCCTTGGGCGTAGCCGGTACCGCTGTTCCGGTCGGTGTCGACGTACACACGCTGGTACGTCGGCGCGCCGGTGAACGTGTACTGGTACGTGACGGTGGTCGCGGTGTTGCTCGCGGAACCACCGCTGATCGTCGCGCCGGCGGGGGAGACCACCGCGAAGGCAGTCAGGAGTCCACCGAGGGTGATGCCGGTCAACAGCCGGAGGAGTCGCATGGATGGTTCCTCTCGCGGGGGCGGGCGATGGAATAATCATGGACTCCACGGAAACTGTGTCAAGAGTTCACAACGGGGTAGTTTCGAGCAGATTCGATCAAAACGAGCGCTCTAGAACATCAGCAGAGCGGCCGTCGCGGGAGCGTCGCCGTACAGGGTGGACTCGACCTGCTCGACGGCGAGCCGGACGGCGCCGAGCGCGACCCCTTCGTCGGCGAAGTCGGAGACGCGGATCTCCGGCGTGCGCAGGCACCAGCGGTCGAGTTCGCGCCGGAGCGGCTCGACCAGTACGTCGGCGGAGCGGGAGAAGCCACCACCGATCACGACGAGCTCCGGGTCCAGGGTCAGCACCAGGGCCGACGTACCGATGGCGATGTCGCGCACGTAAGCGCGGACGGCCCGTAGGGCGGCGCGGTCGCCGTCGCGGGCGGCGAGGAAAACGCGCTCGACCGGGTCGCCGGGGTTGAGCCAGGCGTGGAGATGCTCTGGTGCGCGCTCCCAGCCGACCGCGGGCAGCGCGCCGATCTCGCCGGACGAGTTAGCGAATCCGCGATGCAGCTTGCCGTCGATGATCAGGCCGGCGCCGGTCCGCAGCCCGGCCAGCAGGAACACTACGTCCTTGGCGTAACGGGCGACACCGCGCCAATTCTCAGCCAGGGCAGCAAGTTTGCAGTCGTTCTCGACCCGAATCGGTCCGGGGACGATCCGTCGCAGGTGTGCCGTCAGGTCGACGCCGGTCCACTCGGGTAGGGAGTCCGAGAGCATCACCTTGCCGGTGCCGTCGACGAGGCCGGTCGTTGCTACGCCGGTCGCCCAGACCTGCCCGGCCGTCGCGTCCGCACCGGCCAAAACCGCGGCGATGCAGTCGTCGACCGCCTGCAAGCGCTCCCGCCGCCCGGCGTCCGGCGCCACTGGAATCCGGGCCTGGTGCAGTACGTCGCCCTCGAGATCCGTGACGACCGCCAGCACCTTGTGACCGCCGATGTCGACGCCCAGGAGCCGCCCGGCGTCGGCCCGAAACCGGTAGCGGCGGGCCGGGCGACCGACGGTGCCGGCCGTGGGCTCGACCTCGCTGATCCAGCCGCGGCCGAGTAGATCCCGTACGACGTCCTCGGTGGAGGCGCGGGACAGGCCGGTCCGCTTGGCCAGCTCGGTGACGGTCAGCGGCGGCTCGGCGCGCAGCACTCGCAGGGCCGCGACCACGTTGAGCTGCCGCAACCGTTGCAGATCCCCGCCGGACAGTGCCTCGCTCATCGCGTACCTCAATTACCTAGGAGTCCTGGATAACTATAGGGACCGCGGCCCCGGTCCGGTGGATGAAATGGTGCGTGCCAGCCCTTCCCAAGACCCCATGACAACGTTGTACGTTGGTGCGCGGCCGGTGCTGGTGAGCCGGGACGACCTCGGGCAGGAGGAAGCAGATGCCGAACCCCCTCAAGATCGCGACCCTGGGCTTCTGGCACGTCCATGCGGGCGACTATTCGCGGCAGGCGCAGGCGCATCCGGGTACCGAACTGGTGGCGGTCTGGGACACCGACGAAGAGCGCGGCAAGGCGGGCGCCGAAGCCTTCGGCGTCGCCTACACAAGCGATCTGGACGCGTTGCTGGCCAGCGACGTCGACGGCGTGGTGGTCACCACCGCCACCGACGAGCACCGGGACCTGATGGTCAAGGTCGCCCGGGCCGGAAAGCACATCTTCACCGAGAAGGTGCTCGCACCGACCGTCGCGGAGGCCGAGGAGATCATCGCCGCGACCGACGACAACGGTGTCAAGCTCACCGTCTCGCTGCCGCGGCTGGCGCACGGGTACACGAACGCGATCCGCGAGGTGCTCGACAGCGGGCGGCTCGGTCAGGTGACCTACGCCCGGGTCCGGCTCTCGCACGACGGCGCGATCCCGCGCGACGGCAAGTCGGAGGGCTGGCTGCCGCTGCGGTTCTTCGAGCCCAAGGCCGCGATCGGGGGAGCGCTCACCGACCTGGGCTGCCACCCGGTCTACCTGACCCAGCTCTTCCTGGGCGCCGACGCCGAGACGGTCAGCGCGACGTACCGGTCGATCGCGGGTCTCGGCCTGGAGGACAACGCGGTCGTCGTGGTCGGCTACCCGAACCAGACGATCGGCGTGATCGAGGCCGGTTTCGCCAGCCCGAACCCGTTCACGATCGAGATCTTCGGCACCGAGAACACGCTCACCTACACCGACGCGGGCAACGTGCTCAAGGTCGGCGACGAGCAACTCCCGGTGCCCGAGGACAGCCTGGACCCGTTCGGCCAGTGGGTCGATCACATCACCAACGGCACGCGTGCGGACGACAACATCGCCCGCGCGCTGGAGCTCACCCGCCTGGTGGTCGCCGCGAACGAAGCCGCCACCACCAACACTGTCGTCGCCTACTCCTGAGGAGATCACCATGCCCCAGATCAAGGTCGGCCTGATCGGCGCCGGCGGCATCGCCTCGGCCCACATCAAGGGCTACGCGGAGCACGCGGACAAGATCGGCGTCACCGCGGTCGCCGACGCGGTCGAAGAGACCGCCAAGGTGCGTGCGGCGGAGCTCGGCGCAACGGCGTACACGGACTATCGCGAGCTGCTCGCCAACGAGGATGTGGACGCGGTCGACATCTGCCTGCCGCACCATCTGCACCGGGACGCGATCGTCGCGGCAGCCGAAGCAGGCAAGCACATCCTGTGTGAGAAGCCGCTGTGCCTGAGTGCCGAGGAGGCAGCCGACGTACGGCGTGCTGTCGAGGCCAACGGGGTGACGCTGATGTCGGCGCACAACCAGCTGTTCATGCCCGCGGTCGCCAAGGCGAAGGAACTCCTCGAGGCCGGCACGATCGGCACGATCTACGAGGTGCGGACCACCGACAGCTTCTACAACGACTTCGACCCGAGCTCCATGGGCTGGCGCGCCAGCAGCAAGACGAGCGGTGGCGGCGAACTCATCGACACCGGCTACCACCCGACGTACCTGATGCTGCACCTCGCCGGCGGCATGCCCGTCGAGGCGACCGCGATGCTGTCGACGCACCGCCTGAAGTTCATGGAGGGCGAGGATTCCGCCCAGGTGCTGATCCGCTTCGACAACGGCGTCGTCGGCCAGCTCGTGACCAGCTGGGCCTACCAGCCCGCCGGATCCACCGAACGCTTCTCCGCCGTCGGCGAGCTGGGCTCCCTGCACAGCGACGGTACGTCGCTCACCTACAACCTCCGCTCTGGTGAATCGGAGACCTTCGACCTAGAACCCGTCGACACCTTCGCCGCCGAGATCGGTCACTTCGCCGACTCCCTCATCGCCAAGACCCGCCCCCTCCACACCGAAGTCGAAGGCATCGCCGTCCTAGGCATCCTCCTCGCCGCCTACGAAGGCGCCCGCACCAACACCATCGCCCCCGTCATCCACTGAGTGCGTCGCGGATAGCTGCCGCGCAGCCCTGCGTGATCTCCGTGATCTGCGCAGGGCTGATCACTAGTGGTGGGCCGAGGACGAGGAGGTCGCCTTCGGTTCCGGTTGCGCAGCCGGTGGAGTGGTAGAGGAGTAGGCCGTGCTCTTTGGCTGCGGCGACGATTCGCTCGGCGACGCGGTCTTCGCGCGGGAAGGGTGCCTTGGTCTCGCGGTCGGCGACCAATTCGATTGCCCACAACAGACCGCGGCCACGGATGTCGCCTACGTGCGGGTGGTCGGCGAGGTTGGTGTGTAGCTCGGTTTCGAGTTGGTGTCCGCGGGTGGCGGCTGCTTCGACTAGTCCGTCGCGCTGCAGGATGTTCAGTACGGCGAGGCCGGCTGCGGCTCCGACGGCGTGGTGCGAGTAGGTGAGGCCGTGGACGAAGCCGGCCTGCTGCACGGTGTCGTGGACCTCGCCGCTGGCGACCGTTAGCCCCAACGGCCAGTAGCCGGAAGCCGCTCCCTTGGCGGCGACGAGCAGATCCGGCCGGACGCCCCAGTGGTCAGAGCCGAACCAGCGACCTGTTCGCCCGAACCCCGTCATAACCTCGTCGGCGATCACCAGTACGCCGTACTGGCGGCAGACTGCGGTGATGGCCGGCCAGTAGTCGTCAGGCGGAACGCAGGCGCCGAGGGCGGCTCCCGCGATCGGTTCCGCGATGAACGCCGCCACGTTTTGTGGGCCCTGGGCAACGATCAGCTGCTCCAGTGCTTCGGCGTGCTTCGCTCCACAACCGTCCGGGTGGGTGTCCGGGAACGGGCAGCGATACTCGTACGGCGAGGTCGTGTGTGCCGCCGATCCCAGCCATGGCAGGTACGGCGCGCGCAGGCCGTCGCGGCCGGAGACGGAGAGCGCTCCCCGGGTGTTTCCGTGGTACGCGCCGGTGCGGCCGATCACGAGAGAGCGCTCTTCGCCACGGGCCAGGTGATAGGTGCGCGCGACCTTGAGGGCGGTCTCGACTGCCTCGCTGCCGCCCGACACCGGATAGATGTAGGGGTCGTCGACGGGGAGGAGCGGTCCGAGCGTTTCGGCGTACTCGATCAAGGACGCGGAGGCGAGCGCCGAGCCGTGGACGTAGGCGACCTCGCGGGCCTGGGCCGCGATCGCATCGGCGACCTCGGCCGAACCGTGCCCGATCCCGACCACGATCGCCCCACCGGCGGCGTCCAGGTAGCGCCGGCCGGTGGTGTCGAACAGTTCGGCGCCCTGGCCGCCGGCCACGACCGGGAGGTCGCGACCGGCGGCACGGGAGAAGACGGAGCCGGTCATGTCACCCGGCGACCGCGTCGGCGACCGCGTCGGCAAACAGAGAGAGCGCGATCTCGGCTTCTCCCGCCGTGATCACCAGCGGGGGAGAAAGCCGGATAGCGCTCTCTCCGCACTCCAGCACCAGCAGCCCGCGCTGGAACGCGCGCTGCTGCACCGCAGCCGCGTCCTCCGCGGTCGCGAACTCGACGCCGATCATCAGCCCGACGCCGCGGACGTCCACGATCAGGTCCGGGTGCTGTGCCTGGATCTTGGTCAGCCCCTCGAGGAGCTGCTGTCCGATCTCGGTCGCGTTCTCCATCAGGCGCTCGGACTTGATGACCTCGAGCGTCGCGAGCCCGGCCGCACATGCCACCGGAGAACCACCGTACGTCGAACCGTGTGCGCCGGCCGGCCAGCTCTCCATCAGCTCGGCCCGAGCCATGAACGCGCCCAGCGGCAGTCCGGAGGCGAGACCCTTGGCCGTGATCAGGATGTCCGGCTGGACACCGGTGTGCTCGATCGCCCACATCTTGCCGGTCCGCCCGGCCCCGGACTGGACCTCGTCGGCGATCAGCAGGATGCCGTGCTTGTTGCACAGTTCCCGCAGCCGCGCCATCCAGCCCGCCGGCGGAACCAGGTAACCACCTTCGCCCTGGATCGGCTCGACGAAGATCGCCGCCACCTCATCCGGGGCGACCTCGTAGCGGAAGAGCGTGTTCTCCAGGTGCTCGAAGGTGCTGTCATCGCCGTACGGGGCGTGCAGCACGCCGGGCAGCAGTGGCCCGAATCCCTTGTGGTACTTGGATTTCGAGGCAGTCAGCGTGACCGCGCCCATCGTCCGGCCGTGGAAAGCGCCGTAGAAGCTGATCACGTACGGACGCTTGGTCGCGTAGCGGGCGAGCTTCAGCGCACCCTCGACGGCCTCGGCGCCGGAGTTCGACAGGAACACCCGGACCGGGCCGTCCATCGGAGCGGTCGCGGCGAGCGCGTCGCACATCTCGCTGTAGATCGGCAGGAAGAAGTCGCTCGCCGAGTAGTGCAGGAGCTCGCCAGCCTGCTCCTGGACGGCGGCCACGACGCGCGGGTGGCAGTGACCGGTCGAGTTGACCGCGATGCCGGCGTTGAGGTCGAGGAAGAGGTTGCCGTCGACATCCTCGATGACGCTGCCGTGCCCGCGGCGCGGAGCCAGCGGGTACGCGCGGGGGAGAGAACGGCTCGTGACCGCGAGATCGCGCTCTACGACGGCGCTCGACAGTGGTCCGGGGATCATGGTCTTGAGGTCCGGTATCGGCCGGCCCTCGGGCAACCACTCAGGTCGGCCGGTGTCGGGCTTGGCGTGAGTCGGGGTCTGGGTCATCGGGCTACCACCGTTCGGGACTGCTCGCGAAGGAACTGCTGGACGTAGTACAGGCCGCCACCGGCCTTGCCGGAGCTGCCGGAGCCCTTCCAGCCGCCGAACGGCTGGACGCCCGGCCACGCACCGGTGGTCGCGCCGGCGGCGCGGTTGACGTAGACGACCCCGGCCTCGATCCGGTCGAGGAAGTCGTCGACCTCGGCGTCGTCGGCCGAGAAGAAGCCCGCGGTGAGACCGAGTTCGGTCGCGTTCGCGAGCTGGATCGCCTCGTCAAGCGAGTCGACCGGCTGAACGGCGACGAACGGCACGAACAGTTCGTCGGTCAGCAGCCGGTCTCCCGCGGGGAGATCCGCGACCACGGTCGGCTGCACGTAGCGACCCTCGATCACCTCACCGCCCGCGACGACCCGGCCGACACTCGCCGCGTGGGCGACGGCGTCCTTGAACCGGGTGACCGACTCGTCGTTCACGACCGGGCCGACGAAGACATCGCGCTCGGTCGCGTCACCGACCTTCAGCTCACCGGCCCGGACCGCGAGTCCGGCGACGAACTCGTCGTACACGGAGCGTTCGACGTACACGCGCGAACAGGCCGAGCACTTCTGGCCCGAGAAGCCGAAGGCGGACCGCGCGATCCCGGCGATCGCCGTCGGCAGGTCGGCCTTCGCCGACACGATGGCCGGGTTCTTGCCGCCCATCTCGCAGACGACCGGCTTCGGGTACGGCGTCGGGAAGCTGCGGTAGATCTCCATCCCGGCCTGGAACGAGCCGGTGAAGGTCAGTCCGTTCACTCCCGGATGCGCGACCAGCAAGCGGCCGACCTCGTCACCACCGGGGATCAGTTGCAGGACCTCGCCCGGCAGACCCGCGTCCTGCAGGCATTCGTAGAGCTTGACCGCGGTGAACGTGCCCTGCGGGCTCGGCTTCAGGACGACGGTGTTGCCCGCGACGAGTGCGCCACCGGCCGGGCCGGCCGCGAGCGCCATCGGGAAGTTGAACGGGCTGATCACGCCCCAGACGCCGTACGGGCGCAGGACGCTCGTCGTCCGTTCGGCGTCGGACAACTGATCCATCGGCCGGACGAAACCGTCGTTGTCGCTGTACTGCTTGCAGTAGTAGCGAATCAGGTCCGCCGACTCCTCGACATCACCGAGCGCCTCGAGGCGGTTCTTGCCGACCTCCATGGACATCAGCGCGGCGAGTTCGTTGGAGCGCTCACTGATCAGATCCGCGGCGCGCAGCAGGATGTCGACCCGCTCCTGCCACGGCCGGCCCGACCAAGCCTGTACGGCGTCGGCCGCGACGCCGACCGCGGAGTCGACCTCGGCCGAGGTCGCGCTGTGCACGGTGCACAAGGTGAGCGCGGCATCGCCGGGGCTGGTGATCGTGAACGTTTCCTGGCCAGAGAGCGGTTTCCCGCCCACGAAACCGGTCAGGTCGGCGCCGAGCCAGTCCTTCGCGGTGGCGAGGCCTTGCTCGTACGCGGTGTGCAGATCCTCGTTGTCCGCACTGAGGGTTGCGTAGGTGACACGAAATTTCGTCATAGATGTCCTCCACGACACACAGAGATGGGTTGTGGCAGAAAGAGGGCAGGGCGGCAGAACGCGCGCATGCCAAAGGCCACCAGGGGTCAGCTGGTGGTGTGGGGAGCGAGTGCTACCCGGGGGGAAGAATCGTGAGCGGCTTGAGGGAACCCGGAGGACGCATTGGCCCCGCTCCCTTCGCTCACGGTGGTCTGCGGCCGAAGCGGCACGCGGACGATGTCACGGCCTTTCTACCATCGAACCCGGCGCGGCGACAGGGCGATCTGCGTCACGGTGGGTCAGGTGTAGCGCGGTTCCAGATCGAACTCGACAATGCGGATCCGGACGATCGCCGGACGCCCGGTGGTCACCACGAGCGCCGCGGTGACGGCCTGGTGAACCTTCTCGCCGACCTCGCTGGCGAGATGGTCGACCCCGACCACGATCCGCACCTCGGCGCTGACCTGATCGGGATCGCTCAGATCGACCTCGACCCCGGCGACATCGGGAAGTTCACGGCCCGTCGCTCGTTGCCAGGCCTGTGCCCCGAACTGGCGCAGCAGACCCTTGATCCCGGGTTGCAGCCGCACGACCCCGCCGACCGCACGGGCGGCCTGGGCCGCCGCGTCGGCGGCCCCGATCTGTGCGACCGCGTCGTCCGTCACAGCGGTCCTCCGGGGTTGGTCCAGACGTCGACCACCTCGAAGTCGAGCGATTCGAGCTCCAGGCCGATCTGACCGCGCAACGCCAGCGCGACCCGCTGCCGAGCCTCATCGAGCGCGCCGACCTGACCGGCCCCGAACTCGAGCGCGACCGACATCCACACCCTGATGGATCCGGGGTCCGTCTCTGACGACTCGATCCGGCACTGCCGAGCCCGTACGCCGGTGGTGCCGTCGACCGCATACCGCAGTACGGCGGCGAGCGCGTGCACGGAGACCTCGACCTCGGCCGGTTCGGTGGGCAGGGGGATCGTGCGGCCGAGGTTGAGATCGGCCCGGACGGCAGTCATGATCCGGTCGAGCAGTCCACCGGGGACCTCGACCGGGTCGTCGATCAGGAACTGGGTCGCCTCGGCCAACTGCTCCAGGCCGGCCTGGGCCGTCTGGCAATGCGGGCAGGTGGCTCGGTGCGCGCTGTCCTGGCCGGACTCCAGATCGTCCCAGACGTCCTCGACGGTTCGTCCGCACGGCAAGGGGTGCAGATCGGTGACCGCTTCGTCGGGATTCATCTCCATGGCTTCATCACCTCCGCAAGTTCGGCGCGGGCACGGGCAATCCGGCCGCGGACCGCCGTGGGCGTCGTACCGACGAGATCGGCGATCTCCTGGTACGAGCGACCGTGGACCTCACGCAACAGCCAGCAGGCACGTTGTGGCGGCGGGAGCCGTTTCAGTGCGACGGCCAGTGCCTGCATCGCCGCTGTGTTCCCCACCGCACGGGCAGGGTCAGCGTCGTTGCCAAGATCCGGGGGAGCGCTCTCTTCGTTCAGTTCAGTCGTCGGCTTGCGGCGCTGCAAGACCGTCAAACACTTGTTGGTGGCGGTGCGGTAGAGCCAGGAACCGAAGGCAGCGTCGTGCTGGATCTCCGGCAATCGGCGCCACGCGGTCACGAACGTCTCCTGGGCGACGTCCTCGGCGTCACCGGTCGCGCCGTTCAGCATCCGCAGGCAGAGCGTGTAGATCCGCCGCTGGTAGCGGCGGACCAGCAGCTCGAACGCCGCGGGGTCGCGATCACGGGCTCGGGCGACGAGGGTCGCCTCGTCGAGCTCGGTCAGCCCTGTGGTCACTCCACCTCCTGGTTGTGCCTGCGCGATTGGGACGACCGCAATTGAGACGACACTGCATGGCCAGATGTCACGGTAGCCTCTCGGATCCGGCGCGTGAGCCATGTCACGCTGTGGACCATGTGAAGGGACCGTGACGATTCCGCCCGAACGGTCGTCCTTCCGGCGAACGGCTCCGAACCTGGTGTTGTTCAGACCACCGACGCTGACGAGAAAGGCATCCTCCGATGACCGAAACCGCCACCACCAAGCCGGCCGCCAAGCGCCCGACCGTCGCCCCGATCACCGGTGCGGAGACGATCGTTGCCGATGGCACCGTTGCCGGCGGCAAGACCTCGATCGCGGATGTCGTGGTCTCCAAGATCGCCGGCATCGCGACCCGCGAGATCCCCGGCGTGCACGCCCTCGGCGGCGGTGCCGCCCGGGCGGTCGGGATGCTGCGGGACCGGATCCCGGGCTCCAAGATCAACCTGTCCCAGGGCGTCTCGGTCGAGGTCGGTGAGTCCCAGGCCGCGGTCGACATCGAGCTCGTCGCCGAGTACGGCGTGAGCATCGCCGACCTGGCCGCCGCGATCCGGGAGAACGTGATCTCGGCCGTCGAGCGGATGACCGGTCTCGAGGTCACCGAGGTCAACATCTCCGTCACCGACGTGCACCTGGACGGCGACGACGACGATGACGACGACGCGGCCGAGACCGCCGAACCCCGCGTGCGCTGACCCACCTTCCGCAGGACCCTTCGCTAGAGGAGATTCGAGTGAGCACCTCGACCATCGGCCTGTTCGCCGGCCTGTTGATCGCCATCGCTGCCGCGGCCGGCGGGTTCCCCGGCTTCCTGCTCGCCCTCGTGCTGGGTGCGGTCGGCCTCGTCGTCGGCCGTTTCCTGTCCGACGGCAGCGGGACCAAGGCGCTCGACGACCTCCTCTCCCGCCGAAACCGTGGCTGACACCAGCACCCCGCGCCCGACCGACGAACTGCCCGCCGGTGGTTTGCCGGCCGGAGGTGTGGTGACCGACGGAACGACGGTGGACGGGCGTGCGTCGAACGGACGCGCGCCGGACGATCTCGCACCGGTGGACGGGCCGGTGCCGGGGGTCTCGGAGCCGTCCGCGATCGCATTCGGGGGCGATCGCGGCCGGCTCGAGATCGCACAGCGGGCGGTCGAGCGGATCGTGGAGATCACGGCCCGCCGGCATCCCGCGGTGTCGCGGCAGTCCGCCGTACTGGGCCGTGGGCTGCCGAAAGCGCGAGCAGTGGTTGCTGGTCAGCGGGTCCGGGTCTCCCTGGAGACCGCGATCACGTGGCCCCATCCGCTCGCCGAGACGGCGGCTGACCTCCGCCAGGCGATCACGACGGCAGTTGAAGACCTGACGGGGCTTGGCGTGGATCGAGCCGACGTCACTATCACCACCGTGGACGCTTCAGAAAACTCGGAGAGCGCTCTCTCGGCTGACGCTTCGGTGGCTTCCGATGCGGTGGCCGGGAAGCGGCCGGTGGCGGGGGCGGCGGTTGTCTGGGTCGGCATCGTTGGAGCGTTTCTGCTCATCCTGGCCGGGTGCGTGGCGATTCGGGAGATGGCTGTTGCTTCCGGGCTGATGGACGGTGCGTCGTGGGTGGCTCGCGGGTTCGGTCGCAGGTTCGCATTGGAGCCCGCGGGGTGGATGCTGTGGGCCGGGATCGGTGCGTTGGTTGTCGGTCTGCTGGTCCTGCTGTTGACGTACAAGCGCCGGCGCCGGACTCATCACGCGATCAACGGGGCCGACGGATTCGTGTGGCTGCGGAGTACGGATATCGCGCGGCTGGCCGCCGACAGTGCTCGGCACGTGGATTCGGTGACCGAGGTGTCCGGCCACTTCAAGCGCAAGCGCGTCGACCTGATCGTCACCACTTTCGGTGATCGGGCCCGCGTCACCACCGATGTGACCTCGGTCGTCGACGACCGCCTTCGGATCATCACCCCGGCGCCGCGCACGCGCATCGCCGTACGGGAGGAATGACATGCGACGTGGAGTGATTGCCCTCGACCGTACGGTCGGAACGCTGATAGCGCTCTCTCTGCTCGCCGCCGGCGCTCTCCTGATCGCCTGGCAGTACGACGAGCTCCCGTCCGCACCGGATCGGATCACGGCCGGTCCGTGGACCGATCCGACCGGCGCGGAATGGTGGCCCTGGGCAACGGGTGCTGCCGGAGTGATCGCGATCCTGTTCGGCCTCTGGTGGCTCGCGCGCCACCTGCCCCGACGGGTTGGCGGTCGGTTCGCGCTGCCTGGCGGTGACCGGAGCGGCCAGCTCGTGGCCGACGCTCACTCGGCGGTGGACGCCGCTGCTCAAGCGCTTGCCCGTACGCCGGGCATCCGCGACGGCTCTGGTCAGGTAGTCGCTGACCGGGGTCAACTGGTTGCCGAGCTCACCTGCACGATCGAGCCGACCGCCGATCTGGAGGTCGTCCGCGCGGCGGCAGCCCGGATCGCCACCGAGCTCACCGGCGTTGTCGGCCTGCCCGCGATCCGGACCCGGATCCGGCTCCGCGTGGCTCGCTCCGACAAGACCGTTGCCGTCGCTCGCGTGATCTGATCAGGAATCGAGAAGCAGGTACGACGGTCTCATCCCTACTGTCGTAGCCATGGAGAACACGAGCACACAGGAAAAGAAGGCGGGAACGCCGGGAGCGCTCTCTCGCTGGTTCCAGCGCACGGTGAACGGGCGGGCGATCCGCAAGATCCGTCGCGGACGCGCCACGATGATGGGGATGGATCTGCTGGTCCTGACCACCGTCGGACGCCGCAGCGGGCTGACCCGGGAGAACCCGGTCGCCTGGTTCGCGGACGGTCCGGACGCCTGGTTGCTGGTCGCTTCCGGCGGCGGGAGTCAGCACCCTGGCTGGTACGCGAACCTGCTGGCCAACCCGGGCGCGGCCACGGCCGAACTGCCCGGTCGCGGTGTCTTCGCGGTGACGCCCGAGCGGCTGACTGGTTCGTCGTACGACGCGGCGTGGGCCTCGGTGGTCGAGGCCCAGCCACGGTTCGCGAAGTACCAGGAGAAGTCGGCGCGTAAGTATCCGGTCGTCCGGCTGACCCCGCGCGTCTGATTACTCGACGAGCTTGCCTTCGGTGGAGATGTCGTCGCGCATGAGCGCCCGGATCTCGGCCGGGATCTCGGGGATGCGCTCTCTCGTGATCTCGCCGGGGCCGGACCACACGAGGTTGACCTGCAGCGACTCGTCGAGGTCGGGGAAGTCCGAGCGGTTGTGACAGCCGCGGGACTCCCGGCGTTCGAGCGCAGCATCGAGCGTGGCCCGAGCGGCGAGTGCGGAGGACTTCAGGTCGAACGCGTGTGCCAGATCCTGGAAGCCGGCGATGTCAGGGTGAACGCCGATCTGAGCCGTGCGCTCCTCGATCTCGCCGAGCTCTTCGATGCCGGCCAGCAGACCGGCCTCGTCGCGAACCACCCCGGCGCGCGCCGTGAGAGTGTCGCGGAGCGCTCTCTGCAGGGCCCGGACGTTCTCCGGGCCGTCGGCCGCGAGCAGGCCGTCGACCTCGGCCCGCGCCTCTCCGACCACGTCCGCGGATCGCTGCTGGGACTCGCGATTCATCGAGAACTTCGCCGCCTCCTCGCCCACGATCCGGCCGAACACGAGCAGTTCGATCAGCGAGTTCCCGCCTAGACGGTTGGCTCCGTGCAGCCCGCTGGCCGCCTCGCCGAGCGCGTACAGACCGTCGACCCCGGTCGAATGATCCTCGGCCCGCACCCAGACCCCACCCATCGAGTAGTGCGCGGTCGGCGCGATCTCGATCGGATGCTGGGTGATGTCGAGCATCTGCAGTTCGAGCAGCGTCTGGTAGACCCGCGGCAGCCGCTGCATGATCGTTTCCCGCGGCAGGTGCGACACGTCGAGCCAGACGCCACCCTTCGGCGTACCGCGTCCTTCCTTGATCTCCGTGTACGCCGCCAGCGCGACCCGGTCCCGGGTGGACAGTTCCATCCGCTCAGCGTCGTACCGGCTCATGAAGCGCTCTCCGAGCGCGTTCCGGAGCTGACCGCCCTCACCCCGCGCGGCCTCGGAGACCAGGGTCCCGGCCGCGTTCTCGGGCTCGAGCAGGCCGGACGGGTGGAACTGGACGAGCTCGGGATCGCGAATCCGCCCACCGGCCGTGACCGCGAGCCGGAACGAGTCTCCGGTGTTCTCGTCACGACGAGACGACGTACGACGCCAGATCCTGGTATGACCGCCGGCCGCCAGAATCACGGCATCAGCGTGAATGACATACCGGCGACCGGTGTCGAGGTCGAATCCGTAGGCGCCGAACACGGTGTTGTCACGGACCAGGATCCGGGTCACATAGACGTTGTCGAGGATCGGTACGCCGAGCTGAACCGCGCGATTCACCAACGTGCGCTGGATCTCCAGGCCGGTGTAGTCACCGGCGAACGCCGTCCGGCGGTAGGTGTGCGCGCCGAAGAACCGCTGCGAGATCCGCCCGTCGGCCTCCCTGGCGAACGGCATGCCGTAACGCTCGAGGTCGGCGATTCCCTGCGCCGCACCCTCGGTGACGATCCGGACCGTGTCCGGGTTGGCCAGCAGGTAGCTCTCCTGCAAGGTATCGGCGGCATGCTGCTGCCAGGTGTCCTCGGGATCCATCGTGGCCAGTGCCGCGTTGATCCCGCCGGCCGCCAGCGACGTGTGCGCGTCGTTCCGCGGACGTTTGCCCAGGGCAAGAACTTCGACGCCACGCTCGGCCAGCTCGATCGCGGCCCGCAGGCCACCACCGCCGGTTCCGATCACCAGGACGGAGGTTGCGATCTGCTGCTCGGCCATCGTCATTGACGGTCTCCTTCGGCTCATCGGCTCTACAACCACTTGACCACGCAGATTCCGGAACCGTGACAGATCGATCAGGTAACGGCAGTCACATCGGCGGTGGGGCTTGTCACAGTGGGGGTCGATGCGCTGTCTTAGCTGGTGACAGCTTTTACGGAGGAGGACTTCGGTGCGCACAATCGTGGTGGTCGGGGGCGGGTATGCCGGCTTCTACACCGCCTGGAAGCTCGAGAAGAAGCTCCGGCGCGGTGAGGCCGAGGTGGTGCTGATCGATCCGCGCCCGTACATGACCTACCAGCCGTTCCTGCCCGAGGTGCTGTCCGGCTCGGTCGAGGCCCGGCACGCGGCGATCTCGCTCCGCCGGAACCTGCGCCGGACCCGGATCATCGCCGGCTCGGTGACCACGGTCGAGCATGCCCGCCGTACCGTCACCATCCACCCGGTCAGCGGCGACGACTTCGAGCTCCCGTACGACGTGATCGTGGTGACCGCCGGCGCGGTCACCCGCACGTTCGACCTGCCCGGAATCGCGGAGCACGCGATCGGGATGAAGCACGTCGAGGAGGCGGTGGCAGTCCGCGACCGGTTGCTCACCGCCTTCGACGAGGCGTCCGTGCTGCCGCCCGGCCCGGTACGACGCCGGCTGCTGACCGTGGTGTTCGTCGGCGCAGGCTTCAACGGCGTGGAGAGTTTCGGCGAACTGCTCTCACTGGCCAACAGCCTGCTCAAGTCGTACCCCAGCCTGACCCGTGACGACCTGTCGTTCCACATGGTCGAGGCGACCTCGCGGATCCTGCCCGAGGTGACCGACGGTCCGCGAGCCTGGGTACGCCGACTGCTCGAAGGCCGAGGCGGTCACCTGCACCTGGAGACCACGGTCGTCTCAGCCACCGGCGGTCACGTCGTGCTGTCCGACGGATCGGAGTTCGACGCCGAGCTGATCGTCTGGACGGCCGGCAACGCGGCGACCCGACTGGTTCGCGGTCACACCGACCTCCCGGTGACAACGCGCGGCCTGATCCAGACCCGGCCCGACCTGCGAGTCGGAACAGACGACGACATCGTCCCGGATGCATGGGCGGCAGGTGACGACGCCGCGATCCCGGACCTCGCCTCGGACGTGCCCGGCGCTTTGACGGTACCGAACGCACAGAACGCCGTACGGCAGGGAAAGCTGCTCGCAAAGAACCTGATCGCCAACCTCCGCGGTCGCGAACCGAAGCAGTACAAACACCACTCGCTCGGCTCGGTGGCGACCCTAGGCCTGGGCACCGGCGTCTTCCAGTTCCGTCGCATCGTCGTGAAGGGCCTCCTCGCCTGGCTCATGCACCGCGGCTACCACGTCCTCGCCGTACCGACCTGGGACCGCAAGGTCCGCGTCCTGGCGATCTGGCTCGCAGCCGTCTTCTACGGTCGCGACATCGTCTCCCTAGCCTCAGTCCAACAACCCCGAGCCGCCTTCACCACCGAAGCCGACCAAAACCCCCACCCACTCACCCAGAAAGCCAACCACCTCTAACACCCAACAACCACCCCACGACAACCGCCGCCGCAACCCGACGCTCCCCGTACCGCAGCCAGTCCCGAGCGCCGCCCTTCCCCAACCGCCACCACAGCCCCTCAACCACAGACAACGCGAACCCAGCCGCGTCACCCCTCCCGAACCGCATCCCAGCCCGTCGGTCACAGGCAACGCGAGTCTGGTCGCGGCGCCTTTCCCGGACCGCACCACACCCCGTCGGTCACAGGCAACGTGAATCCGTTCGCGGCGCCCTTCCTGAACCGCAACCACATCCCGGTCAACTCAGGCGACGTGAATCCGTTCGCGGCGCCCTTCCTGAACCGCGACCACGGCCCGTCAGCCACAGGCAAAGGTGAACCCGGTCGCGGCCTCGCCATCCCCCTCAGCCACCGCCCAGCTCAGCCTCCTGTCTTCAATCGGCCGCAGCCATGCCCAGCCACAGCGAGACATAGCCGGCCGAGTCGCCTACCTGACCGTCCCACAACCACCACCGACGGTCGACCAAACCTCAAGGCGTCACACATGAACGCATCGACCTGCTCGGTCACGCCGGCTGTGTGAGGGTTCGAACAGTTGCAGAAAGCCCCTTCCCTAACAGGAACCACAGCCCGTCAGCCACAGGCAACGTGAGCCCGATCGCGGCGTCTCTCCCGGACCGCAACCACAGCCCGTCAGTCACAGGCAACGTGAGCCCGATCGCGGCGTCTTCCCCGGACCGCAACCACAGCCCGTCAGCCACAGGCAAGGGTGAACTGGCGTCGCGACCTCGCCACCCCCCTCAACCACCGCCCTGCTCAGCCGCACGGCCTTTAATCGGCCGCCGACATGCTCAGCCACAGCGAACATAGTCGGCCGAGTCGCGCACCTGGCCGCCCCACAACCCGACCCTCGCCGACGGCCCACCAAGCCCCCGAGGCGCCACACATGAACCGTACCGACCTGGTCGGTCACGCCCGTGGTATGAGGATTTGGAAAGTTGCCTAGAGCCCCTTTCGTAATAGGACCCACAACCCGTCAGCCCAGGTATCGTGAATCCAATCGCGGCGTCTCTCCCGGACCGCAACCACAGCCCGTCAGCCCCAGGCAAGGGAGAACCCGGTCGCAGCCTCACCATCCCCCTCAGCCCCCGCTCCGCTCAGCCACCCTGTCTTTAATCGGCCGCAGCCATGCTCAGCCACAGCGACACGTTCCCGGCCGAGTCGCCCACCTGGCCTGCTGGGGATTCGACCACCACCGATTCTCGACTAAACCTCCAGACGTCCGACGTGAACGGATCGACCTGCTCGGTCGCGCTGGTGGCGCAAGGGTCCGGAAAGTTGCCGAGAGCTCCCTTTCCTAACAGGAACCACAACCTCTCAATCACAGGCAACGTGAACCCGGTCGCGGCGTCTTTCCCGGACCGCAACCACAGCCCGTCAGCCCCAGGCAAGGGAGATCCCGGTCGCAGCCTCGCCATCCCCCTCAGCCACAGCGTCGCTCAGCCGCCCTGTCTTTAATCGGCCGCAGACACGCTCAGCCACAGCGACACGCTCCCGGCCGAGTCGCCTACCTGGCCGCCCTGCGACTCGACCACCGGCGGCGGTCGACTGAAACCATAGGGTGCGCCAAGCAGATGGCTAAGGGGGATGGTGCGGTCGGCGACCGAGGTACACCCATGCCTGTGGCTGACGGGCTGTGGCTGAGGCGCGTGATGCTCGGGAGTCTTGCGCTGGGGTGAGTTTCTCGGGTCTAGGCGACGAAAAGCTAACCGGTAGTGCACCCGGCCAGTCATGGTCTGCTTCGGTGGATAGGGACCGCGTGTCGGGGGTGTGTACCTGCTGCGGTGGGTGTGAACAAGCTATGGCCTGTTCACATCCCCGAGGTCTTGTTCAAACCCTCGGTGGTTGGCGTGACTCGGCCGCCTGCGGCGGTCGACTGGAGCCTTCGGGTGCGGCAGGTAGATGGTTGAGGGGGATGGTGCGGTCGGCGACCGAGGTACACCCTTGCCAGTGGCTGACGGGCTATGGCTGAGGTGCGGGATGCGAGGAGGTCTTGCACTATGGGTGAGTTTCTCGGGTCCAGGCAATGAAAGCCAACCGGTAGTGCACCCCGCCAGTCATGGTGTGGCTCGGTGGATAGGGACCGCGTGTCGGGGGTGTGCACCTGCTGCGGTGGGCGTGAACAAGCTATGGCCTGTTCACATCCCCGACGTCTTGTTCAAACCCCTGGTGGTTGGCGTCGCTCCGGCCGCCTGCGGCGGTCGACTGAAACCTTCGGGTGCGGCAGGTGGATGGTTGAGGGGGATGGTGCGGTCGGCGACCGAGGTTGAGGTTGCCTGGGCTTCCGGGCTGTGGCTTGGGTGCGTGATGCTTGGGGGGTCTTGCGTTATCGGTAAGTTTTTCGGGTCCAGGTGACGAAAAAGTACCGAGCAACGTCATCGGGAGGTGTGGGCAAGTTGAACGGGCAATCAGCCCACAAAACAGCCCACGAATCCGTTGTAAATAAGGGGTTCTCGGCTCGAAAACTGTCGGTAGGCGTGGCTATGCTTTTCGGTATGGAGAACTTGGCGATGGCGCCGGTGTGGTCGCAGAGTGGCAGCGAACTGCTGACCACTCTCGACAACCTGTACGCCGCCAAGTCCCTCATCGAGACCTACATCCTGCAAGCCACCGCACGACTCGACGACATGGGCACCGCCCAAGAACTCGGCGCCCGCGACACCGTCGAACTCGTATCACAGCGGTACCGGCTCGACCCCGCCGTCGTCCGTAAAGACCTGAAGTTTTCCGGTGCCCTCGGCAAGTATCCGGCGGTGACCGACGCGCTGCCCGACCCCACCGACCCGGCACACCCGGCGGTCCTGGATCCCGCGCTGGCCAAGGTGATCGTCACCACCCTGGAGAAGGCGCCCGCGTCGGTCCCGGTTGACGTGTTGGAGGTCGCCGAGGAGCAGATGGTCGAGGTGGCCCGGATCTCCAACCCGCGTGAGCTGGCCAAGTTCGGCCAGGAGGTCCTGGCGCGGTTGGATACCGATGGTGCTGAGCCGGCTGAGGACGAGGCGCTGGCGAAAGAGACATTCCGGTTGCGGCAGGTCGATGGTGGGGTCAGGTTCTCCGGGTTCGTGGCCGGTGCCAGCGGCGAACTGTTACTGACCCAGATCCACACCGGAGCCAAACCGCACAAGACCGTCGACGGTGAACGCGACCCCCGGCCACTCGACGTCCGCCAAGTCGACTCGTTCAAAGGAGTCCTGGACGCCGCCGCCGGCAACCCCGACCATCCAGGCGTACCGCACATCACCGTCACCATCGACTTCAACGACCTCAAAGCCGCGCTCCTCACCAACACCCCCGAAGCCTTCCGCGCCGGAGACACTGAGTCCGGTGGGGCTGGTGCGGTCGGTGAAATGGTGCTCGGAGGCAACCTGTCCGCCTCGGCCGTGCGGCTGCTGGCCTGTGACGCGGCGATCCTGCCGATCGTGCTCGGCGGCGACTCACAACCCCTGGACGTCGGTACCGAGCAGCGGTTCGTGAACCGGTACCTGCGCCGGGCCTTGAACAAGCGCGACAAAGGCTGCGTGGTCTGCAAAGCACCACCGTGGATGTGCCACGCCCACCACATCATCTACTGGGCCGACGGCGGCCCGACCAGCCTTCAGAACCTCGTCCTGCTGTGCGCTGCCCACCACCGCGCAGTGCACGCGGGCCAGTGGGCTGTCTCGATCACGGGCGGGCTCGTCCAGGTCACCCGTCCCGGCTGGGCTGACCCACCACCCCGTACGAGTCCCACAGCCCTCGCCGACCTGGCCGCCGTCATCGGCTGGGCCACGCCTGCCTCGAGCGCGAGCCCAGACGGGGTCACGCCTGCCCACAATGCTGCTGCTGATGGGCTTGCAGCCGACCCTGGGAGGCCTAGGGCTGCAGGCGACGGTGGAGCTGGTGGGTTTACGCCGGGTGGCGATGTTGGTGGTGATGGGTTCGGACCTGCCCGCAGCTCCGGGTTCTGGGGAGTTGACGGGCTCACGCCTGCCGACAGCGGCGGGGCTGGTGGGCTGAGCGCTGACCGCATGGGTGGCGGTGTCAGCAGCAACCCGGTGTACGAGCAGGCGACTCGACTTCCTGCCGCCAGTCGACTCCCTAGTCCGGAGGTGGCCGCCGCTCGCGAGGCCTTCCGGACTCGCTTGAGGGCGATGGTGCCCGACTTCACCGATCCCTGGGCGACTGACACCGCCCCAGCCACCGGTCCGTAGTCGCCCAGCCCGCGGGCGGCTTCCCGCCCCGAGCGATCCGCGCGGTCACTGCCTCGCGGATCGCACGATCGCGGCCGCGGACCGCGAATCCAGTCGGTGTACGCCGTGCATTAGGCGGTAGGGCGAGACCGGGTTCGCGTCGGTCGAGGCTCGCGCTGGCGGCCGGCGTACTGGGGGGTGCTGGTACGGCGGTTTGGCGCGGATCCGGTCGAGTTGTCGGGGGCACTGTGCTGAGGCGGGCAGGACCGGCGTACCCGGACGTGCTGGTACGGCGGTTTGGCGTGGAGCTGGTCGGATTGTGGGGGCGGCGGGCTGAGGCGGGCAGGACCGGCGTACCCGGACGTGCTGGTACGGCGGTTTGGCGCGGATCCGGTCGAGTTGTTGGGGGCACTGTGCTGAGGCGGGCAGGCCCGGCGTGCCCGGACGTGTTGGTATGGCGGTTTGGGGTGGAGGTGGTCGGGTTGTGGGCGGCGGGCTGAGGCGGGGAGGGCCCGGTGTACCGGGGGTGCAGGTGTGGAGCCGGTTGAATTGCCGCCCCGCATGGCCAGATGCCCACGCTGGGGCGGCGAGTTGAGGTGGGTATGGCCGCATACGCGGTTGTGCAGCAGTGGCCGGATGCCCATGCAGGGCGGCGAGTTGGAGGGGCATGGGCGGACGTGCCCTTGTCGGGGCAGGGGTAGTCGGGGTGGTGGGTTGAGGTGGTCAACGGCCGGATGCCCACGCAACGGCGGTGTGAGGCGGGGCAGTCGTCGTTCGTGGGCGCCGTCCTATCGGCTGGCTAAGGAGCGCGTTAGGGTTAGGTTGATGCGTCAACTGGGGCGGGGAGGTTGATGGTGTGGGCTAGGGCGGACATGGTGGCGAAGCGGGTTAGTTGTTCGGGGGTGAGGGTGGTGGGTGGGGATTCGCCGGGTACGGCGGGTTGAGCGTGGTCGGCGATGATGGATTCGACGCCGCCGGGGGTGAAGAAGAACAGCATCTTGGCGGCGTGGTTGCCGATGTTGTGGAAGCGGTGGCGGACGCCGCGGGGGATGTGGACGAAGTCGCCGGGCTTGGCGAGGAAGGTTTCGTCGCCGTCGAGGAACTCGAGTTCGCCGGACAGCAGGTAGAAGGTCTCTTCCTCGTTGGGGTGGGCGTGGGGTGGGGGACCGCCGCCGGCGGGGACCGTGGCTTCGATCAGGCCGAAGCCGCCGTGGGTCTGCTCGGCGCGGGCTTTGATCGTGTAGACGTCGCCGGCTGCCCAGACCGGACCCATGCAGGCGTGTGAGGAGGCGCGGAAGGTGCTGGCGCTGATCGGGGAGAAGTGCTCGCGCTCTTCGAGCTCCGCGACGGCGCCAAGGGGTTCAACGAACTGAGGAGAACGCTCGCTCCGATCACGCAACGGATGTTGAGCACGAGCCTGCGCAATCTCGAGTCGGCGGGACTCGTGACGCGAACCGTTTATCCGACCCTGCCGCCACAGGTCGAGTACGCCGTTACGGCCGCGGGCAAGGATCTCCTGGCGATCGTCGGCCAGATCGAGGGCTGGGTGACGACGTACCGCGGCTAAGCACCCGGTACGGCGAGGAGGTCCGCGAGCACGGTGTCGAGTGCCATCCGGGCCGCGCCCAGCGCGACCGAATCCGCACCCATCGTCGAGCTGATGACCTCGATGGGGACCAGCGCCAACCGGGCCAGCTCACGTCGGAACGGTTCGGCGATGATTGCCCCACCGCGTGACATCCCGCCGCCGAGTACGACGACCTCGGGATCAACGGCCAAAGCCAGTACGGCGGCGCCACGGGCCAGCACCTCGGCGAATTCGATCAGCACTCGCTGACTCTCCGGATCCTGCACAGCCGCGGACGCGATCACCAACTCGCCCTCACGACCGGAAGGCAAACCGGCAGCCGCCGCCAACGCGGCACCGCGGGCGTGCAGTTGGTCGACCGCGGCCTCCCAGCCGAGCGCCGGCCAGGTACCGATCTCGCCGGCCGCGCCGTGGTGGCCCTGGTGCACGTGCCCGTTGATCAGCACTCCGGCGCCGGCGCGATGACCGGCGAACATGTAGACGATGTCGCGATACCCCTGCGCCGCGCCCTTCCATTGCTCAGCCAGGGCAGCCAGCTTCACGTCGTTCGCTACCGCAACCGGTACGCCGAGCCCGGCCGACAGCTCGGCAGCTACGTCGACCTCAGTGAAGCCGGGCAGCGAGTACACGGCCAGTCCAGAGCCGATCGGACCACGCCGTACGTCCTGAACGCCCTCACCGGCCCGGAGCGCTCCGGTGACGCCGCAGGCGGCGTTGGTGATCTCGGCCGGGCCGAGACCGGCCTCGCGCCAGGTGGCGCGCGTGATCTCGATGGCAGCAGCTAAACGACCAGCAGCGTCCAGCGTCGGGTCGAGCTCGACGCGCTGGGTGGCGAGGGTGTTGCCGCGCAGGTCGGTGACAACGGCCATTGCCTTGTGCGCACCGATGTCGATACCGCTGACGTGGCCGGACTCGGCCCGGAAGCGGAAGTGCCGGGCCGGACGGCCGGCGCCGCGGGAGGCAGCGGCCGTGGACCGTGGGGGAGCGGTCTCTTCGACGCGCCCCTCCGCGATCAGGCCGGCGAGGAGCTCCTCGGCCGTCGGCCGGGAGACGCCGACGACGGCGCGGAGCTCACGCGGGGTCAGCGACTCGGCCTTCAGGAAGGCCTCCAGCGCTGCTGCGGCGTTCAGCTTCCGCAGCAGCGAGGAGTCACCTGATCGTCCAGAATCCTGAGCCACCCCAGGAGATTACTATCCGACCGAGGGGCCGAGCCCGAGGGACTGCGGCGTGCTCGAGTCGGGCGACGGCTGGTGCAGGCCCTCGTCCAGCGCGCCGTACTCGGTCATCAGGGCCGCGCTGCCGCCCCACGGCGTCTGCTCTTCGGCGATCAGCGTGTTGGTGGTCAGCAGCAGCCCGGCCACCGAGGCGCCGTTCTGCAGCGCCGACCGGGCGACCCGGAGCGGATCCACGATGCCCATCTGGAGCATGTTCCCGTAGACGCCGTCCAGGGCGTCGAAACCGTCGTCGACCCCCATGGCCGACGTACGCTCCAGGACCTCGCCGCCGTTGTAGCCGGCGTTGGTCGCGATCAGGTACGCCGGTTCGCGCAGCGCGCGCCGCACGATCGCCACTCCGGTGGCGTAGTCGTCCTTGACGTCCAGATCATCGAGAGCCGACGCGGCATGTAGGAGGGCCATGCCGCCGCCGGCCACGATGCCCTCAGCCATTGCGGCGCGGGTCGCGGAGAGCGCGTCCTCGACGCGATGCTGAAGTTCCTTGAGTTCGGCCGGTGTCGGTGCACCGACCCGGATCACGGCGACCCGTCCGGACAGTGCGCCGATCCGCTCGGTCAGCACGTCCTCGTCGACTCCGAACGACGCCCGCTGCAGCTCGGCCCGCAGCTGGGTGAGCCGGAACTCGACCTCTTTCTCGTGCCCGCCCTCGGCCACGATCGCGGTCCGGTCCGCGTTGACCCGGATCTGGTCCGCGCGGCCGAGCTGGTCGAGCGTCATCGTCTCCAGGGTGAAGCCGGAGTGCTTGCTGTAGACCGCGCCACCGGTGATCGCGGCGATGTCCTCGAGCTTGTGCAGCCGCCGGTCACCGAAGCCAGGTGCCCGAACGGCGACACACTGGAAGAGCCCGTTCACATGGTTGTGCACGAGCATGCTGAGCGCGGTGCCTTCGAGGTTCTCCGCGATGATCACCAGCGGTCGCGGCGCGCGCATGATCTTGTCCAGCAGCGGCATGATCTCCTGGATCTTGGTGATCTTCTCGCTACACAACAGGATGTACGGATCCTCCAGCACCGCCTGCATGCTGCCCGGATCCGTCACCATGTACGGCGACAGGTATCCGTTGTCGAACTCGAATCCCTCGACGAAGTCCACCCGCATCCCGTACGTCGCCGACTCCTCGACCGTGACGATGCCGCCGTCACCGATGGTGTGCAGCGCCTTCGCGATCACCGCGCCGACCGTGTCGTCGTCGTTGGCCGAGATCGCGGCGACCCGGGCGAGATCGCGCTCGCTCTGGACCGGATGCGCCACCTCGCGCAGCCGCTCGACCAGCTTGCCGACGGCCAGGTCGATACCCCGTTTCACCAGCACGGGGTTGCCGCCGGCCGAGATCGCCGTCATGCCCTCGTGCACGATGGCCTGGGCGATCACGGTGGCGGTCGTCGTACCGTCACCGACGATGTCGTTGGTCTTGATCGCGGCTTCCTTGACCAGCTGCGCGCCCATGTTCTCGAACTGGTCCTTGAGGAAGATCTCCCGGGCGATCGTGACGCCGTCGTTGGTGATCACCGGCGATCCGGTGATCTTCTCCAGGATCACGTTGCGGCCCTTGGGGCCGAGGGTCGTCTTCACCGCGTCGGCGAGCTGATCCACCCCTGCCAGCAACAGGTCGCGTGCCTGGGTGCCGAAGCGAAGTTCCTTGGCCATGAAAACCCTCCAGAAAAGTCAGTCAGGGAACGAGAATCGCGCGGCCGCGAACCCGGCCGGCGTCGAGATCGGCGATCGCCTCGGCGGCCGCGTCCAGGGGATAGCTGCGGGTGTGCAGGGTGACCTTGCCGGCCTGGGCGAGCGCCATCAGTTCGGCCAGCTCGTTGAAGGTCCCGACGATGTTCCCGATGATGTTGCGTTCGGTGGAGATGATGTCCAGGGTCGGGATCTGCACCTGGCCGCCGTACCCGATCACGAAGTACGAACCGCCCGCCGCCGTCATCGCGAAGCCGTCCTGCTCCGCACCCTGCTCGGCGACGAAGTCCAGTACGACGTGCGCTCCGGCGCCGTCGGTGAGCTCCCGGACCGTCTCGATCTGGTTGCCGTCCGCAACGACCGTCTGATCGGCACCCAGCTGCTCGGCGAGTTTCAGCGCCTCGGGATTGCGGTCCACCACGATGATCCGGGTCGCGGTCAACGCGGCCAGGCACTGGATCCCGATGTGGCCGAGACCGCCCGCGCCGATCACGACCGCCGTCGTACCGGGCCAGAGCAGCGGGATCGCCTTGCGGACCGCGTGGTACGCCGTGATGCCGGCGTCGGCCAACGCGGCAACGTCTTGTGGTCGCGTCGCCGGGTCGAGTTTGACGCAGGCGCGTGCGGAGGTGAGGAGGTACTCCGCCATCCCGCCGTCGCTGTCGAGTCCCGGGAAAGTGCTTGCCACACAATGCATGTCGTCGCCGGCCCGGCAGGCCCGGCACAGCCCGCAGGTTGGCGTCGGGTGCAGGATGACGGTGTCGCCAACGGCGACATTGGTCACCGCGGAACCGATCTCCGAGACCCAGCCGGCGTTCTCGTGGCCGATCGTGTACGGCAGCGGCGGGTGCATCGCCGCGTCCCACTGGCCCTCGATGATGTGCAGATCGGTCCGGCACACTCCCGCGCCACCGATCTTGACGACCACGTCCAGCGGGCCCTTGACGGCCGGTTCCGGTACGTCCTCGACGACCGGCTGCTGGTGGTATCCGTGCAGTCGAACGGCCTTCATCCCTGCTCCTCCTCGGGGTACCGATGACTCAACATGCCCCTGCAGATCCCGGTGTTGGCCTCGATCCCGGTCCGGGTGAGGCGAGCGAAACCCAAGTACTTCGGTGCCCCGGCCGCCTCGACCGGCCCACCGGTCGCCGGGTCGATGAGCAACGGCGACGTGTCGTCCACCGGCAAGCCGAGCTCGGTACGCCGACGACGCAGCCGATCCAGCTCGGGAGACTCCGGTACGTCGCCCAGCGTCAGCGCGGCCAGCGACGCCGGATCGGTGCCGGAGGCAATCAACGGCCGGCACACCTGGTCGGTGCCGGCCAGCATCGCCTTGGTGACGAAGGTGCGCCGCAGCTCGTCCAGCTCGGCGGCCGCCTCACCGTCGAAGCTGGCGACGAACCCGGCCCGGGCGGCGACCCCGGCGTTGATCTGCGCGCCCGCGAAGTGGTCCTCCAGGACCACGTCGACCGAGCGGATCTCCGGTAGGGCGGCCAGGACGTCGTACGCGTCGGCGACCATCAGGAACGCGAAGTTGGCCGCACAGAAGTACGTCGGGAGCCGGAGCCGGACGGCGACGTCGCCGGCTGCCGACACGTGGCAGGACGCAACGAACCCGAGCGTGGTGATCGGCTCATCCAGCTCGGGATCCCGGACGCGGTCCAGGGCGCTCAGCACCCTGGACCGCTCGACGACTGTCGTCATTACTGGGTGACCAGCTTCGCGTCGTCCTGCGCCGCCGGAGTGGCACTGGCAAGCTGCAGCTCGTCCGGCACCTTGATGTCGTAGAGCTTGGCCGCGTTCAGTCCGAGGATCTTCTTCTTGCCCTCGACCCCGAGCCGCGGGTAGTCCGCGAACTCCGGTGCGTCCGGGAACTCCCAGTCGACGAAGCCCTCGATCTGCCACTTCGGTTCCCAGATGCCGTAGTCGCTGCCGAACGTCATCTTGTCCTCGCCGACCCAGAACAGCAGCTCACCCATCACCTTGGCGAAGAAGTGCGGCCGGGCGTGCATCAGACCGCCGATCACGACGGACAGACCGGCGTACACGTTGGGTTCCTGGGTCGCCATGAAGCAGAAGTCCTCGATCCGCGGCAGCCCGACGTGCTCGACGATGAAGTTGAGCTCGGGGAAGTCGGTTGCCGCGTGGTCGATGTCGGAGACGTCGAACGCGTCCTTGTCCAGCGGCCAGATCGTCGGGCCCTTGTGGACGTGGACGTTCTTGATGCCCCACTCCTGGGCCTTCTCCAGATACCGGTACGCCGCCGGGTCGGACAGCTTGTAGCCCCGGGACCCGTTGTTCCACTCGGCGGTGTAGAGCTTGACGCCGGTGGAGTTGTACCGGTCGATGTTCGCCTTCAGCTCGGCCAGCCCGGTGTCGCCGTCCCGCGGGTCGAACCGGGTGTTGTGGACGAACAGGCCCGGATGCTTCTCACCCAGGCCGGCGTTCTTCTCGGTGGTGTTGAACCCGTCGGCGTACCACTCCTTGAGGTACGTCGGCTGGAAGACCGCGACGTCCACGTAGCCGTCGGAGAAGACGTCCTTCATCAGGTCGTCCTCGGTGTAGCTCATGAACTTCTCGATCGTCCAGTGGGTCTCCTGGGGACCCAGGCTCTGGTAGGCGTGGAAACACTCGATCCAGCCTTTGGCGTACTGTTCGGCGCCCGGCACCCAGTTGTCCGGCCCGGCGTCCCAGAAGTGCATGTGGCTGTCGACCACGAAGTACTTCTCACCGTTCTTCTCGTACACGGGCGGTCTCCCCCTACTCGGTCGCGGAAAGATCGAAGCCGATGTACTCGGCCGCGTCCTCGGGATTGGCGAACATGATGGTCCGGTCGTCGAGGTGCACCATCCGCCCGTAGTGGGTGGACATGTTCTCCTCGAACTCGGCCGCGTCGTAGTAGCCGGGCTCCTGGCCGAGGGCCTCGGAGATGTCGTCGTAGACGAAGTCCATCCGGCCGGTCGCGTCGACCCGGATCATCGACGGCAGCGGCGTCACGGTGACGTTGTCCAGACCGCTCATCACCTCGGCCACGACCGCGCCGACCTGGTTGTTCATCAGGGTCACGCCGCACTTGTTCGACGCGGTGTTGTCGGACTTGAACGGGCTCTCCGACGTGGTCTTGAGGCTGGTCACAGTGTCAGCTCCTTCGGGTCCTCGAGGCCCAGCGTGGAGAGGATCCCGCTGAACCGGCTCTTCACCCGGTCGAGTCCGTCCTCGAACCGCGGCGGCTTGGCATCCGGCTGCGACCACAGCGGCTGCAGGGTGCGGGCAGCGGACAGGGCGAGCGCGGTCCAGGTGGACAGCCAGTCCTGGAGCAGGGCCTTGTTGTGGTCCGCGAACTCGCTGTCGTTGGTCAGCAGCTCGAACATCGCCGTGGTGTAGCGCAGGTCGCGCTCGGCGAAGTCGTGCTCGCCGGCACCGATCACCGTCGGGGTGACGAAGTCACCGTTGCGCGGTGCTGCCTGCTGGACGAGCTGGCTGCGGAACAGCTCACCGACCAGCGGCTCGAAGACGACGTTCGCGGCGAAGATCGCCTCGCCCCAGTCGTCGATGCCGGTCAGTCGCTCGGCGACGTCGCGGACACCCTGCCAGGCCGGATCGGACGTCCAGGTCTCCAGGTGCGCCGTACCGTCGAAGCCTTCGATCTCCTCCGACAGCGTGAGGTTGTAGAGCGCGAGGTCCTGGGCGGCCCGGATCCGGTGCATGCTGTTCACCGAGATCGCGTTGTTGTGCATGTTGGTGGGTGCGCGCCGGTTGGCGTTCGCGTACAGGTACAGGCCGAGGCCGTGGTCGACGTGCATCCAGGCGCCGACGTGCTGCTCGACGAAGCGGACCCAGTTCGGGTTCCACTGCTCGAACGCCTTGGACAGCTTGGCCGAGTCGATGTTCTGGTTGACCTGGCGGACCACGTTGGAGTTGTTGCGGTAGAAGGTGAGCTCCCACTCCTCGTTCGGGTCGCGGAACTCGTGCCAGCCGGTGGCCGGCCACTCCTTCGGGAACATCCCGCCACTGCCGATGCCGCGCTGCGGGGACTCCTTGTCCTGGCCCCACGCCTTGAGCGCGGTCCAGTCCAGCGGGTAACCACCGCGGCCGTCGGCGAAGCCGTACAGCCAGCCCTGGCTCAGGTAGTGCCGCGGGTCGGGCTGGACGTCGACCGTGACGTCCTCGTACAGGCTCTGCTTGCGCTTCTGCGGCTTGTAGTAGTTGTACTGCCGCGACGACGAGTCCGGGAAGACCCGTGCGCCTGCCTCGGCATCGGTGAAGACCGGCTTCGGCACGCTCCGTTCGGGAGCGGGATTCTGTGTGGTGGTCATCGGCTCTCTGCCTCCAGCACCTTGGGGTCACCGGCATCGCCGGTCGTGGTGAACTTGTCGTAGTAGATGTGCTTCGGTACGACGCCCAGTCCCTCGAGCAACGGGAGTGCGGCCTCGACCATCGGGGGCGGGCCGCACACGTACGCGTCGGCGCCCTTCAGATCCGGTTCGTGCTTGCGGACCACGTCGGTGATCAGCCCGCTCTCGCCGTCCCACTCTTCTTCGGACAGGGCCGGCACGTACCGGAAACCCGGCAGGGTCTCCTGCAGTGCCTGGAGTTCGTCGTGGAAGCACAGGTCCTGCTGCTTGCGGGCCCCGTAGTAGTAGGTGGCCTGCCGTTCGATCCCGCGCTCGGCCATCGTCCGCAACAGCGACAGGATCGGCGCCATCCCCGCGCCGCCGCCGACGAACACGATCCGCGAGCCCGGGTTGTCCCGCAGCGTGAAGACCCCGAACGGGCCGGTGATCTCCAGCTGGTCCCCGACCTGCAACCGCTGGTCGAGGAACTCGGAGAACATTCCGCCCGGGTAGATGCGGATGACGAATTCCAGTTGGCCCCCCTCACCGTTGACACCGCCGCGGCTTGAGGTGTTGGCCATCGAGAACGAACGGCTGGCCTCCGTCCCCGGTACCCGGATGTCGACGTACTGGCCGGGGAAGAACTTGAGCTCGCCGTCGTCCCCGGTCAGCTTCAGCACCAGATGCCGCAGGTCATGGGTGACCGGGGTGATCGCGACCACCTCGGCGACCCGCTCCTGGATCGGCAGCCCGGAGCGGATCATCTCCTCGTCGTAGTTGAGCAGTTCGATCGTCAGGTCCTCGTAGGCGTGCGCCCGGCACAGCAGCGTGTAGCCCTCGTCCAGCTCGTAGTCCGGAAGCGCGAAGGTCGAGTACCGATCGTGCTCGATGTCGTCACCGTCGAGAACGAACGACTTGCAGGAGGCGCACTGCCCCTCCTTGCACCCGTGCATGAGCATCACGCCCTGCTCGGCCGCGGCGCGGAGGATCGTCTGATCCTCCGCCACCTCGATCTCGATGCCGACGGGTTCGAACCGTACGACGTGTTTGCCCGTCATCCGTCAGTCTTTGCCGGGACGTCCGCCGGGACCACCCTTGACGTAGCGGGCGGCGAACGCGGTGCGCTCGTCGTCGCTCATCTCGTTCAGCAGCACGTTCGGGCTCGCCAGCGGCGGGCACTTGCGCAGGTCGTCGAGGGTCCACATCTCCTTGGGGTTCAGGTCCAGATGCGGCTGCGCGACCATCGTCTTGCCGTCGTCACGGACGAAGCCCATGTCGGAGACCACGTCCGCCCAGTTCCAGCCGTGGTACAGGGTCTCCCACTCGCGGTGCCCGATCAGCTTGCCCATGTTCGGCGTCTGCCGGCCCTGGTACGTCGGCCGGAACGCGGTCGCGTCGGTCCACTTGCACATCTCGTGGCAGTAGGTGCGCCACTGACCGTCGACCTTCTCCATCACCATGTCCTCGCGGACCAGGCAGGGCACCATGCAGGTCCAGCAGCGGTGCGGGTACTCGTAGTCGACCTCCTCGAAGACGATCGGCTTGTTGCCGTGCGGCTTCGAGAGCCGGGCGTAGTTCTCCCACCAGGCGCCGTACTTGTCGTACCAGCCCGGGTACTTGTACTCGAACCACTCGAAGTCCTTGTCGTCCATCGGGTCGATCCGCCAGTAGTTGGCCAGCCAGCCGGTGGCGAAGAACTGCGCGACCTCGTGCACGTAGCCCTTGTTCCAGATCTGGTTCCAGGACTCCTCGATCAGGTCGTGCGGGATCTCCAGGCCGTACTTCTCCAGCGGCACCAGGTAGCTGCGGTAGTAGTCGTCGTAGATCCAGCGCCGCCACATCTCGGCGTACGACTCGCGATCCTTGCGACGGTCCTTGGTGCCGTACTCGATGAAGGTGCCGATCGCGGCGTCGACGACGCGGTGGTTGTTCCACCAGGCATAGCGCAGGTCGCGGGCCAGCAGCTGGTGGTTGCCCTCGTCGGCCAGCGCCATCAGCAGCGTCGCGTACCCGTTGCTGATGTGCCGGGACTCGTCGGACTGGACCGAGTGGAACACGGTCGGCAGCAGGTAGTCGCCGTTCGCGGCGGCCTCGGCCGGCATCGCGACGAACAGCGTGTTGGTGAACGCGGTCTCGGCCACGATCGTGAGGTAGATACTGGCCGCGGTGATCGCGTCCCCGGTGATGAACCCCTCGGCGAACTGGCGGCCGATGGTGCCGCAGTAGTCGCTCTGGAAGTTGCGCAGGCTGGAGTTGAAGCCCGCCGGGTCGATGTAGTTGTTCATGTACAGGCGCTTGAGGTTCTGCTGGATCGTCGAGTGCCTGACCTCGTCGATCATCTGGATGGCCTGCCCGTTGTGCAGCTCCGGGTTCGGAACGGTCCGGAACAGCAGCGGCATCGCCCGCGCGGCGGAGATCTCCGGCAGCGGGATGATGCTCAGGAACAGCTTCTGCCATTCCAGCCAGCGCTCCTGCACCTGCCGGAACATGTTGCCGCGGATCGCTCCGTCGGAGGCGCCGTAGACGCGGTGGTCCTTCTCCTCCTGCATCGGGAAGTACGACCGCAGGACCTGCTTGAGCGGGTCCTTCTTCTGCGCCTTGCGGAACGTGTAGTCGGTCCCGTACTGGGAGACCGGCTCGTGGTAGGCAGGCTCCCAGGACAGCTCCTGGATCTTCTGGTGGGCCTTGGCCACACTCTGGCGACTCATGGCACTCCTTACGTCGCTGGGGTTGCTTCGAAGTAGATCGCCGCCGCGACCGCACCGAGGTCTCAATATGAGATGCCGGTCACGGCTCGCCGAACATCGCTTGTCTGAGCTCGGCCAGGCGTTCCTGTTTGGCGACCGCGATCCGCTGGTCGCCCTGGATGTCGGGATCGATCCCGAGGGCCCGCAGCAGCTCGGCCGCGGGCTCGCTGGGATTGCCGTCGCTGCCGAGAACCGGATGCAGGCCGGCGGCGGCCAGATGCTCGAAGACCGCGTGGACGATGGTCCAGGGGTTGTAGGTCTCGCTCATGCTTCACATCGGACGGCCACCCGGACGCAACGGATGTCTCAATCTGAGACCGCGGATGTGGCGCACTGCACTACTCTCGAAAGGAGTGCAGTGGGGAGGCTCTGTGGACGAACTCGCTCTGACAACCAAGACCAGCCCACGGGTCGCGCAGGCCCGGCTGAACTTCCTGACGTTCGAACCGGTCCGCGCCGCCGACGTGCGGCCGACCATCCTCGCGTCCTGGGTGCGCTCGCAGCGGTGGAAGCTGCCCGCGGACCGCATCGCCCTCCCGTACGTCGCCGACCCTGATCTCGAGCTGCCGTTGAGCCGTAGTGCACGTCCGGTGCTCCAGCAGTTGCACGAGAATCTCGACGGCCAGGCGATCAGCATCATCCTGACCGACCGCAGCGGACTCGTCCTCGAACGCCTGACCGCTGACGCCGGTCTCGGCCGGCACCTGGACAAGGTCCACCTCGCGCCGGGGTTCAGCTATGCCGAGGAGTTCGCCGGCACCAACGGCATCGGTACGGCGCTCGAGGGTGGCGGCCCGATGCACGTCTTCGGCCACGAGCATTACGCGGAGGACCTCGAGGACCTGGCCTGCGCCGGCGTACCGATCAAGCACCCGGTCACCGGGAAGACGGTCGGGGCGATCGACCTGACCTGCTGGCGCAAGGACGCCGGGTCGCTGCTGATCGCGCTGGCCAAGACGACCGCCGACAACATCCGCGCCGCGATGCTCTCCGACAGCTCCACCCGCGAGCTGGCACTGCTTCAGGCGTACCGCAACAGCAGCCGCCGGCTCGGCGACATGGTCATGGTGGTCGACGACGACCTGCTGATGATGAACGCGCAGGCCCGACAGTTCCTGGACGCGGCGGATCAACGCGCCGTACTGGGTTATGCCGGTGAAAGCCTGAGCCGCGGTACGGCGGAGTCAGTAGCAGCGGAGTTGCCTTCGGGCACGTGGGTGCGGATCAACTGCCGTCCGGTTGAGGGCGGCGCGCGTGGTGCCGCCGGGCTGATCCAGATCAGTGTGCTGGGGCAGGCGCCTTCCATCGAGAGTCACCGACCGCCGTCGCGGCCCCTGCTGCCCGGACTGGTCGGCCGGAGCGCGGCGTGGCTCGGCAGCAGCCGTGAGGCCGACAACGCGTGCCGTGCGCGGCAATGGGTCGTACTGACCGGTGAGCGCGGAGTGGGCAAGGTCGCGCTGGCCCGGGCGGCGCACCAGCAGAACGACCACGGCGGTCCGTGCCGCGTGATCGACGCCGCGGGGGCGGGGTTCGCCCTCGAGCTTGAGGCCGAGCTGGCCGATGACACCCTGCGCACGCTGGTACTGCGCCACGCCGAGCGGCTCGATGCGCGGATGGTCGACTTCACGGTTGACGCGCTGTACGGCGTACTGGAGCGGCGACCGTCCAACCTGCCGTGGGTCGTGCTCACCCTGACCCCGGATGAGGGGGAGCCGCCCGATCTGGGTGATCTGCTGACGCTGTTCCCGCTGACGGTCGACGTACCGCCGCTGCGGCACCACATCGAGGACGTGCGGGAGCTGGTGCCGTACTTCCTCGATCGGCTGAGTCATGGCGAGCTGAGCTGCGGCCCGGACACCATGCGCCAGCTCATGCGGTCGCCGTGGCCGGGTAACACTGCGGAGCTGTGTCACGTGCTGCAGCAGGTAGTCGCGCGGCGTCGGCGAGCCGGAGTGATCACGCCCGGCGACCTGCCGGCGCGGGTACAGGCGATCAGCCGGCGCAGCCTGAGCCAGCTGGAGGCGCTGGAGCGGGACGCGATCATCCGGAGCCTGTTGGCGAACGACGGGCACAAGGGCCGCGCGGCCAAGTCGCTCGGGATGTCCCGCGCCACCATCTACCGGAAGATCCACGACTACGGCATCCAGTAGCTTTGCGGGTGTGGACGACCAGACGAGTTGGCGGGAGCGGCGTCGCGAGGCGTCGATCGAGCAGGCGGCCGCACTCGAGCGGCGGAAGGCTGCCGACTCGGCCCAGGCGCAGGTCCTGCTGATCGACTTCGTGCGCTCGTTGCAGGAGCATGGCGTCGCACCGGAGGCGTTGCGGGCGCAGGTGATCGGGTCCAGCACGAGCTACCGCACCGGGATCAGCGGCTGGTACCTGCGGAAGAACCGCTCGGTGGGAGTCGACACCGAGGCCAACTTCTACATCCTCGGTACGACGGCCAGCCTGGCCGCCCGGGTCACCGGCGTGAAGCTGGTTCCGTCGGATCCACCACTCGTGGTGGGTCAAGGTGGCCGCGACGGAGAGTCGATCAAGCTCGCGGACCTGCTGGAGATGCGCCGGGCTGAGATAATTCCGTGATTTCTGTCGGCTAGACCGGTTACCGTCTGTCGAGTGCTGACTCTACTGAGATACGGGCTGCGGATCGCGCCGGGAAGCACGGGGCTGACCATCGGGCTGGCCGTGCTCGGCTCGGTGCTGGGGATGGCGGTCACGCTGCTGACCGGGCAGGTCGTCGGGGCGGTGCCCAAGGTGGTCGAAGGGTCGGCCGGGGCGATGTCGCTGTGGGCGTTCGGCTGGCTGCTCGCGGCGCTGCTGGTCGTGTTCGTGCTGGAGAGTCTGACGCCGGCGCTGCATCGGGTCACGGCGATGGTGCTCGAGGCCGCGGTCGTGCGCGAGATCGGGGTCGGGATCACCGAGCCGCTGCTGAAGCCGCAACGGATCGAACACCTCGAGGACGGCGAAGTCCTCGACGTCCAGGAACGGGCGAAGGGTAAGGGCGGCTTCCATCTGTCCCAGGGCATGTCGCAGCTGCCGTGGGTGCTCGCCGCGCGCATCACGATGATCGGGTCGGCGGTGATCGTCGGGCTGATGTTCTCTTGGCTGGTGGCCGCGCTGTTGGTCGGCGTCACGTTGCTGCTGGAGTGGCACCAGGGCCGGATGATCGAGGGCGAGATCGACATGTGGTGGGGCAACACCGAGGAGCAGCGCCGTGCCAGCTATTTGTTCGATCTCGGGATGCGGGACGCCCCGAAGGAACTGCGGGTCTTCGGACTGCACCAGTGGGTGGTCCAGCGTTACATCCAGGAGTGGACGGCCGGCTTCCGCGCGGTCTGGGCCAAGCGCGGCAGGAACGTCGCGTGGTCGATCGCGATGGGCCTGGTCCGGCTGGCCGCGGACGGGTTCGCGATCCTGCTCGTCGGCCGGGCCGCGCTGGCCGGTGATCTGCCGTTGACGCAGGTCGCGACCGCCGTACCGGCGATTCTGGCGATCGGCGTCTCCGGGAACGGGTACGGCATTGTCCAGTTGCGGCGCGGGTTGTCGGCGTACCGGGCGATGGTCGCGCTGCCGGAGACGATCGCGTCGCGCCATCCGGAGCCGGTGGCGACGGGGAAGCACCGGATCGAGACGATGCCGGTGCGGGAGATCCGGTTCGAGAAAGTGAGCTTTCACTACCCGGGGTCGGAGAACCTCGTCCTGCGGGATCTCGATCTGACGATTCACGCGCGCGAGGCCTTGGCGCTGGTCGGCATCAACGGCGCGGGCAAGTCGACGCTGGTGAAGCTGCTCTGCGGTGCGTACCGGCCGACGAGTGGGCGGATCCTGGTGGACGGGGTCGATCTCGCGGAGCTGGACCTGGCGGTGTGGCAGCGGCGGGTCGCGGCGATCGTGCAGGACTTCCTGCGCTTCCCGCTGTCGGTGACGGACAACGTGGAGTTCGGTGCGATCGAGCGGGCCGGCGACCAGGCCGCACTGGCCCGGGCGGCGCGGGAGTCGGGGATCGTGGAGGTGGTGCGCGGGCTGCCGAAGGGCTGGGAAACCGTTCTGGACAAGGCGTTCGACGGTGGTGTGGATCTGTCTGGTGGGGAGTGGCAGCGGGTCGCGCTCGCGCGGGCACTGTTCGCCGTCCATGCGGGCGCGGGGGTGCTCGTGCTGGACGAACCGGCCGCGGCGCTGGATGTCCGCGCGGAGGTCGAATTGGTCGAGCGGTATCTCGAGCTGACGTCCGGAGTGGCGTCGCTGATCATTTCGCACCGCTTCTCGGTGGTGCGGAACGCCGATCGGATCTGTGTGCTCTCGGACGGTCACATCATCGAGGACGGGACCCACGAGCAACTGCTCGCGGCGGAGAGGACCTACGCGAAGATGTTCCGGTTGCAGGCGGAGAGGTACGTGACCGATGCGTAGGCTGCGGATCGGCCGGCTGTGGCTGGTCACGTCGTTCCGGGCGGCGCCGGTGCTGATGGCGATGTCGACGGTGCTGGTCGCGGCGCGGGCGGTGACGGCTCCGACGCAGACGTACGGCATCAGTCTGCTCGTGCAGGGGCTGAGCCTGGATCGGTCGAACACCATCGCGACCGGTATCGCCATCATCATCGGCGGCTTGGCCGTGTCGTTCCTCGCGGACGTCGTGGGCTGGCCGCTGCAGGCGACGGCCCAGGAGCGGATGGCCGGTCGGGTGCATGCCGACCTGCTGGACGTGACGACGCGAATCCCCGGGCTGACCCACCACGAGCGGCCCGATGTGGCCGATCGGTTGGAGCTGGTCCGGGAGCGGGCCTGGCGGATGGGCGTCGGCGCCGAGGTGCTGTTGTGGGTGTTCGGGACCGTGACCAACACCGTCACCGTGCTCACGTTGCTGGGGTCGGTGCATCCACTGCTCTTGCTGCTGCCGCTGCTCGGGACCGCGCGGATCTGGTCGGCGTACAAGGGGAGCATGCGGGAGGAGAAGGCCTACGAGGACTCTTTGCCGCAGGAGCGGCTGGCCGATCGGCTGATCGAGGTCGCGAAGGATCCGCGGACGGCGCTCGAGCTGCGGGTGTTCGGGCTGGGGCGGCTGCTGATCGAGCGGATCTCAGGATTGCAGGCCGAGCGGTTCAAGCTGCGGGTCGCCGCGGCGCGGTGGAGCGGGAAGATCGACGGCTCGGTCCGGCTGGCGTTCGCGCTGGCCTATGCCGCGGCGATCGTCTGGGTGATCGTGCGAGCGCGGCACGGCCAGGCCTCGGCCGGTGACGTGGTGCTCGTGCTGCTGCTGGCGCCGCAGGTCGATCAGATGACCGGCGGTATCGCGCAGAACATCTACTGGGTCGGCGAGGTGGCCCGGAGCTTCAGCCGGTACGACTGGCTGCGGGAGTACGCGAAGGACAACTCCTGGCAGACGAGTACGATGCCGGCGCCGGTCAAGCTCAGCTCGGGGATCGAGCTGCGGGATGTCGGCTTCGAGTATCCCGGCGGCGACTCACCCGTGCTGAGTGGTGTCTCGTTGAAGATCCCGGCGGGCTCGGCGGTCGCGCTGGTGGGGGAGAACGGGGCCGGCAAGACCACGTTGGTGAAGCTGCTGGCGCGGATGTACGACCCGACGACCGGGCAGATCCTGGTCGACGGTTCGGAGCTGTCCACGATCGATCCGGCGCTGTGGCGGTCGCGGATGTCGGCCGGTTTCCAGGACTTCGTGAAGTTCGAGTTCCTGGCCCGCGAGGTGGTCGGGATCGGCGATCTCGACCGGTTGGACGACGAGGACGCGATCCGGGCGGCCGTCGTCCGGGGTGATGCGGAGTCGGTGATCGCCGGCCTGCCGAAGGGGCTGGACAACCAGCTGGGCAAGAAGTTCGAGGGCGGAGCGGAGCTGTCTGGTGGCCAATGGCAACGACTTGCGCTGGCGCGGGCCTTCATGCGCGAGCGGCCGTTGTTGCTGCTGCTCGACGAGCCGACGGCGGCGCTCGACCCGGAGGCCGAGCACCGATTGTTCGAGCAGTACGCCGAAGCCGCGCGGATTGCGGGGACGGAGACCGGCGGGATCACCGTGCTGGTGTCACACCGGTTCTCGACCGTGCGGATGGCCGACCTGATCGTGGTCCTGCACGAGGGCCGGATCGAGGAGGTCGGCACCCACGAGGAACTGCTCGCGTCGGGCCGTCGCTATGCGGAGCTGTTCGAGCTGCAGGCCCGCGCCTACCGGTAACCGTCCAACTGCTGGGACGGCGGCCGGGGCTACGCGCGTTTGCGGTCGTAGAGGAGGCAGAGGGTGCCGCTCTCGCCGGGAGTGCTGTCGACGAGGGTCCACGAGCCGGGGATGAGGGTGGAGTCGAAGAGCGAGGTGCCGCCGCCGACCAGCTCGGGGCAGAGGGTGATGGAGAGGCGGTCGAGTTCGTCGGCGGCCAGCAGGGCGCGGATGACGCTGGCGCTGGCCAGGACGATGATGTCGCCGCCGGGCTGGGTGCGGAGTTCCTTGACCGCAGTCGCCGGGTCACTGGTGGTGATCCAGCTGTTCTGCCAGCCGGCGTGGTCGAGCGTCGAGGAGAAGACGACCTTCTCGACCTCGTTCAGCCAGCGGGAGAACTGGCGGCTCTGCTCCGGAGCGTTCTCGTCGTCGGCGACCGACGGCCAGTAGCCGCCGAAGCCTTGGTAGTTCTTGCGGCCGAGCAGGGCCGTGGTGGCCGGGGAGGTGACCCGGACCATGTGATCGAGCGTGACCGGGGTACCGGCGTGCGGCACGATCCAGCTCATGTCGAAGTCGCCGCCAGGGCCATTGACCTTGCCGTCCAGGGACAGCGAGATGTTGCCGACGACAGTACGACGGGAGTTCGTCATTTCGGTGGTTCCTTTGTTTGCAGGGGCTGATGTCTCAACTCTCGGTGTCGACCCCGGTCCGGGTCGTCACCAGAACTGGTGACTTGGGTGCCGCGCTCCCTGGTGATGGCAAGCTGGCCCCATGCCGTCGCCAGTCATCAGCCCTGTTCTCGTCGGCCGGGCCACCGAGCTCGCTGCGTTCGAGGCGGCGTACGACCAGGTCCGGGCCGGTGAGTCGACCACGGTGCTCGTCACCGGTGAGGCCGGGATCGGCAAGTCGCGGCTGGTGAGGACGGCAATCGGGAAGCTGGCCGGGGACCCGCTCGTACTGACCGGTGGATGTCTTGAGCACGGATCCGGCGGCACGCCCTGGTTGCCGTTCGTCGCGGTCATGCGCGACTTGCTGCGCGCCTGGGGAGCCGACCGGCTGCGGGCCGAGCTGCCCTCGGACGGTACGGCGCTCGCCGACTGGTGGCCCGAGCTCGGGCTGACTCGTGCCGACGGCGGTCAGGTGCGGCTCTTCGAGGAGGTGCTCAGCCTCCTGGGCCGGGCGGCCGCCGAGCGGCCGGTGGTGCTGCGAGTCGAGGACCTGCAGTGGTCGGACGCGTCGAGCCGGGAGCTGTTCGCCTACCTGGCTCGGAATCTGATCGATCGCCCGGTATTACTGGTCGGCACGATCCGCTCCGGTGAGCTCACGCCCGGTCACCCGACGCGACAGCTGCTGGGTGAGCTGGGGCGCCGCGCGGACGTCGTACGGGTGGAGCTCTCGTCGCTTGGTCGTCGTGAGGTGGCGGCGCTCCTGGCTGCGGTCGACGGGCGACCGGCTGACCCTGTTGTGGTGAGTGAGATCCATCGGCGTAGTGATGGGAACCCGCTGTTCGTCGAGGCGTTGCGGGCGAGTGGGTCCGGGGCCGATGGTGGGTTGAACGATCTGCTGCTTGATCGCGTCGCGGACCTGTCTCCGGATGCGCGGCATCTGCTGGCGGCGATTTCGGTGGCCGGTGCTGAGGTACCGGACGTGATCCTGACCGACGTGCTGGAGCGGCCGAATGACGAGGCGCTGCACGAGCTGGTCGAGCGGCACCAGGTCGTCGTACGGGACACCGTGTACGCCGTACGGCATGACCTGATCAGGGAGGCCGTGTACGGCGCGCTGCTGCCGGGGGAGCGGCGGCGCTTGCACCGCCGGTACGCGACCGCGATCGACACGCGCAACACCGACGGCGACTACCAGGCGGCCGCGTTGGCCGAGCACTGGGAGGCCGCGGGCGAGCAGGGGCGGGCCTTGACCGCGGCGTGGCGCGCGGCCGCGGTGGCCGGCCGGCAGTTCGCGTACGACGATCAACTCAACCTGCTCGACAAGGTCTTGACGCTCTGGCCCAAGGTGGACAGCCCGGAGACGTTGACCGGCGTGAGCCACGTTGACGTCCTGGCGGCGGGAGTCGATGCGGCCTATGTCGCAGGCCGGGCGGATTGGGGCGTTCGGCACTCGATCGAAGCACTGGCCGAGATGGACGTAGCGAGTGAGCCGACCCGGGCGGCGCGGTTCCTCGGGCTCCAGGGCCTGCTGCAGAATCGGCTCGGTGAGTCCGGATCGGCCAATCTCCGGCGAGCGGTCGACCTGGTGCCTGCCGGGGTCGACGATCCGTTGCGGAGCCGGCTGCTGTCGTGGCTCGCGTTCGTGTTGTGTGTCGACGACCTCCCGCAGGAGGCCGAGCTGCTCGGGCAGCAGGCCTACGAGCTGGCCGAAAGCCTCGACGACGACGGACTGCGCGCCGCTGCGCTGCTCCCGATCGCGTACTCCCACGATGTCGAGGGCCGTACGGAGTCGGCGCTCAGCGTCTATGCCCGCTGTGAAGCGCTGGCGCTGCGCGTCGGCGACCATTCTCTCTGCCTGACCGCGATCCAGTGGGGCACGATCTCCCTCGTGCTGGACGCACGGACCGAGGAGTCGGTGCAGCAGAACGCGCGGGGGCAGCAGTTGGCTGCGCGCTGGGGCCTCCAGCGGTCGCGCGGCAGCATGCTGGCGCAGAACCGCGCGTACGGCCTGTTCCGGCTCGGCCGTTGGGACGAGGCGCTCGACGTACTCGATGACGCGCTGGCCGATGCGCCGCCGCCGCGGTACGTGGCCGCGCTGCACTACGTGGCGGCGAAGATCGCCGTACGGCGGGGTGCCTTCGACCACGCGAGGAGACTGCTCGACGAGGCCGATGAGCTCTGTGGTGAGGCACGGCCGTTCACGCCGATGATGCTGACCGTGCGGTTCATGCTGGCCACGATGGAAGGCGATGACGTGGGGGCGCAGCGGGCGGTCGAGGAGGCACTGCGCTACCCGGTCTGGAACGGGTACGACGCCACGTGGTTGCTGATCGCGGTCACGCAGTCGGCGAACCTGGCGGCGCTACCCGCGGCGCGTGACCTCGCGGCAGCGGAGATGGCGGGGCGCGCCTGGACGGAAGCGGCCCTGCGGTCGGCGGATGCCCTCGAGCAGGGCACAGTGCAGGCGTGGCAGGGGGCGGTAGACGGCTGGCGGGCGATCGGCCAGCCCTACGAACTCGCCAACGCACTGATGGGGCTCGCTGTCGAAGAGCTTGCCGGACGCAACGAACGAGGTGCGCGGGCGGCGGTGGAGGAGGCCCGGGCGATCGCGGCCGAGCTGCGGGCCGAGCCGATGCTGGCGCGGATCGCGGTCCTGGCGAACCGGGTCGGGCTTGGTACGGATCCGCGGCCGGGGCGGGCGTTCGGGCTGACCGCCCGGGAGCTCGAGGTGCTGCAGGTGATGGCGAAGGGGCGCTCGAACGCCGAGATCGCGCGCGAGCTGTTCGTCTCGGGGAACACGGTCGCCACCCACGTCGCCCGCGTGCTGCGGAAGCTGGGCGCTGCGTCGCGGACCGAAGCATCGGCGATCGCCCATGAGGAAGGGCTGCTCATTTAATTGAGTGGTGGCCTGAGTAGCTGCCTGGTAACGTCGCGCGTCTGCTTTGGGCGACATGCAGTGCCTGTGTGAAGGATCGAATCGAACCGGACCCGTCCGGGGCGGGACCCTTGGTGGTCGCCCGCGCTGTCCGTTCTCCTTCACGAAACGAGGCACCCCAGCGATGGCCGAACTTGATTCCGAGCGCGCCTTTCTGACCGAGGCCCAGGCCGCACTGGCCCGGATGTACGCCGACGTCCTGGTCCGCGACATCCCCGTGATCGGGGGTGAGGACAACGACGAGCGGTTCACCAACGAGGCCAACCAGCGCGCCCACGAGCAGCGGACGCTGGCGCTGGTCGACCTGCCCGACGTACCGCTCTTCTTCGGCCGGCTCGACTACGAGCACGGGACGATCGACGGGATCGACCGGATCTACATCGGCCGTCGGCACGTGCACGACGGCAGCGGCGAGCCGATCGTCATCGACTGGCGGGCGCCGGTCTCGGTCCCCTTCTACCGGGCCACGCACTCCGACCGGCAGCGGGTGCTGCTGCGCCGGCGGTACGGATTCTCCGACAGCGCCGAGCTGACCGGCTTCGAGGACGAGCCGATGATCGGGCCGGAGGCGCACGACCAGGGCGACGCGTTCCTGCGGGCCGAGATCGAGCGGCCGCGGACCGGGCCGATGCGCGACATCGTCGCCACCATCCAGCCAGAGCAGGACGACCTGGTCCGGGCACCGTTGCACCCGTCGGTCTGCGTGCAGGGCGCGCCCGGCACCGGGAAGACCGCCGTCGGTCTGCACCGCGTCGCCTACCTGCTCTACACCGAGCGCGAGCGGCTCCGGCGCGGCGGCGTCGTGATCGTCGGGCCGAACCGCTCGTTCCTGTCCTACATCCGCAAGGTCCTCCCCGCGCTGGGTGAGGTCGACGTCCGGCAGATCACCATCGAGGAGCTGATCACGCACCCGACCACGGCGACCGACAGCCCCGAGACCGCGCGGGTGAAGGGCGATGGGCGGATGTCCGCCGTACTGGTGCGGGCCTTGTGGTCGTTCATCGGTACGCCGACCGAGGGCGTGCTGTACAGCAAGGGGGCACAGCGGTTCCGGATCCACGACTACGAGGCGCAGGAGATCGTCGCCGCGCTGCGCGGATCAACCGGGTACGCCGCCGGCCGTAATGCGCTCGCGCAGCGGCTCGCCCACGCCGTACTGGTGTTGATGGAGCGGCGGGGGGATTCGCCGGATGACCGGGTACAGAACGCGGTGGCGCGGTCGAAGCCGGTGAAGGCGCTGGTGGATTCGGTGTGGCCGAAGCTGGTGCCTGAGCAGGTGCTGCACCGGCTGCTGTCCGACGCGGCGTTCTTGGCCGAGGTCGCGGGGGACGATCTGACGGCGGACGAGCAGACGGCGTTGCTGTGGGCGAAGCCGGCCCGCGGTTGGAAGGCGGCGAAGTGGTCGTCGGCCGATGCGGTGTTGCTGGATGAGCTTGATGACCTGATCGAACGGAAGGCCGGTTCGCTCGGGCATCTGGTGCTGGACGAGGCACAGGACCTGTCGGCGATGCAGCTGCGGGCGCTGGGTCGGCGTTGCCGGATCGGGTCGGCCACGGTGCTCGGCGACGTTGCTCAGGCGACCACGCCGTGGGCTGCGGGGTCGTGGGACAAGGTGCTCGGCCACCTGGACAAGGCGGACGGGCTAGTGGTTGAGCTGGACCGGGGGTTCCGGGTGCCGGAGCAGATCATCAAGTTCGCCGCTCGCCTGCTGCCGCAGATCGCTCCCACGCTCGGTGTCCCGACCGGGGTGCGGACGGTGGCTGACGCGCTGGCCGTCGTACGGACTGATGAGGACGAGCTGGCGGCAGCGGTGGTCGAGTCGTGCCGGATCGCGCTGACTGGTGAGGGATCGGTGGCGTTGATTGCCGCTGACGACCAGATCGAGGCGCTGCAGGCTGAGCTGGTCGGGGCGGGGCTGGAGGCCGGGCTGCTGGGCGACTCGGAGGACTCGATGGAGGCGACGCGGCTGGTCTGCGTACCGGCGACGCTGGCGAAGGGACTCGAGTTCGACACGGTTGTGGTGGCCGAGCCGGCGCGGATCGCGGCTGCGGAAGCCCGTGGGCTGCAGCGCCTGTACGTCGTACTGACGCGAGCGGTGAGCCGCCTGCACCTCGTCCACTCGGCGCCGCTGCCGGAGGCGCTAGAACAAGGCGTCCTGCGGTAGGACCGGCGCGGCGATCGGGTCGATGCCGGCCGTGAAGGGTGCGCCGGGCACTAGCGGGTTGAGCGGCCAGCCGGACAGGAGTTGCGTGTCGGCCAGGACGAGACCGTGCGGGGTGTCGAGGTAGAGGTCGCGGGCGATCTGACAGGTGATGCGGCCGGAGATCACGCCGTACGGCGTCAGCGGGGCGAGCGCATGAGCGGGCCGGATGCCGTCGGCGGGGAGCCCGTACGTCGGGGTGTGGTCGACGACCTCGAGTTCACGGAGGGCCTGGCCGTCGGGCCAGTCGAGCGTGCTGACGTTCTTGGCGAGGTCGCGGAGTTCGGTGGCCCGCTCGGCGGCGGTCGGCGGGCTCAGCCGGGCGGTGCGCTTGGTGGGGGAGGTGACGCGGTCGGTCACGCCGAAGGCGGAGGTGAAGAGCCGCTCCACGCGGCGGGCCGCGGCCAGGGTGCCGCTGGACAGGAAGGCGGAGCTGAGCGCGCCCTGCTCGAGGAGCCGGGCCGAGCCGCGGTCAGCGGCGGTGATACCGATCTTGACGCGGCTGCCGTGGTGCGCGAGGTAGACGGCGAACTCGCGGGGATCGTCGAGGCGGGTGTCGGCGGCGATCGAGTTCGAACGATCCATCGTCTGGCACTCGGGGCAGAGCGGTCCGTGTGCAGCGGCCGCGAGCGGCGTCCGGGTCGGGCAGCCGAGGCGCTTGCCGTTGCGCCAGATGCCGACGCACTGGCGGTCGTGACCGGCGCCGAAGGCGATCTCGTCACCCAGGCGAAGCGGAGTGCGTGGTGTGGTGGCGGACCACTCCAGCTGGGGGAGGCCGTCGTTCCAGACCAGTCCGGCAACGCGGGGAGGTTCGCTCATGGGCGCTGACTCTAGACGGCGCCTCGGACAGTCTCTGGCAGTTAGTGCGGGTCGTCGTGCTGCACGCCGCAGTACCCGCATTTGTGCGGCAACGCGTGACCGCTTCCCTGCCGGCAGACATGTGCCTGCCCGCCTACGGCCCACCCGAACCGGCAGACATCACCCACCTGTTCCACCGATCCACCACTGTCGTGGCTCATCTGTCACACCCCATCCGCTCGCTCGACCGCCTTCCGTGCAGGTGAGACGAACCCCGTACGACTTCATGACGCGATGGCGAGCAACGAAGTTGTCTGCCTGGGTGGTGCCTTTACACACTATTGGGGTACCGGACACACCATTGGGGTACCGGGCGGAGGCCGAAAGGAGTTGGACGATGCCTGCTGGATCGAACAAGAAGCGGGAACGGCAGTACGAACACATCAAGGCCGGCCTCAAGAAGAGCGGCCGCAGCGAGGATGTGGCGGAGGAGATCGCCGCGCGGACGGTGAACAAGGAACGCGCCCGTTCCGGCGAGGCGAAGGAGTCGAGTCGTAGCTCCACCCACGACATCTCGTCGAGCCGCCGTGGCGGCCTCCGGTCGCACCAGGGCCCGGGCGGCCGGACCAAGGCGCAGCTCTACAACGAGGCCAAGGACAAGGGCGTCAAGGGCCGGTCGAAGATGACCAAGGCAGAGTTGGAGCGCGCCGTCGAACGGTGACGGCGCGGTCCGGCTGACTACTGATCCCTGGTTGCCATTGGTTCTCTTCCTTGGGTTCGTCGGAACGGGCTCTCACAGATCGCGATTGCTCATGCCGTTAGTCGACCGGGTGAGACGCGGACGCTCAACGGATTCGACGGTGGCTGAAGACGCTCTTCGGAGTGGGCCGAAGGTCAGTTCATCCGGGTGAGGCGGCCGTCGGGGGTCACCTTGACGGTGACCTTGGTGGCGCCGATGGTGAGGTCGACGAAGAAGTTCGGGCCGGCGGATCGGGTGGTGTAGGAGACCTGCTCGCCGGTGGCCGCGGGGGCGATGACGGACAGGATGCGGGCGTTCTGCCCGGTCTGGGTGAACTTGACGACCGGCGCCGGCTTGGCGTCGAAGATGTCCGGGAGGTACCAGCCCTGGGCCGGGTTGGACTTGCCCTGGTCGACGGTGGTGGTCCCGTTCATGTCACCGAACGGGATCTGGAACAGGTGGGTCTCCACCTTGCCGCCGGTCGCCACCGCTGTGGTGGGCGACTGCACGGTGACGGTCTGACCGGGTGGCAGGTGCCACAGGGTCTCGTAGCGCTGCTCGCTCGTCGACACCCCGCGGTCCAGCGCGACAACGACGTCCGGGTCTTTCAGAACCAGCAGGTCGCGAGCCCGGTTGACGCCATCGGCGGGTTGGTCGGCCAGTTGGTAGTAGTCCGAGTTCGACGTACTGGCCGAGCCCATCAGCCGCGTCGGCACCTTCTTGCTCTGGGCGGTCGGGATGGTCATCACGTTGTGGGCGGCCTGGCTCGGGGCCCAGTCCTGGAGGTCGCCCTTCTTGTAGCCGTAGTACCCCGGGTCGATCAGGATGTCCTGGCCGTGCCAGTTGTAGTTGATCGACGTATGGTCGTCGTGGCCGTGGTACAGCGCCTTCGGTCCGAACCGGATGCTGTACGCCGATTCCGCGCCGAACGCCCGCTGCTCACCCCAACCGGTCCGGCCGAAGATGAAGCCGCCCTTGAAGATCCCGGTACGACGGACCGGGTGCGGACCCGACTTACCCTGCGTCGCGACGAACTCCCACGGGGTACCGGGCTCGCTGTGGACCTTCTCCTGCGTGGTGTTGCCGATCTGGAACAGCTCGCCGTTCGGCTTGGTGGCGAGCGCCATCCAGTCGGCCAGCAGCTTGCGCCGGGACTCGATCGCCGGGCCGGGATCGACCCCGCAGCGCCGGACGACCGCGGCCGCGCGGCCCCAGAGCCGGTAGTTGAAGCCGGCGTACCCGACGGACTGCTCGTTGGTGGTTCCCTCGGCGTCGATGGACTGGACGACGGCCGAGTTGAGCCGGTCGCGGGCCTTGGTCATCAGGTCCTGGCGGCCGAAGGTACAGCCGACGCCGAACAGCGCGATGCTCTCGTCGGTGCCGTGGTTCCGGACGCCGCTCCAGTGGTCGATCATGTACTGCGCGTGCGTGAGCAGCGCGTCGTCGAGCCACTTGTACTGCGCCGGCAGCGTGCGCGTGTGAAGACTGGTCAGGAGTGCCTGCCGGGCACAGATCAGCACGTTGGTCCGGTGCATGGTCGACTCGGACGCACTGGCGTCACGCCTCGACGGAGTCGAAGATGTTGCTAGCCAAGGGAAGGGATTGTCCTTCACCCAGTCCTGGATGATCGCGAGGGTGTGGTTCCTGGCCTTGGCATTGCCGGCGCGGGTCGCGTCGATTCCGTTGCCGAGCCAGCGCAGTGAGTGCAGCCACAGATGCCAGCTCGGGTCGTTGTAAGGGTCCGACTCCCACTTGATGTCGCCGGAACCGTTCCCCACCTTGTACGCCGCGTTGTTGCCCCAGGCAAAGGTGTCGCTGAGCATCATCGGCAGCGGCACGGACTTCTGCAGACCGCTGTAGCCCGGGCACGCGTAGCCGCTCGCGACCGGCTTCGCGGGCGTCTTCGCCCCTGGCGCGAGCACGGCCGTCGGCGCCTGCCGCAGCGGAGACGACGATGGCGCTCCGCTCGCGGCGAGGCGCTTGTCCTCGCCCAGCAGGACGACCGCCCCGGCGAACGCGATCCCGCAGACCAGCACACAGACCGCGACCAACGCGACCGTGTTGCGGACCTTGCGGTGCAGTTGCTTGTGTTGCGCCACCCCAGCCTCCTCCGAACCCGCCCATGGCAAATACAGGTCTAGACCGGTATAAGCACAGACTGGTCCGGGGGAGGTCGATGAAGAGAGTGTCGATACCCCCGGGCCCGGCTTCGGAACTTCCGGTCAGGACCCTTATGTAGGCCATAACGCTTGGCCGGGACCAGACCGTTGCATGAAGCCCCGAAGCGGAGCCGAAATTGCCACTAGTGGCAATTTCGTTGCTGGTAAGGGAGTCAGAGCTCCGGGTACAGCGGGAACTTCTGGGTGAGCAGGCCGACCCGCTCGCGCAGCGCGTCGAGGTCGGCCGGATCGACGAGCGCGGCGGCGATGATGTCCGCGACCTCCGCGAACTCGGCCGGCCCGAAACCACGAGCCGCCAGGGCCGGCGTACCGATCCGGAGTCCGGAGGAGACCATCGGCGGCCGCGGGTCGAACGGCACCACGTTCCGGTTCACTGTCAGGCCGACCGAGTGCAGCCGGTCCTCGGCCTGCTGCCCGTCCAGCTCGGAGTTCCGCAGGTCGACCAGGACGAGGTGCACCTGCGTTCCGCCGGTCAGCACCGAGATCCCCGCAGCGCGGACGTCGTCGGCCAGTAACCGGGTCGCGATCGCCTGGGCGCCCTCGAGTGTACGGCGCTGCCGGTCGCGGAACTCTTCCGTGGCCGCCAGCTTGAACGCGACCGCCTTGCCCGCGATCACGTGCTCCAGCGGACCGCCCTGCTGACCCGGGAAGACGGCCGAGTTGAACTTCTTCGCCAGGTCCGCGCGGTTGGTGAGGATGACGCCGCCCCGCGGGCCGCCGAGGGTCTTGTGGGTCGTGGTGGTGACGACGTCGGCGTGCGGGACCGGGTTCGGGTGCAGCCCGGCTGCGACCAGGCCGGCGAAGTGCGCCATGTCGACCATCAGGTAGGCGCCGACCAGATCGGCGATCCGCCGGAACTCCGCGAAGTCGAGCTGCAGCGGGTACGCCGACCAGCCCGCCACGATCAGCTTCGGCCGGTGCTCCAGCGCGAGCCGCTCGACCTCGGCCATGTCGACCACGAAGTCGGTGTCTCGGACGTGATACGCGACGACGTCGTACAGCTTGCCGCTGTAGTTGAGCCGCATCCCGTGGGTGAGGTGACCGCCGTGCGCGAGGTCGAGGCCGAGGATCGTGTCACCGGGGTTGAGTAGCGCGAACATGGTGGCCGCGTTCGCCTGGGCACCGGAATGCGGCTGGACGTTGGCGAAGTCGGCACCGAACAGCGCCTTGACCCGGTCGATGGCCAGTTGCTCGACGACATCGACGTGCTCGCAGCCGCCGTAGTACCGGCGGCCGGGGTAGCCCTCGGCGTACTTGTTGGTGAGGACGGAACCCTGCGCCTCCATCACCGCGATCGGGGCGAAGTTCTCGCTGGCGATGAGTTCGAGGGTGTCGCGCTGACGGCCGAGTTCGGCCGTCACCGCCGCGTGGATCTCCGGGTCGAACTCGGCCAGGGACTGGTTGAGGGTGCTCATCTCACTCGCCTCCGATCAGTGCCTGGTAGGCACCGGCGTCCAGCAGATTCGTGGGTCCGGTGACCTTGATCCGAACCAGCCAGCCGGCCTGGTACGGGTCGGTGTTCAGCAGGCCGGGATCGACGACGACGGCTTCGTTGAGCTCGACGACCTCGCCGTCGACCGGCGCGAACAGGTCGCTGACCGACTTCGTCGACTCGATCTCACCGCACGCGTCGCCGGTGGTGATCGCGGTGCCGACAGCCGGCAGGTCGACGTACACGACATCTCCTAGCGCCTCGCCGGCGAAGGCGGTGATGCCGACCGTGGCGACGTCGCCGTCGAGAGCGACCCATTCGTGGTCCGCGGTGTAGTGCAGTTCGGTGGGGACGGACATCAGGACTCCTGGCGGCGGTAGAAGGGGAGGGGTACGACGGTCACGTCGTCGTGCGTACCGCGGATGTCGACCTGCAGCGGGGTTCCCGCTTCCTGGTAGCTCGCGTCGACGTACGCCATCGCGATCGGGTGCCCGAGCGTCGGCGACGGCGCGCCACTCGTGACCGTGCCGATCTCCCGGCCGGTCGCCGGATCCAGTACGGCGTACCCGCTGCGCGGTGACCGCCGGCCGGCTGAGGTGAGGCCGACGAGCACCCGCCGGGCGCCCTCGTCGCGGCGGCGGGCGAGTGCCTCGCGGCCGACGAAGTCAGCTTCTTTGCTGAAGGCAACGACTCGGCCGAGCCCGGCCTCGAACGGCGTGAGGTCGCGGCTGAGTTCATTGCCGTAGAGCGGCATTCCGGCCTCGAGCCGAAGCGTGTCCCGGCAGGCCAGCCCAGCAGGCTTGAGCCCGTACGGCGTTCCCGTCCGGAGCAGGTCGGCCCAGATCCGCGCGGCCTCGTCCGGGCGGCAGTAGATCTCGAAACCGTCTTCACCGGTGTACCCGGTGCGGGCAAGCAGGATGTTGCTCCCGGCAAGCTTCGCTTCGGTGATCGCGTAGTACTTGAGCGCGGGCAGATCGGCCTCGGTCAGCTCGGCCAGGATCTCCGCGGAGACCGGCCCCTGGACGGCGATCAGCGCCCAGCACTCCGTCGCGTCGCGAACCTCAACCGAAAACCCGGCCATCCGTTGCGTCAGTTCGGCATGGACGACCGCCGTGTTGCCGGCGTTCGCGACGATCAGGAAGTGGTCGTCGGCGAGCCGGTAGACGACGAGGTCGTCGATGATGCCGCCGTCCTCGGTGCACAGCATCGAGTACCGCGCGCGGCCGGGCGCGATCTTCGACGGCTGTCCGACCAGGCTGTGGTCGAGCGCCTGCGCGGCCGTGGCGCCGATCAGCTCGAGTTCGCCCATGTGGGACAGGTCGAACAGACCCGCGGTGGTTCGGACGGCTGTGTGCTCGGCGATGTCGGAGGTGTACCGCACCGGCATCGTCCAGCCGGCGAAGTCAGTAAACGAGGCACCGAGCTGTTGATGCTCTGCGTGCAAAGCAGTCGCGCGCGACTCTGCCATAAGTTGGGAGGCTCCCTCGGTCAGGCACCAGGCGGTGCCACTGCTGGGTGACCTCCCCGCTCTGTCATCGGTACCTGAGAGCTTCGCCGCCGGATCGGGCGGTTTGCACCGTGGGTGCAGGTCCAACCGGACCTGTCTTTCCAGAGTTCGCCTCATCGGAACGGTCAGTGGGCCTGAGAGATTCTGGGGAGATTTGCTCCTTCGGCGCCGGGCTGTGCCGCACCCGGACTCTCCCGCCCCGATTCGAACGGCGCGATATGCAGTTAGGCGGCCGACTCTAGCAGCCGTTCCGGAACCGTCCATGTGGTTGGCTCGTCCCAGGTGAGCGCCGCGGACCGGCGGATCGCGTGACAGAGAGGGACACGATGAGCGGACTGTCGACCTTGCCCCTGGTGGTGATCGGGCTGTCGCTGATCGGCTTGCTGGCGGTCGTCGTCTGGTTCGTCCGGCGGCAGCGGTACCTGAAGTCGCTGCGCGACCGCGGTTGGACCTTCGTCGGCAGCCCGTCGTTCGCGACCGTCGCGCGGCTGAACAACCCGCCGTTCGGGCTGGGGTTCAAGCGCTCGCCGGACGATCAGATCACCGGTCTGACCAGCACTGGACGGCCGTTCCAGGTGATCGAGTACGGCAGCGAGTACTGGAAGGGTTGGGTCGGCATGGTGACGCTGTCGCGCCGCCTGCCCGAACTGTGGATCACCGGCGGTCAGACGGGGCCCCGGGCCGGTGTCTCCGCGACCATGGTGCCGGTTCCGGCGCAACTCGGCTCGGGCTGGACGGTCGGCGTACAGGACCCGGCGTTCGCCAACGAGGTGCTGAGCGGCCAGCTCTGCACCGCCTTGCTCGCGCTGGCCGGGAGCCAGCCGGGTGTGAACCTCAGCATCGACGGCGACCAGCTGGTCATCCAGGACCCGCCGCACAAGGACTCCGAGCTGCTCGCGCCCTGGCTGGAGCAGCTGGCCGCCATCGCCGCCGCGATCGACGCCACACCGCTCGACCACTGGATCCAGCCCGAGCGCGAGGCCCGCCTGGGCTTCTACCAGCACCCGGACTGGTACTGGATCGGCCAGGACGACAGCCTGCTGCAGAGCACGCCGACAACCCGCGGCGGCCACGACCACAGCACCAGCGACGTGATCCGCGGCCGCGACGGCGACGGCCCGCCGTTCGTCGCCTTTACCCACCACTGGAAGACCACGCGCACCGAGACCTCCACCGACTCCGAGGGCCGCACCACCACCCGCACCGTCACCGAGAACCACAGCGAGCCGATCCTTGGCTTCGAGCTGCCGGTGCACATGCCCTGGATCCAGGTCAGCCGGCGCGGCCTCGGCGCCGGCATCAGCTTCGAGAGCGAAGCCTTCAACAAGCGGTTCGCCATCCACGCCCGCGACCAGAAGTTCGCGTACGACGTCATCCACCCGCGCCAGATGGAGTTCCTGATGGCCACCCAGCCGGCCCCGTTCCAGGTCGTCGGCAACTGGGCCTGGTTCGAGCCCGGCCGCCACGACCACCAGACCATCGCCCGCAACTCCCTGATCCTGCGCGACTTCCTCGCCTGGATCCCGCGCTTCGTCTGGAAGAACCTCGGCCTCCAGGACGCGCCGTACCCGCCGCGCTAGAACTTGATCGTGCTCCACCATCCGCAGTGATGGGCAGCGCTCAGGTCGGTACGGCGGATGGTGGGTCCAAGGGACTGGACGATCGACTGGCCCGCGCGGAATCGCGGCCAGCGGGGTAGTCCCGGTGTGTTCGGGTCGCCGGTCCGGGCGAAGGCCGACCAGTAGCCGATCATCGTGTCGGCCAGACGTTGCTGGACTTGGGTGAGCGCCGGGCTGGGGATGCCGTCGCGCATCACGAAGAGATACAGCGCATCGGCCGAGTGATAGGCGCCGTACGGGTAGGTGACGGGCGGCAGCGTCGGCGGCGCGGTGCGGTCGGCGAACTCGTAGGCGTAGGTCGCGGAGCGCCGGGCGAAGGCCTGATTGCGAGCCAGGGTCGGGCATGCGAAGGCGCTGTCGGTCGTCACGGACGCCCAGGTCCGGCTGGGTGGCACACCTTTGCGGAGTGGGTAGCGGGCGGCCACTCGATCGGCGTCGGTACCGAACGCATCCTTCAGATACGCCCGGTACTGCGCACTCGTGAGTGGCCGCGTGGCGAGATCGATCATGCCCTGCAGGTACGTCATCTCGTCCCGAGTGGTGCCGGACAGCATCGGTACGTCGATCGCGCGGCCCGCGGCCAGAACCTCGACCGGATTCTCGGGCAGCGTGCGGCTGCCGTAGGAGAGCCCGGAGAAGGTGCCGAAGACCGGCATCAGATCGGCGACCGTCTTGTCGCGGCGCAGGCAATCGACCGACGAGCAGCCGAGGGCGGTGGCGACGGCCTGGCCGCGAGCGGCGACGCTGCCGGGCGCTTCCCACGGGGAGACGGTCGGTAGCCCTGGCGCGAGCGCGTTGGCCGGGATCGGCGACGTACAAAGGGAGCTCTGGATGATCGCGCGGTGAAACAGGCCGACGGCCGTCGGTGAGGCCAGGTGGGCGCAGATGCTTTGACCGCCGGCCGACTGGCCGAAAAGGGTGACGTTGCCGGAGTCGCCACCGAAGGCGGTGGCGTTGCGCTGCACCCAGCGGAGCGCGGCCTGCTGGTCCTCGAGCCCGAAGGTCCCGGAGCCTTCGAGCCCGGGATAGGCGAAATTGCCGAAGATGCCGAGGCGGTAGTTGGCCGTCACCACGATCACGTCGCCGCCGGCTGCCAGCCGCTGCGGGTCGTACTCACCGCCCGAACCCTCGACGAAGCCGCCACCATGCAGCCAGACCATGACCGGCTTGCGTGGCCCACCGGAGGTCGGCGTGGTGACGTTCAGGTAGAGACAGTCCTCCGCTGTGTCCGACTTCGCCTGCGCGCAGCGCGGACCGAGATCCGAAGCATCCCGTACGCCGGTCCATCGCGCGGCGGGCGTTGGTGAGCGCCAGCGGAGCGGTCCGACCGGCGGCGCGGCGAACGGGATCCCGTTGAACTCGTGGTGATCTCCACGAGCGACACCACGGACCACGCCCTGGTCGGTCCGCACGACCAGTGGATCCGCAGCGGGCAGCACTGGCACGGTCAGCAGGGCAGAGATCAGGGCGGCGAGGATTCTCATCTAACCAATACTAGCGTATTGTTCTGCTCATGAGAGGGCAGGGAGCCGCGTACGACGAGCGTCGGACAGCGATCGTCGAGGCGGTGCTCGACCTGGTCGACACCAGCGGGGTCGACCAGGTGACCGTCCGCCGGGTCGCCGATCGCGCCGGGGTATCGCTCGGTCGCGTGCAGCACTACTTCTCGACCAAGGACGAGTTGCTGGGTGCGGCCTTCGCCGCGATCAACGAGCTCGGCGCGCGACGCGTCCAGGAGCGCGCAGGCGGAGACGACGTCCTGCGTGCGGTCCTCCTCGTGCTGATTCCGCGCACCGAGGAGGACCGCCGTCTGGTCCGCATCCAGCAAGCCTTCGAGACCTACGCACTGACCAGTCCCGAGCTCGGTGCACAGGTCACGCAAGGCTATTCAGACCTTGCCGGTCTGTTCGCCTTGCTGCTCGGCGGTGAGTTGGCCGACGGCCACGAGTTGCTCGCCACCGCGGTCGGCCTGTCCACACTGGTCCTGACCGACGCGGTCACGTCGGCCCAGGCAGAGCGCATCATCGATGCCCGCTTGAGACACATCGTCGGAGCTGCTGGACAGGTAGAGGCATGAGCAAGCAGCGCGAAGAACGGTTCGTGGCCTTGTACGAGGCCACGTATGCGGATCTGGTGCGGTTCGCACAGCGGCGGTTGCCGCAGGTGCAGGCCGAGGACACGGTCGCGGAGGCGTTCCTGACCGCTTGGCGGCGGTTGGACGACGCTCCGGAACAGTTGGCGGACGCGCGGGCGTGGTTGTTCGGGATCGTGCGGAACACGATTCTGAACAGCCATCGGGGCGCTCGGCGGCAGCGGGCGGTCGCGGTGCGGCTGGCCGAAGTGGCCAGTACGTCGTTGCCGGACGACAGTGAACTCGTGGCGCGGCAGGTCGATCTGGCGCGCGCGTGGGAGCGGCTGTCCGCCGTTCATCAGGAGGCGCTTGCTCTGGCGGTGATCGACGACCTCCCGGGTCGCGAGGCGGCGGCGGTGCTCGGCATCACGAGCGTCGCCTACCGGCTGCGGCTGTCCCGGGCGCGCAATGCCCTGCGCGGCGAGCTCGGTCACCGTCCGACCCCTACCCGCGTGACCGAAAGGCAGCCGACATGAAGCCCCTCGACGAGTTCGCCGCCCTGAAATCCCTCGACCCGGCAACCCGCGATCCCGATCCGCACAGCCCGCGCGCGCAGGCCACCCTCGAGCGCATCCTCGCCACCGACCCGTCGTACGACGTCCGTCCCCGCCATCGGATGCTGGTGCGAGCTGTGGTCGCAACGGCGGCGGTGGCGATCGGGGCCGTGACTGTGCTCGTCCCGCACGAGAGCGGACCGCTGTCGGGCGGCGACGCTTATGCCGGCTGGACCACAGCACCCGTCGGGTTGTCGCCCCAGGAATCTGCATCAGCGGCTGCCGAGTGTCGGCAGTCGCTCCAGAGCCTCGGGCCAAGCGCCGGTGCCAAGGTCGCCATGGCCGAGCGACGAGGCAAGTGGGCGATCGTGATCCTCAAGGACCCGGGCACGTTCGAGGGGTTCTGCATGACGAACCTCGTCGACTACGACAAACACAGTGGCTTCGGCAGCGTCGCCGGACCCCATCGTCCGGCGGTCGGTCCGCGGGAGCTCTTGGTCCTGGACCTGGGCGCGACCGGGGGCAAGGAGGCGGGCTGGGTGACCTCTGGGGTCGGGTGGGCCGGCTCCGACATCGTCGGGCTGACCTACACCAGCCCGACCCGTGGCGTCGTGAAGGCGACCGTCAGGAACGGCTACTTCGCGTTCTGGGTGCCCGGTTGGGAGTTCGAAGGCCCGAACCCGGTCCCGGTGCGGGTCACCTATCGCGACGGCAAGACGGTGGCGACCACGCTCAAGCTGGGCTGACTTCCAGGCGGAAGACGCGGATCTCGCGGTTGGCGGCGCGGGTGGCGTAGGTGTTGTAGGCCGGCCAGTACGCCGCTACCGCGTCCCACGTGGTCTGGCGCTCGTCTCCGGTGAGGAGGCGGGCGTGGACCGGGAGGGTGCGGCCGCGGACGGTGGCGGTGGCCTGGGGCTGGTCGATCAGGTTGGCCGACCAGGCCGGGTGGTTCTCGCCGCCCCAGTTGGAGCCGATCACGATGAAGGCGCCGTCGCGTTCGACGTACAGGAGTGGGACCTGGCGGGGCTGGCCGCTGCGGCGACCGGTCGAGGTGAGCAGCAGGGTGCGCAGGCCGATCGACGAGCCGACGCCGAACCGGCCGTTGGTCCGGCGGAGCAGCCGCTCGTCGACGCGGGTCAAAGCCTGGCCCACTCCGGCGAACGCCTTGGTGGTGCCCAACTTGGCGATCAGCCGCTGCAGTCCGTTCATTGGCCGGAGTCTACGTCGGTGAGCAGACCCCGGGCGTGCGCGACCGCGGTCGCCTCGGTGCGGGTGGTCGCGTTCAGTTTGGTCAGGATCCGGCCGACGTGCACCCCGACGGTCGCCGGTGAGATGTACAGCTCGGCGGCGATCTGCCGGTTCGGCAGACCACGCGCGAGCAGCCGCAGGACGTCGTACTCGCGGGGAGTCAGCCCGCTGTCGTCCTCGGGCGTGGTGCTCGGCGGTTCGAGCCGGGCGCGTTGGCCGAGGGCGGCGATCCGGTCGAGGTAGACGCTGCTGCCGAACCGGATGGCGATCTCGCGAGCCTCCTCGAGCCGGCGCCGCGCGCCTGCCCGGTTGCTCGCGGCCAAGGCGGCCTCGGCGGCCGGGATCAGGCAGTCGATCAGGCCGGTCAGATGCCCCAGCCGGCGCCAGTTGTCGGCGGCTTCGTCCCAATCGCTCATCCGGCCGGGGCCGAGCGCGGTCAGGATCATGCATCGGTAAGCCTCGAGCCGGACCGTGCCCGGCGGCAATTGGGCGACCAGCTCGCCGAGGACCGTGCGGATCCGGGCGACGTCGGCGGCGATCTCCCGGTTGCGGGGTGCGGCGGCCAGCCGGGCGCGCTGGAGCATCGCGATGCCGACCAGGCCGTCCTCGTCGGTCAGGTTGGCCGGATCCGCGCAGTGCTGCAGGTAGATCTCGACCGTCGCACCGGCCGACTCCGGATCCTGCTTGGCAGCAGCGAGGTCACACCATACTCTGGTGAGGTAGCCGAGGATGTAGTTGCGGAGTACAGGGGAGCCCGTGGCGACTTCGGCGGGCGAGTGCAGTACGGCGGCCGCCTGGTCGAACTGGCCGCGGTAGGCGCGGATCGTGGCGAGCATGCCACGGGTCCCGATGTGGTAGAGCGGCTCGGGTTCGGCGGCGAGCACCTCCTCGATCACGGTCAGGGCCTCGTCCCAGCGCCCGAGGACCAGGTAGGCGTCGGCGAGATTGACGCGCAGCAGGGGACCGCGCCAGTTGAGCATCCCGAGCAGTTCGACCTCGCGCAGTGCGACCGGTACGGCCTCGACGAGCTCCTCGTAGCGTCCGGCCCAGGCCAGCGTCGAGATCTCCCACAAGGCGTTCGCCACCAGGGTGTAGTCGTCACCGATCCGGAGTGCGATCTCCCGCGCCCGCCTGGACGCGGCCTGCGCCGCGGCGGTGTTCCAGGCAACGACCTCGGTGAAGCCGAGCGCGGCGAAGGCGCGTCCGCGCAGCCGGTCGTCGTCCAGCGCTTCGGCGATGCCGAGGAGGATCTCCGCGTGCCGCCGGGCGGCCGGTTCCAGCCGTGCCGTGGCCGCGTCGACCGACAGCCCGTAGTGCAGCAGGCCCAGGGCGTACGACGGCCGGTCCGGGAGCAGTTGCTGAGCCCGATCGAGGTCCTCGCGGGCGCCGAGATCCATCCTGCTGCGGAACACCGCTCGGTCGATCAGCAGTTGGGCGGCCTGCTCCGGGTCGGTCTCCGGGTCGATGAGCTCCAGCGCCGCCGTACAGTGCGCCGCGCCTTGCTCCGCACGACCCGCCGGTATGGCGGCGGCGATCGCCCGCTGGAGCAGTGAGAAGCGAACTGAGTCGTCGGCTCCGGTCTGCGGCAGTAACGTGAGCGCGCGGAGCAGATGGTTGTGCTCGGCGGAGTACGCGAAGGTTGCCTTGGCCTCGTCGGCAGCGATCAGTGCCGCGTCGAAGGCCTCGGTGGGCCGGTCGGCCAGGTACCAGTGCTCGGCCAGCTCAGCAGCGGCCAGACCCTGTACGGCGAGGTCCGGGCGCTCGGCCAACGCGGTCGCCGCGCGGGCGTGCAGCCGACGCCGTTCACCGGGAAGCAGTCCGGTGTAGACGGCCTCCCGGATCAGTGCGTGGCGGAACTCGTACCCGCGAGCCGTTGTGAGCAGTTGCTCGTGTTCGACCAGCTCGCGGAGTGCGAGGTCCAGTTCGTCATCGCTCCGGCTGACCAGCAGGGTCAGCAGGTCGTGACCGATGGCCGACCCGGCCACCGACGCGATCGCCAGCACCGGGCGAGCCGTATCGGACAGCCGGGCGACGCGCTCCTGGAGCAGGCCGCGCAAGGGGCTGTCCGCGTTGCTGTGCGTGTCTCCGGCGAGGGCCTCGACGAACAAGGGGTTCCCACCGGAGCGCCGGTAGATCGCGGCCGCGCGCGCTGGGTCGTAGCGACCATCGAGTGTGGTGACGAGCTCACCGACGTACTGCTGCTCCAAGGGGCCGAGCCGGACGGTGGCGATGTCGGAGCGGCGGCCGAGCTCAGCGACGAGTTGGCGGACCGGGTGACCGGCCGGGAGTTCGCCGGTGCGGACGGTACCGACGAGCAGGACCGGGAGGTCCCCGAGATTGCGGGCGAGGTAGCCGAACAGTTCCCGGCTGGCGCCGTCGGCCCAATGCAGGTCCTCGAGGACGATCAGCAACGGATGCCGGACGGCTGCGCGTTCGACGAGGGCCAGGAGCTCTTGAAGGAGCGTCAGCCGGCTGCCGGGTGCCGCTTGGTCGGACTGGCGGGGGAGTAGCGCGGCGAGCGCCGTACCTGAACTCGTCCCACCCTCGGCCGCGACGAGTTGCCGGACGATCGGCAGGAACGCGACGTACGGGAGGTGTTCGGCGCCGAGCTCCGGGCAGCCGCCACTGACGGTGAGCCAGTCCGGACCGAGGGTCGCGGTGAACTCCGCGACCAGGCGGGACTTGCCGATTCCCGCCTCACCGGCGATCAGGACCCGGGCCGAACCGCCGTCGGTGACCCGGTCGGCCGCGGCACGTAACACCGCGAGTTCGTCTCGTCGCCCGACGTACAGGGGCCGCTCACCGGACATGGAAATACCGCGTTCCACGGATTCGCCGGAAGCGGTCGGCCAGCACGCTGTGATCCTAACGACTTCGAGGGAGATCACCATGACCATCATTCGGCCGCTGCGGATCGAGGTTCCGCAGTCACAGCTGGACGACCTGACCGACCGGCTGCAGCGGGTCCGCTGGGCCAACGAGCTGCCGCGCGACCAGGTGACCGACGGCGTCCAGCGCGGTCCGGTCGTGCCCGGCTGGGAGTACGGCGTACCGCTGGAGTATGTGCAGCGGCTGGTCGAGACGTGGCGGGACGGGTACGACTGGCGCAAGTGGGAGGCGCGGCTGAACGAGTACCCGAACTTCAGCACCGAGATCGACGGACAGAACATCCACTTCCTGCACGTCCGTTCGCCCGAGCCTGAGGCGACGCCACTGATTCTCACGCACGGGTGGCCGAACAGCGTGGTCGAGTTTCTCGACGTGATCGGCCCGCTGACGGACCCGCGGGCGCACGGTGGCGACCCGGCGGATGCCTTCCACGTCGTGGTGCCTTCGCTGCCGGGGTTCGGCTTCTCCGGACCGACCCACGAGAAGGGCTGGAACCGGCACCGGACGGCGCATGCCTGGGCGGAGCTGATGCGCCGGCTGGGGTACGAGAAGTTCGGTGCCCATGGCAACGATGTCGGCTCGTTCGTGTCCCCGGAGCTGGGCCGGATCGCGCCGGACCAGGTGATCGGCGTGCACGTCACCCAGCTCTTCTCGTTCCCGTCGGGCGATCCGGCGGAGTTCGCCGGGCTGAGCGAGCAGGACATCGAGTACCTCGGATTCCTGCAGAAGTTCAACGAGGAGATGTCGGCGTACGCCAAGCTGCAGGAGACCGCGCCGCAGAACCTCGCGCACGCCCTCGCGGACTCACCGAGTGGTCAGCTCGCGTGGATCGCTCAGCTGTTGTTCGCCTGCGCGGACGAGCATGTGCTGACGAACGCCACCATCTACTGGCTGACCAACACCGCTGCCTCCTCGGCGCGCTTCTACTACGAGGACCACCACGCCGAGCACCCCACCGAGGCGACGAAGACACCGACCGGCCTGGCCAGCTTCGCGAACGACTTCACCCCGTTGCGCCGCTTCGCCGATCGCGATCACGCCAACATCGTCAGCTGGAACGAATACGACCGCGGCGGTCACTGGGCCACCCAGGACGCTCCCGATCTGCTCGTCGACGACATTCGCCGGTTCTTCCGGAACCTGCGCGGCTGACGAGCCGTCAGAGGTAGCGCTGGACGGTCTTTTGCAGAAGGCCGTCCAGCGTTGCGTCTCAGGTGACCGTGAAGGTCGGTGAGGCAGCCAGCAGGGTGTAGCCGTCGTTGGCGAAGAAGCGGAAGTTGTAGGTGCCGGTCGTGCTCGGCGCGGTGAAGGTGATCGTGGCCGCGGTGAGGCCGCTGGACGGCGGGGTGTTCCGGCCGTTCAGGTACTTCTCGTCGACCCCACCTGCGGTGTTGGCGGCGCTCGCCTTGTAGAGCCCCACCCAGTCGCGCGGGTTCCCCGGTCCGTTCGCCACGGTTGCGGTGATCGACGCGCCACGCCGTACGGTCGTCCGATCCGCCGTCACGGTAGGTCCGGTGGGCGTCGGTGTCGGAGTGGGCGTCGGGCCGCCCGGAGTCGAGACAGGCTCGTTCATCGTGACGCAGTGCGCGCCACCGCCGCCGTCGCCCATCAGATGATCGAGATTGAGCTGTACGACGGGCCTACCGAACGCGGTCTCCAGTGCTGCCTTTGCAGCCGCATCGGCCTGGGCGTCGCCGAACTGCGCGGTGATGACCGCCGAGTTCGTCATCGCACAGTTCAGGTAGCCGTCGAAGAACGTCGGCCATTGCGCACTCGGGATCCGCGGCAGCGTCGAGGGACCGTAGATCGTGGTGACCTGGAACCGCCGGCCCTTGGCATCGGTTGCCGCGGTCAACAAATCACGGGTGGCGATGGCGTCGCGCGACCAGACGCTCGTCGGCCGGGACGGGCTGGAGAGCTGCACGATCACCACGCCGGGCCGAACGAACATCACCGTGCTGTCGATGTGGTCGTCGGTGATGTCCTCGTTGGAGACGCCGGCGCACCAGATCATCTTCTGCGCGCCGTACTGCGCGAGCAGCTCGGCTTCGATCTGCGCCAGGCTCTTGCCGGGATTGCGAGCCGGGTCGAGCCAGGAGCTCTTGTTCGCGATCAGGGTGCCGTCGCCGTCGTAGATCACGCCGCCGCCCTCGCCGACCACACTGGCCCGGGCGAGCGGGACGCCGTCGTACGCCGCGATGTTCGGCGCGACGAGAGTGTCCTTCGCGTGCGTCTGCTCGTTGCCCCAGCCGTTGAAGTTCAGGCCGAACGCGTCCATCCCGCCGGTACCGTTCAGCCGGAAGATCGGTCCGGTGTCGCGCATCCAGCAGTCGTTGACGGGGATCGAGCTGAGCACGGTGACCGCGCTGCTGACCCTACCGCGCGCGGTGGTGGCGGCCGACGTACCGTCCGCGCACATCACCACCGGGTTGTACTTGACGATCTCGTTGGCCAGCTTGGCGACATCGCTCTGGATGCCGCCGAGCAGGTTGCCCCAGATCGACGTACTGGACGGCCAGGCCATCCACGTCCGCGCGACCGGGACGTCTTCGGCCGGTACGGCGAACGGTGCCGCGGCGACGGCGGAGCCGCGGGTCGTCAGCGCCTGCCAGCCGCCGCCGACGGCTGCCAGGCCGGCCGCGGCGAGGCCGGTGCGGGTGACGAACTGGCGGCGGGAGAGAGCGTTCATAGCGGAATCCTCTCGGGGGTTTTCTTGGATGACATCCAAGAATGTGCTCCCGGCCACAACAGGCTGTCAAGGGCTCGGAATCGCCGTTTCGTCAACCCTGTAAGGGATTGCGTCCGGGCAGGAGGCAGCGCCCGATCACGTTGCCGAGGACAACGTGATCGGTTCAGGCAAGCTCGATCCGGATGGCGTCGGCGAGCAGTTCCTGCAGGTGCTCGGGCGGTACGGCGCCGGTCAGCCAGCGACCGGACAGACCTTCGACGAGTGCGACCAGCCGTTCGGCGCTCGCCCCGGGGTCGCGGGCGCCGGTGGTCCCTTCCTCGGTGTGGACGCGCTCGACGAGCGCGGCGATCTCGTCGACCCATTCGGCGGTGAGCTTGTGCACGGCCGGCCGCAGCCGGTCGTCGAAGACCGAGGCCCAGCGCAGTTCACCCCAGGCCGCGGAGTTGGTCTGCACCTCCTCGGTGCCGTTGAGCTCGCCGACCAACCGCGCCACCAGCTCGGTCCGGGCGGAGGTGGCCCCGGCGGCCGCCTGTTCGCCGTACCGGCCGGCCTGATCGCTGACCGCCTCCAGGGCAGCCTCGAGCAGACCCTCGCGGCTGCCGAAGTAGTGGTAGAGCAATGTGACCGAGACCCCGGCGTCGGCAGCGACCTCCTGGACCCGCATCCCGCGGACGCCACGGCGGGCGATGACGGCGATGGTGGCCTGCAGCAGCTGGGTCCGGCGGTCGGTCATCCCACGGATTCTAGTCACTGGCCCACCAGCCCTTCGGCGAACGACTTGGATTGTCCCCGCAGCCGCAGTACCCACCCGATCGCCACGACGGCGATCGCGATCAGCAGCATCACGCCGACCGAGGCCGCGGCCGCGTCGCCGCGCAGGCCGTTGCGCACGGTCGAGTAGACGAAGACGGGGAGCGTGGTGGTCCCGACATTGCCGAGCATGCTGGACGCGACGACGTCGTCGAGCGACGCTGTCGAGGCCAGAACGGCAGCCGCGAGCACGGCCGGTACGGCGAGTGGCACGGTGACCCGGCGGAAGACCTGGATGGGTGGCGCACCGAGATCCGCGGCCGCATCGGACAACCGCGGATCCAGGCTCGACAGCCGGGCCTGTACGACGAACGCGACGATCGCCACCGCGATCACGGAGTGCGCGATCACCAGGCGCAGGACGCCGTTCGACAGTCCCGGGCCGGCCGCGACGTACAGGAGCAGAAGCCCGATCGCGGAGACGATCTCGGGCGTGATGAAGACGATCAGGAGCAGACCGAGCAGGGTCCGCCGCAGTGGCCGGGCCGCCCGGGCAAGTGCGGCACCGGCGAGCGTGCCGACGATCACCGCGACCAGGGTCGAGAGCACCGCGACGTTCAGTGAGATACCGATCGAGCTCATCAGTGCGTCGTTGTCCGGGATGGCGGCGTACCAGCGTGTGCTGAACCCGGACCACACCGGCAGCGTCCGGCCGCCGTTGAAGGAGTACACGACGATGGTCAGGATCGGTAGCCAGAGGAACGTGGTGAGCGCGACGCCGAAGATGCGCAGGCCAGGGCCCCAGAGGTCATGCCCCCATCCTCGTGGTGCGAACCTCGCGGTCAGGTCGAGCGGCCGGACGACTCGCAGCAACGAGCCCGCCAATCGAAGGAGCAGCGCGGCGCAGCCCAGGATGAGCAGCACCAGAGCGATCAGCAGTACGGCGGTTGCCGCGCCGAGCGCCCAGTCCTGGCTCTCCAGGAACGAGCTGCTCACCAGTGAACCGGCCACCGCGGCCTTGACGCCGCCAAGGATGGACGGCGTGACGTAGTCGCCCATCAGCGGGATGAACACGAGCAGTGCCGCACTGATGATCCCGGGCCGGACGGCCGGCAGCGTCACCTGCCAGAACACCCGCCACGGACTCGCGCCGAGGTCGCGACCCGCTGTGCGCAGGGCCGGATCCAGCCGGTCGAGCGCGACCGCGATCGGGAGGACGGCGAGTGGCAGGTAGTTGTAGACGACGCCGAGCTGCGCGCCCGCCAAGGTGTCGAGGACGCCGAGGCTGTCGACGCCGAGCAGACCGGTCAGCGGTCCGTGGTCGCCGAGCAGGATCCGCCACGAGTAGGTGCGGAGCAGGAACGGCATCCAGTACGGGATCACGACGGCCGCGATCGCGGCGTACTTCCAGAAGCCCCTGAGGCGGGTGGCGATCAGGTAGGCCATCGGTACGGCGAGGAGGACGCACAGAAGCGTGCCGACGATCGACAACCGCAGGGTGTTCTCGAAGACGATCCGGAACGTGTCGCTGGTCGCCTCGCCGTACCGGTGCAGGGACGGCGCGCTCAGGTCGACGGGGCTGGTGCCGAAGAAGGTCGATTCGCCGAGGCTGAAGACCGCGACCAACGCGCCGGGCAGCAGGAAGAACAGACACAACCAGCCGAAGGCGGGCAGGGACGGAACGAGCCCGCGGATGCTTCTCATCGGGAGACCACGGCCTTCAGCCGCTGGAAGCTGGCGACGGCCTGTTTGCGAGCCGGTGTCACCTCGGCGGGGACGAACCGATCCGGTGCGACGCCGTCGTCGAAGAAGACGATCTCCTTGTAGGGAAGGTCTTTGAGGAGATTCTTGGACGCCTCGACGCCGGTGTAGTAACCGTGCGCCTTGGTCTCCCGGGCCGCGTTCTCTGGCGTGAGCAGGAATTCGACGAACGCGTGCGCGGCCGCGATGTTCTGCGAACCCTTGGGCAGGACCCAGTGGTCGACGTACAGGTCGGTCTTCGGTCCGCCGAGCGCGAACCGCAGCGTCTTGGAGCCGTCCATCAGCGCACCCCGGGCGTCGCCGGTGAACGCCTGCGCGAGCACGAGGTCACCGGCGGCGAGGTCGGCGCGGGGGTAGGAGTTGAACTCCTTGAGATGCGGCAGGACCTTGTCGGTGTAGAACTGCTCGGCCGCGGCGTAGTCGGACCGCTCGGTGGTCTGGTCGGAGATGCCGTTGCCCCAGAAGTACGAGCCGACGAACGACGGAGCGCCGTCGATCACCGACGTACGGCGCTTGACCGCGGGATCGGCGAAGTCAGCGTAGAAGCTGTTCCAGTCGATCGGGGGAGTCTTGATCACCGCGCTGTCCCAGACGTAGCCGGTCGAGCCGCCGGACTTCGGGATCGCATAGGTGTTGGTCGGGTCCCAGGACTTACCGGTGAAGGTCTTGGACAGTCCTGCGATGCCGGGCAGCCGGCTCTTGTCCCAGGCCAGGAGTGACTTGCTCTGCACAAGTTGCGGGATGTACGAGCCGTCCATCACGACGAGGTCGTAGCCGCTGGTGCCTTGCGTCAGTCGCAGCTTCGCGACCGCCTCTTCGGCCGAGGCATAGGCGTCGACCTTCACCTTGACACCGGTCGCCTTCTCGAAGGCGGCGATGTTGTCGGCGGAGATGTAGTCGGCCCACGAATAGATCGTGAGCGTCGACCCCTTCTCGACAGTGCTCGGGTACGACGCCGGTGTCGGCGACGCGGCCTCGTCGTCGGGCGAGCTGCATCCGCCCATGGCGAGCGCGGCCGCGAGTAGGGCCGCGGTCCGTAGGTGTGACCTCATGAAGCTCCTTCCGCAGTGGCGAAGATCCGGACGTGGGCGGGGTCCCACGAGCACCGGACCTGGTCGCCGACGTGGGGGACCGGCCGGCCGTCGCGCGGGACGCGGGCCAGCAGCGTGAGTCCGCGGCAGTGCACGAGGACGACGCTGGAGATGCCCGCGATGCTGACTCCGCGGACGATCCCGTCGATGCTGTTGACGTCGGCCGGACCCGTGACCTCGAGGCCGACCCGGACATGCTCGGGGCGGATCAGCGCGAGCGCCGTACCGGCCTGGGCCGTCGCCGGGGGTACGACGACGACGTCGGCGTGGTGCAGGCGGCCTTGTGGATCAACGGTTCCGGGGATCTCGTTCTGCTCGCCGACGAAGCGGGCGACGAAGAGGCTGGCCGGGTGGTCGTAGACGTCTTCGGCGGTACCGACCTGCTCGGTCCTGCCCTCGGACATGATGACGATGCGGTCGGCGAGGCTGAGCGCCTCTTCCTGGTCGTGGGTGACCAGGACGGTGGTGACGCCGAGGCTCTGCTGGAGCAGGCGCAGTTCGACCTGCATGGCTTGGCGGAGGCTGCGGTCGAGGGCGGAGAGCGGTTCATCGAGGAGCAGGACGCCGGGTCGGTCGACGATCGCCCGCGCGAGGGCCACGCGTTGCTGCTGGCCGCCGGAGAGGCTGGTGACGGGCTGGTCGCCGGCGGACGGTAGCTGAACCAGCGCGAGGGCGTCGGCGACGCGACCGCGGATATCGGCTCGGGAGACGCCGCGCTGGCGTAGTGGGAACGCGACGTTGTCCGCGACGCTGAGGTGCGGGAACAACGCATACGACTGGAAGACCGTGTGGATGTCGCGGCGATGGGCCGGGACCCCGGTGACGTCGATGCCGGACAGCAGGACGCGGCCGCGGTCCGGCTGTTCGAGACCGGCCAGGATCCGCAGCGTGGTCGACTTGCCGCACCCGGACGGGCCGAGCAGCGCGACGAACTCACCAGCCGGAACGGTCAGCGACAGGTCGTCGACGGCCACGGTCCCGCCGTACCGCTTGGCCAGTCCGGTCAGCTCCACCTCGGCGCTGGTCCGCGCGGTGGGTGGCCGATCAGTGAGGAGCGTCATGGAGTACCACCGATCGCAGCAGGGATCTGCATCGTGATGCAGTGCGGACCGCCGCCGCCGAACGCGATCACCCGGCCGGTGACCCCGATCGTCCGGCGGTCGGGAAACTGGGCGCTGATCACAGAAAGCGCTCTCTCGTCATCCGCGGTGTTTCCGCTGACCGGTACGACGACCACGCCGTTGGCGACGTAGAAGTTCGGGTACGCGACGTAGTCCGTGACGCCCTCGACGTCGAACGACGAGAACAGGTCGAGCCCGAGGACCTCGACCGCCCGGTTCCCCCGATCGGGGTTGTCCCGCAGGTAGCGCAGGTTCCGCGACATCGCCTCGTGATTGACGTTCGCGGTATCGCTGCAGGTCTGCGCGACCACCCGGCCGGGAGCGACGTATGTGCAGACCCCGTCGACATGACCGTCGGTATGGCGGTCGTCCAGATGCCCGAACGGGAGCATCAGCACGGTCTCGATCCCGAGCGCCCGCCGTACCGTGTCCTCGATCGTCGCCTGGGAGAGACCGGGATTGCGGTTGCTGTGCAGCAGGCACTGGGCGGTCGAGATCAGCGTGCCCTCGCCGTCGACCGTGATGCTGCCGCCCTCGAGGACGAGGTCGATCGGGACGCGTTCGATGCCGAGGTGGTCGAGGATCAGCGGGGTCAGCGTGGCGTCCCGGTCGTACGGGAGGAACTTGCGGCCCCAGGAGTTGAAGGCGAAGTCGACGCCCAGCCGGTGGCCCTCGGCATCGCGGACGACGAGCGGACCGTTGTCGCGGATCCACGAGTCGTCGACGGGAGCCTCGAGGACGTCGATGTTCGCCGTACCGCAGTGGTCGAGCACCTCGGTCGTGGTCCCGGGCAGCGCGACGACCGTGACCGGCTCGAAGTCGGCGATCGTGCGAGCCACCGTCGCGTACTCGCGTTTCGCCTCCTCGAAGACCCCGGCCCACAGTTCGCGCCGGGTCGGCCAGGTCAGCAGCGTGCGTTCGTGCAGGTCCCATTCGGCCGGCATCCGGTACCGGGTGAGGCGCTCGTCGACGGACGGGGCCGGGGCTGCGGGCACCGCGGCGAGGCCGTGCGGAGACAGCTCGGCGGGGTAACTCGCGGCCAGTGCCGGATCCGTGACGGGCGTTGTGGTCGTCGTCATGGTGAGTTAGTTTGTGGTTGACCGAATTTTTAGTCAAGGCCTCGAGCAAGGATCCACGGGATGCGACTCACGCCCACCGAACGGGACCGGCTGCTGCTGTTCTCGGCCGCCGAGCTGGCCCGGCGCCGCCGGGCAGCCGGCGTGTTGCTGAACGTGCCCGAGGCGACCGCGTTGATCGCCGACGAGGTCTGTGAGGTCGCTCGCCGCGGCGGCCGGCACGCGGACGCGGTCCAGGTCGGCCAGTCCGTCCTGACCGCTGCCGAGGTCCTGCCGGAGGTCCCGTACGTCGTCCGGACCGTCGCCGTCGAGGCGGTCTTCACCGACGGTTCCCGGCTGGTCGTGGTCCCGGAACCCTTTGGTGCTCCCGCGGATCGCGATGACATGCCTGGTTCGGTGATCACGGCGGAGAGCGCTCTCTACCGATCTGAACCCCGGGAGCTCGTCACCGTCGAGGTGGCGAACACGGCGTCCGTGGTGATCTCGGTGACCAGCCACTTCCACTTCTTCGAGGCCAACGCCCGGCTGCGGTTCTCCCGCGCGACGGCGTACGGGCGGCACCTCGACGTACCGGCAGGCACCCACGTGCGCTTCGAGCCCGGTACGACGGCCACCGTGGCGCTCGCGCCGATCCGCGGCGGCCGGGTCGTCGTCGGCTTCGCCGGCCTGGTCGACGGGCCGCTGGACGCGCCCGGGATCCGCGAGACAGCGCTCTCTCGCGCTCACGAATGGGGCTTTCTCGACAGCGATCACGGGGACACAGCTGACCCCGAGACGGCCGCAGCACGCGCAACAGCCGCCACCCGGTCGGTGATCGCATGACGCTGGACCCACGGGCTCGGGCCGGTGCCTACGGGCCGGGCCTCGGCGATCGAGTCGTGCTCGGCGACACCGGACTCGTTGTACGGGTGGATGCGGACGACCGAGGCGGCGATCGTGACGAGGTGCTGCTCGGGTTCGGGAAGACCGGCCGCGACGGCATCGGCATGCGTGCCGTGCGGACCGGCGAGTCCTGCGATCTCGTGGTCAGCAACGTACTGCTGCTCGACCCGGTACTCGGCATCCGCGCCACCAACATCGGCATCCGCGAAGGGCTGATCGTCGGCATCGGCAAGGCCGGCAACCCGGACACGATGGATGACGTCGACCTGGTGATCGGCAGCGGTACGGCGGTCGTCTCCGGCGAGGGGCTGATCGCGACGCCCGGCGGCATCGACACGCACGTGCATCTCTTGTCCCCGCGTGTCTGCGAAGCCGAACTGGCCTCCGGCGTCACCACGGTGATCGGCCAGGAGATCGGCCCGTTCTGGGGCGTCGGTGTCGGCTCGGCGTGGATCCTGCGCACCGGGTACGGCGCCTTCGACGACTACCCGCTGAACATCGGCCTGCTCGGCCGCGGCTCGAGCAGCCGGAGCGATCCGTTGCTCGAGGCAATGGAAGCCGGTGTGTGCGGGTTCAAGGTGCACGAGGACACCGGCGCCCACCTCCGCACCCTGGACACCGCGCTGACGGTCGCGGAGGAGTACGACGTACAGGTCGCAGTCCACACCGATGGTCTCAACGAGGGCCTCACCGTCCAAGACACGCTGGCTGTGCTCGACGGTCGCGCCATCCACGCGTACCACGTCGAGGGTTGCGGCGGCGGGCACACACCCGATGTCCTCAGCCTGGCCGGCATCCCGCATGTCCTTGCCTCGTCGACCAATCCGACTCTTCCCTTCGGCCGGGACGCGGTCGCCGAACACCGGGCGATGATCGCGCACGTCCATGGCCTGCGGGAGGACCTGCCCGGCGATCGGGCGCTCGCCGCCGATCGGGTCCGGGCCGCCACGATGGGAGCCGAGAACCTCTTGCACGACCTGGGCGTCATTCCGATCACCTCATCGGATGCCCAAGGCATGGGCCGCGCCGGGGAGACCTGGCGCAGCACGTTCGGGCTCGCGTCCGTCCTGCGTCCGCCGCGCGATCCCGGGGAGGCCGACAACGACCGGGTCCTGCGCTACCTGGCCAAGCTGACCATCAACCCCGCCCGCGTGCACGGACTCGACGAATACGTCGGCAGCCTCGAAACGGGCAAGCTCGCCGATCTCGTGTTGTGGCGCCCGGCAACATTCGGCGCCAAACCCGAGCTGGTATTGAAGGCCGGTCTCCCGGCCTGGGGTGTGACGGGTGACCCGAACGCCTCGATCGACAGCGCGCAACCGCTGGTACTGGGCGCCCAGTTCGGCGGCCACGGTGCGACGGCCGCGGAGCTGTCGGTGCTCTTCGTCAACGCGGCTGCGGCCGCCGCGGGAGCGTCCGCCGTACCGACCAGGCGACGGCTGGCGCCCGTCCGCGGGTGCCGGACGATCCGGCTCGACGCGATGGCGCATCACGGCAGCACCGGACCGGTGGTCGTCGACACGCGCAGCGGTGCGACCACCTACCGCGGTGAGCTGCTGACGATGCCGCCGGTCGACCGCGCGCCGCTGCAACAGCTCTACCACCTCTGAATCTTCCCAAGCCCAGAAAGGCAGCACAGCCATGAGGATCGGCGTGCCCCGAGAGATCAAGAATCACGAGTACCGCGTCGCGATCACCCAACACCCGGGCAGGCAAGGTCACCCATCGACCGGTCGCCGACGCGCACTGCCTGCCGTGGGCCGAGCTGGTTCTCGCGGGATGAGGCGATGGGCCTGGGCAAACTTCGGCGCAGCGTCACGCCGGAGCTGCTCGACGACTTCGGTCGCGCGATCACGTCGTACGGGCGGGTCTAGTGGGTCAGGAGCGCGCGGGCGGTGTCGAGGCAGAGTTTGTTGACCTGCTTGGCGGTCAGGCCGGTCTTGCCGAGGGTGAGCTGGATCGAGAGGCCGTCGATGGTGGCGGCGAGGACGGTCGCGGCCTGGTCCGGGTCGTCGGTGTGGAAGACGCCTTCGGCGCAGCCGTGGCGGATGATGCCGGCCAGCAGCGCGGACGAGCGGGCGTCCAGCTCCTCGTGCAACCGGGCGACCTCGGCGTCCAGCGCGGCGTTGCTCCAGACCTCGAACCAGAGCACCCAGCCGGGGTCGCGCGGACCGTTGGCGGCGGAGAGCTCGACGAACTTCGCCAGCCGCTTCCACGGGTCCCGGATCCGGGCCAGCGTGGCCTCGGCCCGGTCGATGAACGCGTCCTCGGACTGCTGGATCGCGCGCATCAGCAGCATCGTCTTGGACCGGAAGTAGTAGGAGACATGGCCGGTTCCCAGCCCGGCTCGCTCGGCCACGTCCGTCAGGCGGAGATCGGCCAGCCCACGTTCGGCGATCAGCTCGGCCGCCGCGGTGACGATCTGCTGTTCGCGTGCCGCACCGCGTTGCTGGCGCTTCGGAACGGCGGGCTCTGTCACGCTCGGAGCTTAGCCGCCGCGTCCGGTCGAACCACAGTTGTCCACAGCACACAGCACGAACGGAGAGTAGGGATTTCATGATGGGTCGTCGGAGGTTTCTCAGGACCGCAGGCTTCGGGGCGGTGGCCGCTGCCGGGCTGACCGGTTGCGGCTCCGGTACGGCGACGCCGCCACCGCCGGTGCGGGACGGGTTCCTGCTGCCGGCCGAGGGAGCTCCGCACGAGGTCACCTGGATGGCGTACGGCGCGACGCCGGGTGTCTGGGGTGAGGAATCGGGCACGGCGTACGGGCGTGATCTGACGAACGCGCGGATCGTCGCCCGGCAGGACCTCGTTCGGCTGGCGGCCACCCTTTCGCGGTTCGAGCCGGTGGCGCTGCTGGTGAACACGGCCGCGGATGAGGCAGAGGCGCAGCGGTTCCTGGCCGAGATCGTCGAGGGGGCGTCGGCCAAGGACCAGATCGGTTCCGAGCTCGACGGGTCGGGCAGGATCTACCTCGGCGATGTCGCGAAGAGCGAGCTACCGGCGATCCGGACCCATCCGCTGGACCTGGTGCGGATGCCGCTCAACGACTTGTGGGTCCGCGACACCGGGCCGGTGTTCGTCAGGGACGCGGGCGGCGCCCTGCACGGCGTGAACCTGAACTTCAACGGTTGGGGCCAGGCGCCGATCGCCACCGGCCTCGAAGGCTGGCGGAAGGATCCGCGCAAGGCGGCCAACGGTGTGACCGACCAGCCGATCGACCAGGACCGTACCGTCGCGGCCGCGATCGCTGCCGACTCGGACATCGCGGTCCTGAAGACCTGGCTGACGATGGAGGGCGGCGGGATCGAGGTCAACGGCCACGGTCTCGGGGTCGCGACCGAGAGCTGCATCCTCAACCCGAACCGGAACCCGGGGAAGCAGAAGGAAGAGATCGAGGTCGAGCTGCGCCGTCTCTTCGGGATCGAGCGGATGCTGTGGATGCCGGGCCGCCCGGGTCTCGAGGTCACCGACTGGCACGTCGACTTCCTGGCCCGGTTCACCGCGCCGGACCGGCTGCTCTACGCCTCGGCCGAGTACGGCGAGGCTGAGGACAAGCGCGATCGCAAGGCGCTGCTGAAGGCCGTCGACGAGATCAACGCGCTCCCGGCCGACCAGCGCACCCGCCTGCTGGGCGGACAGAAGAAGCTGTCCACGGCGACCCTGCCCGAACCCGATCCGGCCGCGGTCTACACGACCTACCAGGCCCGGAACAAGGCGCTGCCGTTCACCGAACGCAGCAGCGACGAGTTCGCCCGGACGGCAGCGCCCGGCTACATCGGGTACTACGAGGCCAACGACTGCATCGTGCTCGGCCAGTACGGCGACAACGCCACCGACGCGGAAGCGTTCGACACGGTCGCGGACGCTTTCCCCGACAAGATCGTCGTACAGATCACGACCGACGGGCTCTGTACCGGCGGCGGGACCATCCACTGCGCCACCCAGCAGCAGCCTCGGAAGAGCTGACCCGTACTGTCGGTGGGATGCACCTCTCGGCATCCGTTGCCAACCGCATCCTGTCGCTCACGCCTCGGCTCAGCCACCGGCGGGGAGCCGCGGTCTGCCGGTCGTTGATGGAGCGCTCGCCGGAGGTGGCCCCCGATGCCGCTGCACGGTTGGGGTGGCACCTCCGGGCGCTCGGCGACCTCGCCGGGGCCCGGCAGGCGTACGAGTCGTCGATCGAGCACGGTACGCCGGACACCGATCTGTACGACCGGTATGCGCAACTGGGCGAGATCAATGCCGAGCTGGACGACAAGCCGGCGGCACTGGAGGCGTACCGCGCTCAGCTGCAGGCGTCCCGCGACCGGGGTTGGGCCGACCGGGTGGAGGGCAAGCCGCTCGAGCTGATGGACCGGATCGCCGACCTCTACGAGCAGCTCGACCGGCCGGAGCGGGCGGCGGTGGTGCGCAATCAGGGGCGGAACCTGGCCGACTTGCTGAGCGCCGCGTCCGGAGCCGGTACGGCGAGCGAGGCCGAACTGGCCGCACAGCATCTCGACGTGGTGGAGCTGCTCGGCGAGAGCGAGCTGGTGACCGATCTGGTGTGGGGGAGCCAGAGCGATCGCGACTACGACCAGGGCTTCCTGTTCGTGACCACCGAGCGGTCGTTCTTCCTCCCGGACCTGCTCAGCGGGCGGCTGGGGACCCAGCTCCAGATCGTGCCGGTCGACCTGCGGCAGGTGAGGTCCTGCGTGGTGGAGCCGGAGTCGGTGCTGGTGCTGACCCTGGCCTCGGGGGAGCGGTTCGAGCTGCGGCCGAACGCGGACCGGGTCGAGTACTGGACGCGCTACCTGGCTTCCTGAGCTGCGCCGCTGCACTAAGATCCGTCTGTGCGGCAGCTAGCGGTGGGGGTCGGTCAGTTGTTGGGTCGGCCGCCGCATTTCATGAACGCGTACCTCGTCGACGACGTACTGGTCGATGCCGGGACCCCGGCGGCGGCCGGGCGGATCCTGCGCCAGCTGCGCGGGCGGGACGTGACGGCGCATGTGGTCACGCATGCCCATCCGGACCATTTCGGGTCCAGCCATGCGGTCTGCACGGAGCTCGGCATCCCCTTGTGGACAGGCGCCGACGACGCCGAGGCGATCGAGACGGCCTCGCCGGTACCGGCGCCCGGGCGACTGCCTGCGCTGATGGCGCGCGGGAAGATGCCGCCGCCGCATCCCGTCTCTCAGCGCCTGGTCGAGGGTGACCAGGTGGGCAGCTTCACCGTGCTCGACGTACCCGGCCATTCGCCGGGGCACATCGCGTTGTGGCGCGAGTCGGACCGGACGCTGTTGTGTGGTGACGTGTTCTTCCGGCTGCCCAGGGTCTCGGCGCCGTGGAACTTCCTGACTTTCGATGTCAAACGCAACCATCAGTCGATGCGCCGCCTGGCCGCGCTCCGGCCCGCGCTGGTGCTGTTCGGTCATGGGAAGCCGCTGCGCGACCCGGATCTGCTGTCGAGGGTCGCCGACGCACTGCCGGGATCTGGATGAGCGGGGTGCTCGAGCGGCCGGACGAGCTCGGCCGGATCGCCGCTGCGCTCGACGCCGCCGGTCGTGGTGACGGCAAGGTCGTGGTAATCGAGGGCGAGGCCGGGATCGGCAAGTCGCGGCTGGTCGCGGAGGCCCGGGCGATGGCCAAGGAACGCGGCTTCGTCCGGATGCAGGCGACCGGTGACGAGGTCGAGAGTGCGATGGCCTGGGGCGTCGTGCGGCAGCTGATCGAGCGGTCGATCGCCCGGTACGCCGGGGAGACGCGGGCAGCGATCATCGCCGGACCGACCGGTCGGGCGATCGAGGCGCTGGACAAGGCGACTCCGGATGCCGGTGATGCCGAGGTCGCGCGGACGATGCACGCGTTGTGGTGGGTCGCGGTCGACCTCGCCTCGCCGCGGCCGTTGCTGATCACGATCGACGACGCGCAATGGTCGGATCCGCCGTCGCTGCGCTTCTTGTCCTATCTGTCCAAGCGGGTGGCCGATCTGCCGATCGCGCTGGTGGTCGCGACCAGGCCGCCGCCGGATCGGCTCGGCCCGCTGGCGGAGTTGACGGTCGCGCGGCACGTCGAGCGGTTGCTGCCACGACCACTCACTCGCGACGGGATCGCCGTACTGATTGCTGAGCGGGGTGGATGCGAGGCTGCCACGCAGGTTGTGGATGCGGTGCTGGCGGCCAGTGGTGGGAACCCGTTCCTGGCCGAGTCGTTGCTGGACGAGCTGACGGTGCTGGACCGGCCGACGACGGACGCGGCGACTGCAGCCACGGTTCGTGGGTTGGGCGCGAGTGCGGTGAGCCGGACGTTGTTGTCGAGGTTGTCGCCGACGGCTCTGGCGTTGGCGAAAACCGTTGCTGTGTTGGGCGCGCGGACGGATATCTGGGCAGCGGGTTCGGTGGCAGGGTTGCCCGAGTCCGCGTTGGCGGCGGCCGTGGACGAGTTGGTTGCCGCGCACGTCGTCACCGTCGAGTCCACCCAGAAGCTGCTGAGTTTTGTGCACCCAGTGATCCGCGATTCGGTGGCCTCGACCTTGGGCCCGGTCGACCAGGCCACCCTGCATGGGCGCGCAGCCGAGACGCTGTGGGCCGCGCGGGCGTCGGCCGATCGGATCGCGGCGCATCTGGTCCAGGCACCAGCAGGGACTTTGGCTGCGGCCGTCGCGATCTTCACCGAGGCCGCGACCCTGTGCGCGACCGCGGGTGACGTCGACAAGGCGATCGACTACCTGAACCGGGCCATCGAGGCCGAGCCGGGCAACGCGGAACTCCAGAGCCTGCTGGGGAAACTCCTCTTACGCAACGGCGATCCCCGAACCGCCCGGCGCTATCTGCTGGCCGCCGCCGACGCGACCACCGGCCGCGAACGCGCCGAACTTCTCGGTACGGCGGCCGCCGCGACCTCCGCAGTCGACGGTCCGAGCGCTGCCGCGGCCGAGCTGATGCACGCGCTCGACGACTGGGCCGACGACAAGTCGGCTCGGTTGGCGCTGGATGCGCGGCTCGGGATCGTCCGGTCGTACCTGCCGTCGGAGCGCAAGCGTGCCTCGCAGCATCTGCACGGGTTCGCCGATCTGCCGGGGGATACACCCGATGAGCGGATCTTGCTCGCGCTGCTCGCCCAGTGCGGTCGCTACGAGGTGACCCCGTCGGCCGAGGTACGGCGTACGGCGGAGCGGGCGTTGCGTCGTGGCGCGCTGCTCAAGGACTCGGTCGGGCAAGCGGATCCGTTGGTCGGCTGGCTGCTCGCGATGATGTCGCTGATCGCGGCGGACGGCGTCGTACCGGCGCGGGACGAGATCGCGGGAGCGCAGGACTGGGTACGGCGGCATGGGTCACCGATCGAGTTCGCGATGGTCGCGAACGTCTCGGACTTCCTGGCCTGGCGCTGTGGTGATCTGCCGGCGGTCGAGGCCGACGCCGACGGCGTACTGGCTGCGGTCGCGTCTGAGGATCTGACGCCGCAGGTGGTGGCGATCCGGGCGACCGCGGTGACGTTCTCGGCGTATGCGGCGTTGGAGCGCGGTGATCTCGCCGGGGCGCAGACGATGCTGGCCGAGTACGACGAGTCGAGCCGGAACGCGCCGCGGGTCATCGCGGCGATGTGGCTGGAGGCGACCCGGGCGCGGATCGCGTTGGAGCTGGACGATCCGGTCACTGCGCTGGAGCACGCGTATCGGTTGCGGGACGACATGGTCGGCGCGGATGTGGATCCGCCGGCCGTGCCGTGGCGGACACCGGCTGCGTTGGCGCAGTTGCGGCTGGGCGACGAGGCGGCTGCCCGCGAGTTGGCGAATGATCAGCTGGAGTTGAGCCGGCGCTGGGGTGCAGCTTCGGATCTGGGTGCGGCGCTGCGGCTGATGGCGAAGGTTGATGTGGGACAGGGCGCTCGTCGGGTCGAGACGCTGACCGAGGCGGTCGCCGTACTGGAGCGGTCTCCGGCTCGGCTGGAGTTGGCGCGGGCGCTGGTGGATCTCGGTGAGGCCTACCGGGTTGTCGGTCGGCGCACGGATGCTCGCGAGACCCTGAACCGCGGCGGTGAACTGGCGGCTGGGTGCGGAGCTGTCGTGCTGCGGAACCGGGTGGCGGAAGTCCTGCAGGCGCTGGGGGATCGGCCCCGAGCGATTGTTGCTCCGGGCCAGGACTCGCTGACGGCCAGCGAACGGCGGGTAGCCGGGCTGGCGGTGACCGGGCGGAGCAACCGCGACATCGCGCAAGAGCTGTTCGTCTCACCGAAGACGGTGGAGAACCATCTCGGCCGGATCTACGTGAAGCTGGGCATCACCGGCCGCCGCGAACTCGGCCGGGCGCTGGCATAACGCAATCGAGCGGCCCCTCCCTCCAGGGGCCGCTCGAATGGTGTCTCAGGTTCAGCCGACGGGCGGGGCGGTCTCGAACCAGTTGAAGGCTTCGACGTACTGGAGCGTCGTGCCCTGGTAGTTCTCGCCGAAGAGGCGCCAGTAGGTGTGCTGCTTGATGGTCTCGACGCCGGTCTCCTCGTCGACCGACTTCGTGCGGATGTTCACCCGGTAGAGCGTGACCTGCTCGTCGCGGACCTGGGACTGGGTGTCCTTGTAGCCCGGCGTCTTGTGGTCGTCGGAGCGGGCCGGGTCGTGCAGCGTCAGCTCGACCTTGCCGGAGCCGACGTCACCCTTCGCCGCGACCACCGTGACGGCGTGGCCACCGGTGCGGGTGTGGGTGTTGTCCGCGTTCAGGACGTAGCGGCCATACCACATCTGGACAGGCGCGTTCCGGAGCCGCTTGGCGATCTCCAGGCCGAACTCAGGGAGCCCGTCGGAGCCGGTGCCGCCGCGGTTGACCGTCCACCCGCTCGCCTTGGCGCCGACGGTGGCGGCATCGAAGGCGGCGCGGTTACCGGTGGCACTCGAGCCGCTCGGGTTCGGGCCCATCCCGGCCTTGTAACCGAGCCAGCCGATCCAGGCGGTCGCCTCGTCGTAGTCGGCCGGGTCCTGCGGGTCGTACTCGGTCATCAGCTGGCCGTTCGGTACGACGCGCATCGGCAAACCCTTGTGCTCGCCGAGGTAGTACATCGCGTTGTAGAGGGAGGCCGGTCCGCAGTGGACGCTGCCCTCCTTGTCGAGGTTGGTGCGGAACTGGTCCACGTCGGTCACGTCGCACAGATTGACGGCGAACTGCGGCCCGGTGACATCCTTCTGCTCGGTGCACGGCCCCTGCAGCGGCAGTCCGTCGGCGGCGGCGCTGCCGGCCGGCAGCACGGTTCCGGCGAGAACGGTGGCGACTCCGGCCAGTACGGCGATCCCTTGACGCTTCATTTCCTTACCCCCAGGTTGGTGGTTTTCGGTGGTTGACCTTGTGCCACCAAATCTCCCGCCTGAGGCACCCCCCACGCATGAGGGTCAATCCCTCATCTCCACCCCTGGGGGGTGTGGGGGTCAGCGCTCACTCACCGTAGGATCCGCGCAGCTTGCGGGTGTCGATCAGCTCTTGGGCGACATCGCGCAGCTTGATGTTGTTCTGCTGGGAGTACCGCTTGAGGATCTCGAAGGCACGGGTGTCGTCGAGGTCGAAGCGCTCCATCAGGATGCCCATCGCCTGGCCGACCAGTTTGCGGGCGTCCACGGCGGCGGCCATCGTCTCGTCGTCCCGGGTCGAGGCGACGGCGACGGACGCGTGCCGGGCCAGGATGTGCGCGACCGCCTCGTCGTCGGCGTCGAACGCGTTCGGCTCGGTGTTGTACAGCGACAGCACGCCGATCAGCTGGGCATTCGCCCACATCGGCGTATGCAGGACCGAGCCGATCGGGTACTGCGCCATCCGGGCAGTCCATTCCGGCCAGCGAGTCTCGGCCGCGACATCCGGGACCTGTACGGCGACGCCCTCGCTGAGCGCGGTCAGCATCGGACCCGCACCGAGGTCGAACTGCAGCTGGTACACCTCGGTGACGATCGGATCGGTCACGGCCGCGATCTCGCGGCTGCCCCGGATCACCAGGGCGACCCCGGCGTAGGAACAGGCCTCGGCCTGCAGCGCGAACTGGACGACGGCCTCGACCGTCTCGTCCATGCCGTCGGCGTCGTGCAGCTCGACGGCGAGCCGCGCGAAGGCGTCCGCACCGAACGTCCTGTCCTCGTCCGGCGGTGCTGTGCGGGGCTCGTAAGGGCGAGCCAACTGATCCATGGGCATATCATGCCTCCCCGTGCCACCAGGACCGAAGGCTGGCGCCGATCAGGCTCGAATTTCCTTCGACAGTGGGCCGAACGCGAGCAGCGCGGTGTCATCGGCGAGTCGAGGACCGAACCCGGCCAGGACCTCGGACAATGCGCGGACGAGTGCATCCGGTGAGTTTCCGGCGTACTGGCCGGCCAGGCTCTGCACCGCCTCCTGACCGTAGAGTTCGCGGCCACCGTCGACCCGCGCCTCGGTCAACCCATCAGTGTAGAGCAGCAGCAGGTCACCCGGCGCCAGTACGACGTCGGTCAGCGGGAACTTGGAATCCGGCAGGATGCCGATCAGCGTGCCGTCGGTGCTGTACAGGTATTCCGAGCTGCCATCGGCGCGAAGCAACAGCGGTGGCGGATGACCGCCGGACGCGAACTGTACGGCGACGTCGCCGGTCGCCGGGTCGCGTTGCAGCGTCCCGAAGACGGCCGTGCAGTAGCGCGGGTCCCCATCGGCGTACCGCTCGTGCATCAGCACGTTCAGCGTGCTCAACGCCGCCGCCGGATCGTGGAGGGCCGCGGCGCGCAGGGAGTAGCGTGCCAGCGAGGTGATGGCGGCCGCAGCTGGGCCTTTGCCGGCGACATCACCGAGGAAGAAACCCCAGCGCTCGTTGTCGATCGCGAAGACGTCGTAGAAGTCGCCACCGAGGTCGTCGAGCGAGGCAGTGTGGTACTCGGCCGCGACAGCGATCCCGGGCACGGACGGCAAGGTTGCTGGCAGCAACGATTGTTGGAGAACCGCCAGCGCGTCCTGCAACCGGGCTCGCGCCGACTCGGCCGCCTGTCGTTCCCGAAGCAGCTCTTCCTCATACGCTCGGCGCAGTTGCGCGTCGAAGATCGTCGTCCGGATCAGGAGCGGTTCGCCGGCGTCGTCGTACTGGACCGTCGCGGACACCAGGATCGGCATCCGGCCGCCGTCGGCCCGCTTGAGTTCGAGCGCGACGCCGCTGACCTCGCCCTGCAGGCGCAGCAGGGGAGCGAAGTGGGTCTCGTGATAGAGCTTGCCGCCCACGCTGAGCAGGTCGGCGAACCGCAGCTTCCCCACCACCGCGTCGCGCGGCCGGCCGATCCAGGCGAGCAGGGTGTTGTTCGCCAGCAGGATCCGGCCGTCCAGCCCGGTCGTCAGTTGGCCGCTGGGCGCACCGTCGTACGCCGCCTCGAACGTGTCGTGGTTCATCACAAGGTGGCGAGGAAGGCCGTGATCGCCTGGTTGGTCGCCTCGGGCGCCGACAGGTGCGGGCAATGACCGGTCGAGTCCAAGGTGACGAGGGTCGATCCGGCCACGGCGTCGTGCACGTAGGCGCCGACCTGGCGCGGCGCGATCATGTCCTCGGCCGATTCGAGGATCAGGGTCGGGACCCGCACCTGAGCGAGATCCGCACGCGAGTCGGACAGGAACGTTGTCCGCGCGAACACCCGCGCCATCGCCGGGTCCGTCGCACAGAAGCTCCGGGTCAGCTCATCACCGAGCTCCGGACGGTCCGGCGTACCCATGATGACCGGAGCCATGGCGGTGGACCACCCGAGGTAGTTGGCCTCCAGCGACGCCAGCAGTTCGTCGATGTCCTCGGCTGTGAAGCCGCCCAGATACGCGCCGTCGTCGATGTAGCGGGGCGAGGGCGCGACCATCACCAGCGCGCCGATCCGCTCCGGAGCCTTGTTTGCCGCCAGCACGCCGATCATCGCGCTGACCGAGTGCCCGACGAACACCGCCTCGGTCAGATCCAGCGCCTCGGCGACCTCGACCACGTCATCGGCGTACCCGCCGAGCGCCGAGTAGCGTGACGGGTCGAACGCCGACAGCCTGGATCGCCCCGACCCCACGTAGTCGAACAGGACCACGCGGTAGTCGGGAGCGAGCGCGGGAACGGTCAACCGCCACATGTTCTGGTCACAGCCGAAGCCGTGCGCGAGCACCACAGGCCGGCCGTCCGGATTGCCGGTGACGACGACGTTGTTCCGCAGCAGGGTGTCCACGCCGTCATCCTCGCAGCAACTACCCCTATCCGTACGCCGTCAGACCTAACGGTTCCCTACGCGATGCAGGCCCGGGGGATCGGTGAGCACCTCGAACAGGATCTGACGCACACGTGGAGATGCCACGGTTCAGATCGCCTCGACTCAGTGCGCGCGGAGTTCGCGGCCGACCTCGTGCATGTGCCGCAGGCCCTGGGCGTAGGACGCGATGATGCTGGTGGAGAGGTACGGCACGCCGACACGCTCGCAGTACGCGCGGACGGCGCCCTGGGCACGGCGCAGGTTGGCGCGCGGCATGCTCGGGAAGAGGTGATGCTCGATCTGGTAGTTCAGGCCGCCCATCATCCAGTCGGTGACGATGTTGCCGTTGACGTTGCGCGAGGTGCGGACCTGCTTCTCCAGGTGGCCCCACTTGGTGTCGCAGCCGGGCATCTCCATGCCCTTGTGGTTCGGCGCGAAGACACTGCCGAGGTGCAGACCGAACAGCACGTGGTGCAGGACGGCGAAGACGAGCGCCTTCTGCGGCGACATGATCAGCAGCAGACCGCCGAGGTAGATGGTCAGGTGCGCGACGATCAGGCCGAGCTCGACGACGGCGGCGCGGCGCGGCCGGTGCGTGAGCAGGTAGGTGATGCCGGAGACCTTGAGGCTGAAGCCTTCGAGGCTCAACAGCGGGAAGAAGATGCGGGCCTGGTTGCGGCTCAGCCAGCCGTACAGACCCTGGCGGCCTTCGGCCTGCGCAAGGGTCCAGACCAGAACGCCGGCGGCGACGTCCGGGTCCTTGTCGGTGTGGTTCGGGTTGGCGTGGTGCCGGTTGTGCTTGTCGTTCCACCACGCGTAGCTCATCCCGAGCAGGACGTTCGCGTGCAGCTGGCCGATCCAGTCGTGCAGCTTGCGTGAACTGCCGATCTGCTGGTGGCCGGCGTCATGGCCGAAGAACGCGGCCCGGGTGCTGAAGATCCCAGCCGGGATCGCCAGCAGCAGCACGAGCCACGAGTTGCCGAGCAGGATCAGCCCGGCGACGACAGCGCCCAGGCAGAGCAGGTTGATCGCGATGCCGATCAGGTACTCCCCGGTACGGCGTTCCAGCAACCCGGCGGCCTTGATCTCCCGCAGCAACGGCGCGAAATCGCTGCCTGTGGAGGGTTTTTGGGTACGGTCGAGCGTGGTGCCGGCGGGTGGCATGGCGTCCTCACATCATGATGGCGGCGGAGCCGGTGGGCAGGAATTCTGCTCAGTCCGCGCGGCCAGTCCTGACGACGAGAACCTTGAAGAGGTTTGTTGTGTGCCACCCTACGGCACGGCTAAACCCCGCCACGCCGTCCGAAAGGAGGAGTGGCCGGAGTGCGGACGACTCCGGCGTTCTGCAGCGAGTCACGGCCGCAAGTCCCTTACGTAACAGGGAAACGACTTCCGTCGTACCGGGCGCCACGGCCGGAGGGTGTCCGCGCTGACCGCGCCCTTCCAGTAGCCCTCGATCCGGGTCTGTGATCCACGCCCTAGGGAAGTAGTAGGACGTCCAGCTAATTTGTCGCACGCCCTACTAAATGGTCAGGCAACCCTTCAGAGGAGCGAGACGTTGGTCAACGAGCTGAGTCACTTCGTGGCAGGTCGGCAGGTCGAGGGGACGTCGGGCCGCTTCGCGGACGTCTTCGATCCCAATCTGGGCACCGTGCAGGCGCGGGTACCGCTGGCGAGCAAGGCCGAGGTCGTCGCGGCGATCGACAACGCCGAGCAGGCTCAGCTCGAGTGGGCGGCCTGGAACCCGCAGCGCCGCGCGCGGGTGCTGCTGCGGTTCCTCGATCTGGTCAACCGCGACATGGAGTCGCTGGCTCGGACGCTGTCGAGTGAGCACGGCAAGACGGTCGCGGATGCCAAGGGCGACATCCAGCGCGGCCTCGAGGTGATCGAGTTCGCGGCCGGCGGTCCGCACCTGCTCAAGGGTGAGTTCAGCACCGGCGTCGGGACCGGGATCGACGTCTACTCGCTGCGCCAGCCGCTCGGCGTCGTAGCCGGCATCACGCCGTTCAACTTCCCGGCGATGATCCCGCTCTGGAAGGCGGGCCCCGCGCTGGCAGCCGGCAACGCGTTCGTTCTGAAGCCGTCCGAGCGCGACCCCTCGGTCCCGCTGCGGCTCGCCGACCTGTTCCTCGAGGCTGGTCTGCCGGCCGGTGTGTTCAATGTGGTGAACGGTGACAAGGAAGCGGTCGACACGCTGCTGGAGGACCCGCGGGTGCGGGCCGTCGGCTTCGTTGGGTCCACGCCGATCGCGCAGTACATCTATGAAAGCGCGGCCGCGAACGGCAAACGTGCGCAGTGCTTCGGTGGCGCGAAGAACCACATGATCATCATGCCGGACGCGGATCTGGACGACGCCGCGGACGCACTCGTCGGCGCCGGCTACGGCTCGGCGGGTGAACGGTGCATGGCGATCTCGGTCGCCGTACCGGTCGGGCAGGAGACCGCGGATGCGTTGGTCGCCAAGCTGCAGGAGCGGATCGCCAACCTGAACGTCGGTCACAGTCTCGACGAGAAGTCGGACTACGGACCGCTGGTCACGGCCGAGGCGCGGCAGCGGGTCCTCGACTACATCGGGATCGGCGTCGAGGAAGGCGCGGAGCTGCTCGTCGACGGTCGTGACTTCAGCCTGTCCGATCACGAGTCCGGCTTCTTCCTCGGCCCGACGCTGTTCGACCGCGTCACCAAGGGCATGCGGATCTACGAAGAGGAGATCTTCGGTCCGGTGCTGGTAGTGGCTCGTGCGGAGAACTACGAGGACGCGCTGCGCCTGCCGACGGAACATGCCTATGGCAACGGAGTCTCGATCTACACCCGCGACGGCGACACCGCACGTGACTTCACCGCCCGCGTCGACGTCGGCATGGTCGGCGTGAACGTGCCGATCCCGGTGCCGATCGCGTACCACACGTTCGGTGGCTGGAAGCGGTCCGGATTCGGTGACCTGAACCAGCACGGGCCGGACTCGTTCCGCTTCTACACCAAGACCAAGACCGTCACCCAGCGCTGGCCCTCGGGTGCCAAAGAGGGCGCCAGCTTCGTCATCCCGACGATGAGCTGACCTGTCATGACTGAAGAGCTGGAGGCGATCGCGGCGGCGGTCCGCAAGTTCGCCGAGAGCGAGCTCGCGCCGTACGCCGTGACGTGGGACCAGGACAAGCACTTCCCGGTCGACGTACTGCGCCGGGCCGGCGAGCTCGGCCTCGGCGGGATCTGCGTCGGCGAGGACGTCGGGGGCTCCGGCCTCGGGCGGCTGGAGGCTGTGACGATCTTCGAGGAGCTGGCGCGGGGCGACACGGCGATCGCTGCCTATGTGTCGATCCACAACATGGTCGCGTCGATGATCGACAAGGCCGGTACGGCGGAACAGCGTGAGCGCTGGATCCCCGGGATGGCCGCGATGACCGACCTTGGTAGCTACTGCCTGACCGAACCTGAAGCCGGTTCGGATGCTGGCGCGCTGCGTACCACCGCGCGGCGCGACGGAGACGGGTACGTGCTCGACGGGGTGAAGCAGTTCATCTCCGGGGCCGGATCTTCCAGCGTGTACGTCGTGATGGCGCGAACCGGTGGACCGGGTCCGCGCGGGATCTCGGCGTTCATCGTGCCGGGTGATGCGCCCGGTCTGTCGTTCGGCGCCAACGAGCGGAAGATGGGCTGGAACACCCAGCCGACCCGGCAGGTGATCTTCGAGGGAGTCCGGGTTCCGCTTTCGCAGCGTCTCGGTGAAGAGGGCGACGGGTTCGGGATCGCGATGCGCGGTCTGAACGGCGGGCGGCTGAACATCGCCGCGTGTTCGCTGGGCGGGGCGCAGTGGGCGCTCGAGCAGGCGACCCGATATTTACAGACACGGTCGGCCTTCGGCGCACCGCTGATCAGCCAGCAGGCATTGGTCTTCCAGCTGGCGGATATGGACACGGATCTGAACGCTGCCCGCTGCCTGTTGCAGCACGCTGCCGGTGTGCTGGACAACCAGGGCGCTGACGCTGTGAAGGTCTGCGCCATGGCGAAACGATTCGTCACCGACGCCGCGTTCACGGTGGCGAACTCGGCCCTGCAACTGCACGGCGGGTACGGCTACCTGAGCGAGTACGGCATCGAGAAGGTCGTGCGCGACCTGCGCGTGCACCAGATCCTGGAAGGAACCAACGAGATCATGCGACTGATCATTGGACGTGCCCTCGTCGAGGAGGCCGCATGACCGCCCCGGTCCTGACCCGGCGTGAGGGGCATGCCGGGCACATCGTGCTGAACCGGCCGAAGGCCATCAACGCGCTGACCCACGAGATGGTGACGATCATCCGGCAGGTGCTCGACGAGTGGGCCGCGGATCCCGCCGTACAGACGGTGGTGCTCACCGGCAGCGGCGAGCGCGGCCTGTGCGCGGGCGGCGACATCGTCTCGATCTACCACGACGGGATCGCCGGCGGTACGGCGTCCACGGAGTTCTGGGCCGACGAGTACCGGCTCGACGCGGAGATCGCGGAGTACCCGAAGCCGTTCGTCGCGGTGATGGACGGGATCGTGCTCGGCGGCGGCATCGGCCTGTCGGCACACGCGGGCATCCGGGTGGTCACCGAACGATCGAAGATCGGGATGCCGGAGACCGGCATCGGTTTCTTCCCGGATGTCGGCGGCACCTATCTGTTGTCCCGTGCACCGGGTGAACTGGGCACACACCTGGCGTTGACGGCCGGGTCCGTGCGAGCGGGCGACGCCATCGCCGTCGGCCTCGCCGACTGGTACGTGCCGAGCGACCGGCTGCCCGATCTCCTTGCTGCGCTGGCGATCAAGGACGCAGCGGTGGCCGTTGCCGAGTTCTCTGCCCAGGCGCCGGGGTCCACGCTGATTGGTGATCAGGAGTGGATCGACCTGGCCTACGAGGGCGACGATCTCGTGAAGATCCACAGCCGGCTGGCGGATTCCGACGTACCGGCTGCGCGGGAGACCGCCGCCGTACTGCTGACGAAGTCGCCGACGTCGCTGAAGGTGACGTTGCGCGCGTTGCGTGCCGCGGCCGACCTCCCGTCGTTGCCGGCTGCGCTCGAACAGGAGTACCGGCTGTCGGTGCGGTTCCACGGTTCGCACGACTTCATCGAGGGTGTGCGGGCGCAGGTGATCGACAAGGACCGCACCCCGCGGTGGTCCCCGGCGACGTTCGACGGCGTCAGCGATGAGTCCGTCACCGCTTACTTCGCCGGACTCGGCGACGACGAGCTTTGCCTGACTGAGGAGAGTGCCCAGTGATTGTTGTTGCCTTCATCGGCCTCGGGAACATGGGCGGTCCGATGGCCGCCAACCTGGTCAAGGCCGGCTATCGCGTGACCGGGTTCGACCCGGTTCCCGCTGCTCGTGCCGCAGCCAAGGAGGCCGGCATCGAGGTGGCCGCATCCGCCGCTGCGGCGGTTGTGGAAGCCCAAGTGGTGTTGACGATGCTGCCCAGTGGCCGTCACGTTCTCGAGGTCTATCAGGGTGCCGACGGGCTGTTGGCCGCGGCGCCTGCCGGAACGCTTTTCGTGGACTGTTCGACGATCGCGGTGGCGGATGCCCGCGCGGCGGCTGAACTTGTCGTAGCCGGTGGACACCGGGCCCTGGATGCGCCGGTTTCCGGAGGGGTGGTCGGCGCTGCCGCGGGGACGCTGACGCTGATGGTCGGCGCCCACCCGGAGGACCTGGAGGCCGTCCGCGAGGTCCTCGAGCCGATGGCCGGCCGCATCGTCCACTGTGGCGAACCGGGCGCCGGCCAGGCCGCGAAGATCTGCAACAACCTGATCCTCGGCATCTCGATGATCGGCGTCAGCGAGGCGTTCGTGCTGGGGGAGAAGCTCGGCCTGACCCACCAGGCCCTGTACGACGTGACGTCGACGGCGTCCGGTCAGTGCTGGGCGCTGACCACGAACTGTCCGGTACCAGGCCCGGTGCCGACCAGCCCGGCCAACCGCGACTACCAGCCCGGGTTCGCGGCACCGCTGATGGCCAAGGACCTCGGTCTCGCGATCGAGGCTGCTGAAGGAACCGGCACGGCCGCGGCTCTGGGCGCACTCGCCGGCGGACTCTTCCGGGAATTTGCCGACGGCAACGGTTCGGGGCTGGACTTCTCAGCCATCATCAACGAGATTCGGGCGGCATCATGACCGACTACGAGACCATCCTGGTCACCCGGGACGGGCGCACCGCGACCATCACGCTGAACCGCCCGAAGGCGCTGAACGCGCTGAACGCCGTACTGATGAACGAGGTCGTCGACGCGGCGACCGCGCTCGATCGCGACCAGGGCGTCGGCGCCATCGTGATCACCGGATCCGAGCGGGCGTTCGCCGCGGGTGCGGACATCAAGGAGATGCAGGCGCAGTCGTACCAGGACATGTTCCTGTCCGACTGGTTCACCGCGTGGGACCGGTTGGCCGCCGTACGGACGCCGTTGATCGCAGCGGTCAGTGGTTACGCGCTGGGTGGCGGTTGCGAACTGGCGATGATGTGTGACGTGTTGATCGCCGCCGACAACGCCAAGTTCGGTCAGCCGGAAATCACGCTCGGAGTGATTCCCGGCATCGGCGGTTCACAGCGACTGACGCGCGCGATCGGCAAGGCCAAGGCGATGGACCTGATCCTCACCGGCCGCACGATCGGCGCCGACGAAGCAGAACGTGCCGGCCTCGTGTCACGCGTCGTACCGGCCGAGACCCTCCTCGAGGAGGCGGCGGCCGTCGCCACGAAGATCGCCGAGATGTCGTTGCCTGCCGTCTACGTCGCCAAGGAGGCCGTGAACCGGGCCTTCGAGACGACCCTCACCGAAGGCTTGTTGTTCGAACGTCGTACCTTCCACGCCACGTTCGCCTTCGACGACCGCACCGAAGGCATGACCGCCTTCGTCGAGAAGCGCTCCGCCAAGTTCACCCATCGCTAACGACGTACCTCCGCCCGTCTAGCCGTGATCGTTCGCGACCGCCCGGATGGCCGCGGACAGGCGCGCGACCGGTTCCGGTAGTGGGCGGGGGAGCCGCGCCAGCAGGATGCGGCGTTGCTCCTCCGGTCCGCCTTGTACGGCGATGATGCGGACGCCGGGTGGTAGCGCGAACGTGAGGGCCGTCGGGGCGGTCGTGATGCCGAGACCGGCGGCGACGAGATGGAGCTTTGCCAGCCAGTCGCGCGCGGTGTGGACGATCTGCGGCCGCTCGTCGAGACCGGGCCAGACGCCCATGTACTGCTCGCCGCCCGGTCCGGCGATCCAGCGCTGACCGCGAAGATCCGCGATGTCGACGACGTCCGCATGGGCGAACGGATGCGTGGTGGGGACAGCGATCCGCAGGCTGCGCTCGGCGAGCGTGTGGATCTCCAGGGGAGGCGTCTCCGTGTCGGGCGCGCGGAAGGGCGGCGCTGAGGCCAGCAGCGCAAGGTCGACAGTCCCGGCGCGGAGGGCGCGGACGAGTGCCGGAGTGCTGCCTTCACGAGTGATGACTGTGATGCCCGGATGCGTCTCGCGGAGCGCGGCCAGCGCGCGGGGGACCAGCCAGACGCCGGCCGTCGCGAACCAGCCGAGCCGGACAGTGCCTTGTTCTTCGGGAATCCCGGCCAGCTCGCGAGCGGCGGCGTCCACCTGATCGATCGCGGCGGCAGCACGTCGTACGACGATCCTTCCGGCCGATGTCAGCCGGACGCCGTCGTGGCGGCGTTCGAGCAACGGCGTCCCCGCGGCGCGTTCCAGGGAAGCGATCTGGCGCGAGACGGCGGACTGGGTGTAGCCGAGCGCGGTGGCCGCGGCGGTCAACGTGCCGCGCTCGGCCACCTCCCGGAACACCCGCAGCGCGGTCAATGACGCGTCGGTGAAGGTCATGACGTTTACGCATACCACACTTGCCAGACTTTCGCTGGTGGCATGTCCTGGTGCCGCCTAGCGTGAAGGTATGAACCTCATCAAGACATCATTCGGATTCAGCAGTACGGCGGCTGAAGTTGCTGCCGGCATCGACCTCGCCGGTCGCCGCGCAGTCGTGACCGGCGCCGCCTCCGGTCTGGGAGTGGAGACGGCGCGGGCCCTCGCGGCCACCGGCGCCGAGGTCACCTTGGCCGTCCGCGATACCGCGGCAGGTGAGCTCACCGCCAAAGACATCGCCGCGACCACCGGCAGTACGGCGTTGCGGGTCGTACGGCTCGATCTGACCGACCCGGCATCGGTGGCCGCGTTCACGGCGGCGTGGGACGGGCCGCTGCACATCCTGGTGAACAATGCCGGCGTGATGGCGTCGCCGGAGACGTACACGCCGCAGGGGTGGGAGCTGCAGTTCGCCACCAATCATCTCGGTCACTTCGCCTTGGCCGCTGGCCTGCACGATGCGCTCGCGGCGGACGGCGCGGGCCGGATCGTGGTGGTCAGCTCCAGCGGTCACCAGCTCTCGCCGGTGGTTTTCGACGATGTGAACTTCGCCTTCCGGGCCTACGACCCCTGGCTGGCCTATGGGCAGTCCAAGACTGCGAACGTGTTGTTCGCTGTGGAAGCGAGCCGCCGTTGGGCCGCCGATGGCATCACCGCGAACGCTTTGATGCCTGGGGCAATCTTCACCAATCTGCAGCGCCACACCGAAGGACGCGGCAGCGGCCGGACCTCGCCGTCGGACATGAAGACGGCGGAGCAAGGTGCGGCGACCTCGGTGCTGCTGGCGACGTCGCCGCAGCTCGAGGGGATCGGTGGGCGCTACTTCGTGGACTGCAACGAGACGCCGACCATCGACCGCCGGGATGGGGCTCCGTGGCTGCACGGTGTCGCCCGCTATGCGCTGGACCCGGATGGCGCTGTCCGGCTGTGGGACCTGTCGGAATCGCTGCTGCAGGAGGTCCGCTCATGACGAAGGTCGCTCTCGTGACTGGCGCCACCCAGGGTCTCGGCCTTGCGCTGGCCGAAGGTCTCGCTGCTCGGCTCGGACCTGAGGACACCGTCTACCTGACCGGCCGCGACATCGACCGCGTCGCTGCCGCTGTCGCAACCATCCCGGCCGGGGGAGCGCGGGTGCGCGCCGAATTGCTGGACATGGGAATCCCTGGCACGGTCGAACGACTCGCCGCACAACTGAAGGAACGGCACGGCGGCGTCGACATCGTGTTCGGGAACGCCGTGATGCGGGTCGGACCCGACGACGATCCGGGCAAGATCGTGGACACGTACACGGAGGTGAACAACTTCGGCACCACGCGTCTGTTGCGCTCCTTTGCACCCATGCTGCGGGACGAGGGCCGGCTGCTCGTCGTCGCCAGTTCGCTGGGCAGGTTGCAGTACCTGGCGCCGATGCTTCATCACCACTTCGACAACCTCGCCGATCTCGACGCGGTGGACCGGGAGGTGGCCGGCTGGCGCGATGCCGTGAAGGACGGGACCGTCCGCGCGACCGCGTGGCCGGGGTTCGTCAACATCCCGTCGAAGATCGCCCAGGTGGCGGCCGTTCGCACTCTTGCCGCTCTTCGCCATGACGAAGACGTTCCCCGCGGCATCCTGCTGGCCGCCGTCTGCCCCGGCATGATGAACACCCCCACCTCGGCCCTGTGGTGGGACGTCAGCACCGCGCCGACCCCGGCCGAGGCCGCCGTACCGCTGCTCGACCTGGCGCTCGAGCCGGCCGACCCGGAGCACTACGGCCAGCTCCTCCGGCACGGGAAAGTTCTCCCCTGGGCTTGACTCTTGCTCACCCGAGACTAGGAGTCCCAGATCGGGCCGAGGGCCGGGATTCCGAGCCGTTCCATTCCGTGCACCACCGACCAGGTGAGCTTCCCGTTCGACACGCAGATCACGGCCTCGGCGTCGGTCGACTCGTACGCCGAGTAGGCCAGCTTCACCATGTCCGGTTTCCCGTTGGCGTCCGTGTCCCAGATGATCGCGTCCGGCTGGGCCCTGAGGATCTCGTCGACGAGCGCCTGGCCGTACGTCTTCACCGGGTTGCGCGTCACCCACACGAGCTGCATCGGCACCCGGTTGGCCAGGATGTGCGCCAGGACCGGACCGATCCCGCTCCCGGTGACGACGTACACGACCCGGTTGAAGACGCTGCCGTAGTTCGCCATCCCGGCGGTCGCGATGCCGCGGACCCAGATGTGCGACGGCGGGTTGTCGATGAAGTCACTCGTCCAGTCGCCGGCGCGCGAGATCGCCATCCGGAAGCCCGGCGCGCCGGGCGTCGGGATCACCGCGAAGCTGTGCCACTGCTTCAGTGGGTGCCGGGCGATCGAGCGCGTCGAACCGGCCATCGGGTGGTAGCGGTTGCTGCTCACCAGCGCGACATGGGACGACGGCCGGATGACGTCGATCGGGATGCGCCGCAGGAGCAGCCAGGGCGACAGCGAGCTGATGGTGGTGATGGTCAGCACAATGATGGTCGACGGGCTGCCGAGCTGGATCGCGCTGATCCAGAACAGCAGGGACAGCGTCCAGCCCCCGAACCGGTGCATGCGCTCGAACAGGTCATGGTGGGCGGCGCGGAACTTCGGCCGCGACGTCATCACGATCCCGAACAGGAGCAGCGACTGCAGGCAGTACGTCAGCTGCAGCCCGGCACCGGCCTGGCCGATCGCGACCACCGTCAACGCCCAGAACCACAACGTCCCGCTGATCGCGCCGCCGACGTGGAGTCCGCCCAGGTGGTAGCCCTTGGCAACTGCCCAGCGCAGCTTGAGCGGCCACGACTTCGGTACCCGCATGACCAGCTTGCAGAGCGCATTCACGAAGAACTGCTGCCGCACCAGAATTCCGAGTGCGAAATTGACCTGCGCGATCAGGGCCACGTGAACAACTGAACTCCACCAGCCGTTCGCCAGCCCGATCCCGAAGATCGCGACGTTGGTCAGCAGGACGAGCAGCGTCAGCCGATGGCTCTGCATCGCCCGTGGATGCTTGAGTATCCGCCGTGCGGCCGGCAGCTCGGCCGGTAATTGGACATGCGTCAGTACCGCGCTCATCGAAATTCCCCCAGAATTTCACGTCACCCCGTTGGTAACCCTTGAGACGTGGCCTCCGCGGATTTGGTTGGCCGGATCGGCGGCTCCGGGAGGGCCCGGCGCACTAGTCAGAGAAGTTGCGGAACTTCGGTCAGGTCTTGAATTAAGTGCGGGAATCCGCTTTCCTGAGCGCACCTCTGCTGCCCCAGAACTGAGGAGTGCCCTATGTCCGGAGTCGCCCCGCTCCGACCGCCGCCGCGTGTCCGGCGTGCCGTCCTGACCGTTACAGTGCTGACCGGTGTTGTCGCCGCCGGTCTGACGGTCGTCGACCCACCGTCGGCGACCGCCGCGATCTCGCCGACCGGCTGGAACACCGTGGCTGCCAAGCACAGCGGCAAGTGCCTCGATACGCGCGCCGCTGGTACGGCGAACGGCACCGTGGTCCAGCAGTACACGTGCAACAGCAGCAACGCCCAGCAGTGGCAGTTCCAGCCGACCAGCGGCGGGTACGTGCGGGTGAACGTGCGCACCAACCCCGCGCAGGTGGTCGACGTCTCCAACGTCTCGACCGCTGACAACGCCCTGGTCCACCTGTGGGCGTACGGCGGCGGCAACAACCAGCAGTGGCTTCCGGTCGAGGAGGCGGATGGCGCCTACCACCTGGTGAACCGGAACAGCGGCAAGTGCCTCGACGTACCCTCTGCCTCCACCGCGGACAGCGTCCAGCTGGTGCAGTTCACCTGCAACGGGAGCGCCGCCCAATCGTTCAGGATCACGTCTGTGGATGCTCCGCCGAACCCGCCCGGTACGCCGGACCTCGGCCCGAACGTCTCCGTCTTCGACCCGTCGACGCCGGCCAGCCAGATCCAGTCCAGGCTCGACCAGGTCTTTCAGCAGCAGGAACAGAACCAGTACGGCGAACAGCGGTACGCGCTGCTGTTCAAGCCGGGTACCTACAACGTCAGCGCGAACGTCGGCTTCTTCACCCAGGTCGCCGGCCTCGGCCTGACGCCCGACAGCGTGAACATCAACGGTGCGGTGCATGTCGAGGCCGACTGGTTCCCGCCGCAGAACGCGACCCAGAACTTCTGGCGTGGTGCCGAGGGTCTGACCGTGACCCCGCCGGGTGGACTCGATCGCTGGGCCGTCAGCCAGGCGTCGGCGTACCGGCGGATGCACCTGAAGGGCAACCTGGCGCTGGACGACGGCGGCTGGTCGAGCGGCGGGTTCATGGCCGACACGGTCGTCGACGGCCAGGTGCGATCAGGCAGCCAGCAGCAGTGGCTCTCACGCAACACACGCTGGAGCAGCTGGACCGGGCAGAACTGGAACATGGTCTTCGTCGGTGCCGAGAACGCTCCGGCCGGCAGCTTCCCGGACCCGCCGTACACGAAGGTCGCGCAGACCCCGGTCGTGCGTGAGAAGCCGTACCTCTACATCGACGCGGCCGGTGCCTACAAGGTGTTCGTCCCGGCGCTGAAGACCAACTCAAGTGGCCCCGGCTGGACCAACGGCAACCCGGCCGGTACGTCGCTGCCGATCGAGCAGTTCTACATCGCCAAGCCCGGGGTCTCCGCGGCGACGATCAACTCCGAACTGGCGGCCGGTAAAGACCTGTTGTTCACGCCGGGTGTCTACAAGCTGAGCGACTCGATCCGCGTCACCCGCGCGAACACCGTCGTCCTCGGGCTCGGCCTGGCGACGATCATGCCGACCAACGGTACGACGGCGCTGTCGGTCGCCGATGTGGACGGCGTCAAGATCGCCGGCCTCCTGATCGACGCGGCCCCGACCAACTCACCGCTGCTGATGGAGCTCGGCCCGACGAACTCGTCGGCCGATCACAGCGCCAACCCGACGTCCATCCACGACGTCTACTTCCGCATCGGTGGCGCCGCGGTCGGCAAGGCGACCGAGACCCTGCGGGTCAACAGCGACGACGTCATCCTCGACCACACCTGGCTGTGGCGCGGCGACCACTCGATCGGCGTCGGCTGGGGCACCAACACGGCCGACACGGGTCTCGTCGTGAACGGTGACGACGTCACGGCGTACGGGCTGTTCGTCGAGCACTACCAGAAGTACCAGACCATCTGGAACGGCAACGGTGGGCGAACGTACTTCTACCAGAACGAGATGCCGTACGACCCGCCGAACCAATCCGCCTGGATGAACGGCTCCACCCGCGGCTACGCCGCCTACAAGGTGGCCGATTCGGTCAACACCCACGAAGCCTGGGGCCTAGGCAGCTACTGCGTCTTCAACTCGGACCCGTCGATCGTGGCCGACCGCGCCTTCGAAGTTCCGAACAAGGCCGGCGTGAAGTTCCACAACATGGTAACGATCTCCCTAGGAGGCAAGGGCACCATCGCCCACGTCATCAACAACAGCGGCGGTCCCTCCAACTCCTCCAACAACAAGGCCCAGTGGGTCAACTACCCCTGACCTGCTGATCCCGGGGTTGACCTTGACACTGTGACAAGGTCAATCCTGGGTGCAGGAGGTGATCACCGTGAGTGCGGTGGAGAGACTGGCTGCAGGGAACGCGTCGGCGCGGTTGCGGGCGGCGATGACAGTGGGGTCGGAGCCTGGGATGGTCGAGGCCCTGCTGGAGCGGTGCGCGGTGGAGCCGGACTTCTTCGTGCGCGACATGCTCACGTGGGCGCTGACGCGGCAGCCGGTCGAGTTGACGGTGTCGAAGGTATTGGCTGAGGTGCGGTCCGACGTTCCGCAGGCGCGGAGTCAGGCGCTGCACACGCTGTCGAAGCTCGGTGTGCCGGACACGTGGTCGGCGATCACACCGGAGCTGCTGCGTGACCCGGACGACGAGATCGCCCGTACGGCGTGGCGGGCGGCCGTCGTACTGGCTCCCGAGGGGGAGCGGGCCGGGTTGGCCGCCGTACTGGTGACTCAGCTCGGGCGGGGGGACCGGATGGTGCAGCTGAGCCTCAGCCGGGCGCTCGTTGGTCTCGGCGACCTCATCGAGCCGCTACTGCCGCTGACCAGCCCTGACCCTGCGGCCCGTGCTCACGCCCGAGCCACCGAGTTGCTGCTGCGGGACCCGGACGCCGCCTTCGCTCTCGACGTGGAGCGCGCAAAGCGCGTCGACTCGCTGGGGCCGCAACGCGTCGCTGAGCTCGGTGCCTGACGATGCTGATCGGTGAGGTGGCGCGGCGCTCGGGGGTGAGTAGCCGGATGCTCCGGCATTACGACTCCCTCGGGCTGGTGCGCCCCACCGGCCGTACCGTCGGCAACTATCGCGAGTACTCCGCCGACGACATCCGCCGGATCTTCCACGTCGAGAGCCTGCGCTCCCTCGGTCTGTCGCTGCGCGACATCGGCCGCGCCCTGGAAGACCCGGCCTTCGCACCGGCTGCGTTGGTCAGCGACCTGATCGAACGAACCGAGGAGCGGCTGCACCGTGAGCAGGAACTGCTCGATCGCCTCCGCACCGTCGACGCCTCGGCGCCGTCCGGATGGGAGGACGTCCTGCGCATCATCGAACTCTTGCACAGCCTTGACTCGCCCAACGCGGCCCGCCGCCAGCAAGCCGCCCTCACCCCCGACTCCGTCCCGACCGACCTCCTCGCCAAGGCGATCCTGACCGAGTCCGACCCGAACGTCGCCGGGGCCCTCCGCTGGGCCCTCGCCCGAGCCGACAACGCCGTCGCCGGTATCGCCCCCGGCCTGCAGTCCGACGACGTCGCCGTACGCCGCCGCGCCGTCCAGGCCCTCGCCGAACTTCCCGACGCGACCGCCGTCCTCGAGACCGCCCTCACCGACGAGGACCCGACCGTCCGCAAGCACGTAGCCCTTGCCCTAGGCAACCGAGGCGTGACGGCCGCCATCCCCGCGTTGGTACGCCTGATCGTAGAAGGCGTGAACGACGTCGAAGCCGCCGAAATCCTCGGCACCCTCGCCGCCGACCCGGCCGTCATCAACACCCTGACCGCCGCCCTGGCGACCACCGACTCGCCCGCCCGCATCCGCCTGACCCAAGCCCTCGCCGAACTCCCACCACCCCTCGCCGAACCGCCCCTCCGCCAACTGGCCAACGACCCCGACCGAGTCGTAGCAATGATCGCCACCTCCCTCCTGAAACGGTGACCGGTGCCCAAACTCGTTCTTCTCTGCGGTACGTCGTTCTCCGGCAAGAGCACGGTCGCCCGGACCCTCGCTCCGCGTCTCGGGGCAACCGTCGTCAGCCTGGACGAGATCAACGCGCGGCGCGGTCTTTGGGGTGGTGACGGCATTCCGGTCGAGGAATGGATTCGCACTCATGGCGAAGCCACCGCGGAGACGCGCGAGCTGTTGAGTACCGGTACGTCGGTCATCGTCGACGACACGAGTTCGCCGCGATTCCTCCGCGATGCCTGGCGCTCGCTGGCGACCGAGGTCGAGGCCGAGTTCACCCTGCTGTACGTGGACATCGACCACGCAGTGATCCACGAACGCCGAAAGGCCAACCACGCAACGCGTCAGCGCCAGGACGTGAGCGACGAGGTCCTCGCCCAGCACCTCGCCGACTTCGACCCACCCCACCCGGACGAGAGCGCGGTCTACCTCAGTTCAGTTGACCTGGCGTCCGGCTGGGCGCCGTGACAACGCGGTTGCGACCGGACTCCTTGGCCGCATAGGTGGCGGTGTCAGCGGCCATCAACAGGATGTCGAGACTCTGACCGGAAGCCGGGTACGTCGCCGCGCCGATCGAGCACGTGATCCCCTCCACGATCGCGTCCCCGACCGGGGTCGTCACCGTGATGACGAGTCCGGAGATCCGGTGTCGGATGCGCTCTGCGGTGTGCAGGGTGTCGTCGGCGTTGGTCATCGGCAGCAAGATGGCGAACTCCTCGCCGCCGAGCCGCCCGACCAGGTCCTCGGCGCGGATCTCGCGCTGCAGCTCGGCGGCGATCGCCTTCAGTACCTGGTCTCCGGCCAGATGCCCGTAGGTGTCGTTGACGGACTTGAAATGGTCGAGGTCCAGATAGAGCACGCCGAGTGGGGTCTTGTTGTTCTGCGCACGCTCGAGCTCCTTGGCGGCCAGCTCGTGCCAGAACATGGTGTTCGCCAGGCCAGTGTTGGAGTCCGTCCGCGCTGCGAACTGGAACTGCCCGACGAGGAGTGCCCGATGCAGTCCGAGCACCGTGATCAGCAACGCGACACTCAGCCAGGGTTGGTAGATGAGCAGAGCCGCGGTGCTGACACCGAGGCCCTGAGCACCGGCGACGATGAGCTGATCCGACAGTTGCCCCAGCGCCTTGCGTGCGTTGGCCTCCGGATTGGACAGCAGGACCGCGCCGACGACGAGGGCGAAGTTGATCAGCCAATAGGCCAGTGCCGCGGCGGTCACGGCCACCAGGCCGATGAGACCGCCGGTGAAGCCGGGTTGATGATCGGGATTGATCGTCCGCAGGCACGTCACGGCGAGCGCCGACCCAAGAATGACGGTGGAGGCGGAGAAGAAGCCGCGGTACGGCGGGTTGCGCCGCATCCGGGCCCAGGAGTGCACGTAGCTGATGGCGATCACGGCGATGGCCAGCGGCAACGGAAGGAGCAGGACCGCCGCGAAGATCCACATCGACTTCAGGTTCACGTAGGTCGTGCCCTCGGAGACGACCGCACGCAGCCGCTCGATCTCCCGGCCGGCCTCGACGTGCAGCGCCGAACCGATCACCAGCGCGCCGAACCGGATCCAGTCGTCGGAACCGACGTCGAGCCCGATGAACGAGGCGCCGATCACCGCGAGCGCCAAGGCGTCGACGATCAGCACGTAGGTCAGCACGACCGATGGCGCGGACCACAGCGCCCAATGGCGAGGTAACCACTTGGACACGGGCACGTCAGTGTCACGACGGTGCCTGCGCGTCAGCCTCCAATGGCGGATACTCAGCATTAACGTTTCCCCCAGCCCCACTCGTCCTCATTGTCAGAGTAAACGCGGTATCACCGAAAGTCACTGCGTTGTCAGGTAGTGATGGCGCTCCGGTTCCGGGAGGAGGTGCGTCGCGATGCGGACCAACGACTGGCAGTAATCTGCTTCAGCGTCGCTTTCATGCGTCGGCCCTGACGGCACGCCGGTACCCCCGGGCGGCACCGGCTGCGTAGACGACGCCTAGTACGCCTGCACCGGTTACGACCAAAGCCGGTTTCCAATGATCCGCCGCCGCCCCGGCGACCAGGATCCCCATCCCCTGAGCGACTACCAGCGCAGTGCGGGCCAGGCCGATCACCTGACCGCGCTGCGCATCAGGAATCTCTTGTACGAACGTCGCCTGCGCCAGCGGCATGAACGACGCGCACATCCCCGACAAACACCACAGCATCACGGTCACCACCAACCCCGGCTGGAACACACAACCGATCAGGACGGCGCAGGTCCCGATCGCCAGTGGTCCCATCATGGACATGCGTCTGGCCGGGGCGATTCGTGATGTCAGCAAGATGCCGACGACCTGGCCGGCGGGGTTGGCCGCGAACAGGATTCCGGCGGCGATCGCGCCGCCACCGATGGAACCGGCGTACGGCGTGGCGAGCCCTTCCACGGTGATGTAGAAACCCGGCACGCAGCACAGGGCCAGCAGGTAGCGCAGTCTGCGGTTACGCCAGACCAGGCGTGCACCTGCGACCAGTGAGCCCCACCAGCTTGGCCGGGCAGCCGGGTCGTCGCCCAAGGAAACCGGCCGCTCCCGCAGGCCGAGCCTCAGCAATACGGCCGAGACCGCAAAAGACAGCGCGTTGAGCGCCAGCGCCTGGCTCGGGCCGAGCACCGCCACGATGGTGCCACCGAGCACGAAGCCCGCCAACTGGGCGGCTTGAGCGGTGACTGACGAGAGGCCGACGGCGGCGCGGTAGGTGTCGCCGGTGAGCATTGTTGCGAGGAAGGCGGACCGCGCCGACTGGAAGGGCCCGGCGAACATCTGCACGGCGACGAGCAGGACACACAGGATCCACAACGGTATGCCCGGGATCGCCATCAAGGCGACCAGCACGGCGCGAGCGGCGTCGCAGGTGACCATGAGCTGACGGCGGGGGAGGCGGTCGGCCAGTCCGCCGAGGAGCGGCCCGCTGATGACGTCCGGCAACAATGTCAGTGCATAGGTCAACGCGGACAGGCCCGCTGAGCCGGTGCGGTCGAACACCAGGATGGACAGCGCGACCCGGGCGAGTTGGTCGCCGATCACGGAGCCGACCAGGGCGACCCACGACCACCGGAATTCGGCAACCGCGAAAACCTCTGCGTACGTCGCAGAGCGTTCGGGCTGACCGGGGCGGGACATGACTCACAACGTACTGACTGCGGGTACCCGGCGGCTCGTCGTACCGGTGAGCCGTTATCGGTTCGAAGCCGGGCTCACAGGTAGATAGCGTCAAACGTATGACTGACGTGATCCTTCTGCATGGTTCCTGGCACCAGCCTGCGCATTTCGACCAACTGGCGGGTTTGCTGCGCTCACGCGCGCTCAGCGTGGAGGTTCCAGACCTCTACGAGCAGACTTTGGACGAGAGCACCGCACTGGTCGAGAAGATCATTACCGCCTCGGCGCGGCCGCCGTTGGTTGTCGGTCACTCGTTCGGCGGGGTAGTCGCGGGCACCGTCCGGGGTGCGCGCGGGCAGATTCTGCTCGCAGGTTGGTTGCTCGATGTGGGCGAGACACCGGCTCAACTGCTGGCGGCTCTCGCCGAGGAAACCGGCACTCCACCCGCGGGCCTCGCGATGGCTCCTGACGCCAATGGCTACCTGGCCCTGGATCCGACCGACGCCCGCCGCAACCTGTACGGCGACGTCGACGACGCCAAGGCCACCGAGGCCATCGCCCTGCTGCGCCCCGAATCGCCATCGATCTTCGGGACCACCCCGACCCGGGTCACCTGGCACACCACTCCCACGACCTATGTCGTCGGCAGCGAAGACCTGGCCACGCCCGCCCAGCTGATCCAGCGCTTCGCCGCACGCTGCACCACCGTCGAAACCTGGCCCACCAGTCACTCGCCCTATCTGAGCCAACCCGCCAGAGTCGCTGAGCTGATCTATCAACAGTTGGCTTAGGTCACAGGGTGAAAGTTTGGTCGATGACTGCTTGCGGTACGTCGCCGTGCAGCGCCCGGTAGAACGGATGCCCGGGTGTCAGCGCGGCGCGGTCAACCGCCGTACCGGTCAGGGCTGAGGCGTAGAGCGCGGTCACGAACTCCATCGTCGGTCGTGTGCTCGCCAACGTGGTGTCGTGCGAACGCCCGGCCAACAGGTCGTCGACGAGCCGCCCGAGCTGAGCCTCGTGATTACTCGGTACGTCGTCGCCCGCCGACCCGGCCCACGGGTCGGTGCCCTCGGCAACAACCTCCGAGCCAGTACGGCGGACGCCGGGGTCGAGGCCGTTGGCCGCGGCCCGGGCCGCATCGGGTGCCGGCGTGAACGTCCAATCCGAGTCCGAGTAGCCGTAGAGGTGATTGACCTCGAGCGAGCCGCCGGTCGTGTCGATGCGGATCCGGCTCAACTCCCGCGGCGACAACAGACTGTTGATCACCGTCGCCACCGCGCCGCTCTCGAAGATCACCGAGGCCATCGACACGTCCTCGAACTCGACCGGCCGATCGAGCCGCACAGCCGTTGCCTGCAACGTCCGCCACGGTCCGAGCAGATGCAGGAGCAGATCGATCTGATGGATCCCATGCCCGAGCGTCGGCCCGCCACCTTCACCGACCCACGTCCCACGCCACTCCGGATCGAAGTAGCTGACCGGCCGGAACCACAGCGTCTCGCACACGGCGACCTGTGGCTTGCCGAGAGCGCCGTCGGCGAGGAGCGACGCGGCCCGCAAGCCACCCGACCCGTGCCGATGCTGGAAGACGACGTACACGGAGCCGGCGCTCGCACGCTCGGCCTCGGCCACGGCGTCCATCTCGGCCAGGCTCAGGACCGGCGGCTTCTCGAGCAGCACAGACTTGCCGGCGGCAAGGATCTCGATGGCGAGCGCGGCATGGCTGCCCGGTGGCGTCGTCACCGACACGAGGTCGGGCGAAGTTGCCGCGAGCAACTCGGTGGCACTGTTGTACGGCGTCGAGCCGTACTTGTCGGCGAGCTCAACCGCCTTGTCAGGAACGATGTCCGCGACACCCACGAGCTCCGTGGGTGCGGCGGCGTACGACTCGGCATGACGACGACTGATGTTGCCGCAGCCAACGATCGCGACCTTGAGGACCGTCACTGCGCGGCCCCACGGAGGACAGCCTGCTGCTGTGCGGTCAACGCCAGCCGCATCGTCTCGAACGTGTGCTCCTGTGGCGCCGCCGTGGTCGTCCGATCCCGTACGTCGTTCACCAGGTCGGCGTAGTACGTCAGCTGCACGTCCGAGCAGTCGACGTACTGCATGCCCTCGTGGTTGACCAGGAAGACGTGATCACCGCCCGGTCGCCCGGCGATGTCGACGTACTTGCGGAGCTCGATGTAGCCCTCGGTGCCGAGGATCATCAGTCGCCCGTCGCCCCACGTCGGAAGCCCGTCCGGTGTGTACCAGTCAACCCGGATGTAGCCCTGCGCGTTGTCACTGCGGATCAGCAGATCGCCGAAGTCCTGCAGGCCTGGCTTGTCCGGGTTGGCGAAGTTGCCGACCGAACTGGCCACGACCTCCGCGGTCCGGGACCCCGTGTAGTAGAGGAACTGGTCGATCTGGTGCGACGCGATGTCGACGAGGATGCCGCCGTACCGGTTCTTGTCGTAGAACCAGTCCGGCCGCCCGGCGCCACCACCGAGGTGACCGCGGTCGCCGATCCGGTGCGGCCCGAGCCCGATCGTCTGTACGACCGTCCCGATCAGGCCCGCGCGGACCAGCTCGCCGGCCTTGACCGCCGAGCGCACCTCGAACCGTTCCGAGAACGTCACCGACCAGAACCGCCCACTCTCGGCGACGGCCTTCTCGATCTCGTCGAGCTGACTGAAGCTGACGCAGCCGGGCTTGTCGGTGACCACGTCCTTGCCTGCTCGCAGCGCCGCGACCGCGATTGGCCCCCGCCGGTCCGGTACGGCGGCCGTCACGATCAGGTCGATGCCGTCCCGCTCGATCAGCTCGGCCGGGTCGTCGGCAACCGGTACGTCGGGATACCGCTCCCGCACCTGGACGGCGATCGCGGCGGCGGGATCGTCGGTCGCCATCGCCACGAACTCGGCGCCGGCGGCGATCAGACCGGCGATCTGACCGTGAATATGGGCGTGATCAAGACCGACGGCCGCGAACCTGACGGTGGTGGTAGTCAAGGAGATTCCTTTCAGCGTGAGGACTCGAGTGCTTGGGCGAACTCTTCGGCGATCTTGTCACCGCCGCCGCTCTTCCACTTCTTGACCGCACCGGCCCAGGCGGAGACCGGCTTACGGCCCTGGATGATGTCGTTGGTGATCTGGGTGATGTCGGCGGTCAGCTGGGGGCCCTTGCGGACGTTCGTCTCGGAGTACATCCCCGCGACCGGATCGGCGAAGGCCGGCGGGCAGGTCTGCTTCATCGCGGTGAACTCGGCCTCGGCGTTGCCCGCCTTCTCCGGCAGGAAGATCGTCCACGGTCCGTCCGCGGTGTACATCAGCCCGAGCTGGACCTCGCTGAAGCCCTTCTCGGTGAGCACCGGGTTGCCGTCGACAACCTTGTGGTGCAGCCCCGGCAGTCCGTACTTGCGGAACAGGTACTCCTGGGTGCCGAACGGCGCCGCGAGGAAGTTGAGGTAGGCAAGCATCGTCTCGACCCGGCCGGCCGCCTTCTTGCTGATCGCGGCGAAGCCGATCGCGGGCGCACCCAGCCAGAGCCGGCCCGGCCCGGAGCCGTCGTGCTTCGGCGGCGGGATGATCGCGATCCGGGCGTTCGGATCCACCGCGGTCTGCAGATAGCTCGGCCAGGCGCTGTAGGTGTCCTGGACCAGCGGACTCGATCCGTTGCCGAACCGCACCTTCATGTCCTGGTTCTGCCCCGAGAACGCATCCGGATGGATGTACCCCGAGCTCCACAACTTCCGCAGTACCTCGAAGACTTCCTCCTGCGCGGGGTGCTCGAGGTTGCTGACCAGAGCCTTGCCGCTCTCGCTCCAGTTGTTCGGTACGTCGTACATGTTCCGGATCCACTGGGTGGGAGCTGCCGCCAGTGCGAACCGGTTCTGCCGCTTGTCGGTGACCGCCTTGCACAGCTCGACGAACTCGTCGACGCTCTTGACGTTGCCGTCGACACCTTGTTTCTCGAGGATGTCCGCCCGGCTGTACATGGTCTGCGAGCTGATCGCGCCGCGCGGGATGGGTACGCCGAAGATCCGGCCGCCGAAGATGCACGGGTTCCACGCGGTCTCGGGCAGATTGGCCAGGTACGGGTACTTCTTCACGTTGTCGCCGGACAGATGCGGCGTCAGGTCGACGGCCTTTGCCTCCAGCAACTGTGGCACCTGGGGAACGACGCCGACCAGGAAGATGTCGCTCAGCCGGTCGCCCGCCACCACAGTGGCGAACTTCTGGTTGTAGTCCACCGACGGTGTCAGGTTCACCGTGACCGGCGACCCGACCCGCTTGTTGAACTCCTGCCAGAAGCTGTTCTGCTCGACCTTCGGCGGGATCGGCGTGTTCGTATAGGTGAGGACGTCGATCGGCTGGCCGTCACCCGGCGGCTTCCGGATCGCCTGCGCCGGGTTGGCCGGGTAGCGAACGAAGGCATCCGGGATCTTGTACTCCGCGCCCGGCAGGTCCGGCTTCACTCCGGTGTAGCGCATGTACGCCGGCCGGACACCGGCCGCGTTGCCGCCACCGCCGGGCAGTCCACCGCGGCCCTCGTTGGAGCACGCGACGAGTCCGAGTGCTGCGGCGCCACCGAGCAGGGTGCGGCGGGTCAGTCGTGCATCGTCAAGACTCATCGTCAGCCCTTCACCGCTCCGGTCAGCACACCCTTGGCGAAGTGCCGCTGGATGAACGGATACACACACAGGATCGGGACGATCGAGATCATCAGGATCGCCATCTGGATGGACGTCTGCGGCGGCAGCGCCTCACCGGCCGCGCCCAGGTCCTGGGCACCGATCTCGACGCCGTTGACCACGTAGGTTCGCAGTACCAGCTGCAGCGGCCATTTGCTGCTGTCGTTCAGATAGAGCAGCGCGCCGAAGAAGCTGTTCCAGTAGCCGACGCCGTAGAAGAGGCCGACCACCGCGACGACCGCCTTGGACAGCGGCAGGCCGATGTGCCAGAAGAGCTTCCACTCCGAAGCACCGTCGATCCGGGCCGAGTCGAGGACCTCGGCCGGCAGGCCGACGAAGTACGCGCGGACGACGATCACGTTGAACGCGCTCACCGAGACCGGCAGGATCACCGCCCAGAGGCTGTCGAGCAACCCGAACTGCTGGACCACGAGGTAGCTCGGGATCAGTCCGGGGTTGAACAGCAGACTGATCAGGATGAGCAGGAGCAGCGGCTTGTTGCCGACACTGCCGCGGCGGCTCAGCGCCCAGCCGAGAGTGCAGGTCAGGAACAGAGCGATCGCCGTACCGACAGCAGTGATGAAGCCGCTCACCAGCAGGGCCTGCGTCACCGTCCCGCCGGACAGGATCGATCGGTACGCCGACCAGTCGATCCCGTGGGTCGGCAGCAGCACGAAGCCGCCGGCTTTGATCACCTGCTCAGGGGAGGCCAGGCTGGTGGAGACGACCCCGATGAACGGCACGACCACCACCAGGCAGATCGCGGTCAGGAAGATCGCCTTGACGATGCTCTCGAGCCGGCTCGGCGGTGGCATCCCGCCGACCAGGGCTTGGTGTCGGCTCATCCGCGGTACACCCCTTCCTCGCCGAGACGGTGGGCCAGCTTGTTGGCGCCGAGCACCAGGACCAGCGCGACCACGCTCTTCACCAGACCGACCGCGGCCGACGTTCCCCAGTCACCGCCGAGGATGCCGTTGTTGTACACGTAGGTGTCGAGCACTTCGCTCGCATCAGCTCCGACCGCGGGCTGCTGCAGGATGATCTGCTCGAAGCCGACCGTCAGCGAGTCGCCGAGCTTGAGGATCAGCAGCAGGATGATGATCGGTTTCAGCCCGGGCAGCGTGACGTGCCAGGTCTGCTTCCAGCGCCCGGCGCCGTCGACGGCGGACGCCTCGTAGAGAGCGCGGTCGATCTGCGAGAGCACGGCCAGGAACAGGATCGTCGCCCAGCCGGTGTCCTTCCACATCACCTGCGAGGTGAGCAGCCCCCGGAACGCGTCGGCGTTCCCGATCACGTGGATCGGGTCGTACCCGTGCGAGCGCAGCCAGTTGTTGATCATCCCGGTGCCGCCGAGCATCTGCTGGAAGACCGCGACCACGATCACCCAGGACATGAAGTGCGGCAGGTAGATGACGGTCTGCACGAACTGGCGGATCCGGTTCGACAACAGGCTGTGCAGGACCAGCGCCACCACGATCGGCGCCGGGAACACGATGACGGTCTGGATCGCGGTCAGCACGAGCGTGTTCTTGACCGCGTTCAGGAACTGCGGATCGCCGTCGACGATGATGCGGAAATTGTCCAGGTAGGACCACAGACTCTTTCCCACGCCCAGATAGGGCTGGTAATCCTGGAAGGCAATGACATTGCCCCAGAGCGGGAAGTAATGGAAGGCGAGGATGATCAGAAGGCCGGGAATCGCCAGCAGCAGGATCGGATAGTCGCGGCGTAATCGCGTGAGGAGAGACACTTTCCTCCTTTACAGGGGAGGAGTTCACCAGGGGGGCATTAAAAAGTGATCGATCCACTTCCTGATGCGGTAGCTAACCGCAGCCCGCAGAGGGTGTCAAGAGTTCACCGGATGGGCTAGCCTGCTGACCGTGAGTGAACCGGGGGAGAAGCGGCCGTCGACGATCCACGAGGTGGCCCGGCTGGCCGGCGTCTCGCATACGACCGTGTCCCGCTACCTGCAGGACAAGAACAGCCTGAAACCGCAGACCAGGATCAAGGTCGAATATGCGGTGAAGGCGCTCGACTATCGCCCGAACCTGGTCGCGCGTTCGATGCGGACGCGCCGGTCGAACCGGCTCGCGATCGTGCTGGCGACCGGTCCGCATTTCCCCGGCCGGCAACTCACCGCCGCTTCCGAGACCGCCCATCAGGCCGGTTATCAGCTGGAGATCGTCAGCGTCGAAGGTGGCCCCAAAGCACGTGCGGCACGTATTGAAGATCTGGCCCGATCGGGTCAGGTGGACGGAATTCTTGCCATGTCTTCCATCGATCTCAGGACGAAATCCCTCGGGATACCGATCGTCCAGAGCGAGAGCCACGACGAGAAACTGCACGTGCTCGGCCGGCTGGCCGGCGCCGCCGAGATCGCGGAGATCATCGAGTCCCTGAGTTCACTGGGCCATCGCCGGTTCCTGCATGTGGCGGGCGACCAGAGCTTCGCCTCGGGACGCAACCGTAAACGCGTCTACCTGGAGACCATCGAGCGGCTCGGCCTGGAGTCGGTCGGCGTGTACGACGGGGACTGGTCCGGCCAGTCCGGTGTGGACGCGATCGCCGCGCTCCCGGACGACTGTGGCGTCACGGCAGTGGTCGCCGCCTGTGATCTGGCCGCGCTCGGAGTGATCCGCGGCGCGCGGGCGCGCGGCTGGAGCGTGCCCCGCGACCTTAGTGTGTTCGGATGGGACGACGACGAGTACGGCAGATTCGCGACCCCGTCGCTGTCGACGGTGGCCGTCGATCGCGAGTCCCAGGGCCGCGATGCGATCCATCGTCTGCTCGCCGAGATCCACGGCAAACCCGCCCCGGAGCCGTCCACCCGGACAGTCAACCGGCTCATCCACCGAGAATCGACCGCGCCACCGCCCCCTGCAACGGATTCCAGGAGGGCGGACGGGCGCTCGGAGGCCCAGTGAAGGACATCGCCAAACTGGTCGTGGCAGCCGCCGCGACCAGTCTTCTGTTCGCCCTGCCCACCACGGCAACGGCGGCACCCGCCCCAGAACAGCACCACACCGTACGGTGCTCGGTTGTCTGGTTCGACCTCGGCAACACCCTGGTCGACACCACGGTCGCCGGCAAGATGACCTGGATGCCCGGCGCGCTGCGGCATCTGCGCCAGCTCCGGAGCATCGGCGTACCGATCGGGCTGATCACGAACGTCCCGCCGGAGTGGGGCGCCACCGACGCCGAACGTGCGGTGGCGACCAAGGCGTATGTCGACGGCCAGTGGGCCGAGGCGGACCCGTTTCCGTGGGCCCTGTTCGGCGACCGCATCCTGACCCCACGCACGAAGGCCGAGTCCAAGCCCGCACTGGCCCTGTTCGAGCGCGGCAAGGAGAACGCGGCGCCCTGCCGCTCCTTCTACGAGGGCGAGACCCCGGCTGAGATCACCGCGGCCGAGCAGGCGGGCGTCATCGGCTACCTCACCGGGCAGCCGGACCGGCCCGCCTACCTGCCGTTGTGGCGCGTGCTGTTCCCCGTGAAGGCCTAGCCGAACAGCCGCGACAGCTCGGTGGTCACCGTCTTCTCGGCCTTGGTGATCTCGGCCGCCGGATCCGCGCCCTTGCGGATCACGTTGGTGGTGAGGTCGTTGAAGGCGGTGATCATCTTCGGTGTCCAGGCCGGCAGGTCGACGATGCCGTGGTCCTGGTTGAGCTTGACCACCTCGGCGGCCGCGCCCTGCTGCAGCTTGGTCGCCTTCGCGGCCAGCGACTTGCGCGGCGGGATGTGGAAGCCGTAGTTGAGGTTCCAGTCCTCCTGGAACTCCAGGTTGTCGACCCACAGCCACTTCACGAACGCCTTGGCGGCCTCGACGTTGGCGCTCTTCGCGGACACGAACTGCGTCCAGCCCCCTGACGGCAACGAGGGCCGGCCTTGTGCGTCGAGCTTCGGATAGGCGAAGACGCCGAAATCGTCGCCGAGTGCCTTCTGGATCGTCGGCATCGCCCACAAGCCACACCACTGAATCGCGGTCAGGCCTTGGATGAAGGCGCTCGGGTCGGCCCAATCTGCCGGTGCACCCAGCAGCAAGGACTTGCTGTCGTAAAGCTCGTGCAGCTTGGCGAACGCCTGCGCTGCGCGGTCGCCGGTGAACCCGGGCTTGTTGTCCGCGGTCAGGTACGCGCCACCGGAGGACCACAGTGCCGGGCCGCCGATGATGATGCCGCCGTCGTTGCCGACGAAGATGCCCTTCACCGTGTCGGTGGTGAGCGCCTTCGCTGCCGCGATCAGGTCGTCGACGGTCTCCGGCGGCTTGATCCCGGCCTTGTCGAACAGGCTCTTGCGGTAGTAGAAGACCTGCGGGTCGTCGATCATCTTGATCCCGTAGACCTTGCCGTCGACCGAGTTGGTCTGCAGGTCGTTCGGATTGAAGTCGGCCTTGGCGTCGCCGAGGATGTCGTCCAGGGCCACCACCTGGTTGCTCTTCACCATGCCGATGTTCAGCTGGCTCTCGAAGATGTCCGGCCCGTTGCTCGACAGCAGCCCGGACGCGAGCTTGCTGGCGTAGTCACCAGGGGTCCATTCCACGGCGACGTTCGCATCGGTGTACGCCTTCGCGTACTTGAGCGCCGCCTCCTTCGTACCGTTCTCGCCGTACTGGTGGTACCACTGCGCCAGGTTGACCTTCGACCCGCCGCTGCCACCGCCGCCCGACGGTCGGCCGGTGTTTCCGCCGCAGGCCGCGGTCAGGGCCGCGAGGGCGGCCAGGCCGCCGGTTCGTCTGAGTAGATCCCGCCGGGACAGGCCAGCCATCCAGCACCTCCGAGAGTCGCGCCAGTTAATTAACGCAGTTAAGCATGTCTGCGGACCGTCGTCAGGATTGTGTGCGTGACGGATCGGTGACAGAGTGCCCAATACATCGTTGTAACCAGTTTCTGGATCGCGCTGCGTCTCCGCCCCGGCGTATTGGAAGAGGTCCCGATGAAACGCTTCGTGATGGTGCTGCTCGCCGGCTTGTTGCTGGTGACCGGCCAGGTCTCCGCCTCCGCCCAGACCGCGGCTCCGGCCGCGACCGGCACGTTGTTGCAGCCGGCTGGCGCGAGTCTCTATCCGAGAGCCGTTCGTCTCCAGAACAGTGGTTCGGCCAATGGCCGGATTCTCGCCAGTGTGGTCTCGTTCCGTGGGTCGGCGAACGGCGTCGGAGTGATCCACGAGAGCACGAACGGCGGCGCTAGCTTCGCGGAGGTCGGCGCTGTCGCCGATCCCGAGGCCGCCAACAATCAGGGGTTGTGCTGCGCGACCCTGTTCGAGCTGCCGCGACAGATCGGTTCGATGCCGGCCGGGACCTTGTTGTGGGCGGCGTCGGTCGGTTCCAACGACCGCCCGATGGCGATCCGGATCTGGCGAAGCAACGACATCGGCCGGACCTGGAGCTACCTGTCGAACTGCGCGACCGCGCCGAACGACAAGGGTCTGTGGGAGCCCGAGTTCTCGGTCGCGGCGGACGGCCGGCTGGTCTGTCACTACGCCGACGAGACCGACGGCGTACACAGTCAGAAACTGATGGAGGTCCGCAGCAGCGACGGGGTGAACTGGACCGACCGCGGGCCGACCGTGCAGAGCACGACCGGCGGTCACCGCCCGGGCATGCCGGTGGTGCGTCAGCTGAACCCCAGCTTCTACATCATGGTTTACGAGATCTGCGGACTCGGCGGACAGTACGACTGCGTGGTCCACAAGCGCACGTCGAGCGACGGCTGGAACTGGGGATCGCCGAGCGATCTCGGTACCAGGCCGCAGACTGTCGACGGCAAGTACTTCGCGCACGCGCCGACGGTCGCGGTCGTCGGCGGCAAGCTGCTGCTGATCGGTCAGATGCTGCTCAACAGCAACGGTTCGGTTGCCGCGGACAACGGCCGGACGATCTTCGCCAACACCGAGAGCTCGAACGGGTTCTGGTACGAGCTCGAGGCGCCGGTGCAGGTCCCGAACCCGTACAACCACTACTGCCCGAACTACAGCTCACCGCTGGTCGGATCCGCCGACGGCACCCGCGTGCTGGAGCTCGCGAGTGACCTCAGTAACGGCGACTGCCAGACGTCCTTCGCCACCGGCTCCGCCACCGGGACCGGTACGGACGCCGGGGTGGCGGGAGGAACGACGTACCGGCTGATCAGTGCGCAGAGCAGCCACTGTATGGATGTCGCCGGCGATTCCCGCGAGTACGGCGGGCGGATCGAGCAGTGGTACTGCAACGGTCTCGGCCCGCAGAACTTCCAGTTCACCGCGGAGGGAAACGGGTACTACCGGCTGAAGGGCCAGAACAGTCAGCTCTGCGTCGAGGTCACCAAGAACTCGTTCGAACCCGGCGCGAAGATCCAGCAGTTCGCCTGTCAGGACGGCGGCTGGCAGCGCTGGAAGTTCGTGAACGTCGGCCGCAACGCCTACCAGGTGATCGGCCAGAACTCCGGTCTGTGCCTCGACGTAGCCGGCGGCTCGACCACCGCGGGCGCCGACCTGCAGACCTGGAACTGCAACAACCTCCAGCCCCAGATCTGGAAGATCGAGCCCCGCTGACGGGTTGCGTAGGGTGTGAACATGAACCCGAGTACACAGCTGAAGCTTTTGAACGGTACTGAGATCCCCGCGGTGGGTCTGGGTGTGTGGCAGGTCGAGGACGGCGCTCAGACCGAGGGCGCGGTCGCCGCGGCGCTCGAGGCCGGGTACCGGCTGATCGACACCGCGCAGGGGTACGGGAACGAGGCGAGTGTCGGGAAGGCGATCCGGGAGAGCGGGATTCCGCGCGAGGAGATCTTCCTGACGACGAAGTTCCTGCCGGCCAAGGACGACCCGTTCGTCGAGGCCGAGAAGAGCCTCGAGCGGCTCGGCACCGACTACCTGGACCTGTACCTGATCCACTGGCCGCAGGGCGGGCCGACCTGGGCGTGGCCCGGGATGGAGAAGGTCAGTACGGCGGGCCTGTCGAAGGGCATCGGCGTCTCGAACTTCAGCGCCGCCGAGCTGGCCGAGCTGGCGAAGGTGAGCCAGATCCCGGCTGCCGTGAACCAGGTGTACTTCAGCCCGTTCGCCTACCGTCGCGGCCTGCTCGACGCGAGCAACGAGGTCGGCTTGGTGACCCAGGCCTACAGCCCGCTCGGCACCGGTGAGCACCTGACCGACCCGGTCGTCGGCCGGATCGCCGAGGAGCTCGGCCGCACCCCGGCCCAGGTCCTGATCCGCTGGGGCGTCCAGAAGGGGCTGTCGGTGATTCCGAAGTCGACCCACCGCGAGCGCATCGTGCAGAACTTCGCGGTCTTCGACTTCGAGCTCGACGAGGCGGCCGTTGCCGCCCTCGACGCGCTCGACACCACCAACGGCTCCGCCGAGGCTCGCGAAGACAAGTGGTGGTGAAGCACTGACCAGCAGCCGGTGGGCGTCGGGTCCGCCCCGACCTCAACGCCCACCGGCTGGCACTACCGCAACTGCCGGAAGGCTGTGCGGAGCTCTTGGGCGAGGAGTGTGGGCTGTTCCCAGGCGGCGAAGTGGCCGCCGCGGTCGACCTCGTTCCAGTGGATGAGGTTGCCGAAGGTCTTCTCGCCCCAGCTGCGCGGCGCGCGGTAGATCTCGGCGGGGAAGACGGTGACGGCGACCGGCACCCGCGGGATCGGTACGGCGTTGAACGGGCCGCCGCCGGCTTGTGCGCCTTCCCAGTACGAGCGCGAGGACGACGTACCGGTGTTGGTCAGCCAGTAGAGCGAGATCGCGTCCAGGATCTCGTCGTAGGTGAGAGCCTTCTCCGGGACGCCGCCGCTGTCGGTCCACTCGGCGATCTTGTCGTAGTAGTACGCCGCCATCGCGACCGGTGAGTCGGCCAGCGCGTACCCGATCGTCTGCGGGCTCTGGTTCATCATCGCGGCGTAGCCGAAGCCGTCGCGGTAGAAGTGCAGCAGCCGGTCATAGGCGACCTTCTCGCGTGGCGAGAGCGTCGCCGGGGCCGCGTCGAAGTTGCGCAGGTGCCGCAGTACGTCGTCCGGCACCGTCCCGGGCATGTTGATGTGGATCCCGAGCAGTCCCTTGGGCTCCTGCGTCGCGAGGACCTCGGAGATGATCGCGCCCCAGTCGCCACCCTGCGAAACGTATTCCGCATAGCCGAGCCGTTTCATCAGCGTGTCGAACGCCGCCGCCATCCGGCCCGGGTTCCAGCCGACCTTCGTGGGCTTCCCGGAGAACCCGTACCCGGGCAGGGTCGGCAGCACCAGGTGGAACGCGTCCTCGGCCTTACCGCCGTGCGCGGTCGGGTTCGTCAGCGGGTCGATGATCTTCAGCAGCTCGATGATCGAGCCGGGCCAGCCGTGCGTCATCAGCATCGGCAACGCATTGGCATGCTTGGACCGGATCTGCGCGAACTGGATGTCCAGGCCGTCGATCGAGGTGATGAACTGCGGCAGCGCGTTGAGCTTCGCCTCGACCTTGCGCCAGTCGTAGTGCGAACCCCAGTACTCGACGAGTGGCTTGATCTTGGCCAGCTGGGCGCCCTGCGTGCGGTCGGCGACGGTCTCCTGGTCGGGCCACCGGGTGCTCTTGATCCGGCGCCGCAGATCGGTGATCGCGGTCTGCGGCACCTTGATCTTGTACGGACGGATGCGGGCATCTCCGGTTCGGCTTGCACCCGCGGCCTGCGCCAGGTTCGGTACGCCGAGTTGGACGGCGGCGGCACCTGCGGCGGCGAGGCCGAGGAACTGGCGACGGTCTGTCATGAGGAGGGCTCCTTCTGCGGTGCGGACTGGCACTTGCACTTGCCTGTCCACCATCGCCAGACCGGGCGTGGGTCGCCCCAGTGTGCCTACTGGCACAGTCCCTAGTCAGCGGGGGAGCGTGTCCCGCAGCTGCCGCCGAGACGTGATCCCGAGCTTCGCAAAGGTCTTCCGCAGGTGCCACTCCACCGTCCGCGGGCTGAGGAACAGCTGCGCGGCGATCTCCGGGTTGGTCAGCCCGTCCCGCGCCAGTCCAGCGATCTGCGCCTCCTGCGTGGTGAGCTCGTTCGCCGTCTCGACCGACCGCTTCCGGACGGTCTCCCCAGTCGCCAGCAACTCATGCCGCGCCCGCTCCGCGAACGCCCCAAGACCGAGAGCCGACAAGGCGTCGTACGCCGTCCGCAGCTCGCCCCGCGCGTCCGCACGACGACCCTCGCGGCGCAACCACTCGCCGTACAGGAGTCGGCTGCGCGCAGCCTCGCCCTGCAGGATCGTGCCGTCCAGGCACGCGATCGACTGCCGGTAAGCCCCCTCATCGCCCTTGAGCAGGCCGTGGACCCGCGCCTCGATGCCACGACTCCAGTTCGTCGGTACGGCGTTCGCCCGCTCGCTCACCCAGGTGAGCGTGGACTCGACCAGCTTGCCGTCGCCCGTCCGGGACGCGGCCTCGGCGAGCTCACCCGCGACCAGAGCGCCGTACCCGATCACGTCTTGTCCGAAGAGCTCCTGCGCTGCGTCGCGAGCAGCCTCGTACCGTCCGAGTCCGTTGTTGCGCACGGCCTCGGCGTACAGCGTCAGCACCCCGGTCCTGGCGCGATCCGGGCAGACCGGGCCGGTCGGCGTTTCGGTGCCGGCGAAGGCGGTGACCAGGAGCGCGCCGTACTCGATCGACGGCCTGCCGGTCGCGGTGGCGATCCGGCGCTGCTCGTCGACCATCCGGCCGGCCGCCGTGAGGTCGCCGCCGACGCACTGCAGTGCCGCGCCGAAGTCGAGCGCGAACTGCAGCCGCAGCAGTGCGCCCGTCTGCCGGGCGATCCGCTCCTGCCGAGCGACGACCCGGCGTGCGCCCTCCAGGTCCCACAGATCGACCGCGACGATTCCGGCCACCGTGTGACTGGTCGCCTGATCGGAGTGGTCCCGCAGCTCAGCCGCGACCGCCTTGATGAGAGCGGGCGCCGCCGCCACATAGCCCTGCGTGAAACGCGCCGCGAGTGCATGCAGCAACGATTCCTCCGGGCCCGCTCCTGGTTCGGGCGGCTGCGGGATGGCCGCCGCTACCTCTCCGAGGATCCCGGTGGTGTCCGGGACGGCAGCCCAGATGGCCGCTGCCAGCGCCGCGAGATGGGTGCTCTGGGCAAGATCAGGTTTCAGGGATTCCAGCTGGCGGGCGGCGTCGAGCAGGGTGGCGGCCGCGATCTGGTTGTCGCCCTGGTCGAACTGGATCTGGCCGCGTAGGCGTTGCGCCAGCGCCGATCGCAGCTCGTCCGGCGGGCTGCTCTGCAGGCTGTCGAGCAGCTCGAGCGCTGTGTCGAGGGCGCCGCCCGCACACCGTGCGGTCGCCGCGGCCAGGATCCGCTCCGCCCGGAGTTCGGGATCGAGGGTCAGCTCGACGGCCCGCTCGAGGAAGGCTCCGGCCGCGAAATGCCCACCGCGCTCCCGGACGCCGGCCGCGGAACGTTCGAGATCGGCGGCCACGTCCTCGTCGGGCAACGGTGCCGCCTGCGCGCGGTGCCAGGCGCGGCGGTCCGGGTCGCGGTCCGGGTCGGTCACCTCGGCCAGTGCCTGATGGGCAGCCTGCTGGTCCGACGCGGCCGCGGTCCGGTACGCCGTCGACCGGACCAGCGGATGCCGAAAGCGAATGTGCGTCCCGAAGGTGATCAGCCCGGATTCGAGCGCGGTCGTGGCGGCCTCCGCCCCAAGCTCCAGCCGCTCGGCGGCTCGCCAGAGCAGGGTCGGATCGCCGAGCGGTTCGGCGGCGGCCAGAGTCAGCAGCTGTCGGGCCTCGGCAGGCAGGGCATCAAGCCGCTGTTCGAAGCTCTCCTCGATCAGCGCGGTCCGGCCGGACGCACGTCCGGCTCCGGTGTGGGGGAGTTCGAGCAGCGCCAGCGGGTTGCCCTGGGCCTCGGCGACGATCCGGTCCTTGACCCGCGGATCGATCAGGCCGGGGAGGGAATTCTCCAGCAGGGTCTGGGCATCGGCGCGATCCAGCCCGGCGATCTCCAGCTCAGGCAGCCCGGTGAATCGGTGCTCAACACCGTTGCGGATGGCAATGATCATCACGACCGACTCGGCGTTCAGCCGGCGGGCCACGAACGCGAGGATGACTTCGGACATCTTGTCGAGCCACTGCGCGTCATCGACGATACAGACCAGGGGCTTGTCGGCGGCCGCGGTGGCGAACAGGTTCAGAACCGCGAGACCGACCAGAAACGCGTCCGGCGTCGGCCCGCTGACCAGGCCGAACGCCGTACCGAGAGCCTCGGCCAGCGGAGCCGGCAACCGATCGATGTCGTCCAGGAACGGCTGGCAGAGCGGATACAGCCCGGCGTACGCGAGCTCCATCTCGGCCTCGACACCGGCCGTCCGGGTGAACAGGCACCCGGTGGTCCGGGCTTCCATTGCCTCGAGCAACGCCGACTTCCCGACGCCCGGCTCGCCGTACAGAACGAGAACGCCGCTACGGCCACCACGAGCGGTCTCGATCAGGCGATCGAGTTCGGTGCTCTCCGTCCGGCGCCCCACGAGCTCAGCTCTGCCCACCTGGGCATAGTACTGACCGATTGTGAAGAACTCATGCTCATCGCACCAGACCCGATTCCCAGGCCCAGACAGCGATCTCGGTCCGGTTGCGCGCGGTGATCTTGCGCTGGATCGAGGTCAGATGCGACTTCACGGTCGACAGCGAGATCAGCAGCTCCTTCGAGATCTCCGCATTGGTCTTCCCCCGGGCGACCGCCAGCGTGACGTCGTGCTCGCGCTGCGTGAGAGCCGGTACGGCGCGCCGAGCCTTCCCGCTCGGGGTGGCGAACTGGGCCAGCAGCCGGGTGGTGATCGACGGCGAGACCAGCGACTCGCCGTTCGCCGCCGCGTGCACGGCCTCGACCAGCAGGCGTGGACCGGCGTCCTTGAGCAGGAATCCGCACGCGCCGGAGCGCAGGGCCTCGTGCACGAGCTCGTCCAGATCGAACGTGGTCACGACAAGGACCCGGAGTGGATCGCGGACGTCAGGACCGGCCAGGATCCGGGTCGCCTCCAAACCATCGAGCAGCGGCATCCGGATGTCCATCAACGTGACGTCCGGCCGGAGTTCCTTGGCGAGGGCAACGGCTTGCTTGCCGTCGGCAGCTTCACCGACGACCTCGATGCCGGGCTCGCGTTCGAGGATGAGCTGGAACCCGGTGCGGACCAGAGCCTGGTCATCGGCCAGGAGTACGCGCAACGTCACGAGCCCTCCTTCGGCACGGGCAGCTGAGCGAGAACCCGCCAGCCGCGATCACCATGCGGCCCGGCCGTCAGCGTGCCGCCCAGCGCCTCGATCCTTTCACCCATCCCGAGCAGCCCGTAACCCTCCGCCGTACGGCGGTTGCGGGCCAACCCGTCGTTGCAGATCTCGACCCGCAATTGGTTGCCCTCGACATCGATGGTGACCGACACCTGCCGTGCCTCGGACGCGTGCTTGCGAACGTTGGTCAACGACTCGAGTACGACGCGATGCACGGTCGACACGGTCTCCGGGGCGAGGGGCCGCTCGGCCAGTCCGGGGGCCAACCGCAGAGTGACGTTGCCATCGACAACCGATTGCACGGCCTCGACCAGACCGCCGGTGGTGACGGGCGGCGCGTCTTCCGGACTCCGCAGTACGCCGACCATCCGTCGTACCGCGGCTAGTGCTTCGGCGCCGGCCTGCTCGATCTCGCCGAGCATCTGTTGTTCGGTGCCGTCGGCAAGGATCACTTGAGCCGCCTGCGCGCGGACCACGACGCCGGTGATGTGATGCGCGACCAGGTCGTGCAGCTCACGGGCCAGGGCTAGCCGCTCGCGAGCTCGGGCTGCGGCGAGCGCGGCCTCGCGACGCGCGGCGGCGTCGCGCAGGATCAGCCCGACGGCAACGCCGATACCCCACAGGATAGCCCAGAAGATCGCCAGGACGAGTGTCGATTGCTGTCCGGCGTACCGGAGTTGTGGGGCGAGCACCATCGCGCCGCCTCCGATCACCGCGAGGACGCCCGCCTGGATGGCGGGCAGACGGTGGCAGCAGGCGCCGATCAGGAGTACCAGCGCCAAGGTCTCGCAGTCACCGGCGAGCGATGCGGCGGGCTTGGCGATCAGACCGACGCCGCTGCACAGTAGCGAGATGGCGATCGCGACGGCCGCGAGCTGCCCGGTCCGCGCTGGGTAGCGGCGGCGCAGCAGCGCGAGCCCGCCGATGACCACGCCCGACGAGAAGTAGAACACCTCGCCGGGCTGCGGTCCGTGCCCGACGAACCGCCGGATCGCTTCCTGGACGTTCAGGCCGAGCAGGAGGGCGATCTCGGCGATCATCAGCGCACGGGAGCGAGTCACCGGGGCGCCGCCGCGGCCGAGCAGGCGTAGTCGTGCGCCGGGCGGATGCCGGTGGTCAGGAACGTGGTGACCGGGTAGTTCGCGCACTGGTTCTTGCCGAACAGGTAGACACCGTGACCGCCTTCGTCGGCGGTGACCATGACCGCCCGATCGCCCAGGGCGCGCCGCAGCTGCCGGGCGCCGGCCAGAGGAGTGGCTGGGTCGCGGAGGTTCTGCACCATCAACACGTTAGCGGGACCGTTGTCGGTGATGCGGACCGGCGGCTCGGTCGGATTCGGCCAGTAGGCGCACGGCTGGATGTTGGCTCCGGCCGCCCCGAACAACGGGAAGCGGATCCGGTCGATGGCGACAGCGGTCTGATAGGTCTTGACCGACGTCGGCCAGCGACTGCTGTTGCAGATAATGGCGTAGCGGCCCGAGATGACCTGGTCGGCGCCGACAGCAGCCTTGACGGCCGCGGCCTCGGGCGGCGCAGGAGGTTGACCCGCGTCGAGTGACTTCCACAGCCCGGCAAGCACCGGCAGCTGGGTGGCGCCGTACGAGTAGGCGAACGTCAACAGCCGGAACAGCCGCCCGTCGAACTCGGCGACCGGCTTCTTGTCCAGCCGCGCTGCCAGTTCGTGGAACTTCGCGGTGACCTGCGCCGGCGTCCGGCCCAGGCCGTACTCGCGGAAGTTGGCCGCGATGTAGGCCGCGACGTCCGGGAACCGATCCTCGACGCCCTGCGAGAACAGCCGGTCGCTGGGGTAGTCCCAGCCGCCCGGCCCGAGGTTGCTGTCGAGCACGATCCGGTCGCTGCGAGCCGGGAACAGCGTTGTGTAGACCGCGCCGAGGTGCGTGCCCCAGGAGGCGCCGAGGTAGGAGATCTTGGCCTCGCCCAGAGCGCTGCGGATCTGATCCATGTCGCGCGCGGTGTTGGCGACCGACATGTGGGGGAGCAGCGGGCCGGTCTTCGAGGCCGCGCACTGCTTGGCGATCTGCTGGACCTCAGCGGCTCGCTTCGCCACGTCGGCCGCGTTGTTCGCGTACGGCGGGATGTTGCCGTACAGCTGCTGTTCCGGCGTGAGGTCGCAGGTCATCGGCGTACTGTGCCCGATCCCGCGCGGGTCGAATCCGATCACGTCGTACTGGTCGAGGACGCTCTGCGGCAGCTTGGCCGCGACTAGGGTGGCCGGGTAGCCGAGTCCGGCTGCGGGGCCGCCGGGGTTGGTGATCAGGATTCCGCGGCGCTGGGCCGGCTTCTTGCTGGCCAGGCGGGAGACGGCGACGTCGATCTTCGCGCCGTTCGGGTCGCGGTAGTCGAGCGGGACCTTCAGGGTCGTGCACTGCATTCCGGCCGGCAGGGGAATGCCCGGCGAGGCATCCGCCGGGCACGCTTCCCAGGTCAGGTCGTTGCTGGTTTCTGCTTGTGAAGCACTGGGGATCAGGGCTGTCGCCATGGTGGCGGCGGCGACAGCCAAGGACAGGGTCTTCCGCATCTCGTATTCCTCCCGAGCTTTGTGGACGACCCCAACCCTTCCGGCTGGCGTGCCGTCCTACATCGCACGCGCGGCTACTTCGGACCCGGCCAAAAGTACGACGCGCTCAGCGCGCTGGGCGCGGATCGCGAGGGCGATCATCACGGCCGGGATCAGCAGGTCGTAGAGCAGGACGCCGCCGGTGTTGCCCGGTGCGTGGTCGCCCTTGAAGAAGAACTGGTACAGGTGACCGAGGTCGGCGCCCCAGAGGAACATGCCGGCGCCGAGGCCGACGGTGAGGCGCTCACGGGCCGAGGCCTTCGACGACGCGGCCCGGAAGGCGAGGACTGTCAGGCAGAGGTTGGCGCAGCCGATCTCGAACTCGAACGGTGTCTGCGCGAAGCCGATCGCCTCCGACATGACGCCGGGGATCGTGAAGAACGAGAGGACCATCCAGGCGCTGCCGCCGCCGAGGGCGGCGCCGGCCCACCAGCGTTGCCAGGTCTCGAGCCTGGCCTCGGGGGAGGTGGTGTTGCGGGTCTTGATGAGGGCTCCGACGACCGCCAGCAGCAGCCAGATCATCGGAACGGAGGTCTGCAGGATGTAGCTCGATGTGCTCATGGCAGCAATCTTGCATGGTTAATATTAACAAGTCAAGACTCGTGTATGCTCGGCTCCATGGATGACGGACTGGGTGACCTGTTGCACCGTGTCGTGCTGATGATCGGGGAGGCGGCACGCCGGAACGCCGAAGACGCCGACGGCCTCACTTACAGCCAATTGCGGCTGCTGGGCACGCTGGAGGACATCGAGCCGGCCACTCAGCACCAGCTAGCGCAGGCGATGGCAGTCTCCGATCCAGCGATCAGCCGCGCCCTCAAGCCACTGGAGGCCGCCGGCTACGTCCAGGTCGTCACCGACCCGGACCACGGACGGCGCCGGCTGGTGACGATCACGGAGACGGGCCGCAAGGCTTTCCACGACAGCGGCAAGCCGCTCATCGAGGAACTGCGCGTCTATCTCGTCAAGGCCGGCTTCCCCTACGAGCGCTACCTGCAAGACACCATGCAGCTGGCCGAGTTGCTCAGGCCGAGGCCCGCCGGATCATGAACGGCGGCGCGTCGACGAGCTCTGTCGGCGAGTCCCCGCCGGGCACAACTCGCCGTACAGCCAGGCCCTGGCCACCGTCCCCGCCGAGTGCTCCGAGAACGTCCAGCTCCGCGGCGCCAACCTGGCCGCCGCCCTCCCCACCGACCTCTCGACCTTCCGGTACGACGGTTCGCTGACGACCGTCCCCTACACCGAGCCGGTCTCCTGGCTGGTGCTCAACCACATCCGCGAGATCAAGTCGACCTCGCTCGCCCACTTCCAGTCCCGCTTCCCCGACGGTGACAGCCGCCCTCTCCAACCGCTCAACGGCCGCACCGTCACCTACCGCCCCCAGCACTCCTTCACGACCGAAGCGGGGGCCCCCCCGCGGGGGGGGGGGGGGGGGGGGCGCCCGCGTGAGGACACACGCACGCAGCGGCTGGGGGCGGCGGGGTGGCGAGCGACGGCGGCTGAGAGTCGAGGA
>NZ_JBITDE010000008.1:0-336165 GCF_044453945.1 Kribbella sp. NPDC051587
TCGGCACGCTGTTGAGTTCTCAAGAATCGGACGCACACCGCGCTTCAAACTCTCATTCGAAGCTCCGGGGCAACCCGCCAAACATTACTGTTTCGTTCGCAGCCGGTCAAATCGGCTACTTTCGTCCCAGTCTCCTCGTGTTTCAGCGGCCGACCCGAGTCCGAAGACCACGATCCGGCTGCGAAAGCCTTAGAGGAGGGTCAGGAGGTCCGGCCGCTTCCGCGTCCTGCACTCGCTCCCAACAAGAAGAACAATACTGATGTTCACCGTCCAGATGCAAATCGGGGTCTTGCGGCTTGCCGGACCCCTTACAGCGAGCTTACTGAGCCGCCCGGCAGACGCCTCTCGGCGAGTGGCCGCTCGTAGCGGCGATGGTTGAGGCCCGGGGGTCTTGTACCGGGCGGCATCAGGTGTAACCGGGCCGGTCTGCCGGCTATTCCCGCACGCAGTCGAGCTCCAAACCAGCCTGCTCGAAGACCAGCCGGCCGTCCCGCAGCTCGAGCTGGGCCTGGGTACTCGAGGCCATGAGGCGCGTCGGTGAGAGCGCAATGAAGCGCAGCGGCGGCTGCCCCGCGAACGTCACCAACAGGCCACTCCCCCACGGCTGCACCGCGAGACGAATCCGGTCCCCCAGCCGATAGTCACCGGCGAGCTCCGCCAGCACCTCTGCGGACGGGAGCTCGAACAGCTCATCCGTGGGTCGATAGTTCTCCCACCCGTACGCCGATGCCGCGGTGGCGAACGCTCGCAGGGAGAGCCGGTTGCCGGCATCGGAGTTCGTCATCACCGCGGCGCCGTACCCGCTCATCCGATCGACGAGCAGGTTGCAGCGGAAGCCCAGGTTCCCGCCGCTGTGCCCGAACAACTGACCGGATGCACTGAGGAACGGGCCGATGCCGACGTGAGTCAGCCCAGCAATCGGTGGATCTATCTGGATCACCGGCGTCAGCATCTGCCGCGCGAGCTCCGGTGACAGGAGCGCACCGTGGGCGCCGGCGTACGACTGCTGAACTCCAATACCGAACCTGGCCAGATCAGTCGGTGTGGTCCACAACCCTGCCGCGGCCAACTCTGGGTACAGGTGCCAACCGCCGTCGACCGGGTCGCCCTTCTCCCCGTGGCCGGTAGCCGCTCTTCCCGCAAGTTCCGACGGGAGTGGTTGAGCGTAGGCACTGTCGGACATCCCCAAAGGATCGAGAACCAACTCACGCATCAGATCAGGGAACGGCGTATCGGTGACGTCTTCGAGCAGTTGCTGCATGACCGTCGTACCGCCGCCTGAGTACGCGAACTGCACACCCGGGATCCGCTCGACGCGTGGTCCAGCCGTGTTGCTCGGCTCGGTGCCGTTCAGGATCTCGACAGTTGTCGGCAGCGGCGCATCCCGGTGGTAGCCCGGGAACCCCGGAGTTGTGAGACCAGCGCTGTGGCTCGCCAACTGCCGCAACGTCACGACAGGCTTCCAACCTCGGGTCGACGGCACCTGCCACGACTTGAGCCGCCCGTTCACGTCTTCGTCCAGCTCGAGCAACCCGCGATCCACGAGCCGTAGCATCGCGAACGCCGCAACCGGTTTGCTGATCGAAGCGGCCTGAAACAGGCTGCCCGGCTCGACCGCCGCCGACTTGCCTGTTTCGAGGACGCCGACGGTGCCGGTGGAGGTGATCTCCCCGTTCTCGATCACCGCCCAGCTGACACCGGGAACCCCCAGTCCCTCACGATCCGCTTCGATCCCGTCCCGCAGTACGTCCACGTTCCCCCTCCTCGGCGCCTCACCGAAGACGCTACGTCGGATCGGGGGCCTACTTCGACGGCTGCGGCGCGGTGCAGTCGATCTTCGGGTTGGCACCGATGTAGTTCAGCGGGCCGGCGACGACGGTCAGGAGCGTCGTCCCGACCTTCGCGCAGGTCGCGTCGGAGCCGGAGAAGTAGCTCCGCTGCGCTGCGGCGGCCAGGCCGATCAGCAACCACACGACCACGATGATGGCGACCGTCCGTGAACCTGTCCTCGATGCGCTGCGAGTACGCATGTCCCCTCCTGGGTTTGGGCGAACCCCCGTACCGAATGCCTTTCCAGTGCCCGCTCGCATGCGCCTGAAAACGTTGTCAGTGCGACGGCGACTGCTGTGGGTCGGCCGGCTGCAGGCGGGCCAGGACGCGGGCGAGGTCGCCGATGGCGGTGTTGAGCTGCGTCAGCGCCGCCGGGTCGATCGGGAGCGGCTGCTGATCGAGGCCGAGGTTGGCGGTGAACCTCAGTCTCGCGTCGGGCGCCGCGTCCCGCAGCGAGGTGTCGAGCGCCTCCTGGAGTTGCGGGCTCGGCACCATGTCCGGTCTCTCGCGCCATTTCGTGACCGTGCGTGGTGCGATGCCGAGGTGCTCGGCGAAGGCCTCGTTGGTCAGCCGCAACGCCGCGCGCAAGGCATTCGCATGCCGGCCGGTCCATTCGTCGATGACTGTCATCGGTCTCACTCTCCTGGGGCGTTGATCACTCCTTGCAATCAGACTACGGCGATCGGGTGACCGTCGGAGTGCCTAATTTGTGCCCTGTGGATACCGGTTGAGTTCCTGGTGAGGTCAACGCCCGGAGCGTTGACTTGGGGCATGGACGAGATCAGCGGTAGGACCGCGACGCTGCCGCGGAGATCTTCGCGGCGGCGTCATCTGAAGGTGGCCAGCCAGGCAGGACCGCGCTGTTTCCAGCTCGTGCGCCACGTCGATGTGTCCGGTATCAGCGGGACGGGCGTCGTCGCCGAGGGAGTCGAGTGGACCGACGGCTCGGTGGCTCTGCACTGGGGCGGCCGCTTCCCGACCACCACGGTCTGGGCGGACGGCATCGACGCGCTCCTGACGATCCACGGCCACAACGGCTCCACCACGATCCGCTGGCTGGACGAATGAGCCACCACCGACCCCGGTGCGGCGGGTTCCCCTGGCAGACGGCCCGCCGCGCCGGCCTACTCCGAGTAGAACTCCTCGCGATACTCGTCGCGAGGCTCTTCGGAAGGCTTCGTTCCATTGCGGCTGGCCCGCCCCTCGACCGCTCGAGGTGCCGTCCCGTTCACTCTTGCCGGCCGCCCGGCAGCGTCTGCGTCGGGTGCGAGCAGGTCGTCGACGGCCGCGGTGAACTCCAGTTCGGCGCGGGTCGGTTTCGGCTGTTTGATCGCCTCGACCGAGGTCCGGCGTACCGGCAGGTCGTTGGCTGCCGCGGACAGATCGGCGAGGGTGTCGAGCAGGCCGAGCGCGTTCTCGACGTCGCCGGGGTGATTGGCGAGCCACCAGACCGCGGCCGAGCCAGGCGTCGCGAAGACGTCGTCCTTGAGGTAGGCGCGCTTGTCCTGCTCCATCCGGCGCTCGATCAAGGTCGTCTGCTCGAGGCGATGCAGCGCCGCCAGGTGTTGAAGATGCTTGTGATCCGCATCAGGCAGCCGCAACCGCACCTCGGTCGCCCAGCAACGCACCTGTCCCTTGTCATCCAGCGCCGGCTCACCAAGGATCGCCGCGAGGTGCTGCTGGTTCAGCGCCTCTTCCGTCACCTGCAATCCAACGGCCAGCGCCCGAGCCCGCTTCAGCAACGCATCTACAGCCACCGCCCCGAGGTCCGCGTGCCGCGACCCCGACAGCACAGTCGACCACTGCACGATCGCCGAGAAGCTGAACTGGAAATCAGCCGAAGCAGACGGCATCCGCACATCGACAACGGTCCGCGTCGGCGGCCCGGTAAACACCGGATCCGGCAGTACGACGGGCGCCGGTGCCGCCTGTTTCACCTGTACGACGGCCTTGGGCGGCTCGGGTTGCTTCCACACCACGGCAAGCAACACCAGCAGCACCACGCTGAGCACAACACCCGCCCACGTCGGCAAGCCCACGATCAGCGAGACGACGTACAGCACCACAACAATCGCGGCGGCCGTCAGAAGAGAGTTCCGATGGAGCTTCATGGTGGCGTTCCTTCACCGCGTCGGGCGGAAGACAGCAGGCCGACCAATACGCACCGAACGGCTCCCCGTCGTCACGCCGCCCGGGCCACCGGCAACCCAGACCACGGGCCCCGTCTCACGACCAGCCCTCCAAAAGTCTCACACGCATCACCGACCGTAGCCGCCCGCAGCGTGTCGCCCACCCCCTCCGTACCCCGACCGAACTCAAGGCTTGAACCCGTCGGCCGGGGTCCTTCGCTCGGAGCAGCCGGAGGCGAGTCCGGCTGCTCCGAGGCACTATCCGGCGGAGCGACTCGATCTGGGGCCAGGCTCCGCCTCGGCGACGGAAACCGACGTGGCGTCGACGATCGGTCGCAGAGTCGGCAGGTTGTATTTCTCCCGGAGCGCCTGGGCAAAGCCGGGTACGTCGGCCTGTTCGAAGGCGTCGGCAAGGTCGTGGGCCGCCGGTCTGCGAGCGGACGGTTCGAGCGCCTCGAGCGCGTCGATCAGCTGCCGGCTCCCGCCCGATCCATCCAGGTCGCTTGCACCGTTCGCGAGCTGGGACAACTTGGTCAGGACGTCCGCGAGTTCGACCGCCCGTTCGACCGAGCCTTCGTGATGCGCGAGCCACCAGACGACCGCCGAAGCCGGAGTGCGCAGGGCATCGTCGCGGAGGTACGTGCGAATCCGGTCCTTGTTGGCGGCACTCACCTCCCACAACAGGCCGTCGCGATGCGCCTCGTCCATCTTGGCGAGATGCTGCTCGACCGCCTCGGGAAGCTCCAGCCGCAGATCGGTGGCCCAGACCTCCAGCTCGCCGGTCTCCACGGCCGCGGGGCGGCCGACACGGGCGGCGAGCTCGTGTTGCGCCAGCGAATGCTGCGCCGGACGCCATCTCGCGGTCACCTCCCGAGCCTGCTGGAGGATGAACTCGCGCGCCAAGTCAGCGTGGTAGCTCGCGGCCTTTGCCGCCTGCCAATGCACCGTCGCGGACACGGCGAGGAAGACGGTCTCATCCGCGGTCGGCAGACCCGTCGTCGACAACGTCGAGGACGAAGCCGCCGAACTGTCGGCGAACCACAGTCCGCCTGTCTTCCAGTAGCCGGCGAGGCACCCGACCACCAGTACCGCGGACAAAACGACTCCGAGCCAGCCCAGTTCGGCGATCAGCCAGACAAGCGCTACTGCCAACGGCACCAGGAGTACTGCGCTGTGGAGGGATTTGCGATGGATGGTCATGGCCTGGCCTCCGACAGAATGGTTCCGCCTGCTCGCCGGCCACGCCGGACGAGCTGTTTGATGGTCTGTGCGGTCTGTAGCCGAAGCGGGTCCTCGTTGCGCGCCGCGAGCCAATCGAGCATCGAGTTGACCAGGCCGTCGAGCAGTTGACGGTGGTGTGCACAGACCATCGCGAGCAACTGCTGCACCCCCTGCGCATCGTCGGCCCGGCCCTCCCCCAGGGCCTCTGCGTATGCATTGAGCCAACGCCGAAACAGTTCGTCGCGCCACGTCGGATCGGTCTCCAGGAACGCGCGTCGCCATCCGGCGACGAGCCGTTCGAGAGCTCCGGTTCCCAGGAACATGGGCAGTCCGGCCGGCTCAGCGACCGCGGCGAAGTTGGCAGGATCGAACCGCCATCGCTCCAGAACGAGGTCGATCACCTCGAGCCGGCGATCCGGTTCCTGTACCAGCTCTCCCAGCCCATCACGCGCGGCTCGACGTACGCCGTACCCCGCGTGCTCGGCGAGCCAGGACAACCGCACCACAGCTTGGTCGAGGTGGCGATCGGCCAGAATGTTGACGCAGGCCGCCACCACCATGGCAACCCTGCCGTCCGGAAGGTGGGTGTCGCGCGTCCAGCTGTACAGCTTCTGCCGAGCCGCCGACGCCGTCCCGTCGTCATCGAGGAGTTCCTCGAGCAGTGTGTACGCCGCTGAGCGCTGCGACTGGTACCGGTCGCCGGACCACTCCTCCACCAGACGCAGTGCCAGCTCGGTGTCTCGCGTCCGGCGGCATTGCGCCCCGAAGCGGCGAGCCAGAGTGGCCATGTCGAATCGGTCCAGCGAGCTGGTGCCCGTTCCCACCAGTTCCGCGACCCAGTCGGTCAATCGGGACCGTAGCCACGGCATGTCGTCCCAGAAGCGCCGGAGTACCTCAGCAGCCATCTCCTGGTCCGCGAAATGCAGTCGTTGTCCGGGCTCAGGAGTGACCGACAGGTCCAGACCCAGCGACGCCAGCGCCTCCTCGACCCCGGCCACTTCAAGGACATGTTCGGCGTCCTCGTCCGGCACCCGGAGCAACTCGAGCAGCCGCTCCTGCGCACGAAAGACGGTGTGGGTCGACAATCCATGCAGCAGCGCCGCAGCAATCAGCAGCGCCCGGGGCCGCGCTCCACCGGCCGATCCCACGACCTTGGCGACCTTCTGCTCGCGTTTGTCGGCGGAGTTCAGAATCTCGGCAAGCAAGGCATCGACCGCAGCATCTGGACGCTCCAGCCAGGCTTCACGCACCTGATAGACCACCCGGACCAGGCCATCCATGCTCGACGCCGCAAAGCTCTCGCGGTACGCGGACAGGTCCGTGGCTGGGAGACCCTCGGCAGCAAGTCGGCGCTGCAGGACCTGGAAGCTGTCCGGACGACGAATCTCGACCATGAACGACAGCAGATCGACCTTCAGCCGCTCACCATGCAGATGCGGCAGGATCGCGACCATTTTGGCCTGGCGCTCCCGCAGGGCGGGCTGCAGCGCATGCAGGTAGTCCTGGAGCTCACCGAACGCGTCCCCATCGGCCTCGGACAGATCGAGGACCAGACGATCGTTCTCGCGAACGTCCGCACCCTCGAAGATTCGTCGCTCGGCCTCAACGGCCGACTTCTCCAGATCAGGCGCAACGAACCGAACCACCGTGTCCGGTGCGATGTCAGCGAGCAGCAGCATGAGCCCCGCCGTACTGCGGCCGGTGCCGACCGCGCCGCTCAGGATCACCAGTCCCTCCGGCGCAGCCAGAACACGGGCAGCGCGTTCAAATCCCGCCGGTAGTACGAAGCTTCGCCAGAGCTCCCGAAGCCTATCCTGAGTGATGTCTCTGGTCCGTGGTTTGCGGGGCCGGTCGAGGTAGTAGCGGATGTCGTTGAGTTGATCACCGGTGCCGGTGTGCACCGGTCCGCTGCTGTCGTTGACCTCCGTCCGGGGTGGCTCCGACGAGGCGGGATCTAGCGGGGGTACGGCCTCAGGTTGAGCAACCTCGATCGCCGCCGTCATCGTTCGCGTCCTTGATGAAGAGTGTTGTTCTGCGTACCGCTGCCGGTGTATACGGGCCCGCTGGCGCCATTGATCTGGACGCCGAAGCCGGCCGACGGCTGACTCGGCGGTGGCGGGGTCGCCCCCTTGGCCGCCGGGCCTGGTTCGAGACCGCTCTCAAGCTTCAGGAATCCCTCGCTCAGCAACCGCCCGGACGGTTTGGGGACGCGGAGATACGCCTGGCCCTGGTAGGTCTTCACCTCGGCACCGGCAGCGACGTACAGAGTCTGTGGGTCGTCGGCGAAGCGAGCTACTACCGCGTCCTCATAGACGCGGCGCGAGACGATGGCCGCGACCTGAGTGACCTCGGGGTCGGAGCCGGCGAGCAGGTGGCGAACCGGTCCGCTGTCGAGCAGACGGTGCAGGACCACACGTTCAGCGCCGCTGCCGTCGCCCAACTGGTTGTCGCCGGAGTCGGAGATCGGGCCGACGTTGACACTGACCCGGAAGCGGATCGGACCGTTCCAGGTGTGCGGGCGATGGCGGTTCCGCTGTTCGAGCTCTTCCTGTAGGGCGGTCAGGTAGGGGTTCAGCAGGTGCGGGAGCAGCTCGGGCGGCAGGACGATGGCGTAGCCGTCGCCGGTTCCATTGTGGGCGGTCTTGCGATCCCAGATCCATCCCAGGGCGACGCGCTCGAAGGCCGCTTGCATGATCTCGGGGATCAGTTTGGTCAGCTCGGTCTGGTAGCGGCCGGCGTTGCCGCTGTAGTCCTTCATGTCGACGACCAGCAGGGCGCGGTACGGCGGGAGCTCGGAAACGCCGGTGTAGCGCGGGTCCATCGGTGTACTCATCGTGGCCTCCTCGGGGACGGGTCGGTCCACTGAGAGTCGGCGAGATCGCCCACGGGCTTTGTCCGGAATCGGACAGCCGGAAGGTGATCCGGAACTCAGACCCGAAAGGCCGCGGCCAGCTTCTCCAGATCGGCGACGACCAGATGCGGGCCGCGGGTCAGCGCGCCCGAGGCCCGAAGGGTCGTCAGTTGGTCGGCGACCGTGCTGCGGGCCAGACCGAGCGATCCAGCCAGCTCCTCCTGGGTGAACGGCACCCGCTGTGGATTGGCGGCAGTGGTCGGTGCGAGGACGACTGTGTCGTGCAGCAGGCGCGCGATCCGGCGGAGTGCGGATCGGTGCGCAAGATCGACCTGTCGGGAGACGGCTTGATCGAACTTCCCGGTGACATAGCGGTGGAACTCTTGCGTGAGACCGTGTTTGGCGAGGAACCGCTCGAACCGCGCGATCGACAGGTAGTGCGCCGTACAGCGGTCCAGCGCTTCGACAGTCGCCGTCCGGTGGCCTTCAGCACCGGCGAGTTCGCCGAGCAGCTGGCCGGCGCCGCGGACGGTGAGCAGGAGTTGAGCTCCGTCCTCGGCGGTGGCCAGGAGTTTGACCCGGCCGTGGTCGAGCGCAAACAGGAAACCACCAGGATCGGCCTGGCGCAGGATCGTCTGGCCGGGGCGGTAGCTGCGCAAAGTTCCTTCGGCCAGCAGGAGTTGCCAGGCGGACGGACCGATCAGGTCCTGGAACGTCTGCAGTACCACCAAACCGATCACGCTCCGTGCCTCGTCACCAAGGGACACGGCAAGTTTCACACTGGCTACGCGTGGTGGCGATCGCGCTGCGTGTCGGTCAGCCGGTGAGGGAGCGGAGGGCTCGGCGGGAGGGGGTGAGGAGGACGGGTTTGTAGGGACAGCGGGCGTCGGTGAGGGTTTCGTAGGCGCTGATGGCGCGGTTGGCGGCGTCCCAGCCTTGTTCGGCGGGGGTGCGGCCGAGGCCGCGGTTGCGGACGAGGGCGCCGTAGAAGGCGGAGCAGAAGACGGTGGCTTCGTACCAGCCGACGACGGTGCTGGTGCCGATGTAGGTGATGTCGTCCTGGAGGCAGTCGCGGATGGCGCGCTGCCATTTGCCGATGCCGGTCTTGCAGCCGTCGGCGATGACGACTCCGCTGGAGATGCCCCATTGGCGGTCGAGGAACCAGTCGGCCAGGGAGCGCAGGGAGACCTGGGTGCGGCCGTCGGTGGACAGGAAGGACGGCTCCTCGCTGTGGTCACCGTGTGCCATCACGTGCAGGACCGTGGAGGGGGTGGTGAGGGCGGAGAAGGCGGTCTCGTGGTCGCGGGTGCGGACGAAGTTCACATCGATGACGGGCTCGTCCCAGCCGGCGTTGATGTTGCCGGTGATGCCCTGGACGAAGGTCATCGAGGCGTCGAACGAGCTGTCGAGTCCGAGGTCCACCAGAGTGATCAGCCGATTGCGCATTCGCCCACCCTCCAACGCGTTTCGTTCCCCACGGATGCCCATCATGCACCTCGGCTCCGACAATTCGCGCCCCGGATACGGGTGCTGAGACACCGGCCCGGCCGTACGGCGTACGGCCGGATCCGGGCGGGGTGCGGCGGTGGGAGCGGAGGGTGTTCGGCGTACCGTGGCCGGAGACTCGCTGCCGAGGAGGAGATCGATGACGAACGTCCCGACGGTCACATTGAGTAACGGAACGGCGATGCCGCGGATCGGGCTCGGCACCTCGCCGATGAACGACGCGGACGCCGAACAAGCAGTGAATCAGGCGCTTGAACTCGGCTACCGGCTGATCGACACGGCCGAGAACTACCGCAACGAGACCGGTGTCGGCCGGGCCCTGCGGCAGGCATCGCGCGACGAACTGTTCGTGACGTCGAAGTTCAACAAGGCCTGGCACAGTGTCGACGGAGTGCGGACGGCGTTCGAGGCGAGCGCGGAGAAGCTCGGCGTCGACTACCTCGACCTGTTCCTGATCCACTGGCCGAATCCGGACCAGGATCAGTACGTCGACGCGTGGCGGGGACTGATCGCGCTGCGTGAGGCCGGGCTCGTCAAAGCCATCGGTACGTCGAACTTCAAGCCGACGCATCTGCAACGGCTGATCGACGAAACCGGTGTCGCCCCCGAGGTCAACCAGATCCAGCTGAGCCCGGTCTGGGCGAAGGAGGCCGAGCGCGAGTTCCACGCCCAGCACGGCATCGTTACCGAGGCGTGGAGCCCGCTGGGCAAAGGCACTGACCTCCTGGACAACCCGGTCCTCCAGGACATCGCGAAGGCACACGGCCGCACCCCGGGCCAGGTCGTCCTCCGGTGGGAGTCACAACAGGACGTCGTACCGATCCCGAAGTCAGCAGATCCCGGCCGGCTCGCAGAGAACCTGGCGATCTTCGACTTCGAGCTGACCGCCGATCAGCTCGCTGCCCTGAGCGCGCTGGACGGAACGGCGAAGGCAGCGGCGGACTCGGATCGGTTCGGCCACTAGAGCTGTCGGGAGCGCTCCCGGTCGGACGTCCTATGATCTGCGTTCCGATCTCACGACGACTGGGAGCCGCCCCATGTCCTTCTCCGTCAGACGCGCCGCCGCCGGCCTTGCCGCCGGGCTGCTGGCCACCACAGTGCTTACGGGCATACCGGCGTACGCGAACACTCCGGCGAACTGCTATCACAATCCGTCGAAGGAGCTGACCAACTCCCGACTCAGCGCTGCCCTTTACTGCACCGATGGTGAATGGCTGGGAGTCCACGACGACCAGGCCGACGGGTACAGCGCCCGGGCCGCCATCCAGCTCTACCAGAGCCAGGTCGGCTTCTGGTACGACGCGCACGAGTGCTTCGACGACACCACTGTCGCCGACTACCAGGGCTGGTCCTTCTGCAACTTCTCGGTGACCGACGGCACGCTGGTCCGCATTCGCCTGTGGTCGTCGCGCGATGGGGTCGAGTCGGCCTCGGTCGTGACCGGCTCCTTCACAACCTGAGGAGTTGGGCGAGATTCTCGCCCAGGATGTGGTCGCGGAGCTGCCCCGATTCAGTGACGCGTTCGATGGTGGCGCGCGCCAGGCAGGGATCGCCGTACGGCGCGTCCGAGCCGAACAGCACGCGGTCGGGGAGTTCGGCGACGGCCAGGCGGATGGCGAAGATGATGTTGGCCGTGGACGTCTCCAGGTAGAGGTTGGGGACGTCGCGGGCGAGCTCGATCGCCGGTAGCCAATTGAGGCCACCAAGCTGGCTGATGACGAGCGGTACGGACGGATGGCGGCGGGCCAGCGCCGCCAGCGTCTCGAGGTCGGCGACGGTTGGACCGTGGCCGTGGACCAGCACGGGCAGACCGCCGTGGTCCGCGGCCGCGGCGAGTGCCGGCTCGACGCGGGCTGCCTGGCCTGGTGGTGGGGTCAGCTCGCCGATGCCGCGGTACCCGCGCCGTACGAACTCTGTCTCGACCACCGTGGCGATCTGCTCGGGTGGGAGCTCGAGGTCGACCTTGCCGAAGCCGATGAAGCGGTCCGGGAAGGCCGCGATCGCAGCATCCACCTCGTCCCACGCAAGCCGGTACGACGCCGCACCTGTCGACCGGCCGCTCACGGTGTCAGCCAGCACACTCAGCTCACGCCGGAGGCTCGCAACGTCAGTGGCCCGCTCGGGATGCGGACGCGTACCGAACACGATCGTGCGATCCACACCGGCCTCGTCGAGGAGAGCGACGTGGCTGTCGACGGGATCGTGGACATGACTGTGGGCATCGAGAATCACAACAACACTCCTGGTTCGCAGCGGAATGGACCGGTACCGAACCAGGGTTGAACGTTGGCATGGTGTCAGGGTCAAGCCGAGCGGAGCAGACATGTTGATCGGCCAGCTGGCCAGACGCACCGAGACGAGCGAGCGGCTGCTCCGGTACTACGAGCGAGTCGGCCTGCTCACGTCAGAACGGCAGGCCAACGGCTACCGCGAGTACGACGACTCCGCCGTACAGACTGTTCGTCAGATTCGTGCCCTGCTCGCCTCTGGTCTGCCGACCGCGCTGATCAAGCAGGTGCTCCCCTGTGCTGCGAACGACGGTTCGCTGCGCCCGTGCCCCGGCGTACTGGAGAAGCTGCGCAGCAGGCTGCAGCAGTTGGACGAGAGAGCGAGCGAGCTCGCCCTGGCCCGCCAGACCCTGCAACACGCGATCGCCACCACCGAACGGACCTAGACGCACCGCGGCCCCCAGGGGAAGTGGGAAGTTCCCGGGGGCCGGAGTGCGTTCACTCGTGGGTCAGCTGCAGCCGGAGGTGCTGCCGCAGCCTTCGCAGACGTAGCAGGAACCGCTGGGGCGCATCTTGGTGCCGCAGGTGAAGCAGAGCGGGGCATCGACCGAGGTGCCGGTGATGAGCTCGAACATCTCGGCGGTGGTGCGGACCTCGGTGGTGACCGGCTTGGCCGCGGCCGCGTCGGCCGGCTTCTCGGCGACGTCGGCGACCTCGGTGACGTCGGCGATCGGCTCGACGGCCTTCAGGGACTCGGCCTCGGAGATCTCTACCGGGGCCGGCTCGTAGGAACCGGTGTCGAGCTGACGGGAGCGCTCCTCGGCGGAGTAGATGCCGAGGGCCGCGCGCTCGTCGAAGGGCAGGTAGTCCAGAGCAAGCCGACGAAAGATGTAGTCCATGATCGACTGCGCCATCCGGACGTCCGGGTCGTCGGTCAGACCGGCGGGCTCGAACTTCAGGTTGGTGAACTTCTGCACGTAGGTCTCCAGCGGTACGCCGTGCTGGAGGGCGATCGAGATCGCGATCGAGAAGGCGTCCATCACGCCGGCCAGGGTCGAGCCCTGCTTGCCCATCTTGAGGAAGACCTCGCCGAGGCCGTCGTCGGGGTAGGAGCCGGCCGTCATGTAGCCCTCGGCGCCACCGACCGCGAACGACGTGGTCCGCGACGGCCGCGACTTCGGCAGGCGCTTGCGGGTCGGCCGGTACTCGATGACCTTCTCGACGATCTTCTCCGCGACGGCGGCCTCGGCCGCGACCGCGTCGGAGCTCTTCTTCGCCGACTTGCCGTCGGCCAGCGGCTGACCGACCTTGCAGTTGTCGCGGTAGACGGCCAGCGCCTTCAGGCCGAGCTTCCAGCCCTGGAAGTAGACGTCGGCGATCTCCTCGACCGTCGCGGTCTCCGGCAGGTTCACCGTCTTCGAGATCGCGCCGGACAGGAACGGCTGGGCCGCCGCCATCATCCGCACGTGGCCCATCGGCTTGATCGCGCGCTCACCCATCGCGGTGTCGAAGATCTCGTAGTGCTCGGTCTTCAGACCCGGTGCGTCGACGACGTGACCGTTCTCCGAGATGTACTCGACGATCGCCTCGATCGTCTCCTCGGTGTAGCCGTACTGCCGCAGCGCCCGCGGGACCGTCTGGTTGACGATCTGCATCGAGCCGCCGCCGACCAGCTTCTTGAACTTGACCAGCGAGAAGTCCGGCTCGATGCCGGTGGTGTCGCAGTCCATCATGAAGCCGATGGTGCCGGTCGGGGCCAGCACCGAGGCCTGCGCGTTGCGCCAGCCGTTCTTCGCACCGATCTTCAGCACGCCCTCCCACGCCTCGGTGGCGTGCTTGTGGACGTCCTTGTCGATCTCGTGCACCGAGCGGATCGCGTCGTTGGCCGCGGCGTGCTTGCGCATCACCCGGGTGTGGGCCTCCTTGTTCCGCTCGAAGCCGTCGTACGCACCGACGACCCCGGCCAGCTCGGCCGACCGCCGGTACGACGTGCCCGTCATCAGCGACGTGATAGCGCCCGCCAGTGCGCGACCCCCGTCGGAGTCGTAGGCGTGGCCCGTTGCCATCAGCAACGCACCGAGGTTCGCGTACCCGATACCCAGCTGCCGGTAGGCGCGGGTGGTCTCACCGATCGGCTCGGTCGGGAAGTCGGCGAAGCAGATCGAGATGTCCATCGCGGTGATGATCAGCTCGACGGCCTTGACGAACTTCTCCGAGTCGAACAGGTCGTCGTCGCGGAGGAACTTCATCAGGTTCAGCGACGCGAGGTTGCAGGAGGAGTTGTCCAGGTGCATGTACTCCGAGCACGGGTTGGACGCGGTGATCCGGCCCGTCTCCGGGGTGGTGTGCCAGTCGTTGATGGTGTCGTCGTACTGCAGGCCCGGGTCGGCGCAGGCCCACGCGGCGTGCGAGATCTTGTCGAACAGCTCGCGGGCGTCGACGGACTCGATGATCGAGTTGTCCAGCCGCGCCCGCAGCCCGAACTCGCCCTTCTCCTCGACCGCGCGCATGAACTCGTCGGTGACCCGGACGGAGTTGTTCGCGTTCTGGTACTGCACCGAGGTGATGTCACGGCCGCCGAGGTCCATGTCGAACCCGGCGTCGCGCAGGACGCGGATCTTGTCCTCCTCGCGCATCTTGGTCTCGACGAACTCCTCGATGTCGGGGTGGTCGACGTCCAGCACGACCATCTTGGCCGCCCGCCGGGTGGCGCCACCGGACTTGATCGTCCCGGCGCTCGCGTCGGCACCGCGCATGAAGGAGACCGGGCCGGACGCCGTCCCGCCGGACGACTGCAGCAGCTCCTTGGAGGACCGGATCCGGGACAGGTTCAGGCCGGCGCCGGAGCCGCCCTTGAAGATCAGCCCCTCTTCCTTGTACCAGTTCAGGATCGAGTCCATCGAGTCGTCGACGGCCAGGATGAAGCAGGCCGAGACCTGCTGCGGCGACGAGGTGCCGACGTTGAACCAGACCGGCGAGTTGAAGCTGAAGTACTGGTGCAGGAGCATCCAGGTGAGCTCGTGCTCGAAGACCTCGGCGTCGGCCGGGGTGCTGAAGTACCCGTGGTCCTCACCGGCCTTGCGGTAGGTCTTGACCACGCGGTCGAGCAACTGGCGCAGGCTCCACTCGCGGTTGTCGTGACCGACCGCACCCCGGAAGTACTTGGTGGTGACGATGGTGGACGCGTTCACGCTCCAGTAGTCGGGGAACTCCACCCCGCGCTGCTCGAAGACGGTCTCGCCGGTCTTCCAGTTCTGCTGTACGACGTCGCGGCGCTCCCACGTCACCTCGTCGTACGGGTGTACGCCTTCGGTGGTGAAAATGCGCTCGATGGTGAGCCCCGCCGGTGCGTTCTTGCGCCCGCGGAACCCGGCCGGCGACCTCTTGGTCGACCCCGAGTGGCCGGTCACCGTCTCTGTCATTTGTGCTCCTCGCAATTTCGCTCGCCCTGCCGCGGCCTGCCCGGGACCGCCCCGTTTGGTACTGCGTCAACGCCGTACAGCACGTTGCGTTACTGCTACTGCGAATCCCCGATTTATGTCTGCTGGGTCGGTGTCAGCGGCGGCGGCTCGGTGCCCTCGGGCTCCTTCTCCGCGCGCAGCAGGGCGATCTCGGTCTCGAAATCGTCCGCCGACTCGAACTGCCGGTACACACTGGCGAACCGCAGGTAAGCCACCTCGTCGAGCTCCCGCAGCGGCCCGAGGATGGCCAGGCCGACCTCGTGCGCGGGAACCTCCGGCGAACCGCTCGCCTTCAGGGCGTCCTCGACCTTCTGGCCCAGCCGGGACAGCGCGTCCACGCCGACGGGCCGGCCCTTGCAGGCCTTGCTCACGCCGTTGACGACCTTCTCCCGGCTGAACGGCTCGGTCGCGCCGGAGCGCTTCACGACGGTCAGCTGCATCTGCTCGACGGTGGTGAACCGCTTCTCGCAGACCGGGCACTGGCGCCGGCGGCGGATCGCTCCGCCGTCCTCGGCCACCCGGCTGTCGACCACGCGGGAATCGGTGTGCCGGCAATACGGACAGTGCACGGCGAATCACTCCTCCCGTAGGCCGCCTGCTGGGCGGGTCTGTGGATCGATCTGGGGACAACCTGTGTATGGCCTGTGGGTAACCAACCACTACCTGTGGAAAATTACACCCGTGTAACCACTACATCTAGGGATGCTAGTCCTCGCCTCCGACAGTTTGCAAGAACGGCCGGATCTCGCGCGCGTCGCTTCGGGATCGGTCTCACACCTCACTGATTCCAACACCCGCGCAGGCCCGTGTAGTCCCGCGTGGCGTCACCGAAAGCACCCCGAACGGGTGCACACTGCGACGCCTCCGAAGCCCCTCCCCCGCCGGTCGGGTGGCCCGGGCGATGGGTGAGGATGGGGGCATGAAACCGGTGATCCTGGACGTCGACACCGGACTGGACGACGCTTGTGCGCTGCTCCTCGCCGCCCGTCATCCCGATCTCGACCTGCGGGCCGTCACTTGTGTCGGCGGGAACGTCGGTCTGGACGACGTCGTGATCAACACGCTGACCGTGCTCGAGGCGGCCGGGCGGACCGACGTACCGGTCGGGCGTGGTGCCGCGCTGCCGTTGCTGCAGCCGATGCGGACTGCGCCACACGTGCATGGGGTGGACGGGCTCGGGGATCTGGATTGGCCGCGGTCGACCCGTTCACCGAGTGGGACGCCGGCAGTGGAGCTTCTGCGCGAGGTCTTGCTGGACGGAGCGGCCAAGGGCGAGCCGGTGACGCTGATCCCGTTGGCGCCGATGACGAACATCGCTCTGCTGCTGCGGACGTATCCCGAAGCCGCGGCCGGGTTGCGCGAGATCGTCTTCATGGGCGGCTCGGCCGGGATCGGGAATGCGACGGCTTCGGCGGAGTTCAACATCTGGACCGACCCGGAAGCGGCGGCGATCGTGCTCGCGGCGGCCGGGGAGCTCGACGTACCGGTGACGATGTACGGGCTGGATGTCTTCTACGACGTGGTTGTGACGCTGGAGCAGTCTCGGGCGTTGGGCGGGTCGCCCTCGGCTGATCTGGCCCGCAAGTTGATCGAACGACGCGGCGAGCTGTACGGCGCTGAGGGGGCGAGCATCGGGGACGGCGGAGCGGTGTGCGCGGTGATCGACCCGGACGGGCTCACTACGCAGCGTTTCCCGCTCCGGGTCGAGCTCAGCGGAGACTGGTCGCGCGGCCGGACGATCGTTGACACGCGGGATTGGTCGACGGATCGGAGCTCGGATCCGCATGGCCTGTCGCCGACCGTGGTTGATGTGGCTACCGCCGTGGACGGCTCGCGGTATGCCCAGCTCTGGCTGAAGTCAGTCGGGCACTGAGGCCGGCGAGGAACACGTCGAGTCCATCGGCGAACAACTCGTCACTCAGGTCGGCGACCACTGCGGCGAGGGACCAGCGGGCGCTGACCTCGAACAGGTGACGCGCCTCAGCCTCCGGTACGCCGAGCCGGACGAGCGACCCGATCTGTGCACGGATCAGGGCTGCTCGCGAACCGTCCCCTTGATCGCGATCCGGGGCCGCTTTGGTTTGGATGAGGCCGGCGAGCCCGGGATGGGCTGCGTAGAAGGCGCGGAATTCGAGTGAACCGGTCCTGGTGAGCTCGAGCCATTCGTCGATGGTGGCGAGATTCTCGTACGTCGTTTCGTCGGCCGCGAACTCGTCGAAGGCGTTGCGGGCGACGAGGTCGAGGAGATCGGCTTTGTTGTGCACGTGGTGATAGAGGGTCGGGGCACGCACGCCCAGCCGCTCGGCCACCCCACGCATTGTCAGTCCGTCGACGCCCACGGCCCGGATGATCGCCAACGCGGCATCGGCGATCGCCGCGACGGTAATGCCGACCGCGGCATGCGAGGAGACCGTTCGAGCGGATTTCTTGGGCACGAGAACCTCGTTGTGGGGTTCGGGAGGACGAGTTAGTGTCTAACGATGTTAGACAGACTACTCGTGAGGACGGCACTGTGAGCGGATTGCACCCGGCTTATCCCCTGCGGACCGAGCGGCTGGAGCTGCGGCCGCACCGGAGGGAGGATCTCGACGATCTGCTGGCGTTCCACTCGGATCCGGAGATCGTGCGGTATGTGCCGTGGCCGGTGCGGGACCGCGAGCAGACTCGGGTGGCTCTGGAGGCGAAGCTCAAGCAGGACCGACTGACCGAAGAGGGTCAGTGGCTGGTGCTGGCGATCGAGTTGCGCGAGACGGGCACCGTGATCGGCGAGGTGTTGCTGAAATGGGCCAGCGAGGCGGATCAGCAGGGCGAACTCGGCTATGCGCTGCACGGCGGCTATCACGGCAAGGGATTGGCCGCGGAGGCCGCGCGGGAAATGCTGCGACTGGGGTTCGAGGAGCTCGGACTCCATCGGATCGTCGCCATCCTGGACGATCGGAATACCGCGTCCGCGCAACTACTCGAACGGCTCGGGATGCGCCGCGAGGCTCATCATCTGCAGGCGTTGTGGTTCAAGGACGAGTGGTGCAACGAATTCGTCTACGCACTCTTGAAGGACGAGTGGCTCAGCGCGCGATCGGGATCTGCAGCGTCTGACCGGGGGTGATGTCGGCGGGGCCGGAGAGTTTGTTGAGGTCGGCAATCTTCTCGACGACGGTCGCCGTGTCGAGACCAGGGTTGGTGTCCTGAGCGATCGACCACAGGCTCTGCCCCGGCTGCACCTGGACCGGGACCGTGCTGCTGAAGTCCGGGCCGGAATCGAGCACACCGGCGATCCGCAGACCGAGCACGGCGATGGCGGAGCCGAAGACCAGCACCGACACGAACGAGACCAGCATCCGGCCGCGCCTGGTCAGTCGCAGCGACGGCGCCTCGAGCTCGTGCGCACGGCGCAACTGCTGAGTGCGGCCGATCTGGCGGAGGGCCGGCGGCTCGGCGACATGGCGACCGAGCACCTCGCCTGCGCAGCCCCGGACCGGGAGCGGCTCGGTGGTGCTGCCGGGGATCCGGCGGCGGCGCGGTGCCCCCTGGGGAGCGGGCGCAACCTCGGGTGCCAACTCGGGTGCCAGGCGACCGGCCACTGCATCCGCCGCGAGTGCCGCTGTGCTCATCAGATCCTCCAGACCACGTTGTTCGCTGTGATTCCTTGTCTACCGGTGGCCTCCGACAGTTTCTGCGGGGACCATCAGACGAACACCTGTTCGATCGAACGTCTGTACGAATGATTAACCCATCGCCCCTGCGGACGCAACTACTTCCAACGCCGACACGCCAGGGGAATTCCCGCCCTATAACCCGACACACGAACAAACGTGCGAACCGACACGCCTTCGAACAGATGTTTGAAGAATCTCAGGATTCGGTCTACGGTCATGTCAGTCGAGCCTGATCGCGGCGGTGCGGTGGGGCTCGGACCGAACACAGCCTGGCCGGCGTCTTTGCGCGTCGGCCCGACCAGAGGAGCGGATCACCGATGGCCAGGACGCCGAGCGGTTCCAGCAAGAACGAGGACCGCGCCGCGGATGCCGCCGGCGCGGCGAACCGGGTGAGCGAGCTGCCCGACGGGCCGGCCGACGCGACCGGGCTGACGCCGCGGCAGCGCCGGGTGCTGGACGTCATCCGCGACTCGGTGGACAGCCGCGGCTACCCGCCCTCGATGCGGGAGATCGGCGAGAAGGTCGGGCTGACCAGCTCATCGTCGGTGTCGCACCAACTGCGGGTGCTCGAGCAGAAGGGCCTGCTGCGGCGCGACCCGAACCGGCCGCGCGCGATCGAGGTCCGCTACCCCGGCGAGGTCGACGCCGCCGCGCGCCGCAGTGCGCTCGGCTCGGTGCGCCAGACGGCGTACGACGAGACCGGGGCCGGCGACGCGCACCCGGACGCGGTCTACGTGCCGGTGGTCGGCCAGATCGCCGCCGGTAACCCGATCCTGGCCGAACAGGAGGTCGAAGAGGTCTTCCCGTTGCCCAAGGCAATGGTCGGCGAGGGCACGCTGTTCATGCTGAAGGTCAAGGGTGAGTCGATGATCGACATCGCCATCTGCGACGGCGACTGGGTGGTCGTCCGGCAGGAGCAGACCGCGGAGAACGGGGACATCGTCGCCGCCATGATCGACGGCGAGGCGACCGTGAAGACGTTCAAGAAGACCAAGTCCGAGATCTGGCTGCTGCCGCACAACCCGGCGTTCGAACCGATCGACGGCAAGGACGCGGTGATCCTCGGAAAGGTCGTAACAGTTCTGCGCCGAGTCTGACATCTCAGACGGCGAGCGAAGTCGGGCGGGTCGTGTCAGCATTGTTCTCATGACGACTGTCTACGACTTCAGCGCGCGCCGGATCGAAGGCAATGAACAGTCTCTTGCCGATTTCCGCGACCAGGTGCTCCTGGTGGTGAACACGGCCTCGCAGTGTTCCCAGACCCCGCAGTACGCGGGACTGCAGAAGCTCTACAAGACCTACCGTCGGCAGGGCTTCTCGGTGCTGGGCTTCCCGTGCGACCAGTTCAACCACCAGGAGCCCGGTGACGAGAACGAGATCGCGAACTTCTGCTCGACGATCTACCACGTGACGTTCCCGATGTTCGCCAAGATCGACGTGAACGGTTCGCGGACAATCCCCTTGTACAACTGGCTGAAACGCGAGGCGGGCGGCCTGCTCGGCGGCCGGATCAAGTGGAACTTCACCAAGTTCCTGATCGGTCGCGACGGTGCGGTGATCGCGCGCTACGCGCCCACCAACACCCCGGAGAAGCTGTCCGACAAGATCGAGGCGGCACTGGCGATGCCGGCCACCTCCCGGGAATCGAACGACTGACCCCGGCCCCACCGCGCTCGGCAATCGATGCCGAGCGCAACCATTTCGCCGCCGTTCGCTGCAACACCTGAACAACTGGCGTCACAGCGCAGCGCAAATCCGTCCGTATACCGGGCAGTTTTCTCACGCCTCGGCGAGCCGGTCGTGTCAGCGCCTTCGGCAGTCAGGCCGTCACCGTTGACTAAACCGGTATAGTTCGACATCTTGACTGCCCATGAGGACAGTCATCAGGACAGCCTGCGTTGCCATCGCCGCCGCTGCCGTGGCGATGGCACCGATCGCCCCGGCCACCGCAACCGTCGCCACTGGCGCCCAGAACTGCGGAACTCCCATCACCTACGGCTACTACCGGCAGTGGCGCGACGTCGCCACCACGAAGCCCGAGGACCGGGAGCCGAACGTCCAGCGGCTGAGCGAGGTCCCGCCGGAGATCGACATCGTGTCGGTGTTCGCGACCAAGCCCGCCGACGACCCCGACTTCTGGGTCGCCCTTCGCGATACCTACCTGCCCGCGTTGCACGCCCAGGGCACGAAGGCGGTCTTCACACTCTGGATCGACGACTTCGCCAAGGCACCGGTCGCCGACACAGCGGCGGCGTACGACGCCTATGCGCAGCAGCTGTACGACGAGTACATCGTCAAATGGGGTGTCGCCGGCCTCGATGTCGACGTCGAGAGCACCCCAAGCGGCACTGCGCTGACTCGCGCGGCCGGCATCCTCAACGCGCTCGGCAAGCGGATCGGGCCCAAGGCGGGCTCCGGGAAGATCTTCATCTACGACACCAACCTGACCGGCAGCCACCCGGTCTTCACCCGCACCTCGGCGAGCTACAACTACGTGATGTTGCAGGCCTACGGCCGTGGTACGCAGACGCTCCAGTCAACCTGGCAGACCTTCTCGAGCCGGATCTCGTCATGCCAGTTCCTGCCCGGAGTCTCCTTCTACGAAGAGCGCGGCGCCCACTGGGATGACACGCTCGATCCCTTCGAGACCAGCCGGGCAGCGTCGTACGCGCGCTGGCAGCCGACAGGAGGCGAGAAGGGTGGCGTGTTCGCCTACGCGATCGACCGGGACGGCAAACAGCCTGGTGACGACACCATCTCGACGACTGACTACAGCTGGATGAAACGGCTCGACGCGCTGGCCAGATCAGTCGACCACTAGGACGTTGCCGGGGTCGATGTCGAGGCGCAGCCCGCGCCAGACCGGATGCCGGAGGCGTCCATCGGCGGCCCAGCCGGAGAAGGTGACCTCGGCGACGAGCACCGGGTCCAGCCAGTGCGCCCGGCGGCGGTCGGTACCCGGGATGGTCGCAGGGTCGAAGGCTGGTCGGTCGATCTCCAGACCGGCCAGCTCGGTCCCCAGCATGTCGAGGGTTGCGAAGTCGAGGCCCGAACCCACCTTGCCGATCAGCAACAGCTCGCCGTCGGGTTCGTCGTACGCGGCGATGTAGAACGAACCGATCTTGCCTGCCCGGTTCCCCTCCCCCGGATGCCAGCCACAGAGGATGACATCGCGCGTCAGCACCGGCTTGACCTTGATCCAGTCGGCACTGCGCCGGCCGGGCAGGTAGCGGGATCGACGGCGTTTCGCCACCACCCCTTCGAGTCCGGTCGTCATCGCCAGCTCGAGCGCTTCCGCACCATCGTCGAAGGCGGCCGGCGTCTCGTAGAACGGGTCACCGAGCTCCAGCGATTCGAGCAGACCGCGGCGATCGTCGTACGTTGCCTCAAGCAACCACTTGCCGTCGAAGCGCAGGACGTCGAACAACCGGACCGACACCGGAACCTCGGTGATCAGATGCCGCAGCTGCCGTGGATCCCGCACGTGCATCCGCCGTTGCAGCAGCCCGAACGACGGCGCACCGTGCTCGTCGAGAGTGACGATCTCCCCATCCAGTACGGCGGGCAGCCGCAGCCCGGGTGATTCCGCCAGACCGATCAGCTCGGGGTAACCGCCGGAGACGTCGCGACTGTTGCGGGACCACAGCCGGCAGACGCCCTCGTCGACCTCGACGACGACCCGGATGCCGTCCCACTTCAGCTCGTAGGACCAGTCGGATCCGGACGGCATCTCCCCCAGGGCGGCCATCATCGGCAGCACCGGCGGACCGCCCGACGGGCTCATGTCGTCTGGAGTCTCTTCAAGGCGCCGAGCACCTTCTCACGATCCGCCGTCGGCCACATCGGAGGCAAGGAGGCGCGCAGGAAACCGCCGTACCGCTGGGTGACGATGCGGGGGTCGAGGATCGCGACCACACCGCGGTCAGTGCTGCGGCGGATCAGCCGGCCGGTGCCCTGCGCGAGCAGGAGCGCGGCATGGGTTGCAGCGACGGCCATGAACCCGTTGCCACCGGCTTCGTCGACTGCGCGCTGGCGAGCCGCCATCAGCGGCTCGTCGGGGCGCGGGAACGGGACGCGGTCGATGATGACCAGGTTGCAGGTCGAGCCCGGTACGTCGATGCCCTGCCAGAGCGAGAGTGTCCCGAACAGGGACGTCTCCGGGTTGTCGACGAACTCGCGGGCCAGCTCGCCCAGCTGCGCATCGCCCTGGCAGAGGATGGTCAGGTCGGTCGCCTCGCGGACCGCGGCCGTCGCGGCCTCGGCGGCCCGGCGCGACGAGAACAGGCCGAGCGTGCGACCGCCTGCCGCGGTGATCAGGTCGATGATCTCGTCGAACTGTTTCGGCCCGAGACCGTCGCGATGCGGCGGCGGGAGGTGCTTGGCGACGTACAGAATGCCTTGTTTCTCGTACTCGAAGGGAGAACCGACGTCGAGCCCGCGCCACGGCAGCGGCCCGGTCTCGTTGCTGTCGTCGAGCTCGGGCATCTCGTCGTCGTCGCTGAGTTTGTCGGCCGGTCGCAGGCCGACCTGGCGCGCGATCGAGTCGAAGTCACCGCCGATCGTCAGGGTCGCGGAGGTGAGGATCGCGGTCCGGTCCTTGAGGACGAGCTCGCGCAGCAGGCCCGCGACGGTGAGCGGCGCGATGCGGAGCTCGCGGCCGAAGCGCTCCCGGTCGACCATCCAGACGACGTCCAGGTCGTTGAGCGCGGCGACGCGTTCGGCGACGTCGAACATCTCCTTGACCGCACCCTTGGCCTGCCGTTTGGCCCCGTCCGGGTCGTCGTCCTTGTCGTCGGACTTCTTGTTCAGGTCGGAGTACAGCCCGCGGGCCGCGTCGCGGACCAGGCCGGCCGCTTCGAGGACTGGCGTGTTGGACGGCTCGATCCGGCCCTCGCGAGTGCCCTCGAGCGCCGCGCGCAGCGCGTCGGAGGCGTCGATCAGGTCGTCGGCCTTGTCGTCGTCGACGAACCGCCGCGCCCGTTTGGCGGTGCGCTCGACCATCTGCGGCGAGAGCTCGTCACCGGCTGCTCCCGTGACGCGAGCGGGGAGCTCATGGGCCTCGTCGACGATGACGACGTCGTGCTCGGGCAGGACGATCCGGTTCTCGAAGGCGTCGATCGACAGCAGCGCGTGGTTGGTGATGACGATGTCGGCCTTGCGGGCCTGCTCCTTCGCCTTCTCCGCGAAGCACTCGTCGCCGTACGGGCATTTCTGCGCACCGAGGCACTCGCGGGCGGCGATCGCCACCTGCTGCCAGGCCTGGTACTGATGCGAGGGCGCGTGATCGCGGTCACCGGCCTCACCATCGAGCAACTGCTGCTCGGCCCAGTCCCGCAACTCCAGCACCTGCTGCCCGATCACGCCCGCCGGCGGGACGTCGATCAGCATGCCGTCCTCGTCCGGCGCACCCTCGCGGATCCGATGCAGGCACGCGTAGTTGTTGCGACCCTTCTGAATCGCGTACGACGGTCTGCGCGGCAGCAGCTTCTCGGTCGCGTCAAGCAGTGCGGGGACATCGCGGTCCACCAGCTGCGACTGCAGTGCGAGAGTCGCGGTGGAGACGACCACGCGCCGGTCCTCGATCGCGTGCAGCAGCGCGGGCACCAGGTAACCAAGCGACTTGCCGGTGCCGGTGCCGGCTTGGACGAGCAGGTGCGAGCCGTCATGCATGGAGGTGTTGACGGCCTCGGCCATCTCCACCTGACCAGGTCTGGTCGTCCCGGCGATCCCGGACACAGCGGCTTCGAGCAATTCGCGTACGTCTACACCCACCGCCACACCCTAGCCCGCCCCACGGACAGAATCCGCCTCGCCGATCCCCCCTGTGGATAACCACCGCAAGGCCCTGGGCGGAGGGGTGTGGACCCGTCACCTTGAGCACCGGCCAACCGCGCGAACCCCCTCGAATCGGTTGACCCGTGCTCAAGGTCGGGGTGCAAGTCCATCTTGGGCACCGCTCAACCACTCTCTGGCCGGACAAATGGTTGACCCGTGCCCAACGTCGTACCGCGGAGATGGTGTTCACCAGACCCGGTGCAGCTGATGGGTGAACCCATCAGGTGGTGGGTTCTGGACTCTCATGCGGGTGCAAAACCCGCAAGCTCATGGGTCGACCCAGCAGATGCCGGGAGACGAGAAGGTGGTGGGGGCCGGCCCGGGAGGCGAGGGGTTGTGGCGCGATGGGTGAGGCCCAAGGCATAGGTACGGGCGGCGTTCGGCGCCCGCATGGCCGAGGAGGGTTGGGGTCTGGACTCGGTAGCCGAGTTCAGCCAGGGGTGGGGTGAGGCGTTCGTGATGCGGCGTGCAGGAGGACGAGGTCTCTCATGGGAATCCCTTCAGATGCTCACGAGTACGACGCCCGCCACGACCGCGCCTAGTCCGGCCAGGCGGGTGCAGGTGACGCGTTCGTGGAGGACGACGAAGCCGAGGAGTGCGCCGATGACGACGTTCAGGGTGCGGCCGACGGCGACCGTGCTGACCGAGGCGTAAGACAGGGCGAGCAGGACCGGGCCGTAGCTGGCCGGGGTGAGGATCGCGATCGGGATCGCTCGCCGCCACTCCCCCAGCGCTGCGCGGTGACCGCGGACCAGCAGTGAGAGCACAACGACCTGGGCAAGGTTGCCGACAGCCAGATAGCTGAGCAGGTCGGCGTGGAGCGTGGTGATCGCGTAGGCGTCCCACAGCGTGTACGCCGCCGTACAGGTCGCGACGAGTAGTCCGAGCGCGATGCCACGGGTGTGCGGTTGGACGCGGTCCATCAACAGAATCCCGGCGAACACGAGAGCCGCGCCCGCGTACACGTGCCAAGACGGAGCGAGGGCTACGAGCGTGACGAGGACGGGTGCCGAGCCGCGACTGACCGGATAGACGGTGGCGAAGTCGGCTGCGGCGTACGCCTTCTGGAGCGTGACGGCGTACAGGGTGTGCAGGGCCATGCTGACGAGCGCGGGCCACCAGGTGATGGAGGACGCGCGCAGGAGCAGGACGACGGAGAGCGGAAGCGTGACGAGCCCGCAGAGCCAGACGAAGGCAGGGCCCTTGGTGCTGACGGACTTCATCAGCAGGTTCCACGTCGCGTGGCAGCACGCGGAGGCCGTCAGCAGGGCAAGAGCGATCACGTAGACAGTGTCTACACCCTCGGCGTAGACACTGTCTATTCAGTGATCAGACGACAGCGCCTCGGTCCGGGGCGGCGTCGCGGTCGACCTGAGCGCGCCTCGGGCGCGGCGGCGGCGCGGGGTAGCGCCGTTCGAGCTCGAGCAGCAGCGGCGCAGCGGTCAGGTTGGACGAGTAGGTGCCGACCAGGATGCCGAGCAGCAGCGCCAGCGAGAAGTCGCCCAGCGAGTCACCACCCAGCACCAGCAGCGCGGACAGGATGAACAGCGTCGAGATCCCGGTGTTGATCGTTCGCGGCAGCACGTTGACGATCGCGGTGTCGATCACGGGTCCGAGGTTGTCGGTGGCTCGGGAGCTGCGGGTCTCCCGGATCCGGTCGAAGACGACGACCGAGTCGTTCACCGTGTAGCCGATGATCGTGAGGATCGCGGCCAGGAAGATGCCGTCGATCGGCTTGCCGGTCCAGGCGAAGACTCCGACCACGACGGCGACGTTCTGGAGCAGCGCAAGCACCGCGCCCGCGCCGAAGGTCCAGCGGAACCGTGCGGCCAGATAAGCCAGCTGCGCCAGCAGGGCGATCCCAAGCGCGATCAGGCCCTTGTTGCGCAGCTCCTGGCCGAGCGACGGACCGATGCTCTCGTTGCGCACAACCTCCGCGCCACCACCCATCCGCCCGATGGATTCGCGGATCTTCTCCGCCTCGTCGTTGGAGATCGTCCCCGTCCGCACGGTGATGTCATCAACCCCGGACGCCTGCACGATGGCCGTCGGATACCCGGCCTCGCTCACCGCCGCGCGCGCCTGGTCCGGCGTGATCCGCTGCGCCGTACTCACCTCGAGCAGCCGGCCGCCGGTGAACTCGATCCCGAGATTGAGACCCCGTACGACGACGCCCGCGACGCCGACCGCGATCACGACCGCGCTGATCAGCAACCATCGCCGGCTGTGGCTCATCAACGCAGGACGCTTGTCCTCCAGCCAGATGCGTACTCGGCCGTGCCCCGCGATGCCGCTCAGGCCGGGGCGCTTCAGGACGAACTTGCGCGACACGAAGAACTCGGCCAGCACCCGGGTGACCACCAATGCGGACAGCAGCGAGGCCAGCACACCGATGCTCAGCGTGACGCCGAATCCGCGCACAGGACCGGCCGCCAGGAAGAACAGCAGACCGGCCGCGAGCAGCGTGGTGATGTTGGAGTCCGCGATCGCGGAGAACGCGTTCTGGAAGCCGCTGCGCAGTGATCGGCGCAGGCCGTCGGTCCGCCCGCTGATGTGGTCTTCCCGGGCTCTCTCGAAGACCAGGACATTGGCGTCGACCGCCATCCCGATGGCGAGCACGAAACCGGCCAGGCCCGGCAGGGTCAGGGTGGCGCCGAGCGCCGTGAGGGCGGCGTACGACATCCCGGCGTACCCGATGAGGCCGAGCACGGCCATCAGACCGACCAGCCGGTAGACGAAGATGATGAAGATCGCGGTCAGCGCCAGTCCGATGATCGCCGCGGTCGCGCTCGCCTCGATGGCGTCGGCGCCGAGCGACGGGCCGACCGAGCGCTGGTCGATGATCTCGACCGGGACCGGCAGCGAGCCGCCCTCGATCAGCGCGGCGAGGTCCTTCGCCTCCTGCTCGGTGAAGGTGCCGCTGATCGTGCTGGTGCCGCCGGCGATGCCGGTGTTGCAGAGCTGGTTGCCGCCGTTCGGGTCCACCTGCGGAGCGCTGATCACCTCGTTGTCGAGGACGATCGCGATCTGCCGCTTCGGGGTGTTCACCGGCTCGCAGGCGGCCTTGCCGGTGATGTTCGCCCAGATCTTGCCGCCGTCGCCCTGGAACTTCATCTGGACGAACCAGCCCTGGCCCGGCTGCTGCGGGTCGATCATTCCGTCGGCGCCGCTGACGAGCTCGCCGGTCATCGCCGGCTGCGAAAGCTGAAGCACGCCTCCCGTGTCACTGGGCAGCCAGATCTCACCCTTGGCCGTCTTGGCCGGCTTCTCGGCGACCTGGTTCAGCACCTCGTGGAAGGTCAGCTGAGCGGTCTTGCCGACCACCTTCGCGGCTTCGCGCGGATCCTGGACACCAGGGAGCTCGACGATGATCCGGTTCTCGCCCTGGCGGGTCACGTTCGGCTCGGCGACACCCAGGGCGTCGACGCGCCGGTGCAGCACCTGCGTCACCTTGTCGGTGATGTCGCTGGTGACGTTGACCCCCGGCGCATCCTTCGCCTCCAGCACAATCTGCGTACCGCCGCGCAGATCGAGGCCCAACTCGGGCTTCGCAGTCAGTACGACGTACGTCGAGGCGGCCAGGACGAAGAACGCCAGGAGCGCGCGGATGAGCGACGACCGGTTCACTACAGCCTCCGGGGATGGGCACCCGTAGTACGGGTGTCGTGACGCAGAGCAGTCACGGCAAGCGTGGAACGCACAGTGTACGAACCCGATTCAAGCGGTCGTCGAACACATTCACAAGCGATCGGGTCGCGGCTAGGAGGCCGATTTCACGCTCAGCGGGGGTGAACAAACGAACACCCCACGGCAGCGCAGTGCCATGACATCAGTGCGCATCGGAATTGATTGACGCGTCAGGTGAGCCCGACCTAACTTCATCCTCCACCCCGTTCCGTAGCTGTCCACGGACCGTGGGTGATCACCCCTCCGCCCCGGTGGGTGATGAGTTCCTTGAGGAGGAACCCGTGCGTCGTACCGTCTCGCTGATTCTCGCCGTGGGCCTGGCCCCGGCTCTCGCGCTCGCCACCGCCGGTGCCGCCGGCGCAACCGCTCCCGGCCCGGACCGGATCATCGTCCAGGTCGCCAAGGCCGAGCCCGGCGTCTCTGTCATCAAGGACACCTACATCGTCGAACTGAAGAAGGGCCTGAAGCTCAAGAGCAGCCTGGGCATCACCCCGCAGAAGCAGTTCAGCACCGCGGTCAACGGCTTCAGCGCGAAGCTCACCGCCGCCCAGCTGAGCGCCCTGCAGAAGAGCCCGGACGTGATCGCGATCTCGCAGGACGTGCGGATCGAGAACGCCCTCGACGCGACCCAGACCAACCCGCCGTCGTGGGGCATTGACCGGATCGACCAGCGCAACCTGCCGCTGTCGAACTCCTACACCTACACGCGCACCGGCCAGGGTGTGAACGCCTACATCATCGACACCGGCATCACGCCGTCGCACCCGGACTTCGGCGGCCGCGCCACCTTCGACTTCAACGGCATCGACACCAACAACACCGACTGCATGGGCCACGGCACCCATGTCGCCGGGACGATCGGATCCGCGACGTACGGCGTGGCCAAGGGCGCCCGGCTGCACGGCGTGAAGTGGCTGGACTGCAACGGCGGCGGTACGGCGTCCTCCGCGATCGCGGCCGTGGACTGGGTGACCCGGAACGCGGTCAAGCCCGCCGTGGCCAACGCTTCGTGGAACTTCGACGCGAACACCACGCTGGAGACGTCGCTGCGCGCCATGATCAACTCCGGTGTCTTCCTGGCCGCTTCGGCCGGCAACACCGGCGGCGACTCCTGTGCGCGGCTGCCGCGCAAGATCGAGACCGCACTCGTCGTCGCGGCCTCGGAGAAGAACGACGCGCGGGCGTCGTACTCGAGCACTGGTGCATGTGTTGACGTGTACGCGCCGGGCTCGGCGATCATCTCCACGCTGCGCACGGGCGGCAGTGGTGCGATGAGCGGCACCTCGATGGCGACGCCGCACGTGGCAGGTGTCGCGGCGCTCTACCTGCAGACCAACACGACGGCCACGCCGGCGGCGGTCAAGTCCTACATCGAGACCAACGCGACGCCGAACGTCGTCAGCGGTGGCAGCACCGGCGGCACGGTCAACCGCCTGCTCTTCACGAACGGCCTGTAAAACAAGGGCAGACGCCCCCGGGGACTACTCGGGGGCGTCGATCCCATGCTCGATCGCGTAGCGGACCAGCTCAGCGCGGTTGTGCAACTGCAGCTTCCGCAGGGTGTTCTGCACGTGGTTCTCCACGGTGCGGTGTGACAGCACCAGCCGGGTGGCAATCTGGCGAGCAGTCAGCCCCCGTGCAACCAGCCGGAGCACTTCGGTCTCCCGCTCGGTCAGATGCGGTACTTCGGGACCAGCTCCGAGCCGCCGGTACTCCCCCAGCAGCAGTCCGGCCAGTCCAGCACTGAAGACCGCGTCCCCGTCGGCAGTACGCCGTACTGCGTCGTCGAACTCGTCCAGGGACGCCGACTTCACCAGATAGCCCGACGCACCGTTCTTCACAGCAGCCAGTACGTCGTTCTGTTCCGCGCTGGCCGACAGGACGAGCACCCGGGTGTCGGGGAGCGCCGCGGTGATCTCGCGGGTCGCATCGACCCCGGAACCGTCGCCCAGCTGCAGGTCCATCACCACGACATCCGGTCGCGTGGCCAGGGCGATCTTCACCGCACTCCCGACATCCTGCGCGGTCGCACAGACGTCGTACCCACGACTGCCCAGGTCTCGGGCCACCCCTTCGCGCCACATCGGGTGGTCGTCGACGATCATCACTCTGGTCATGGTCGGTTTACCTTCAACTCCCACTCGGTTCCTTCGCCTGGTGCGGTGCGGACGGTGGCGGTACCGCCCAAGTCGGTGATCCGGCCGCGGATCGACTGGCTGACACCGAGGTGGCCGTCGGTCCGGGCCCGCTCCAGCAGGGCGGGCGTCGTACCGATGCCATCGTCGCGGATCGACACCAGTACGGCGTCGTCGAGGTCCTCGACCACGACCCACGTCCGCGCCTCGGCACCTGCATGCTTGTGCACGTTGCTGAGCGCCTCCTTGACTGCGGCAACCAGTTCGTCGGCAGCCGTGGGTGGAAGGAGGACTGGTACGGCCGGCACCACCACGTCGATCTTGGTGGTGGCCAACGGCAACAACTGGGCGCACAGGTCGATCCGGCCGCCTCCGACGGCGGCCGGGCGGCTGGACATCAGCGTCCGTAGAGCGACCTCCTGCTCAGCGGCCAGCTCAGCCAGCTCAACGGCCTCACCACCGATGGCGTGACCGCGGCGCTGCACCTGTGCGAGCACCTGCAGGACACCGTCATGGATCGACCGGCTCAACCGCAGTCGCTCAGCGGTCGCGCTCTCTGCCGCGATCGCCTCCCGGAGCCGCTCACCAGCACGCCGCAGGGTGGAGGCGGCGTACCCGACGACCAGTCCGGCGACCAGCAACAGCTGCACGTTGCCGAGTACCTTGCCCAGCTGATCGACGCCACGCAGCGACAGCAGCGCCATACTGACCGTCACTGCGCCCAGCAGCCCGCCGTCACGACCACGCGAGATCGCCAGCGCCAGCACCGGCCCGGCGACCCAGATCGAGGTCAGAACCGACGCACCGCCGCGGATGTGGATCAGCGGCTGTGCGAGCAGCGTGGCGTACATGCAACCGACAGTGATGATCAGGTCGGCGAAAGCGAGCCGGGTGTTGCGGCGGCCCCAGCGCCGGCTGTAGCCGATCGACGAGACGACCGTCCACACCCCCATGACGACCAGCTGCAGGACGGCGCCGTACGGGTGGACGATCGCGTCCCAGCGGGTCCAGACGCCGAAACAGGCGAAGCCGAAGGTGATCAGCCGGAACACGACCAGGGCACGCCACAAGGGCTGCAGGAGGTCGACCGGATCGCGTTCCACCGGCACAGTCTGTCAACGACCCGGCCCGCCGCAGGGGAGGCGTCGTACTCGGTCGGCTGAGTAAGACCACTCATGGTGCAGGTTTCCCCGCTGCTTTCCCGGTTTTTTCCGCCATCCGCTTCCGAAGCCGCCGGATTTCCCCGTACTCTCGCGCAAAACACGCTCGGGGGAGCTTTGAATACGCCGCGTCACCACCGCGGTGGTCAACAATGCATGGAGGGGAATCGTGCGCAAGCTACCCGCTGGGCTGTTCAGCCTGGCCTTAGCGGCGACCGCCGGGCTCGGGTGGGCCCAGGCCGGAAACGCCGTCACACTGCCCACTAGCGCGACCACGCCGACCGCCAGCGAGTCCGCGCCGGCACCGGACGAGCTGCCCAACCCGCTCGAGGACAAGCGCCGTGAGCTCCGCCAGGAGGCGCTCACCGACGTCCTGGCCGGCAAGGCCAAGCCTGAGGTCCGCAACGGCAGCACCGTCGTCAAGGTCGGTACCAAGGCCGCCGGGTCCAAGGGACTCAAGGCCGGCAAGACCGGCAAGGTCGACCAGTACGTCGAGCTGGCGCGGGAGAAGAGCGACAAGATCTTCGTCGTGCTCGCCGAGTTCGGCAACGAGCGGCACCCGAGCTACCCCGACCAGGACACCGCGCCGGCCATCCAGGGCCCCGCGACCTTCGAGGGACCGCTGCGCAACCAGATCCCCCAGCCCGACCGCTCGGTGGACAACAGCACCGTCTGGCAGGCCGACTACAGCCAGAAGCACTTCCAGGACCTGTACTTCGGCAAGGGCAACTCGGTCAAGAAGTACTACGAGAAGCAGTCGTCCGGCCGGTACAGCGTCGACGGCACCGTCACCGACTGGGTGAAGGTCAAGTACAACGAGGCCCGCTACGGCCGGTCCAACGGCACTCCGTGCGCCGGCAACGTCTGCAACAACACCTGGGCGCTGGTCCAGGACGCGGTGAACCAGTGGGTCGTCGACCAGAAGGCCAAGGGCCGCACGGCTGCCCAGATCACGGCCGATCTGAAGTCGTTCGACCAGTGGGACCGCTACGACTTCGACGGTGACGGCAACTTCAACGAGCCCGACGGCTACATCGACCACTTCCAGATCGTGCACGCCGGTGGCGACCAGGCCGACGGCGACCCGCAGCAGGGTGAGGACGCCATCTGGTCGCACCGCTGGTCGGTGCAGTACCCGGGTGGCCCCGCGACCAACCCGCGTGGTGGTGCCCAGATCGGTGACACCGGCCTGTGGGTCGGCGACTACACGATCCAGCCGGAGAACGGCGGCATCAGCGTCTTCGCGCACGAGTACGGCCACGACCTCGGTCTGCCGGACCACTACGACACCTCCGGCGCACCGGTCGAGAACAGCGTCAACTGGTGGACGATCATGGCGCAGAGCCGCGTCAGCAAGGCCACCGACGGTGGTCTGGGCGAGCAGGCCGCCGACATGGGCGCCTGGGACAAGCTGCAGCTGGGCTGGCTGGACTACGAGATCGTGGCGGCCGGTCAGAACCGCACCCTCGAGCTCGGACCGCACGAGTACAACTCCAAGAAGGCCCAGGGCCTCGTGGTGACCCTGCCGAAGAAGCAGGTGTCGCACGACCTGGTCGCTCCGGCGGCCGGCACCAAGTCGTGGTGGAGTGGTCAGGGCAACGCCTTCACGCACACCATGAACCGTCAGGTCACGCTGCCTGCCGGCGCCGCGGCGAGCCTCAACTTCCAGGCGAACTGGGACATCGAGGACTGCGGTCCGGACCCGTGTGACTACGCCTACGTCGAGGTGAACGACGGCACCGGCTACAAGCCGATCCCGGGCAACATCACCAAGGCGGCCGAGGGCAACGGCATCGACGGCACCAGCACCGGCTGGGTCCCGGCGACGTTCGACCTGTCCGCGTACGCCGGTAAGACGATCGGCCTGCAGTTCCGCTACACCACCGACCCGGCGGCCGGCGGCAAGGGCTTCTTCGCCGACGAGATCAAGGTGACCTCGGGAGCGACCGCGGTCGTCACCTCGGGCGCCGAGACCTCACCCGATGGCTGGACGCTCAACGGCTTCAGCGCGATCGGTGCGACGTACACGAGCCTGCACGACAACTACTACCTCGCGTCGCACATCAACTACGTCGACCAGGACCAGTACCTGAAGACCGGTCCGTACAACTTCGGCTTCGCGAACACGGCGCCGGACAAGGTCGAGCACTTCCCCTACCAGGACGGCCTGCTGGTCTGGTACTGGGACACCTCGCAGGAGGACAACAACACCAACGTGCACCCCGGTGAGGGTCTGGTGCTGCCGGTCGACAGCCACCCGGTCCCGATCAACCGTCTCGACGGCCAGCTCTGGCGGCCGCGGGTCGGCGGGTACGACGCTCCGTTCGGTACCGAGAAGGCGGACTCGCTGAGCCTGCACATCAACGGCCAGACCAGCTACATCCGCGGTCAGGACGGCGTACCGACCTTCAACGACTCCAAGGCGTACTGGTTCGCCGAGCAGCCGATGGCCGGCGTCAAGGTCCCGAACAACGGCGTCAACATCAAGGTGCTCTCCCGCACCGGCACGACGATCAAGGTCCAGGTCTCCAAGCGCAAGTAGTGACCTGACCTGACAAAGAACGACCCCCGCCTCGGCGGGGGTCGTTTTCTTGTGTCCTGCTTAGGCCGAAGCCACCTCGTACGGCGTGAGCTCGTCGGCCAGAGCGGGGTGGACCCGGGCGGTGACCCGGGTGCCGTCGCCTGTGTGCTCCAACTGCTCGACCGCGCCTTCGGAGTGGATGCGGGACACGAGGTCGCCGCGCTCGTAGGGCAGCAGCAGGTCGAGCGAGATGTGCGGTTGCGGGAGGGCGCCCTCGAGGTACGCGCGGAGCTTGTCGATGCCCTCGCCGGTGCGGGCCGAGACGACGATCGCGCGCGGCTCACGGGCCAGGATCGGCGCGAGAGCGAGTGCGTCGGCGGCGTCGGCCTTGTTGATCACGATGATCTCGGGAACGTCGAGGGCGTTGATCTCGCCCAGGACCTCACGGACCGCCTGGATCTGCGACAGCGGGTCAGGGTGCGAACCGTCGACCACGTGCAGCAGCAGGTCCGCGTCCGCGACCTCCTCCAGCGTGGAGCGGAAGGCCTCGACGATGTCGTGCGGCAGGTGCCGGACGAAACCAACCGTGTCGGTCAGCGTGTAGACGCGACCGTCGGACGTCGTGGTCCGGCGGGTGGTCGGGTCCAGGGTCGCGAACAGTGCGTCCTCGACCAGGACGCCGGCGCCCGTGATCCGGTTGAGCAGCGAGGACTTGCCCGCGTTGGTGTAGCCCGCGATCGCGACCGAGGGGACCAGGTTGCGGCGACGCTCCTGACGCATGGTCGAGCGGGTGCTCTTCATGTCCTTGAGCATCCGGCGCAGCTTGGAGATCTTGGTGTTGATCCGGCGCCGGTCGGTCTCGATCTTGGTTTCACCAGGACCACGGCCACCGATACCGCCACCGGCCGCACCGACCCGGCCACCGGCCTGGCGGGACAGGTTTCCACCCCAACCACGCAGGCGCTGCTTCATGTACTGCAGCTGCGCCAGCTCGACCTGGGCCTTGCCTTCCTTGCTCTTCGCGTGCTGCGCGAAGATGTCCAGGATCAGCGCGGTCCGGTCGACCACCTTGACCTTGAGCTTGTCCTCCAGGTTGCGCAGCTGCGCAGGAGCCAGCTCACCGTCGGCGATCACCGTGTCCGCGCCCGAGGCCGCGACCAGGTTGCGCAAGTCGGTCACCTTGCCGGAACCGATGAAGGTCGCCGGGTCGGGCTTCTTGCGGCGCTGGATGACACCGTCCAGCACCTCGGAGCCGGCCGTCTCGGCGAGCAGCTTCAGCTCGGCCAGCGAGTTCTCGGCGTCCTCGGCGCTGCCTTCGGTCCAGACGCCGACCAGCAGCACCCGCTCCAGCAGCAGCTTGCGGTACTCGACCTCGCTGATGTCGGTCAGCTCGGTCGACATGCCGACGACGCGGCGAAGCGCGTTGCGCTCCTCGAGCTCTAGGCCTTCGGTGTTGCCTTCGCGGTCGTCGTCGTAGTCGTCGTGACCCGTCAACGAAGCGCCGGAGTCATCGCCCTGAAGCAGGTCAATTTCGACGTCGGAGGTCTCTTCGTATGCGTTCGATTGGGTCGTCATATACCTTCCATGTTGGCACGGGCCACCAGTACAGGCGACCCGATTAACCACGTCAACGCCTCAGCGCGTGCCTGAATTCCCGTTCAGCCAGGCGCGGTCGAAGTCCCCGCGGGCGTGCAGGACGGCCGGACCGGTGAGCTCCAGGTGGTTGTCTGCCCGCCACGTCACGCTCACTTCACCACCCGGTACGCCGACGCGGTACGTGACCGGTAGCTCCTGGTTGGCCTTCAGAGCGGCCGCCACGGTCACAGCGCACGTTCCCGTGCCACAGGACCGGGTCTCCCCCGAACCACGCTCGTGGACGCGCATGTCCACGTCGTACGGACCACGCCGTACGACGAACTCCAGGTTGACGCCGTGCGGGAACGCCTCGGTCGGGGACCAGCTGGGCTGGTCGCACAGGTTGCCCGGCTCGGACAGGTCCTCGATGAACGCCACTGCGTGTGGATTGCCCATGTCGACGTGCAGAGCGGGCCACTGGTGGCCATTGGCGGTGACGACGATTCCGGCGGGGCCGGGCAGGGTGGGTTCGCCCATGTCGACGGTGAGGGTACCGTCGTCGTTCTGGACGACCTCTTTGACCCCTGCCCGCGTGCCGACGCGGACCGGCTTGTCGTCGATCAGTCCGGCGTCTGCGAGGTACCGCACGAACACGCGGACGCCGTTGCCGCACATCTCCGCGATCGAACCGTCGGCGTTGCGGTAGTCCATGAACCAGTCGCCGCCGTCCTCGACGTACGACTGGCTGGTGCCCTGGAGGACCCGCAGTACGCCGTCCGCGCCGAGGCCGGCGTGGCGGTCACACAGGAACTGCACCAGCTCCGCGTCCAGCTCCCCGTGGACCGTGCCATCGGGGTCAGGAAGGATCACAAAGTCGTTCTCCGTGCCATGGCCCTTCAGCCAGGGGAACGTGGTGCTCGTCATGCCTAGATCGTACGGTGTGGGGTTATGGAGCTGATCGCCTACTTCTGGGAGCAGGAGGACGCCTCGTCGGTGGCTGCGCAGCTGGACGGCGCCGTACGGCGGGGGCGGTTCCACGGCGAGGACGACGACGAGGACCACCCGTGGGTCGTCGTACTGCCTGCTGGTGTGAGCCGTCCTGAGCTGGATGCGTTGCTGGCCGAGTACGACGGGTGGCTGGAGACTGCGGACGACGAGCCGGCAGTGGCCCCGCCGCCGCTGCCCAGTGAGCCCAAGCGCTTCAAGACTCGGTGAGGACGCGGCCAGGCCGCGCGCCAGTCGGTACGCCGTTCGCCAGCACCGGCTCGCCTGCCACGAGTACGTGCACGACTCCGACCGATAGCTGCCAAGGATCCGCGTACGTCGACCTGTCTGCGATCTGATCCGGGTTGAACACGACGAGGTCGGCTACTGCACCGGGCGTGAGCACGCCGCGGTCGGTCAGACCGAGACGGGCGGCCGGAAGGCTCGTCATCCGACGGACTGCCTCGGGGAGCGTCAGCACCTGCTGCTCTCGGGTGTAGTGGCCGAGGACCCGCGGGAATGTGCCGAAGTTGCGTGGATGCGGGTGTCCGGGGCCAGTGGCGTCCAGAATCCAGCCGTCGCTCGCGATGCTGGTGCAAGGATGCCGCAGAACGGTCTCTACGTCCTCGGGGCTCATCGCGTGATTGACCACACCGACCGCGGCGTGGTGGTGCTCCAGCACTCGGCAGACGGCCTCTGCCGCATCCACGTTGTCTGCTTGGGCGATGTCGGCCAGCGAGTGGCCGCGAGCGTCGGAGTAGCGGCCTGGTGGGAGGGACGCGATGACTACCGCACTTGGATCGAACAGGCCGGAGGTGCGGAGCGCGTGGGCGATACGCTCGCGCTCTCCGGGGTCTTTGAGTCTCGCGAGGAGTGCTTGCGTACCGCCGTCGAGGGCCCAGATCGGCAGCCGGGTAGTGAGCGTCGTACTGGTGGCTGTGTACGGGTAGGCGTCCCAGGTGACGTCAACGCCGTCCGCGCGGGCCTGGTCGAGCTGGTCAAGGGCGGCAGCGACCAGGCCGTGGTTCGGTGCGCCAACCGCTTTGAGATGCGAGACCTCAAGGCGCGCTCCCCCTGCTCGTGCAGCAGTCACAGCCTCGTCCAGGGCCTGGAGGAGGTCTGCGCCCTCGTTGCGGATGTGCGTCGAGTACAGCAGGCCGCACTCCGCGGCTGTGGCGACCAGCACCGCCACTTCGGCCGGATCCGCGTACGCACCCGGCGCGTAGATGAGTCCGGTGGAGAAGCCGACCGTTCCCTGGTCTGCAGCCTCCCGGAGCAGGTCTTGCATGCGGCGGAGTTCTTCGGGTGACGGTGGGCGTTCGGCGCTGCCCATCGCTGCTATCCGGAGTGTGCAGTGGCCGACCTGCAATGCGACGTTGACGGCGGCGGTGACGCCTTCGGCGAAGCCTGCTCCGTCTCGCCAGGACCAGTCGTGTTGCGCACCCAGGAAGGCTGCGCCGGCGCGCAGTTCGTCGAGGTCGGTGATCGGGAACGGTGACCAGCCACAGTTGCCGGTGAGGAGGGTCGTGACGCCCTGGTGCAGTTGAGTCTCTGCAGACGGCGACGTACGGACGGTGAAGTCCGCGTGGGAGTGCAGGTCGATGAAGCCTGGCGCGACGATGCCGCCCTGCGCATCGATCAGCTCGGCGTCCACGGTCGCGCCGGGCGGCAGCAGGTCGACGATGCGCTCGCCGTCGATGAGCACAGAGAGCGCTTTCTCCTCGGCACCGGTACCGTCGAGGACGCGTCCGTTGACGATCAATCTCATGCGGAGAACTCGATCGAGGTCACCGCGTTCTGGGCGATGAAGGCTGTGTCGACGTCATGGCCCAGGCCTGGCGCGGTTGGCACCTGTACGACGCCCTGGGTCGCGACGACGGGTGGGGTGATGACGTCCTGGGCGTAGTACTTGGCGGAGGCCGAGACGTCGGACGGGAGTGAGAAGCCGGGCAGGCTGGAGAGCGCTACATTCGCCGCTCGGCCGATGCCGAACTCGTGCATGCCACCACACCAGACCGGGATGCCCGCTTCGTGCGCGCGGTCGTGGGCGGCGCGGGCCGGGGTGAGGCCGCCCATCCGGGAGACCTTGATGTTGAGAACGCGGATCGCTTGCACAAAGAGCGCTGTCTCGAGATCTTTCAAGGTCTCGACGCTCTCGTCCAGGCAGACCGGAGTGGCGATCTGCCGCTGCAGGTTCGCGTGGGCGAGCAGGTCGCGGGGCGCGAAGGGCTGCTCGATCATCGTCAGGCCGAACTCGTCGAGCGCCTTCAGGTGATCCGACTGCTCCGCGGTATAGATGCCGTTGGCATCGACATGGAGATCCAGGTCGGGGTGCGCGGAACGGACGGCGCGGACGGGCTCGACATCCCAGCCGGGGGCGATCTTCAGCTTCACGCGCGGGTATCCGGCGGCCAGGTGCCGCTCGACCTCCGCGAGCAGGGCGTCGATCGTCGGCTCGATGCCGAGGGAGACGCCGGCCACCACCTCGGTCCGGGTACCGCCTAGAGCTTCGGCGAGCGGGACGCCGTTGGTAGTTGCCCAGAGCACCCATCCGGCCGTGTCCAGGCCGGACTTGGCGAACTGGTTGCCGCGGACCTTTGCCCACAGTTGCGACAACTGCTCGGGGCGCTCCCACTCCTTGCCGAGGATCGCAGGCACGAGATAGCGCTCTCCGAGGTGCCAGCAGGATTCGACCGTCTCGGGTGCGTAGAACGGGTCCGACGGCGAGGCGACCTCGCCCCAGCCCACCGCGCCCGAGTCGTCGGTCAGCTCGACCAGGATGTGGTCGAGCATGCTCTTGCCGTGCGAGCTGGTCCGGAACTCGTGCACCAGCGGCAGCCGGACCCGGTGCAGCTTGGCCGCGACGATCTTCATGGACGGTTCCTCTCAGGAGATGTACAGGCCGAGCTCGGTGTTCAGGCGATCGCGCTCTCCCAGCCGGCGCCGGGCCCCCTTGGCGCTGGCCGTGGTCAGGGTCGCGAGCACGTGCAGGACGGAGACGATCACGGTCGGCGAATCGACGTACGACGCACTCCCGGTCGCGACGTAGATGCACTGGTCGGCGACCGCTGCCAGCGGCGCGTCCTCGAAGTCGGTGACGACGACAAGCTCGCCGCCGGCCGCCTTGAAGGCGTTGGCGATCTCGACGGTGTCGCGGCGATAGCGGCGCAGGGAGAACGCGACCATCAGGTCGTTCGCGCGGACGTCGGAGAGTACGTCGACCGCGCGGACGACAGTGCCGTCGACGAGCGTCACCTGGGACAAGCCGGCACTCAGGTCGAAGGCGAGCAGCGACGCGTAGGAGAACGATTTCGCCGACCCGACCACGAAGCGTCGGCGGGCGGCGACGATCCGGGCCGCCGCCTGCGCGACCGCGTCGTCGGCGAGGATCTTGTCGAGCGCCTCCTCGATCGAGGCCCGCTCCTGTTCGACCACGCGCCGCTGGAGCAGGGTCGACGACCGTCGCTGCAGACGTGCGTCGTACCGGTCTTGGGGGCTGGTGAGTTCGCGGTTCTGCTTCTCGTTCATTCAGCTGCTCCGAACACGTATGACGCGGTGTGGTCGTCGTCGCGGTGGATCCCGGTCGCGATCAGGCCCATGGCGAGCAGCTCGGCGAACTCCTCGCGGACCCGGGCGACCACATCATCGGTGACGGATGCGCGATCGGTCGGCACGGGGATCTCGGCGACGGGAGCGCGGCCGGAGGACGGCGCTCGAGTGAGGTCCCACTCGACGACCAATCGGTCGGTGCCGGGACCGTAGAGATCCGGGGTGTACCAACGGGCGCGGGCGCCGAGGACGTTCAGGTTGAAGTGGGCGTTGCGAACCTGGAAGGGGTCGTAGGTCCAGCGCATCCGGGTCATGCCGTTGGCGAGAGCGACGTCGCGCTGGGCGTACTTGAGCATCCGGCCGAGGCCGCGGCCCTGGAGGCCGGCAACGACGACGGCTGATTGGGAGTAGTGGTAGAGAGCGCTCTCCGACGTTCCCGGGAAGCCGTAGGCGAAGGCGACCAGGCGGTCGGTCGCGTCCAGGACGCCGACCACCGACCCGCCGTTCCGGGCGAGCGCGGCGAGCAGACGGGGGTTCACGCCGTGGTCCGGCTGCCGGTAGCCGAACACCTCGCGGTACAGCGCGGCAGCGGCGGCGTACTGCGCGGGGGTGCTCAGCGAGACCGCCCGGAAGTCATCGGACACCGCATGCTCCTCTCAAAGATACGGAACGGATCATGTCCGTCGCCTGAATAGAACTCCTTCCGAACGGAGGAGTCAATCCTCGACCAGATGGTGATACGTTCCGTATTTATGAACCTGCCGCTCATGATCGATCGCCTCCGCAGCTATGTCACCGACGAGACGCCGACCGGTGACGCCGGCGCGCTGAACGCGTTCGCCGACCGCCTCGTCCAGCGGTACGCCGACCTCGGGGGTACCACCCGCCGGGTCGCGGCCGCCACCGGGGATCACGTGGTCGCCGATTTCCCGGGCCGGGGAGCGCTCTCTGATGCCGCTCCGGTGCTCTTCCTGGCGCACCACGACACGGTCTGGCCGGTCGGGCAGTTGGCCGGCGCGATGCCGTGGCGGGTCGAGGACGGGGTGATCCACGGGCCGGGCGTCTTCGACATGAAGGGCGGGCTGGTGATCCTGGAGAGCGCTCTCGAACAGGTTTCCGACGCGGATCATCGGCCGGTGCGGGTGATCGTGGTCGCCGACGAGGAGGTCGGTTCGCCGACCGCGCGGGAGCTGGTGACGGCGGAGTCAGCCGGAGTGATCGCGGCCTTCGGGCTCGAACCGCCGCACCCGAACGGCGATCTGAAGACGTCACGCTGGGGAAGCACGAGGGTCCGGATCACGGTCACGGGACGCGAAGCGCATGCCGCGCTCGACCCGGAGAGCGGTATCTCGGCGATCGACGAACTCGTCGACCAGCTGATCGCGGTGCGCTCGATTGTTGCCCAGAACAACCAAGTGCTCTGCAACGTCGGCACGATCGAGGGCGGTGGGCGGACCAACGTGGTCGCCGGTTCGGCCTGGGCGGATGTCGGGTTCCGGTTCGTCGATCCCGAGACCGAGACCGCCGTACTGGATGCTGTGACGGCACTAGCCCCGGTACGACGTGAGGCCGTGGTCGAGGCGAAGGTGATGTCGAACCGGCCCGCGTGGCAGCCGTCGGCGGCGACGGATGAGCTGCTGGCGAAGGTGATCGCGGCCGGCGCGGAGGTCGGTCAGCAGGTAGGCGGCGCGGCCGCCTCAGGTGCCGCCGACACCAACCTGACCGGCTGGCTCGGCATCCCCACCCTCGACGGCCTCGGCCCGGTCGGCAAGGGCGCCCATGCAGTCCACGAACAAGCCGTCGCCACAACCCTCACCGAACGAGCCACCCTCGTGGCCGCCATCATCCGCACTGTCTAGCCACGCATTGGGGCCACGCGGTGGCCGTGAACAAGTTATGCATTGTTCAAGGCCACCGGTTCCTGTCTAAGCCCCCGGCTAGCGGGTGGCGGGCCAGAGCTGGTGGACGGTGCCGGCGGAGCCACCGCCCCGGCGGACGGGTTCGGCGGCGGCCAGGTAGGCGCCGTCGGGAAGGAACTCAAGGGCGGCCACAGCGCCGATCTCGGCCGCTGAGGTGAGCGCATCACCGCTCGGGACCAGCGTGTGACCGTAGGGCTTCAGCGCAGTGCCGTAGGCGTCGATGAAGGGCGGCTCAGCGCTGACAGCAGGAGTGTTGCGCTGGGACGCACGCGGCGCTGCCACGGCTTCGGGCAGCGTCATGTTGCGATCCAGGCGGTTGGTCAGTGTCTGCAGGACGGTGGTGATGATCGTCGAGCCACCGGGCGAACCGAGCGCCAGGAACGGCTTGCCGTTGCGGAGCACGATCGTCGGCGACATCGAGGAGCGCGGACGCTTGCCCGGCTGGATGCGGTTCGGGTCGGCGGCGTTGTACACGGCGGAGAAGTCGGTGAGCTCGTTGTTCAGCAGGAAGCCACGGCCCGGGACGGTGATGCCGCTGCCGCCGGTCTGCTCGATCGTCAGCGTGTACGAGACCACGTTGCCCCACTTGTCCGCGGCCACCAGGTGCGTGGTGGACAGGCCCTCGGTGTCCGGGCCCTCCTTGGTCGTGGCGGTCGCACCACAGGAGCCGTAGGAACCGTCCGGCACACCAGGCGCGAGCGGCTTCGCCGACGCCTTGGCCGGGTCGATCAGGCAGGAGCGCTCGGCACCGAAGCCGCGCGACAACAGTTCCTGCTGCGGTACGTCGACGTACGCCGGATCACCGACGTACGCACCGCGGTCCGCGAAGGCGAGTGCGGACGCCTCGAGGTAGCTGTGCAGCGCCTGCGGCGTCGACTGCTTGCTCAGGTGCAGCGGAGCGAGGATGTTCAGCGCCTCCCCGACCGTGGTGCCACCCGATGAGGACGGTGCCATGCCGTAGACGTCCACACCGTCGTACCGGACCTTGGTCGGCGCACGGTCGATCACCTTGTACTTCGCGAGGTCCGCAGTGGTCAGGTAGCCCGGCATCAGCGGCAGCGTCGCGCCCGGCGCCTTGGGCGGGTTCTTCACCACCGAAGCGATCTCACCGGCCAGTGCGCCGCCATAGAACGCCGGAAGGCCCTTAGCGCCGAGCATCCGGTACGTGTCGGCCAGCTCGGGGTTCTTGAACAGCGTCCCGACCTGTGGTGCGTCTCCGCCCGGCAGGAACAGCTTGGCGGTCGGTACGACGGCCGAGAACCGCGCCTTGTTGTCCAGCGTCTGACTGCGGAACGTCGTGTCGACCACGAACCCGCGGTCGGCCAGGTCGGCGGCCGGCTTGAGCGCCTTGCCCAGCGGCAGCGAACCCCACTGGCGCAGTGCGCGGTCCCACGTCGCCAGCGTCCCTGGAATGCCGACGGACACCCCAGACGTGACCAGGTCCGGGAAGAACGTGTACGGCGTTCCCGTGGCCGGGTTGATGAACGCGTTCGACGGCATGGTGGCCGGTGCGGTCTCCCGGCCGTCGATCGTCATGACCTTGTGCTGCTTGGCGTTGTAGTAGACGAAGTACCCGCCACCACCGACACCTGCGGAGTACGGCTCGGTGACACCGAGCGCCGCCGCAGTGGCGACCGCGGCGTCCACCGCATTACCCCCACGACGCAGTACGTCGAGACCGATGCTCGTCGCGTCGGGGTCGACCGAGGCGACAGCACCGCCGTGCCCGATGGCTGTCGGGTACTTGGTCCGGGCCGGGGTCGTGTCGTGGCTCTGCTCCGGTACCGACGGTTTCGGTGGACTCGCGGACGCACCACTCAGACCGAAACCGGACAGGACGAGCGCACTCGCGGACAGGGTCGCGACCAGCTTCTTCACCGGGGACTCCAAGAGCTCAGGCGGCAGGGACTGTCCCTGCCTACCCCGAACTCGCCCCCGCACGCCAGTCAACGGGCGCATTCGGCCCAGATCAGTTGAACGTGCAGGACCCCAGGAAGCGGCGCAGCGTGTCGTCGTTCCAGGCCTGGTTGCCCGCCGGAGCCTCCACGAGGAGCCACTGGTCGGCCAGCTTCACCTGACCGGTCAGCCGGCCCGATTGGGTGCCGATGTGGAACGTCTTGCCGTCCGAATCGGTCACCCGGACCGCATCCAGCGTCACTGCGGTCGCCCGACGCTCGAGCACCACCTTGGTGGCGACCTCGGCGGTCCGCATCTCCGGCTGCGCCAGTACGACGCGGTTGGCAGCGATCGGCTTCTCCGGGGCCCAGCCCATTGGCGTCAGTGTGCAGCCGATCGTGTTCCAGCTCTGCTTGTTGGCCACCAGCTCGACACCACTGGAGAACAGCGACATCTCGCCTTCACTCGCCTTGGCGCTCGGTGCAGCCGGAGTCCCCGACGCTGGGGCCGACGACTCGGTCTCCCCGCCGGACGCGACCGGCGAACTGCCCGCACTCCCCCACCACTTCACCTGGTTGCCGAACGCGAGCACAGCAGCCGATACGGCGGCCACACAGAGCACTCCGGTCACCCGGCGGCGTCGCTTGATCCGGCGCAGCGCTCGTCGCCCTCGCGCGATGTCCGCGTCGATATCCGCCGCGGGCAGCCCCACGGCGGCCTCCTCGGCGAACCCCTCCAGCAACTTCTTGACCTCGTCCACTACTCCGTCCCTCTCCCGGTCCCACTGTCGGCCGGGATGTCAGCCACTCCCCGTTGCCTGATCCGACTGCTCATCGGTCATCAGGTCCTTCAAACGCTTGAGAGCCTTGGCGGTTTGGCTCTTCACCGTTCCCTCGGTGCACTCCAGGATGCGCGCGCAGCTCGCGACGTCGAGATCCTGGAAGTACCGCAGTACCAGGACCGCGCGCTGCCGCGGCGCCAGCTCCAGCAGCGCCCGCCGGACCGCGATCGTGTCCACCGGATCCGTCTCGTCGGCCAGCCTCGGCTCGAGCGTGTCGGCGGTCACCACCTCAGGGTGGCGGCCGGCCCGGCGGCGCTCGTCGAGGAACGCGTTCACCAGAATGCGGTGCGCGTACGGCCCGGCGCCTTCGTGCCGGATCCGGTGCCAGTGCACGTAGACCCGAGTACAGGCGGTCTGGACCAGATCCTCCGCGGTGTGCGAATCCCCCGCGGTCAGCAACAGCGCCGTTCTCATCAGTCGGGTGCGATCCGCGAGCAAGTACTCGCGGAACTCCGCCTCACGGTCACCCCCTCGCATCGACGGCCCCAGCATCAGGGGCGATTTCTACCTCGACTACGTCACCGGCGCCCGTTCGGTTGCCTGCGGCCAGGACATCGATCGCCTTGTCCAGCAAGGCGGAGTCGTCGTACCGCAGCCAGGTGATGCGTGGGTCCTTACGGAACCAGGAGTCCTGCCGCCGCGCGAACCTGCGGGTCGACTGCGCGGTCCGCTCCCGGGCCTCGGCCTCGTCGATCTCGCCGTTCAGCAACGCGATCACCTGCGAGTAGCCGAGGGCACGGTTGGCCGTCCGGCCTTCGAGCAGACCGTGCTTGAGGAGTTTGCGAACCTCATCGACGAAACCGGAGTCGAACATCCGGTCCACCCGTCGCCCGATTCGCTCGTCGAGCTCGGGCCGTGGCACGTCGAGACCGATCTGTACGGCGCCTGGGTAGACGTAACGATGGTCCGGCAACGTCGCGCTGTACGGCGCCCCGGTGATCTCGACGACCTCGAGCGCCCGGACGATCCGCCGTCCGTTGCTGGGCAGGATCTGGGCAGCAGCCTTGGGGTCAACCGACGCGAGCCGCTGATGCAAAGCACCGGACCCGACGTCTTCCAGCTCGGCCTCAAGACGCTCCCGTACGGCGGGATCGGTGCCGGGGAAGGTGAAGTCGTCGAGGATCGCGCGGACGTAGAGCGCGGACCCTCCGGCCAGGACCGGAACGACCTGTCGCGTCGTGCAGTCGTCGATCGCGGCCCGGGCCAACTGCTGGAACTCGGCCACGGTCGCGGTCTCGGTCACATCGAGGATGTCGAGCAGATGATGCGGTACGCCGGACCGCTCGGGGGCGGTGATCTTCGCCGTACCGATGTCCATGCCGCGGTACACCTGCATGGCGTCGGCATTGACGACCTCGCCACCCAGGCGCTTGCACAGGGCAACGGACAGGTCGGACTTGCCGGCCGCTGTGGGGCCGACGACCGCGACGACGAGTGGTTCGGCCATCGCTCCAGTGTGACAGTTTCCGGCCGGACCCCGCTGCACCGGCCCGGCCGACGTCGTACCGGCCCGGTCAAGTCTGCACCAAGAGGCTCGGGGTCTCCTTGTGGATGACCCCCTGCGACCGGTAGACACGACGGCAGTTCGCAACACCGGATTACGGGAGGAATGAAGCTGTGACGAATCCGTTCGAGGGAGAGTCCGACGCGGCCAAGGACGCGCTGGACCTGGGGGACGACGAGCTGGCCGCTGCCAAGCGCAGCGGTGGTGACGTCGAGCTGAAGAAGAGCGGCGGTGACGTCGAGTTCAGCGGTGGCGACGTCGAGTCCGGCGGTGATGTGGAGTCGGGCGGCGACGTCGAGTCGGGTGGCGGAAGTCAGGACTCCGGCGGCGACGTCGAGTAACACCCGCTGAATTCCTGTCCGACAGTTCGCGGCGGTCCTAGGTGTTCGGGGCCGGTTGGTGTAATCATCTACCGCTAGCTGTCAGTAAGCAGTTCACTACGCAGGAATGGGAGCCCCTGAGATGGGCATCTTCGACAAGTTCAAGGACAAGGCCGAGGACCTGAAGGACAAGGCCGGCGACCTCGTCGATCAGCACGGCGACAAGGTCGGCGCGGGTCTGGACAAGGCCGGTGACTTCGTCGACGAGAAGACCGGCGGCAAGTACGGCGACAAGATCGACCAGGGTGTCGACAAGGCCAAGGACGGCCTGGACGGCCTCGACGGCCAGAACGACGACATCCCGGACGCCGACAAGCCCGCCTGAACACTCCTCAGCAAAGGGCCGCGAGCACTAGCTCGCGGCCCTTTGTCGTTCCTGCAGGTGACCTTCCGCCGCTAGGTGGGTGAAGAGGGCTTGGTTGTAGGGGTTCATGGCGGGGAGCGCTTCAGGGGTGAAGAAGTCGAGGGCGAGGGTTTCGTCGTTGGCGGGGTCGAGGGTGCCGGTCCAGGAGTCGGCTCGGTAGGTGAGGGAGATGACTTGGACCTGGTCGCCGTTGGGGTAGGTGATGAAGCAGTCCGGGCCGGAGCGGGCTGAGAGCAGTGTGAGCCCGCCGATGCTCAGGCCGGTCTCCTCGTGGAGCTCGCGGCGGGCCGCGTCCTCGAGCTGCTCCCCCGGCTCGACGCCGCCGCCGGGGATGCACCAGGTGTGGTCGTCCGAACGCTGCTGGAGGAGCACCTGCTGTTGGTCGTTCCACACCAGTACGCCGACGCCCGCGCCCACGAGTGGTTCGTGCCCGACCAGCCGCCGCATGCGCTCGATGTAGCTCATCTCAGCAGGGTAGGGCTTGTGGTCAGCGGAGGCGGCGGGCTACTGCGGGGATGACGAGGGCGGCGGCGATCAGGTGGGTTGTCATCAGGAGGGCCTTGGTGGCGGGGGCGGCGTCGGCGAGGAGGTCGGGGGTGAAGGAGAGGGCGGTCAGGACGACGGTGATGCGGATCCAGGCGGTGCGCGGGCGGGCGGCGTACCGGCGGAGAGCGACCGCGATGAGGAGGCCGAGGGCCGCGAAGACGAGAGTCATGACGGCGAAACCGGCCAGCGGGATGGGGGCGCCGGCGACGTCGAGGCTGATGCCGGCGGCTTGACCTGCGGCGGCGACGGCTGCGGTGGCAACGGCTGCGAGGACGGCGGCGATGGCGCCGTCGCGGAGCAGGCGTCCGGCCGACGGGGCGGCAACGGTCGTGGCGGTGGGGAGGGTGGCAGTCATGGTGATCTCCGGGGCAGTGGACCGGCTCGGTGCCGATCGCTTACCTACCCGTCGAAGTCGACCCCTCGGTTTTGACATGGATGGCGAAAAAAGTTGGGGGCGGGGGTGGTTAGGGTCGGGGGATGGATCGGTTTCGGGTGGTGCCGGCGGCTTATGTGGTGTTGCGGCGAGGGGACGAGGTGTTGATGTTGTTGCGGGCCAATACCGGTTACATGGATGGGTATTGGGCGGTGCCGGCCGGCCATGTGGAGGCTGGTGAGTCAGCGATCCAGGCCGCAGTCCGGGAGGTCCGCGAGGAGGTGGGCGTCGAGATCGATCCGCGGGATCTGGTGGCGGTGACGGCGATGCATCGGACCGGGGGCAACGGGGATCCGATCGACGAGCGGGTGGACTTCTTCTTCACGACGTCGCGGTGGTCGGGTGAGCCGCGGTTGATGGAGCCGGGGAAGGCGGACCGGCTGGAATGGTTCGCGCTCGACAAGTTGCCGGATCCCACGGTGCCGCACGAGACGCGCGTGCTGGCCGGCCTCGACAGCGGGCTTCCTGCGGTGATCGCGCAAGGCTTCAGCTGAGTCACACGGTGTGCGTTGGTCCAGGGTTCTGGAGGCGTTCACTGATGTTTGGTTGGTGCGCTCTAATGTTCGCTGCGGTGTCAGGCAGCGATCTGGAGGCGCGAGATGGATCAGCAGTACGACGGGACCAGCCGGCGGCGGCTTTTGCAGGCGGGAGCGTTGAGCGCGGGGGCGGTGGTCGCGGGTGGCGTGCTGGATGGTGGTGCTGCCGCGGCGACGACCTCGTCGTACGGCGGGCGGATCGACACCGAGCACCCGCGGTTCACGGTGGCCGTCGTACCGGACACGCAGTATCAGTTCGACCAGGACCGGGGTGACCCGGCGCCGTTGACGGCGACCTTCGAGTATCTGGTCGAGCAGCGGTCCGCGGAGAACTTGGTGTTCGTGGCGCACCTCGGTGATGTGGTCGAGAACGCGCTGGCGAGCGAGTTCGCGCAGGCGGATCCGGTGTTCAAGGTGCTGGACCGCGCGCGGATGCCGTACTCGGTGCTGGCCGGGAACCACGACATCGACGGGTCCAAGGACGATACCCGCGGCGACTCGCCGTACCTGCGAACGTTCGGGCCGCAGCGGTTCCGGCGGATGCCGACGTACGGCGGATCGACGGCGAACGGGTACAACTCGTACCACGTGTTCCGGGCGGCCGGGCGGCAGTGGTTGCTGTTGGCAATGGACTGGCGGCCGTCGGACGCGAGCTTCGCGTGGGCCCGGGCGGTGATCGCGGCGCATCCGAAGATGCCGGTGATCCTGACGATCCACGAGCTCGTGTACGCCGACACCGGCGTCGCGGAGCTGAGCGACCACGGGGTGCGGGTCTGGGACCAGCTGGTGAAGGACAACGACCAGATCTTCCTCACCCTGAACGGGCACTTCTGGCCGCCGGGACGGCTCACCAAGCAGAACGCCGCCGGGCACGACGTGCAGCTGCACCTGGCCAACTTCCAGGACCGGTACTACGGCGGTTCCGGGATGGTCCGGTTGTACCACTTCGACCTGGCCCGGAACACGATCGACGTCGAGACGATCGCACCATGGATCTTCGCGCAGGACCCGGCCCGGCGGAGCGAACTGGCCGAGGGCGAGATCGAGCTGACCGACGACGTCAATCGGTTCAGCATTCCGATCGACTTCGCGCAGCGGTTCGCGGGATTCGCTCCGGTAGCTGTGCGGCCGGCGCGACCGGCGAAGCAGTTGGTCATTCCGGGGACAGCGGCGTACTGGCGCTTCGACGACCCGGTCGGCGGGCAGGTCGTCGATCAGTCCGGACAGGGCAACCACCTGACGCGCGTACAGCTGGGCGGCGATGCGCCGAGCGTGTCGAGTGAGTTCCACCCGGAGCAGCCGGGGCATGCGAGCTGGGTGTTCCCGGGTGGGAAGAATCCGGCACGCGGTGGGTATCTGAAGACGGCCGACGATGCGCCGATCAACAAGGCGACGTTCCGCGGCGGGTACACGATCGAGGCATTCGTGAAGCTCGCCGACGATGGTCAGGACCACTCGTGGGAAGGGCTGATCTCACGGCTCGGCACCGGGCGGGACGCGGGCAAGACGGGCAGCGACCCGGACGAGCCGGTGGTGAAGCTCGGATTCTCCGGTGGGCGACAGGTGCAGTGGGCGGTCTATCCGTTCAACAAGAACGACACGTTCACCAACTGGGGTCACGAGCAGGTGGCCGGGCGCTGGTTCCACCTCGCGATCGTGAACGACGGACGGCACAGCACCGTGTACGTCGACTCGTCCGAGCTGCTGCGTAATCCGGCGACCCCGTCGAGCGGCCTGGCGACGGTCGGCAAGCCGTGGCTCGTCGGCGCCGGTCACTATGCGAATGAGGTCGACCAAGGCTTCGCCGGACACATCGGCGAGGTGCGGATCGTCAGTCGCGCGCTGAAGCCGTCCCAGTTCCTGAACGCGTAGGCGGACGCCCATCACCCACTAACGTCACCCGGGCAGGCGTGGTCGCGCTCAGCTGAGCGTGGTCCGGTGGCTTGGGGCGGTGTTAGTGGGTGGTGCAGGTCCGCTTGTCGGTCAGAGCAAGCTGCGGATCAGAGCTTCCTGCGCTGGGAGGAGCTCCTTCTCGGCCGGCGTCAGGGTCACGTTGTTGCCGCGGGCATCCAATGCGGCGGGGAGGCCGGGGGTCGGGTCGATCGAGTTGGCCAGGTAGGTGGCGAGGGCTTCGCGGAGGAGCGGCGAGAGCTCGGCCCACTCCGGGTCGAGCGCGACCTGGGCGAAGATGACCGCGGTCATCGCGATGTCGAACTCCGCGGTGCCCTCTTCGGCGTTGCGCCAGTCGATCACGACGGGGCCGGCGTCGGTCGCGATCACGTTGTACGGGTGCAGGTCGCCGTGGACGACGACGAGCCCCGGCCTACCGCTGGGTGCGGGGATCGCGTGCAGGCGACGATGCAGGTCGGCATGCAACTCCCCCAGCCGCACCGCGTCGAGGTCACCCGCGACGGCGGCGTCCGCGAGCGTCGGTCCGGTCAGCCGCTCGATCACCATGTCCGCGCCGTCGATCTCCCGTACGGCGGGCACCGGGTAACCGAACGTCGCCACGTGCCGCATGAAGTCGGCCTCGTCCCGCACGGGATGACCGTTGCGGTAGCGCCGAACCACCCACTGGTCGTCGAGCGCGTAGACATCCGCGTCCCGCCCCGCCGCGAACGGCTCCGCGTCCGAAGGAAGAAGTGGAGCGGCACCCTCCGGGACCGGATCGGGCGCGGTCATGCGATCTGGCAACCGCCGGCCACGGGCTCCATCGGCTGCGCGCCGAGGGTCGGCATCCCGAGCATGACGCCGGGGGCCGACGACGGCGGCGCGTCCTGTGTGCGCTCCCAGGCGTCACCGGCGCGCGTGCGGCGGATGGAACCGAAGACGTCCGCGACCAGGTGATGCGGGGCGGCGTAGGTGACCTCGACCGTGGCCAGGTCGCCCGGACGCGGAGCCTCGACACCCTCGGGGAGAGCGAAGTGGACCAGGCGGTTGTCGCGGGCGCGACCGCTCAGCCGGTGGGTCGCGGCGTCCTTGCGGCCTTCGCCTTCGGCGACGAGAACCTCGAGGGAGCGGCCAACGGTCAGCTTGTTCTCGGCCCACGCCATGTCGTCCTGCAGAGCGACCAAACGCTCGTAGCGCTCCTGGACGACCGCGCGCGGAACCTGGTCCTCCATCGACTCCGCCGGCGTCCCGGGACGCTTGGAGTACTGGAAGGTGAAGGCACCGGCGAACCGCGCCTGGCGGACGACGTCGAGCGTGCCCTCGAAGTCCTCCTCGGTCTCACCGGGGAAGCCGACGATGATGTCGGTGGTGATCGCCGCATCCGGCATCGCCGCGCGCACGTCCTCGATGATCTTGAGGTAGCGATCGCGCCGGTACGAGCGCCGCATCGCCTTCAGCACGCGGTCCGAGCCGGACTGCAGCGGCATGTGCAGCGAGGGCATCACGTTCGGCGTCTCGGCCATCGCCTCGATCACGTCCGCGGTGAAGTCGCGCGGGTGCGGCGAGGTGAAGCGCACGCGCTCCAGCCCGTCGATCTCGCCGCAGGCCCGGAGCAGCTTCGAGAACGCATACCGGTCGCCGAACTCCACGCCGTACGAGTTCACGTTCTGGCCGAGCAGCGTCACCTCGAGCACGCCCTCGGCGACGAGTGCCTCGACCTCGGCGAGCACGTCGCCGGGGCGACGGTCCTTCTCGCGGCCGCGCAGCGCCGGGACGATGCAGAACGTGCAGGTGTTGTTGCACCCGACGCTGACCGAGACCCAGGCCGAGTACGCCGACTCGCGGCGCGTCGGCAGCGTGGACGGGAAGACGTCGAGCGACTCGAGGATCTCGACCTGCGACTCCTCGGCGACCCGGGCCCGCTCCAGCAGCACCGGCAGCGAGCCGATGTTGTGGGTCCCGAAGACGACGTCCACCCAGGGCGCCTTCTTGGTGATGGTCGCCTTGTCCTTTTGGGCCAGGCAGCCGCCGACGGCGATCTGCATCCCGGGCCGCTTGGCCTTCACCGGCGCCAGGTGGCCGAGGTTGCCGTACAGCTTGTTGTCGGCGTTCTCCCGGACCGCGCACGTGTTGAAGACGACGACATCGGCCTGGTCGCCCTCCGGCGCGCGGACGTAGCCCGCGTCCTCCATCAGGCCGCGCAGCCGCTCGGAGTCGTGGACGTTCATCTGGCACCCGTAGGTGCGGACCTCGTAAGTACGCATAACAGCCACCAAGAGTACGTGCCGGGGTAGGTATTTCCCTACCTGGCTCCGGCGGCCTGCTACCCCTGACGGCGACCCCGGCGCAGACAATAGTGAGGGGTATGAACAGTTCTCGCCGTGAATTCCTCGCCCGGACCGCCGCCGGAGCCGCCGTGATCGCCGGCGGCTCGTTCGCCGCCGCCACCCCCGCACTCGCCGGATCGTTGCGGGCGAACAGCCCACTGACCGCCCTCGTCGACGCGACCGTCATCGATGTCGAGACCGGTCAGCGGCATCGCCACCAGACCGTACTCATCGCCGGTGAGCGCATCGTCGGGATCGGCCGGTTGCCGGTCCCCCGCGGTGCGACGGTCGTCGACGCGACCGGGAAGTACGTCGTACCGGGCCTGGCCGACATGCACGCCCACAGTCTCGGCACCGAGCACGTCTCGCCACCGCTCTACCTGGCCAACGGGCTGACCACCATCCGCGAGATGGCCGGAAACGACCCGGTGCTCTACGACTGGCGGGACCGCATCGAGGCGGGCACGCTGCTCGGCCCGCGGATGGTTGTGGCCAGCAAGATCATCGACGGTGACCCGACCCTGTGGGATCCGACCCTGACCCCGGTCATCGTCGCCGGTGACGAACAGTCCGGTCGTGCCGCCGTACGCCGGGCGAAGGCCGAGGGAGCCGACTTCATCAAGGTGTACTCGCGGCTCAACCGGGCGACGTACGCCGGCATCCTCGACGAGGCCCGCAAGCTCGGCCTGACCGCGCACGGCCATGGTCCGGACGCGCTGACCACGAAGGAGGTCAGCAATGCCGGCCAGCGCAGCATCGAGCACATCCACTCGATCGGGCTGTCGGTCTCCAGCCGCGAGGCCGACGTACGGCGGATGGTCCGCGCGATCACCGTCCAGAAAGGTGACTACAACAGCTGGTTCCGGCAGATGCACCCGATCGAGTGGATCGCTGCGCAGACCTACAGCGAGGCGCGCGCCGCCGACGTGTTCGGCACCCTCCGGCGCAACCGGACCCGGGTGACGCCGACGCTGACCATGCACAGCGTCCTCGACCAGCCCGACTACGCCCGGATCGATCCCGCTCTGACGAAATACATGGGTGCCGAGGAGCTGGCTGTCTACGACTACGCGATCGAGAACCTGTACAAGCCCAACCGGAGCGCCGAGGAGATCGCGCACCAGCGGGACATGTGGGCCTGGCGCAAGCAGTTCGTCGGCGAACTGTTCGCGCACAACGTCCCGATCCTGGCCGGCACCGACACCGGTACGCCGTACAGCGTGCCCGGGTTCGCCCTCCACGACGAGCTCGAACACCTCGTCGCGGCCGGCGCCACCCCTCGCCAGGCCCTGTACGCCGCCACTGCCGAGCCGGCCCGGTTCCTCGGGCGCGCGGCCGAGCTCGGCACCGTCGAGGCGGGCAAGATCGCCGACCTCGTCGTCCTGGACGCCGACCCGTTGACCGACATCCGCAACACCCGCAAGATTCACTCGGTCGTCACTCGCGGACGGGTGATCGGACCGGCGGCCCGGACGAAAATGCTGGCGGATGTGGAGGCCGCCGTACAGGCTCCGCCCACGGCGGTAGCACTGTCCGCGGGCGGTTGCTGCGGCGCGGCAGGTTCCGGACACTAATTCCCCCGACCGCCGCGTAGCGTGGTGTATACATCACGCTACGCGGCGGTTCACGCTGCCACATTGCAGATCGTTACCACCACGGAACCGACCGGCGGTGCGACGGCCCCCCGGCCTCCAGTAGGTTCTGGCCATGAGCGATTCCGGCACCTTGACGCAAACGGGTCTGGTGGCCCTCACCGGCGTCAACAAACATTTCGGCGAACTGCACGTCCTGAAGGACATCAACCTGTCCATCGCCAAGGGCGAGGTCGTCGTGGTGATCGGCCCGTCCGGTTCCGGCAAGTCGACCCTGTGCCGCACGATCAACAGGCTCGAGACGATCGAAGCGGGCACCATCACCCTCGACGGCCAGACCCTCCCGAGCGAGGGGAAGTCGCTCGCGAAGCTGCGGGCCGACGTCGGCATGGTGTTCCAGTCGTTCAACCTGTTCGCGCACAAGACGATCCTGCAGAACGTCACCCTCGGCCCGATGAAGGTCCGCGGCAAGTCGAAGGCGGACGCCGAGAAAGAGGCGCGGGCGCTGCTCGACCGGGTCGGCGTCGGCGCACAGGCGGACAAGTACCCCGCTCAGCTGTCCGGTGGTCAGCAGCAGCGGGTGGCGATCGCCCGGGCGCTGGCCATGGACCCCAAGGTGATGCTGTTCGACGAGCCCACCTCGGCCCTCGACCCCGAGATGATCAAGGAAGTTCTCGACGTCATGGTCGATCTGGCGAGCCAGAGCATGACGATGATCGTGGTCACCCACGAGATGGGCTTCGCCCGGCGCGCGGCCAACCGGGTCGTGTTCATGGCCGACGGCCAGATCGTCGAGGAGGCCGAGCCCGAGAAGTTCTTCACCGACCCGCAGACGAGGCGCGCGCAGGACTTCTTGTCGAAGATCCTGACGCACTGATCCGTCCGCCCGCAGTCCCAGCGCAGTACCGAAGACACGGAGGAAAATCACCATGCGACAGCGACTCATCGCTGCGATCGGCGTCGCGGCCCTGGCCGCGACCGGACTGGCTGCCTGTGGCGGCGGGGACTCCGGTTCCGGCGGCGAAAAGGTGACCATCGGCATCAAGTTCGACCAGCCGGGCATCGGCCTGAAGGCCGGCGCCGACTACACCGGGATGGACGTCGACGTCGCCAAGTACGTCGCCAAGGAGCTCGGCTACGACGAGAAGAACATCACCTTCAAGGAGGCCCCCTCGGCCCAGCGCGAGACGCTGCTGTCGAACGGCCAGGTGAAGATGATCTTCGCGTCGTACTCGATCACCGACGCCCGCAAGGAGAAGGTCTCGTTCGCCGGCCCCTACCTGGTCGCCGGTCAGGACCTGCTGGTCAAGTCCGACAACACCGACATCACCGGCCCGGAGACGCTCGCGGGCAAGAAGCTGTGCTCGGTGGCCGGCTCCACCTCGGCGCAGAAGGTGAAGGACAAGTTCGCCGACACCGTGCAGCTGCAGAACTACGACACCTACTCCAAGTGTGTCGAGGCGCTCGGCGCCGGCGCGATCGACGCGCTGACCACGGACAACACGATCCTGGCCGGTTACGCCTCGCAGGACGCCAACAAGGGCAAGTTCAAGGTGGTCGGCAAGACCTTCTCGACCGAGCGCTACGGCGTCGGCCTGAAGAAGGGCGACACCGAGACCTGCACCAAGGTCAACGACGCCCTGAAGAAGATGGTCGACTCCGGTGAGTGGCAGAAGGCGTTCGACAAGAACCTCGGCCCGTCCGGGCTGAAGCTGGACCCGGCGACCAACCCGCCGAAGACCTTCGACGCCTGCGCCTGATCCACCATCTCCGGGGAGGAACCGTTCGCGGTTCCTCCCCGGAGTGCTGGTCTCCACCTCGTTCCCAGCAGGAGAAACATGGATGTGATCTCGGAGTTCTTCTCCGACTACGACGGACTGCAAGCCTTCCGGACGACGATCTACCTCACGCTGCTGGCGGCGGTCTTCGCGCTGCTGATCGGCACCGTGGTCGCGGTCATGCGGGTGTCGCCGATCCGGGTTCTGCAGGTCATCGGCACCGGCTACGTGAACATCGTCCGGAACACGCCGCTGACCCTGATCATCGTGTTCTGCAACCTGGGGCTGTTCCTGCAGCTCGGTCTCACGCTGGCGAACAAGGACTCGGGCACCTTCCTGGCCGACAACAACTTCCGCCTCGCCGTGCTCGGCCTGTCGGTGTACCACGCGTCGTTCGTCGCCGAGGCGATCCGCAGTGGTGTGAACACCGTGCCGCTCGGCCAGGCCGAGGCGGCCCGGGCGATCGGCCTGCCGTTCCTGAAGACCCTGCGGTACGTCGTGCTGCCGCAGGCCTTCCGCGGTGCGGTCGCGCCGCTCGGCAACGTGCTGATCGCACTGACCAAGAACTCGACGGTCGCCTCGGTCATCGGCGCCACGGAGTCGTCGGCGGCGATGAAGGCGATGATGGAGAACCGGCCTGACCAGCTGTTCGTCGTGTTCGGCATCTTCGCGCTCGGCTTCGTCATCCTGACGCTGCCGGTCGGCGTGCTGTTCACGTCCCTTTCGAAGCGACTGGCGGTGAAGCGATGAGCGGCAGCAGCGTTCTGTTCGACGCGCCCGGGCCGAAGGCCAAGCGGCTCTACCTCGGGGTCGGTGTCCTGTCGGTCGTCGCGATCCTGGCCGCGCTCTGGTTCGTGATCGACCGGTTCAACGCGAAGGGCCAGCTGACCGCTGCCAAGTGGAAGCCGTTCCTGACCGGTGAGATCTGGACGCAGTACATCCTGCCGGGTCTGGGCGGCACGCTGGTCGCCGCCGGCATCTCCATCGTCTTCGCGATGATCGTCGGCGTCCTGCTGGGTGTCGGGCGGCTGTCGACGAGTGCCTGGATCCGGATCCCGTGCAGCGTCATCGTGGAGTTCTTCCGCGCCGTACCGGTGCTGCTGATGATGCTGTTCACGTTCGCGCTCTACGCGTTCTACGAGATCTTCCCGCCGGAGCGCTACGCCCTGGCCGCGGTGGTGACCGCCCTGACCCTCTACAACGGTGCTGTCGTCGCCGAGCTGGTCCGGTCCGGCGTCTTCGCGCTGCCGAAGGGCCAGTCCGAGGCGGGGATGGCGATCGGCCTCACCCGCAGCCAGTCGATGCGGATCATCCTGTTGCCGCAGGCAATCACCGCGATGCTGCCGGCGATCGTCGGTCAGCTCGTCGTGGTCCTCAAGGACACCGCGCTCGGCTACATCATCACCTACGAGGAGCTGCTCCGGAAGGCGGAGCAGATCGGCAACTACAAGTCGAACCTGGTCCCGGCCTTCATCGTGATCGGGGCGATCTTCATCCTGATCAACTACCTGCTCACCGTGGTCGCGCACCGGGTCGAGAAGGTCATGCGCAACCGCGGCCGCTCCGCCGGCGGCCCGCTGACCGCCAACCCGATCGACCAGCCAGGCGGCATCGCCCCGATCGACCTCGCGGCAGACAGCGGTGGCGTCAGCAGCTGATCCATCCAGCTCCCTCCGATCCCCGGACGATCCTTCGCCCGGGGATCGTTGTGTTGCGGGCGTTACCCCACGACCGTTGCGGCTTGCCGCCGATCGGTCGTTGCCGGCTGCCACTTCGTGCAATTCCCCGGCCGGGCATGGACACATTTTGTTGCTCATGGCAATGATGTTGAGGCGATCCGACCGGCGAACGAGGAGCAAGGATGAAGATTCGTCACGTTGCCGCGCTGCTGAGCGGTGTCACGATCCTCACCACCCTGACCGTGCCCCTGGCGGCCGAGGCGGCACCACCGAAGGACAAGTGTGCCGACCCGGTGATGACCAAGACCTTCGACCACGACCAGACCGGTGGCTGGTGGGCCATCACGCTCGACATGAAGTGCAACTCCAAGTTCACCAAGGAGTACGTCGTCTTCATCTACAACCGCAAGACCCGCAAGGCCTACCACTTCGAGACGATACCGACCAGGGCCAGCACCTATCACAAGGTCTTCACGGTGGCGTCGACACCGCCGAGCGGCAAGGAGGTCGCCTGCGTCGACGCGCAGGCCTCGGTCTTCGGGCCGTCGGAGGAGCCGTGGGACAGCAAGCGGCTCTACGACTGCTTCCCGATCACTTCCCCGGCCTGAGGAGCGCACCGATGAGACGAATTGTCAGCTTGCTCGCCGGTACGGCGCTCCTGGCGGGCCTGCCCGCGGTCGCCAATGCCGGGCCGGCCCAAGACTTCTGCTTCGACGCCGACGCGAACTTCACCCCGGCGGCCGGCGGCACCAAGGGCCGCGTCAACATCCTGGCGCGCTGCGAGGCGATGGCCGAGTCCTGGCGGCTCGACGTCTACGTGAACGGCGAGTGGTGGGAGTCCACCACCGGCGGCAAGATCAGCGCCGTACGGGAGCACTGGATCGGGGTCGACGTCCCCACCATGCCGAAACCCAACGACCGCCGCGGCAACTTCGTCTGGGCCAAGGTCACCTACAAGACCGGCTCCTGGGAGAACACCTACCGAGAAGAACTCGGCTGGTTCCCCTGCAAGACCTGCACCACCTGACGCCGGAGGGCCTGGGCAGCGCGCCCAGGCTCTCCGCAGCAGGTTCAGCGCAGGGTGTTGAAGGAGTCTCGGAGGATCTCGAGGGCCTCGGTGGTTTCTTCTTCGGTCAGGGTCATGGGTGGGGCCATCCGCAGGACGTTGCCGTAGAGGCCGCCCTTGCCGATCAGGAGGCCGCGGTTCTTGGTCTCCTGCTGGAGTTTGGCGGTGGTGGCGGCGTCGGGGGTGTTGTCGGCGGGGTTGACGATCTCGGTGGCGAGCATCAGGCCCTTGCCGCGGACGTCGCCGAGCTCGGGGAACTCCTCGGCGATGCCGCGCAGGCCGTCGGCGAGCTGGGCGCCGCGTTTGGCGGCGTTGGCCTGCAGGTCGTGGTCGAGCAGGTAGTCGATGGTGGCCTTGGCGGCGCTGGTGGAGATGGGGTTGCCGCCGAAGGTGGACAGCGAGTTGGCCTTGATGCTGTCCATCAGGTCCGGCTTGGCGACCACGCCGCCGATCGCGAAGCCGTTGCCGAGGCCCTTGGCGAACGTCATCGCATCCGGTACGACGTCGTGCGCCTGGATGCCCCAGAAATGGTCGCCGGTGCGGCCCCAGCCGGTCTGGACCTCGTCGGAGATGAACAGGATGCCGTACTCGTCGAGTACCTGCTTGAAAGCGCCGTACAGGCCGTCGGGCGGGGAAGCGAAGCCGCCGACGCCCTGGATCGGCTCGGCGATCAGGCAGGCGACGTCACCGGCGGTGGTGGTCTCGATGACGTTGCGCAGGTCGTCGACGCAGACCTTGATGTAGTCGGCGTCGGACAGGTTCTTGAACGGGCTGCGGTACGGGTACGCGCCCTGCAGGTACTGCACATTGACCGGCGACAGGCTGCTCGCGGACCAGCCACGATTGCCGGTGATCGCGACGGTGCCGAAGGCGCGGCCGTGGTAAGAGTTCCGCATCGCCAGGACCTGGTTGGAACGGCGGTTCTGGGTGGCGAGCAGCAGGGCGGCCTCGTTCGCCTCGGTGCCGGAGTTGGCGAAGAAGACCTTCGCGTTCTCGATCCCGGACAGCTTCGCGATCTGCTCGGCCAGCTCGATCTGCTTGCGGATCAGGTACACCGTGGAGGTGTGCGCGATCCCGCTGCTCAGCTGCTCACGCACCGCGTCGGAGATCTCCGCGATGTCGTAGCCGATCGCGTTGGTCAGGATGCCGGCGAAGAAGTCGAGATAGCTGTTGCCCTCACCGTCGGTGACCCGGCGGCCGGCCCCCCGGACGATCTCGATCGGCTCCTCGTAGTACAACGACAGCCAGTCCGGCATGACGGCCTTGTGACGCTCCCAGAGCTCCGCATGTGTCATGTCATAGCAATACCTCATCTGGCCGTTGTCCGACAGTAGGGTGCTCTGCGTGACACAGCCGAGCATCCCTCACGTCGACATCGAGTCGCTGGAGCACTTCGACCAGATGGTGGCCGCCGGTGCGACCACCATGGCCGGCTGGCGGGTCCAGTCGGTCGACCTGAGCGGCCGGACCGCCGAGCTGCTCGGCCTGAGCCCGCTGGGCGCGCTCTTCCTCGGCTGCGTACTGGAGGACAAGGCCGATCACTGGATCCGGGATGGTGGCGGCCTGGTCTTCCCGGCGATCCCGGAGCTCCCGTTCGACTCCTACCGCGGCAGGCTCTACACCGCCGACGACCTGTACGCCGGTCTGGACGGCGGGTACGAGGCCACGCCGGATGCGCGTATCTACGCGTGGTCCCGGCAGCACGACGAGCGTGGTGACACCAGTCGCACGCTGGCCGCCGCACTGCACGACCACGCGATCGCTGACGCACTGCACGAGCTCCCGGACACCGGTCCGTGGGTCGGCGTGATGGGCGGACACGGCATTGCCCGCGGCAGTACGACGTACCGGTCGGCTGTCCTGCTGGGACAGGGGCTGGCGCGGGCGGGGCTGACTGTAGTGACCGGTGGTGGGCCCGGTGCGATGGAGGCGGCGAACCTGGGCGCGTCGTTGGCCTCGTACGACGATGCGGCCGTGGAACGGGCGCTGACCACGCTGGCCGCCGTACCGTCGTTCCGGCCGTCTATTGCGGAGTGGGCGTCAGTGGGGCTCGACGTACGGCGTGAGTTCCCGGGGAACGGTGGTGTGTCGATTCCGACGTGGTTCTACGGGCACGAGCCGCCGAACGTGTTTGCGTCGTCGATCGCCAAGTACTTCTCGAATGCGCAGCGTGAGGACGTGCTGCTGTCCCAGGCGCGCGGCGGGATCATCTACCTGCCCGGTGCGGCTGGGACGGTGCAGGAGGTCTTCCAGGCGGTCACACCGAACTACTACGGCGACCACGCCACCCAGATCCCGCTCGTGCTGGTCGGCGTCGAGCACTGGACGGTGGACCTCCCCGTCTGGCCGCTCCTGCAGTCCCTGGCCGCGGACCGGCCAATGGTGTCGTCCATCCAGCTGGTCGACACCATCGACGAGGCCGCGTCGCTCGTCAGCTGACTTGCTGCGGCTTGAACTGCATCTGGGGGTTGGCGTAGGCCTCCTGCGACTCCACGAGCTGCAGTTCCCGCTCACCCGACTCGTGAGTGCGCGTGAGCAGGTCGAAGACGCTTGAGGTGGTGCGAGCGAGGGCGTCGGCCAGATCGCCGGTACGGCGGTAGTGCGCGGTGAACAGAGCAGCCGTGACGTCACCGGAGCCGTTCGCCTTCATCGGGATGTACGGCGTCTGGACGAGCCACGCGCCGCTGTCGTCCACCGCCAGCATCTCGATCGTGCCGTCCTCGCGGTCCGGGCGCTCGACGCTCGTCACGAGCACCGTGCGCGGTCCGGTCGCTCGGACGAGCTCCACCGACGCCAGGGTCGACTCGAGCGTGTCCGGCTGAGTGTCGGTCAGGAAGCCCAGCTCGAACTGGTTCGGCGTGATGATGTCGGCCGCTGGTACCACGCGCTCCTTGAGGAGCACCGGGATCGCCGGAGCGACGAAGCAGCCCGACTTCGCGTTGCCCATCACCGGGTCGCACGAGTAGACCGCCGCCGGGTTCGCCGCCTTCACCCGCTGCACCGTCTCCAGAATGACGTCCGCGATCCCCTCGCCGCCCTGGTAGCCCGACAGGACCGCATCGATCTGCGGGAACGCGCCCCGCTCTTCGATCCCCAGCACAACCTCTCGCACGTCGTCCGGGCTGATCAGCGGTCCCCGCCAAGCGCCGTACCCGGTGTGGTTCGAGAAGTTGACCGTGTAGACGGGCAACACCTCGACCCCGATGCGCTGGAGCGGAAAAACGGCAGCCGAGTTGCCCACGTGCCCATAAGCCACTGCGGACTGAATCGAGAGGATCTTCACCCATCCAGCCTAAGCGCCCGCCGATGGCGCATGGCTAGGCGGTGGGGTCGGGGCCGAGGGCCAGGGTGAGGAGGTCACCTAGCTGGTCGAGTTGGGTGGGGGTGAGGGCGCTGAAGGACGACTGGATGACGGCGTCGACGGCTTCTTGGCCGGCGGCGCGGAGGCGGGCGCCTTCGGGGGTGAGTTGGTGACGGACGGCGCGGCCGGGGCCGGGGACGCGCTCGATGAGGCCGCGGTCGGCCATGCGGGTGGCCAGGGAGCCGAAGGACTGGTCGGTCTGGAAGGTCAGGACTGCCAGGTCGTGCAGAGAGGCGTCCGGTTTGCGGTGCAGGTGGCGCAGGGTGTCCCACTGCACGAGGGAGAGGCCCAGGGGCGCGAGCGCCTGGCTCAGGGCGCGGTGGTGGCGGTACTGGAGCCGCTTCACGGCGAGCCCGACCTCGCCCGGTTGGTAAGCCATGGATCGATCTTAGACCAGGTTGCTTATATCAGGATGCTGATATAAGTTTCCTTATATAGACTTTCTCCACCCAGTTGAGGACGACACCATGACGGCACTCCCCCAGGCCGGCTCGCTCCGGCCGGTTCGCACCGAGACCCGCACACTGACCGGCGCCGAGGTGACCTTCCAGGACCGCGACCGCACTCGGCCGTTCCTACTGCTGCACGGCGGCGGTGGCGTGGTGACGATGGCCGGCTTCGCCGACCTGCTTGCCGAGCGCACCCACTCCCGCGTCCTGCTTCCGACGCACCCCGGCTTCGGAGGTACGCCGAAGCCTGCCGAGCTCGACAGCGTCACCGAGCTCGCGCGCCTGTACGTCGCTCTGCTGGACGAGCTCGATCTGACCGACGTCACCGTGGTCGGCAACTCCTTCGGCGGCTGGCTGGCCGCGGAGATCGCGCTGCAGCACAGTCCGCGGGTCAGTGGTGCGGTGGTCATCGACGCGATCGGCATCGAGGCCGAGGGCGAGCCGATCACCGACGTCAAGGGACTGTCGGCGACCGAGCTGCGCGCGCTCTCCTTCCACGACCCGAGCAAGCTGCCAGCGCCGCCGGCCGGGACGCCCGGCCCGAGCCCCGACGTACTGGCTCTGATCGGTTACACCGGTCCGGCCATGCTCGATCCGACGCTGGCCAAGCGACTCGGTGAGATCGACATCCCCGTCCACGTCGTGTGGGGCGAGAGCGACGGGATCGCCGGACCGGCGTACGGGAAGGCTTTCGCCGACGCGATCCCGCAGGCGACGTACACGCTGCTTCCCCGCACGGGCCACATGCCGCAACTGGAGACGCCCGAGGAACTTCTCGGCGCACTCCTCGACCTCGCAAAGGCGTCGGCATGAGTACGCCGTTGGCCGTGACCCGGATCGGGCACGCCTGTCAGTTGATCGAGGTCGCCGGTCTCCGGGTCCTGACCGACCCGTGGTTCACCCAGAAGGCGACGTACTACCAGGGTGAACGCGTCGCCTCGACCGTGGCCGACCTCGGGCACCTCGACGCGATCGTGGTCACGCACGAGCACTACGACCACTGCGACCTCGACGGACTCATTGCCGGAGGCATCGATCTTGGCACGCCCCTGATCGGGCCGGGCACCGTCGCGACCATCGCGCGGGCCAAGGGATTCACCGACGTCCGCGTCGTCGAGGCCTGGGAAGCGGTGTCGGTCGGCGAGTTGACCGTCACGGCCGCTCCGGCCAAGCACGGCGTCCACGAAGTGACGTTCGTCCTCCAGGCCGGCGGCCGGACGGTGTTCTTCGGCGGCGACTCCCTGCGGGTCCCCGAGCTCGACACGATCCCGGAGCGCTTCGGCCACGTCGACCTGGCGATCCTCCCGACGAACGGCCTCTGCATCCGCCCGATGAATCTCGAGCAGGTCGTCATGGATGCCGAGGAGGCAGCCGCGCTGACGGCGGTCCTGAAACCGGCCCTGGCGATTCCGCACCACTACGCTTTCCACAGCGGCCGGCTGGGCGACCAGATGATCACCAAGGCCGACCAGGACCCGCGCCACTACGCGGACGCGGTCGCCCGCCTCGCCCCGGAGGTCGCCGTACGGCTGGCGCTTCCTGGAACGCTGGTGACGGTCCCATGACCTACATGCCGGAGGTCAGCGACGACCTCCCGCCCGGCGAGCGGCCGATGATCGCTGTCGTCCGCGCCGTCCCCGGCCACGAGGCACAGCTCGCCGCGGCCATCGCCACCCTCACCACAGCCGTACGGAGCGAGCCGGGCTGCGTGGAGTTCCGCTCCTTCCGGGAAGCCTCGAACCCCGGGGTGTTCCAGCTGTACGAGATCTACGCCGACACCGACGCCTTCCGGACCCACCTGGCAACCAGCCACGTCGCGCACTTCTTCACCGAACTGGCCCAGCACAGTACGACGGACGCCGCCGCGCTGACCCAGCTCGTCGAGCTCTAGTTGGCGGCGGCGAGCTGGCCGCAGGCGCCGTCGATCTCCTGGCCGCGGGTGTCGCGAACCGTGGTGGAGATGCCGCCGGCCTGCAGGCGGCGGACGAACTCACGCTCGTCGGCCGGATCGGAGGCCGTCCACTTGGAGCCCGGGGTCGGGTTCAGCGGGATCAGGTTGACGTGCACCCAGCCCCAGTCGCCGCGGGCGCGGAGCTTCTCGGCGAGCAGGTCGGCACGCCAGGCGTGGTCGTTCATGTCGCGGATCATCGCGTACTCGATGGAGACCCGGCGCTTGGTCTTCTCGGCGTAACCCCAGGCGGCGTCGAGAACCTCGTCGATCTTCCAGCGGTTGTTGATCGGGACCAGCTCGTCGCGCAGCTCGTCGTCCGGCGCGTGCAGCGATACGGCCAGCGTGACCGGAATGCCCTCGTCGGCGAGCTGGTGGATCCGCGGTACCAGGCCGACGGTCGACACGGTCACGCCACGAGCGGAGATCCCGAGGCCCTCGGGCGACGGGTCGGTGAAGCGGCGGACGGCACCGATGACGGCCTTGTAGTTGGCCATCGGCTCGCCCATGCCCATGAAGACGATGTTGTTGACCCGCCCCGGGCCGCCGGGGATCTCGTCCCGGGCCAGCGCGCGGGCGCCGTCGACGACCTGCTCGACGATCTCCGCGGTGGTCATGTTGCGCGTCAGTCCGGCCTGACCGGTCGCGCAGAACGGGCACGCCATCCCGCAACCGGCCTGCGACGAGACGCACATCGTGGTGCGGTCGGAGTAGCGCATCAGCACGGACTCGACCAGCGAACCGTCCAGCAGCTTCCACAGCGTCTTGCGCGTGGTCCCGTTGTCGCACTCCAGGTCGCGGACCTTGGTCAGCAACGGCGGCATCAGCTCGGCGACCAGCTTGTCGCGGCTCGCGGCCGGCAGATCGGTCATCTCGGCCGGATCCGACGTCAGCCGGGAGAAGTAGTGGTTCGACAGCTGCTTGGCCCGGAACGCGGGCTCTCCCAGCGCGGTGACCGCCTCGCGGCGCTCCTCCCCGGACAGGTCGGCCAAGTGCCGCGGCGGCTTCTTGGCCCGGCGCGGCTCATCGAAAACAAGCGGAAGGGAGGTAGTCATAACCGATCCATTGTCGCCTGCCGTCCCAACCATTCACAAATTCACATCCTGGACGTGCTGCGGATCACTCCGCCTTACGGTCGGAGTGACCGAGCTGGCGATCCGGCGCGATCCGGTCGCGGACCAGCTGCTTCAGTAACGGCAGCTCGATGAACCCACCCTCGGCTTTGCGGGACCAGAGCAGCTCGCCGTCCAGGGAGATGTCGAAGATCCCGCCGGTGGACGGCATCAGCGCCACCTCGCCCAGCTCCTTGGCGAAGGTGGTGAGCAGCTCCTGCGCGGTCCAGGCTGCTCGCATCAACCAGCGGCACTGCGTGCAGTACTCGATCTCCAACCGCGGTGCTCTGCTCACATCCTTAAACTACATTTCCACCCCATGACGCACTTCTGGGTCCACGGTGTGGGCGTCCTCGAGGACGAGGCCACCGAGCGGCTGACGAAACGCCACCCTGGCTGGCGATTCACCGACGGCGCACCGCCTGCAGACGCCTCGTACGACGTACTGGTCGCCCGCTCGCCCACGCGCGAACTCGTTGCCGCCAGCCCGCAGTTGCGGACGCTCGTCGTACCGTTCGCCGGGGTGCGGCAGGAGGTGCGTGATCTGCTGGAGGAATTCCCGGCTGTGCGGTTGCGGACCGTCCATCACAACGCTGGTCCGACGGCCGAGCTCGCGGTTGCGTTGGTACTCGCGGCGGCTCGCGCGATCGTGCCGGCCGACCAGGGCATGCGGTCGGGCGACTGGACCACGCGGTTCGTGCCGCCGAACCCCACGATGATTCTCGGCGGCCACCCCGCACTGGTCATCGGGTACGGCGAAGTGGGCCGCCGCATCGCCCGTGCGCTGAGTGGACTCGGTATGGCGGTGCATGTGGTGCGCTCCACCGAGCAGGCGGCGTCTGACGGGGACATCCGCGTTCACCCGCGGTCCGAGCTGCCCGGACTCGTCAGCCGGTCGCGCGTCGTCGTACTGGCTCTGCCTGGAACACCAGCGACTGCTGGGCTTTTCAGTGCGGACCTGATTGCCCGCCTGCCGGAGCCCAGCGTGCTGGTGAACGTCGCCCGCGCGACCGTGGTCGACGAGCGTGCACTGTACGAGCGCCTTCACGCGGGAGGCGTTGCTGCGGGGCTGGACGTGTGGTGGGACGAGGCCCGGGCGGCCGACGCGGCGATCGGTGTCACCGCGTCGGCGTACCCGTTCCACGAGCTGCCCAACGTCGTACTGAGTCCGCATCGTGGTGGTGCGTTCAGCTTGCGTGAGGTTCGCGACCTGCGGCTCGACCACGTGGACGCCATCCTCAGTGAGCTGGCTCAGGCCGAGTAGCCCTTCGGCGGGATCAGCGTCGCGAGCTGGTTGAAGGTCAGCCAGTACGTCGCCGTGGGGGCGAAGCCGGCCGGGTCAGCGATCAGGACGGTCGAGTCACTCGAGTCGTATCCGATCACCGTGAAGTAGTGGTAGATCGTGTAGTTCGGGTAGCCCGGCGGGTGGTTGCTGGCCGGCGCGACGATGTTCGCGACCAGCGCCCAGCCGCGGTCGACGTCGTACGTGATGTCCTGCCAGAGCAGGTTGCGCTGCGCCTGCGTCGGCGGATCGTTCGGCATCTCCTTGGTCTCGTAGTAGCTGGTGCCGAGGCGGTTGTTCAGCACTCGCGTGACCTGACCGATCCAGTCGGTGCCATTGGTCGTGGTGGGCAGCTCGTTGGCCAACTGCTGCTGGCTGGGCAGCGACGACGTCTTGGCCGACAGTGCGATCCGGGTCGCGGCCGGGCCGCACCAGTAGCCGGTCTGCTGGTACTGGAACTGGATGTTCAGGGTCTTCAGCGTCTGGGTGGAGTAGCCCAGCGTGGGGACGGCCTTGGTCGCCGCAACTGCTTCGGCCGACAGCGTGGGTGCAGCCGGCACCGGTCCTGCGACGGCGGGGGCAGCGCCCATCGGCAGTGCTGCTGCGGCGATCAGGGCCAGACCGCAGAGTGCGGCCTTCAATTTCGGCGGGGTGTGCCTCATGTCAACTCCCTCAGCCTCACGGAGTGACCCGGGGTGGTCGCTCCAGCACCGAGTGCAGTCCCATCTCGACGGAATGTAAACCCCTGCCCAAGATCGTCACGAGATCCGTCAGATACTGACGAAAGGACATTTCCGCAGGTCAGAGCCCAGTACGACGGCTCCCAGGAGGCCCCGGAACGGATTTCGAGCCTTTCGATCTTGCTCGAAAAGTCAGCCGAGGGTCGGCTCGATGATCTCCCGGACCAGCCACTGGACAGCTCGGTCCGGGTACGGCCGGGGCAGCGACAGCACGATGTGATCGAAGCCCAGGCCGACCGCACTCCGGACGATGGCGCGCGTCGACGCCGGATCGTCGTACGAGACGACCTGCTGCAGCGAGCGGCTGACCGAGGCCGGATCGCGACCGATCGCCGCCAGCTCGGCATCGAGTCGCCGGACTCGGTCGGCCAGGAAATCGAGGTCGTTGTGCGGCGGCCCGCTGATGTTCCAGACGTCGGCGTACTCCGCGATCAGTCGCATCATCCGGTTGCCCCAGCCACCGATCAGCAGCGGCGGCCCCGGACGCTGGATCGGCTTCGGCGCGTTCCTGGTCTGCTCGAGCGCGTAGTACCGGCCCTGGAAGTCGAAGACCTCCTCGGTCCACATGGCCCGCAGGATCTCGATCGTCTCCCGCAACCGGTCCACACCCTCCCCCGGCGGTACCAAACTCAGCCCGTACGCCGCGTACTCCGCGGCCGCGGGATTCGGACCGGGAATGCCTCCGGCGCCGTCCGGCTGGTGCGTGCCACCCACGCCAAGCCCCATCACGAGGCGACCGCCGGAGATGACGTCGAGCGTGCTGGCGATCTTGCCCAGCACCGCCGGCGGCCGGATCCGGTTGCTGGTGACGAGCAGTCCGAGCCGCAGCCGGCTCGTCTGAGCGGCCAGAGCCGCGAGCAGCGTCCAGCCCTCCAGGACGTCACCGCCCTTCGGCCCGGCCAGCGGCAGGAAGTGGTCCCACAACCACGCGTCGCGGATCAACGGGGTCTCGTCGGCCTCCCGCCAGACGCGCTGGATCTCGGCGTACGGGACATGCATCGGGGTGGTCTTCAGACCGAAGGTCGGTTCCATAATCGTCAGAGTAACTGACGATCAGCTCTCCTGACGATCAGTTCCCCGGTAGATTCGGCCCATGGCGTCCGATCGGCTGGGATATCTGCTCAAACACGTGCTGGCGCGCCTGACCGAGGCGCAGACCGAGGCGCTGGCGCCGCACGGGCTCAACGGCCGGGATCTGGCCGTCCTCGCCTCGATCGCTTCCGGCGAACCGCTGTCGCAGCTGGAGGTCGCCGCGCGACTCCGGGTGGATCGGACGTCGATCGGCGATCTGATCGACGGTCTCGAGGAACGCGGGCTGGTCGAGCGGCGGCGCAGCGCCGAGGATCGCCGCCGCAACGTCGTGGTCCTGACCTCCGAGGGCGAGCGCACCCTCGAGGCGGCCGAGCGGGTCCGGCACGAGGTTGAACGCGAGTTCTTGGCACCGCTGGGCGATGACGCCCGGTTCCGGGCAGACCTGCAGCTCCTGCTTGGGGAATGAGCCGTCCGAGGCCGCCGTTGCCTTGAGTATGGGCTTGTTGTCAGGGGTGCCGTTGTCGGTCTTGGACAGGTCGCGGCGACGCGTGGGCGAGTCTGAGGCCGAGACGCTGCGTGCGACCGTCGACTTGGCGCAGGAGGTCGAGAAGCTCGGCTACAAGCGGTTCTGGGTGTCTGAACACCACAGCGTGCCTGGGGTGATCGGTTCCGCCCCTACAGTGCTCGCAGCGGCCATCGCAGCGCGCACTGACACCATCCGGGTCGGTACCGGCGGTGTGATGCTGCCGAACCACCAGCCGCTCGTCGTGGCTGAGCAGTTCGGCGTGCTGGAGTCGCTGTACCCGGGCCGCATCGACATGGGGCTCGGCCGCTCGGTCGGGTTCACCAACGGAATCCGCCGGGCGCTGGGCGTCGAGAAGGACGCGGCCGAGGACTTCGCTGACCAGCTCAAGGAACTCTTGGGGTATTTCGACGGCACTCAGCAGGCACATCCGCAGGTCCACGCCCGCCCGGGCGAGGGATTACGCATCCCGGCGTTCATCCTGGCCATCGGCGAGGGCGCTGCGCTGGCCGCGGCGTTCGGTCTGCCGTTGGTCATCGCCGGCGTGAAAGGCGAGGACGACCTGCTGAAGCTCGTCGCGCGGTACCGGGCCGAGTTCCGCCCATCCGCCCAGGCTGCGCACCCGTACGTCGTACTGGCGGCCACGGCTGCAGTAGCACCGACGACCGAGCAGGCGCGTGAGCTGCTGCTCCCGGAGGCGTGGGCGAGCGCCTACACGCGGACGCGTGGCGTGTTCCCGCCGCTCGAGTCCGCTCCCCCGGCCGAGATGACGCCGAAGGAGCGGGAGTTCTTCGAGAACGCGTTGACCGGCCAGATCTACGGGACCCCGGCTGAGGTCGACGCCGCGCTCGGCAGGCTGGTACGTCGTACCGGCGCCGACGAGCTCCTGGTCACCACGAACACGTATGACCGGGGCGACCTGGTCGCGTCGCTCACCGCACTCGCGGAGCTGGCGAGCTAGCGGTTGATGCGTTCCTCGAGGCGCTCGCGCACCTCGGGCCACTCGTCGGCGAGGATCGAGAACACGACGGTGTCGCGGAACGAACCGTCGCCCTGGCGCATGTGGCGGCGCAGCACGCCTTCACGGGTCGCGCCCAGCTTGGCGATCGCCGCCTGGGAGCGCGTGTTCTTCAAGCCGGTCTGGATCTTGACCCGGCCGAAACCGCAGTCCTCGAAGGCGTGCTGGAGCAGCAACAGCTTCGCCGACGGGTTCACCGCCGAGCCCCAGACCGCGGGCGCGTAGCCGGTGAAGCCGATGTGGATCCGCTCGTTGGGGACATCGACATCGGCGAGGCTCGACGTCCCGACCAGGGTGCCGGCCGCACCAAGGGGGCTGTCGGCAACCAACCGGACGCCGTACGCGAACCGCTTGGCCGTGGCCGGGATCCAGCTCTCCCGCATCGCGGCCGCACTGGTCGGCATCACGCCGCCACCGAAGCCACCGGCGTACACCTGCTCGTTGCCGATGGCGGCGTACAGCTCGTCGTACTCGTTGTCCTGCAGGCGATCCAGGCGGATCACCGGACCCACCAGCGATCGTCCGTCCGGTGCGATCGTCATGCGCTCACCCCTTCACCAGCAGATGGAGCAGCAGCCACACCGCCGGCGCCGTCGCCAGTAGTGAGTCCAGCCGGTCCATCACTCCACCGTGACCGGGCAGCAGGTTCGACATGTCCTTGATGCCCAGGTCACGCTTGATCATCGACTCGCCGAGGTCACCGACGGTCGCCGTCAGCACCGCCACCACACCGACGATCGCACCGACCCACCAGTGACCGTCGAGCAGGAAGACCACCGAGAGGATGCCGGCACCGACACAGAACAGCGTCGAACCGGCGAAGCCCTCCCAGGACTTCTTCGGGCTGATCGTCGGAGCCATCGGGTGCTTGCCGAACAGGATTCCGGCCACGTAACCGCCGACATCGCTGGCGACGACCACCAGGAAGAACGTGAGGACCCGGTACGGCCCGTCCGCATCCGGCTGGACCAGCAGGATCGCGAAACCGGCCAGCAGCGGGACATACCCGATCAGGAAGACCCCGGCGCTGGTGTCGCGCACGAAGCCGACCGAACCGCCCGGCATCCGCCAGAAGATCGTGGCCAGCACCGTGAGCGCCATCGCGGTCAGCAGCGCCATCGGCCCGCCGAAGTACGCGGCGACCAGCATGGCCGCCGTACCGACGACGACCGGAACGCGCGGGATCACCGCACCACCGGTCCGCAGCGACTTGATCATCTCGTCCACGGCCAGCAGCACGGCGGCCAGCACGACGAAGATGAACAGGAACTTCATCCAGAACAGCGATCCGATGATCACCACCCCGAGGCCGACGCCGACCCCGATCGCCGCAGGCAGATTCCGCCCCGCGCGGCCAGGATCCGAAGCCGGCTTCGGAACGGGTGGGGGCGTGCTCTCGACGCCCATCACACCTCGAGCAGTTCGGCTTCCTTGTGCTTGAGCAGCTGGTCGATCGAGTCGACGTACTTCTTCGTCATCCCGTCCAGCCGCTTCTCAGCACTCTTGCCCTCGTCCTCGCCGGCCTCGCCGTCCTTGACCGACTTGCCGATCGAGTCCATCGCGTGCCGGCGGATGCTGCGCACCGAGACCTTGGCGTCCTCGCCCTTGGTCTTGGCGACCTTGATGTACTCCTTGCGGCGGTCCTCGGTGAGCTGCGGCATCGTGACCCGGATGACCGAGCCGTCGTTGCCCGGGTTCACGCCGAGGTCGGAGTCGCGGATCGCCTTCTCGATCGCGGCCATCGCGCCCTTGTCGTACGGCGAGATGAGCACGGTCCGCGGGTCCGGGACCTGGAAACCGGCCAGCTGCTGCAGCGGCGTCGGGGAACCGTAGTAGTCCGCCACGATGTTCGAGAACATCGACGGGTGCGCGCGGCCGGTACGGATCGCGGCGAAATCGTCCTTGGCGACCTCCACGGCCTTCGCCATCTTCTGCTCGGCTTCGCGGAGTGCTTCGTCGATCACGACATTCCTCGCTTCCTCAGGGCCGCGTCGGCGCGGCCACCTCAACCCTACGCACGGGAGGTCCGCCGGATCGCGGACATCCACCCGTGTCGACCGATCCTAGTGGTACGGCGGCGCTCGCCGTACCACTGGCCTGCGGAGAACCTGGGGCGGTCAGCCCGGGGCGACGACCGTCCCGATCTTGTCCCCGTGCACGACGCGGGCGATGTTGCCCTCCTCGAGACCGAAGATCACGATCGGCAGCGCGTTGTCGCGGGCCAGGCTGATCGCGGTCGCGTCGGCGACCCGCAGGCCGCGGGACAGGAAGTCGTCGTACGAGAGCTGGTCGAACTTGACCGCGTCCGGGTTCGTCTTCGGGTCGGAGTCGTAGACCCCGTCCACGCCCTGCTTGCCCATCAGCAGCGCCTCGGCGCCGACCTCGAGCGCGCGCTGGGCGGCCACCGTGTCGGTGGAGAAGTACGGCATCCCGGAACCGGCGCCGAAGATGACCACGCGGCCCTTCTCCAGGTGCCGCTCGGCCTTGCGCGGGATGTACGGCTCGGCGACCTGGCCCATCGTGATGGCGGTCTGGACCCGGGTCTCGACGCCGAGCTTCTCCAGGAAGTCTTGCAGCGCCAGGCAGTTCATCACGGTGCCGAGCATGCCCATGTAGTCGGCGCGGTTGCGCTCCATCCCGCGCTGCTGCAGCTCCGCGCCGCGGAAGAAGTTGCCGCCGCCGACGACGATCGCGACCTGGACGCCGGCCCGGACCACCTCGGCGATCTGGGCGGCGATCGAGTTCACCACGTCGGGGTCGACGCCGAGCTTGCCGCCGCCGAACACCTCACCCGACAGTTTCAGCAGCACCCGCCGGTAGGCGGGCGAATACGGCGAAGAGGCCGGATTCGTCTCGGTACCCAGGGTTTCCGTCACGATTCCGGCCTCTCCTCGTTGCGATGCTGTGCAGTCGGTCCTTCAGACCTCAGGCGCCGACCTCGAAGCGGGCGAACCGCTTCACGGTCACGCCGGCCTCGTCCAGGACGGCCTTCACGGTCTTCTTGTTCTCGGTGACCGACGGCTGCTCGAGCAGCACGACCTCCTTGAAGAAGCCGTTCACCCGGCCCTCGACGATCTTCGGGAGCGCGCCTTCCGGCTTGCCCTCCTCGCGCGCGGTCGCCTCGGCGATCCGCTGCTCGTTCGCGACCGTCTCGGCCGGAACCTCGTCGCGGGTGGTGTAGAGCGGACGCATCGCGGCGGCCTGCATGGCGGCGCCACGGGCGGCCTCGATGTTGTCGCCCTCGAACTCGACCAGGACGCCGACCTGGGCCGGCAGGTCCGCGGCACGCTTGTGCATGTACGCGGTGACCTGGCCGTCGAAGACGGCGACCTTGCCCAGCTCGAGCTTCTCGCCGATGACCGCGGCCAGGGCCTCGATGTTCTCGGCGACCGACTTGCCGTCGGTCAGCTTCTCGGTGAGCAGGCCCTCGACGTCGCCGACCTTGCTGGCCGACGCGTGCGCGACGATGTCGGCCGCGAGCTGCTGGAACTGCTCGTTCTTGGCGACGAAGTCGGTCTCGCAGTTCAGCTGGACCAGGGCGTTCTCGGCCGCGGCCACCAGGCCGTTGCTGGCGGAGCGCTCGGCGCCCCGCTTCTGCGCCTTGGCCGCGCCGTGGATGCGCAGCTCCTCGATCGCCTTCTCGAAGTCACCGTCGGTGGCCTCGAGCGCCTTCTTCGCGTCCATCATGCCCGCGCCGGTGGTGTCGCGGAGCTTCTTGACGTCAGCGGCGGTGTAGTTCGCCATTCCTCGTTCTCTCGTCTTCAGTCGATGCGGCTGGATGGGCGGACCTGTCCGGTGGCCCTGCCGCCCGCGGTGCGGGCGGCAGGATCAGCGGGTCTCAGGCCTCGTCGGCCTTCGGGGCCTCGGCGGCCGGGGTCTCCTCGGCAGCAGCCGGGGCCTCCTCGGCAACCGGGGCAGCCTCGGCGGCCGGAGCAGCGGCTTCCGCGGCCGGGGCCTCGGTCGCGACAGCCTCGGCGGCGGGCGCCTCGTCGGCCTTCGCCGCGTCGGCGGCCGGGGCCTCCGCAGCGGCAGCGCCGTTCTGGCTCTCCAGCAGCTCGCGCTCCCAGGCAGCCATCGGCTCCTCGGCACCCAGCTCCTCGCCGGCCGCCGCAGCGCCCTGGCCACCACGCGACATCAGACCGTCGGCGACGGCGTCCGCGACCACGCGGGTCAGCAGGCCGACCGAGCGGATGGCGTCGTCGTTACCCGGGATCGGGAAGTCGACCTCGTCCGGGTCGCAGTTGGTGTCCAGGATGCCGATGATCGGCAGCTTGAGCTTGCGCGCCTCGTCGACCGCGAGGTGCTCCTTCTTGGTGTCCACGATCCACACGGCGGCCGGGACCCGGGCCATGTCGCGGATACCGCCGAGGGTCTTGAGCAGCTTGTCGTGCTCGCGACGCTTCTGCAGCAGCTCCTTCTTGGTGACACCGGAGGCGGCAACGTCGTCGAAGTCGATCAGCTCCAGCTCCTTGAGGCGCTGCAGCCGCTTGTTGACGGTCTGGAAGTTGGTGAGCATGCCGCCCAGCCAGCGCTGGTTCACGTAGGGCATGCCGACCCGGGTCGCCTGCTCGGCGATCGCTTCCTGGGCCTGCTTCTTGGTACCGACGAACAGGATCGCGCCACCGGCGGCGACCGTGCTGCGCACGAACTCGTAGGCGCGGTCGATGTACGACAGCGACTGCTGCAGGTCGATGATGTAGATGCCGTTGCGCTCGGTGAGGATGAATCGCTTCATCTTCGGGTTCCAGCGCCGGGTCTGGTGCCCGAAGTGGACACCGCTCTCGAGCATCTGCTTCATGGTCACGACGGCCATGAGGTGTTCCTCCTGTCGCGCCTCCGGGTATCGCCCCGGGCAACGCAGTCTCGGTTGATTCGCGACGGACCGGTCGGCCCGCCGCGCCTGATGCCCGTCGTGCGGCCCCATCCGGGCGATGAAGCCAGGACCGAGGGGGTCGCACAGGGGTTCGGGCATGCGTAGTCGCCCCACGCGAGGTGGGACGCTGCGAGAAGTCTACGGGACCGACCCCGCCGGAAGCGAACCGGGCATCGGTTGTCCACAGGCAGCAACTCGGCGGCGGAAATCAGCGCCCTCGACGGCATGTTCTCAGCATGAACATCTGCTGCCTGTTCCTCGCTCCCGCACCCCCGCCCACCGCCTGGCCGCTCGAGCCCCGGCCGGCCGTCGTCCACGGCTTCGAGAACCCTGCCAAACCTTGGCTCCCCGGCCACCGCGGCGTCGATCTGGCCGGCTCCCCCGGCCAACCCGTCCTCGCTGCCACGGACGGCACCATCACGTACGCCGGTTCGGTCGCCGGGCTCGGCGTCGTCACGATCGCCGACGGCCCCCGCCGTACGACGTATCAACCGGTCGTACCGTCTGTCCGGGCCGGGACCGTCGTGACCGTCGGAACGGTCATCGGTCACCTGTCGGCGGCCGGTTCGCACTGTGCACCCGACACCTGCCTGCACTGGGGTCTGCTGGAGGGCGAGCGCTATCTCGACCCGCTCACCCTGTTGCCGGAGCGACCGGTTCGGTTACTGCCGCTGTCAGCTGCCGGGGACGCGGGCCTGCCAGGCGTCGTCGTCCTTGGACCGCCGCTCGACCCCGGCGGGGAGCTTGTTCTTGGCCAGGTCGGTCAGCGTGGTGTGCTCGAGGACGTCGCGCAGGCTGGCCCGCGCGGCGATCCAGACGCGCTGCAGGACGACGGCCCGCTCGTTGTAGGCGACGCTCTCGGGCCGGACACCGGAGATGCTCACGATCGGCCCGTCGACGGCCCGCATCACATCGGCGACCGAGATCTCGTTGGGGTCCACCGCGAGCTTCCACCCGCCGGACTGCCCGCGCTGGCTGGCCAGGATGCCGGCCCGCCGCAGGTCGGCCAGGATGCCCTGCAGGAAGCCGTGCGGGATGGCCTGTGCGCGACTGAGCTCCTCGGCCGACACGACCGAGGGATCGTCGGCCACCCATCGCTGGGTGATCTCGATCAGCGCCCGCAACGCATAGTCAGACTTCGCCGAAACCCGCATAGTCCGCAGTCTGCCGTATTCGGGTGGGCAGCCGCCGCACCCGGTGCGCAGACACACCTTCCCTCAGGCGCGGGGATGCGCCTGTTCGTAGGCCTTGCGGAGCCGATCGGTCGAGACGTGCGTGTAGATCTGCGTGGTCGCCAGCGAAGCGTGACCGAGCAACTCCTGCACGCTCCGCAGATCCGCACCGCCCTCCAGCAGGTGCGTCGCCGCCGTGTGCCGCAGCCCGTGCGGCGAGAGGTCCGGCGCCTCGACGACCGCGATCCGCTCGTGCACCAACCGCCGTACGGCGCGCTGATCGATCCGGCCTCCCCGGGCTCCGAGGAAGACGGCGGGTCCGCTGCCGGAGCGAGCCAGTTGCTGGCGGGCTTCGTCCAGCCAGCGATCGAGCGTCCGGCCCGCCGGGACGCCGTACGGGACGGAGCGCTCCTTGCGGCCCTTGCCGAAGACACGCACGACCCGCCGCGAGGTGTCGATGTCGTCGATGTCCAGCGCGCAGAGCTCGCCGACCCGGATACCCGTTGCGTAGAGCAACTCCATGATCGCCAGATCGCGCAGCCCGACCGGGCTTCCGTCGTCGGCGGAGACCGCGGCGGCGTCGAGGACGGCGCGGGTGTCGGTCAGGTTGAGCACGCCCGGAAGGCTCTTGTGCGGGCGTGGGCTGGCCAGCAACGCGCCGGGATCGGTCGTGATCCGCCCGGTCCGGTTGGCCCAGGCGGTGAAGACCCGCGCGGCGGTCGCCCGGCGGGACATCGTGCTGCGCGACTTCCCCAGGCTCTGCTGCTTGGCCAGCCAGGACCGCAGGCCACGGATGTCGAGCGCCTCGAGATCGTTGTGACCAAGCCGAATCAAATGATCGAGTAGATCTGCGATGTCTCCGAGGTAGGCTCTGACGGAATGTTTGCTGAGGTCTCTTTCCGCCGTCAGATGCCGTTCGTAGTCGGTCAGTAACACCGTGAAACTCTCCGGCCTGGTGAGGTCGGTGCTGACTTCCTCCGGCGTCATGCCTCGACCATGCGGGAGCGGGACCGGCATCGCAAGCCACCGCGCGGACGTCGGGAAAGGGAGGTCTGGTCGATAACCCGAGGGTCGGCTACTGTTCGGCCCGATTGCCCTAGTAGCAACGGAGGCACCCCTGACCATGGCCCCCTCAGCGAACGGACAGACCGTAGGCCGGCGCCTGCCGGTCGAGTCGGCGTTCACTCGAGTCGAGGATGCACGGCACCGTCTGCCGCGCCTGTTCGGTCGTCGCGACCTGGTCGTTTTAGGCCTGGGCGTGATGATCGGGTCCGGCATATTCAGTATCAGCGGCAACCAGGCGGCACTGACCGCCGGTCCGGCCGTGATCCTGTCGTTCGTCATCGCAGCGATCGTGTGCCTGCTGGCCGCGGCCTGTTATGCCGAGTTGTCCTCGACGATCCCGGTCTCGGGTAGCGCCTACACCTTCAGTTACGTGACCTTCGGCGAGATGTGGGCCTGGCTGGTCGGCTGGGCCCTCGTGCTCGAGCTCGTCACCGCCGCCGCGATCGTCGCCCGGGTCTGGTCGGCGTACTTCCTGGCCACCCTGGACGGGTTCGGCCTGACGCTGCCCGACAACGTCGCGAAGTACTTCGGCCCGGACGCCAAGCTGAACCTGGTCGCGCCGCTGCTCCTGCTCCTGCTCACCGCGATGGTCGTCACCGGGACGAAGCTGTCCGCCCGGGTGCTGACCGTGGTCGTGATCGCCAAGGTGGCCGTGATCCTGCTGGTCATCGTGGTCGGCGCGACGCACATCAACTGGGACAACTACTCGCCGTTCGTGCCGATGTCGCGGGCGGCTCCGGCGACGGCCAGTCCGACCTTGTTCAGCTGGATCCTGGACTCGTCGTTCGGCACCTTCGGGACGATGGGCATCTTCACCGCGGCGAGCACGATCGTGTTCGCCTACATCGGGTTCGACCTGATCGCGACCGCGTCCGAGGACGCGAAGAACCCGCGCAAGACGGTCCCGCAGGGGATGCTGCTCGGCGTCGGCGCCGTGACGATCCTCTACATCGCGATGGCCGTCGTCCTGGTCGGCATGCGCCCGTACGGGCAGCTCGGCGGCAGTGCGCCGGTGTCCAGTGCGATGGCGGCGGTCGGTGTCGGCTGGGCCGCCAAGGTGGTCAACCTGGGCGCGCTGCTGGCGTTGATGACCGTCATCATGGTGGTCCTGATCGCGCAGAGCCGGGTGCTGTTCAACATGGGCCGTGACGGCCTGCTGCCGAAGAGCCTGGGCCGGGTCAGCCGGGTCTACTCGTCGCCCGCCCGCGCCGCGGGGGCCGCCGGCCTGGCCGCGGTCGCGCTGACGCTGTACCCGAAGGTCCTCGAACTGGAGGAGCTGCTCGTCATCGGAGCCCTGTTCTGCTTCGCGTTCTGTGCGGTCGGCGTGCTGCGGCTGCGCCGGACCGAGCCGGATCTGGAGCGCGGCTTCCGGGTGCCGATGGTCCCACTGATCCCGCTGCTGTCACTGGGCGCGACCCTGTGGCTGATGCTCAACCTGAAGACCAGCACCTGGGCGAAGTTCGGCATCTGGATGGTGGTCGGGCTGGCGATCTACGGCCTCTACGGACGCTGGCACAGCCGGTTGGCCAACGAGGACAGCTGGGACTTCGACATCGGCGACACCGACCCCGGCACGGGCGGCCTGCAGGCCATCCGCAACGATCCCGATCGCACCGGCGAACTGAAGGCCGTCCGCACCCCGCAACAGAACCCGAACCAGACAAAGCCCACCCGCGGCAAACACATGCGCAACTAACGCGTTCGCTTCACACACCCCCTTCGCCGTCTGTGGTTTTCCACAGGCGGCGAAGTCATGGTGAAAATCGGGGGCTGATCCCGGCATGTTCTCTGCCGGAGGTGGTCAACGATGCCAACCAAGAACGCCGTCGGCAGATTCGGCGAGGATCTCGCCAGCAGGTATCTCACGACTGAGGGTCTGGTCATTCTCGAGCGCAACTGGCGCTGCGGGATCGGTGAGATCGACATCGTCGCGCGGGAGGGCGGCACCCTCGTCATCTGTGAGGTGAAGACGCGGCGCGGGCTCGGCTACGGGTCGCCGTTCGAGTCGATCACGTACCGCAAGCTGACCACGTTGCGGAAGCTGGCCGGCGCCTGGCTGCGCAGCCACGAGGTCCATCCGAGCGAGGTCAGGATCGACTTCGTCTCCGTCCTGCTCGATCACGGCGCGCAGCCTCAGGTGGAGCACCTGCGAGGGGCGGCCTGATGACGCTCGCGCAGATGTGGTCGGTCGCCCTGGTCGGGCTCGAGGGTCATCTGGTCGAGGTCGAGGCCGACATCGCGCAGGGCCTGCCGAAGACCACGCTGATCGGTCTGCCGGATGCGTCGCTCTCGGAGGCGAGGGATCGGGTCCGGGCCGCCGTAGTCAACAGCGGCGAGAAGTTCCCGGACCGCAAGGTCACCATCGGCCTGTCCCCCGCGACCCTGCCGAAGACCGGTTCGCACTACGACGTCGCGATCGCGTGTGCCCTGCTCGCGGCGGCCGGGGTCGTCGAGGCAGTCTCGACCCGGCGGACCGCGATCATCGGTGAGCTCGGGCTGGACGGCCGGATCCGGGAGGTTCGGGGCGCGCTCGCGATGACGCTGGCCGTGGCCCGGTCCGGGTTCGACCGCATCGTCGTCCCTGAACTGAATGCGGGCGAAGCACGGCTGGTTCCGGGCATCGAGGTCTACGGGGTGCGGTCACTGCGGCAGGTGCTGGCGTTGCTGCGCGGCGTCGAGATTCCCGATGAGGCGCCACCGCAGGCGGAGCCGCGGCTGTTGTCGGAGTCGCTGACCAGGGTTCCTGAGGTCGATCTGCACGACGTGATCGGCCAGCACGAAGGCCGCCGGGCGATCGAGGCGGCGGCCGCGGGTGGTCACCACCTGTTCCTGCACGGTCCGCCGGGTTCGGGCAAGACCATGCTGGCGGAGCGGCTGGCCGGGTTGATGCCGGATCTCAGCACCGACGAGTCGCTGGAAGTCTCCGCGGTGCATTCGCTGGCCGGGATGTTGAGCGGCGAAGCCGAGCTGGTGTCCCGGCCGCCCTTCATCGCGCCACATCACACGGCGTCGCTGTCGAGTCTGGTCGGTGGCGGTTCGGGTGTGCCGCGGCCTGGGGCGATCAGCTGCGCCCATCGCGGGATCCTCTTCATCGACGAGGCACCCGAGATGCACCCGCTGACACTCGACACGTTGCGGCAGCCGCTGGAGTCGGGGTTCGTCGAGGTGCATCGATCAGCAGCCGTGGCGAAGTTCCCGGCGCGTTTCATGCTCGTGCTGGCCGCGAATCCCTGTCCCTGTGGGATGTCCGGCGTCCGGCACGCCGTCTGCAACTGCACACCGCAGGCGCTCGCTCGCTATCAGCAGCGGATCAGTGGACCGATCAAGGACCGCCTCGACATCCAGCGCCAGATCCTGCCCGCCGGCCGCAGCGGCACCGAGGCCGACGCCTCGGAACCGACCGCAGCAGTCGCGGCCCGGGTGCGAGCCGCCCGGGACCGACAGTCCGCCCGCTACCGCGACAGTCCCTGGACGCTCAACAGCCAAGTCCCCGGTGCCGTCCTGCGCCGAGAGTTCCCCCTCGACTCGAAAGCCCAGCGCCTGCTGGAAGACCACTACGCCACCGGCCGCTTGACCGGCCGCGGCTTCGACCGCGTCGTCCGCCTCGCCTGGACCCTCGCTGACCTCCGCGGTGTCCCTCAACCGACCCTTGAGCTCACCCACGAAGCCTTCCAGCTCCGTGCCGGCGAAACCCTCACCCCGCTGTCCGATACCCGCCCCCTCAAAGGATCGATCTCATGAGCCACACCTGCCCCGCTCCCCTGACCACCACTCACGAGCCGCATGACGCGGCATCCGCGACGCACCACCACGAAGTGCCATCGGCGGTGGTTTGCGGCGTGGACAGGCAGGAGGTCGCGGCTGGCGGGCCGGGAGCCAATCGCGAGGGGAACCTTGGGAGCGGCGAGGCTGAGGCCGGCAGCCCATCTCAAGCAGGGGTCGGTGGTCGGGGGCCTGGTCAGGTTCCACGGGCTGGGGTTGGTGGGAGCGGGGATGCGGAGCGGTTGGCCCGGGTGGGGTTGGGGCGGGTGATCGAGCCGGGAGATCTGGCTGCCTTGAAGGTGTTCGAAGGGATGGGCGTGCTGGAGATGTGGGAGCGACTGCGGCGGAAGGACCTGGGGACGGAGCGGTGGGAGACACGGATGGCGGCTGTGGAGCCTGAGCGGGATCTGGAGCGGGCCGCGGCAGTTGGGGCGCGGTTCGTGATTCCGGGGGACGACGAGTGGCCTGAGCAGGTAGAGGTGCTGGCGGATGCTGGGCAGCTGAGTCGGCGGGCGGGAGTGCCGTTCGGGCTGTGGGTGCGGGGGCCGGCGCGATTGCGGCAGGTGCTGGAGAAGTCGGTGGCGATCGTGGGAGCACGGGCGTGCTCGTCGTACGGGGCGCATGTGGCCGGGGAGCTGGCGGCGGGGTTGGCCGCCAATGGATACGCCGTGGTGTCGGGCGGGGCGTATGGGATCGATGCGGCGGCGCATCGCGGGGCGCTCGCGGCTTCCGGGGTCACTGTCGCGGTGCTGGCCTGTGGGGTGGACAAGAGCTATCCACGGAGCAACTCGGCGTTGTTCAGCCGGATCGTCGAGCAAGGGTTGGTGGTCAGTGAGTTGTCACCGGGGTGTTCCCCGAGCAAGCTGCGGTTCCTGGCTCGCAATCGCGTGATCGCGTCCGCCAGTCAGGGCACGCTGGTCGTCGAGGCGGCCGTCCGCAGCGGCGCCCTGAACAGTGCCGGCTGGGCCGAGCAGTGCGGCCGCCCGGTGATGGCCGTGCCAGGGCCCATCACCTCCCGCATGTCCGAAGGCAGCCACGTGCTGATCCGTGACCGGGACGCCGTACTGGTGACTGACGTCGCCGAGGTCATCGAGGCCGTCTCCGAGCTGGGCAGTGGGCTGACCTCCTACCGGCACGCCCCGAAGACGGCGATCGATGAGCTCTCCCACGACCTCCGCCGCGCGCTGGACGCCGTACCGGTCCAAACCCCGGTTCCGACCCACCGCATCGCCACCACGGCGGGTCTGGACGTTCCCACAACCCAAGGAGCCCTGGAGGCCCTCGCGGCCCTGGAGCTCGTCCATCTGGCCTCGACCGGCTGGTGCCTCACCCGCCCGGAGGCCGGTTGACGTGATCTAGCGACCGAAGTCGGAGTCCTTGGGGACCTCGAGGTCGGACTTGGCGAGCTCCTCGATGTTGACGTCGCGGAAGGTGACGACCTTGGCGTTCTTGACGAAGCGGGCGGAACGGTAGACGTCCCAGACCCAGGCGTCGGCCATGGTCACCTCGAAGTAGACGTCGCCGCCTTCGGTGCGGACCTTGAGGTCCACGGCGTTGCACAGGTAGAAGCGCCGTTCGGTCTCAACGACGTACTTGAAGATCCCGACGACGTCCTTGTACTCCCGATAGAGCTGCAGCTCCATATCGGTTTCGTACTTCTCGAGATCATCTGCACTCATCGACTGCTCTCCACTCCGGTGGGACTGGTGACATTCTGTCCCATATCGGGCCGCAGACTGCGGCGGACATTCTCGAACCGCCGTCGATGTTGTGGGCACGGGCCGTATTCGTCCAGTGCCGCCTGGTGTTCGGGGGTGCAGTAGCCCTTGTGGACGGCGAAGCCGTACTGCGGGTACTCCTGGTCCCAGTGTTCCATCACGCGGTCGCGGGTCACCTTGGCGATCACGGAGGCGGCGGCGATACAAGCCGCCACGCGGTCACCCTTCCAGATCGCCAGCCCCGGTACGCCGAGACCGTCGACACCGAAGCCGTCGGTCAGCACGTACGACGGGCGCACGTCGAGGCGGAACAGGGCCCGGCGGAGCGCCTGGAGGTTCGCCACGTGCATGCCGAGGCGGTCACACTCCGGCGCCTCGATCGAGACCACCGACCAGGCCAGGGCGCGGTTGCGGATCTCCTCGTAGCAACGCTCGCGGGCCTTGGCGGTGAGCAGCTTGGAATCGGCCAGCTCGGGGATCTGACCGCGCTTGCCCTCCGGCAGGATCACCGCGGCAGCGACCAGCGGGCCCGCACACGGTCCACGGCCGGCCTCGTCGACACCGGCGATCGGGTCCAGGCCGACCCGGCGCAAGGCCCGCTCGTACCCGTACAGCCCGGCGTCACGGCGCACCGTGCTCCCGCGGGGCAACGCGCTCATCCAACCCTCCGCATCACACGACCCACCCTAGGCAATCCCACCGACGAACACGGCATCCGGTCGGCGCTGCGCACCCAAGATCGACACACCGGCCCGCCGCACGAAAAGGCGTGCGGGCGGCGGCTTGGTCGGTTGAGAGGGGGCGCTGTCACCGAGCGGGGACTACTTGGGCGGCGGCGTCAGCGAGATCGACGGCTTGGCCGGCGGCGGGCCGGCCGCGGGCGGTACCTGCTTGAAGGTGTCCGGTACGCCGAGCTTCGCCCAGCGGCCCGCCGGCCAGACGACCAGGATCGCGCGGCCGGTGACCTTGTCCAGGGGGACGAAGGCCGCGTCACCGGGGTTGCCGCCGTCGGCGTCGACGTCCTGCAGGTGCACGCGGGAGTCGCCGGAGGCGGAGCGGTGGTCACCCATCACGAAGATCCGGCCGGCCGGGACGGTGACCTGGAACTCCAGCTGCGAGGCGGCGTCACCGGGGTACAGGTACGGCGTCTCCTCCAGCGGCTTGCCGTTCACCAGCAGCCGGCCCTTGGTGTCACAGCACTCGACCTTGTCGCCCGGCATCCCGATCAGGCGCTTGATCAGGTGACCGTGGCTGGAGTCCGGCAGCAGGCCGACGACCTCGAAGAACCGGCCGACCGAACCGCGCTTCTGGCCGCTCTCCTCGGCGCCGAGCCAGCCGCCCGGATCCTCGAAGACGACCACGTCGCCACGCTTGACGTCGGTGAGCTTCTCGACGACGACCCGGTCACCGACCAGCAGCGTGTTCTCCATCGACTCGCTCGGGATGATGAACATCTGCCCGACGAAGGCCCGCAGGATCGAGGAGACGATCAGCGCTCCCACGACGATCAGCACGAACTCGCGCGCGGCGGCCGCGAAGCCGGAACGATGGGCGGGTTTGGCGGGTGTGGCGTCGTCCGTCTTCGTCGGTGTATCGGTCACTTCTTCAGCCCCGGCTTCTTGAAGGTTTCCGGAGGACGCAGCATCGTCATCCGGTCAGACGGCCAGATTACGCAACAGGCCCGGCCAACCACGTTCTCGATCGGGACGAACCCGCCCCCGGGGCCGCCCATATGGGCACGGGAGTCCGCGGACTGGGCCCGGTTGTCGCCCATCACCCACAGATGACCGGCCGGCACGACGACGCTGAACGGCGTGTCCGAGGGGTGTGCGTCCTTGAGCAGGTACTCCCGCTCGTCCAGCGCGATCCCGTTCACCGTGACCTGGCCGTTGCGGTTGCAGCAGACCACCTTGTCGCCGGGCAGCCCGATCACCCGCTTGACCAGGTGACCCTCACCGCTGCGCGGCAGGATGCCGACGAACTCACCGACCTGACGCAACGCGCCAGGCTTGGTCGGCTCCTCGTTCAGCCAGTTGGCGGGGTCCTTGAAGACGATGATGTCGCCACGCTCGACGTCACGATGCAGGTAGCTGACCTTCTCCGCGAGGATCCGGTCGTCCTTCGTGAGCGTGTCGTACATCGACTCCGAGGGCACGTAGAACGCTTCGGCGACGAAAAGCCGCAGCACCACCGTGATGACGAGTGCGAGCACCGTCACGGTGGTCATCTCGACCAGCAGACTGAGCAGCGGATTCCGCTGCTTCAGCCTGCGGTGACGTCCCTTGCTGCGACGTGCCCCCCGGGGTGCCGAGCGAGGGCGAGCACGAGTCGCAGTGCTCGGCGCCATGGGTGGTTGTTGTTACGGGGCTCAGGAGGCCGGGATGTTGTCCCGCTTCTCCTTGATCTTGGCTGCCTTGCCGCGCAGCTCGCGCAGGTAGTACAGCTTGGCGCGACGGACGTCACCGCGGGTGACGACCTCGACCTTCTCGACGATCGGGGTGTGCAGCGGGAAGGTCCGCTCGACACCGACGCCGAAGCTGACCTTGCGGACCGTGAAGGTCTCCTGCAGGCCACCACCGTGGCGGCGGATCACGACGCCCTTGAACACCTGGACACGGGACCGGTTGCCTTCGACGACCTTCACGTGCACGTTCACGGTGTCACCGGCGCGGAAGGCCGGGATGTCGTCGCGCTTGCTCGCGTTGTCGAGCTCGGTCAGGATCTTGCTCATCAGGTGTCTCTTCTCTCGCGCGTGCCACAGGTCACCCACGAAGTGGTTGGTGATGAAGTCATCGAAAAGCTGCCGATCGGTGGTCACCCCCTGTGGCAGGAGCACCGAAAGAGCAGCAGCAGACAATCTTGCCACATGCCCCGCACCGTGACGAAATCCGCCCAGGTGATCAGCACAGGGTGAGCACGGTCACTTCTTCCGGCGGCGCTTGGCGAGGTGCACCAGGTCGACCTTCGGGGTCTGGGCCTCCCGCCGGACCTCCCGGTAGCCGGCCTTCTGGTACAGCGCCAGGTTCCGGTCGCTCCGCCCGCCTGTGTTCAGCTCATACCCGGTCACCTCGGCCGGCGCGAGCTTCTCGACGGTCCGCAGCAACCGGCTCCCGAGACCGCGGCCCTGCCAGTCCGGTGCGACGACGATCCGCCCGATGTAGCCGACCGATCCGTTGACGGTCAGCTGCACCGATCCGATGATCCGCGTACCCGCCACGGCCTTCAACACCAGTCCCTCGCGCAGCCGCTCAGCCGCCGCCTCAGGCGTCTCCAGCAGCGGCGGGATCGCGTACTCGTCGTACAGGCGTCCCTCGGAGAGGAAGGCGGCCAGTTGCAGCGTGTGGATCTCCCCCGCGTCACCAGGCGTCGCCGGCAGAATCCGGATGCCGTCGGCATCCTCTTTGGCGGCCAGTACGTCGCCCCACGCGGCCAGCAGGTCGGGACGGCGCTCCGCGGTGCGGCTGATGGACTGCTCGTGCCGCCACTCGGCGATCTTGCCGTGGTTCCCCGACAGCAGGATCTCCGGTACGTCGTGCCCTCGCCAGCTCACCGGCTTCGTGTACACCGGGTACTCCAGCAGCCCGTCCCCAGAGTGCGACTCCTCGGCCAGCGACTCCGGATTGCCGATCACACCAGGCAGCAGCCGGGCCACCGCCTCGACCATGACCAGTACGGCGACCTCTCCGCCGTTCAGCACGTAGTCGCCGATCGACACCTCGTCGACGCGCATCCGCTCCCCCGCGTACGCCGCGACCCGTGCGTCGATGCCCTCATACCGGCCACACGCGAACGCCAGCCAAGGCTCCTCGGCCAGCTCGTAGGCGAGCGCCTGAGTGAACGGCCGGCCAGCGGGCGTCGGCACGATCAGTCGCGGCTGCTCCGCAGCACCGGGCGGCGCGACCGCATCCAGCGCCTCACCCCACGGCTCCGGCTTCATCACCATGCCCGCGCCACCGCCGTACGGGGTGTCGTCGACGGTCCGATGCCGGTCGTAGGTCCACTCCCGCAGGTCATGCAGCCGGACGTCCAGAAGACCGCTCTGCGCGGCTTTGCCGACCAATGAGACGTCCAGCGCGGCCAGGTACTCCGGGAAGATCGTGAGGACGTCCAGCCTCATTGGCCCGTGTCTCCCGGCTGCGACGGAACCACCTCGGCGCCCTCAGGGTCGAGCAGACCAGGCCGATCGGCCACAGTCACATAGCCGGAGTCCAGGTCGATCTCCGGAACCAACTCTTCGACCAACGGCACCAGTACGGCGTTGCCCGCGGGCCGGCGGATCTCCAGCAGGTCCTGGGACGGCAGGTGGATCACGTCGATCACCTCACCCGCCTCCTCACCGGTGGCGGTGCGGACCTTCAGACCGATCAGCTCGCGGTCGTAGTACTCCTCGGGATCCTCGGGCCGCTCGTCCTCGTCGATCTCGGCCTGGACCTCCAGGTTGCGCAGCAGCTCCGCAGCGGTCCGGTCCGGCGACTCGACGAACTTCACCAGCAGCCGCCCGCTGTGCCAACGGCTGGATTCCACGGTGAGTGTCCGGGGCGGGTTGGAGGTCGTGACGAGCTTCGCGCCGTCGGCGAAGCGCAGGTCCGGGTCGTCCGTGCGGACGATCATCCCGATCTCGCCCTTGATCCCGTGCGCCCGGCCGATCCGACCGACAATTACCAACACCGCTAGTTCCTCTCGAAAGACAACGGCACAGTGTCTCAGGCGCTGCCGCTCCAGGGCGCAGGGGTCAGCACCCAGACCAGCTCAGCCGGCTCCGTCGGGCTGGAGTTGACCCACGCGTGCGGCCAATTCCTGCCCGCATTCCTAGAGGACTGCTTGCAGGGTGACGCTTTGCGGGACGAAGCCGTGCCGCTGGTAGAACCTGTGCGCGGCCTCGTTCGCGGCGTACGCGCTGACCGAGACGAATGCTGCCTGCTGCGCACGGGCCCACGTCAGGAACTGCTCGGTGAGCTGCCCACCGATGCCCTGACCCCGGACGTCGGCGAAGACATAGATGCTTTCCAGTACGGCGGCGAGGCTCGGGCGGGTCGGAGTCGGCTCGCTCAACCGTCCCACCAGATGGCCGATCACCCGGTCCTCGTCGTCGTACGCGACCAGCTGTAGCCAGGCCGGATCCCCGACCAGACCGCCGTACCTCGCGTGCCCCTCGCGGTGCGGCCAGGTGATGTCGGTGAACCGGTCATGCCGGCCCGCGTCGTCCCGGAAGAGGTTGGTGACCGACTCGACCAACTGGTTCACATCGGCTGCGGTGGCCACGCGGATCTTCGGCATACCGCCGAAACTAGCTCAGATCGCGGGCGAACAACGCGAAAGGCCGCGGCCCCCGTCGGGGACCGCGGCCTTTCGCAGGTGGTACTAGCGCCGAGGGCGCTTGTTGAACTCGTCGACGAAGTCGATGCGCAGCGACTGCTCGGAGCTGAGCGCTCCGACGACCGTGCGGATCGCGGTGGCGGTCCGGCCGTTGCGGCCGATCACCTTGCCGATGTCGTCGGGGTGCACGTGCACCTCGAGCGTCCGGCCGCGCCGCAGGTTGCGGGCCCGGACACTCACGTCGTCCGGGTTGTCCACGATGCCTCGGACCAGGTGCTCCAGCGCCTCGGTCTCCATCACCGTCAGGCCTTGGCGTCGTCGGCGGCCGGAGCCTCGACAGCGGCCTCGTCAGCCTTGGGGGCCTCGTCGGCCTTCGCCTCGGTCTCGGCCTTGGGGGCCTCGTCCTTGGCCGCGGCCTTCTTCGCCGTCTTCTTGGCGGTGACGGCCTCGGTCTTCAGCGTGCCGTGGGCCTCGGCCAGCGCCTCGTTGAAGATCTCCTGCTTGTCCCGCTTCGGCTCCTTGACCCGCAGCGGGGCCGGAGCCTCCAGGCCCTTGAACTTCTGCCAGTCACCGGAGGCCTTGAAGATGGCCTCGACGGCCTCGGTCGGCTGCGCGCCGACGCCCAGCCAGTACTGCGCCCGGTCCGACTCGACGTGGATGAACGACGGCTCGGCCTTCGGGTTGTACTTACCGATCTCCTCGATGGCGCGGCCGTCACGCTTGTTGCGGGCGTCCATCACGACGATGCGGTAGTGCGGCGCACGCTTCTTGCCGATGCGCTTCAAACGGATCTTGACTGCCACGTTTGCGGGAACTCCCTTGGGATTACATGTCTTGGGTGAGTAGCACAGCGTCGTGGGGACAACGCGTCGCCGCTCGAATGGGCCGAGCCAGGCCGTGGAGTTAGAGGGCTGCACAAACCTGGACGGACTCAGCCAATCATTCTGCCAGATCCAGCCCGGTGAAGCCCAATCCGGGCCTAGGGGCGGAGGTAGGCGAGGTCGGGGAGGTGGGTGGTGTAGGAGTCGAGGAGGTGGCCGGCGGCGGTGACCGAGTCGATCAGGGGGTGCCAGGCGAAGGCTCTCAGGGCGGCGGAGCGGGAGGCGGAGGTGGCCGCCTCGATGGTGGAGCGCTCGACGGCTTTGACCGCGGTGACCAGGCCGGCCTGGTGGTCGGTGAGCTGGGAGACCGCGACCGGGAGGGCTCCGTTGGCGTCGACCGTGCACGGGATCTCGACCACGGCGTCGTCGTCCAGGTGGCGCAGGATGCCGCGGTTGCGGACGTTGAGGATGAGCGAGGCGCGCTCGTTGTGCGCGATCGCGCGCATGAGCGACAGCGCGACCTGCTCGTATCCACCGGCGGCCATGTCGCGCTCGTCGCGCTCACCGGCGTCGGCGATCTCGCGGCTCTCCACCATGTACGTCGACTCCCGCTCGGCGCGGGTCTTCTGCCACAGCTCGAGCGCCTGGTCGGGGTGTTGCGCGGTCTCGGCGTAGAACGCGGACTGCTGCTCCAGGAGGAACGTCCCCCGCGTCTGCTTCACAGCCTGTACGGCGGCCAGCGTCTCGCGCGCGAAGTAGTAATAGTGCAGGTACTCGTTGGGGATCGAACCGAGCGACCGCAACCAGTCCACCCCGAACAGCCGTCCCTCCTCGAAGGAGGTGAGCTCCTCGGTGGACGTCAGCAGCTCCGGCAGCCGGTCGACCCCGCCGGACCGCAGACCGCGCAGCCAGCCGAGGTGGTTCAGGCCGGCGTAGTCGTAGAAGGCGGTCGCCGGGTCCACCCCGAGCGCCAGCGCCGCCCGGCGGCCGAGCCCCGAGGGCGAGTCACAGATCCCGATCACCCGGTCGCCGAGGTACGGAATCATCGCCTCGGTCACCATGCCCGCCGGGTTGGTGAAGTTGATCGTCCACGCCTCCGGCGCGAGTGCCGCGATCCGCTGAGCAATAGCCGTCGCGACGGGAATCGTCCGCAGCCCATACGCGATCCCACCCGCGCCCACCGTCTCCTGCCCAAGCACACCCAGATCAAGCGCGACCCGCTCATCAACAGTTCGCCCCTCGAGTCCCCCGACCCGAATCGCCGAGAAGATGAAGTCGGCCCCCCGAATCGCCTCATCCAGGTCAGTAGTCGCCGTCACCACCGGCGCTTCTCTCACAACGTCCGAAGAACCGGAGACGGGCGTCGGCGTGTCTTCGGACGTTGGCGAATGGGCTTGCTGGCGGAGGACTGCGGCTATGGAGGAGAGGCGGGTGGGGTCGGTGTCGTAGAGGGTGACTTCGGTGATGCGGCCGGGGCCGCGGTCGCCCAGGAGGGCGTGGTAGACGAGCGGCACCCGGAATCCGCCGCCGCCGAGAATCGTCAGTCTCACTCGATGCTCTCCCTCTTCACCTTGCCTCCGAAACACCTTGCGTCCGAAAACACGCCGACCACGTACTGCGCCCCTTCGGACGCTGGGGGTCAGGCGAGGACTACCTGTACGCCGGCCTCCGTCAACTGGGTCCTGGTCGCGGGGTCGGCGTTGGCTTCCGTGACGACCAGGTGGAGTTCGGCGGGCTCGCAGACGCGGGCTACGCCGTGGCCGGGGAACTTGGTCGCGTCGGCGAGCAGGACCACGCGGTCGGCGGCCTTGATCATCGCGCGCTTGACCGGGACCTCGATCATCGTGCTGTCCATCACCCGGCCGTCGGGGCGGACGCCGCTCGTGCCGAGGAACAGCCAGTCGACGTGGATCTGGCGCAGGCTCTCCTCGGTCAGGTAGCCCACCAGCGATCGATAGCTGCGCCGGACGAACCCGCCGAGGATGATCAGCTCGATCGACTCGTCGTTCTGCAGCTCCTCGAGGACAGCGAGGTTGCTGGTGACGACGGTCAGCGATCGGCCGTGCAGATGTTGCGCCACCCGCAAGGCCGTCGTACCGATGTCGAGGAGCACCGACTCGCCGTCCTGAACCAGCTCGGCGGCCCGTCGCGCGATCCGGTCCTTCTCCGCAGCGTGGACGGCGTTCACATCCGCGAACGGCTCGTCGCCACCGTCCACCGCGAGAGCGCCGCCGTACACGCGGGTCAGCCGGCCCTCGTCGTGGAGCTGCTCGAGGTCGCGACGGATCGTCGCCTCGCTGACCCCCAGGCGGGTGGCCAGCACCTTCACGCCTCCGGCCCCGTCGGCCCGGAGCGCGCGCACGATCTCGTCCTGACGCTGCTTCGGCAACACATCACGACCGTATCACGCAAACTACGTCATTTTCGATCATGCCTATGATCGGGTATTGCGGAATCTGGCAACGCGATCCAAGATTCACGCAAGAGTTTGATCAGACCTGCAGGAGTGTGGGGCAGCTCATGGAAGAGCTTGACGTGGTCGTATCCGGCCTGGTGTTCCAGGACCTGGTGCTCGGCCTGCCCACGCCTCCGCGCCCCGGGACCGAGGTCTGGGCGACCGACTCCCACGAGAGCCCCGGCGGCATCGCCAACTTCGCCGTCGCGCTGGCGCGACTCGGGCTCCGCACCGGCATGGCCGCCGCTTTCGGCGCCGACGACCTCGGCGACCGGCTCTGGGACCGGCTGCACAAAGAAGAGGGCATCGACCTGAGCCTGTCCCGCAAGCTCAACGGCTGGCCGACCCCGCTTACCGTGGCCCTTGCCTATGACAACGATCGCGCCCTGGTCACCCGCGGTACCACGCCCCCACTCACGGCCGACGACCTGATCACCACTCCCCCGAAGGCCAAAGCAGTTGCCGCCCACATCGGTCCCTGGCCCAACGAGTGGCTGGCCAAGGCGAAGGCCGCCGGCAGCCTGGTCTTCGCCGACGTCGGCTGGGACCCGACCGAGCAGTGGGACCCCGCGGTCCTCGACCAACTCGAGCACTGCGACGTCTTCCTCCCGAACGCCACCGAAGCCATGGCCTACACCCGTACGACGTCGCCCGCGGCAGCGCTTGAGGCGCTCGCCCGGCGAGTCCCGGTGGTCGTGGTGTCCAACGGCGCCCACGGAGCGGAGGCGATCGACGGCCGCACCGGCGAGCGCATCGCCGTACCGGCCTTCTCTGTCCCGGCGGCGGACACCACCGGGGCGGGTGATGTGTTCGCCGCCGGCTTCATCGCTGCCACGTTGTGGGACCTGCCGCTCGCGCAGCGGGTCCGCTTCGCCGCCCTCACTGCGGCCCTGTCCGTCACCAAGCTCGGCGGCGCCGACGCGGCGCCCCGCTGGACGGACCTGGCCGAGTGGCAGCAGGAACACCCGGAAGACCAGCATCTCCGAGCGCTCATCAGCGCACACGAAGGAAGGTAAGACCAATGGATCTGTCACGTCGAACGCTGCTTGCTGGGGGCCTCGCAGCCGTGCTCGGCGGCACAGTCGTCGCCTGCTCGTCCGGAATGGACACCGGCTCGACCAAGAAGAACGCCACCGGCAACCTCGCATTGTGGTGCTGGCCGGGCGGTCTCGGCAAGTCGGTGCTGGACGACACCATCGCGCACTTCCCGGACCAGCACATCAAGTACTCCGAGGTGGGCGGCGACTTCAAGCAGAAGCTGCTGACCACCTTCAGCGGCGGGACGTCGATCCCCGACATCACCGGGATCAAGGGCGAGGACATCGCCTCGCTGCTGCCGCAGGCCAGCCGGTTCGTGGACCTGAAGACGATCGGTGCCGACGACGCGTTCCTCGGGCAGTACCTGGAGTGGAAGGTCAAGCAGGCCACGACGCTCGACGGCAAGGTGCTCGGCATCCCGATCGACATCGGCCCGACCGCGCTGTTCTACCGCGAGGACATCTTCACCGCCGGTGGGCTGCCGGGCGACCCGGCCAAGGTCGGCGACCAGATGAAGAGCTGGGACGACTTCCTGCAGGCCGGTGTCGAGCTGAAGGCGAAGAACCCGAAGGCGTTCATCGTCGCGGACGCCGTCGACATGTACGGCACGATCGTCAACCAGGGCACGGCTCGCTATATCGACAAGGACAACAAGTTCATCGGCGACCAGGACCACATCCGCAAGGCCTGGGACACCGCGGTGAAGGCGATCACGCTGAAGGTCGACGGCAAGACGCTCGGTGGTTCGAACGACTGGAACGCCGGCCTCGACCAGGGCACGGTGCCGACCGTCGTCGGCGCGGCCTGGGTCGCGCTGGACATCAAGGCGGCCGCGAAGACCAGCGTCGGCAAGTGGCGGGTGGCGCCGACGCCGGGCGGCCCGGCGAACTTCGGCGGCTCGTTCCTGGCGATCACCAAGAACGCGGCCGACCCGAAGGCCGCCTTCGAGGTGATCAAGTACATGCTGAGCGCGGACAACGAGGCGAAGGCGTTCGCCGACGCGCAGATCTTCCCGGCGACGCCGGCGGCGTACGACAAACCGCAGTTGAAGGCGGCGGACCCGTTCTTCGGTGGGCAGGTGCCGATCGAGGTGTTCGGTCCGGCGGCCAAGGACATCCCGATCGCCTACGAGGCACCGCTCGACGCGGCGATCGCCGTACCGTTCACCGACGCGCTGAAGCTGGTCCAGGTCGGTAAGAAGACCTCCGACGCGGCGTGGGCCGAGGCAGTGACGAAGGCCAAGCAGATCGGCAAACGTCAGGGCGTTCAGTGACTCTCACCGCCACAGCCAAAGCACCCCGTACGGCGAAGGTCCGCACCCGGCGCGGTGTCTGGTCGTACTGGCGGTTCTATCTGGCGCTGTCACCGTTCTACCTGCTCTTCCTGGTCTTCGGGCTCTATCCGATGGCGTCGACGATCCTGCTCGGCTTCCAGAAGTGGGACGGGTTCAGCGCCCGGCAATTCGTCGGGCTGCAGAACTTCGCCTTCCTGTTCGAGGACAGCACGTTCTGGCTGGCGCTGAAGAACACGGTCGTGCTGTTCTTCCTGTCGACGGTCCCGACGCTGGCGATCGCGCTCGTGCTGGCGGTGATGCTGAACTCGGCCGTCCGGTTCTCCAGCGTCTACCGGATCGCGTACTTCATCCCGAACATCACGTCGCTGGTGGCGGCCGCGATCTTCTTCGCGGCCGTCTTCAGCACGAACTTCGGACTGATCAACTCCGGCCTGCGCGCGCTCGGTATCGAGACCCAGGACTGGCTCGGGCAACCGTGGGGGATCAAGATCGCGGTCTCCACGATGATCGTGTGGCAGTGGGCCGGGTACAACACGATCATCTATCTGGCCGGGCTGCAGGCGATCCCGAAGGAACAGTACGAGGCGGCCAAGGTCGACGGCGCCGGCGCGGCCCGGACGTTCTTCTCGATCACGTTGCCGCAGCTGCGCCCCGTCGTACTGTTCACCGTCGTCACGTCCACCATCGGCGGCCTGCAGACGTTCACCGAACCGCAGGTGATGGTCGGCAACAGCGGCGGTGTCGGCCAGAGCGGCCTGACGATCGTCATGTACTTCTACCAGCAGGCCTTCCTGAACAACGACTACGGGTACGCCGCGGCCATTGCCCTGAGCATCTTCATGCTGGTGCTGCTGTTCACGGCGATCAACTGGAAGCTGATCGGCGGAAGGGGCAAGCAGTGAGGTGGCACTGGCGAGGCGTGACGCTGCACGTCGTCCTGGCGATCGCGGGAATCCTGAGTCTGTTCCCGTTCTACTGGACGCTCGTGATGGCGACGAACACCACCGCGGACATCTACCGGTACCCGCCGAAGTTCACCCTCGGTTCGCAGTTCGACGACAACGTCCGCGCCGTCCTGCACAACGTCGCGTTCTTCCAGTCGATGGGCAACACGGTGGTGGTCGCGGTCGCGACCACGCTGCTGGTGCTGTTCTTCGATTCGCTGGCCGCGTTCACGTTCGCGAAGTTCCGGTTCCCGGGCCGGAACGCGTTGTTCGTGATCCTGCTGGCGACGATGCTGCTGCCCGCGCAGCTGGGTGCCATCCCGCAGTTCCAGACGATGGCGGCGTTCGGCTGGGTCGGATCGCTGAAGGCGCTGATCATTCCGGCGGCGGCCAATGCCTTCGGCATCTTCTGGCTGCGGCAGTACTTCTCGAGCTCGATCCACGACGAACTGGTCGAGGCGGCGACGCTGGACGGATGCGGGTTCCTGGGCGTCTATCGACATGTGGCTTTGCCGTCCGCGCGGCCGGCGCTGGCATTCCTCGGCATCTTCACGTTCGTCGGTGCGTGGAACGACTATTTCTGGCCGCTGGTCGTGCTGACCAACCCCGACCACCTCACCCTGCAGGTCGCGCTGTCGTCGCTGAACCGGGCCCATGGGGTGGATTACTCGATGGTGATGACCGGGGCGCTGATGGCGATGGTCCCGCTGATCGTGGTCTTCATCGTCTTCGCGCGGCAGTTCATCAAGGGCGCCACCGAGGGGGCGGTCAGAGGCTAAGCTGCGGAACCAGGAGCAGCAGCGGTACGTCGGAGGGGCGTCATGGTTGGCAAGCGGGGACGCGTGATCGGGCGGATCGCACCAGGGATCGTCGGCGAAGTGATGCTGCCGATCCGTGGTGCCACCGAAGCCTTCTACGCTTACCCCGCGGTCGACGAAGAGATCGAGGTGGGCGCACAGGTCGTGGTCGTCGACTACGACCCGCCCCGCACGGTCTACGTCGCTCGCGCTGTCTGAATTCTCAGGTTCCCTGGAGGGGAAATGCTCTGGACGTACGTGATCATCGCCGCGGTGGCGCTGGTGGTCCTGCTCATCGTGTTCCGGATGGTCTGGCGGGTCGCCGAACCGAACGAGGCACTCATCATCTCCGGCCTCGGCGCGCACTCGAGCAACGAGCAGGTCAACGAGACGCTCGGGTTCAAGATCGTCGTCGGCCGCGGCACCGCTGTGCTGCCGGGCTTCCAGACGGTACGACGGCTGCCGCTGGACATCCGGGCCACGCCGCTGACCGTGACGTGCGTGTCGAGTCAGGGCATTCCGCTGCACATCAAGGGCGTCACGGCGTACAAGGTCGGTGACGACTACGGCTCGATCGCGAACGCGGCCCGGCGCTTCCTGGAGCAGAGCGACGAGCAGGTGATGAGCACGATCCACGAGCTGTTCGCGGGTCACCTGCGCGCGATCGTCGGTTCCACCACGGTCGAGGAGATGCTGCACGACCGCGAGACGCTGACCACGAACATCCGCGGCTCGCTGGCCGGGGACATGGAGAAGCTCGGTCTGGTGGTCGACTCGCTGCAGATCCAGGAGATCGACGACGAGTCCGGCTACATCCGCAACCTGGGTCGTCCGCAGGCCGCTGCCGTCGAGGCCGCGGCCCGGATCGCGCAGGCCGAGCGGGACAAGGAAGCCACCGAGCGCGAGCAGGTCGCCGCGGCGGCCAAGGCGGCCGCCGTACGGCAGAGCTCGATCGCGCAGGCCGGCTACCAGGCCGAGGTCGACCAGGCGAAGTCGAAGGCGCAGCAGTCCGGCCCGCTGGCCGAGGCGCTGGCCCGCCAGGAGGTTGTGGTCGCCGAGACCGAGACCGCCAAGCTGAACGCGTCGCTGGCCGAGAAGCAGCTGGAGTCGTCGGTGCTGAAGCCGGCCGACGCCGAGGCGTACCGCCAGCGCACGCTGGCCACCGCCGCCCGGGACGCGCAGATCGCGGCCGCCGAGGCGAACGCCCGTGAGGTCCAGCTGCGCGGTGAGGCGCAGGCGAAGGCAACCGAGCTGAACGGTAAGGCCGAGGCGGCCGCCGTCCAGGCGAAGGCGATGGCCGAGGCGGCCGGTATCAAGGCGCGCGCCGAGGCGCTGGCCACCAACACCGACGCGGTCGTTGCCCAGCAGCTGGCCGAGGCCTACCCGGAGATCGTCCGCGCCGCGGCGAGCTCGTTCGAGAAGGTCGGCAACATGGTCGTCCTGAACGGTGCCCAGGGCATCGAGGACACCCTGGTCAAGACCATCACGATGGGTGGCTCCGGCTTCGCGCTGGCCAAGCAGCTGATCGAATCCCTGGGCAGCAAGGGCGACGACGCCAAGCCCTTACCGCAAGCCCCGGCAGAAACGCTCTGATATTTTCTAACTAGACAGAGTCTTGCGTGGTTTTTTGTTCACCTCGACACTGCAGAAATGCCGCCCAGAAAACTGTTAGCAGTTCTCGCCGCGCTCCTGCTCGGTGCCGCCACCCTCGTGGTGGCGCCGACGCAGGCGCAGGCAGCGCCGAACTTCAAGGCCCCGTTCCCGTGTGGCCAACGCTGGACCTACAGTCACCACTCCGGTGAGGTCCGCCGCGCACTCGACTTCATCCGCTCCGACGGGGGCACCACGAACGGTACGCCGGTGCTCGCTTCCGCGGGTGGTACGGCGTACCGGTTCTCCCAGCCCGACGGAGCCGGCAACTACATCGCCATCGAGCACGGCGGCGGCTGGAAGACCTACTACTTCCACCTCTCCGCCTACTCGGTGGCCAACGGGCAAGCCGTCTCCCAGGGTCAGCAGATCGGGGTGACCGGGAGCACCGGCAACTCGACCGGCCCGCACATCCACTACGAGCAACTGCTCAACGGTGTCGGTCAGAACATCGTCATCAACGGCAGCGGGCTCGCCTACCCGGGCTCCTACGGCAGCTACAACCTGACCAGTGACAACGGTTGCTCCGGGCCCGGAAAGCCCTTCATGACCTGGGGTTCCGGGGTCAACGTCCGCTCCACACCGCGACTGAACGGCTCGGTCGTGGCCACGCTGTCCGGCCCGACCTCGGTCCGGGTGCTGTGCCAGGTCCAAGGCGACACCGTCAACGCCGAGGGTTACTCCAACAACTGGTGGGCAAAGTTGAACTCACCGGCCGGCTACATGACCAACATCTACATCGACGATCCGAACGCGAAGCTCCCCGGCGTACCGGTCTGCTGACCAGAGACCCCGGATCCCCTATTGCGCGGGGGATCCGGGGTCTCTGCCGGGTCAGGCGGTGTGCAGGGTCAGGCCGTAGGCCTGGAGAATCTCGTTGACCGGCTGGAACCAGGTCTCGCCGCCGCTGCTGCAGTTGCCCCAGCCGCCGGAGGTGACGCCCTGGGCCTGGTCACCGGTGATGAACGAGCCACCGGAGTCGCCGGGCTCGGCGCAGACGTTGGTCTTGGTCGCACCGTAGAACAGCTGACCGTTGCCGTAGTTCACGGTCTCGTTCTTGCCGGTCACGGTGCCGCAGTGCCAGTGCGAGGTCGAACCGCTGCGGCAGACCGAGGTGCCGATCGGCGCCTCCCACGAGCCGCGGACGAGCGAGTCGCTGGTCTGTCCCCAGCCGATGACGACGGGCACCGTCCACCAGCCGTAGCCGGTCGCGACAAAGCCATAGTCGTTGCCAGGGAAGGACCAGCCACGGAAATCACCCTGGTCCGAACCGTCCCAGCCGCGGACCCTTCCACCCCGACCACAGTGGCCGGCGGTGACATAACCGCCGTACACGGAGAAGCCGATCGAGCAGCGGATGTTGTCGACGTAGAACGGGTCGCCGCCGACGGTGCCGGCCGCGAACGTCTGCGGCGCCTGGGCCGCGACCTCGCGTACCGTCAGGGTGCCGGCCTTGGCGATCTTGGCCACGAACGCGTTGACGGCCTGGGATCGCTTACCTGCTTGAACATTGACCACGACGCTGCCTGTCTTGGCGTCGGTGGACCAGCCGCTGACCGCAGCCGGCACAGCCTTCCCGGCCAGCTTGTCGACGGCAGCCTTCTGCTTGTCCAGTACGGCGGCAGTCTTCGGTACGGCGATCGTGTCGACACCAGTCGCCTGTACGGCGGTCGCCCGGCTCGAACCGGCCAGCCCGATCACCAGCTTCTGCTTGGCGGCGTCGTACCAGGCACCGCCGAACTCCGTGCCGGCCGCCTTCTGAGCGGTCGGGAGCAGCTTGGCGGCGTCGGTCTCGGACTTCAGCCGAGCGTTCATCTGCTGCTCGGTCAGGCCGAAGTCCTTCTGCATCGCGGTCGCCTGACCAGCCACGGTCAACGGCTGATCATTGCCTGCAGCAACAGCTTGGGCCGGGACGCCGAGGGCACCGGCGACAAGCACAGCGGCAACTAGAACCTTCATGGATCTCTCCCTCACCTAGGGGCGGGTCGGTGGGTGTGAGAGCGCTCTCTGGACTGAGAGTGGCCTACCGGGAACGGATCGTCAAGACCGCGCGGGTCAGAGTCCCAAGTAGGCCAGAACCGCCAGCACACGGCGATGTCCGGAATCGGACGCCGGCAGGTCCAGTTTGAGGAAAACGTTTCCAACGTGTTTGTGCACAGCACCTTCGGAGACCACGAGCTTCTCCGCGATCGCGGTATTGCCCAGTCCTTCGGCCATCAGGGCGAGCACTTCACGCTCGCGCGGGGTGAGCCGGTCGAGCGGATTGCTCTTCTTGACCATCAACTGGCTGACCACTTCCGGGTCGAGCACAGTGCCTCCGGCGGCCACTCGTCGTACCGCCTCGAGGAACTCGTCGACGCGGGAGACGCGATCCTTCAGCAGATAGCCGACACCTTCGGTGCCGGTCGCGAGCAGTTCGGCGGCGTAGATCTCCTCGACGTACTGGGAGAAGACCAGCACCGGGAGGCCGGGGCGGCCGGTGCGTGCCTTGATCGCGGCGCGCAGGCCCTCGTCGGTGAAGGTCGGTGGCAGCCGGACGTCGACGACCGCGATGTCCACCTCGTGCTCGGCCATCGCCTGCTCGAAACCGTCCACGTCGGCGGCGACCGCGGCGACCTCGAAACCCGAATTGCTCAGTAACAGGCTGAGCCCCTCGGCCAGGATCGGGTTGTCCTCAAGGATGATCACTCGCACGGAAGGATGACCTCGATCGTTGTGGGTCCGCCGATCGGGCTGCGTAGTTCCAGCTGGCCGTCGATCGCTTGTACCCGATGGAGCATGCCATGCAGGCCACTCCCCCGGCCCAGCAGGTCGGCCTGCTCGTTGATGCGCGCGCCACCGATTCCGTCGTCGGTGATCTCCAGGTAGAGCTCAGTACCGCGCCGCTCCATCAGGAGGTCGACCCGGCCGGCGGCCGAGTGCTTGGTGACGTTGGTGAGGGACTCCGCGACGACGAAGTACGCCGCGGCCTCAACGGGGGCCGGGACCTGGCCGAGCTCGCCCATCCGCAGGTCCACCGGCAGTGGGCAGCGGGCGGCGAGTGCGGCGATCGCACCGGCCAGACCGCGGTCCTGCAGGATCGGCGGGTACATGGTTCGCAGTACGCCGCGCAGCTCGTGCATGGCCTGCTCAGCGCCGTCCCGCGCATCGTCGAGCAGCTTGGCGGCCTTCTCCGGGTCGTCGGCCATCACCTGCTTGGCAACGCCAATCCGCATCGCCAGCGACACCAGCTGCGCCTGAGTGCCGTCATGCAGGTCCCGCTCGATCCGGCGCAGCTCTGCGCCGTGTGAGTCGACCGCACCGGCCCTGGTCCTGGTGAGCTCTTCCACCCGCTGGTTGAGCCGAGCTGCCTCGAGCTGGTCGGCCGTGGGCGACAGGTGGTTGAGCATTCCCTTGGCGTGGCCACGTGCCAGCGCGGGTAGCACCCAGCCCAGCAGGCCCAGCCCCAGCACGCTCTGCAGCGGCGTGAGCCAGAGGACGTCCCACCAGCTGTCGATCGGTACCCCGAGCGTGGTGAAGTTGCCCGGGTCGAACGACCACAGCAGTGCGTTCAGCAGAGCACTCGGTACGGCGAAGATCGCGAACACGACGAGGAAGAACTCCGGCACGATCGCCAGGACGCCCAGCGACAGCCAGAGACCCCGCCTGAACGACCGCTTCGTGCCGGGCGGCAGCTGCGGTACGTCGTCCCGGCCCAGGTACCGGCCCGCTCGGGTGAGCTCGCCGTTGGTCCGGAACGACCGCACCAGCAGGTACTTACTTGCTGATCCCCCGCGGCGCAGCCGCCGTGTCCACGTCATACCTCGATGATGCAGCACGGCGGCGGCCGGGTCGGTACAGCAGGCTCTACTCTTCGTGCTCCAGCCCACTGCCTAACAGACGGGAACTCCCGGCAGTTTCGGGTTCGGGTCGGAGATGTAGATGTTGGTCATGTAGCCGCCCTGGTCGCGGAGCTTGGCCCACCAGTTGTTGGTGGTCCCCTCGGCCGTGACGGTGTCGCCCTGGACCTGGCAGGTGACGAAGACCTGCGTCGGGCCGGGGAGCTCGGTCAGGATGGTGCCGTTCAGGCGGGGCGTCGCCCGGACCCGGACACCGCTGCCGTAGGTGGTGAAGTTGTACGTCGGCGGGTTCGGGTCGCCGCCGTTCACCAGCTGCATGTAGTAGGTCCAGTTCCAGTTCGGACCGGGGTCGGTGTGCGTCTGGTTCGGCAGCTCGCTGTGACCCATGATGTGGGCCCGGTCCTTCGGGATACCGCGCCGGTCGGCGATGTTGCGGGTCAGCGCGGCCGACGAGCGGTACATCGCGTCGGTGAACCACGACGGCTGGTCGACGTAGCCCTCGTGCTCGATGCCGATCGTGTAGCCGTTCTCGCTGCCCACGTGCCAGGCCTTGTCCTTCTCGGCGACCATCTGGGTGACCTGGCCGTCGGAGGAGCGGATCACGTAGTGCGCGCTGACCTGGGCCGCCGAGTTCTTGAACCAGCTGATGGTGCCGGCGTAGGAGCCCTGCGTGACGTGGATGATGATCTTGGTGATCGCCTGCGTCCGGCCGACCGTGTAGTTGCAGGTACAGGCCGGGTTCCAGATCGCGCCCGGGTAGTCGACGGCGTCGACCGACGACTCGGAGCGGGTGCCGAGCGGGGCCACCTTCGCGAACTTGCCGCGCTGCGGGGCGACCTGCTTGGGCGCGACCGTCACGCCGTCGGCGCGGACGCCGGCGCCGATGATCCGGTAGACCTCGTCGGTGTAGAGCCGGGCGGTCGGTGCGTCGGCCGAGTGCGAGTACTTCGCGACGACCTCGTACCAGCGGCCGGAGTCCTTGCGGGCATCGCCCTGCAGACCGGCGGCATCGGCGTACGAGTCGAGCACCGCGGCGGCGCCGTCGATGTTCGAGGGAGTGTCCTTGGCGAGCTTCTCGACCGGCAGGCCGGTCAGCTTGGCGGCCTCGGACATCGTGTGGTTCTCGTTGTTGCTGACCAGGTGCATGACGCCGTAGCCGTTGTCCTGGCTCGGCTCACCGTTGTGGCCGTCCAGGTGCGACTCCGCGTACCCGATGCCGACCAGCAGTTCACGCGGTACGTCGTACTTGGTCGCGGCGGACGTGAACGCGGCCGAGATGTCGATCGAGCCGGCCGGCTGGGTCGGCTCGACGGCGCTGCTCGGCAGGGCGCTCAGCGCCAGGGCGCCGGCGGCCGCCGCGGCCAGGAGGGCGGAGAGTCTGGGCACGGGTACTCGGGCGATTTTCCCCATGGGCGGTTCCTTCCCTTGGTCGGTCCGTCGAGGGGCGGTCGACGGTCCCGAATGCAAGCTAGCCGTCACGCTAGGCGAAAACCTTCCGTCAATGCCAGTAGTTGAGTGAACTTTTTCCCGTCACCGCGTGAATTCGCCTCGTTACGCGATTCTGCCACGCAGGACGATCACCTTCGGGTGCGACAGGACGGCGGGGTTCACGCGCGGGTCCTCCTCGTAGACGACCAGATCGGCCGGATCCCCCGGCTGCAGCGTGCTCGGTACGCCGAGCCACTCGCGCGCCGCCCACGATCCGGCGGCCAGCGCCTGCTCCCCCGACATCCCGATCCCGGTCAGCGCCTGGATCTCACTCGCGATCAGGCCGTGCCCGAGGACGCCGCCCGCGTCGGTTCCGGCGTACACCGGCACTCCGGCCTCGAACGCGTCCCGGAGCCGGTACAGCCGACGCTCGTACAGGTCGGTCATGTGCGCCGAGTAGAGCGGGAACTTGGCCGCGGCCTGATCGGCGTACTCCGGGAAGTTCTCCAGCTGGATCAACGTCGGTACGACGGCCACCCGGCGCTCGGCCATCAGCGCGAGCAGCTCGGGTTCGACACCGGTGCCGTGCTCGATGCAGTCGATCCCGGCGGCCAGCAGATCGGGCAGGGCGTGCTCACCGAAGACGTGCGCGGTGACCCGGGCGCCGAGCTCGTGGGCGCGGGCGATCGCCGCATTCAGCGCCTCGGCCGGCCAGCACGGGGTCAGGTCGCCGGCATCCCGGTCGATCCAGTCGCCGACCAGCTTCACCCAGCCATCGCTGCGGCGAGCCTCCTGCTCGACGTACGCAACCAGCTCCTCGGGCTCGATCTCCCAGCCGTAGTTGCGGATGTAGCGCTTCGAGCGGGCGATATGGCGACCGGCCCGGATGATCTTCGGCAGGTCCGGCCGGTCGTCGATCCAGCGGGTGTCGGTCGGTGAGCCGGCATCCCGCACCAGCAGCGCCCCGGCATCCCGGTCGGCGATCGCCTGCTGCTCCGCGGTCGCCTCGTCGACCCCGCCGAAGGTGTCGAGGCCGATGTGACAGTGCGCGTCGACCAGGCCGGGGATGATCCAGCCGCCGGTGTGGACGGTCGTCACGTCAGCAGTGGCGGGCCGGTCGACGACCAGCCCGCCACTGAGGTGAAGCTCCTGCTGCTCACCGGACGGCAACACCGTGCCGACGAGCCTGAGTACGCCGGATTCACTCATGGAGTGACCGTATCCGGCCGGGGATCACCCGTGCGAGCCCCCACCCGGCGTACACGTCGGGGTGGTCGGATCCGCCGAACACGGCGTCCCGCTCGGGGTCTCCGTCGGCGTCGGCGTGGGCGTCGGCGTCGGGGTCGGAGTGGGGGTCGGCGTCGGCGTGGGAGTCGGCGTCGGGGTGGGCGTCGGCTTCTGTGTCGGCGGCTTGGTCGGCTTCTGCGTCGGCGTCTTCGTCGGCTGCTCCACCGGGTCCGGCGTCGTCGTCGGCAGCGTCGGCTTCTTCGTCGGCGTCGGAGTCGGCGTCTTGGGGTCGTCCGGCACGTCCGGGACCTGGCGCGGGTCGACCTTGCGCTCGGCGTTACCGGTCGGCTTCGGGACCGACAGCAGACCCGTCTGGTTCGGGACCAGGACGGCGTTCTTGCTGTAGACGCGCATCCACTTCAGCACCGTGGCGACGAAGTCCTTGGAGTGCTGGTAGCGCAGCAGGGACTCGACCAGGTCGCGCGGTCGCTTCAGGTCGGCGCCCTCGGCGCAGAGATAGACGGCCACCGTGGTCACCGCGTCGTACACGTTGTTGGGGTTGCGGAAGCCGTCGCCGTTGCCGTCGGCACCGTAGTCGGCCCAGACCTGCGGGATGATCTGCATCGGGCCGACGGCCCGGTCCCAGACCAGGTCGCTGTCGAACTTGCCCTTGTCGCTGTCGGGGATCTTGCCGTTGCCGTTCTTGCCGTTCAGCACCGGGCCGAAGATCTTGCCGCGGGTGGTGCCGGCCACGTCGACCCGGCCGCCACTGGCGTGGTCGGACTCGACCTTGCCGATCCCGGCCAGCAACGGCCAGGTGAGACCACAGTACGGCCGGACCACGGCGAGATTCGCGGTGGCGCGGCGGTAGGCGGGGAAGACCCCGCGCGGGATGCCGTTGACGGCCCCCGGACGCCCGGGACGGACCACCGAGCGGCCGTCGGTGGCCCCTTGGACGGGCACGTCGGCACGGGCGGGCTTGTCGGATCCGAGCCGGCCGTCCACTCCGGGACGCTGCGGCACGATCATCGTCAGTTCGTCGAACTCACCGCTGTTCAGGCCGGCCCCAGGCTGAGGAGCAACCGGACTGTCCGTCGCGAGCTGGCCGGAGGCACCGGCCCCACCCGAAGCCACTGTCACGATCGCCCCGACCAGGAGCGGAACTGTACACAGTGACGCGATGATTATTTTGACCCGACGGTTTCCACTACGGGTTAGGCGCATAGTCGGCTCAACGACCGATAGGCCGAAAAGTTACCTCAAGACGACGCAAAGTTATCCGCTCACCCCTTGACCTGATCGAACAGCACGAAATCGTGCAGAACAAGGGGTTTCCGGGCCCGTCCGCTACTTCGGCTGCGGTGCCACCTGCTCGGTCTGACCGGCCGGGCTCGGGGTCGGCGTGGTGCAGGGCGACGGGGTCGTCGTCGGGTCGTCGGCCTGTGCCTGCTGCCCACCGGACGGAGTATCACTCGGCGTCGTCGACGGCGTGTCCGGGCTCTCCGGGGTCGACGTCGGCGGCGTGGTCGGCGGCGTCGGGGTGCAGACCGGCGGAGTGGGGGTCGTCGGAGGCGTCGGCGTGTGCTTGGTCGGCGGCGGCGTGTACGGCGGCTTCGGCGTCTTGGTGGGCGTCGGAGTCGGGGTCGGCTTCGTCGTCGGCGGCTTCGTGGTCGGCGTCGTCGTCGGCGTCTTCGGCGGCGTCGGGGTGACCGTCGGAGTCGGGGTCGGCGTCGGGCTCGTGGTGCTGTTCCGCGTCGGGTTGTTGACGTTGCCGTTGTCATCCGGCGGGGTGACCACACCTGGGGTGTCCGGAACCTTCACGGTCGTCTTGCTGTACGACTGCATCCAGCGCAGCACCGTGGAGACGTAGTCCATCGAGTGGTTGTAGCGCAGCACCGACTGGACCAGCCCCTGCGCGTCGGCCAGGTTGGCACCGCCCGAGCAGAGGTAGTCACCGGCGGCCCGGGCCGCGTCGTACACGTTGTGCGGGTTCTTGACACCGTCGCCGTTCCCGTCGGCGCCGAAGGACTTCCAGGTGCCCGGGATGAACTGCATCGGGCCGACCGCCCGGTCCCACTGCTTGTCGTCGTCCCACTGGCCCTGGTCGGTGTCGGAGATCGCGGCCATGCCCGGGCCACCGTTCAGCACCGGACCGAGGATCTTGCCGCGGGTGTCGCCGTTGGCCTCGACCTTGCCGCCGTTCGCGTGGTCGGACTCGACCTTGCCGATGCCGGCCAGCAGCGGCCAGGTCATGTGGCAGTTCGGCGTCGCGGCGGCCAGGTCGGTCGCGACCTTCTGGTACGCCGCCAGCACGGTGCCGGGAATGCCGGAGGTGTCACCGGAGACGCCGGGGATCGGCGGGACGTTGCCGTCCGTACTCCCGGTGACCGGGACCGAGACCGTCGACTTCTCCTGGGTCGGCAGGCTGCCGTCGGCCCCGGGCTGGCTCGGGACGTCGTTCACCAGGTCGTCGAAGACCGAGTCCGGCCGCGGGGCGGCCAGGGCGTGCGCGTCCACGATGAACGTGTTCGACGTGACACCGCCGATCACGAACACGGCGACCATGGCCGTCGGCGGAGCCAAGCACACCCAGGTAGCGGTGAGCTTGCCCCGCCACGTGTCCAGGTTCTTGAACTGCTGCCTCATCCGATCCGTCCTTCGACGTTTCCGCAGTTTCAGCTTTCTCCGGGCGTAGGGTCGATCTTAGCGGGCCCGGGATCATCGACAACGGGTAACGGGGTGTCACTTCGTGCAGTGACCAGTTGTCCGATCGGGCAGGATCGGCGTCCGGTCACCCGCGGTCACCGTTACTGGCCGCCGAGCATCTTCTTCAGGTCGTCGGGGAGCTCGAAATCGCCGCCGTTCTGGCCGCCGCCGAACGCGGCCGGCAGCTGACCGGGCTGCGGCGCCTGCGGCTGGGCCGGGGCGCCGGAGCGCTTGGCCGGGTTGCCCGAGCCGCGCTTCTTGCCCTTCTTGGCCTGCTGCTGCTTTGCCTTGCGCGCGCCGCCACCCGGCATCCCCGGCATCCCGGGCATCCCCGGGATGCCCTTGCCGGAGGCCATCGCGGACATCATCTTGCGGGCCTCGAAGAAGCGCTCGACCAGTCCGCTGACGGTGGCGACCTCGGTCCCCGACCCCTTCGCGATCCGCGCCCGGCGGGAGCCGTTGATGATGTTCGGGTCGGTCCGCTCGGCCGGGGTCATCGAGTGGATGACGGCCTCGATCCGGTCGATCTCGCGCTCGTCGAAATTCTCCAGCTGGTCCTTGAACTGGCTGGCGCCGGGCAGCATGCCGAAGATCTTGGTCAGCGGGCCCATCTTGCGCACCGACTGCATCTGGGCGAGGAAGTCGTCCAGCGTGAAGTCCTTGCCGCCGCGCTTCTGCAGCTTGGCGGCCGTCTTCGCGGCTTCCTCGGCGTCGAAGGTCCGCTCGGCGGACTCGATCAGGCTCATCACGTCGCCCATGCCGAGGATGCGCGAGGCCATCCGGTCGGGGTGGAAGACGTCGAAGTCCTCGAGCTTCTCGCCGTTGCTGGCGAACATCACCTGCCGGCCGGTCACCTGCGCGATCGACAGCGCGGCACCACCGCGGGCGTCACCGTCCAGCTTGGACAGCACCACGCCGTCGAAGCCGACACCGTCGAGGAAGGCCTGCGCGGTGACGACCGCGTCCTGACCGATCATCGCGTCGACGACGAACAGGATCTCGTCGGGGTTGACCGCGTCGCGGATGTCCGCGGCCTGCTTCATCAGCTCCTCGTCGACACCCAGCCGGCCGGCCGTGTCGACGATCACCACGCTGTGCTGCTTGGCCCGCGCCTCGTCCATCGCCTTCCGGGCCACGGCCACCGGATCGCCGACACCGTTACCCGGCTCGGGCGCGAACACCGGTACGCCGGCCCGCTCACCGACCACCTGGAGCTGGGTGACCGCGTTCGGCCGCTGCAGGTCGGCCGCGACCAGGATCGGCGTCTGGTGCTGCGTCTCCTTCAGCCACTTGGCCAGCTTGCCGGCCAGCGTCGTCTTACCCGCGCCCTGCAGACCCGCCAGCATGATCACCGTCGGCGGCCGCTTGGCCATCCGCAGCTCACGGGTCTCCCCGCCGAGGATGCCGACAAGCTCCTCGTTCACGATCTTGATCACCTGCTGCGCCGGGTTCAGTCCCCCGCGCACCTCGGCCCCGCTGGCCCGCTCCCGGATCTTCGCGATGAACTCGCGCACCACCGGCAGCGCGACATCCGCCTCCAGCAACGCGATCCGGATCTCCCGCGTGGTCGCCTCGATATCGGCGTCGGTCAGCTTGCCCTTGCCGCGCAGATTCTTGAACGCAGCGGACAACCGATCGGAAAGCGTGTCGAACACGGGAAAGTCCATCCTCTAGCGAGCACCGAACAACTCCCAGAGTCTACCGGCCACCCGACGCTGTCCCACCGCCCGACCTTGAGCACCGTTCAGTCAACCGAACCGCCGTTCGGTGGTTCGGTCATTTGTGCGGCGCTTCGGTGGTTGACCCGTGCACAAAGTGCGGTGACCCCGGGGCTGTGGATAACCCTGGGCCTGGTGGGACGGGTTCGGGCTAGCGTTCTGCCATGGACCTCGACGACTTCCGCTCCCTCCGGTCCGCACGGCTGCTCCTGCTGATGCGGCAGCTGACCGATGCCTACGTGACGGCGTCCGAGGACCTCTATGCCTTGGTCCCCGACCTGCCCGAGGCGGATCGCGCCGACGCGGTCGACCAGATCGAGCGCCTCGGCGACCACCTCGGGTTCCTCACCACGCGCACGACCCGGGCCGAGCAGCTCGCCAGTCAAGCAGTCGGTGACGCCCTTGTCGGCCGCCGTGGCATCGCCGACAAACTCGCCGGCATCACCGCCGCCTGCAGCTACGTCTGGGCCCTCGCCGACGAGCTGGAGCGCGAAGGAAAATCCGACGAATCCAGCCGGGTCCGCTGGAAGACCCGCCCCCTCGACTGCACCTCCCGCGACCTCGAAGACCCGACCGTCCCCTGGGCCGACCACAACGCCACCCACTACGAGCCCACCATCCAAGAGAGCCTCGAAGGCCGCCTCTGGATGGACCTCCCCGAAGGGCGTCACTGATGGACATCGCCAAGATCAACTCGCTGTTCACCCAGGCCCGCCACGAACAACGCCTTCACCCCGCGTACGACGTACGCCCCACGCAGCACGAGATCCGCACCCTGGTCGCCGGCGAACCTGACTCCGAGGACAAAGCCTGGGCCCTCCGCCTGGCCGACAACCTCGCCACCCCGCTCCCGCCCGCCAGAGAGTGGAGCCCCCTGTACGACGAAGCCGCCGCCATCGCGAGTGAGCTGGCGCCGGTCGACGAGCCCGTGGCTGAACAGGTCGCGGCCCTGCAAAGCGCGTGTGAGCGGATCTGGGCGATCGCCGATCGCGCCGCTCCTGAGGAGGAGGTCCACATCCGGGCGCTGGCGTCGCCGCTCGAGCGGATCCAGGACTACCTTCAGCCACCGACCTTCGGCTCCGGTGACTGACCATGGCCCGGTATGAGCTGATCCCGCCAGACTCCCGGGTCCACCAGGAGTTCACGCGGCTGCATCGGCTCGCCCAGCAGCAACGGCCGGGCAGTGGTGGTCGGTGGAACGGTGAGCTGTACGCACTCCACGACGGCGGGTCGGCACAACTGAACTCCCGCACGGGCGCCATCGCCTTGTCCGCAAACCGTGTCCTGCCGTACCTGGGGCAACAGGTCCCGCCGAACCAGCACGACCACCAGGCAGCCGCCCTGCGGACGGTCCTGGAGATGTCGACGCACGCGGGCATGTCGGTAGCGCCGGGGGCTTCTCCGCATTCCCACAGCCTGGCAGCGGGAATCGGCGAGGTTCGTGTGGCGACCGACTTCGAAGCTTTCGCCAACCGGGCTGGATATCCGCAGCTGACCCTGCCTACATCCGAGCCATCAGGCGTCCACGCGGCTGCCGACAGTCTGTTGACGCAGGCGTCTGGGCTTACTAGTGGGCGGGACGAGTTGTTGAGTGAGTTGGTGGCTACGCCGGTCGGGGAGCAGTTCGATCGGTTGGCCAATGGGGTGGTGCGGAATCGGTTGCGGGAGGAGGTTCCGTACGGGCGCCAGGAGGCGGCTCGGGCTCGGTTGGTGGAGCCGATGCTGCATGAAGCGTGGCCGAGGCTGCCGACTCACGACGCAGCCGCCGGGCAGCAGGTGGCCGACGAGATCCGCACCAGCCTGAACTCCACCGTCGAGGAGCTCCGTCACGAACACCACCCCGCCAGTACGGCGCAGGCTCCGACCGGTACGTCGATGGACGGGCAGCTGCGGTTTCTCGCGGGACAAGCGAGCCCGGCGCGCGCGACGTCGTACCGGCCTGAGCTCGGCGACGGGGCGCGCGGGCGCGGCGGTCCGAAGACCCAGGCGGTGGAGCGTGGCCTGGAGTAGGCGCTACGATCTCCTAACCGAAAGATCGATCATGACCGGTTAGGGAGGGATTGTGGGGCGGAGTCGGGTGGTGGTGGACGGGCCTTCGAACCTGGGCTTGCGGCCACCGGCGGAAGGGACCGTGCCGGGCTGCTACAAGCTCGCGGGCGCGTTGCGGGATCAGGGGATCGTCCAGCGGATCGGTGCGACCGATGCGGGCTGCGTGGTGCCGCCGCGCTACGACCGCGGCGACTGGAAGCCCGGCGACGGCGTCTTCAACGCCGAGGCCATGGCGTCGTACAGCGTGCGATTGGCGGATCGCGTGGGCGCACTACTGGACGACCAGAAGTTCGTGGTCCTGCTGGGCGGGGAGTGCAGCAACCTGCTCGGACCGGCTCTGGCGCTCAAGAGGCGAGGCCGGTACGGCGTCGTCTACCTGGACGGGCATTCGGACATGAGGACCGTCGACAACGACGAGTACGTCGGCGCTGCGGGCGGTGAGGCGTTGGCGCTCGTGACCGGGCGTGGGCAGGACGACCTGACCGACCTGGAGGGGCTGAAGCCCTACGTGCGCGACACGGATGCCGTGATGCTGGGCTACCGCGAAGACGAGGCCTACCTGGACACGCTCAACCAAGCAGGCATCCCGCACTGGTCGGCGCTCGACGTCATTGCCGACGCCGCAGGCGCGGCCGCCGGGGTGCTCGACCATCTCCAAGGGCTCGACGGATTCTGGGTGCATCTCGACGTCGACATCCTGGATGCGGAGATCATGCCCGCGGTCGACAGCCCGAATCCGGGCGGCATCGACCACGCCCAGCTCCAGGCACTCCTCCGGCCGTTGCTGGCCGACGAGAAGTGCGTCGGGATCGACATCGGCATCTACGACCCCGACCTCGATCCCGACCAAACCTATGCGGCGGAGCTCACCGACAGCCTGGTAGCAGCACTCAGCTAGCTAGACGGCGTTCCAGACCAGCCCTTGGCCGTGATCCCCGATCCGCCCGAGCACCCGCCGTACGCCGCCCGGCCAGGTCTCCAGCTCGATCAGGAAGTCGCCACTCGCTGTCGTCGGCTCGAACCGCAGTCGTGCCAGCGGCGCCGACGCATCCGCCCGCTCTCCCAGCTCAGCCAGCTGCGCGTCCACCGCTGCGCGGTCCGCCTCGGTCAGGTACTGCCACATGATCGAGTGCCACAGCACCGTCACGTGGCCCGGTGACAGCTCCAGCCCGCGCACGAACGAGACCGCGTCCTCACGGCGTACGTCGGCCGGCACCTGCCGCGCGACCTCCAACGCACCGCGCAGCCGCACCAGCCGCTCGGACATGTCCGGCCACACGTACGACGTCAGCGTCCGAGCGCCCTCTGCCGACAGCGGGTTCACCGGCGCGATGTCGGATCCGACCCGCTCAGCGATCCGCAGCGTGACTGGCTCAAGCCTCCGCCCCGACCAGGCGTCCTCAATGACCACCGGGCTGTCGGTAGCGCCGTACGACTCACCATCCGCGAGGTAGTGGAAGTGATCCGCTCGCAGGTTGAGCCCAGCGCTCGCACCGATCTCGAACAACCGCACCGGCAGCGGGACTTCCTGCATCAACTGCAGCAGACCGCCGTAGAGCGCGGCCGCCCGCCGAACCTCGTTGGTCTGCGGCGGCTGCGTCAGCAACGCCCGCACCTCGGCGGACCGGGACTGCAGCACCTGCTCGAACGCCTCCCACCCGAGCACGGGGTCCCACTCCCCACCAACGCTCGGATAGAAGACCGCCAGCTCAGGCACCTCCCCCGCCAGCACCAGACCGTGTACGGCGCCCAGCAACCGCAGCCCGATCACCGCCCCGGGCGGCGGGTCCTCATACCCAGCCAGTACGTCGGCAGCCACGCCACCGACCTCGTAGTTGTCCACGAGCCGCCGCAGGATGTCGGCGTACATCGGGGACCCGAGGTCTTCGCACCGGACGGCCTGACGCTGAAGAGACCCTAGGAGACGCACAGCACCGAGGTTAGAACGTCAGGCGATCCAGCACGGTCTTGGACGTGGTCCGCGCGTCCTCCTCCTCAAGAGGAGAGCCATGGCGATCAGTGAGGTAGAAGACGTCCACACACTCGGCACCGAGCGTGCTGACGTGCGCTGACCGGATGTCGGCCCCGGTCGCCGCTATGGCCGAGGTGACGTCGTACATGAGCCCGGGTCGGTCATGGGCTCGCACCTGCAGCACCGTCGCGGTTTCAGATGCCCCTGGCAACAAGTCCACCCGGCTGGCGACTCTCGGCGCAGACGAGTCGCGTGCGGCCAAACGCCGTACCAGGTCGGTGTTGTCGCGGAGGGCGACGGCCAGCCGGTCGCGCAGGCGCACTGGGTCGGGAGGCGAGCCGGCGACGGACCACTGCGAGATGCCAAGGCCGTCGACGGAGGAGACGACGGCGGCCCGGACAGCGAGCCGTTCCACCGCCAGTACGGCGGCCACCGTCGACAGCGTGCCTACCTGATCCGGTACGGCGACGTTGACGCGGAGGTCGCCGTGGTGATCAGTGACGGAGACTCCGATCTGGCCGATGCCGACGACCTGGTGCAGAGGCGGGACCGGGATCGGCGGGTTGTCGGTCCACATCCCCTCACCGCCACCCGACAGCTCACCGCGCACGCGACGGCACAACTCACCGACCAGCCGCATCCGCCACGGCGACGACGCAGCGGGGCCGGCCGCGCGCGCATCGGCGTACGTGAGCGCCTCCAACAGATCCAGCGTCTCGGTGTCCCGGACGATGCCCGAGACAAGCTCGACCGTCATCGGGTCGTCCAGATCGCGTCGGGTGGCGACCTGCGCCAGCATCAGGTGCTGGCGGACCAACAGCGTGATGATGTCGGAGTCTGCCTCGCTGAACCCGATCCGGCGCGCAACGCGAGCTGCGATCACCGCACCGGTGACACTGTGATCGCCGTCGACCGCCTTGCCGAGGTCATGCACCAGGGCTGCGATCAGCAGCAGGTCAGGCCGCCGTACGTCGCGGACCATCTTGGACGCCTCGACACACGTCTCCAGCAGATGCCGGTCGACGGTGAAGCGGTGGATCGCCGACTGCGGCGGCCGGAACCTCACGGTGTCCCACTCGGGCAGGATCCGCGTGATGTAGCCGGCCTGGTCCAGCGCCTCCCACACCTCAAGCAGTCCCTCACCCGCACCCAGCAGAGCGCACAGCAACCGCCGCGCCTCACCAGGCCAAGGCTCAGACAGCGCCAGCGCTTTAGAGGCCAGCCGCGTGCACACAGCAGGAGACAGTCCCAGCTCACGATCCGCAGCAACCGCCGCAGCCCGCAGACCCAGTACGGCGTCCCGCTCCGGCCGCGCATCCGGCATCAGCACGACTTCGCCCTCGTGCTGGGCGACACCCTCATCCAGCGCGAGCAACAGCGGCCCACCGGTACGTTGGAACCGTCGCGTCCGTGGCGGCCGAGTCAGCAGACTCTCCACCCGCCGCCACGACATGTCGCAGACGTAGGCGAGCGTCCGGCCCGTCTCGTACACGTGGCGCAGCAACGCATCCCGGCCATCCAGTCCGAGCCCAGCCGCGACCTCTCCGGCCACATCCGCAACCAGCCGGTCGGTCGCACGGCCAGCCACCGTATGCAGCTCGTCACGCACGTCCAGCAGTTCCCGCCGCACCCGCTCCACCACGGGATGCGGTACGTCGATCAACCACGAAGCCACCAAGGCACGCAGTACGACGGCATCCCGCAGACCGCCGTACGCCTCCTTCAAGTCCGGTTCGGCCAGATGCGCGAGCTCACCGACCGACGACGCCCGGTCCCGGCAGGCCTGCGCCAGCTCGGGCAGTCGGGTCTTCGCCGTCCGCCGCCAGTCGGCCATCAGCACGGACCGCAACTCCAGCGTCAGATGCGAGTCCCCCGCGACATGCCGGGCGTCCAGCAACCCCAGGGCGACCCGTACGTCGTCCGCCGCGGACTCGCGAGCCTGGACGACCGTCCGGACACTGTGGTCCAGCTTGGTGCGCGAGTCCCACAACGGGTACCAGATCTGGGACGCCAGCTCGTCCAGCCGTGGGTACCCGTCGACGTGCAGGAGCATCACGTCGAGATCGCTGTACGGCGAGAGCTCCTCCCGGCCGTAGCCGCCGACAGCGACCAGGGCAACGCCCTCGGTAGGTGTACCGAGGGCGTCGCATGCCTTGGAGAGGAGCAGGTACAGCAGCGCGTCGGCCTCCTCGGCTCGGGCGCGCCGCTGTTCTGCTCGGTCCACCATCTAGAGAGCGTCTCCGTCCAGCTCACCGGTGCGGACGCGGACGATCGTCTCGACCGAGGTCACCCAGACCTTGCCGTCACCGATCTTGCCGGTCTGCGCGGCCTTCACGATCACGTCGACCACGTCGGCGCCGTCACTGTCCTCGACGACCACCTCGAGCCGGACCTTCGGTACCAGGTCCACCTCGTACTCCGCGCCGCGGTAGACCTCGGTGTGGCCCTTCTGCCGGCCGTAGCCGCTGGCCTCGGACACCGTCATCCCGGTGACGCCGAAGGTCTCCAGGGCCGCCCGGACGTCTTCCAGCTTGTGCGGCTTGACCACCGCGGTGATCAGCTTCATGCGTTGGCACCTTCCTTCTCGGAAGTCTCGGTGGAGCCATTGTCCGTGGTCGCCACGACGCGGGCCGACAGCGCCCCGCGGACACCGCTCGCGCTGAGGAAGTCGTACGCCGTCTCGGCGTGCTCGACCTGGTCGACACCGGTGACCTCGTCCTCTTCGGACAGCCGGAAGCCGATCGTCTTGTCGATCACCTTGCCGAGGATGAACGCGACCCCGAAGGAGTACACGCCGACCACCACGTTGGCCAGTGCCTGCTTGCCCAGCTGCGAAGCGCCACCGCCGTAGAACAGACCGTCGACCGCCGACGGCGCCGCCGCCGTACCGAGCAGGCCGATCGCCAGCGAACCGAACAGACCGCCGACCAGGTGCACCCCGACCACGTCGAGGGAGTCGTCGAAGCCGAGCTTGTACTTCAGCGAGACCGCGAAGGCGCAGATCGCACCGGCGAGCACGCCGAGGATGATCGCGCCGATCGGGCTGACCGCGCCACAGGACGGGGTGATCGCGACCAGACCGGCCACCGCACCCGAGGCCAGACCCAGCGTGGTCGCCTTGCCGTGCACGAGCCGCTCGACGATCAGCCAGCCGATCACCGCGGCGGCGGTGGCGACTTGCGTGTTCACGAAGGTGACCGCGGCGGTGGTGCCGGCGCTCAGCGCCGAACCGGCGTTGAACCCGAACCAGCCGAACCACAGCAGACCGGCACCGAGCAGGACCAGCGGCAGGCTGTGCGGCCGCATCGGGTCCTTCTTCCAGCCGACCCGCTTGCCCAGCACGATCGCCAGCGCCAGCGCGGCCGCACCGGCGTTCACGTGCACCGCCGTACCACCGGCGAAGTCGATCGCCTTCAGCTTGTCGCCGATCCAGCCACCGTTGCCGTCGTCGAGGAACCAGACCGAGTGCGCGACCGGGAAGTACACCAGGCACGTCCAGCCGACCACGAACGCGATCCAGCCGCGGAACGTCACCCGGTCGGCGATGGCACCTGAGATCAGCGCCGGGGTGATGATCGCGAACATCAGCTGGAAGGCGACGAAGGCGAGCGTCGGGGTGCTCCCGCTGATCGCCTCCGGGGCCATCAGGCCCTTCAGCCCGACCTCGGAGAAGTTGCCGATCACATGCCCGCTGTCACCAGCGAACGTCAGTGAGTAACCGACCACCACCCACAAGATGGTGACGACGGCGATGGTGACGAAGCTCATCATCATCATGTTCAGCACGCTCTTCACGCGCACCATGCCGCCGTAGAAGAAAGCCAGGCCCGGTGTCATCAGCATCACCAGGGCGGCGCTAGCCAAGACCCAGGCGGTATCGCCGGCGTTGATCTCCATCAACGTCATCCCTTCCATGTCATCAGGGGGTGGCCGGCGTCCTCGTTCGGGAGAACTCCACAACTCCGGGGAGCCCGCGCCCAGCCACATCGCCCACGGTGTCGGCGCGCCGTTTCAGCCGATCGGTCCGTTTGTTTCCGGCATGTGACAAAGCGCCCGCCCAGGTGACATCGGCGTGACATGGCCACCGTTGGGCATCGGTGTGGCACTCTGGCCTGGACCACACGGGACCGCAGCCGCGCCACTGCACCCGTCCGAAGTAGGGAACGAAATGGAGATCGATCACGGGGTGACGCCGCGCCGCGGCAGGCCACGAGACCCTGACGCGGAGCCGAGGATCCGCCAGTACGCCGTGCAGCTGCTGTTGGAGCGTGGGTTCGACGGAATGACGGTGGACGACGTCGCGGAGGCCGCAGGAGTCGGCAAAGCGACGATCTACCGGCGGTGGGCGAGCAAAGAGGAGCTCGCCAACGACGCGATGACCGGCCTGTTCGACATCGAGATCCCGGATGCCGACACCGGCTCGCTGGCCGGAGACCTGCGAGAGGTCTACGGCACTGCTCTGATGTTCGTGAACACCCCGGCCGGGGTCGCCTTGATGCGGCTCGGGATCACCGAGGCGAACCGTGACGAGCGGTCCGCGGTGATCTACAAGTCGTTGCTCGATCGCCGGATCGAGCTCACGAAGGCTGCTCTGGAACGCGCCTGGGCCCGCGGTGAGCCGATCCGGCGCGATGCCGATCCGGTGATGATGGTGCAGTGGCTGTCCGGTTTGTTCGTGTTGCGCACCGTGCTCAACGAGTCGATGCCGAAGCCCGAGGACGCCGATCGCCTGGTCGAACTGACACTGCGCGTGATCCGCGAGCCCTCAGCGGGTGACGGGTAGCCAGCCGTAGGCGAACGCCGCCAGGACGGCCAGCGCGATCCCGACCGCCAGCAGTACTCCGACAAGCGCCGTACGGCGTCGGCGGCGGTTGAGGATCACGCCGGCCGTCCAGGCCGGGTCGGCCAGGCTGACCTCCGGCAGGTCGTCGGAAACCTGGTGCAGCAGCGGTCCGATGTCCTCACGCCTCATCTGGTCTCCCCTGCCGCGATAGCCCTCCGGAAACGCTCGAACGCGGACAGTCCCTGGGCATGCACCGCCGTGTGCGACATGGTCAGTACGTCGGCCACCTCGAACTCGGTGAGCTCTTCCAGATGCAACAGGACCAGAACCGTCCGCTGGGTAGGTGTGAGGTCCGCCAGGGCCCGTTCGACCGGGTCCTCGGTCTCCGGAAAGGGCCGCACCCGGCTCCACCGCGTCAGGGCCGGTTGGTAGAGCAAACGCTGGACGAAGACGTCCGGGTCGTCCACCTTGGGCCAGTGCAGTGACAGCCGGGTGAAGGCGCGCAACAGAGTGTGCTCGGCCCGCTCCAGCTCTCCGTACACGAGGTACGCAGTACGTAACCATCTGCCCTGTCTCGCATCAACGTACGAAGCGAACTCGGGGTCGACCGTGTCGAGCACGGCCCTATTAGACCTCTCAACTACGTCGCGCGGCGAGAGCCAACCGCGTCTCTTCTGCAATCAGGTCGCCGTTGATCGCCGCACCGGCCCGCAGCCCCGCACCGGCCGCGTGCAGGACCTGTCCCATCGGGTCGGTCACGTTGCCGGCTGCGAAGACTCCTGGCACCGCCGTCTCGCCCTTGGCATCGACCACGAGCGCATCGCCGTACACGACACCAGCAGCCTCCTGAGCGGTCACCTCGAGACCCAGTCCGGTCAGGAAACTCGCCTTGGCGCGCAGAGTGGTCTGGACCGTGAGGACGTCTCGCGAGATGACCTTGCCACCCTCCAGCCGGACGCCGGTGAGCTTGCCGTCCACCACCTCGACCTGCTCGACTTTCCCTTGTACGACGGCGATCTGGCGCGCGGCGAGCTCCTCCCACTGCTCGTCCGTCAGGTCTGGACCGGTGTGCAGGAACAGCGTCACGTCATCACTCAGCTGCCGGAACATCTGCGCCTGGTGCACTGCCATCGGACTGGTCGCCAGTACGCCGATCGCTTGGCCCTGCACCTCCCAGCCATGGCAGTACGGGCAGTGCAGCACGTCCTTGCCCCACTGCTCAGCCAGCCCGGCCACATCCGGCAGCAGGTCGGTCAGTCCGGTGGTGACCAGGATCCGTCGGCCCTGGTACGACGTACCGTCCGCCAGCTCGACGGTGAACACGTCACCGCGTCGAACCTCGGTGACAGTACCGCTCGCGAACTCACCGCCGTACCCGGCGACCTCGTCGCGGCCGAGCGCGTAGATCTCGCTGGGCGGCGTCCCGTCCCGGGTGAGGAAGTTCTGCACGTGGCCGGCCGGGGCGTTCCGCGGCCGGCCGTCGTCGATCACCAGCACCGACCGGCGCGACCGCACCAGCGCCAGCGCCCCACTCAGCCCTGCCGCTCCCCCGCCGACCACAATCACGTCATACATCGTCAAGCTCCTCTCGTTGATGAGAGGATCCGCAATGATTCTCGTTTTCGACAACATTCTTTGCCATAGTGGCAACATGGAAGACTTCGAGGATGTCCTGGACGCTGTCGGACCACGCTTGAAGATGTTGCGCGTCGAGCGCGGCACGACGCTGGCTCAGCTGTCGGAGTCGACGGGGATCTCGGTGAGCACGCTGTCCCGGCTGGAGTCCGGACAGCGCAAGCCGACGCTGGAGCTGTTGTTGCCGTTGGCACGCGCTCACCAGGTGCAGCTGGACGAACTGGTGGACGCGCCGACCACAGGTGACCCGCGGATCCATGCGAAGCCGGTCAAGCACCATGGCGGCGCGACGATCATTCCGCTCAGCAAACGGCCCGGTGGGCTGCAGGCGTTCAAGCAGATCGTGCCGAAGGGCTGGCCGGGCGGAGAGGTCACCCAGAAGACCCACGAGGGCTACGACTGGGTCTACGTGCTGTCGGGCAAGCTCCGGATCGTGCTCGGCGACAACGACTTCATCCTGACCGCCGGTGAGGTCGCGGAGTTCGACACCCGGGTGCCGCACTGGTTCGCCAACGCCGCTGCCGGACCGACCGAACTGCTGTGTCTCTACGGACCGCAGGGGGAACGGATGCACGTCAGGGCGCGCACCCGCTAATCTTCGGCAGTCGATCTCGGCTATTGAGGAGCTGGTAGTGAGCGTCGCGTTGTTCACCTTGGGCGGCACCATCGCGATGGCCGGCGGCCGCCGGCTGAACGGAGCGGACCTGACCGCGGCTGTGCCCGGTCTGGCCGAGCTAGGCCATCCAGTGGAGATCCAGGACATCGAAGCGGTCCCGAGCGCCAACCTGACCGCAGCGAAGGTGCTTGAGGTCGTCGACGCCGCCTCGAAGGCAGTGGCCGCCGGTGCGACTGGAGTCGTGGTCACGCAAGGCACGGACACCCTGGAGGAGACGTCGTTCCTGGTTGACCAGGTGTGGCCGCACTCGCAGCCGTTCGTCCTGACTGGCGCCATGCGCAACCCCACCCTCGCAGGACCCGACGGGCCGGCCAATGTGCTGGCTGCCTGCCGCGTCGCGTGCTCACCAGTCGCCCGCGACCTCGGTGCGCTGGTGGTGTTCAAGGAAGAGATCCACGCCGCCCGCTGGGTTCGCAAGACCCACAGCACCAGTACGGCGACCTTCGTGTCGCCCAACGTCGGTCCGATCGGCCACGTGGTCGAGGACCAGGTCCGCATCCTCGCCCGTCCGGCACGGCTGGACGGCGTCCAGGGCAGTGCGGAGCCGGCCGACCTGGACGCCAACCGGGTCGCGCTCTACACGATGACCATGGACGACGACGGTCTGCTGCTGAAGGGTTTGGCTGAGACTCACCAGGGTCTGGTGGTGGCCGGCTTCGGTGCGGGACACGTGCCCGCGGCGCTCGCTCCGGTCCTCGGTGAGCTCGCAGCGGCGATGCCCGTCGTACTGACGTCGCGCACCGGCGGTGGCTCGATCGTGCGGAACACGTACAGCGGTCCGGGTGCGGAGACCGATCTGTTGCAGCGTGGCCTGATCGACGGTGGCTTCCTGGACCCCTACAAGGCGCGGGTGCTCCTACGGTTGCTGCTGGCAACCGACGACGACATCAGTGCGGCGTTTGCTCAGTACCAGTGAGTGCGTCGGCCTTCTTCAGTAGATAGTCGCGCTCGGGCAGACTCGTCGTGGTGCGAGCTGCCTCCCGGAAGTGCTTCACCGCGGCGTCGTGGTCGCCCTGCATCTCGTACAGATGGCCGCGGGTCGCATCGAGCCGGTGGTTACCGCTCAGCTCCTTGTCCAGCGGCTCCAGCAGCTTGAGACCTTCGTCCGGTCCGTCGACCATGGCTGCCGCGATGGCGCGGTTGAGCTTCACCATCGGGTTGCCCGACAGGTCTTCGAGCAGTCCGTAGAGCGCGAAGATCTGCGGCCAGTCGGTGTCCTCCGCACGCTGCACCTCGTCATGGAGGGCAGCGATCGCGGCCTGCAGCTGATACTCACCCAGTGGTGGCGTGTGGAAGGCCTTCACGGCCAGCTCGACACCTTCGGCGATGTACTCGGCGTTCCAGAGCGTGCGGTCCTGCTCGGCGAGTGGGATGAGCTCACCGGCGCTACCGGTGCGTGCTGCCCGCCGAGCGTCGGTCAACAGCATCAGGGCCAGTAGGCCGGTGACCTGTCCGTCGTCGAGCTGCGCGTGCACAGCGCGGGTCAGCCGGATCGCCTCACTCGACAGGTCTCCCCGGTGCAGCTCTGAGCCGCCGCTGGTCGCGTAGCCCTCGTTGAACATCAGGTAGAGCACATGCAGCACGTTGCGCAGCCGGTCCGCATCGGCGGTCAGCTCGAAGGTCTCTCCCTTGAGCTTGCTCTTCGCCCGGCTGATCCGCTGCGCCATCGTTGCCTCTGGCACCAAGTACGCCGTCGCGATCTCGGCGGTGGTGAGGCCACCGACCGCCCGCAGCGTGAGCGCGATCGCCGAGGCCGGCGTCAGCCCCGGGTGACAGCACAGGAACAGCAGCCGGAGAGTGTCGTCGTACTCCTCGACCTCCTCCGGCGGCAGCTCGCGCAGCGCGGCCCGTTCCTCCCGGGCCCGCCGGGCCTGGGCCTGCCTGATCTCGTCGATGAACCGCCGCGACGCGGTCTGGATCAGCCAGGCCTTCGGATTGTCCGGCTGCCCGTCCCGCGGCCACGTGGTCGCGGCCGCGAGCAAAGCCTCCTGTACGGCGTCCTCGGCCGCGGCGAAGTCACCGGACCGCCGGACGACAGCCCCGAGGACCTGCGGTGTCAGCTCACGCAGCAGGTCCTCCAGGTGGTGCTCAGATGTCCCAGAAGTCTGCATCCGAACCCATCAGTCGGCGAACCTCGATCGGCTGCTCGATCGGCACGCCACCGGGCCCAGGCGCGCTGGACTGCTCGGCGGCGATCTCCAGGGCACGCTCCTCCGACTCGACGTCGATCATCGTGTACCCGGCCAGGATCTCCTTGGCCTCGGCATACGGCCCGTCGGTGATCACCGGCGCGCTCACACTCGCCGCCCGCACCACCTTCGCGTGCTTCGGCCAGGTCAGCCCCTGTACGTCGACCAGCTCGCCGCTCTCGCGGAGCCGGTCCAGCGTCGCGGTCAGGTGGTCCAGGTGGGCCTTGCGGTCCGCCTCGTCCCACTCGTGCATGGTCGTCGTCGACGTACCGCCGTCGTGGTTCATCAGCAACAGGAACTTGGTCATCTCAGGGTCCTCCTCGGTTGTGCTTTTCCCGAAGGACGAAGCCGGAACCAGGCTCTCGACATGGTCCGGCGAATCAGTCCAGAAGGGCGTCGACGAACTGCTCCGGCTCGAACGGGGCCAGGTCGTCGGCGCCTTCGCCGAGGCCGACCAGCTTGACCGGTACGCCGAGTTCGCGCTGCACGGCGATCACGATGCCGCCCTTCGCCGTACCGTCGAGCTTGGTCAGCACCAGGCCGGTCACGTTGATGACCTCGGCGAAGACGCGGGCCTGGGTGAGGCCGTTCTGACCGGTGGTGGCGTCGATGACGAGCAGCACCTCGTCGACCTCGGCCGACTTCTCGATCACCCGCTTCACCTTGCCGAGCTCGTCCATCAGGCCGGTCTTGGTGTGCAGCCGCCCGGCGGTGTCCACCAGGACGACGTCGGCCTCCTCCGCGATGCCCTGCTTGACCGCGTCGAACGCGATGCTGGCCGGGTCGCCGCCCTCGGGGCCGCGCACGGTCCGGACGCCGACCCGCTCGCCCCAGGTCTGCAGCTGGTCCGCAGCCGCAGCCCGGAATGTGTCCGCCGCCCCCAGGACCACGTGCTTGTCCTCGGCGACCAGCACCCGGGCGAGCTTGCCGACCGTGGTGGTCTTGCCGGTGCCGTTCACGCCGACGACCAGGACGACGGCCGGCTGCGTCTCCCGGCGGGTCACCGCGAGCGAGCGGTCCATCGACGGGTCGACCAGCGCGATCAGCTCCTCGCGGAGGATGTCCCGGGCCTGGGCGGCCCCGACGCCCTCGACGCGCATCCGCGTGCGCAGCTTCTCCACCAGTTCCTGGGTGGGCGCGACGCCGACGTCGGCGGTGATGAGCGTGGTTTCGATGTCCTCCCACGCCTCCTCGTCGAGCTTGTCCCGCGACAGCAGCGCGAGCAGGCCCTTCCCGAGGGAGCCCTGCGAGCGGGCCAGGCGCGCCCGCAGCCGAACCAGCCTGCCCTGCGCGGACTCGGGCTTGTCGAGCGTCGCCGTCTGCTCCGGCAGCTCCGTGTCCTCGAGGGTCCGCGTCGGGGTGTCGCGCGGTGTCTCGGCGTCGTCACCGACCTTCGGCTCCGCGGTGTCCAGCGAGGCCGGACGCTCTGCCGTGGGCAGCGCCGAGCGCCGGCGCCGGGTCACGACGAGTCCGGTCGCGCCGCCCAGTACAACGACCGCGACGACGATGATCGCGATCAGGACCTGGTCAGTCAGCAAGGTGACAAGCTGTGAGGTGAACACGGTTACTCATCTTGGCAGACGCCCGGCCCGCCCCTCGCATCCCGCACGAAGGATGCCGCGTTCGTCACGGGAGGCGCACCGCCCGTCGCAGCGCGTGAGCGGGTGCCAGCTCGGGCCGATGCGTCAGCAGTACGACGGTCCGCCGCCCGGCCGCCGCGAACAGGTCCGCCAGCAGTGCCCGGCCGGTCTCCTCGTCCAGGTGCTCCGTGGGCTCGTCCAGCACTAGTACGTCGCGGTCCGCGAGCAGCAACCGGGCGAATGCCAGCCGCTGCCGCTCACCACCGGACAGCCGGGCACCGTGCTCACCGACCATCGTGTCGAGTCCGTCCGGCAGCCCTTCGACGAACACCCCGAGCCGCGCGAGATACAGCGCCCGCCACAGCCGGAGGTCGCTCGCGCCGGGCTGGGCCAGCAGCAGGTTCTCCCGGATGGTCGTGTCGAACACGTGGCTCTCCTGGGTCAGCAGGCCCACCACCGACCGCACCTGGTCGCCTTCGAGACTCGCCAGATCCACACCGTCCATCAGCACCTCACCACCGCGGGGCTCCAGGAACCGGAGCAGCACCGCGGCCAACGTGCTCTTGCCGGACCCACTCACCCCGGTGATCACCACCCGGCTCCCGGCTGGCATGTCCAGGCTGAGCCCATCCAGTACGTCGTCGTCGCCGTACCCGACGTGCAGGTGCTTCACCTCCAGATCGCGCCCGCGCGGTAGTGCCACGGCCGCCGCGGGCTCGTGCACCGGCTCGGGCGCGTCGACGAGCTCCTGGACCCGGCCGAGCGCCGCCCGGACCCGGATGGCGAGCTGAGCGGCCGCCGGGATCCCACCGAGGACATCGGCCAGCGCCAGCGGAGTAAGGACGAGTACGGCGAACACCGCGCCGGTGATATTCGCCGTACTGCCCAGCACTAGCCCCGCGACGCTCGCCCCGCCCACGCACAGCACCAGGAGTGCACCGCCGAGCCCAGCGCTCCAGGCCGACCGACGCTCTGCCGCCGCCAGCCGATCGTCGTGCGCACTGAAGGCGGCCAGCACGTCATCGACCGCGTTGAAGGCGACGATGTCGCCCGCGGTCAGCAGCGTCTCGGTCGCAGCCGCAGCCACGTCACCACGCTCACTCGCAAGCCGCCGTTCGGCCCGCGCCGCCGTCTTCGCAGTCAGCCACGGCACGACGGTGCACGCGATCAGCACCGCCAATGCGACGGCCACTCCCGCCACCGGCAACAGCAGCACCAACAACGCCACAGTCGCGGCAGCCGTGACCAAGGCGACTGCTACCGGCAGCAGCACTCGCAACCACAGGTCGAGGACGGCATCCACATCCAGCACCAGCCGGGCCAGCAGGTCCCCTTGCCGACGACCACTCAACCCACCCGGCGCGATCCGCTCCAACCGACCGGTGATCCGCGCCCGCGTTTCCCCCAAGACCCGGTACGCCGCGTCGTGGCCGGCCAGGCGTTCGACGTACCGGAAGACGCCACGACCGACTCCGAACGCGCGCACCGCCACGATCGGCACCATCAGGATCAGCACCGGCGGCTGAGCCGCCGCAGTAGTAATCAGCCAAGCCGACGTCGCCAGCAACGCCACCGCAGAGCCAGACGCAGCAACGCCTGCAACCAATGCGAGCACCAGCCGCCACCACACTCGACCCTCCGGCCGCACCAACGCCCAACTGCTCATGCCGGCACCAACTCTCGGGTTCCCACGACGACTGTTCGGTCGGCGGCTGCTAGTAGCGCAGGCCGGTGCGCGACCATCAGCACGGTCCGGCCACTGGCTCGCAGTCCTGCAACGACTGCTGCCTCCGCCTCGGCGTCCAGCCCGGCCGTCGGCTCGTCGAGCAACAGCACGGGTGCATCCGTCACCAGTGCACGGGCCAGCGCGACCCGCCGCTGCTGACCACCCGACAGCAACTGCCCGCGCTCCCCCACCGCCTTGTCCAGCTCCAGCTCACCAGCACCCGCCGCCAGCAAGGCCAACCGCACCTCGTCATCAGAAGCAGCAGACCGGCCCAGCCGCACGTTGTCCGCGACCGTCCCCATCCGCAGTCCCGGCCGCTGCGGAACCCACGCGAACTGCCGCCGCCACACACCCGGCTCGAACTCGTCCGCCGCACTCCCACCAGCCACGACCACACCTCGCTCCGGCACCACGAACCCGAGCAGCACCGCGAGCACCGTCGACTTCCCAGCCCCGCTGGCTCCACTCAGCGCGACCACCTCACCCGGCCGAACCTCCAGGTCGAACCCGTCAAGCGCCGGCTCCGACCGACCCGGGTACCGCACCGTCACGTCATGCAGTTGCAGAGTCGTTGCCCTGAGATCCGGTACATCGGTCCGCTCCCCACGCTCCGGCAGCGGCGTCTCCAACACCCGGAACACCTCTTCACTGGCCGCCACCCCATCCGCACTGGCATGGAACTGCATGCCGACCTGACGCAACGGCAGATACGCCTCGGGCGCCAGGATCAGCACCATCAGCGCGGTCTCCAGCCCCAGGTGCCCGTTGATCAGCCGCAGTCCGACGCCGACCGCGACCAGCGCCACCGAGATGCTGGCCAGCAACTCCAGCGCGAACGACGACAGGAACGCGACCCGTAGACTGCTCATCGACGCAACCCGGTGCCGATCCGTCACCCGCCGTACCGCGTCTTCCTGGGCCTTGGCGCGGCCGAACAGCTTGAGCGTCGGCAGACCGGTCACCACGTCGGTGAAATGGTGCGCCAGCACGTCCAGCGCACGCTGCCGCCGCCGGCTGTGCGTCTGCGTCGCCCAGCCGATCAGCGCCATGAAGATCGGGATCAGTGGCAGCGTGACCACGACCGTCCCGGCCGCGATCAGATCGCCGGTCGCCATCCAGCCGATCACTCCGGCCGGAACCGTTGCCGCGAGCACCAATTGCGGCAGGTAGCGGGCGAAGTACGGATCGAGGTCGTCGAGTCCCTTGGTCAGCAGCGTGGTCAGCGCACTACTGCGCTCACCACTCAGCCACACCGGCCCGAGCCTCAGTGAGTGCTCCAGCACCTGCCGCCGCAGAGTGGACTTCACCGCAGCCGCACTGCGCTGCGCCACCACCTCCTGCACCCACAGCAGCGCCGCACGACCAGCCACCACCGCAGCCAGCGCCCACGCCACCCCGGTCACGTCAGCACCGCGGAGCACCACCCCAGCAATCCCACGCGCCAGCAGGACCGCCTGCACCACGATCAGCACGCCACTGGCGATACCGATCAGAACCGACGCGGCCAGGAAGACCCGCGCCGCCTTGGCCCGGCGCAGCAACCGGGGATCGAGTGGTCCGTGGCGGGTGTTGTTTGAGTGATTGCGGTGTTCAGGTGCGTGCATCGGGGTTCCGGAGGGGCAGCCTCGATGCTTTTCCATCGTGGCTGTTCCTCCGGGGCCGCGAGGTGCGTGCCTGGGCGCCGCAAGCGCCAAAGAACTCCCGCCACGGACCACTTGGGGCCTCATGCCACCACGACCCGCTTGCGGAACACCCAGTACGTCCAACCCTGGTAGAGCAGCACCAGTGGAGTGAAGATGCCGGCGATGATCGTGAGGATCTTCAACGTGTACGCCGTTGAGGCCGCCTCGACCGCGGTCAGCGTCGACTGCGGATCCAGCGTGGACGGGATCACTATCGGGAACAGGGCCGCGAACAACGACACCACGGCCAGCCCGGTGGCGACCGCCGTACCGGTGAAGGCCCAGCCTTCGCGGCCGAACCTGTTGGCCACCAGACCGCCGACGAAGGCCAGTGCGGCAGCAGCGGCCACGATCGCCGAGCCCGTGTCACCACGCAGCGCTTGTGCCCACCAGAGGAAGGCCACGGCCAGCACTGCGGTCACCAGCCCGAGCCGCGCGGCCAGACGGTTCGCCCGCTCGCGCAGTACGCCGTCGGTCCGCAGCGCCAGGAAGATCGCGCCATGCGTCACGAAGACCGCCACGAACGTCACCCCGCCGAGCAGGGCGAACGGACTGAACAGATCACCCAGGCTGCCGACGAACTCGTGAGAGTTGTCCAGCGGTACGCCGCGGACCAGGTTGGCGAAGGTGATCCCCCAGAGCAGTGCCGGCACCAATGAACCGATGGTGATCAGCGTGTCCATCCGTCCACGCCACAACAGGTCGGCGCGTTTGCCGCGGTACTCCAACGCGACCCCGCGCAGGATCAGCGCCACCAGAATCGCGAACAGCGGCAGGTAGAACCCGCTGAACAGAGTCGCGTACCACTCCGGGAACGCGGCGAACGTCGCCGCACCCGCCATCACCAGCCAGACCTCGTTGCCGTCCCAGACCGGGCCGATCGTGGTGATCGCCGCCCGGCGCTCGGGCTCGTCCCGGCCGATCACCCGCAGCAGCGCGCCGACCCCGAAGTCGAACCCCTCCAGCACGAAGTACCCGGTCCACAGCCCCGCGATCGCGAGGAACCAGACAGTCGTGAGCTCCATCAGTCAGCCCCTTCAGTACGCGAACGAGAGCGGTTCGGCGGATTCGGAATCGTCGGGCTCGGAGCCGGGTGCCGGAGCGTCCGTGCCGGCCAGTCCACCCCGGATCGTGCGGAGCATCAGCTTCACCTCGACCACCGCAAGCACGCCGTACAGGACGGTGAAGCCGACCAGCGAGGTGATCACCTCGCCCGCGGTGGTGCCCGGCGAGACACCCGAGGCCGTGGGCAGCAGCCCGAACACCAGCCAGGGTTGGCGACCGGTCTCGGTGAAGATCCAGCCGAAGCAGTTGGCCACCAGGGGTAGCAGCGGCAGCGGTGCGACCACCCAGATCAGCCACTTGGCCGGCGCCCGGCCCCTCCTTGTTGCCCAGAGCAACCACAGGGCGATCGCGCCGGAGGCCATCCCGACCCCGATCATCAGCCGGAAGGTCCAGTACGCGAGCGGTACGTTGGGGCTGTAGGAGCCTGGTCCGTAGAGCGTCTCGTACGCCTGTTGCAGCGAGTTGATCCCTTTCACCTCACCGTCGAGGTGACCGGTGCCGAGGAAGGACAGCAGGTACGGCACCTTGATCGAGAAGATCTCCTTCGAACCGTCCAGCGTGCCGATCGTGAAGACCGAGAACGACGCCGGCTTCTCGGTCTCGTAGAGCGCCTCGGCGGCGGCCATCTTCATCGGCTGCACCTCGGTCATCACCTTGCCCTGCCGGTCACCGCTGAGCGCGACCCCGGCGCTGGCCACCAGCACGATCACCGCACCGATCTTCAGCGCGGACCGGAACACCTCGCGGTCCACCGTCGGCCGGCGGAGCAGATGCCACAACGCGACCCCGGCCACGAACGCGCCGCCGACCATGAAGGCCGCGAAGATCGTGTGCGGGTAGGTGACGAGCACGACCTTGTTGGTGAGCACCGCCCGCAGGTCGGTCAGCTCGGCCCGCCCGCGCTCGGCGTTGTAGCGGAACCCGACCGGGTTCTGCATCCAGGAGTTGGCGGCGAGGATGAAGTACGCCGACAGTTGCGTGCCCAGCACGACCATCCAGAGGCAGCCGAGGTGCACCAGCTTCGGCAGCCGGTCCCAGCCGAACATCCACAATCCGATGAAGGTCGACTCGACGAAGAACGCGAGCAGGCCTTCCAAGGCCAGCGGGGCGCCGAACACGTCGCCGACGAAGCGTGAGTAGTCGCTCCAGTTCATCCCGAACTGGAACTCCTGCACCAGGCCGGTGACCACGCCCATGGCGATGTTGATCAGGAACAGCTTCCCGTAGAACTTGGTCAGCCGCAGGTACTTCTCCTTGCCGGTCCGGTACCACGCGGTCTGCAGACCGGCGGTGATCGCGACCAGCGAGATCGTCACCGGCACGAAGAAGAAGTGGTAAACGGTGGTGACGGCGAACTGCCACCGGGCCAGATCCAGCGTGTCCACGGAACCCCTCCAGAACACATCTACGACGTTACGTAGTAGATGCTACAACGGATCTACTACAACGCGTAGTTATACTGGTCACGTGACCAGTGAAGAGAAGGCTCCGCGGCCGCTCGGCGATCTCGAGCGGGTCGTCATGGAGCAGCTGTGGGCGGCGCCCGACGCACTCACGGTGCGCGCTGTCTACGAGCAGGTCTCGACGACTCGCGATCTCGCCTACACGACCGTGATGACGGTCCTGGACCGGCTGGCCAAGAAGAACCTGACCGAGCGCGAGCGGGACGGGAAGGCCTGGCGCTACCGGGCCGCCGCACCGCGTGAGGAGATGGCCGCCGACCTGATGCGGGACGCCCTCGATCGTGCGGGCGACCGCCGCGAGGCATTGGTCCGGTTCGTCGGCCAGGTCAGTGACGAAGAGGCCGCGCTGCTCAGAGAGGCGCTGGCCAAGCTGGAGGAGCGGGAGGGGTGATCACCCCGGTCCTGCTGGCCGCACTGGCCCTGGTGCTCACCGGACCGGCGCCGGCTCTGCTGGCTCGCTCCGCCTGGCCGTATCGCGTCCCCCGCGCCGCCGTCGCACTCTGGCAGGCGATCGCGCTGGCCGCCGTACTGGCTGCGCTTGGCGCCGGCATCGCGCTCTCCTACTCCACAGCGGGTGAGCCGGGTGAGCCACGCTTCGATCCGTCGTCACCACGCGACCTCCTGGCCGCGGCAATCCTTGCCATGACCGCTCTGGTTGTCCTCAGACTGCTGTGGGCGACAGGGAAGGTGGCCGTCGGCACGCGAGCCCGGCGACGACGGCACCGCGACCTGGTCGACGTACTGGCCACACCTGACGGCCTGATCCCCGGACTGCGTGTCCTGGCTGAAGAAACGCCGCTCGCCTACTGCCTACCTGCCATCAGCGGTCACCGCGTGGTCGTGTCCGTCGGCGCGCTCGGTCGTCTCGACGACACCGAACTCAAGGCAGTCCTCGCTCATGAGCAAGCACACCTACGTGCGCGGCACGATCTGGTCCTGGAGGCGTTCACCGCACTCCACGCCGCCTTCCCGCGCTGGGTCCGCAGCGAGGTAGCGCTAGACCAGGCCCGCACACTCGTCGAACTCCTGGCCGACGACGACGCCCGCCGCCGCAACGGCCCACGTCCACTGGCCAGAGCGCTGGTTGCTCTGGCCGGCTCCCCCGCCCCCGAAGCCGCTCTGGCCGCCGCCAAGTCCTCGACGGTGTTGCGCGTCCAGCGCCTGGCCGACCCAGAGCCTGACAACACAGCCCTAGCCGTTGGCACCTACACGGTCGCCGCCCTGCTCCTGGTCGTCCCCACCATCACCGTCGCGGCCCCCATCGTGAAGGCCATCATCAACGCCGTCAACTAACCGGACCGCACGGCGCAGGTCGTCCACATAGGCGATCGGCTGTTCCCAAGCAGCGAAGTGACCGCCGGCCGGATGCTGCACATACTCGCGGACATTCACGAACACCTCCGCATAGCTGCGAGGCTCAGGCTTGGTGTCGCCCGCGAACACGGACAGCACGGTCGGCGTCTCGACCCGCTCCGGCAGGACAGCCGGCTCGGCGTAGGTCGCAAAGGAGGTGCCGATCGCCCCGCTGACCCAGTACGCCGTCACCCAGGTCAGGAGGTCGTCCGGCGTGAACGCGCCGTCGTCGGACCATGACTCCAGCTTCTCGACGATCCAGGCCGCGAGTCCGGCCGGCGAGTCGCCGAGAGCGACCGCGAGCGTGTTCGGTCGGGTGGACTGCGTCGCGATGTAGCCACCCTCAGCCCGGAACCACTGCCCTGCCAGTTCCAGGAAGGCCGCCGCATCAGGCGCGAGCTTCGCCGGGTCCACTGTGAACGCATGCTGCGGAGCCGTGTTGGTCAGATGTAGGGCAGTCACTCGATCTGAATGTTCGGCCGCGAGCACCTCCGCGACAGCACCACCCACATCACCTCCGGACACCGTGTAGTGCGAGTACCCGAGCGCCTCCAGGGCGTCCGCCACCAGACCGGCGATCCGGTTGACCGACATACCGGGAGCCGTGAGCGGTGCGGCGAACGGGAAGCCTGGCAAGGCAGGTACGACGACCTGCAGGTCCGTCAGCAGCGGCAGGACACGTTCGAACCGCAAGACCGAGTCCGGCCAACCATGCAGCAGCACGACGACAGGCGCGGCAGGATCCGCGGCACGCTGATGGATCACCCGCAACTCACCCGCCGTCTCCCACGGCAGCCCGGCGATCCGGCGCTCGTGCACGCCCCAGTCGTAGTTGTTCGCCCAGCGGTCGAGCAGGTCATCGAGGCCGGCGCCGCTGAAGCCCCGCTCCGCACCCCAGGGGGTCGGCACCCGCCGCGTCCGCCGCAGTCGTTCCCGCAAGTCATCGCTCATGTGTATCAGCGTACACATATTGTGTATGCTCGTACACATGACCGTACGCAACGCCGCCGCGACCCGGGAACGGCTGCTGACCGAGGCTCGCCGGCAGTTCGCCCAGCACGGGTACGGCGCGATCACGGTGAAGGGCGTGGCCGACGCGGCCGGCGTCTCACCGAACCTCGTCACCCGGTACTTCGGCGGCAAGGACGGACTCTTCCTCGCCGCGACCCAGGTCGAGATCCCGGTCGTGGACTCCTTCGACGGCGAGCTCGCCACCCTGGGCGCACGTCTCGCGGCGAGCATCGTCCAGCGCTGGTTCGGTCTGCCGGGCGACGATCCGCTGCTCGTCCTGCACCGCGCGTCCGGCGAACGCCCGGAGGCCGCCGAGGCCCTGGCCACGTTCCTGGACACGAACTCGCTCGAGCCGTTGCAGCGCTACCTGTCGGAGAGCGGCCTCGACGACACGGACGCCCGCAGCCGGGCCGCGGCGATCGATGCCTTCGTGCTCGGGGTCTCGACCCGCCGCCGCGTCCTGCGCCAGGAACTCGGCGACGCCACCCAGCTTGAGAGCTGGCTCGCCGCCACCATCCAGCGTCTGGCCAACGGTTAAGCGACGCTCTTGATCGGCATTACCAGGAAGGCGGCGGCCAGGCCGGCGAAGAACGAGGCGAGGAAGAGGGTCGGGAAGCCGAAGGAGTTGATCAGCCAGCCGCCGGCGCCGGCGGCGAAGACGTAGGGCAGTGAGTTGGCGATCTGGATGACGCCGAGGTCCTTGCCGCGATCCTCGGCGTGCGGCAGGACCTGGGTGACCAGCGCTTGGTCGACCGACAGATAAGCGCCGTACCCGAGTCCCAGGACCACGGCACCGACGATCGCGGCCGGCATCTGCGGGACGAAGGCGAAGAGCAGCGCCGCGGAACCCTGAAGGACCGAGGCGATCACCACCATGCGCTTGCGCTTGCCGGACTTGTCCGAGCGGCGGCCCGACGGCACCGCGATAGCCACCACGGCGGCGGTGTAGATCAGGATGAGGATCAGCGTGCCGTTGTCGGGATCGGTGTGCACCTCATCCTTGAGGTATTGATAAAGGAAGATCTGCGCCAGCGCGTTGGACAGCTGGATCATGAAGCGCTGCCCGAAGGCCCAGGCGAAGTCCGCGTGCTTGAGCGGAGCGACAACCCCGACCGCGATCGCCTTGAGGTCCAGCGGTGGCCGTTCGCTGCGCGCGAGCGGGATCCCCTTCGTGAACAGGGCAAACGGGAGCACCAGCACGAACATCAGCACGGCGAGGCCGACGTACGCGTCGAGGATGCCGGTCAGCAGCAGCGTCAGCACCACGACACCGGCCACCGGTCCGACCGACTGAGCGACACCCTGGTAGCCGGAGATGGTCGCTCGCTGGTTGACCGGAACCTCATCCGGTACGGCGGTCTGCAGCGCGACGCTGACGGCGGCGTACCCGACCTGGAACACGGCCCAGCCGAGGACGATGCCGAGTACGCCGTGCTGCAGTCCCTGGAAGACGAACGCGACGGCGGCGAGCGCCGTACCGTAGAGGACCCAGGGCTGGCGCCGGCCACGCCGGTTCAGCGTGCGGTCCGAGAAGGCACCGGCCAGCACCGAGACGACGACGGTGACCAGGGCAGCCACGAGGTTGGCCAAGCTCTGCGCGGAGACCGCGGCCGAGCTGACGTTGTCGGTGACCTCGTTGGTATGGCGCGGCAGCAGCACCTGCTGGGTGGCGAAGTACGCCATGAAGATGCCGAAGTTCGCCAGCGTCCAGTACCGCGCCCAGTACGCCGGGACGCGGGTGACCGGCTCCTGCAGCGCGGAGGTCCGCGCAACGCCGAGATCTGTCATAGCACAACAGTCGGGCATCGGCGCCCGCAAGGGAATAACTGAACTATTGTCAGTTTCTGTGCTGAGCTGCCTACGATGGGGTATGGACAGCACAGCGCTCGACCAGGCGATCACTGACCTCACCGGTGCCAAGCAGGGGTGGGCCGAGCTGCCGATCGCCGGCCGGCTTGACTACCTGAACCGGGTCCGGACCCTCGTAGCCGGGCGAGCGGACGCGTGGGTCGCTCTGGCCGCCAAGGCCAAGGGGCTGCGCCCGGACTCCCCGCTGCTCAACGAGGAGTGGCTAGGCGGTCCGTACGCCGTACTGGGCTGGATCAACGCGATCACCGAGACACTGCAGGCCCTCGACGCCGGTACCGACCCGCTGCGTGGGTCCAAGGTCAGCCAGCGCGCTGACGGGCAGACCGTCGTACGGGTCGCACCGCACGACTTCAACGAGTGGCTGCTGCTCAACGGCTTCAGTACCGAGGTGTGGATGCAGCCGGGTGTCACACCCGCCAACGTCCGCGACAGCCTCGGGAGCGCGTACCGAGGTCAGCGCTCGGCCGGCCAGGTCGCACTGGTCCTCGGCGCGGGCAACGTCTCCTCGATCGCTCCGCTCGACCTGCTGTACAAGCTGTACGCCGACGGCGAGGTGGTCGTCTGCAAGCTGAACCCGGTCAACGACCACCTCGGTCCGACGTTCGAGGAGATCTTCGCGCCGCTGATCGAGGACGGGTACGTCCGGTTCGTGTACGGCGGCGCTGACGTCGGCGAGTACCTCTGCACGCACCCCGGGGTCGACAGCATCCACGTGACCGGCAGCGAGCGCACCCACGACGCCATCGTGTACGGCGTCGGCCCGGAGGCCGTGGGCCGTCGGGAACGGGATGAGCGCGTCAACCCGAAGCCAGTCTCCGCGGAGCTCGGCGGGGTCGGCCCGACGATCGTCGTACCGGGTCCGTGGTCGAAGGCCGACATCGCGTTCCAGGCTGAGCACATCGCTACCCAGAAGCTGCAGAACAGCGGCTTCAACTGCATCGCCGCACAGGTGCTGGTGCTGCCTGAGGGCTGGGAGCACACCGAGGCGTTGATTGCCGCCGTACGGAGTGCACTCGAGAAGGCCGAGCAGCGGCCGGCGTACTACCCAGGTGCCGACGACCGGCGGCAGGGCGCGGCTGACGCGTACCCACAGGCCGAGGCGCTCGCCAGCAACCGCACTCTGGTGACCGGAGTCGACGCGTCGGACTCGAAGGCCTACGCGTTCACGACCGAGTTCTTCGCACCTGTGCTGGCGACCACGACGCTGCCTGCCGAAGGGTTCTTGGAGCGAGCGGTGACGTTTGCCAACGAGCAACTGCACGGCACACTCGGTGCGAACATCCTGGTGCACCCGCGAACGCTCCGCGAGCTGGGGCCGAAGCTGGACGACGCGGTGGCGGCGCTGCGGTACGGGACGGTGGCGATCAACGCGTGGACGGGTGTCGGCTACACCAGCCCGCGTGCGACCTGGGGCGCGTTCCCCGGTCACACGCCGGACGACATCCAGAGTGGGACCGGAGTGGTGCACAACGCGTTGCTGTTCGACCGGGCTCAGAAGAGCGTCGTGCGTGGACCGTTCACGCCGTTCCCGCGCTCGATCGGTGCGGGTGAGCTGGCGATGTCGCCGCGGCCGCCGTGGTTCGTGAGCAACAAGACCGCGCTGACCACGGCCGAGCGGCTCACCCACTTCGCCGCGGACGGCAAGCTGAGCCGGCTCCCCGGCATCCTGGCTTCGGCTCTGCGCGGCTGAGTCAGGATCATGGCTGCGGGTTTCGGCCTCACGCTGATCACCTACAACATCCTGCAGTTGCCGCTGCTCGGCTCCGCACGCCGAGCGGCGCTGGCCGCGCAGGTGCTCGAGACGGCCGACGCGGACATCGTCGTACTCAACGAAGCCTTCAACCGACCAGCTCGCAGGCTGGTCACAGGCCTCCGAAGCCGTGGGTACGACGTCACACCTGAGGTCGGACACGCTCACCGTGATTGGACGAGTTCGTCCGGCCGGGACCGCCGCTGGAGCACGCTGGCGGGCGGGGGCGTCTACATCGCCAGTCGGCTCCCGATCCTCGAGCAGCACCAGCACCGCTATCGCGCGTACCAGCCGCTGACCTCGGACGCGCTGTCCAACAAGGGCGCCGCCCTGGCAGCCCTGCAGACACCGGTGGGCCGGCTCTGGGTTGCTGCGACCCATCTGCAGGCTGATGAGCGCGGCTCCCACCACGCCGTACGGATGCAGCAACTGGACGAGCTACGCCACTTCGTCACCAGTACGGCGGGAGCCGGTGACCCGGTGCTCGTCGTCGGCGACTTCAATGTCGAGTACTACCCCGACGGCCGCGAGCTGGCCGAGGCCGAACGAACGCTGGGCGCCACGATCAGCACCGACCCCATCCACGAGCCCACCTTCGACGGCAGCCTCAATCGGGTGCTCCCCACGCGCTACCGCACCTACCGCAACGTTCTCGACTACATCGGCAGCATCGGTCCGAGCCTGGACATCACCACACGTACCCTCACCGACGAGACGGCCCGCGACGCCTCCGACCACTTCCCGGTCCAGGCCACCGTGAGGATCAGCTAGCCGGCCGGTAGCGCATCAGTACGCCGTTGCCGCCCCACGGGCGCGCCTCGATCAGCTCAAGCGCCACCTGCTGATCAGAAAAGACAGGCCTGCCCGCACCGAGCAGCACCGGACACACGCGCAACTGAATCTCGTCGACCAGTCCGGCGGCGAGAAGCGAGTGGAAGAGCGAGATGCTCCCCCACAGGATGATGTCCTTGCCGTCCTCGGCCTTCAGCGCGCGCACTGCCTCGACGTCACGCACCACCGTCGCCGGCTCATGCGTGCCCCACGGAGCCTCCGCGAGGGTCGTCGAGACGACCACCTTGCGCAGCCCGTTGAGCAGCGGGGTGATCGGCTCGGCGGCCGCGGCCTCCGTCGGCCAGAACGCCACGAAGATCTCGTACGTCGCGGCGCCGAGCAGCATCGTGTCGATCCGCTCGAACGTCGCCAGGTCCTCGGCATCGTGCTCGCCGACCGTCGCGAAGAACGGCGTCTCGCCGTCCGCGTCGGCGGCGAACCCGTCGAGCGTCACGTACTCCTGGAAGATGAGCTGTCTCATCTCCGCAGAGTAGGGCTAGCCGAAGTGTTTGCCTTCGCCGCGGGCGACGGCGAGCAGGACCAGTCCGGCCAGGACCAGCAGAACAACCATGGTTACAACGAACGTCAGCACTTCTCTCCCCGATTTCCCGACCCAGATCCCCAGCGTCTCACCAGTGGACGATCTCAGTCGCGCAAAAGTTCCCCGAACGCCTTGGTGATCTCGGCCACTGACCACTGCAGGGTGTGCGGCGTGATCACCAGCTCGATCCACGACCAGCCCGGTACGGCGGTTGGTTGCCAAGGGCCACAAATGGATTCGCGGGTGCGTTCCATCCGGTCGACCGCCGCGGCCTCGATGACGGCGGCGGCGCGGGGCGCGTAGACCTGGAACGAGTTGGTGTGCGGCGGTTCGGGGACCACCCGATAGCCCGCGGCCTGCAGCGCGGTGGCGACTTCGACAGCTCGCTTGTAGAGGTCGTCCATCTGCGGCAGGACTGTCCGCAGCCCCTCGCGCGCGGCGACGGCGTACGGGAGCATCGTGTAGAGGTTGCCACCGAGGCGTCGCTGCCAGCGCCGGGCCTCGGCGATCACGTCCTCCGGCCCGGCCAGGACTGCGCCGGCCAGTCCACCGAGCACCTTGTAGAACGACAGGTACACCGAGCTAGCCAGTGCGGAGATCTCCGCCAGGCTGTGTCCCAGGTACGGCGTGCTCTCCCACAGCCGGGCGCCGTCGAGGTGCAGCGGGACGCCGCGCTCCGCGCAAGCCTCCGCGAACACCACCAGCTCGTCCCACGTCGGCAGCAGGAACCCTGGCTCGCGCAGCGGCAGTTCCAGCGTCACCGCGGCGAGCGTCCCCGGAATCGCAGCCAGCTCGTCCGGCCGCGGCTGGCGCGGCTCGGAGGTGAGCCGCTCGATCCGGAGGTGATGCACCTCTTCCAGTGCGTTCAGCTCGTGCACCAGGAGGTGAGACTGCCCGTGGACTGCTACCCGCTTGGTCCCCGCACGGTCGGCGTACACGCGCAGGACGCTCTGCTGCGCCATGATGCCGGACGGCATGAAGACCGCGGCCGGCTTGCCCAGCAGTTCGGCGACCTCCTGCTCGAGCGCCTCGATGTCTCCACCAGCGCCGTAGATGTCTGTGCGCTCTTCGGTAGCCGCCTCCGCCAAGCGTCGGAGCCGCTCCGGCGCCGGGACTCGCGCCTGCGACAGCCAGCGGTCACAGGCGTCGCTGGCGGACTTACGACGGGCGCGGAGATCATCTGCGGAAGTAGCCACGCCTCAATCCTCTCCCGAGGCCGCAACCAGATTTCAGACGGTGGTGGTGACGACGTGCTCGCCCTGCACGGTCTTGATCTCGACCGACTGCACCTGGTCCGGCCGCACCAGCACACCGCCACCGAACCGGCTGCCGTCCTGCGCTGCCTTGTCCGAGACCAGCCAACTGCCCGCAGTCCAGGTCTTGCCGGCCTTGTCGGTCACGAACATCACGCACTCGGCACCAGGCTTCAGACCGGTGATCTGCACCCGCACCCACGTCCAGCCCTCACGTGGCTCCACGGTGGTCGTCATCGACGTACCGGTCGCTGCGTCGACCGCGCTGACCTGCCTGGAACCCGGAACGGGCGCATCGGCCTGGTCAACAGTCTGACGACCGATCAGTACGCCGCCACCCAGCACACCGGCCACGACGACCACTGCGGCCGCTACCAGCAGCCATGGCTTCCGGCTCTTCTTCTGGACCGGCTGACGCACCTCACGCAGAGTGCGCTGCAGTAGCAGCTCACCGTCCGCGGGCGGTCCGTCCAGGAACGCCTCCGGCGGCACCTCGCCGAGGAACTCCTTCATCTCCTCGAGCTCGGCCAGCTCGGTCCGGCATTCGGCACATGTCGCCAGGTGCTCGTCGACCTCACGGATCTCGGCAGGCTCCAACGCACCCAGTGCATAGGCGCCCAGCTGCGAGTGATCGTGTTCACTCATCGGGTCACCTCCGGTCCTGCCATCACCGCGCGCAGAGCTCGGAGGGCGTAGTACGTTCTCGATTTCACGGTACCCGGCGGCACTCCGAGTTCCTTGGCCGCCTCGGCCACTGAGCGACCCCGGTAGTACAGCTCGACCAGCACTTCACGGTGCTCGGGTGAGACCTGGTCCAGTGCGCCCAGCACCACCATGGTGTTCACCACTGCCTCGGAGTGGTCCCGCTCGACCGGAGGTTGGTCAACCACGTCGGCAACCTCGACAGGTCGGGCCGCTCGCGCTCTGGCCCGGTCAGTGACGATGTTGCGCGCCACCGTCAGCAGCCAGCCCCGCACCGAGCCCTTGGTCTGGTCCAGGTCGTCTGCATGCTTCCAAGCCCGGACCAGAGTCTCCTGTACGACGTCCTCCGCCGCAGCGCGGTCGCCGGTCAGCCGGGTCGCATACGCCAGCACGCTCCGACCGTGCTCGGCGTACAGGGTGCGGACGAACGTCTCGGCCGCGTCCTGTCCCTGGTTGGCACCCACCGTCGGAACGATAGCGGGTGCCCAGCCAAGGAAGTACTCAGTAGCCGGAATTGCCATCGGCCGACGGCTGGGTCGTGATCTTCTTACCGTCCGGGCCGACGACCCACCAGACACCACCGACGGCCTGCCCCTTGGTCTCACCAGCTTTGGAGTCAGACGCGAACAGGTAGATCGGTAGTCCGCCCACAGCCAACTGCTTGCTGCCGTCGGACCGGGTGATCGTGGAGACCTCCACACCGTCCAGCTTCGGCGTACTGTCGCCCGCGGCCACAGCCGGCCACTTCGCCTGACAGTCGCCCTCACAGTTGGACTTGCCGGCCGTGTCCTTGTCGAACACGTACACGGTCCGACCGTTGCCGTCGACAAGGATCTTGCCGAGTCCGCTGTCCGCGACCTTCAGCTGGTCGGCGGACTGCGACGTACCGCCGCTCGCATTGCTGTCCGCGCCCTTGTCGTCACCACAAGCAGTCAACGCGCCGAGCCCCAGCACGACTACTCCCACCACAGCGGCCACACGCCTCATCAGGTCCTCCTCGAAAGTCCGTTGAACACCTGCCATACGTGGCGATCCGGCGAGTGGTTCAATCGGCTTATGAGCCAAGAGATCCCGGCCGCGGTCCAGCGTGCGCTCACCGCGATCGACGAGCAGGACAACGAGGCGTTCGTGGCAGCCTTCGCCGCTGACGGGTACGTCGACGACTGGGGCCGCCAGTTCCGTGGACCCGACCAGATCCGGTCCTGGAGCGACAACGAGCTGATCGGCAAGCGCGCGACGTTCACCGACACCCAGGTCTCCACACCGGGCAACCCGATCACCCTGGTCACCCAGGTGGGCGGCGACGGGTTCAACGGCCCGTCCCACTTCACCTTCGACGTCCAGGGCGATCAGCTCGCCTCGATGACCATCACGGCCTGAAGAGCACCTTGCCGCCGCCGCCCTGGCCGGCGTGCTGCAACGCCTTGGTGTACTCGGCAACCGGATAGGTCGCCGCCACCTCCGTGGGTTACACGGGTTCGGGTTCGCGGATGCGTTGGGAGATGACGGCGGAGACGCCGTCGCCGCGCATGGTGACGCCGTAGAGGGCGTCAGCGACCTCCATGGTGCGCTTCTGGTGGGTGATGACCAGGAGCTGGCTGTTCTCGCGGAGCTCTTCGTAGATCTCCAGGAGGCGGCCGAGGTTGGTGTCGTCGAGGGCCGCCTCGACCTCGTCCAGGATGTAGAAGGGCGAGGGGCGGGCCTTGAAGAGGGCGACCAGGAAGGCCACCGCGACCAGGGAGCGCTCGCCGCCGGACAGCAGCGAGAGGCGCTTGACCTTCTTGCCGGGCGGGCGGGCCTCGACGTCGATGCCGGTGGCGAGCATGTCGCTGGGATCGGTGAGGATCAGGCGGCCCTCACCGCCGGGGAAGAGCCGGCTGAAGACGTGCTGGAAGGCGATCTCGACGTCGCGGTAGGCCTCGGTGAAGACCTGCTCGACGCGGTCGTCGACCTCCTTGACGATGTCCATCAGGTCGCGGCGGGACTTGCGCAGGTCCTCGAGCTGCTCGGACAGGAAGCGGTGCCGCTCCTCCATCGCGTCGAACTCCTCGAGCGCGAGCGGGTTGATCCGGCCCAGCTGGTTCAGCGACCGCTCGGCGGACTTGAGCCGCTTCTCGACCTTGGCCCGGTCGAACGGCTCGCCCTCGAGCTCGAGGGTGTTGTCGTCGCCGTCCTTGGGCAGCGGCGGCACCAGCTTGTCCGGCCCGTACTCCGCGACGAGCGTCTCGACCGCGACGCCCAGCTCACCGAGCGCCTTCTCGTACAGCTGCTCGAGCCGCATCTTCTGCTCGGCCCGGGCCAGCGCGTCGCGGTGGACGGTGTTGGTCAGCTGCTCCAGCTCGGAGCTCAGGTTGCGGGTCGCCGAGCGCGCCTGCGACAGCGCCTGCTCGCGGTCGGACCGCTGTGCCTGGATCGCGGACCGCTCGGAGGCAGCCAGCTGCAGTGAGTGCTCCAACCGGGCCAGCACGTGACCAGTCGCCAAGTGCACGGCCTGCGCAGCCTCGGACTGCCGCGCCCGGCGGGCAGCACGGGCGATCGCGCGGGCACGGGCCTCGCGCTCCTGCCGCGCCGCACGCTCCAGCTGGTCGGCCCGGCCGGACAGCGCCCGGGCCCGCTCCTCGGTGGTGCGCAGCGCGAGCCGCGCCTCCATCTCGGCCGCCCGCCCGGCCTTGGCGGCCTCGGCGAGCTGGTCACGCGTCGACGTGTCCGGTTCGTCGCCGTCCTCGTCGAACATCTCGGCGTCGTTCAGCCGCTCTTCGAGCTCGGCCAGACCGGACAGGTTCTTGTCGCGCTCGGCCTCGGCCGCGGCGATCGCCTCGGCCATCCGCTGCGCCTCACCCCGGGAGGCCTTGGCCAGCGACCCGAAGTGCGCGAGCTGCTCGGCCACCGCCGCCATCGCGGCATCCGACTCGTGCAGCCGGGCCAGCGTGATCTCGACGGACTCCTTCTGCCGGGAGCGCTCGTCCTCCATCCCGGACAGCTCGAACCGCAGCCGCTCACTCCGCGCGGTCGCCTCGATCAGCTTCTCCGCGGCCTCGTCGACCGCAGACTGCACCTCGATCAGGCTCGGCGCCGCGTCAGAACCGCCGTACGCGAAATGCGCCCCCAGTACGTCGCCCGCCCGGGTAGCGCAGGTGACGTCGGGAAGGTTCCTGACCAGCGACTGCGCCGCGGCGACGTCGTCGACGACCGCGACCTTGCGGAGCAGCCGGCGCAGGCCGGGACGCAGGTTCTGCGGGCACTCGACGACATCGACGGCGTACAAAGCGCCGTACGGAAGGCTTGGCCAGGTTGCGTAATCGTCAGCCGGGGCGTCGCCCAGGAGCATCCCGGCTCGGCCGAGGTCGTGCTCCTTCAGGTGGCCGACCGCGGCCAGCGCGGCGTCGGCGTGAGTGACGGCGACCGCGTCGGCGGCTTCACCGAGAGCGGCCGCGATGGCCGTCTCGTATCCGGAGCGCACGCTCAGCAGCGCCGCGACCGAACCCATCAGGCCGGCGATCTGCTCGGAGGCGGCCAGCAGAGCACCGGCGCCGTCCTTGCGGTTCAGGCCCAGCTCCAGCGCCTCCTTGCGCGCGCTCAGACCGGTCCGCTCTCGCTCGGCGTCCCGCTCCTCGGCGCGCAGCTTGGCCAGCCGCTCGTCCAGCTCGTCCAGAACCGACTGAGCCGCCTCGTACTGATCGTCGAGCCCACGCTCACCGGCATCCAGCCCGGCAACCTGGGTCTCGAGCGCGGTGAAGTCGTGCTGAGCCTTGGCGGCCCGCGCCTCGGCCTCGTTCATGTTCGTCGCCAGGCGGCCGATCTCGGACTCGGCGGCGGCCGCGCGGCTCTTCAGCGCGTTCACCTGGCCGGTCAGCCGGGCCAGACCCTCACGACGGTCGGAGGCCGCCCGGATCAGTGCCGAGATCCGGCGGTCTTCCTCGGCCTCTTGGTTCTCCAGCGCCTGACGGCGCTCGACGGACTCGGCCAGCAGCTCCGAATGCGCCTCGACCTCGGCCTCGATCTGGGCCTCGGTCTCGCGGACCCGCGCCGCCTCCAGCTCGAGCTCATCGGGGTCGCGTCCCGAGCGCGGGCCGTCGTCGGCCTCGTCGTTCAGCGAGCGGATCCGGTCGGCGGCGATCCGGGCGGTGCCCTTGATCTTCTCGCCGAACCCGGACAGCTGGTACCAGGTGTCCTGGGCGGCCTGCAGGGCCGGCGCGTCCTCGCGGAGCGCCTCCTCGAGCTCGGCCTCCAGGTCGCGCGCCTCGCGCAGCTTGGCCTCGATCTCGGTACGGCGCTCTGTCATCCGCGCCTCATCGGCCAGCTCGGCCTCGAGCGCGGACTGGGCCTGGACGATGTCGTCGGCCAGCAGCCGGGAGCGGCCGTCGCGGACCTCGGCCTGGATCGTCACGGCCCGGCGCGCCACCTCCGCCTGGCGCCCGAGCGGCTTCAGCTGGCGGCGGATCTCGGCGATCAGGTCGCCGAGCCGGTGCAGGTTGCCCTCGGTGGCCTCCAGCTTCCGGATCGCCTTTTCCTTGCGCTTGCGGTGCTTCAGGACACCGGCGGCCTCCTCGACGAAGCCGCGGCGACCCTCCGGGGTCGCGCGCAGGATCGAGTCGAGCTGGCCCTGACCGACGATGACGTGCATCTCGCGACCGATACCGGAGTCGCTGAGCAGCTCCTGGACGTCCAGCAACCGGCAGCTCTGGCCGTTGATCTGGTAGTCGGAGCCGCCGTTGCGGAACATCGTCCGGCTGATCGTGACCTCGGCGTACTCGATCGGGAGCGCGCCGTCGGTGTTGTCGATGGTGAGCACCACCTCGGCGCGGCCCAGCGGGGCGCGGCCCGAGGTGCCGGCGAAGATGACGTCCTCCATCTTGCCGCCACGCAGGGATTTCGCGCCCTGCTCGCCCATCACCCAGGCGAGGGCGTCGACGACGTTGGACTTACCGGAGCCGTTCGGGCCGACGATGCAGGTGATCCCCGGTTCGAAGTTCATCGTCGTGGCCGACGCGAACGACTTGAAGCCTCGGAGCGTCATGCTCTTCAGATACAAAGCGATGCTCTCCAACCCGTGAAAGGACAGACGATACCGAAGGAACCGTCGCAACTCGTAACGCTGTCGCTACCCGGGGAAGTAGTTCCGCCGCCCAGTCTACTAAGCGCCGGACGCGAAACCGTGGAGGCCTACCGGTCGCAACGGCAGGCAGGTGTGGTGGGAGCACAACATCGGGACAAGCACAACCGGCGGGGGCCCGGACGGGGGCCACCGCCGTCTATCGTGCGGTTTCAGCGTGCAGGGTGCGACCGGAGCTGGTCGCGACCAGGGTCGTCAGACCGTGGCAGGCGTACGCAGAGCCTCGTCGACTGTCAGCAGCCGGCCCTCATGGACCTGTGCGACGAGATGGTCGTTCTCTGCCTGCAGGCGCATCACGTGCGCCTCCAGATCGGCGACACGCCGGTTGAGCAGACGAACCTGCTCGAGCATGCGCGGGTCAGTGCCTCCAAGGTGCCCTAAAAGAGCCTTGGCCATTGTGCTGTCCTCCGGAAGGGTTCTGGCCGGGTGTGCGCGCCCTCGCAGTCAAGACACGATAGGGTGCGCCGAAAATGTGTACCGTCTTTCAGGGTGACACCGGCGAGGCCGACGGTCAACCTGGGCCACACTTATTAACAATACCTCGCTTACCAGCGGACCAGCCGCGGTACCGGCTGACATCTCGGGCAGCGGAACGACGAACGGTTCATGAACGGCTCACGGCGGATCGGCCGGCCGTCCCGCGGACACGGCGAACCCTCTTGCCCGTAAACGTTCAGGCCGCGTTCGAAGTAGCCGGACTCGCCGTTCACGTTGACGTACAAGGCGTCGAAGCTGGTCCCGCCGACGCCCAGCGCCTCAGCCATCACTTCGTGGGCATGGCGGAGAATTTCCCTTGCCTGTAAGGGTTTCAGCGAATCCGTGGCCCGGGCGTAGTGCAGCTTCGCGCGCCACAAGGCCTCGTCGGCATAGATGTTCCCGATCCCGCTGACCACGGTCTGGTCCAGCAGCGCTCGTTTGAGACCGGTCTTGCGGCGCCGCAGCGCGGCCGCGGCCGCCTCCGGATCGAACAGAGGATCGAACGGGTCCCGGGCGATGTGGGCGATCTCGCCGGGGAGCTCGGCGCCGCCTTCGGAGTACGACAGACCACCGAACATCCGCTGGTCCACAAACCGGACCTCTCCGCCGTCGTCGGCGAAGCGGAACCGGACCCGCAGATGGGCCTCGTCGGGCGCGCCGACCGGCTGGACCCGGAATTGGCCGCTCATACCCAGATGAGTGAGAACCGCGTCACCCGAGGTGAGCGGCAGCCAGAGATATTTTCCGCGCCGGGCCGGCTCGGCGAAGACCTGGCCCTTGAGCCGGGCCACGAAATCGTCCGGTCCGGCGAGATGACGCCGTACCGGACGGGGGTGCAGGACCTCGACCGCATCGATGGTGCGGCCGGTGGTGAAGTCCGCCAGACCTCGGCGGACCACCTCAACCTCTGGGAGCTCGGGCACCTGCGGATACTACGGCTGCTGCGAGGGATCCGTGCTGTCGGGATGCGCGGCGCGCAGGGCCTTCCAGGCGGTCTCGGCGGCCTGCTGCTCGGCTTCCTTCTTGCTGCGGCCGATGCCGTGCCCGTAGGTGTCCGCACCGATCCGCACCCGCGCCTCGAACGTCTTGGCGTGGTCGGGACCGGACTCGGCGATCACGTACTCCGGGACGCCGACGCCGAGCTGGGCGACCAGCTCCTGCAGCGACGTCTTCCAGTCCAGGCCGGCACCGAGCCGGGCCGAGGACTCCATCAGATCGTCGAACAGCCGGTGCACGACCATGCCGGCCACCTCGAACCCACGGTCCAGGTAGACGGCACCGATCAGCGCCTCGACGCAGTCGGCCAGGATCGACGACTTGTCGCGGCCGCCGGTGGCTTCCTCGCCGCGGCCGAGCCGCAGGTACTTGCCCAGCTTGAGTTCCCGGGCGACACCCGCGAGGGCGCGCATGTTGACCACGGCGGCACGCAGCTTGGCCAGCCGTCCCTCGGACAGGTCCGGATGGTTGCGGAACAGCGACTCCGTGACGATGACTCCGAGCACCGAGTCCCCCAGGAACTCCAGCCGCTCGTTGGTCGGCAACCCACCGTTCTCGTACGCGAACGAACGGTGGGTGAAGGCGTGCTCCAGCAAATTGTCAGCCAGCGCTACGCCGAGCCGTACGTTCAGCTCGGCGTAGGGCCCCCCATGCGCCGGGTCAGGCCCGGCGTCGACTGATGAATTCACTGATAGGTGCCGTTTAGCTCTCGACGACCTGGCGACGCTCGCCCTTGGCGCCGTACTGGCCGCAGGTGGGGCAAACGGTGTGCTGCAGGTGCTTGGCGCGGCAGGCGGGGTTCACGCAGGTCACCAGCGACGGGGCAGTGGTCTTCCACTGAGCCCGGCGGTTGCGGGTGTTGCTGCGCGACATCTTCCGCTTCGGAACGGCCACGGTTATGACTCCTCGGTTCGGCCGGGGGCTGGTTGACCCGGCCGGCTGGTGTGCGTGTATTCGGTCTTCAGTTGTCTTGCTGGTCGTTCTGGAGCTGCCCGAGGGCCGCCCACCGCGGGTCCACCGCTTCCTCGTGCCGGTGACCGGGCTCCTCGACCAGGCGCACCCCACACTCGGGGCACAGTCCCGGACAGTCGTCCGAACACAGCGGCTGGAACGGTAGCGCGAGCACCACCTGATCCCGCAATGCCGGCTCGAGGTCGATCAGATCGCCCTCCATCCGGCTGGCCTCGTCCGGCTCGGCCTCGCTCACCGGGTAGACGTACAGCTCCTGGACGTCAGCGAGGAACTCGTCCTCGATGTCGACCAGGCACCGCGCGCACTCCCCGACCAGCCGGCCGGCGGCCGATCCGGAGACGAGCACCCCTTCGACAACCGACTCCAGCCGTAGATCGAACTGGATCGGGTCGCCCTCGGGGACGCCGATCACATCGATACCGAGATCAGCCGGTGCTGCGGCCGTGAAGGAGACTTCGCGCTGGGACCCGGCGCGGCGTGACAGCTCGTGCGTGTCGATCACGAGTGGGGACCGCGGATCCAAGACGCTCAGGACATCCCTTTCAGGCGTGGGCAGGCATAAATCTCGGTCTCAACGAGACCGGTAGACCACATTATCAACTACCTGGCCGGACACCCAATTCGGGGCCTACCGGTGTTTCGCCAGTAACCGTGTGTGAACACTCGCCGTCACGAAGGAGGACACGTCGCCGCCCAGTGTGGAGATCTCCTTGACCCAGCTGGAGGAGATGAACCCGTGCTCGGCGGCGGTCGGCAGGAACACCGTATCGACCCCGGTCATCCGCCGGTTCAGGTGGGCCATCTGCAGTTCGTAGTCGTAGTCGGCCGCGGTCCGCAGACCCTTCACGATCACGCTCGCGCCCTGCTCGGTGCAGAAGTCGACCAGCAGGCCGTCGAAGGTGGCGATCCGGACGTTCGGGAACGGCTCGGCGAGCTCGGTCAGCATCTCGACCCGCTCGGCGTCGCTGAACAGGCGGTTCTTGGACTGGTTCACCCCGGCCGCGACGATCAGCTCCGTGAAGGCGCCGGCCGCGCGGGCGATGACGTCCAGGTGACCGATGGTCGGCGGGTCGAACGAGCCCGGAAACACAGCCTTAGCCATGGCGGTGACCGTACCAAAGCCGGGCCTCGCCGTACTTGCGGTCGCGCAGCCCGGTGAACCCCTCCGGCCACTCCCACGGCTCCCGCTTCCCGCGCTCGACCACCACGAAGGCGTCCGCGGCCAGCCAGCCGTTGGCCGCCAGGGCGACCAGCACGTCCTGCAGTTCGGCGGTCTCCAGCCGGTACGGCGGATCGGCGTACAGCAGGTCGAATTCCGCCAGCGGCTCCCCCGCCGCGAGCTTCTCGACCGGCCGGCTCAGCACGGTCACTCCCGGCAGCCCGACGACCTTGATGTTGGCCGTGATCACCTCGGCCGCCTTGCGATCCGACTCGACCAGCACCACCTTGGCCGCTCCCCGCGAGAGCGCCTCAAGGCCGATCGCCCCGGAACCGGCGTACAGGTCGAGGACGTTGACCCCGTCGAAGCTGCTGAACTCCGCCTCCAACGACGAGAACAGCGCCTCGCGGGTCCGGTCTGTGGTCGGTCGTGTCCCGTCTCCCGGCGGTACGGCGATCCGCCTGCCGCCCGCCACTCCCCCGATGACACGTGTCACGTCTTCTCCAGGTATTCGGTGGACTCGGATGCCAGCGCGCTCTGCACGAACGAGCGCAGCGCCGGGTACTCGGCGAGCTCCGCGTCGACCGAGATCAGCGACTGCGCCACATGGCGGGCGGTGAAGATGAGGTCCTCGTCCCGCAGCACGCTCAGCAGCTTCAGGCTGCTCCGCTTGCCCGACTGAGCCACGCCCAGTACGTCGCCCTCGCGGCGCGTCTCCAGGTCGATCCGGGACAGCTCGAAGCCGTCCGTCGTGGACGCCACCGCGGCCAGTCGCCCGTACGACGCCGTGCCGTCCCACAGGTCGGTGACCAGCAGGCAGAGCCCGGGCACCTTGCCCCGGCCGACCCGCCCGCGCAGCTGGTGCAGCTGCGAGATGCCGAACCGGTCGGCGTCCATGATCACCATCGTCGAGGCGTTCGGTACGTCGACGCCGACCTCGATCACCGTGGTCGCGATCAGCACGTCGACCTCGCCGGCCGCGAACCGGGTCATCACCGCGTCCTTCTCGTCGGCCGGCAACCGGCCGTGCAGGATCTCCACCCGCAGGTCGTGCAGGATCTCGCCGAGCGCCTCGGCCACCTGCATCACCGAGATCGGCGGCCGGGCCTGCTTCTTCCCGTCGCCCTCGTCATCCCCGGCGGCGAGATCGCCTTCCTCGTCGGCCGCGTTCTTCACGTCGTCACCGATCCGCGGGCAGACGACGTACGCCTGGTGGCCCTTGCCGACCTCCTCGCGGACCCGCGCCCAGGCCCGCTCCAGCCACTCGGGCTTCTGCTTGGCTGGTACGACGGACGACTGGATCGGCGAGCGACCGGCCGGGAGCTCGGTCAGGGTCGACACCGCGAGATCGCCGAAGACGGTCATCGCGACCGTCCGCGGGATCGGGGTCGCCGTCATGACCAGCACGTGCGGGGTGTTCTCACCGGACTTCGCGCTCAGCGCGGCGCGCTGCTCGACGCCGAACCGGTGCTGCTCGTCGACCACCACGAGCCCGAGATCGGCGAACTGCACCTTGTCCTCGAGCAATGCGTGGGTGCCGACCACGATTCCGGCGGCTCCGCTCGCGGCGTCCAACATCGCCGTACGGCGGGCTGCCGCGTTCAGCGAACCGGTCAGCAGACCGACCTTCGTGGCGTGCTCGGCGCCGCCCAGCATGCCCTGCTCGGCGAGGTCACCGAGCATCTTGATCAGCGTCTTGTGATGCTGGGTGGCGAGCACCTCGGTCGGTGCCAGCAGGACCGCCTGGCCGCCGTTGTCGACCACCGACAGCATCGCCCGCAGCGCGACCACGGTCTTGCCGGAACCGACCTCCCCCTGCAGCAGCCGGTGCATCGGGTGCGGCCGCTTCAGGTCGGCGAAGATCTCCTCGCCCACGTCGGCCTGGCCGGTGGTGAGCGAGAACGGGAGCCGCTTGTCGAACTCGTCGAGCAGACCGCCGGCGGTTCGCGGGCGTGCGACCGCCTTCAGCGCATCGGTGACCGCTCGGCGCTGCGCCAGGATCGTCTGCATCACCAGCGCCTCCTCGAACCGGAAGCGTTGCTGGGCGTCGCGGATGTCCTTCTCGGTGTCGGGCAGATGCACCTTCTGCAGCGCCTCGACCAGGCCGAGCAGCTTCTCCTTGCGCAGGATCAGCTCCGGGACCGGGTCCTCGAGATCCTCACTCAGGTTGTCCAGAACGATCTTGATGCTGCGCTCGATCGTTGCGGTCGGCAACTTCGCGGTCGCCGGGTAGAGCGGGCGGAACGGCCGGGCCCGGCGCTCGATCTCGGCCTCGGTGAGGTCCTCGTCGTCGAGGATCTCGGTGCCCGGCCCCTTGAGCTGCATGATGTCGCGGAACATCGTCACCTCGCCCCAGAACAGGGCCGCCGTACCGGGCGTGAGCTTGGTGGCCAGCCAGGGCTGGTTGAAGAAGGCGAGCTCGAGGTCGTGTTTGCCGTCGGTGACCACGACCTTGGTCAGCGTCTTGCGCCGGGTCCACTTCTGCACCTCGACGAGCGGGATCTCGGCCTTGGTGTCGAGCGAGCGGACGGTGACCTTCTTGACCCGGCCGTTGACCGTCGCCTGGTCGCCGACCTCGAGCTCGTCGAACGGGGTCAACTCGCCCTTCTTCAGGTACCGCCGCGGGTAGTGGCGCAGCAGCTCGCCGACGGTCTCGATGGCGAGCACGTCCGCGAAAGTCTTGGCCGTCTTGGCTCCGACGAAGTCGCGGAGCTTGCGGTCCATGTCAGTCTTCATTCGACCCCGATCAACAACGGGTACCTGTCCTGCCCTCCGTCGTACACCACGACATCGACATCTTTGCGTTGCTTGCGCACGTGCCGCTCGATCGCGGCGGCCAATTCGGGGTCCGCATCGCGTCCCGTGACGATCGTCAGCAGCTCACCGCCACCGCCCAACAGCCGGTCGACGACGCCGAGCGCGGCCTCGGTGATGTCCTGGGTGATGAGGGCAAAGTCACCGTCGATCACACCCAATGCGTCACCGACCTGGCAGCGGCCGGCCATCGTCCAGGCTTCCTTCACCGCGATCGTGACCGCGCCATGCCGGGTCTGCCCGGCGGCCGCGGACTGGTGCACGACATCGTCGTCGAAGCTCGCAGCAGCATCATGTACGGCGATCGCCGCCAACCCCTGGACCTGGGCCCGAGTGGGGATCACAGCCACCCGGATTCCGTCCTGGCGGGCCGCCGTGGCGGCTGCCTCGGCGACCGCGATGGAGTCCTTGTCGTTCGGCAGCAGCACGATCTCGGTCGCCTTCGACTTCTCGATCGCGGTCAGTAGCTCGCCGGTCGAACACCGTCGGCCCGGTCCGCCGACCACGACCTGGGCACCGGCTTCGGTGAACAGGTCGGCCAGTCCTTCCCCGGCGACGACCGCGATCACGGCTCGGCCGGGTGGCGGCTCGTGATGCGCCTGGTCCGCACTCTGTTGATCTTTACTGAAATGGGTGACCCGGATCCGGTGCGGGCGGCCGATCGCGATGCCCAGCTCAATCGCCGTACCGACGTCGTCTGCATGTACGTGGACGTTCCAGAGGCCGTCTCCGCCGACTACGACCACCGAGTCACCCAGGGCTGCGAGCTGCCGCCGGAAGTCCCCGACAGCCTCGTCAGCGGCGTCCAGGAGGTACATCACCTCGTACGCCGGTCCCTCCGGGCTGAGGTCACCGGCAACCTCCTGCGGTTCGACCCGAGCCGGTACGTCGATCGTCACGGTCCGACCGGTCAGCACCGACTCCATCGCACCGAGGATCACGACCAGGCCGGCTCCCCCGGCGTCGACCACTCCGGCCCGGCGCAGTACGTCGAGCTGCTCGGTCGTCTTGGTGAGGGCCTTCCGTGCGGACGCGACTGCGGCCAGGCAGACATCCGCCAGGCTCTTGCCGTCGTTGGCCGCGGTCATGGCTCCGTTGGCGGCCTGGCGGGCGACGGTGAGCATGGTCCCCTCGACCGGTTCCGCGACAGCGCCGTACGCGGCATCAGCGGCGTACGTGAGCGCATCGGCGAGCGCGGCCGCCTCACTCATCCGCGGATCAGCCAGTACGCCGTCGGTCACCTGGTCGCGCGGCAGGTTCTCGGCCAGCCGCATGCCACACGCCCGGACCAGCTGCGAGGTGATCACTCCCGAGTTCCCCCGGGCGCCGAGCAGCGCGCCGCGGCCGAACGCCTGCACCGCCTCCGCGAACGTCAACTCCCCTTTGGGCAGCGCCTCGCAGGCCGCCTCCCACGTCAGGTAGAGGTTCGTCCCCGTGTCGCCGTCGGGCACCGGATACACGTTCAGCTCGTCGATCCCGGTCCGCGCCCGTCCCAACTCCACCAGCGCGGTCCGAGCCCAAGCGCGCAACACCCCGACCGTCAATTCCTCCACGCCCGGAACATTAACGCCCCGCCCGCCCCCAGTCCTCTCCCCCGGCCCGGCGACCGAAGCCGGCGTGCGAGTGCAGGAGGTGTGCACGCGAGTGAAAGGACCGTGACGCCGGCAACCGATTTCCCACGACACGGTCGCCACACTCACCCCTAGGCACCGCACCTAGGCACCCAAGCTCGGCCGATGAAGTCCACCTTGAGCACGGGTCGGCCATGGGGTGGGGGCGGATGTGGTTGATGGGTGCACAAGGTCCGGTACGGCGGGAGTCGGGTTTGGGGACGGGGTGATGTGGCGCGAGCGCGTCGGCGGTGGAGCGGGTGGGGTCTGGGGCTGCGGATGGGGGGATGTGGGGTGGGCTTCGGTACGGTCGGGCGGTGAATGTGTTGTTCTCGGTCGCGGGTGACAGTTACGAGTGGGCTGTGCGGGAGATCCGTGCCGAGTTCGGGAAGGTGCCGTTCCAGCGGGTCGGTGCGGATATCGGGCGGGTGACCGGGCCTGGGGTGCAGGAGCTGGCCGAGGCTTGCGACTCGGGGCGGATCATGTTCGTCCGGCATCTGACGAACGAGATCGCGAGCCTGGACGAGCTGCCGCCCAGCTATGAGCTGGCGGAAATGATCCTGAGCGAGCTGCCGACGTACCCGAAGACGCTCGCGGTGCAGGCGTGGACGGATCGCGCGGGGACCGGCGGGACGTACTACCACCGGATCGAGGAGGCGCTGGCCGAGCGCGGGGTGGGAGTGACCCGGTCCGGTCAGGAGTGGGTGGTCTCGTGCTTCGAGAGCCCGCGCGCGCTGCTGCTCGGCGTGAACCGGCTGGCGGACAGCCTGTCGGACTGGCCGGGTGGCCGGATGCGGCTCGCGAGAGGTGAGGAACGCGTCTCGCGGTCGGAGTTCAAGCTGGAAGAGGCGATCGCGACCTTCGGGCTGGAGCTGCCGCCGGGAGGGAAGGCGGTCGACCTCGGCGCCTCACCGGGTGGCTGGACGCGGATCCTGCGGCTGCAGGGGCAGGAGGTGTGGTCGGTGGACCCCGGCTATCTGGACGAGCGGCTGCACGGCGATCGCGGGATCCATCACGCGGCGACGACCGCCGGCCGGTTCTTCGCCGAGAACCGCACGCGGTTCGACGTCGCGGTGAACGACATGCGGATGGACCAGGTGCTGAGCGCGCGGATGATGATCGACGCGGCCGACCACCTCAAGCGCGGCGCGCTGGCCGTGGTGACGCTCAAGGGCGGCGGCAAGAACCCGCTCGACGGAGCCCACCGCGGACTAGACGTCCTGAACACCGAGTACGACGTACTGCACGCGCGCCAACTCCACCACAACCGCAACGAAATCACGGTCGTAGCGCGCCGACGGTAAACACGACAAGGCGCCCCGGGTCGAAACCCGAGGCGCCTGTGTCAGCCCTACACGGAAGACTTGCAGGCGGTCGTCAGCCAACTACGCGCTGGACCTTAGCCGACTACGCGCTGGACCTTGCCGGCCTTGATGCAGGACGTGCAGACCTTCATGCGGGTCGGGGTTCCCTTGATGATCGCCCGGACCGGCTGGATGTTGGGGTTGAAACGGCGGGGCGTACGAGCCTTGACCCGCCGGATCATCGCGCCCTTACCCAGGCGGGCAACGCTGTTGCCGAACGTCGGCTGCTTGCCGCAGACATCGCACTTCTTAGACATGATTCTCCGTGTTCAGGGTCGTGACACCGACAAACCATGTTACATGGGTGTCAGGGCTCGACCAATTCGGTCAACCTACGCTCGTCACGCAGTGAGGTACGCCACTTCTTCGTCGCTCAGCGACACTGTCAGACCAGGCGTGGAGGTCCGCGTCTCACTGATGTGCCGAGGCCCGATCAACGGGAACACCGGGTACGGCTGATGCAGCAACCAGGCCAGTGCGATCGCGGTCGGCTCGACTCCCTTGGCGGCCGCGAGCTCCCGGGCCCGGTCCAGTCTACGGAAGTTCTCGTCGGAGTAGAAACAGCGGACCAGTTCCTCGTCCGAGCGGTCCTCCGGCTTGGCCCGTCCGGTGAAGAATCCGCGGGCCTGACTCGACCACGGGAACAGCGCCACCTGCCGGTCCCGCAACCACGCCTGCGACTCGTCGTCCGACACGTGCCGGCACCCGGCCCACGGTACGTCGTACGCCCGGGCCAGGCTGAGGTGATTGCTCAGCAGGGTGAACGGCTGCTTCCCGTGCGCCTCCGCGTACGCGTTCGCCTCGTCGAACCGCTCGAGCGACCAGTTGGATCCGCCGTACGCCTTGATCCGGCCGGCCTTGAAGTGTTCGTCCAGTACGTCGACGAACTCGCCGACCGGGATTTCCTCGTTGTCGCGGTGCATCAGGTACAGGTCGATGTGGTCGGTCTGCAGCCGCCCGAGGCTCTCCTCCAGCTGGCTGGTGATGGAGGCGGGATCGCAGTGCGGGGTGTGCGCACCCTTGCCGATGACAACGACCTCGTCGCGGTTGCCGCGCGTCTTCATCCACTGGCCGAGCAGCTTCTCGCCGTACCCGCCGCTGTAGATGTAGGCAGTGTCGAACGTCGTCCCGCCGCGCTCGACGAAGTCGTCGAAGACCGTGGCCGCGTGGGTGAGGCTGTGCTGGTTGTCCACGCCCATCACGACCCGCGAGACCTGCTTGTCCAGGCCGGGGACAGTCCCGTACTTCATCGGAGCATCGGTACGTCGGGCCAGCGGCCTGCCGCTGGCGGTCGGGATCGCGGCGTCGTCGCGCTCGATCGCGTACTGCTGACCGATCGCCGCCCGCCACGCGTCCTGGACGGTGAGGTTGCCGAGGGTGTCGGCCCAGTTCATCTCGGGGGCCTGACGCTCGGCGATGGCCGCGGCGACCGCCTCGGCCTCGGCCGCGTAGATCAGCGCGGGCTCGGCCGAGACCTCGCGCACGCTCTCGCCGACCTTGTGCAGGGTGACGTGGGTCGGCTTGCCGTCGCCGCCGAACCACGGGTCCTCGACGATCAGGTAGCCCTTGCTGCCGACGATCCGGACCTGGTTCTGGTCGCCGAGCCGGACGCCGGTGGTGACGTGCGCGGTGACGCCGCCGTCGAAGAACAACGTCGCGGCGGTCCACTCGTCGGCACCGGTCTCCCCCACTGTCCCGACCGCGTTCACGGCGGCAGGTTCGGCGTACGGGAGTCCTCGGTCGGCGCCCGCGATCAGGCGCGCGTACGAGACCGGGTAGCCGCCGACGTCGAGGATGCCGCCGCCCGCGAGCTCGTCGGCGTAGATGCGGCTGGTCGGATTGAAGGAGGCGTTGAACGCGAACGTCGCCTCGATCTGGTGGATCTTGCCGAGCTCACCATCGCGGACCAGTTGGGCGACCAGCTTGGTCTGCGGGAGGCAGCGGTACATGTACGCCTCCATCAGGAAGACGTCGTTGCGCACCGCGGCCTCGATGATCGCCTCGGCCCAGGCCTTGTTGATCGCGAGCGGCTTCTCGCACAGCACGTGCTTGCCCGCGTCGGCCGCCTTGATCGCCCACTCGGGGTGCATCGGATGCGGCGTCGCGACGTAGATCGCGTCCACGGTCTCGTCGGCCAGCAAGGCGTCGTACGAGCCGTGCCTGGTCGGGATGTCGAAGCGGTTGCCGAACTCGTCGGCCGAGGCGAGCGACCGGCTGCCGACCGAGACCACCTCGTTGGTCGGTGAGGTCGGCACCTGCTCGGCGAACCGGGACGCGATGTTCCCGGTGCCGAGAATGCCCCAGCGGAGTTTGCTGTCAGTCAAAGGAGATCCCTCGTAGTCGGTTTGAGGACGGGTCAGGACTTCATCGCGCCGGCCGCGAGGTCGGCGATGAACGAGCGGGCGCCGATCAGGAAGACCCCGATCAACGGAATCACACTCATCAGCGCACCGGCCATCACCATCGAGTAGTCGGTGTTGTACAGGCCGTTGAGCTGGTCGAGTGCGACCTGCAGGGTGAGCCGGTTGGGATCCGTCATCACGATCAGCGGCCAGAGGTAGTCGTTCCAGACGTTGATGAAGGTGAAGATGCCGAGGAAGGCCATCCCGGGCCGCAGCACCGGCAGACCGACGCTCAGGTACTGCCGGAAGAAGCCGGCCCCGTCCACCTTGGCGGCCGAGATCAGCTCGTCCGGGATCGCGCCCGCGGCGTACTGGCGCATCCAGAAGATGCCGAACGCGTTCGCGGCCCCGGGGATGATGAGCGCCTTCAGCGATCCGATCCACCCGAACTGCGCCAGCGTCACGAACTGCGGTACCAGCGAGAGCTGGGCCGGGATCATGAACGTTGCCAAGAGCAACCCGAAGAGCAGTTTGCGGCCGGGGAACTCGTACTTCGCGAACGCGAAGGCCGCCAGCGAGTCGAAGAACAGCACCAGCACGGTGACGGAGACCGAGGCGATCAGCGTGAGCAGCATCGACCCGAAGAAGTCGACGTTGTCGAGCACCTTGCCCATGTTCTCGAACAGGTGCGAGCCGATCCACAGCTTCGGCGGGTAGGCGAAGATGTCGGGTGTGGTGTTGGAGGCCATCACGACCATCCAGTAGAACGGGAACAGCGAGACCACGACGCCGAGCATCAGTACGACGTGACCGACGGTGGTGCGCAGGCGCTCAGCGGGCGTCATCAGCAGCCTCCTTCTGTACGGCGATCTTCCGTTCCACCCGGCGTTTGGCCCGACTGGTCAGGCGTTCCTCGTCGTTGCCGCCGATCAGCCGCCAGTTGATGATGCTGAACAGCACGATCAGGATGAACAGCGCCCAGCCGATGGCGGCGCCGTACCCGAACTGGTTCTTGATGAACGCGCTCTGGTAGAGGTACGAGACGATCGTCATGCCGGCGTCGCCCGGACCGCCGATGTTGTTGGTGTCGCCGAACAGCACCCGCGACTCGGTGAAGATCTGCAGCCCGCCGATGGTCGAGGTGACCGCGGTGAACAGGATCACCGGCCGCAGCATCGGCACCGTGATCCGCCAGAACGTCTGCCGCGGACTCGCACCGTCCACCTTGGCGGCCTCGTAGACGTCGGCCGAGATCGCCTGCAGCCCGGCCAGGTAGATGATCGCGTTGTAGCCGACCCAGCGCCAGGTGACGATCGTCGCGATCGCGATCTTGATCCCCCACGGCTGCGTCAGCCAGTCGAACTTGGCGAGCCCGATCGACTGCAGGAACGCGTTCAGCAGGCCGAAGTTGTTGCTGAAGATCGACCCGAAGACCAGCGTGACGGCGACCACCGAGGTGACGTTCGGGATGAAGTACGCGATCCGGTAGAAGGTACGGAACCGGGTCGCGTTGTGCAGCGCGTTCGCGATCACCAGCGCGAGCAGCAGCATCGGGACCGTCGACAGCACCCAGATGATCATCGTGTTGCCGATGGCGTGCCAGAACTTCGGATCGCTGAGCAGGTAGCTGTACTGCTCCAGTCCGACCCACTTCATCGGGCCGATGCCGTCCCAGGAGTGGAACGAGATCCAGATCGAGAACAGGATCGGGAACGCGCCGAAGACCGCGAACAGGATGAAGAACGGCGAGATCGCCGCGTACTGCGGGAACGCCTGCCGGAACTTGTTCGGCGGCTTCTCGGCGGTTTCGTCCTGCACGGTGGCCGGGACCGGAAGGGTTTTGGTGACAGCCATCTCAGATCGCCCCCGCCCGGGTCAGCTCGCGGGTGATCTGGTCCTGGGCGTCTTTCCAGGCCTGGTCCGGCGCCTTGCCGCCGGTCTCGACGTTGACCAGCTGCGCGCTCAGCTGGTCTCCGATGATCGAGTCGTACGGCGAGAAGTACGCGCCGGGGTACTTCTTCGCGGACTCGGCGAACACGTCCACGATCTTCTGCCCGCCGAAGAACTCGTCCGGCGCGCTCAGCCGGGCGTCGGTGTAGGAGGCCGGCGTGGACGGGAACAGCACCGGGTCGAGGAAGGACTGGGCCTGGTTCTTCGCCGATTCCAGCCAGCTGATGAAGGCGAAGGCCGCGGCCGGGTTCTTGCAGTACTTCGTGATCGCGAGGAACGAACCACCGCGGTTGCCGGGTCCACCAGGAGCCGCCGTCACCCGCCACAGGCCCTTCGTCTTCGGCGCCGCGTTCTTCGGTCCGAGCTGCGCCCACCAGACCGCAGCGTTGAACGCGACCAGCTTGCCGTTGCTGATGATGGCCTTGGCGTCGGTCGACCCGTCCTGAGCGTTGGCCGACAACCCTTCCTTCACCACCCGTACGGCGAGATCGAACGCCTCCCGCACGTGGTCCTGATCGCCGATGTACTGACCGTCGGCGCTCATGTATCGCTTCGGCGCCTGCGCCATCCGGTAGGCGAAGATGCTGTTCACGTTGTCGGTGATCGCGGAGCCGGGAGCCGCCTGCTGGATCTTCTTGCCGAGCGCGATGTAGGTGTCCCAGTCCGGCGCCTGCTCGGCGAGCGCGGCCGGATCGACGTCGACCCCGGCCTTCTGCAGCAGGTCGCTGCGGTAGAACAGCGCGGTCGGGCCGGTGTCCATCGGGTAGGCCATCATCTTGTTCTGGGTGACGCCGAGCTTCCATTTCCAGGGCAGGAAGTCCGCCTCCCGGTCCCGGGCGCCGAGCTCGTACAGGTCGTGGAACTGGTCCGCGTTCGGGAAGTAGGTCGCGACGTCGTCGTTGATCGCGACGATGTCGGGGACCAGGGACTTGCCGGCCAGCGCGGTCAGCACCTTGGTCTTGTAGTTGCTCCCGATCCGCGTCATCGACAGCTTCAGGCCGTCGTACCCGGGGATCGTCTTCTCGGCCTGCGCGATCAGGTCGTCGTTGACCGAGCCGACCCAGGTCCACATGCTCAGTTCGCTCGCGGTCCCCAGCGAGCTGCGGGAACCGCATCCGGTCAGCCCCGCGGCAGCAGCGGCGGCACCGCCTGCGAGGAACGTCCTTCTGCTCAGCGGCATACGCCTCACCCGGCGCTTTCTGTTGGAAGCTGTCCGATCATGTTTACGTAGCCATTAGGTAAGCGCATACCGGCTGAACCGGTCAAGAGCCCGGGCTGACAGGATGGGTTCTCATGACGCCCGAGATCACCACTGTCCTCTTCGACGCCGACGGCGTCATCCAGCGCGGCACCCAGGACTGGACCGCCCGGCTGCACTCGATGGTCGCCGGCGACGGCGAGGGTTTCATCAACGACCTGATGCTGTCCGAGGGGCCCGCGCTCGTGGGCAAGGAAGAGTTCCGGGACGCGGTGACCGGCGTACTGAAGCGGTGGAACGTCACGGCGAGCCCCGACGAGGTGCTCGAGCCGTGGGGCTGGTTCGCCGCCGAACCGGTGGTGGTCGAGCTGATCCAGAAACTGCGCCAGGCGGGCATCAAGTGCCACCTGGCCACCAACCAGCACGCTTACCGCCGCGACGTGATGCAGGACCGCGGGTACGACGACTGGTTCGACCAGTCGTTCTATTCGTGCAACCTGGGTCTCCGCAAACCCGACCCGGCCTACTTCCGCGCGATCCTGTCCGCGACCGACGCACCGGCCTCCTCGGTCCTCTTCGTGGACGACCTCTCGGCGAACGTCGAAGGCGCCCGCTCCATCGGCATCACCGCCGAGGTCTACGACCTCAACACCGCGGGAACGGACGCCCTCACTGAACTGCTGCGGAGCTACGGACTACCGGCCTGACACTGCGGCTCAGGGCAAACAGGACCAGTAGCAGCGGGATGGTGATCAGGTAGGCCAGGCGGAGGTCGACCAGCCGCGCCAGGCCTGCCAGGGCGGCCGGGGTGATGAGGATGGCGGTGCCGGAGGCGAGGGCGCCGAGGGCTGCCAGGCGGGTGGGGCTGAGGCCGGGCATCGCTACCAGCGCAGCGAGGGTGACTGGGTAGAGCGGGGCGACGCCGATGCCGGCGATGATCAGGCCGAGGGCGATCAGCGCGGGCGCGTTGAGCAGGCTGACGAACAGGGTGCCGATGATCGCGAGGCTGCCGCCGATGACCACCGGCGACACCGAGCGCCAGTGGACTGGGCCGATGGCCCGCCCCACGGCCATTCCGATCGGGAAGCTGCTGCCGAGGAGTGCTGCGACCGCCAGGGTCAGTCCGGAGTCGACCAGGCGAGCTACTGCCCAGACGACGAAGCAGAACTCGACACCGACAGCCAGTACGACGCGCAGCCAGCCGAGGGCGACGGTCCGGCCGACCGCGTGACCAGTGGGCGCCTCGGACAGGACAGGCGGTACGACGTCCGGGCCTTTGACGGTGGCCAGGATCAGCAGCGGCGGTACGGCGATCAGCATGGCGACGCGACCAGTGATCCCGAGAGCGTCGATCAAGCCGATGGTGAGCGGGGCGAGGATGCCGGATGCACTGGCGACCGCGTTGACCCGACTGAGGCGTGCGGCGGCAGTGGGGCCGTGGAGCATCAGTGGGGCGAGCAGGACAAGCAGTGCACCGCCTAGGCCGATACAGAGCCCGCCGACGACCACAACGGCGTACAAGGGAGCTAGCGCAAGCAATGCGGCACCGGCGGCGCAGATGACAGAGCCGGCACGCAGTACGACGCCGATCGACCAGGAGCGGAGGAGTCGGGGGCCGACTGCGGCCACGATCACCAGTCCGACCGCGAAGGCCGACGAGAGCAGGGCGAGCCGACCAGTGGGCTCGTGGAGGTCGCGGGCGAGGATGGCGACGCAGGCGCCCAGGCCTGCGAGCAGATAGCCCAGTGAGGAGAGGCTGATCCCGATCTGGACCTCCTCGGACCGCGCGGTCATTCGGTGAACAGCTGAACGAGACGGTGGAGGTCCGGCAGCCGGATGTCGGCCGGGATGCCCTTCACACCGGCGGTGGTGGCACCTGAGGCTTTGCCAGCCGCGAGGCCGACGGGGGTGTCCTCGACGACCAGGCACTGCTGGATGTCGACGCCCACCAGCTCGGCGGCGCGGAGGTAGCCCTCGGGGTTGGGCTTGCCGTGAGCGACGTCGTCGATGGTGACCAGGATCGACGGCGCGATCCCCGCGGCGGCGAGCCGGACCTTGGCCAGCACGTCCGGGGCGCTCGTGTAGACGGCCCAAGGGATGCCCAGGCGCTCGAGGGTCGCGATCAGCTCGTGCGCGCCTGGGGTCGGCACGACATCGGTGACGTCGTCGGTCTCGAGCTCGAGGACGCGGGCGCCCGCGGCGGCACGCTCGGAGTCGGTCAGGTCGGGCAGGAACTGCGCGACGGTGGCGGCTGCCGGGTTGCCGTGGGCGACTGCCAGCACCTCGGTCGGCGAGAGGCCGTACTCCGTCGCCCAGGTGCTCCAGCTCCGGTCGACGACCGCATCGGAATCGACCAGCGTGCCGTCCATGTCGAACAGCACGGCGCGGATGTCCCGGATCTCCACTACTCCTCCATTAAACTCGGTGCACGAGTATAAGATGGGACAATGTTATGACCAGTGGGCGCCGTGGACAATGGCAGACCGCCGCCGAGATCCTCACCCGGGTGAGCCGGCACCCGGGCATCACTCGCGCCGCCGTAGCGCAGGAGCTCGGACTGAGCACCAGCTCAGCTACTGAAGTGACGGCCCGGCTCCGTGACGCGCAGCTGCTATCCGAAGCGCCTGCACCGAGTCGTGGGCGTGGTCGGCCGACCACGCTGCTGCAGGCGCACCCGTCTGGTCCGCTGGCGCTGGCACTCGACCTGCGGCAGAGCAACTGGCGCACTGCGGTCGTCGGGCTCGACGGCTCGTTCCTGAGCCAGGACGACCACCGGCACCGCACACGCCGTGCGTCAACAGTGCTCGGGAACCTGCGCCGCGCCGTACTGGAGGCACAGGACCTGTACGGCGAGCGCCTGCGCGCCGTCGGACTGGCTGTCCCCGGAACCCTGCGTGGCAGCCTGCTGCTGCAGTCGTCGGCGCCGGAGTGGGCAGCACTCGACCTCGAGACGATCACTGCGGACACGGATCTGCCACTGGTGGCCGGCAACGACGCCACCCTCAGCGGCCTCGCCGAGGCACGCGGCGGGGCTGCCGTCGGCGCTGGGACCGCGCTGCACCTCATCATCGAGGCGGGTATCGGCGGGACGCTGCTCATCGACGGCGCACCCGCGCTTGGCGCATCTGGCGCGGCCGGCGAGTTCGGGCACACGCCGTACGGCGACCGGAGCCGCGCCTGTCTCTGTGGAGCACACGGGTGCTGGAACCTGGAGGTGGACGGACGCGCGCTCGCCTACCACCTACAGGAGCCCGATCCGGACGATCCGCACGCCTACACCCTGCAGGTCCTGGCCCGCACTGACGCCGCGGCCGTACAGGCGGTCGAGAAGGTCGTCGCGGCGATCGGCGCCGGGCTGGCCGGGCTGGTCAACGCTCACGACCCGGACGTGATCACCATCGGCGGCCTCGCGGTCCCTCTCCGAGCAGCCGCCGAGGACGTCTTCCACCAGGCTTATCTGGCCAGCCTCATGCACTTCCATCGCGCGGACCCGCCGCCCGTCGTACCGGCTGCACACCAGTCTGACGGTCCCCTGCGGGGTGCCGCCGCGCTGGCGCTCGACCACCTCACAACAGAGGAGGCTCTCGCCAGCTGGGCGGCTACTCGGTGACCGCCTCTTCGGCTTCGGTTTCGGTCTCTTCCACCTCGACCGGCTTCGGCTTGGGCACGATCGGCGGCTCCACCTTGGCCAGGATGCCCAGGATGTCGTGGCGGTGGTGCTGGACCTCGTGGGCGGTGTGGCGGATGACCCAGCCCAGCGAGCGAGGCATGCGGACCGGGTAGTTGTAGAGGCCCAGCTTGCCCAGCTGTGGCGGCGTGAGGACCCGCGCGGCAGCGCCGAACTCCTTGGCGAACCGCACGAGGGCAGCAGCGACCTCCATCGGGTCCTGGTGTTCGTACTTGGCCTGCTTCACCCGGCCGGTGCGGTCCATGGGCGCATACACCGGCCGGTCCTCGGCCAGGCACTGTGCGATCCGCAGGCGCTGCACTTCCAGTACGTCGCGGACGTGGCAGGCGTACTCGATCGCCGACCACACCTCGGGCTCGGGCCGCAGCCGTACGACGTTCGCGTCCGGACCTGCGGCAGCCTTGGTGAGCGCCATGCTGCAGTCGGCGGACTGGCGGACGAGCAGGGTCACTGTGCCCTGCAGGTCACCGGTGTCGTAGTTGAAGCCACACTGCTCGCAGTACCCGTCGACCGGGGGCTGCTTCGTCAACTGCCACTCCCTCGAAATCTCCACGCATGATCGACCGGACCGATCCCACCACCGAGTGCGAACCCGGCCTGGATCGCACCGGTCACGTACTCCTTGGCGGCACCGACCGCGCTTTCGACGTCGTACCCACGAGCCAGGTACGACGCGATCGCGCTCGCCAACGTACATCCGGTGCCGTGGGTGTGCCGGTTGTCGGCCCGGACCGCACTGTAGGCCCGTCGGACCCCAGCACCGTGCAACACGTCAACAGCGGCCGTGCCCACATCATGCCCGCCTTTGACGAGCACCCAGGACGCACCGGCCTCCAGCAGGATCTTGGCGGCCAGATCGCGGTCTTCCACGGTCTCCAGTGAGACGCCGGCGACCGGACCCAGTTCAGTCAGGTTCGGCGTCAGCACGGTCGCCAGTGGCACGATCTCAGCCCGTACGGCGTCCATCGCGTCCGCGGCGAGTAGGGCGTCACCATGCTTGGACACCGACACCGGGTCGACCACTACCGGCACCGACGGCGGCAGCGTCCGCAGGAGCGACGCGACGACGCGCACCATCGAGACGGACGCCAGCATGCCGGTCTTGACCGCGTCCACACCGATGTCGTCGACCACACTGTGGAACTGCGCCCGCACCTGTTCCTCAGGCAGCTCCCAAGCCCCTTGCACACCCAGACTGTTCTGCGCGGTGATCGCGGTCAGCACGCTCATCCCGTGCACGCCGTTGGCCAGCATCGCCTTCAGGTCGGCCTGGATCCCGGCGCCTCCCCCGGAGTCCGAGCCGGCGATCGTCAGCACGCGTGGCGGTCGGTTCATCTCAGCTCCTGAAGTGGGCGTGGCCGGACTCGGCGGCGTACGGCGCTCCGTCGACGGTGACCGTACCGGCCGGGCGATCCTCATTGCCTTCGGCAACCGATCCGATGACGGTCCAGCCCTCCGGTACGTCGGCCGGCTCGAAGGTACCGACCAGCGCGTGGTCCTCTCCCCCGGTCAGCACGAACTTGAGCGCATCCACCCCCGTGGCCGCGGCCACGGCCTGCAGCGGCTCCGGTACGGCGAGAGCCTTCGTGTGGAGGTCGATGACGACCTGACTGGCCACAGCGATGTGACCGAGGTCAGCCAGCAGTCCGTCGCTCACATCACACATCGACGACGCCCCGGCGAGCGCTGCCCGCGGACCTTCGCCGTACGGCGGTTGTGGGCGCCGGTGTGCCTCAACCACGCTCCGCGGTGACCGGAACCCCCGTGTCAGCACGGCATACCCGGCCTCGGCCCAGCCCAGGCGGCCGGCGACGGCCACCTCATCACCGGGCCGCGCGCCAGACCGTAGTACCGGCGCCCGTCCGTCGAGTGAACCGAAGGCGGTCACCGAGATGACGATCTTGTCCGACTGCACGGTGTCGCCGCCCACGATGGCAGCAGAGACCAGCTCGCACTCGTCCACGAGCCCCTGGTAGAGCTCCTGGACCCAGGCGAGCGGCAGGTCCGCCGGTGCGCCGAAACCGACCACCAGGGAAGTGGGCCGAGCCCCCATCGCCGCGACGTCGGACAGGTTCTGTGCAGCGGCCTTGCGGCCCACGTCGTACGCGGAAGACCAGTCCTGACGGAAGTGGCGGCCCTCCACCAGCAGGTCGGTGGTGATCACCATGCGGCCGTCGGGCGCGGCGACAACGGCGGCGTCGTCACCCGGACCGACCAGGACGTCCTCACTGGTGGACAGCCCCTTGGTGAGGGCCTCGATCAGGCCGAACTCACCTGTGCTCCCCAACGTCTCTGTCACGTCAGCAGACCTCCCATGTACCGGAACGGAGTCTAGGCGGTACCGTGACCGGGCAACGAAGAGTACGCCCGGCGCATGTGCAGTACCGTGGCCGGTGCCCAGCTGAGGACGACTGAGTGGAGAACGACGTGGTGGTCCAGGCCTACATCCTGATCCAGACCGAGGTCGGCAAGGCCGCCGATGTCGCAGCGCAGATCGCCGAGGTCCAGGGCGTCACCCTGGCCGAGGACGTCACCGGTCCGTACGACGTGATCGTCCGCGCGGAGGCCCGCAACGTCGACGAACTGGGCAAACTGGTGGTTGCCCGCGTTCAGAACGTGCCCGGGATCACCCGCACGCTGACCTGCCCTGTCGTCCACATCTGATCCGACGCGAAGCCGCCACTCCCTTTTCGCATGCCCAAGTTCCTGCTAGCTGCACTCGGCCTGCTCGTGCTCGCCGGGTGCAGCCCGGGCCCCACGCCGGTCCCGGTGCCGTCTCCTGCTCCGGAGGTCGCGGCGGCCTGTGAGCCGCTGATCAAGGCCCTGCCGGCCAAGGTGCTCGATGCCAAGCGCCGCAAGGCCGACCCGCCGAGCCCGCTCACCACCGCGTACGGCGATCCGCCGATCGAGGTGACCTGTGGGGTCGCCCAACCGGCCGGGATGGCGCAGGCGCAGTCCCAGTGCTTCGAGGTGAACGGCGTCGGCTGGTTCGCCAAAGAGGTCACCAACGGCACCATCTTCACCACCATCGGCCGGGCGCTGTACCTGGAGATCGCGGTCCCCGACAAGTACAGCCCCGAGGCGAATGCCCTCACCGACGTCTCCGACGCCGTCAAGCAGCACAACAAGGTCATCACCCCCTGCACCTGAGCGCCTCAGCGCAGTCCGGTCGAACGGGTCATAGCCAGGGTCAGCAGGCGGTCGACGAGAGCCGCGTAGTCGAGGCCGGACGCGTTCCAGAGCAGCGGGAACATGCTCTTCGGCGTGAAGCCCGGCATGGTGTTGATCTCGTTGATGACGATCCGGCCGTCCGGCTCCAGGAAGAAGTCGACCCGGGCCAGCCCCTCCCCCTCGATTGCCTCGAACGCGGTCACCGCCTGCGCCCGCAGTTGCGCCGCGACCTCGTCCGGGAGCTCCGCCGGGATCGTCAGCGCGGCGAAGTCGTCGCCCTCGGGCAAGTACTTGGTCTCGAAGTCGTAGAACTCGTGCCCGCCGCCCGAGACCGTGATCTCGCCACAGACACTCGCCTCGGGACGTGCGCCGTTCAGACCCTGCAGTACGGCGACCTCGACCTCCCGCGGGTCCGTCGCGGCAGCCTCGATCAGAACCTTCGGGTCGTGCACCCGCGCCGCGGCGATGGCCTCGTCGAGCTCCTCCGGGCCGTCCACCTTGCTGATGCCCAGGCTCGACCCACCGCGCGCAGGCTTCACGAACACCGGGTAGCCGAGTGCATCGACCGCCGCCCGGTCCACCTGGTCACCCCGTACGACGACGTACGGGGTGATCTGTAGGCCGGCAGCCTGGAGGACGACCTTCATGAAGTGCTTGTCCATGCCGACGGCACTCGCCAGTACGCCGGAACCGACGTACCGGATGTCTGTCATCTCCAGCAGTCCCTGGATGGTGCCGTCCTCACCCCAGGGACCGTGCAGCAGCGGGAAGACCACGTCGACCTCGCCGAGCGTGTTCGGCACCGAGCCAGGGTCGTTGACGACGAGCTCCCGGTTCGAGCCGAACAGCACCGGCAGCGCGGTGACGTCGACCTCGGGCAGCTTGCCGTCGGTGATCGACAGGTGCTCCGGATCGCCGCTCTCCAGCACCCAGTGGCCGCTGGTGCTGATGCCGATCGGGATCACGTCGTACTTGTCCCGGTCGATCGCCTGCAGGACGTTGGCGGCCGTCACACACGAGATGGCGTGCTCGCTCGAGCGGCCGCCGAAGACCACAGCGACCCGGATTTTGCGTTCAGAGCTCACCGGCCCGACTGTAGCGGCCCCTACCAGGTGACCGGCAACGCCTGTACGCCGTACACGAGGGTGTTGTCCTTGAACTGGATGTCCTCGAACGGGACGGCCAGTCGCAGGGTCGGGATCCGGGTGTAGAGCCGGCTGAACACCTCCTGCAGCTCGACGCGGGCCAGTTGCTGACCCAGGCACTGGTGCGGTCCGAAGCCGAACGCCACGTGCGCTGTGCCGGTGCGGGTCACGTCCAGCTCGTCCGGGTCCTCGAACACGGACGCGTCCCGGTTGGCCGCTGACAGAGCCGCCACCAGGTAGTCACCAGCCTCGAGTGTGGCCGGCCCTGCGGGCATGTCGCCGGTCACGTGCCGGAACACGCCGAACTGGACGACCGACAGGTACCGGAGCAGCTCCTCGACCGCAGTGCCGGCCAGCTCCGGCTTCTCCCGCACCAGCTCGAGCTGTCCGGGCTCACGCAGCAGTGCCAGCGTGCTGAGCGCGATCATGTTCGCAGTGGTCTCGTGGCCGGCGATCAGCAGCGTGAAGCCGATCATCACCAGCTCCTCGACAGTGAGGTCCGCACCCATCTCCTCACCACGGCTGATGATGCGGGACAGCATGTCGTCGTCACGCTTGGCCTGCTTGGCCAGCACCAGGCCGGTGATGAACTGACCGAGTCCCTCCGAGGCCGCCATCGTCTCCTCGGGATCGCCGTCGATCGACACCAGGAGCGCACTGCGGGCCTGGAACTCGGCCCGGTCCTCGTACGGCACGCCGAGCAGCTCACAGATCACCAGCGACGGGATCGGGAGCGCGAACGCCTCGACCAGGTCGATCGGCCCGCCGTGCGCGAGCATCGCGTCGATGTGCTCGTCGATCAGCTGCGCGACCCGTGGCCGGTACGCCTCCATCCGCTTGACCGAGAACTCCGTGGCCAGCACCCGCCGCAGCCGCCGGTGCTCCTGGCCGTCCAGCTGTAGCACGGAGCCGGCTTGGGCCACCCGGTCCAGGTCGGCGTCGACGACCACGTGGTCGGACGGCGCCAGCCGGGAACTGAGCCGGTCGTCGCGCAGCACGGTCTTGACCTCGTCGTACCCGGTGACGACCCACGCGTCCACACCCGCCGGCGTCGACACCTTCGTGGGCGCCACTCGCTCCCGCAGCGCGGTGTAGCCACTGGCCGGGTCGAACGGGCAGCCGGACGGCCGCTCGGTCGGGAAGGCCGGTCGCGTGTTCTCGGTCATGCGCACCCCTGTCACTCGATTCTGGTAGTGACTACCATATGACTGTAGTAGCCAATCGGTAACCGCTGCCGGAGCGTCGGGATCAGCTACCCTGCCCGCGGAGGTAGAGATGGGACTGCGGGAACTGAAGCGGGAGCGAACCCGCCGGCTGATCGCCGACAAGGCGTTCGAGCTGTTCAGCGACCACGGCTTCGGCCGGACCACGGTCGAGCAGATCGCGGCCGCGGCGGAGGTCGGCCCGAGTACGCTCTACCGGTACTTCCCGACCAAGGAGACGCTGGTCCTCGAGTTCGTCGAGGAGAGCCTGATGGGCGCCGTCGCGTGGTTCCACGAGCAGCCGCCGGTGGACCTCCCGGACGGACTGCAGGCTGTCATCGAGCATGTCCTGGACCAGCTCGACGCCAACCCCGACCGGGTCCGCGCGGTCTACGACCTGGCCGACCACACGCCCTCGGTCAGCGCTCAGCTCAACGACCTGATCTGGCAGTTCCGCAACGCCCTCGCCGCCGAACTGACCGGCCGGCTGTCCGGCCAGGACCCGCAGCTCGTGGAGTTCACCGCCTCACTGTCGGCCGGCAGCGTCATGAACATCATCGAGACCGTGGTCCGGATGTGGGTGGACAACCCCGACGGCGTCGAGGTGAAGGTGCTGGCCCGCCGCGCGATGGGCCTGCTGCGTGGCGGCGGCATCCCCCTGCCCGGTACGGCGTCCTGTCCCGGCGACAATGCTGTGCATGGCCCCTGAACTCGATCCGTCCACTGTCGTCGTCCACGCCGGCCGCCCGGAACGCGTCCCCAACGCGCCGGTCGGCGATTCGCCGGTGTTCAGCTCGACGTACGTCGCTGGTGGCGATCGGGGCTACGGGCGGTTCGGCAACGACGCGTGGACGGCGTTCGAGGAGACATTGGGCGCGCTCGAAGGCGGACGCGCTCTAACCTTCGCCTCCGGTATGGCGGCCGCCGCGGCCGTGTGTGACCTAGTCCCGGTCGGTGGTCGCGTCGTCGCGCCGATCCACGCCTACTCAGGTGTACTCGCCCTCCTGGACCAACAAGCCGCCACCGGACGCCTCACCGTCACCCGAGTAGACGTAGCCAACACCGAAGCCGTCGCCGCCGCCGTAGTGGGCGCCGACATGCTGTGGGTCGAGTCGCCAACCAACCCAGCCATGGAGGTAGCCGACCTCCCCGCACTTTCCCAAGCGGGCCGGGCGGCTGGAGCCACGGTAGTTGTGGACAACACGTTCGCGACGCCGCTTCTGCAGCAGCCGCTCTCGTTGGGGGCTGATGTGGTGATGCACTCGGCAACCAAGTTCATCGCGGGGCACTCGGACGTCGTACTGGGTGCTGTGGTGACGGCAGATGACGAGTTGTGGGCGGCGCTGGAGTTGCGGCGGCGGAGTCTGGGCGCGATTCCCGGGCCGATGGAGACTTGGCTTGCCTTGCGTGGGTTGCGGACGCTGGCGTTGCGGTTGGAGCGATCCCAGTCGACCGCCGCCTTCCTGGCGCAGCGGCTGCTGGAGCATCCGCGGGTCAGCCGGGTGCGGTACCCGGGCCTGCCGGATGATGCCGGTCACGCCCGGGCGGCGGCGCAGATGTCCGGCTTCGGCGCGATCCTCTCGTTCGAGGTCGGCGGTGATGCCGAGTTCGCGCAGCGGATCTGCGAGAGCACCAAGCTGTGGCTGCACGCGACCAGCCTGGGCGGCGTCGAATCCCTGCTGGAACGGCGACGCCGCTGGCCGATCGAGGTGCCGACGATCCCCGAGGATCTGATCCGGTTGTCGGTCGGCATCGAGCACCCGGATGACCTGTGGGCCGATCTGGAGCAGGCGTTCACTTCCGCGACTTGAGCACCGGCCCGCCGAAGAACGTCAGCACGCACAGCACCAGCGGCAGGATGAACGCGAGGTTCAGCGGCATCCAGTGCGCCAGCCCGCCGATCAACGCCGGGCCGGCGAGCAGACCGACGTACCCGAGTCCGACCACGCGCGCCATCAGCACACCGGCAGAGCGCGGGTCGAGGTTGCCGGCGGCAGTGAAGAGCTGCGGTACGCCGCCGGCCAGGCCGAGACCGAACACCGCCCAACCAACGAGCCCCAGTACGACCCACGGACTGACGATGACGATCGCGATCCCGAACGCGGCCAGCGCTGCACCCCAGCGCACGATCGCGGCCGGACCGACGACCGCCGCGACCCGGTCGGTGAGGAACCGACCAACGGTCATCGCGACGGCAAAGGCGCCGTACGCGTAGGCCGCCGTACTGACTGAGGTGCCGAGGACGTCGCGGAACTGCAGCGCGGCCCAGTCGTTGGCCACGCCCTCGGACAACATCAGGCCGAAGGCCAGCGCGCCGAGCGCCCAGACCAGCTTGGCCGGCGGCTTGGTGCGTTCCGCGGCCCGCTCCTCCTCGGCAGGTTCAGTTGCCTCTAGCAAGAATCGACCGGCGCCGAGGGCAACGATGACGCAGATGACGCCGGCCGCGCCGAGCGTGGTCTCGGTCGGTACGCCGGCGCGCAGCGTGGCTGCACCGATCAGCGCAGCGATCGCACCGCCGATCGACCAGACCGCGTGGAACGCGGCCATGATCGGCCGTGGGTATCCGCGCTCGACCACGACGGCCTGCGCGTTCATGCCGACATCGATCGAACCGTTGCCGAAGCCGAGGAAGATCAGCGCGATCCCGAGGCTCCACCAGTTCTGCGCGAGACCCGGACCGAACAGGGCGATGCCGAGCAGGATTCCGGCAGCCGGAACGAGTCGGCGTTGACCAAGGCGGTCGACGAGCGGACCTGCCAACTGCATCCCGGCAAAGGCCGCGCCGCCGAGCACGAGCAACAGCAGGCCGAGTGTGCTGTGCGAGATGCCGGTCGCGTGTTCGATGCTGGGGATGTGGACGACCCACATCCCGACCGCGAAGCCGTTCAGGCCGAAGTACAGCCAGGTGGCGACGCGGGCGGCTCGGGGTGGGGCGGTCTGTTGGGGCTGCTGAGTCGCAGTCACGGGGATTCCTCCGGGTCCGCCACCTCGACCAAGGTGCCGCGCTGCGCGAGCACGGTGCGCTGGTCCTCGGGGGCGGAGGGGTCGGTGATGATCAGGTCGGGTCGTTCGGCCGGGCAGACATAGGCGAGCGCGGCGCGGTCCCACTTGGCGCCGTCGGCGAGCACGATCGACCGCGCGGCGACGCTCATCGCCGCCTGCTTCACCTCGGCATCACCGAGGTCGAAGGCCGTCATACCGGCGTCCAGACTGAACGCACAGGGACTCAGTACGGCGACGTCGAACCGCAGCGCTCGCAGCGACGCGATGGTCAGTGGACCGACCAGCGACAGCTCGCCCGGACGCGCCTCGCCACCAGGCATCAACAGCCGCACGCGCGGCGCCTCGGTCAGCTCCTGGGCGACGCGCAGCGACAACGGCATCACCGTGACCGCGCGATCGTGCAACAACCGCGCCACCTCGAGCGCCGTCGTACCGGAGTCGAGAACGATCGTGTCGCCGTCCTTGAGGTGCGCCACCGCGGCGCGCGCGATCGCCCGCTTGGCGGCGACCGCCTCCTGGGACCGCAGCGAGTACGGCGGCTCCACGCCGCTCGGCATCGCCGGTACGGCGCCACCGTGCACCCGCCGGAGGACGCCCTGCGCGGCGAGGAAGTCGAGATCGCGGCGGATGGTCATATCCGAGGACTCGGTCGCGTCGACCAGTTCCTGGACGGAGATTCGGTTTCCCCCGCGGAGTCGATCTATGATCGTTTGATGCCGTTCTGCACTTCTCACACGCAGAAATCTATCATCCCCCTGATCGTTCGAACAGATGGATTGTTTACTTGTGGCTGACGACACCCAACTGATCAAGCGCTCCCGGTACGCCGTGGCCGCCGTCTTCTGCGTGCACGGATCGGTGACGGGGTCCTTCGCCACCCGGGTGCCGTGGATCCAGGACCACGCCCACCTCTCCCCCGGCGAGCTCGGCCTGGCCCTGGCCTTCCCGGCCATCGGCGCCGCACTGATGATGCCGCTGGCCGCGCGCATCAGCCACCGCTTCGGCACCCGGACCGCCCTGCGCGGCCTGCTCGCGCTCTGGACCCTCGCGCTGATCCTGCCGTCGTTCGCGCCGGGCCTGCTGACGCTGTGCGCGGCCTTGCTCGTGTACGGCGGTACGTCGGGGATGGCCGATGTCGCGATGAACGCCCTCGGGGTCGAGGTGGAGCACCGGCTGAAGAAGTCGATCATGTCCGGCCTGCACGGGATGTGGAGTCTTGGCGCGCTGATCGGATCGGCCGTCGGCACGGTCGCGGCCCACGCCGACCTGAGTGCGCAGGTTCACCACGTCATCGCGGCCGTCGTACTGACTGTGCTCGGTGCTGTGGTCTGTCAGTTCGTGCTGAACATCCATCCCGCGGATGACGAGGAACCGCCGGCCCGGTTCGCGTTGCCGCCGCGGTCGGCGTTGCTGATCGGTGCGATCGGGTTCTGCGCGGTCTTCGCCGAGGGCGCGAGCCTGGACTGGTCGGCGGTCTACCTGCGCGACATCCTGGACAGCTCGGCCGGTGTCGCCGCCGGTGCGACGACCGGGTTCGCGCTGACGATGGCCATCGCACGGTTGACCGGAGACGCGGTCGTCGACCGGTTCGGCGCCGTACGGACGGTTCGGTTGAGCGGCGCGATCGCGGTCGCGGGCGGGATCCTGGTGGTGCTCGCCCCGAACGCGGTCGCCGCGATGATCGGGTTCGGCCTGATCGGCATCGGCGTGGCGGTCGTCGTACCGCTCGCGTTTGTCGCCGCCGCACGCAGCGGGTCGAACGCATCGCAGGCCATCGCCGGTGTCGCGACCATCACGTATGCGTCCGGTCTGGTCGCCCCGTCGATCATCGGTGGGATCGCGCAGGCCAGCAACCTGACCGTCTCCTTCATCGTGGTCACCGCCCTCGCAGCCGCCCTCGCCCTCTTCGCGCCGGTACTGCGCACCCGCCCGGCCACCCGGACGACCGCGTGACCTACCTGCGGATGAGTCGCATTAGAGTGACGAACATGAGTGAGGATTCTCCGCGCCCGGAGTCGGTCTAGTGTCCCCAGCCCGCCGCGCCGCACTGCTCACGGCGAGCGTCTTCCTGGTCGCATTGTGTCTGCGCCCGGCGCTCACCGCGGTCGGTCCGGTCCTGCCGCGGATCGGCGCCGACGAAAGCCTCGGCGAGGCCGCTCAGGGTTTGCTGGCCGCGCTGCCGCTGCTCGCGTTCGCGGCCGCCTCCCCGTTGGTGCACCTCGCGTCCCGGCGGTTCGGGATGGAACGCACGGTACTGATCTCGCTCGTCGTCCTGGCGGTCAGCAGCATCGCCCGCTCCTACACCGGCATCGCCGGTCTCTGGATCGGTACCGTCGTCATCGGCGCATCGATTGCCGTCGGCAACGTTCTCGTCCCGGTCATCCTAAAGCGTGACTACGCGTCCCACGTCTCCCGCGCGACTGGCATCTACACGGCCTTCATCACCACCGGCGCCGCAATGGCCTCGATCGTCGCCGTACCGATCGCCGACGCCGCCGACTGGCGGCTCTCCCTCGCGATCTGGGGCGGGCTAGCACTAGTAGTCGCGCTGATCTGGCTCCCCCGTTCCATCGCCTCCGAACCACCAGCGCCGGTCGTAGCAGACGCCGTACCGCTGGTCAGCGTCTGGCGCCAGCCCATGGCCTGGCTTGTCACCGGCTTCATGGGCTTGCAGTCGACGAGCTTCTACCTCCTCGTGAACTGGCTCCCCACCATCGAGATCTCCACCGGAATCTCAGAACGTACGGCAGGCGTCCACGTCTTCCTCTTCCAAGGCTTCGGCCTCATCGGCGGCCTCACCATCCCCCGCCTCATGAAGAACCCGACCAGCCAACGCGCCGGCGCAGTCACCGCCAGCATCCCCATCCTGATCGCCCTCCTAGGCCTCCTCCTCGCCCCCGACCTAGCCATCCTCTGGGCCATCACCGCCGGCCTAGGCCAAGGCGCCGCCCTAGTAGCCGCCCTAACCCTCATCAGCCTCCGCGGCCGCACCCACCAAGAAACCGCCCAACTCTCCGGCATGGCCCAATCCGTCGGCTACCTCCTAGCCGCCACCGGCCCCGTCATAGCCGGCGCCCTAACCCAACAAACCGGCTCCTGGCAAACCACCCTCACCGTCTTCGCCACCCTCGCCGCCCTACAACTCCTCCTAGCCCTCCCCGCCGGCCGCCCCCGCCCCACCCCCTAACCCCCGAAGCGTAGAAGCCGACATAGTCGGCAACCCCCAAGCTCGGCCCAACCCCACCCTCCCCCTCAACCACCACCCCGCCACCCCCAACCCCCAAGATCGACGCAACCCCGCCATCCCCCTCAACCACCGCCTCGCCCCGCCACCCCGTCTTCAATCGGCCGCAGACATGCCCAGCCACAGCGACACGTCCCCGGCTGAGTCGCCTACCTGCTGCCCCGCGACCCGACCACCACCGACGCTCAACGAGACCTCCAAGCGCCACCCACGAGACGCCCCGACCTGCCCGGTCGCCCCCGGTGGCATGCGCATCCGAATAGTTGCCGACAGCCCCTTCTCCGACCCGCAGCCCGTCAACCACCGCCAACGCGAACCCGAGCCAAGCGCCACGTGCAGATACGAACAATCACCGACCCTCCTGCGAACCGCAACCACAACCCGCCAACCCCAAACAACATGCACCCCATCGCGGCATCTCCCCTCGGACCGCAACCACAGCCCCGCCAACCCCAGACAACGTGCACCCGATCGCAGCGTCTCCCCCGGACCGCAACCACAGCCCGCCAACCCCAGGCAAGGTGAACCCCGGTCGCGGCCTCGCCATCCCCCTCAGCCACAGCCTCGCTCAGCCACCCTGTCTTTTAATCGGCCGCAGCCCTGCTCAGCCACAGGCCGACTTCTCCGGCCGAGTCGCCTACCTGGCTTGGCGGGGACTCGACCACCTGCGGCGGTCGACTGAAACCTTCGGGTGCGGCAAGCGGATGGCTGAGGGGAATGGCGAGGTCGGCGACCGAGGTGCACGTTGCCTGGGCTTCCGGGCTGTGGCTCAGGTACTTGATTCCCGAGGTTTGCGCTGCAGGTGAGATTTCGGGTGCAGGCGACGACAACTCACCCACCAATGCACCCACCAGCCGTCGCCTAGTCCGGTGGATGGCGACCGCGTGGCGGGGGTGTGCACCTGCTCCGGTGGGCGTGAACAAGCTATGACCTGTTCACACCCCCGACGTCTTGTTCAAACCCCCGGTGGCTGGCGTCGCTCCGGCCGCCTGCGGCGGTCGACTGAAACCTTCGGGCGCGGCGGGGCAGATGGCTGAGGGGATGGTGCGGTCGGCGACCGAGGTGCACCCTTGCCTGTGGCTGACGGGCTGTGGCTTGGGTGCGTGATGCTCGGGAGTCTTGCGCTATGGGTAAGTTTTTCGGGTCCAGGCGACGAAAAAGTACCGAGCAACGTCATCGGAAAGTGTGGGCAAGTTGAACGGGCAACCAGCCCACAAAAACTGCCCACACATCCGTTGTAAATAAGGGGTTCTCGGCTCGAAACCTGTCCGTAGGCATAGCTATGCTTTTCGGTATGGAGAACTTGGCGATGGCGCCGGCGTGGTCGCAGAGTGGCAGCGAACTGCTGACCACTCTCGACAACCTGTACGCCGCCAAGTCCCTCATCGACACCTACATCCTGCAAGCCACCGCACGACTCGACGAAATGGGCACCGCCCAAGAACTCGGCGCCCGCGACACCGTCGAACTCGTCGCGCAGCGGTACCGGCTCGACCCCGCCGTCGTCCGTAAAGACCTCAAATTTTCCGGTGCCCTCGGCAAGTACTCCGCAGTGACCGACGCACTGCCCGACCCCACCGACCCATCGCATCCGGCGGTCCTGGACCCCGCGCTGGCCAAGGTCATCGTCACCACCCTGGAGAAAGCGCCCGCCTCGGTCCCGGTCGACGTACTAGAGGTCGCCGAAGAACAAATGGTCGACGTCGCCCGCATCTCCAACCCCCGCGAACTGGCCAAGTTCGGCCAAGAGGTCCTGGCGCGGTTGGACACCGATGGTGCCGAGCCGACTGAGGACGCAGCCCTCGCGAAGGAAACATTCCGGCTGCGGCAAGTCGACGGCGGGGTCAGGTTCTCCGGGTTCGTAGCCGGTGCCAGCGGCGAACTGTTGCTGACCCAGATCCACACCGGAGCCAAACCACACAAGACGATCGACGGTGAACGCGACCCACGGCCGCTCGACGTCCGCCAGGTCGACTCGTTCAAGGGAGTCCTGGACGCCGCCGCCGGCAACCCCGATCATCCGGGCGTACCGCACATCACCGTCACCATCGACTTCAACGACCTCAAATCCGACCTCGGCGTTGTCACCGAAGCCGCCACCACCAACACCCCCGCCCCCGCCCCGACAGGCGGGACGAGTTCGACTGGTACACCCAGCACAACCGACAGCGCAAAGGCAGCCGGTACACCGGATAGGCCCGGCACGCCCAGCACGACAGGTGAGGCGGGCACGCGGAGTGCGATGGGTGCGGCCGGTACGAGGGATGCGGTCGGCATCGCCGATACAACGGATGCAGTCGGCATGGCCCGTACGACGGCCGCGATCGGTTCACCGGATGGTATGAACGCGGTCGGTACAACCGGCACGGACGGCCCACCGGATCACGTGGACACGGACGGTACAACCGGCACGGACGGTCCACCGGATCACGTGGACACGGACGGTCCGACGGGCGCGGTCGGTCCACCGGATCATGTGAGCGCGGACGGTACGACGGGCGCGGTCGATTCACTGGATGGTGTAGGTGCGGTCGGTTCGTCGGGTGCGGTCGGTGAAATGGTGTTCGGGGGCAACTTGTCGGCCTCGGCGGTGCGGTTGCTGGCTTGCGATGCCGCGATCCTGCCCATCGTTCTCGGCGGCAATTCACAGCCACTGGATGTGGGGACCGAGCAACGGTTCGTGAACAGATACATTCGCCGGGCCTTGAACCAACGCGACAAAGGCTGTGTCGTATGCAAGGCACCACCGTGGATGTGTCACGCCCACCACCTGATCCACTGGGCCGACGGCGGCCCCACCAGCCTCCACAACCTGGCACTGCTGTGCGCCGTCCACCACCGCGCAGTCCACAACGACCAATGGGCTGTCTCCATCACCAGCACAGGACTTGTCGAGGTGACCCGCCCCGGCTGGGCCGACCCACCCCTGACCGACCCAGCCGACCTAGCCGCGGTCTTCGCCTGGGCCACCCCTGCCCAAAATGACAACGCCCCCAACCCGAGCAGCGCCAGTACCGATGCCAGTGCCGATGTCTGTGTCGGCGGGAATGCCAGCACGATGAGCGCTGGCGTCAGGTCCACCACAGGCAGCACCGGAGTAAGCCGTGCCGATGCGGTCGAAGTCAGTGACTGCGAGGAAAGTTCTGTCGCCAGTACTAGCGACGGCGGAGCAGGGGTCGATGCCGGTGTGGGCAGGCCCAGTGTCAGCAGCAACCCGGTACACGGACAGCCCGACCGGCTCCCCACCGCCAGCACCGTGCCCAACCCAGAACTCGCCGCTGCCCGCGAAGCCTTCCGGGCCCATCTAATCTCGATGACGCCCAACTACCGAGACCCCTGGGGCCCTGACACCCCCGAAGCCGGACCGTAAACCCCGCACACCGTCCCGGTCACCCCCACCCCTACCCCCTCGCGGAACCTTCAGCCACGCCGCACAACTGCCCCACGCCAGAACGGAGCTGGGTGCGTATGGCAGGCAACCCCGACCGCGAACGACAGGTGGGGTGCCACAGCCGATTGCCTGGTTACCGGTCACGGTACGCGTCACTCAGGAGTGCATTGCGACTAACCGCCGAGACCTCGCTGAGAGTGGTCGTGGCCGATACCCAGTCGACGGGCTTGCGGGCGATCGCGGGCAGATGCGACCCGGAGCGACCGGCACCGGCTTCACCCACCGCCATGGCCAGGCTCACGGCTCGGGGACTGCCCCCGGTTCGGTTCACTCCTGACCTATGAGTACTTGGCTCCTTGCCGAAAAGGATGTCTGTCGCGCCAAAAGCTCTTCCTTCCGAGTTCCGTCGTGACGTGGTCACGGTCGCCCGCAAAGGCGAGGCGCCGATCACGCAGATCGCGAAGGACTTCGGCTCTCCCAATCGCGTCTGCCTCATTGGCTCCAGCCGGCTGACATCAAAGACGGCAACCGACCGGGCGCGACCGGCAAGAGTCCGACGAACTGCGCGAACCGAAGAAGCGCAATCGACAGATGGTCCGACAGCGCCTCCTGCGGCTGTTCCGCCGATGGCGCCACCGATGTTTCCGGCAACTGGAATGGCGGAGCCGGCCACGAAACCGCCGTAGCCACCGGCGGCCGCTCCAGCAAAACCGGCCGCGGCGCCCGGAGGAGTTGGCTGAGTTGGTCTTGGGCGGTCCAGTTGGCGGTCGTGGTGTCGTGGTAGCGGACTCCGTGTTTGATCCAGTCGGTCTGCTCATCGAGCAGGCCCTGGGTGTAGCGCAGCGGGTTGACGGCGGAGGAGGCGCCGGTGGCCGCCGTCTGCCGACCCCGCCTTCTTACCGGCACCCTGGCTGTCGCTGGGAACTCTGGCTGATGACAACGGCCCCCGACCAGTTCATCAGTTGGTCCGGGGGCCGTTTCGAGGGCGGTTAGCTGTTGCGGTTGTTGCGGCTCGAGTAGAGCCCGAACAGGCCTACCGCCACAGATACAGCGCCGAAGGCCATGAGGCCGAAGCCTGCAGTCGACCAGAACTGCTTGTCGGTCAGGAGGATGGCAGCGATCCCGATGAGGCAGGCAACTGCGCCCCAGAGAACCCGCTGCCGAGCATTTTTGTGACTCGTCAACACTCTTCTCGCGTCCTATGGTGAGTCGGTCGCCCACCAGCCGTCGTTGTTCCATAGTCGGCTGGCAGATCGTCGCCGGTTTTGGGTAGATCTCGCATCACTGCGCGCCGGCCAGAGCGTATCCGGCAACGAGGACGAGCGCGCCGGCCTCGTTGCCGACGCCCCGACGTTGGCTATGAGCGAATGTGTCGGCCGGGTCGCTTGCGGCGGGTTAGAGGAGGGTGTTGAGGACTTCTTCGGCTTCGGCGTAGCCGGCGTCGCTGATGCGCTGGAGTTCGAGGAGGTCTTTGGCTGCGGCGGCTCGGCGGGTGAGGTGTTCGCCGGCGCGGTTGTTGCCTTCGTCGAGGAGGGCGTTGAGGGTTTCCAGGTCGGAGCGCTCGTCGGCGAGGTCGGCGAGCTTGTCGGCTGCTTTCTCGTTGCCTTCGTCGGCCAGCGCCCGGAGCGTCTCGAAGTCGGTCATGGACCGAGTATGACGCTCCGGGCGGGGACGGCTACTTGTCGGTGGCGAAGGCTGCGTCGAAGGCGGCGGTGGGCTTGTCGAAGGCGAGGGCGCGGATGACGTTGACGGCTTCGGCGGCGCCGACCTTGCGTTCCATGCCGGCGTCTTCCCACTCGACGGAGATCGGGCCTTCGTAGCCGATCGAGTTCAGGACACGGAAGCAGTCTTCCCAGGCGACGTCGCCGTGGCCGGTGGAGTAGAAGTCCCAGCCGCGGCGGGGGTCGCCCCAGGGCAGGTGGGAGCCGAGGCGGCCGTTGCGGCCGCCGCCGACGCGCATGCGGGTGTCTTTGCAGTCGACGTGGTAGATGCGGTCCTTGAAGTCCCAGAGGAACGCGACCGGGTCGATGTCCTGCCAGACCATGTGCGACGGGTCCCAGTTGAGGCCGAAGGCTTCGCGGTGGCCGATGGCCTCGAGGGCCAGCGTGGTGGTCCAGTAGTCGTAGGCGATCTCCGACGGGTGCACCTCGTGCGCGAACCGGACGCCTTCGGCGTCGAACACGTCGAGGATCGGGTTCCACCGGTCGGCGAAGTCCTGGTAGCCGGCGTCGATCACGGAGGCGGGTACCGGCGGGAACATGGCGACGTACTGCCAGATGGAGGAGCCGGTGAAGCCGATCACCGTGTTCACGCCGAGCTTGGCCGCGGCGCGGGCGGTGTTCTTCAGGTCCTCGGCCGCACGTTGGCGGACGCCTTCGCCGTCACCGTCGCCCCAGATCCGGGACGGCACGATGGCCTGGTGCCTGAAGTCGATCGGGTTGTCGCAGACCGCCTGACCCACCAGGTGGTTGGAGATCGCGTAGACGCTGAGGTTGTACTTCTCCAGGATGTCCTTGCGGGTCTGGACGTACGAGTCGTCGTCGACCGCCTGCTGGACGTCGAAGTGGTCGCCGGAGCAGGCGATCTCCACCCCGTCGTACCCGGCCTCGGAGGCGAACTGGCAGACCTCCTCGAACGGCAGGTCGGCCCACTGGCCGGTGAACAGCGTGATCGGGCGTGGCATGTGTGAGGGCTCCTTAGACGGTGATCCAGCTGCTGTCCGCAGCAGCTGAGCGCAGTACGGCGTCGATCAGCTGGGCGGATCGCGCACCGGCGGCGAAATCGGGCAGGCCGTCCGGGCGGTCACCCAGTACGGCGGCATAGCTGTCCGCGACGAATGAGTCGAACGCGTCCTGGTATCCCTGGGCGTGACCGGCGGGCAGCCGGTTCACCCGGGCCGCACCGGGGCTCAGCGTGTCGGGGTCGCGGGTCAGGAGCTGGGAGGCGGTACGACGGCCGGCCCACAGCCGGTCAGGGTCCTCCTGGTCGAAGCCAAAGCTCCCCTCGGTCCCGGAGACCTCCAGGTAGAGGCGGTTCTTCCGGCCGGCCGCTACCTGGCTGACGACGATCGTGCCGACCACTCCGGCCTCGGTACGGAACTGGGCGGTGGCCAGGTCCTCAGTGCGCACCTCGACGCCGCCACGCGATGACCGCACCGTGCGAAGCTGTGCACTGATCGCCGCGATCCGGTCGCCGGTCACGAACTCCGTCAGGTCACACCAGTGCGACCCGATATCCGCGAAGGTGCGCGACGGTCCGCCGGCCACGTCGTCCACTCGCCAGTTCTGGTCGTCCGCGCCGGCCAGCCAGTCCTGCAGGTACGAACCGTGCAGGCTGGTGATCTCACCGGCCTCGCCAGCAGCCAGGCGCGCCCGCAGCTCGCGCACCATCGGGTGGTAGCGGTAGACGAACGGTACGGCGCCCACCAGGCCGGCCTCGTGCGCTGCGGCCTCCAGGCCGGTCGCGTCGGCCACAGACGTCGCCAGGGGCTTCTCACAGATCACGTGCTTGCCTGCGGCGATCGCCTGCAGGGCCACCTCGCGGTGGGTGTTGTTCGGCGTACAGACGTGGATCACGTCGACGTCGGCCGCCAGCAGGTCGGCGAGTGCCGCGTACCCGCGCTCGGCGCCGGACGCCTCGGCCGCTGCCTCCGCCCGCTCCGGGCTGGATCCGACCGCTCCGACGATCTGCGCGCCGGAGACCAGCGCCGATCTGCCGTGCACCCGGCCCATGAAACCGCCGCCGACAATCCCGACCTTCAGCTTGGTGGACACATCGAAGGACGCTATGTGAGACTTTTGTACCCTGTCAAGCAAAAGCCAGCGCCGCCGTCGACGAAAGGGCCGGAAGTGATGACCGACGCCCCCGACGCCGTCCTCCGGCTCCTGCTGGACGGACGCGCGCGGACCCGGGCCGAGCTGATCGATTCCAGCGGCCTGGCCCGCTCGACCGTGACCGGCCGGATCGAGTCGCTGCTGGCGTCCGGACTCGTCGTACCGTCCGGTGAGGCCGCGTCGACGGGCGGCCGACCGCCGGCCAGGTTCCGGCTCAACCCGCGAGCGAGGCTGATCCTCGCCGCGGACGTCGGTGCCACCCACCTGACGGTCGCCCTCACCGACCTGACCGGCGAGATCCTCGACCGCTCCACAACGCCGCTGAACATTGCCGAAGGCCCCGAAGTCGTGCTGACCGAGGTCATCCGCCAGGGCCGATCGTTGCTGAAGGCAGCGGGCCGCTCCCCCGCCGACCTGGCCGGTACCGGCGTCGGCCTGCCCGGCCCGGTCGAGCACTCCACCGGCCGCCCGAACCACCCGCCGATCATGCCCGGTTGGGACTCGTACGACGTTGTCGGGCGACTCGGGCGTGAGCTCCCCGGGCCCGTACTCGTCGACAACGACGTGAACATCATGGCGCTCGGCGAACACGCCACCGAGTACGCCGATGTCGAGCACCTACTGTTCGTCAAAGTCGCGACCGGTATCGGGGCCGGCGTGATCAGCGGCGGCCGCCTGCACCGCGGCGCCCAGGGCGCCGCCGGGGACATCGGCCACATCCAAACCCCGGGTCACACCGAGCTCTGCCGCTGCGGCAACACCGGTTGCCTGGAGGCGGTCGCCTCGTCGGCCGCACTCGCCGCCAAACTCGAGCACGCGACGACCAGCCACGACATCGTCCGGCTCGTCCGCCAAGGCGACGCCGAAGCGACCGCCGCGGTCCGCCAGGCCGGCCGTGAGATCGGTACCGTCCTCGCCGCCGCCGTCAGCCTGCTCAACCCGTCGGTCATCGTCGTCGGCGGCTCCCTCGCCCAAGCCGGCGACAACCTGCTCGCCGGCCTCCGCGAAACCATCTATGCCAGATCGTTGCCCTTGGCCACCAAAGGCCTGCGGGTGGTCACCGCCGGGTCAGGACCGGACGCCGCCCTCCGTGGTGCCGCCATCCTGGTCCAGCAGCACGTCCTGTCCTGACCCGAACATCTCGTAGAAGTCCGCCCGCGCGGCGAAGAAGCTCTCCTGCAGAGCGGTCAGCTCCGCCATGTCGGCAGGCCCGTTGGTGGCCGGCCGGCGTGCCGGGTCGCCGCCCAGGAAGTCGTAGCCACTCGTGTCGATCTGCATCCCGGGCCGCATCCGCTCCACTGTCCGGCCGAAAACCGCGTAGTACTCCCGATGGTCGCCCACCCAGAGCTCCAGCTCCGCCGTACTGGTGGTCCGGACAGCGTCGCCACTTGGCCAGAGCGAACGGTAGGCGTGCAGGACGGTGCCGTTCAGACGGTCGACCACTGCCGTGACCGACGACCCGAGCTGCGCCAGTACGAGGAAGGCCATCGCCCGCGCCGCTCCGTCATCGATCACGAGCATCGCGTCGACCAACTGGCCGGCGAAGACCTGCGGGTCGGCGTCCTGGACCCACCGGCCACCGACCTCGTCGACAACGAGTCCGAACAACATGCCGCGCAACCAAGCGTGCAGATCGGCCGTGGACAGCTCGGGCCGCCATGGACCGGCCGTGAGCAGCCACTCCCCCAGTTGCTCCCATCGAGCCCACCGGAAGACCAGCCCTTGCAGACCGAGGGCAGTCAGACCGGTGTCGTCGAGGACGCCGAGCCGCCGCAAGCGATCGACGGCAACCCGTTCGGCCGGTGTCTCCGGCTCGGTCGACGGTCCCGGGAAGTACGACGTCAGGACCCGACGGAAGACCTGCTCACGCAATGGATCCGGTAGATCCGAAGCGGCCTGTTGGGCTACGTCCGTCCAGATCTGCAGGACCTCGCCGGCGTCGGCCCACAGGTCGAGCTTCTCACCGCGGAAGGTCTGCAACGGCGTCGGCCACAGCAAGCCTGCCAGCACCGCCAGCCGCCAAGCCTCCTGGACTGACCCGGCATCGGTCAGACTCGTTGCCGCCAGCACCTGTTGTACGACGTCGTCGGCCAACCGGGTTCCCGACCACACGCCCGGCCGGTCGGCGAGGTACTCGGCCACCTCGATCACGGCCGTCATCAGCGGCGCCCGTCGAGCCAGTTCGGCCAGCACCGAGGGCAGCACCGTCTTGGGGCGCGGCACCGACACGTCGCCCCACAACGGTCTCGACAGCTCGAACGGAGGCCGCCGCAGCGGACCGACCAGCTCGTCTCGCCTCTCCCACGGCATCGCGGCGAATCGTTGCGACCAACTTCCGTCCGCTTCGTCGCCTGGCGGCTGGAAGCTCTTGTCGCGCCACAGCCGCATGGTTCGCCGCTGCAGGGACCACTCCGGCGGAGATGCCATCAGCCGGCCCGACCCGCCCTCGAGCATCGTCAGCAACGCCGTGGTCTCCTTGCGCAGCCCGGCGGTCGACTCCGCCGCACCCTCCATCACGATGAATTCGCGCAACAACGGCAGCGTCCGGATCAAGGCCGCCCGGGTCTCGTCGTCGATCGGGAACGAGAACGGCGCGACCTCGGCCACCGTCCGCCACAGCGCCTTCGGCGGCCAGGCCCACGGATCGCTCATCCCGAGAACCGCGGCCCGGCACTCGAGCAGCTCCCGGATCAGGTCGGGATCCGGCTCGGCGATCGCACCGGACTCGTCCATCCACACCGCGAACCGGTTGACGAAGGCATCGATCTGGTCCATACCTAGACGCTAGTGAACCCAGGGGTCACGCCCAGTTGACGGCGAGCTCGTCGATCATCCGCACCGCCGGATCCTGCGAGATGTCTCCACGCCGGACAGCCCCGACGCCGTACCGCCGCACCCAGTACGCCGTCCGCACCAGCTCGAGCTGAATCCACCGCCGTACCCGCGCCTTGTCGAGTTCCGCCGCCTCGCAGTACGCCACGAACTCCCGCTCGAGGCCAGCCAGCAGGTCACCCTTCATCAGCACGAGAGTCCGCGCCTTCAGGAACGTGACGGCGTCGTACGCCGGATCGCCGATCAACCCCTTCGGATCAATCGCCAGCCACGGCTCCCGATCGGCGCTCAGGATGTTCCGGTGATGCAGATCCCCGTGAATCAGTACGTCGGGTTGCTCCCGCACCAACTCGTCGATCGCGCCAAAGGCCCGGGCGACCACTACGTCAGGCAGCGCTCCGGCAAACTCCGCGGCGTCCTTCGCGAGTTCGGCGGCCCACTCGTCGGCCCGGTCCTGCAGCCGAGGGAGTTCGCGCGGACCAGGAGCGTCACCCAAGGCGCCGCGTCCATCCGGGGCTGGGATTGTCAGCAGGCGGCTCATCGCACCGCCTACCGCCGCAACGTCTGCACCTGAATCGCGCAACGTCGTGGCGTGGGCACGTTCCAGCAGCATGGCGTAGTACTCGTCGGCGCGTTCGTGCAGATGGACCGCGCCGCGACCTGCCCAGGCGATGTAGGCGTCTGGCTCGTGCACATTTCCCGGATGGGTGAACGACACCTTCAGCACCAGCGGCTCACCAGAACGCTGAACCGGCACGATCACGCCGACCTCGCCGTGCATCCAGTCGCCGTCCGGCGTGCAGTCCCAGCGATCGACCAGCTCCTCGACAATCCCGGGCAGCGTCGCGAGCCACGCCGTACCAGCTGGCCCTTCGCGGTTAGTGGTGGCGGCCGCGAAGGCTTCGGGGATCACCAGCGCTCCGCCTTCGCCGAACGGGAGACAAGACTGAACAGCATGTCCTTCGGAGTCATCTCTCCGGCGACAACCTTGGTCACAGCTTCGGCGATCGGCATCTCGACGTCATGGTGGTGTGCAAGCTCGGTGATCGACGAGCAGGACTTCACACCCTCGGCGACCTGCCGCGTCGCGCCGGCGATCTCGGCAACAGTCATGCCCTGGCCGAGCTTCTCGCCGAAAGTCCGGTTCCGCGACAGCGGCGACGAACACGTGGCGACCAGGTCACCGAGCCCAGCCAGACCGGAGAACGTGTGCTCATCCGCGCCCAGCGCCGCACCCAGCCGAGCCGTCTCCGCCAGACCACGGGTGATCACCGATGCCCGAGCGTTGTCCCCGAACCCGAAGCCCACCGCCATCCCCACCGCCAGCGCGATCACGTTCTTGGTCGCGCCACCAAGTTCACACCCGACGACATCCGTGTTCGTGTAGGGCCGAAACGTGCCCGAGTGACACAGCTTCTGCAACCGGTTCGCCGTACCCTCGTCCGCACAAGCCACCACAGCGGCCGCAGGTTGTCCCTCAGCGATCTCGCGCGCCAGGTTCGGCCCCGACACCACCGCGATCCGCTCCGGGCCGGCTCCGGTCAGCTCAGCGATGACCTCGGACATCCGCAGCGTCGTACCGACCTCGACGCCCTTCATCAAGCTCACCAGCGGTACGGCGTCCGGCAGCACCCCGGCCCAGTCCCGCAGGTTCTCCCGCAGTGACTGCGAAGGCACCGACAGTACGACGGCCTCCGCGCCCTCGGCCGCAGCCGCTGGATCGTGCGTCGCAGTGATCGCTTCGGACAGGCGGATCCCCGGCAGGTAGTCGGGGTTCTCGTGCTGGGTGTTGATCACGTCGCAGACCGACTGCCGCCGGGCCCACAACGAGACCTGGTTCCCCGCCCCCGCCAGCACCGTGGCGAACGCGGTCCCCCACGAGCCCGCACCGAACACCGCGACCTTGGTCATTCCTTCTCCTCACGACGGGCTTTGCGCAAGTCGAACAATTCCTTCGGCGGGGTCTCACCGCGCAGTTCACCGAGCGTCTCGGCGAGGGCGGCCATGATCACCTCGGTTGCCTCGTGCAACAGCTGGTTGGTGATCGGCTTGCCCTGAAATGCGCTCAGGTCGACCGGCTTCCCCGCGCGCGCCAGCACCGTCTTGCGCGGCAGCAGCCGGATCCGCAGATGACCCGTATAAGACTGCAGAATCTCCTGCGCACCCCAGTTCGCGACCGGAATCACCGGCGCCCCGGTCATCAACGCGATCCGGGCGGCACCGGTCTTTCCCGTCATCGGCCACAGCTCCGGATCGCGGGTAATGGTGCCTTCGGGATAAACCCCCACGCACTCACCGCGTTCGACCGCCGCCACCGCGTCGCGAAAAGCATCCGCGGCCTGGGTGGAATCGCGGTGCACCGGGATCTGACCGGCGCTGGTGATGATCCGGCCGAGGATCGGCAGTTTGAACAACGACGCCTTGCCGAGCAGCCGCGGGATCCGGCGGCATTCCCAGATGAAGAAGCCGAGCACCAACGGGTCGAAATGCGAGATGTGATTCGGTACGAACACCACGCCACCGGTCCGGGGCATGTTCTCCCGGCCGGTGAAGACCGGCTTGGTCCAGGTCAGCATGAACGGTTTGACGAGCGCGACGATCACGCCGAACCAGAAACCCCGCCGCGGCCTCGGGTCGTCCACTACTGCCTCCTGGTGCTGGTCACTGCTCTCCGCCATGGGAGAATCCTGCCTGATGGCAGACCTACAGGTCGTTCCCTGGATCCTGGCGATCCCGGTGAAGCGTACGGCGATCGCGAAGAGCCGGCTGGCTGCGGCCTACCCGCAGCACCGCCCGGAGCTCGCGCGCGCCTTCGCTGTCGACACTACTGCGGCCGCGCTGGCTTCGGGATTGGTGCGCGCGGTTCTCGTGGTCACCGACGACCCGGTCGTCGCCGCGGACGTGACCGCGGTCGGAGCACACGTCGTACCGGATCTTGGCGACGACGGCCTCAACGGCGCCCTCCGGTACGGCGCCTCGATCGCCGCAGAACGCTTCCCAGGGCATGGTGTGGCTGCACTGTCGGCCGACCTGCCCGCACTGCGTCCGGCCGAGCTCACCGCCGTACTGGCTGCCTGCACAGCCCCGCGGTCGTTCGTGATCGACGAACCCGGCACCGGTACGACGATGCTCGCGGCGGCCGCCGGTGTCGACCTCGACCCCCGCTTCGGTGTCGGCTCCGCCCTGGCCCACCAGGCGTCCGGCGCGGTGCCGATCGAGCTGACCGGCATCGACTCGGTACGGCGTGATGTCGACACCGCGGCGGATCTCGCGCACGCGATCCAGCTGGGCGTCGGTCCCGCGACCGCCGACGTGATGTCGCTGGTGCTGGGTTCCGTCACCGGATCCGAAGGCCTAGCCTGCTGACATGCAAGCCACCGTGAGCCGTTACGACAGTGAGAGTTTCTCCGGAGCGGTGCTGACCGACACCGGGATCGAGCTTCCCTTTAGCGTGCACGCGATCGCGGAGACTCCGGTTCGCCTGCTGCGGGTGGGCCAGCGCGTCCGCATCGAGACCACCGGCTCCGGTGCGGGCCTGGCGATCACCAAGGTCGCGTTCGCCACCGTCCTGTAGAACCAGCGAAGGCCGGTCGCTCCTGGAGGGAGTGACCGGCCTTCAGCCGTAGTGCTAGGTAATTCAGCGTGCTGCGCGCTTGGCCGGAGCCTTCTTCGCGGCGACCTTCTTGGCGGGGGCCTTCTTGGCCGGCGCCTTCTTGGCTACTGCCTTGACCGGAGCAGCCTTCTTGGCCGGGGCCTTCTTGGCGGCGGCCTTGACGGGCGCAGCCTTCTTGGCGGCAGCCTTGACCGGAGCGGCCTTCTTGGCAACGGCCTTGGCCGGGGCCTTCTTGGCTACGGTCTTGGTCGCGGCGGCCTTGGCCGGCGCGGCCTTCTTGGCCGGAGCGGCCGCCTTGGTGGCGGTCGCGGTGGCCTTCGGGGCGACAAGCTTCGGCAGCTTCTTCGCACCGGAGACAACGGCCTTCAGCTCCGCACCCGCGCGGAACTTCGGCACCACGGTCTTCTTCGCCTTCAGAACCTGGTTCGTCCGCGGGTTGCGGACCAGGCGGGCCGGACGATCGATGGCTTCAAAGGCACCGAAACCGGTGATGGCGACCTTGCCACCCTTCTTGGTCAGCTCGCGCTGGATGGTGTCGATGATCGACTCCAGGGCGTGCTGAGCCTGGCGGCGGTTTCCGTCGAAGTGCACTGCGAGCGCTTCGACCAACTGGCTCTTGTTCACTGTCTTCCCTCCGTGAACTAGGTGTCGAGCACAGCGCTCGATCTCACAGGAACGTTATGGACTGAACAGGCCGTTGCCAAACACCAACGCGGCAATTCGGCTTGTTTTTAGGCGATTCTTGGCCCAAACAGCCCAGATCGGGTGTTCCTGCGAGGTTTTGCGGCGTTTCCGGGACCTCTTACAGCCAGCCGCGGCGCTTGAAGATCTGGTGCAGACCCACACACACCAACCCCATCAGGCCGATCGCGAACGGGTACCCGTACTGCCAATGCAGCTCTGGCATGTTGTCGAAGTTCATCCCGTAGACGGTGCCGATCAGGGTCGGTGCGAACAGGATCGCCGCCCACGCGGAGATCCGCTTCACCTCTTCGTTCTGCTCACTGCCGGCCAGCGCGAGACTCTTCATCTCCTCGTTCTGCTGCTGGGCCACCAGGGTCGCGTTCACCGTCAGGATGTCGCGCAGCAGTTCACGGAATCCGTCGACCTTCTCGACCACTTCGGTGACGTGGTCGGCCACGTCGCGCAGATAACGCTGCAGTTCCTCGTCGACGCCGTACTTGTCGAAACCGCCGCGCAGTCCCTGCAGCATCCCGACCAGCGGCCGGGTCGCGCGCTGGAACTCGATGACCTCACGGGACAGCTCGTAGATGCGCCGCGACACCTTCGGGTCGCCGCGGAAGACCTCGGTCTCGATCTCGTCGATGTCGTTCTCGAGGCCGGCGACCACGGGTGCGTAGCCGTCGACCACCTTGTCCATGATCGCGTAGAGAACAGCCTCGGTGCCGAGGTTGAGCAGGTCGGGGTCGTGCTCGACCCGGCGCCGGACCGCCGCCAGGTTGGGCGCTTCGGCATGCCGGACCGTCACCACGAAGTCCGGGCCGACGAAGATGTGCACCTCACCGAACTCGACCTCCTCGGTCGCGTCCCGGTACCGCGCGGCCTTCAGGACCACGAACAACGTGTCGCCGTACCGCTCGAGCTTCGGCCGCTGGTGGGCCTGGATGGCGTCCTCGACGGCCAGCTCGTGCAGGTCGAACTCACTGGCCAGCGAGTTCAGTTCGCGCTGGTCCGGGCGGTACAGGCCGATCCAGGCCAGGCCGCGCGGCGCCTTGTGCAGCACGCGATAGGTCTCGGCCAGCGATTCGGGCGAGGCGATCCGGCGCCCGTCGCAGTAGATCGCGCTGTCGACGACGCTGTGGCCCTTGGGCTTGTGGGGATCGCGCGGCTTCTCGACCGTGGGCTCGATCACAGGGGCAGGTGCAGCGTGCTTCCGCGCGGTGCCACGCAGTGAGCGGAACGGGCGCAGGCGAAGGTCGGACATGAGTCCTCCAGGTGCGGTGGTTCAGGTGAGTGAGCGCATGTCACGTCTGCCTGACCACTACTGCACGTGGAGAGAAAGTCAGGCGAGACCCGTATGTCTGGAGGGTTCGCTGCTGTTCATCAGCGCCTCACCTCCTTGGTCTCGCAAGCCTTGTCGGACAACCACGCCAGGGTAACACCAGAGTTATCGCCCCTGCAGCGCCAAGCGTTACAGAGGCGATAGCCCTTACCTCTAAGCCTTGGCCGGCAGCGTGGCCGGCTTGAAGGACGGCCGGGTGGCCTCGTACGCCGAGATGTCGGCCTCGTGGGACAAGGTGATGCCGACGTCGTCGAGCCCGTTCAGCAGCCGGTAGCGCGTGTAGTCGTCGATCTCGAACGGCGCCGAGAGCTCACCGGCCGAGATCGTCTTGTTCTCCAGGTCCACGGTCACCTTGGTGCCCGGGTCGTTCTCGATCGTCGTCCAGAGCTGCTCGACGACGTCCTGGCTGACCAGCGCCGCCAGCAGTCCGGCCTTGCCGGAGTTGCCGCGGAAGATGTCGCCGAAGCGTGAACACACGACCACGCGGAATCCGTAGTCGAGCAACGCCCAGACCGCGTGCTCCCGCGAGGATCCGGTGCCGAAGTCGGGTCCGGCCACGAGCACCGAGACACCGCCGTACTCCGGCTGGTTCAGGACGAACCCGGGATCGTTGCGCCAGGCAGCGAACAGGCCGTCCTCGAAGCCGGTCCGGGTGACCCGCTTCAGGTACTCGGCCGGGATGATCTGGTCGGTGTCGACGTTGCTGCGGCGCAGCGGGGCCGCCGTACCGATGTGCTGGATGAAGGCTTCCATGATTCCGTTGCTCCTCAGACGCTCTCGGGTACGGCCACATCGACCGGCTGCAGGTCTGCGGGAGCGGCGAGCGTCCCCGTGACTGCGGTGGCCGCGGCAACCAATGGCGAGACCAGGTGGGTGCGGCCGCCCTTGCCCTGACGGCCTTCGAAGTTGCGGTTCGAGGTGGACGCGCTGCGCTCACCGGGAGCCAGCGTGTCCGGGTTCATGCCCAGGCACATCGAGCAGCCCGCGCCACGCCATTCGGCACCGGCGTCCTTGAAGATCCGGTCCAGACCTTCGGACTCGGCCTGCAGCCGGACCCGGCCCGATCCCGGTACGACGAGCATCCGGGTGCCGTCGGCAACCTTCCGCCCGGCCAGGACCCCGGCCGCGGCGCGCAGGTCCTCGATCCGGCCGTTGGTGCAGGAGCCTAGGAACACGGTGTCGACCTTCACCTCGCGCAGCGGCGTACCGGCTGTCAGGCCCATGTACTCCAGCGCGCGCTCAGCGGCGATCTTGTCGTTCTCGTTGTCGAAGTCGTCCGGCGACGGCACGTTGGCCGACAGCGGAACACCCTGGCCGGGGTTGGTTCCCCAGGTGACGAACGGCGCGATGTCCTCGGCGCGCAGCACGACCTCGCGGTCGAAGGTGGCGTCCTCGTCGGTCGCCAGGCTCTTCCAGTACTCGACCGCGGCTTCCCAGTCGAGGCCCTGCGGCGCATGCGGCTTGTCCTGCAGGTAGTTGAAGGTCGTCTCGTCCGGCGCGATCATGCCGGCCTTGGCGCCCCACTCGATCGACATGTTGCAGATCGTCATCCGCGCTTCCATGCTGAGCGCGCGAATCGCCTCACCGCGGTACTCGACGATGTAGCCCTGGCCGCCACCGGTGCCGACCTGCGCGATCAGCGCGAGCACCAGGTCCTTGGCCGAGACGCCGTCGGGCAGTACGCCGTCGACCGTGACCGCCATCGTCTTCGGCCGTGCCTGCATCAGTGTCTGGGTGGCCAGCACGTGCTCGACCTCGCTGGTACCGATGCCGAAGGCAATCGCCCCGAAGGCGCCGTGCGTGGAGGTGTGGCTGTCACCGCAGACCACGGTCATCCCGGGCTGGGTCAGGCCGAGCTGCGGGCCGATCACGTGTACGACGCCCTGGTCCGGGTCGCCGAGCGTGTGGATCCGGACGCCGAACTCCTGGGCGTTCTTGCGCAGCGTGTCCACCTGGGTACGCGACACCAGGTCGGCGATCGGCTTGTCCACATCGAGCGTCGGGACGTTGTGGTCCTCGGTCGCGATGGTCAGATCGGGCCGGCGAACCTTCCGTCCGGCCAGCCGCAGTCCGTCAAATGCCTGCGGGCTGGTGACCTCATGAACCAGGTGAAGGTCGATGTAAAGGAGGTCGGGCTCTCCGTCGGCATGGCGCACCACATGCGCATCCCAGACCTTTTCCGACAACGTCCTACCCATCAGACTCTCCTTTGAGGTTTGCTGTGTGGTGAGGTGCTTTGGCTCACAGTGCTCTCGATCGAGGCACCGAAGCGACTTGCGTTCCACGATTCGAGACGGCAATATCGTCTCATGGACAACTCTAGCGGAGTCGGCGTGCTCGACAAAGCAGCTCTCGTTCTGTCCGCACTCGAGTCCGGACCGGCGACCCTGGCCGGACTCGTGGCGGCCACGGGGCTGGCGCGGCCGACGGCACACCGGTTGGCGGTCGCTCTCGAGCACCACCGGCTGGTCGGCCGGGACATGCAGGGACGCTTCGTGCTCGGCCCGCGACTCAGCGAGTTGGCCTCCGCCGCCGGTGAGGACCGTCTGCTGGCCACCGCCGGTCCAGTGCTGGCCCGACTGCGTGACATCACTGGTGAATCGGCCCAGTTGTTCCGCCGCCAGGGCGAGTACCGCGTCTGTGTGGCAGCGGCCGAGCGCCCGTCCGGTCTGCGCGACACCGTCCCCGTGGGCAGCCAGCTGACCATGGCGGCCGGCTCAGCTGCTCAGATTTTGCTTGCCTGGGAGGACCCGGAGCGCATGCACCGCGGCCTGCACAACGCGACCTTCAACGCTGCCGCACTGGCCGGCGTACGGCGTCGCGGCTGGGCGCACTCGGTCGGTGAGCGTGAGCAGGGCGTTGCCTCGGTCTCGGCACCGGTCCGCTCCCCCAGTGGCAAGGTGATTGCCTCGGTCTCCGTATCCGGTCCGATCGAGCGCCTGTCCCGTCAGCCCGGCCGCATGCACGCCCCGGCCGTCATGGCCGCAGCAGAGCGTCTCTCCGAAGCACTGCGCCGCGCTTCGGAGTAATCAACACCCACAGGACGTTCGCGGTACCAACGCAAAATCCAAGACCACTCTGGCCGCCTCCCGATCGGGGGCGGCCAGTAGTACGTCTACGGCCTGCCGAGCGATCTCGTCGACCGGCTGACGCACGCTGGCCAACGGTGGGATCGAGACCGCACACTCATCGGTGCCGTCGACACCCATCACCGCGACGTCCTCCGGCACCCGCAGTCCGGCCTCCCACGCAGCAAACAGCACCCCGAACGCCTGCTCGTCGGTAGCGCAATAGACAGCCCGCGGTGGCCGCTTCTGCTGAAACCAAGCCTGTACGGCGTCCCGCGCGGCGAACCGGGATACCGGGCCGGCGGCGTACCGCACTGTCGTCTTGGGATGCTTCGCCAGCGCCCGCTCCACGCCGGCCCGGTGTTGCGCCGTACCGGGTGAGTCTTCTGGGCCCGTTAAGACAGCCAGCGTCTTGTAGTCGTGGGCCAGCAAGTGATCCACAGCGGCCTCAGCCGCAGCCACGTAGTCGATAGACAACGTGGAGACCGTCACACCATCCGGTACCGGGTGCAAGGCAACCACCGGCACGCCGGCCGAGTGGAACCGCCGGATCGCCGGCTCCGCCAGCAGAGACACCAGTACGACGCCATCCACCTTCCGCTCAATGAATGAACCGATGTGCGCTGACTCCTGCGCCGGATCACCCGCCGAGTCGCCGATGAGCAGCAGGTGGCCGTGTGACCGCGCCACGATCTCCAGGTGCTCGGTGAGTGTGGCGAAGAACGGGTTGCGGACCTGTGGGATCAACAGCCCTAAAGAGAAGGTGCGTCCGGCGCTCAGAGCGCGGGCGACCGCGTTCGGCTTGTAGTCGAGCTCAGCCGCCGCCTCCAGCACCCGTTGCCGGGTTGCCTCGGCTACTGGGCGCGGACCGTTGTTGAAGACGTAGCTGACGACAGCAGTCGACGTACCGGCTCGCTCTGCGACGTCACGAGCCGTCGCCATCAGTCTCCCCACCAGCGGCCACGATGCGGGCGGTGATCTCCTCAGCCACGGCGGCGGTGTCGAGATCGGTCACGATGCGCACGGTACCCGCCGGATCCGGAGTGAATGTACTGAGACCACCATCCGCGATTGTGATCCGGCCTCGCGGCGACAGGTTGAACAGGTCGGGCCGGGACAGTGTGAGCACGGCAACTGGGTCGTGCGGCACGTTCCACGTCTCTTTCCAGTACGCCCACCACTGCTCGATATCCGCACCCAGCGCAGCACCGAGTGGGCCGGCCGCCCGGATGCGTTGCAGAAGGTCCGCTCCGATGGCCACCTGCTCCGTGATCTCGATCGCGGTGATCGTCGTCGGGATGCCGGCCGTGAGGACGGCCCGCGCAGCCACGTCGTCGCTCTTGAAGTTGTGCTCGGGCTTGGAGTCCGGACCGAAGTGGCCGCCCATCACCGAGAGGTGGCGGATCCACTGCGCTATCTGCGGCTCCAGCTCGAGTGCCGCGGCCAGATTGGTCAGGGGGCCGATCGCAACAACATCAAGCTCACCAGGGTTGGCTTGCAGTCGGGCGATGAGGTCCTCGGGCGCACTGCCCGGTGCGAACGTCTCCGCCTCCAGGCCACTGTGCAACGTGCCTTCGTGACCGGCCCACCACACCTTGCGGCCCGACAGCGTTTCCGTCGTACCGGCGACGACTGTGAGGTCGCGGCCGGCCAGAGCGCCGTACCGGCGGGCCAGTTGGGCGCGGAGCCGGGTGTCGCCGTACACGGTGTGGGTGGCAACGAGGTCCAGGCCGGGGGTGCCCAGGATCAGGGCCAGGGCCATCGCGTCGTCGACATCCGAGCCGATGTCGGTGTCGAGGATCAGTTGGCGCATCGAGGTCACTTCCTACTTGAGTCCGCTGGAGGAGACGGACTGGACGAAGTACCGCTGGAAACCTGCGATCACAGCCAGCGGGATGATCGTAAGGACGACGGCACCGGCGAAGACCAGGCCGTAGTCGGTGAAGTTCTGCCCCTGCAGGTTGGCGAGGGCGACCGGGCCGACGATGTGCTTGGCATCGGTACCGATCAACAGCGGCCAGACGTAGGACTGCCACTGGAAGAGGAACAACATCAGACCGGCACCGATCAGCGCGGGCCGCGACAACGGCAGGTAGATCCACCGGAACACGCCGAACCAGTTGAGCCCGTCGAGGCGGCCGGCCTCGACCAGCTCGGTCGGGATGCCGAGGAAGAACTGCCGGAGCAGGAAGATCGCCATCCCGTTGCCGATGCCGGGCAGGATCAGTCCGGTGAAGGTGTTGGTCAGGTTCCAGTCCCGGAACATCGTGGACAGCGGGATCGCGATCGCGTCGAACGGCACCAGGAAGCTCAGGACGACGATGCCGAACGCGAGCCCGCGACCGCGGTACTGGAACGCCGCCAACCCGAAGGCGGCGGAGGCACAGACCGCCAGGCCGACCAGGACGGTGACTGCACTGACCAGGATCGAGTTGAATGTCGCCCGGCCGATCTCGCCGCCGAACAGGTCGCGGTAGTTGAGGAATGTCGGCCGCAGCTCGACGAACGATTCCCAGGTCAGCGGGCTGAGATGGGCGAAGGTCTCCGAGCCGGGGCGCAGCGAGTTCGTGACCACCCAGAGCAGTGGGATGAAGAAGAGCAGACCGATCACGGCGCCGAGCGCCGACAAACTGAGCCGTCTCATCGGTCGCCTCGCAACAACCGGAACTGCGCGGCGACGATCGCGAGCGTGAGTACGAGGAGCAGGACGACCTCGGCCTGGGCGACGTGGATGTCGCCCAACGCGTAGGCACGGGTGTAGACGTCGTACATCAGGAGGTTGCTGAATCCGTTCGGTCCGCCCTTGGTGAGGATCTGCACGGGTGCGAACACGAGCAGGTTCGAGACGGTGTCGGCGACGAGCACGAACGCGAGTGGCCGCCGTACCAAGGGAAGCGTCACCGAGATCATCCGGCGCCAGGCACCGGCGCCGTCGAGCAGAGCGGCTTCGCGGATCTCGTCCGGGATGTCCTGGATGCCGGCGATCAGGAAGAGCATCCAGTAGCCGACGCCGATCCAGGACAGCAGCACGATCAGGGCTGGGAGGACTTGACTCGACGAGGTGAGGAACGGTTGGTCCGGAAGGCCGAGCCGGGCCAGAAAGCTGTTGGCGATTCCGTCCGGCCGGTAGATCACGCTCCAGATCACCGCCGAGACGGCGGGTGGGGTGGCGATCGGCAGGATGACGAGCGTGCGCCACAGCCTCGTGCCGGGTGCGCGCTGGGTGAAGAGGATGGCGAGCAGGAACGAGGCGACGACCTGGATCGGGTTCACCAGCACGGTGAAGAGGAGGGTGATCCAGACGGCTTGCCGGAAGTCCTTGTTGGCCAACAGGTCCGAGTAGTTGCTCAAGCCGGTGAAGACGCGGCCGCCCCGGAGCAGGCTCTCGGCGTAGAAGCTCTCGACGAGTGCGTAGATCGCCGGGCCGATCCGGAGCACCGCTAGGCTGATCAACGCGGGTGCCAGGAAGGCGAGCGCGATCAGCCCCTGCCGTTGTTGCTTCACTTGATCGACTTCCAAGCCTCCGTCAACTGACGGGTGGCCTCAGCGAGACGGGCATTGGGTTCACTGCCATTGCGGATGTCGGCGAACGCTTTGCCCATCACTTCCTCGAACTGGATGTAGCCGACACTCACCGGCCGCGAGGTCGCCGTACTGGCTGCCTCGTACGCCGTGATCGCGGCCGCGCCCTTGGTGTGCTGACCGGAGTAGTCGTCCATCGCGGGCAGGTACTGCTTCAATGCCGCGAGGTTGGCCGGGATGATCGTGGTCGTCTGCGTGGTGAGTAGGTTGCCGGTGGCGTCGAGCGTCGCGAACTCCAGGAACTTCCGCGCCATCCCCTGCTGCTTGGACGCCGGGTTGATCCCCAGCGACCACGAGCCGGTCGGCGTCACCGGCTTGCCCCCGGCGAAGTACGGCATCGGCGCGACACCCCAGTCGAACTTCGCCGTACCGAAGATCTTCAGGTCCCACGGACCGCCGACGAAGAACGCCGCGTTGCCGGCACTGAACACCGGGCCGGTCTGGAACCCGCCGATCCCCCGAGGTGACAGGCCACTCCGGTACGTCGCGCCGTACCACTGCATGGCCTTCTTCCACCCGTCGGTCTCGACGGCCGGGGTGAGGGCGTCGTCGCCGGTGATGCCGGAGCCACCGCCGAGCGACTCCACCAGCGGCTGCAGTTGGTAGTAGGCCTCTGGCTGCTCGGTGAACAGCCCGTACTTCGTCCCCGCCTGCTGTGCCTTCCGCCCGGCCGCCTCGACCTGCTCCCAGGTCCAGCGCTTGGCCGGGTCCGCGGTCGGCGGCGCGACCTGCGCCTTGGCCAGCGCGGTCTTGTTGTAGAAGAGGAACTGCGTCGAGTTCCACATCGGCAGCGACCACAGCTTGTCGCGGAAGTGATTGACCTGGTACGCCGTCTCCCCGAACGAGGTCTTCGCGCGGCTGTCCAGTTCGCTCAGGTCGGTCAGAAAGCCTTTCGCGGCCAACTGCGACACCCGCGGCTCGTCCACCGTATAGACGTCGATCCCGGCGTCCTTCGCGCTCAGCCGTTGCTGCATCGTCGCGTTGAACTGATCGAACGGAATCTGCAGGTAGGTGACCTTGATCCCGGGATACTTCGTCTGGAAGGCGGAGATCACCGGGTTGTAGGTATCCGCGTTGTCCGTCCCCGTGAACGTGATCGTCCCCGTCTCCGGCCCGGCATCTCCACCAGCCGCCTGATCCGGCGACCCACCACACCCCGCCACCAGCACAGCCGCCACCACCGCTGCCAGCACCGCACTCCGCTTCATGGACACCTCTCACGAACGCCGAGAATCTAACCGCTTAGACTCTAAGCGGTTAGATGACGAGTGTCCAGAGACGACAAAAAGACCCTCAACCCGGAGGTTGAGGGTCTTCGCTCTGGTAGCCCCGACGGGATTCGAACCCGCGCTACCGCCTTGAGAGGGCGGCGTGCTAGGCCGCTACACAACGGGGCCAGAGTTTTGTCAGCCGGTCCTTGCGGACCGGGCAACGAGGTTGAACTTTACCGATTTTCATCGGTGCGGTCCAATCCGCTGGGGTACTAGGACTCGAACCTAGACTAACTGAACCAGAATCAGACGGGCTGCCAATTACCCCATACCCCAAAGGCATTTTTCCTTCAAAGAAGACCACTGCACTGGCCTGGAGAGTTTGTTTCCGCCCTCACCAACCCGGCTCGGAGAGCTTACCCGAGGCACCCGCCGGACACCAAAACGAGGTCCCCCGGGCGGGTTGTCACACCCGTCACACCATCCTCGGGAGTTGGGCGAGCGGCAGCTTGCAGGTGGTCTCGAGGTTCTCGCGGCGGGTGATCAGGACGGCGACCGCACCGAACGCGGCGAACTTCAGGATGTCGAGGATCACCAGCGACCACGGAGCATCCGTGGCGCCGAGACTCGAGCCGACGCTGTTGGTCAGAGCGGCGTACACGAAGGTCACGACGTTGTTCGCGGCGTGCGCTGCGATCGAGGCCTCGAGTCCGCCGGTGCGGATCGCGAGGAAGCCCGCGAGCAGGCCGAAGGCGAACCGGTCGAGGAACAACGCCGGGCTCTGCCACGGCCAGACGCCGTGCGCCATCGTGAACAGCACAGTCGTGACGAGGACCGCCACCAACGGGCTCCGGACGAACGCACCGACGCCCTGCAGCAGGTAGCCGCGGAAGAAGTACTCCTCCCCCGCCGCCTGGAACGTCGAGGTCAGCAACGCAACCAGGATCACGCCGACGACGTCCGGCGCCATCCCGGTCTTGCTGTTGTCGAGCACGCTGACCAGACCGACCTTCACCGCGAGCAGCGCCACGAGCTCCAGAGCGACCGCCGCGACGGCGAACCAGGCCAGCGGCTTCCAGCGCAGCCGGCCGACCACCGAGGACAGCAGCCCCGGTGCCTGCCGGTTCAGCAGGCGGGCGACCCAGATGCTCAGCGGGATCAGCGAGATCAGGTAGAAGTTCGTCATCAGCAGCGTGATCCACGACGTCGTACCGGGCGGATCCACCCGGATCGCGCGGCCGATGCTCAGGAAGAGCACGCCGGCGATCGACCAGCCGACGAAGATGGTCAGGGCGCCGAGGACGACGTACCCGGTCGGGGTCGCGTCGTTCTTCAACAGGCGTTGGTACGTCGGTGCTGCCATCAGTGCTCCACTTTCACGCGCGCCTGCTCGATGCGCCGCAACGACACCTCGCGGCCGAGCAGCTCCATCGATTCGAACAGTGGGGGCGAGACGCGACGGCCGGAGACGGCGACGCGGACCGGGCCGAACGCCTTCTTCGGCTTCAGGCCGAGGCCGTCGACCAGCGACGCCCGCAAGGCGGCCTCGATCGCCTCGGTGGTCCACTCGACGTTCTCGAGTGCCTTGGCCGACGCCTCCAGGACCGTCCCGGCATCGCCGGCCAGCACCTTCGCCGCGGCGTCGGGCTCGATCACGAACCGGTCGCCGGCGAACAGGAAGCCGAGCAGCTCCACCGACTCGCCCAGCGCATCCATCCGCTCCTGCACCAACGGTACGGCGGCTCGCAGTACGGCGAGCTGGTCGTCGGACGGCACGGCCGGCAGGTAGCCGGCGCTGACCAGGAAGGGGACCGTGCGAGCGGCGAACTCGTCCTGCGGCAGCATCCGCATGTGCGCGGCGTTGATCGCCTCACACTTCTTCTGGTCGAAGCGGGCCGCGTTCGAGTTCACCTTGCGGATGTCGAAGGCCTCGATCATCTCGGCCATCGTGAACACGTCGCGGTCGTCGGCGATCGACCAGCCGAGCAGGGCCAGGTAGTTCAGCAGGCCCTCGGGCAGGAAGCCCTGGGTGCGGTACTCGTCCAGGCCGGCGCCCAGGTCGCGCTTGGACAGCTTCTTGTTGCCCTCGGACCCCATCACCATCGGCAGATGACCGAAGCGGGGCGTCCGGCCACTGCCGATCCCGATCTCGGCCAGCGCCTCGAACAACGCGATCTGGCGCGGCGTCGAGGACAGCAGGTCCTCGCCGCGCAGCACGTGAGTGATGTTCATCAGGGCGTCGTCGACCGGGTTCACCAGCGGATAGAGCGGGTAGCCGTTCGCCCGGACCAGGACGTAGTCGCCGAGGTTCTCGGGCAGGAAGGTGATCTCGCCGCGGACCAGGTCGTCGAACACGATCGGCCGGTCCGGCATCCGCAGCCGGACCACCGGCCGGCGGCCCTCGTCCAGGAACGCTTCCCGCTGCTCGTCGGTCAGCGCGCGGCAGTGACCGTCGTACCCGCTGGGCTGTCCGGCCGAGCGAGCGGCGTCGCGGCGGTCGTCGAGCTCCTCCTGCGAGCAGTAGCAGTGGTACGCCTTCTCGGCCGCCATCAGCTTGGTGACGATGTCGGCGTAGAGGTCCATCCGCTCGGACTGCAGGTACGGGCCGAGGTCACCACCGACGCTGGGACCCTCGTCCCAGGTCAGGCCGAGCCACCGCAGTGCGTCGAGCGTGTAGTCGAGCGCCTCCGGGGTGTTCCGGGTCTGGTCGGTGTCCTCGATCCGGAGCACGAGCGTGCCGCCATAGTGCCGGGCGAAGGCCCAGTTGAACAAGGCACTGCGAATGTTGCCGACCGTGAGCAGGCCGGTCGGGGACGGTGGGAACCGGACCCGGACCTGCTCCGGTCGCAGGCCGCCCAGGACGTCGGAATCGTCGCGAGCGGGCCGCTCAGTCACGCACGATCACCCTGTTCGTCAGCGTCCCGAGGCCTTCGACGGTGACCGAGACCGAGTCACCGGGCAGCATCGGGCCGACACCGGCCGGCGTTCCGGTCAGTACGACGTCGCCGGGCAGCAGCGTCGTGAACGAGGTGATGTAGGCCAGCACGGTCGGGATGTCGAAGATGAACTGCGACGTCCGGCCGTCCTGCTTGGTCTCGCCGTTCAGGGTCGTGGTCACCCGCAGATCCGCCACGTCGAGGTCGGTCTGGATCCACGGGCCGAGCGGGCAGAAGGTGTCGTAGCCCTTGGCCCGGGCCCACTGACCGTCGGTCTTCTGCAGGTCGCGAGCGGTCACGTCGTTCGCGATCGTGTACCCGAAGATCACCTCTTCGGCGCGCTCCTTGGGCAGATCGCGGCAGATCCGGCCGATCACGATCGCCAGCTCACCCTCGAACTGCAGGTCGTTGGTCTGCTCGGGGTAGACGATGCCGTCCAGCGGGCCGACCACCGAGGTGTTCGGCTTCAGGAAGATCATCGGCTCCGGCGGCACCTCGTTGCCCAGCTCGGCGGCGTGCGCGGCGTAGTTGCGGCCGACGCAGACCACCTTGCTGCGCGGGATCACCGGGGCCAGCAGCCGGACGTCGGCCAGCGGCAGCGTCTCCCCGGTGAGCTGGACCGGCCGGTAGAGCGGGTCGGAGTCGAGGAGGGCGACGGTTCCGACGAGCCCCTCGGGGTCGTCGGTCTCGACGATGCCGTACTTGGGTTCGTCGTCGACGGAGAATCTGGCGATACGCACGGGCCCGAGCCTACCGTCGCGGTGGAATGAGACAGTGGTGCGGTGACTTGGGAGATCCGCCGGGCCCAACCGGACGAGTACGACGCCGTCGGCGAACTGACCGTGGAGGCGTACTCACACGACGGCTTCGTCCGCGGTGAGTACGCGATGACGCTGCGTGCTGCCGCCGATCGCGCCGTACAGGCTGAGCTGTGGGTCGCGGCTGACGCCGATGGCCTGCTCGGCACGGTCACCTATTGCCCGGCCGGCTCGCCGTACCGGGAGATCGGGCTGGACGACGAGGGCGAGTTCCGGATGCTCGGAGTCGCCGGACGCGCGCGTGGACTCGGGATCGGGACCGCGCTGACCGAGCACTGTATAGAACAGACGCGCTCGCGCGGGCTGCCGCGGATCGTGCTCAGCAGTGCTGTGTATATGAAGACCGCCCACCGGATCTATGAGCGGCTGGGGTTTGAGCGTCTCCCGGAGCGTGACTGGTCCCCGGTTGCCGGCATCGATCTCTACGCGTTCTCGCTGGCGCTGTGACCACTCTTCTCCGCTCGGACTGGGAGCCCTTGCAGCAGGCGCACACTCTGCGTGCGGACGCCCTGCTGGCTGGGCATCTCGCCCGCAAGCAGCGCCGAGAGTCCCACCCGGTCGAGGACTTCCTCTTCACCTATTACTCCGCGCGCCCGAACCAGTTGCGCCTCTGGCACCCTGGGCCTAGCCTCCGGCTGCTCGATGCTCCCGAGTACGGCGAGCGCCGTGGCTATGTGGTGATCGACGGCACCGCGCAGCTCGATCCCGCCGGGATCGAGCGCCGGACGGACAGCATCAAGTGGATCCGCGCACTGCTCGGCGCGACGCTGGATCGGCAACCGCAGTTCGGGTGTTTCGGTCTGCACGAATGGGCGATGGTGTACCGGACGGACGCCGTACGGCATGAGAAGTGGCCGCTGCGATTAGGGGCCGAGGGCACCGATCAGGTGGTCGAGTCGCACAAGATCGGCTGCTCGCACTTCGACGCCTTCCGCTTCTTCACCGACGAGGCGCGACCGCTCAACGTCCTGCAGCCGACGCGCGAGTCGCAGCCGAAGCTGGAGCAGGGCGGCTGTCTGCACGCCAACATGGACCTCTACAAGTGGGCGACCAAGCTCGCACCGTTCACGCCGAGCGCGTTGGTGCTGGACTGTTTCGAGCTCGCCCGCGACATCCGCACGCTCGACATGCGCGCCTCGCCGTACGACCTGGCACCGCTCGGCTACGAGCCGGTCCGGATCGAAACCGCGGCCGGCAAGGCCGAGTACGCCGCCGCTCAGCGGACCTTCGCGGCCCGGGCCCGGCCGCTCCGCGAGCGACTCGTTGCCCTGTGCGACGAGTTGCTCGACTAACCTCCGACCATGGGAAAGATTGTCGCCATCGCTTTCGGCGTGTTGCTGACCGTGCTCGGCGCGGTCTGGACGCTGCAGGGACTCGGTTATCTCAAGGGCAGCTCGATGACCGGCAGCTCGCTGTGGGCCATCGTCGGACCGATCGTCGCCGCCTTCGGCGTCGGGTTGCTGTACGTCGCCATCCGGGGGCCACGCAAGCGCTGAGGGCCCCGCCCCATGGTTCAATCTTCACCGTGACGAGCCACACCACGGGGGTACGGACCCCGGCCAAGGCCGCTTTGATGATCGGCGCCCTCGGCGTCGTCTTCGGCGACATCGGGACCAGTCCGATCTATGCCATCCAGACGATCTTCAATCCCGGTGACCCGCATCCGGTGGCGACCGCCACCACGAATGTGTTCGGGATCATCTCACTGGTCTTCTGGTCGGTCACGATCGTGGTGACGCTGAAGTACGTGCTGCTGGTCCTGCGCGCCGACAACCAGGGCGAGGGTGGCATCCTGGCCATGATCACCCTGATCCGCGGCACCGGCGAGTCGAACGGACGCCGGACCACGGTCATCCTGGCCGCTCTCGGCATCTTCGGCGCCTCGCTGTTCTTCGGCGACTCGATGATCACCCCGGCCATCTCGGTGCTGTCCGCGGTCGAGGGGATCGAGGTCCTCCAGCCGGGCCTGGCGACCTGGGTGGTGCCGATCACCGCCGCCATCATCCTCGGCCTGTTCAGCGTGCAGCGCCACGGCAGCGGCCGGATCGGCCGCTCGTTCGGACCGATCATGATCATCTGGTTCGTCACGATCGCCGCCTGCGGGATCGGCGGCATCGTGCGGCACCCGAGCATCCTCAAGGCGCTCTCACCGACGTACGCGATCGGTTTCCTGACCGGCCACTTCGGGACGGCGTTCTTCGCCCTGGCAGCGGTCGTGCTGGCGATCACCGGCGCCGAGGCGCTCTACGCCGACCTCGGCCACTTCGGCCGCAAGCCGATCACCCGGGCCTGGCTGTTCATGGTCTTCCCCGCCCTCATCCTGAGCTACCTCGGCCAGGGCGCCCTGATCCTCGACGACCCGAACGCCTTCAGCAGCCCGTTCTTCCTGCTCGTTCCGCACTGGGGCCGGATCCCGATGGTGGTGCTGGCCACCGCCGCCACCGTCATCGCCGCCCAGGCCGTGATCACCGGCGCCTTCTCGGTCGCGCACCAGGCCGTCCAGCTCGGCTACCTGCCCCGGCTACGGATCAGGTACACCTCGACCGAGAGCGCCGGGCAGATCTACGTGCCCTGGGTGAACTGGGCACTGATGATCGCCGTACTGACCCTGGTCTTCGCCTTCGAGAGCTCAGCCGCCCTGGCGTTCGCCTACGGGATGGCGGTCACCGGGACGATCGTCATCAACTCGCTGCTGTTCTTCTACCTCGTCCGCAAACAGTGGCGCAAACCGCTGTGGATGGTCATTGTCGGCGCCACCTTCTTCCTCAGTGTCGAACTGCTGTTCCTCGCCGCCAACCTGACCAAGTTCGTCCACGGCGGCTGGCTGCCGCTGCTGATCGCGGTCACCGTCTTCACTGTCCTGATCACCTGGCAGCAGGGCCGCCAGCTCGTCACGGCCAAGCGCGAGAAGGAAGAAGGCCTGCTCCGCGAGTTCATCGACACCCTGCACGAGCGCCCGATCACCCGCGTCCCCGGTACGGCGGTCTTCCTCAACCGCGGCAACACCACCGTGCCGCTCGCGATGCGCGCCAACGTCGAGCACAACCACGTCCTGCACCGCAACGTGGTCATCCTGTCGATCGAGACCCTCACCGTCCCGCACGCCCCCGAAGAGGAACGCGTCCTGGTCGACGACCTCGGCTACACCGACGACGGCATCATCCACGTCACCGCCCGCCTGGGCTACGTCGAGAACGCCAACGTCCCCGAGATCCTCACCCAGGCCGCCGCCCAGAGCACCGAGCTCACCGTCGACCCCGACGACACCTCCTACTTCCTCTCCGCCATCGAACTCAAACTGGGCGACACCCCCGGCATGCCCCGCTGGCGCAAACACATCTTCCTCGCCACCACCGCCATCACCGCCGACGCAGCGGAGTACTTCCACCTCCCCCGCGAACAAGTCGTCATCGTGGGTTCCCAGATCACTGTTTGACACCGAGGCGAGCGCAGTTCTACATTCGAACACATGTTCGACTGGGAGCTGTTGCACGAGCCGTCGGCGATGGCGATGGTGCGGGGGCAGTTGGGGTTCAGTTGGCTGGTGCTGTCGGGGCGGTTGGCGCGGCTGACCGATGAGGAGTACTTCTGGCAGCCGCGGGGTGAGGCGTTGACCGTCGTGCGGCGGCATTACCCGAGCCATTACCGGTCACAGGGGGCCGGGGAGTGGGTGGCGCAGTGGCCGGACGAGCCGGATCATCGGGGGCCGCGGACGATCGCGTGGTTGATCGCGCATCTGACGGAGACGTTCTTCGAGCGGTGGGAGTGGACGTTCGGGCCGCGGGAGCAGGGCCGTGGGGACATCACGCTGCATGGGAACGCGCGCGACGCGGTGGCGTGGCTGACGCATTGGGTCGAGGCCTGGCAGGACGGGATCGCGGCGCTGATGGAGGACCAGGTGACGGTGACGGGGCTCAGTCAGGCGACCGCACTGGACGCCGAGGAGCCGTTCGGGCACGTCGTGTTACGTCTCAATCGCGAGCTGATTCATCACGGATCAGAGATCATGACGTTACAGGATCTGTATGGCACCGCCGCTTGAGAACCACAACATGTCGTGGACGGCGTGTCGGTTACCACTAGATGTTGCGACTGACCTAGAGTCCTTCTCGCTGGCGGTCAGGGGAATCCGGTGCAATTCCGGAGCTGCCCCGCAACGGTGAGCGGATGCCGACAGGTCTCCGCGAGTCCGGGTACCTGTCGCCGGCGTGTGCACCGCCGGTGCACACGGTCCGAGACCTCGAGGGTGGGTCGCAGGGCGTGATGACCAGTGTCCGGCCGGTGCTGTCGTCTCGTCGTGCGCGCGTGCTCTCACAGTCGCGGTCCTCCGTACGCGTAGCGAGAGAAGAGCACTTGTGACCATCGCTTCCACCTCCCGATCGGCGGCCGACGAGGCCGGCCACGGGACCCAGCTGACCGTCGTACGCCGCGATGGCAGCAACACCGATTTCGACGCGACCAAGATCTCGGTCGCCGTCACGAAGGCGTTCCTCGCGGTCGAGGGCAACGACGCCGGCGCCACCCACCGGGTCCGGGACCTGGTGACCGACCTGACCGGCCGGGTCGTCGAGGCGCTGACGCGGCGCGGTGACACCCGCAGCGTCCAGGTCGAGGACATCCAGGACCAGGTCGAGCTGGCTCTGATGCGCGCGGGAGAGCATCAGGTCGCCCGGGCCTACGTGCTGTACCGCGAGGAGCGCAACAAGGCCCGCACCCCCGCCGACGCCGCGGAGCTGGCCGAGACCAAGCCGGTCGTGTCGGTCCGCCAGGCCGACGGGACCCGCGCTCCGCTCGACGTCGAGCGACTGCGCGTGATCGTCGCCGAGGCCGCCGCCGGGTTGGACGCGGTCGATTCCGAGCAGATCCTGAACGAGACGATCGGCTCCTGCTACGACGGCATCGCCCAGCACGAGGTAGAGCTGGCGCTGGTGATGGCCGCCCGGTCCTACGTCGAGACCGAGCCGCAGTACAGCTACGCCGCCTCCCGCCTGCTGCTCGACCAGATCCGCCGCGAGGCGCTCGGTCGCGTGCACGGCGAGCCGCGGCAGGCCAGCCAGGCCGACATGGCCACGGCCTACCCCGCATACTTCCCGCGCTACATCGCGACCGGGATCGAGGCCGGCCTGCTCGACCCCGAGCTGGCCACCTTCGACCTGGACCGGCTGGCCGCGGCGATCCACCCCGAGCGCGACCTGGACTTCGCCTTCCTCGGGCTGCAGACGCTCTACGACCGCTACCTGCTGCACATCGACAAGACCCGGTTCGAGCTGCCGCAGGCGTTCTTCCTGCGGGTCGCGATGGGGATGGCGCTGCGCGAGGAGGACCGGGAGGGCCGCGCGATCCAGTTCTACGAGCTGCTCAGCTCGTTCCGCTTCATGTCGTCGACACCGACGCTGTTCAACTCCGGTACTACGCGTCCGCAGCTCTCGTCCTGCTTCCTCACCACGGTGGACGACGACCTGTCCGGCATCTTCGCCGGGATCCGCAACAACGCCCTGCTCGCCAAGTACTCCGGCGGTCTCGGCAACGACTGGACCCCGGTCCGCGGGATCGGCGCCAAGATCCGTGGTACCAACGGTGAGTCGCAGGGCGTCGTACCGTTCCTGAAGATCGCCAACGACACCGCCGTCGCGGTCAACCAGGGCGGCAAGCGCAAGGGTGCGGTCTGCGCGTACCTCGAGACCTGGCACATGGACATCGAGGAGTTCCTCGACCTGCGCAAGAACACCGGCGACGAGCGCCGCCGGACGCACGACATGAACACCGCCAACTGGGTGCCGGACCTGTTCCTGCAGCGGGTCGAGGCCGACGGCCAGTGGACGCTGTTCTCGCCCGACGAGGTCCCGGACCTGCACGACCTGTTCGGGACCGAGTTCCGGACGGCGTACGAGAAGTACGAGGCGGCCGCCGACCGCGGTGAGATCCGGGTCTTCCGCCGGGTCCGCGCGCTGGACCTGTGGCGCCGGATGCTGACCGTGCTGTTCGAGACCGGTCACCCGTGGATCACCTTCAAGGACCCGTGCAACCTGCGGTCGCCGCAGCAGCACAGCGGTGTCGTGCACTCGTCGAACCTGTGCACCGAGATCACGCTGAACACGACGGTCGACGAGACCGCGGTCTGCAACCTGGGCTCGGTCAACCTGGTCGCGCACCTGACCGAGACCGGCCTGGACGCTGATCTGCTCCGCGACACGGTGAAGACCGCGGTCCGGATGCTCGACAACGTCATCGACGTGAACTTCTACACGACGCCCGAGTCGGAGCGCGCCAACCAACGGCACCGTCCGGTCGGCCTCGGCCTGATGGGCTTCGCGGACGCGCTGTTCTCACTCCGCATCCCGTACTCGTCGGAGGCCGCCATCGCCTTCGCCGACAGCTCGATGGAGGCGATCAGCTACCACGCGATCGAGGCCTCCAGCGATCTGGCCGCCGAGCGTGGCGCCTACTCGACGTACGACGGTTCGCTGTGGAGCAAGGGCGTGCTGCCGATCGACTCGCTGGAGATCCTGCGCACAGCTCGCAAGGGTGACGTGATCCTGGACGACACCAAGTCGCTGGACTGGGACGCCCTGCGCACCAAGGTGCTGCGCGACGGCATGCGGAACTCCAACGTGATGGCGATCGCGCCGACCGCGACGATCTCCAACATCTGCGGGGTCAGCCAGTCGATCGAACCGGCGTACTCGAACCTGTTCGTGAAGTCGAACATGTCCGGCGAGTTCACGGTCGCGAACCCGTACCTGGTCAACGACCTGAAGGCGCGTGGGCTGTGGGACCAGGTGATGGTCTCCGACCTCAAGTACCACGACGGCATCCTGACGAACATCGACCGCGTCCCGGCCGACCTGCGCGAGCTGTACGCGACCGCGTTCGAGATCGACCCGCTGTGGCTGATCGAGGCCGCGTCGCGCCGGCAGAAGTGGATCGACCAGGCGCAGTCGCTCAACCTGTACATGGCTTCGCCGTCCGGCAAGGCGCTCGACGAGCTCTACCGCAACGCCTGGCGCTACGGGCTGAAGACGACGTACTACCTGCGTTCACAGTCGAAGACCCACGTCGAGAAGTCGACACTGCAGGGCACCGACGGCAAGCTCAACGCGGTCTCCGCCACCATCCCGGCCCAGGTGACAACCCCAGTACCGGTCACCGCTGCCTCAGTCATCGACAACGCTCCGCTGCCCGAACCGACCGGAGCGATCTGCTCGCTCGAAGACCCTGACTGCGAGGCCTGCCAGTGACCACGACCGACAACGCCACGGGCCTCGGCTCGATCACCGTCGGCGCCTCGCGCATCGACGTCTCCGACAAGGCGATGATCAACGCCCGCGCCGACGTCAACCAGCTGCTCCCGCTGAAGTACACGTGGGCCTGGGACAAGTACCTGGCCGGCTGCAACAACCACTGGATGCCGACCGAGGTCTCGATGCAGGCCGACATCTCGCTATGGAAGTCGAAAGACGGCCTCACCGACGACGAGCGCCTGATGCTCAAGCGCAACCTCGGCTTCTTCGCCACCGCGGAGTCCCTGGTCGCGAACAACATCGTGCTCGCCGTCTACCGCCAGCTCACCAACCCCGAGTGCCGGCAGTACCTGCTGCGCCAGGCGTTCGAGGAGGCCGTGCACACGCACACCTTCCAATACATCTGTACGTCGCTCGGTCTGGACGAGGGCGAGCTGTTCAACATGTACCGCGAGGTCCCGTCGATCTCCGACAAGGACGCCTGGGCCCTGAAGTACACCCAGCATCTCGAGGACCCGGACTTCACGACCGGTACGCCGGAGTCCGACACGGCGTTCCTGCGTGACCTGATCGCGTTCTACGTGGTCTTCGAGGGCATGTGGTTCTACACCGGCTTCGCGCAGATCCTCTCACTCGGCCGCCGCAACAAGATGGTCGGCATCGCCGAGCAGTACCAGTACATCCTGCGCGACGAGTCGATCCACCTGAACTTCGGCATCGACTGCATCAATCAGATCAAGCAGGAGAACCCGCACCTGTGGACGGCCGAGTTCCAGGCCGAGGTCCGGCAGATGCTCACCGAGGCCTGCGAGCTCGAGGTCGCCTACGGCCGCTCGACGATGCCGAACGGCATGCTCGGCCTGACCGCGGACCTCTGCGAGCAGTACATGCACTTCATCACCGACCGCCGCGCCGAGCAGATCGGCCTCGCCCCCATCTTCGGCGAGACCCGCAACCCGTTCGGCTGGATGTCCGAAGTCATGGACCTCAAGAAGGAGAAGAACTTCTTCGAGACCCGAGTCATCGAGTACCAGTCCTCCTCCGGCCTCAGCTGGGACTAACCCCAGTACGACGGGAGCGCCGGTGCCTAACGTCCGAAGGAATCGCAGCCATGACGTGCGATTCCTTCGGACGTTACGGCCGGCCCCGCGCTAACGTCCGCAAACACGCTGACCACGCCCGCAGGTCGTTCGGACGTTAGCGGCCGGACCGGTTGATCAGTGGGGGCACGAGCGCTTGGGTGGGAGTTAGGGGTGGGTTTTGGTGAGGGCGTTGAGCAGGTCGGCCGTCGTACCGGTTTCGGCTAGGCGGGGGAAGACGTGGGTGAGGGCGTGGGCGTGGGAGTCTTCGGCGCGGTCGGTGATGGCGTCGGTGGGGATGGTGACGTGGTAGCCGTGTTCGTGGGCGGCGCGGGCGGTGGATTCGACGCCGTAGGTGGTGGCGACGCCGGTGATGACGACCTGGGTGATGCCGCGGCGGCGGAGCTGGATGTCCAGGTCGGTGCCGTGGAAGGCGCCCCAGTTGCGTTTGGTGACGACGATGTCCTCGGGGTGACCGGCGAGCTCGTCGATGATCTCGTCGGCGCCCGCGGGCATCTGGCCGGCTGGGCGGGGGCCTTCGTCGGTGCGGCCGGGGACCCAGTCGGAGCCGTCGGGGCGGATGCTGACCCGGACCAGTACGACGGGGAGGTCGCGTTTGCGGAAGGCGTCGGTGAGCTCGACGTTGCGGGCGATCACGTCCGCGATCGAGTACGGCGTACCGGGGAAGGCTTTGAGGGCGTTCTGCAGGTCGATGACGACGAGCGCGGTCTTGGGGTCGATGGTGGTGATGGGCACGGCGGTCCTTTCAGGCAAGGGATCGATCGGTCAGCGTGACGGCGGTGAGCAGCGTGGCGATGACGAGCAGGAACCAGGCCAGCTCGTGCAGACCTGGCGTTGTCGCTCCGCTCGCGAAGAAGTGGGCGTTGGCGGCGGCAGCGATCAGCGCGCCGAGGTAGGTGCAGGTTCGGAGCAGGCCCGCGGAGGAACCGATGCGAGCGGGATCGGCCTGGCGGTAGAGCGCGTTCTGGTTGGCCAAGCCGTTCAGGCCCTGCGGGATACCGGCCACGACACCGATCAGCACGAGGAACCACAATGCGGTCCGGGCGTCGACGAACAGCGGCAGCGCACCGGCGACCAGCAGAAGGATGCTTCCGGCAACCAACTTCCCTCGCACCCGGGGGTTGCGGCCGGTGAGTGCGGTGATCAGGACAGCGGCGCCCGACAGCGGCAGCATCAGGAGACCTGTGGTGGCCGCGCTCAAGGCGTGGCCTTCCTCGAGCCACTGAGCGAAGCCGTACAGGAACGAGTAGCTGATCACGTAGGCCAGCACCTGCCGGACGTACGTCGCGATCAACGGCCGGTTGCCGCCGAGGACTCGCAGGTTGATGAACGGTTCCACCACGCGTAGCTCGACCAGGACGAATGCCACAGCGCAAGCAACGCCGAGGACCGGTAGGTACCAGCGCGACGCACGCGGTTCGGTCAGGAACAGCATGATGGTCACCAGGGATGTGGCGAAGAGCAGGATGCCCGCGTAGTCGAGCTGCAGCTTCAAGCGGGTGCGCGGTGTCTTCGGCAGCCGCAGCGAGCCGAGAATCAAGCAGGCCAACGACAACGGCACATTGATCGTGAAGATCAGGTGCCAGCCACCGAGCCCGATCAGCAGCCCACCGAGTGTCGGCCCGATGACCGCGATCACCTGGTTGGAGATCGACAAGATGGTGAGAATGCCGGCCGGGGTCTCGAGACCGGTCCGGTCCGCCTCGCTCCGGATCAACGACATCGAGGCCGGGTACGCCGCCGACGTACCGAAGCCGAGGAGCACCCGCGACGCGATCAGTACGCCGAGGGTCGGGGCGAGTGCGCCGAGCAATCCGGCCACACCGACTGTCGCCGTACCGATCAAGTACAACGACCGTGGTCCGAACAGGTCCACCAACCGCCCGATCACCGGCTGCCCGACCGCGGTCGCGAGATAGAGACCGGTGATCAGCCAGGCGGTCTGCGCCGGGCCGACACTGAAGGCGACGCCGATCGGGATCAGCGCGACCGCGAGCATCGACGAGTTGATCGGGTTCAGGATCGACCCGACCACCATCGGCGCGATCAACCGCCGATCGAACCGCCCGGCCTCGCTCACCGTCCGGTCGCCTCGACCACGCGATTGAGCAACGCGAGCGCATCGAGGATCGTCTGCCGCTCGTCTTCGGTGCACGTGTCCTGCAGGGAGCTGGCCAGCCACTCCTGCCGGGTCCGCCGCTCTCCCTGCAGGCGGCGACGCGCGGCCGAGGTCAGCGAGATCAGCTGCCGACGGCCGTCAGCGGGATCAGGATGCCGCTGGATCAGGTCGAGCTCGAGCAGCGACGTGACGATCGCGGCCATCGACTGCGGGCGGACCCGCTCGGCCGCCGCGAGCTCACTGGCCGACGCCGGACCGTCCCGATCCAGCCGGGTCAGCACCGAGGTCCGCGACGGCGTCAGGTCGTCACTCTCGTCGAGCTCACGCAGCCGGCGCCGGAGCCGCCCGAAGACGACCCGGACCTCACTCGCCGCCTGCATCGCGGAGTCGGACAGCTCATCGGTCATATCAACAGCCTAAACTGATCAGTTAAAACTGTCTATATTCGTCTGCTATCTTGAATGAACGTTCATTCGGAGGCGTGAGATGGCTTGGACCCCAACCGACATTCCTGACCAGCACGGCCGCACGGCGGTCGTCACCGGCGCCAACGGCGGGCTCGGACTGGTGACCGCCAGGGAGCTGGCCGCGAAGGGAGCGCACGTCGTGATGGCAGTGCGCAACCAGCAGAAGGCCGCCGCGGCCGCCGACGAGATCCGGGCGGCCGTCCCGGATGCCTCGCTCGAGCTGGTCGCGCTCGACCTGTCCGCGCAGGCCTCGGTGCACGAGGCGGCGGAGAAGATCCTGGCCGCGCACAGCACGATCGACCTGCTGATCAACAACGCGGGCGTGATGGCGATCTCCGAGGCGCGGACCGTCGACGGGTTCGAGATGCAGTTCGGCGTCGACCACCTCGGTCACTGGACCCTGACCGCTCTCCTGCTGCCGGCTCTCATCAGCACCCCGAACTCCCGCGTGGTGACCGTGACCAGCACCGCGCATCACCTGGGCCGTCCGGTCGACGTGGACAACCCGCACCTTGACGGCCGCTACGGAGCCTGGCGTGCCTACGGCCAGGCGAAGCTGGCCAACTTCCACTTCGGGCTCGGGCTGGACCGTCAGCTCAAGAGCGCAGGAGCCGGTACGGCGAGCCTGATCGCGCACCCAGGTCTGTCCGACACCGACCTGCAGTCGGTCAGCGTGGCGGGCTCGGGCGGTGGCATCACCCAACGGATCGCCCACGCGGCCACCCGGGCGACCGGCATGTCCGCCAACGACGGTGCCCTGCCACAGCTGAGGGCCGCCACAGATCCGGCGGCCAAGGGCGGCGAGTTCTACGGACCGCTCTTCGTGAACAACGGCCAGCCGGTCCGCAAGCCCATCCTGCGCCGGTTCGGGATGGACCAGGCCATCGCTAAACTCTGGGCCGTGTCCGAACGAGAGACCGGCGTAGCGATCGCAACAGATGGCCGCTGATCGAGCAGTCGCCGTACGGACGGCTCTGCGCACTCTCGTGGCCCGCAACGGGTTCCACGGCGCGTCGATGAACGCGGTCGCCCGCGAGGCAGGCGTGGCGACCGGTACGGCGTACACGTACTACGCGTCGAAAGACGACGTGGTGCTGGCCGCCTATACCGAGACCAAGGCGGAGCTCGGCGCGGCCGCGATGGCGCACCTGGACGAAAGCCTCCCGCCCGAGCAGCGGTTCCGCGCGCTCTGGCTCGCCTGCTACCGGCATCTGCAGGCGAACCCGACGCATGCCCAGTTCCTCCTGCAGGTGGAGCACTCGCCGTACCGGGGTCCGGCGCACGAGGCCGCGCTCAGCAACCCTGATGACCCGTTCCTGGCCCAGGTGGCCCAGCCGGACATCGCCGCGCGGCTGCGCCCGTTCCCCGTCGACGTGCTCTACGAGCTCGCGCTCAGCCCCGCCATCCGGCTCGCCGCCAGCGGCATCGAGCTGACCGAGGCTCAGCTCGACGAGATCGCCGACGCCTGCTGGCGGGCGGTCAGCTGACCGTCACGTCCAGGACGCCGATCACCTTCTCCAGACGGGCGGCGACCCGGCCGGCGTCGAAACCGTTGCCTGCGACAACCACTCGCAAGGTGTTCGTCTCGAGACACAGCGAGAGGTGACGGACGTCGTACGGGTTCAGCAGGACGGCGATCCGCGCGAACATGCCGACCGTCTCCACGATCTGTGCGGTGAAGACGGTGCTGGTGGCAACAACTGCCGTGGGCGCATCGAGTACGGCGGTCATCGGACAACCTCCTTGTGACGCAGGAGGCCGTAGGTGAAGCCGTCGACGAGGGCCTCCCAGGATGCCTCGACGATGTTGTGGCCGACGCCGACGGTGACCCAGGAGCCTTCACCGTCCGCGGTCTGGATGAGGACTCTGATCACCGCGTCGGTGCCGTGTCCCTGGTCGAGGATGCGCACCTTGTAGTCGACCAGCTCGAACTTGTTCACCACCGGATAGGCCCGCTCGATCGCCGTCCGGAGCGCATGGTCGAGAGCGTTCACCGGGCCGTTGCCCTCGCCGGTGACGATCTCGCGCTCTCCCCCGGCGACCAGCTTCACCGTCGACTCCGAGACCGCCTCGCCGTCGGCGCGGGACTCGGTGATCACACGCCAGGACTCGACGTCGAAGAACGACGCCCGCTTCCCGTCGACCTCTTCGGTGAGCAGCAGCGAGAACGACGCGTCGGCGGCCTCGAAGGTGTAGCCGCGCGCCTCGAGCTCCTTGACCCGGTCGGCGACCCGGGCGACGAGCTCGCGGTCGTTGCCGAGGTCGAACCCGAGCTCGCGGCCCTTGAGCTCGATGCTGGCCCGGCCCGCCATCTCCGAGACGAGCATCCGCATGTCGTTGCCGACCCGGCTCGGATCCGTGTGCTGGTAGAGATCCGGGTCGACCTTGATCGCGCTGGCGTGCAGCCCCGCCTTGTGGGCGAAGGCGGACAGGCCGACGTACGGCTGCCGGGTCGACGGCGGCACGTTCGTCACTTCGGCGATCGCGTGCGCGATCCGGAACGAGTCGGCGAGGTTGCCCGCCGGCAGCAGCTCCATCCCGCGCTTGAGTTCGAGGTTGGCCACGACCGCGAGCAGGTCGGCGTTGCCGGTGCGTTCGCCGTACCCGTTGATCGTGCCCTGGACGTGCGTGACGCCGGCCTCGACGGCGGCGATCGAGTTCGCCACCGCGCAGCCGCCGTCGTTGTGGGCGTGGATGCCGAGCCGGGCGCCGGTGTTCTCGAGGACGTCGCGGACGATGTCCTGCAGCTCGCGCGGCAGCGTCCCGCCGTTCGTGTCGCAGAGCGCGACCACGTCGGCGCCGGCCTCGGCCGAGACCCGTACTACTTCGAGTGCGTACGCACGGTTGGCGCGGTACCCGTCGAAGAAGTGCTCGGTGTCGAGGAAGACCCGCTGCCCGTTCTCCCGCAGGTGCCGGATCGTGTCGGCGACCATCCGCAGGTTCTCGTCGAGCGTGGTCCGCAATGCGCGCTCGACGTGCGCATCGTGGCTCTTGGCAACGAGTGTGACGACCGACGCGCCGGACTCACGCAGCGCAGCGACCTGTGGGTCGTCGGCCGCGGCGGTCTGCGGCTTGCAGGTCGCGCCGAACGCGGCGAAGGTCGCGTTCCGCAGGTCCAGTTCGGTCCGCGCCCGCTGGAAGAACTCGGTGTCCTTCGGTACGGCGCCCGGCCAGCCACCCTCGATGAATCCGACGCCCAGGTCGTCCAGGTGCTGCGCGATGGCAATCTTGTCCGCCACGGACAGCGCGAGCCCCTCCTGCTGCGCACCGTCGCGCAGGGTCGTGTCGTAGACGTGGAACTCGTCGGAGATGCTCATGAGAGGCCTTCCGGTGACGAAATCGGGCAAACAAAAAACCCCCCGCAAGGTGCGAGAGGTCCGCGTGCTCAGGTACTGCAGGCTGAGCACGCCTAGGTAATAATCACCCGGTGGTTGTTCATGACGTTTTGAAGTCTGCCACACAAAGTCCGGACCAGGGCGGAACTGTCTCGCATCACGAACATCCAGTACGCCGATCAGTACTGAGGAGTAGCTGATAGTTCAGCCGGATCGTCCCACGCCGTGTAGAAGTCCTCGCGGGACAGATCCCGCACTCCCCAGGCCTCGCGATCAAGCCCCTTGTCGGTGAGCATGCCCTCGTCGTCCTCGATCCGCTGCCACCAGTAACGCCGGATCTCGCCGTCCTCGCGGGCCCCGAGCTGCCGTACGACGACCCACTCCCGCTCGTGCCAGACCGCCTCGAACAGCCAGTCCGTCCCGTCGTCGGCCGCGACCGCGCCGTACGTCCGGGGCGCCGTCCCGCGATCGAGATCGCGGATCAGGTCAACCGTCGTCCGGACCGCGACCACGGTCTCGTACGACCAGTCACGGCGCTGCGCCAGGTCCGTGTAATACGCCTGGACATCGACCGGAAGGCTGCTCATGGCCGTTGACCTTATCGGGCCGAACCACCCCCAAGGACCCATAGGGCCTGAGAAGATCCTGTGAATCAAGGCAAGACCGCCCCGTCCTGACCTGAGAGGTAACGCGCGATGAAGATCCTGCTGACCACAGTCCTGGCGATCGCGACGGTCACCCCGGCCGCGAACGTCGAGATCACCCCACCTGCGAGCTCCGTGACCGCGAGCACCAGCGACGCGAACGTCGCGGCCAATGTTGTCGACAACAACTACTCGACCCGGTGGTCGGGTGACGGCGACGGCGCCTCACTCACCCTCGACCTCGGCGGTACCAAGACCGTCAGCCACCTCAAGGTCGCCGCCTACAAGGGCGACGAGCGCAAGAACGACTTCGAGCTGCAACTGCTCAACGGCTCCACCTGGACCACCGTGTACGACGGCCTCAGCAGCGGCAGCACGACTGGCCTGCAGACCTTCGACTTCACCGACCAACCCGCAACCAAGGTCCGGTACGTCGGTCATGGGTACCAACTCAATTCGGGCGGTACCGGGACGTGGAACAGCGTCACCGAGTTCGAGGTCTGGGGAGGTGGTGGCAGCGACCCTGCTCCCCAGGTCCCGGCCGATGTCCTCGACCTGACCAACTGGAAGGTCACGCTCCCGATCGGCGCGAACGAGAGCCCGACCGAGATCAAGCAGCCGGCGCTGGCCACCTACTCGAACGACCCGTACTTCAAGGTCGTCGGGGACGGCGTGCAGTTCCGGGCACCGGTCAACGGCGTCACCACGAGCGGTTCGGGCTATCCGCGGTCGGAGCTCCGCGAAATGAACGGCAGCAGCAACGCCAGCTGGTCGTCCACCTCGGGTACGCACACTCTCGTCGTACGGGAGTCTTTTGATCACCTGCCTGCCGACAAACCGCAGCTGGTCGGCGCGCAGATCCACGACGCGAACGACGATGTCACGGTCTTCCGCCTCGAAGGCAGCAGCCTCTACATCACCAACGGCGACACAACTCACCACAAACTGGTCACCAGCTCGTATGTCCTCGGCACTGTCTTCGAGGCCAAGTTCGTGGTCAGCGGCGGCCAGACGAAGGCCTACTACAACGGCGTCCTGCAAACCACGATCACCAAGAACTACTCCGGCGCCTATTTCAAAGCCGGCGCCTACACCCAGGCCAACTGCACCAACTCGTCCCCCTGCGCCGACACCAACTACGGGCAGACGACGCTGAAGAGTGTGGCCGTCACCCACTCGTAGTGGGTGACGGCCAGTCGGTCAGCAGATCTTGGTCATCCAGTTGTGGGGGTCGGCGGCACGGCCGTACTGGAGGTCTAGGAGGGCGCTGCGGACGGCGGCGGTGACTGGGCCACCGTTGCCGTCGGCCACCTGGACCTCGCCGTCCTTCCACTTCAGGGAGGCGACCGGGGTGATCACCGCGGCGGTTCCGCAGGCGAAGACCTCGCGGATCCGGCCGGAGGCGGCGCCTTCGCGCCACTCGTCGACCGAGATCTTGCGCTCGGCAACGGAGTGGCCGAGGTCGGTGACGAGCTTCAGGATCGAGTCCCGGGTGACGCCCTCGAGGATGGTGCCGGACAGCTCGGGGGTGACGACCGAGTTGTCGTCGAGGACGAAGTACAGGTTCATCCCGCCGAGCTCCTCGACCCACTTCTTCTCGATCGCGTCCAGGAAGGCGACCTGGTCGCAGCCGTTCTCGGTCGCCTCGGCCTGGGCCAGCAGCGACGCGGCGTAGTTGCCACCGGTCTTGGCGGCACCGGTGCCGCCGGGGGCCGCGCGGGTGTACTCCTCGCTCAGCCAGATCCGGACCGGCTTCACACCGCCGCTGAAGTACGAGCCGGCCGGCGACGCGATCGCGCAGTACGTCACCTGGGCGGACGGCCGGACGCCGAGGAACGGGTCCGATCCGAACATGAACGGGCGCAGGTACAGCGAGGTCTCACCACCGGTGGGCACCCAGGCCTGGTCCAGCTCGACGAGCGCCTTGACCGAGTCCAGGAACGCGGACTCGGGCAGCTCCGGCAGCGCGAGCCGGCGGGCCGACCTCGCGAACCGGGCCGCGTTGGCCTCGGGGCGGAACAGGTGGATCGAGTCGTCGGGATGACGGTAGGCCTTCATCCCCTCGAAGATGGTCTGGGCGTAGTGGAACACCGAGGTCGCCGGAGACAGCTCCAGCGGTCCGAAGGCGGTGATCCGTGCGTCGTGCCAGCCCTGGTCCTTCGTCCACGTGGCGATCGCCATGTGGTCGGAGAAGTACTGCCCGAAGCCTGGGTTCGCCAGGATCGAGGCACGCTGGTCGTCGCTCGCCGGGTGGGTGTTCGGCTCAACGATGAACTCTAAGGCGCTCATAGCCGCACCGTACCTGTTAGCTGACTGGTCATGCGAGAGCCACCTTTCAGCCGGCTGCGCGCTTGGTGATCGCGTCGCCGATCTCAGCGGTGGTCCGGACACTGCCCGTGCGCTCCTCGATATCCGCCGTGACGGCCGCCTCGATCGCGGCCGCCGCCTCGGGCAGGCCGAGGTGGTCGAGCAGCAGCGCCGCGGACAGGATCGCCGCCGTCGGGTCCGCCTTCTGCTGACCGGCGATGTCCGGCGCGGAGCCGTGCACCGGCTCGAACATGCTCGGCGCGGTCCGGTCCGGGTTGATGTTGCCGCTCGCGGCCAGCCCGATACCACCGGTGATCGCCGCGGCCAGGTCGGTGAGGATGTCGCCGAACAGGTTGTCGGTGACGATCACGTCGAACCGGGCCGGGTCGGTGACCAGGAAGATCGTCGCCGCGTCCACGTGCAGGTAGTCGACCGCGATCTCGGGGAAGTCGGCCTTCACCTTGTCCACGGTCCGCGTCCACAGGTGGCCGGCGTGCACGAGCACGTTGTTCTTGTGCACCAGCGTGAGCTTCTTGCGCGGCCGCGCCTGCGCCCGGGCAAACGCATCCCGTACGACGCGCTCCACGCCGTACGCGGTGTTGACCGACACCTCGGTGGCGATCTCGGCCGGGGTCCCGACCCGCAGTGCGCCGCCGTTACCGACGTACGGGCCTTCGGTGCCTTCGCGGACGACGACGAAGTCGACCTCGCCCGGGTTCGCCAGCGGGGAGCCGACGGACGGGTAGATCTTCGAGGGGCGCAGGTTCACGTAGTGGTCGAGGGTGAACCGCAGTTTGAGCAGCAGACCGCGCTCGAGGACGCCGGACGGGACGCTCGGGTCGCCGACGGCACCGAGCAGGATCGCGTCGTGCTGGCGAATCTCCTCGAGCTCGGCGTCCGGGAGGGTCTCACCGGTGGCGTGCCAGCGCTTCGCGCCGAGGTCGTACTCGGTCCGCTCGAACGTCACGCCGTGCTGGGCGGCTACCGCGTCGAGGACCTTCAGGGCCTCGGTGGTGACCTCCGGTCCGATCCCGTCCCCGGGAACGACGGCCAGCGTGAAGTTCTTGTTGTCGCTCACTTCTTGGGTTCTCCCCCGTTGTCGCGGCGGTTCATGGCCTCTTGGACAGCCTTGACCTCATCGCTCGCCGGGCGGGGCTTGCGGCGGCGCGCCGCCTTCCGCTCCCGGGCGTCGATCGCGGGCCAGTTGGCTGGATACATGTCGTACATGCTGCACTCTCCCCGGTTGGTCATGGGCGGCAGGATGGGTCCGAATTTACTCTGGTGTGCGACTATTTCGCCACAATGCGGGCATTCGATCCCGATATATGAGATGTGGGTGCGGGCCCTGGACCAGAGCTGTGCAACTCTCAACCGGTGAGTGCTCCTCCAGAACTGCCGCCGCTGGTTTCCGCGGCCCTCAGCCTGTCCGGACGACGCGGATTCGTCAGCTCCACCCGGAACGAGACCGGGCGTCTCCTGGCCAGCCTGGCCGCGTCCAAGACCGGCCTGCTCGGCGAGCTCGGCACCGGCTGCGGCGTCGGCTCGGCCTGGTTGCGCAGCGGCGCGAACGAGGGCACCAAGATCGTCACCGCGGAGAGCGACCCGCAGCTGGCCCAGGTGGTCGCCGAACTGTTCGCCGACGACGAGCGCGTCGAGGTCGTCTCGGCCGACTGGACCGCGCTGATCGAGCGCGGCCCGTTCGCGCTGCTGTTCGTGGACGCCCGCGAGGCCAAGATCTCGGCCCGCGACGTGATCGCCGACGTCGTCGAGCCCGGCGGCTTCGTCGTCCTGGACGACTTCACCCCGTCCGGCGTCTGGCCGCCGATGTACGAGGGCCGCGTCGACACGCTCCGCCAGGAGTGGCTGATGGACTCCCGTTTCACCACCGTCGAGGTGATGGTGGCCGCGGACGCCGCCGTCCTCCTCGCTACTCGCCGCTAGCAATAGAGCGGCCCCGGACACTTGGGTCCGGGGCCTGACCAGCCACCATGCGCCTGCGGGTGGCTGGCTACTACTCAGTTAAACAGCCATTCGGTCTAGTCAGGCGTCAAGGTCCACAGTGCGGGCAGTGTCCGCCTGGACCGCCGAGGCGATGTCGTCCAGTACGGCGGGGGCCACGGCCGAGTCGACCGAGAGAGCGACCAGCGCCTTGCCGCCCTTGCGGTCCCGGCTCACCTGCATGCCGGCGATGTTGACCTCGGCGTCGCCGAGGATGCGGCCGATCTGGCCGACGATGCCCGGACGGTCCTCGTAGGTGAAGAACGCGAGGTGCGCGGCGAGCTCGACCTCGAGGTCGAAACCGTCGACCTCGACCAGGCGCTCGGACTGCCGGACGCCGACCAGCGTGCCGCTGACCGAGACCTGCGCGCCGTCGGCGAGGGTGCCGCGGAGCGTGATCAGGTTGCGGTGCTCCGGGCTCTCGTGGTCGGTCACGAGCCGGACCTCGAGGCCCCGCTCGGCCGCCAGCAGCGGCGCGTTCACGTAGGAAACGTTGTCCTCGACAACATCCGCGAAGACACCCTTGAGCGCGGCCAGCTCCAGCACCTTGACGTCGTACTGGGTGATCTCGCCGCGGACCTCGACATCGAGCTGCTGCGCGACGCCACCGGCCAGCGCGGTGAAGATCCGGCCGAGCTTCTCGGTCAGGCCGATGCCGGGCCGGACGTCCTCGGCGATCACGCCGCCCTGGACGTTGACCGCGTCCGGCACCAGCTCACCCGACAGGGCGAGGCGGACCGACTTCGCGACGGCGATACCGGCCTTCTCCTGGGCCTCGTCGGTCGACGCGCCCAGGTGCGGGGTGGCGACGACGTTCTCGAACTCGAACAGCGGCGAGTCGGTGCAGGGCTCCTTGGCGAACACGTCGAGCCCGGCCGCGGCCACCCGGCCTTCCTTGAGCGCCGAGTAGAGCGCGGTCTCGTCGACGATGCCGCCGCGGGCCGCGTTCACGATGATGACCTCGGGCTTGACCTTGTGCAGCTGCTCGTCGCCGATCAGCCCGATCGTCTCCGGGGTCTTCGGCAGGTGCACCGAGATGAAGTCCGACGCGGCCAGCAGCTCGTCCAGCGACGCGAGCCGGACGCCCATCTGCGCGGCCCGGCCGGCCTGCACGTACGGGTCGTAGGCGATCACGTTCATGCCGAAGGCGGCCAGCCGCTGCGCGACCAGGACGCCGATCTTGCCCAGGCCGACGATGCCGACGGTCTTCTCGAACAGCTCGACACCGGAGTACTTGCTGCGCTTCCACTCGCCGTTCTTCAGCGACTGGTCGGCGGCCGGAACCCGGCGCGCGGCGGCCAGCAGCAGCGCGACGGCCAGCTCGGCGGCGCTGACGATGTTGGAGGTCGGTGCGTTCACGACCATCACGCCGGCCTGGGTGGCGGCCTTCACGTCGACGTTGTCCAGGCCGACGCCGGCCCGGGCGACGACCTTCAGCTTCTTCGCCGCGGCCAGGGCCTCGGCGTCCACCTTGGTGGCGCTGCGGATCAGGATCGCGTCGACGTCGGCGATGGCCGGGAGCAGCTCGGCGCGGTCGGCGCCGTTCGCGTGCCGGATCTCGAAATCGGGACCGAGGGCCTCGACGGTGGCCGGGCTCAGCTCTTCGGCGATCAGGACGACGGGACGAGTCACATCAGTCATGGGAGATGTCTCCTGCGAAGCGGTAGGGGCTCATGAACAGAGCACCGCGCTGTGCCCGCTGGTTCGATCGTACCTCAGAGGGAATCGCAGGGCACCGGCGATGTCACCTGGGAAGACCCGTCGACCAGCAGCGCGTTTCCCGACGGCAGCAACCGGTAGCGCTGATCCAGCCGGTTGCAGTTCTTCCCCTCGGCACCGTGCGCATCCGACGAGAACAACGTCACGTAGTTGATCCGGACGTTCACCCCACCGGCGGACTGCGTGATCTCGGTGATGACCGCACCGAAGAAGTACGTCGTCAGGTGCGCCCGCCGGTCCGTGTCCATCGGGAGTGCCTTGGCCAGCCGCGGTGTGTAGTACTTCCGGACCCCGGCGAAATCGTGCCGGTTCTGCAAGGTCAGGTAGTTGGTCAGCGTGCGCTGGGCCTGCAATGCCAGCGGCGTCGCGGCGACCTGCAGCACCGGTGTCATCGCACTCTGCGGACCGCGCGACTCCGTGCAGGTGCCACCGGAGTTCGGGGTCACGCTGGCCGCGTTCCGGACGGCGAGCGGTCGCAGCGTGGCGGCCGGAACGATCCGGCTGGCCGCGAGGCTGTCGCCGGTCACCATCCCGATCACCTGGTTGGACTTGTCGAACACCGGCCCGCCGAGCTTCGCGGCGTTCATCACCTCGCCGAGCGGGCGTGGACGATGGATCGAGCCGACGGTCTGCCCGGTCAGGTTGCCGGAGGCGGTGTAGCCGAGCAGCGCGCGGCCGGCCTCCGCATCCGGTTCGTGGGTGGCGATCTGGAGGGCCGGCACCTGCAGTTGGCCGACCACCTGCAGTACGGCGACGCCGTCCGGTCCGGTCCCCAGCACGTTCGCGCGGCGGATCACCCCGTCGCGGGTGACGACCGCAGCAGCCAACGGCTCCCGTACGGCGATGTCCGCGGTCAGCACGAGTCCGTCGCCGACGTACACGCCGGTGCCTTCACGGGTCCCGGCACAGGCGGTCGAGAGGACCCGGACCACGCTCGACCCGGCAGCGGCCAGCACCTTGACCGAGTCGATCGACGTCCGGTCCTGGCGGATGAACCAGCCCGCGGTGGCACCACCGGCAACGACGAGCAGGAACGCCATCAGGCCGGCCAGGAAGCGGCCGTAGAGCCAGGGACGGCGCTGGGGCGGCGGAGTACGTCGTACCGGGGGTTGTAACTGGGTCAGCGGCGGCGCGCCGGCGGGCACCCGTCGGGGCGGCCTCGGCCCCGGCCTGCCGTCGTGCACCACCGCATTGCCTCCTCGTCACGCACCGGAACCGATCGCTGCCGATTGTGCCAGTTCGGACGGGCGAGGGCCCGGAACCATCCACCTGAACGGTTCCGGGCCCTCGTGACTACCGGGTCAGCGGGCGGCCGAGCCCTCGACGTAGTCGTCGTCGTGCGACTTGACCCACGCCATCAGGCCGCGCAGTTCCTTGCCCACGGCCTCGATCGGGTGCTCCTGGCTCTTCTTGCGGAACTCCGCGAACTCCGGCGCACCGGCGTCCTGGTCGGCGATGAAGCGGGCCGCGAAGGTGCCGTCGGTGATGTCGTTGAGGACATCCTTCATCCGCGCCTTCACCGACGCGTCGATGATCCGCGGGCCGGAGACGTAGTCGCCGTACTCGGCGGTGTCGGAGACCGACCAGCGCTGCTTGGCGATGCCGCCTTCGTAGATCAGGTCGACGATCAGCTTGAGCTCGTGCAGGCACTCGAAGTACGCGACCTCCGGCTGGTAGCCGGCCTCGGTCAGCGTCTCGAACCCGGCCTGGATCAGCGCGGAGACGCCACCACACAGGACGGCCTGCTCACCGAACAGGTCGGTCTCGGTCTCCTCGGTGAAGGTGGTCTTGATACCGCCGGCGCGCAGGCCGCCGATGCCCTTGGCGTACGACAGCGCCAGGTCCCAGGCCTTGCCGGAGGCGTCCTGCTCGACCGCGACGAGCACCGGGACGCCACGGCCCTCGGTGTACTCGCGCCGGACCAGGTGTCCGGGGCCCTTCGGAGCGACCATGAAGACGTCGACACCGGCCGGGGGCTTGATGTAGCCGAAGCGGATGTTGAAGCCGTGCCCGAAGACGAGCGCGTCGCCGTCGGCCAGGTTCGGCTCGATCGCCTCGGCGTACAGCTTGCGCTGCGCGGGGTCCGGCGCCAGGACGACGATGACGTTGGCCTCTTCGACGGCCTCGGCCGGGGTGACGACGCGCAGGCCCTCGGCCTCGGCCTTGGCGCGGCTCTTCGAGCCCTCGAGCAGGCCGACGCGGACGTCGACGCCGGAGTCACGCAGCGAGAGCGCGTGCGCGTGGCCCTGCGAGCCGTAGCCGAGCACGGCCACGCTCTTGCCCTGGATCACCGACAGGTCGGCGTTGTCGTCGTAGAACATTTCTGCTGCCACTTGGAGCGTTCTCCTCTTGATGGTTGGTACGGCGTCAGCCGTGTCGGGCCGGAGCCACGGGGCGGCCCGGCGGCGGCGCCGGCACCGGGTGATGACGTTCGGGGGGCTGGGCCTGGATCGTCGGGGTTCCCGACTGCACGTGCGGCGGGGGCACCGGGACCGGCCGGAGCGTGCGGTCGGAGATGGAGCGGCTGCCCCGTCCGATCGCCACCATGCCGGACTGCACCAGCTCGCGGACGCCGAAGGGTTCCAGCACCCGGAGCATGGCCTCGAGTTTCTCGGGATTGCCGGTCGCCTCGATCGTGATCGCGTCCGGTGCCACGTCCACCACCTTCGCACGGAACAGCTGGACGGTCTCCAGCACCTGTCCCCTGGTCAGGGTGTCGGCCTTCACCTTCACCAGCAGCAGTTCGCGCTGAACCGTCTGCGTGGGCTCGAGTTCGACGATCTTGATCACGTTCACCAGCTTGTTCAGCTGCTTGGTGATCTGCTCCAAAGGCTGCTCGTCCACGCTGACCGCGATGGTCATCCGGGACACCTCCGGGTGCTCGGTCGGGCCGACCGCGAGGGAGTCGATGTTGAAGCCCCGCCGCGAGATCAGCGCCGCCACCCGGGCCAGCACACCATGCTTGTTCTCGACCAGGATGCTCAACGTGTGCTTCGACATCACAGCTCCTCCGTGTCCCACTTGGGCGCCATGTCACGCGCGATCCGGATCTCGTCGTTGCTGACGCCGGCGGCGACCATCGGCCAGACCATCGCGTCGCGGTGCACGACGAAGTCGACGACTACCGGCTGGTCGGTCACCGACATCGCCTTGTCGATGGTTGCGTCCACCGACGCCTTGTCGGAGCAGCGCAGCCCGACCCCGCCCATCGCCTCGGCCAGCTTGGCGAAGTCCGGGATCCGGTTCGAGTGCAGGTCGGTGTTGGAGTACCGCTTGTCGTAGAACAGCGTCTGCCACTGCCGGACCATGCCCAGCGACTGGTTGTTGATCACGGCAACCTTGATCGGGATGCCCTCGAGCGCACAGGTGACCAGCTCCTGGTTGGTCATCTGGAAGCAGCCGTCACCGTCGATCGCCCACACGGTCTTGTCCGGCCGGGCCACCTTGGCGCCCATCGCGGCCGGCACCGAGTAGCCCATGGTGCCGAGGCCGCCGGAGTTCAGCCAGTGCCGCGGCTTCTCGAACGGCAGGTAGTGCGCGGACCACATCTGGTGCTGCCCGACACCCGCGGTGTAGATCGTGTCCGGGCCGGCGATCTGGCCGATCCGCTGGATCACGTACTGCGGGGACAGGCTGCCGTCCTCAGGCTCGTCGTACCCGAGCGGGTACTTCTCCCGCACCGACACCAGCTGGTTGCGCCAGGTGTCGTACGACGGGGTCCGGCCACTGTTCGCGATCTCGGTCCGCAGGGCGGCGAGCAGGTCGGTGATGACCTCCTTGCAGTCGCCCACGATCGGCACGTCGGCGGCGCGGTTCTTGCCGATCTCGGCCGGGTCGATGTCGGCGTGGATGACCTTCGCCTCAGGCGCGAACGAGTCCAGCTTGCCGGTCACCCGGTCGTCGAAGCGCGCGCCCAGCGTGATCAGCAGATCGGAACGCTGCAGAGCGCCGACCGCGGAGACCGAACCGTGCATACCCGGCATGCCGAAGTGCAGCTCGTGGGTGTCGGGCAGTGCGCCGCGGGCCATCAGCGTGGTGACGACCGGGATGCCGAGCAGCTCGGCGAGCTCCTTCAGCTCCACCTCCGCCTGCGCGCGGATCACCCCGCCACCGACGTACAGGACCGGCTTCTCGGCGGCGACGATCAGCCGCGCCGCCTCACGCACCTGCTTGGGGTGCGGGCGGGTGACCGGGCGGTACCCGGGCAGCGACAGCTCGGTCGGCCACTGGAAGTCGACCTTGGCCTGCATCGCGTCCTTGGTCACGTCCACCAGGACCGGACCGGGCCGGCCGGTGGAGGCGATGTGGAACGCCTCGGCGATCGTGGTCGCGATGTCGTTCGGGTCGTTGACCAGGAAGTTGTGCTTGGTGATCGGCATCGTGATGCCGCGGATGTCGGCCTCCTGGAAAGCGTCCGTCCCGATCGCGGCACTGGCCACCTGACCGGTGATCGCGACCAGCGGGACCGAGTCCATGTAGGCGTCGGCGATCGGCGTGACCAGGTTGGTCGCGCCCGGGCCGGAGGTCGCCATACAGACCCCCACCTTGCCCGACGCGGCGGCGTACCCCTGCGCGGCGTGGCCGGCGCCCTGCTCGTGACGTACCAGGATGTGGCGGATCTGGGTCGAGTCGAGCATCGGGTCGTACGCCGGGAGGATCGCCCCGCCCGGGATGCCGAAGACGGTGTCCACTCCGGCATGTTCCAGTGCGCGGATCAGAGCCTGTGCCCCGGTCAGCTGCTCACTCATGAGTGCCTTCCCTCAATCCAGTCACGTTGATTGGCCTTGCTTTTCGCGACCGATCCATCCTCGCTCGTGGCCGCTGTCCGGGCGCTACTGGGTCTCAGATAGTCGCCCTGGCAACAAAAAACCCCTTCCGCCGGGTTGGCTGAAGGGGCGCGCTCGACTCGGAGGTCGCGTCAGTCGGCGCGCCGCACAAGTACGAGGAGAATCGATCGCATGTAGGCATTATTCGCCCGCCGACAACCCCCAGGTCAAGTTCAGCCCCGGTCCATCCCACCATCCGAGACGTCCGTCCCATCCCCTGGCACCTCGCCGCCCGGCCCTCGGCGCGGCGCATGTGAACGGATATCCCCTGAAATGGTCCCTTCTCCCCTGAAATAACGAGCAGAGAAGGGGCACTTTGAAGGGTTATCCCCTCAAATTGCCGTGGGGCGGGCAGGGCGGGAGCGGTGGCAGGGCGGGAGCGGGGCGGAGCGGTGGCAGGGCGGGAGCGGGGCGGAGCGGTGGCAGGGCGGGAGCGGGGCGGAGCGGTGGCAGGGCGGTGCGGGGCGGGGTTCGGTCAGCCGCAGGTGGCGCCCTGGGAGGCCGAACCGACCAGGCGGACGTACTTGCCGAGGACGCCCTTGGTGATCGCGGGCTGCTGGGGCGACCAGCCTTCGGTACGGCGGGTCAGTTCGTCGGCGTCGACGTGGAGTTCGAGCGTGCGGTTGGCGACGTCGAGGGTGATCCGGTCGCCGTCGCGGACGAACGCGATCGGCCCGCCGTCGACGGCTTCGGGCGCGACATGGCCGACGCACAACCCCGTCGTACCGCCGGAGAACCGGCCGTCGGTGAGCAGCAGCACGTCCTTGCCGAGGCCGGCGCCCTTGATCGCGCCGGTGACCGCGAGCATCTCGCGCATCCCCGGCCCGCCCTTCGGGCCTTCGTAGCGGATCACGACGACGTCGCCCGGGTTCAGTTCCGGTACGGCGTCCATCGCGGCCCGCTCGCCGTCGAAGACGCGCGCCGTACCCTCGAACACGTCGGAGTCGAACCCGGCGCTCTTCACGACCGCACCTTCGGGCGCGAGCGAGCCGTGCAGGATCGTGATCCCGCCGGTCGGGTGGATCGGCTTGTCCAGCGCGCGGATGATCGCCCCGTCGACGTCCGGCGGCGCGATGTCGGCGAGGTTCTCCGCCATCGTCCTGCCGGTCACGGTGAGGCAGTCGCCGTGCAGGAGACCCGCGTCGAGCAGCGCCCGCATGATCACCGGGATCCCGCCGACGCGGTCGACGTCCGTCATCACATAGCGGCCGAACGGCTTCAGGTCACCCAGGTGCGGGACCTTCTCGCCGACCCGGTTGAAGTCGGCCAGGGTCAGCTCGACCTCGGCCTCGCGCGCGATCGCGAGCAGGTGCAGTACGGCGTTGGTCGAGCCACCGAGCGCCATCACGACGGCGATCGCGTTCTCGAAGGCTTCCTTGGTGAGGATCTGCCGGGCCGTGATCCCCTTCTGCAGAAGGCCGACCACGGCCTCGCCGGACTTGCGCGCGTACCCGTCACGCCGGCGATCCACCGCGGGCGGCGCGGCCGATCCGGGCAGCGACATCCCGAGAGCCTCGGCGGATGCGGCCATCGTGTTGGCGGTGTACATACCACCGCACGCACCTTCACCCGGGCAGATCGCCCGCTCGACCGCGTCGACCTCCTCGCGAGTGATCAGCCCGCGAACACACGCACCGACCGCCTCGAAGGCGTCGATGATCGTCACGTCCTTGTCGCCCAAACGGCCAGGCATGATCGAACCGGCGTACAGGAAGACGGACGCCAGGTCGAGCCGGGCCGCGGCCATCAGCATGCCGGGCAAGGATTTGTCGCAGCCGGCCAGCAGGACCGAGCCGTCGAGACGCTCGGCCTCCATCACGGTCTCGACCGAGTCGGCGATGATCTCGCGGCTGACGAGTGAGTAGTGCATGCCGACATGGCCCATCGAGATGCCGTCGGAGACGCTGATCGTGCCGAACTCCAGCGGGTACCCACCGGCCGCGTGCACGCCCTCCTTGACCGCCTTCGCGAGCCGGTCCAGCGAGAGGTTGCACGGGGTGATCTCGTTCCAGCTCGACGCGACCCCGACCTGTGGCTTCACCCAGTCGTCGTCCCCCATGCCGACCGCTCGGAGCATCCCTCGGCTCGCGGTAGCTTCCAGTCCATCGGTGACAGTGCGGCTGCGGGGCTTCACATCAACCATGGGCCCCACTGTAAACACTTTGCGCCCACGCTTTGGCCTCTCTAGCGTTCGCCGGGTGGATGATCCTTACGGTGACGAGCAACTGGTCGAGCTGTACGACCTCGACAACCCTCCCGGCGACGACACGGGCTACTTCCATGCGGTGGCCGACTCGCTGAAGGCCGCGAAGATCATCGATCTCGGCTGCGGTACCGGGCTGCTCGCGCGCGCACTGGCGGTGGAGGGGCGCGAGGTGATCGGCATCGATCCGAGCCCGACGATGCTCAACTACGCCCGCCGTACGCCGTCGTCCGTCACCTGGATCGACGGTGACGCCGGCGTGATCGAGCCGACCGGCGATGTCGATGTCGTGTTCTGCACCGGGAACACGCTGATGCACATCCCGTCACTCGCCCCGACGTTCGCCGCGATCGCGGGCGCGCTCCGCAAGGGCGGCGTACTGGTCTTCGAGTCGCGGAACCCCGCGGCCCGGGCGTGGGAGTCGTGGACCCGCGAAGCGACGTACGGGGATCGCGACACCCCGATCGGGCACCTCACCGAATGGCTCGACCTCATCGAGGTCAGTGACGACGGGCGCGTCGTCTTCGACGCACACAACCTGTACGACGACGGCCGCGACGACGTCTATCGCAGCGAGCTGTTCTTCCGGTCGGTCGAGGAGATCTCGAAGGCGCTGGAGGAGGCCGGGTTCACCGTCAATGTGTATGCCGGCTGGCACGAGCAGCCGTTCGAGCCGGACTCCCGCCTGATGGTCTTCCGCGCCGAGAAGGCCTAGTCCATCTGCCTCGTGAGGGCGTCGGCGAAACCCGTCAGGCCGCCGACGTAACCCCACGGGACACTCTCGATCCGGCCCTCGGTGCGGGTGGCGTGCTCCATCGCCTCCCGCTTCGCACTCGCCCACTTGAGCGCGAACGCCATCGCCCCGTTGGCCGAGACGTCCGCGGGGTCCGGCGTACGGCCGTCGTTCCACCACTTGCCGCGGGCGGCGAGCAACTGCGGTCGCCGAGCGGTGACGCCGCTCGCGTAGCGCTTCATTCGCTCGACTTTCGTCCGCTCCTTGTCGGAAGCGATCTCGAGCCAGACCTCGTTGAACACGTTGGCCGCGATCGTGCACAGCACGCTGCCCGGCCGCGCCCGCTCGACGACACCGTCGCCGAACTCGATCAGCTCAGCCAACTCGAGACCGGACCACTTCTTCGCCAGCACCTGAACCCGACCGGTGTGCGCTGCGTAGCTGCCTGGGTGACGGACGAGAGCGGCGTGAAAGATCTCCGCCTTGTCCTCCAACTCCGCTTGCAGTCCCAAGGCCGCCCACTGCAGCACCTCCCACGGGACCGCGTCGTCGGCCGCCGAGACGATCGCGCCCTGCAACACCTCGGCCGCCGTACGGAGAATGTCGTGGAACATCGTGAACCGCTGCGCCGACACGTCCTTGGCCCGCTGCGCGGTCCGCACCGCCCACGCCTCGAAGACCAGCGTCTGCCCGTACCAGAGCAGCAGATCCGGATCCTTCGGGTAGGCCTCCAGCCGCAGCTCCAACTGTTCGCTCCGCCCCACCGCCGCCTTGGCGAGGCCGGTGGCGCGGATCGACCGCAGGTTCGTGTTGGCCGGCGTGACCTTGAGCAACGCCAGTCCGGTGGACAGATCTCCCCGCCGTACCGCCGCGTACGCCGCGTCGAGGTCAGCGTCGAGCCAGGCCTGGTCCAGCGTCAGGCCGGACACGTCGACGCCCGGCGCCGCCTTCCGCGAGAAGATCCCCATTCGCGGATGGTAAGACCGTTCCGGCGGCTCTGGACCCCAATTGCACGTTCCTGCAATAAGCTTGACCTACCGCGACTGGCGCGGGTGGGTCACCACCGGGGAGCGGCCGACTACGTGGCGTCGACCGCCTGGGCGCCTCCAGCTTCTGGAGGCCCCTCATGCGCTACGGAATGAACCCCCACCAGCCCGCCACGCTCGCCGTGATCGGAGCCCGCGCTCCGTTCACGGTCGTCGCCGGAAACCCGTCGTACCTCAACGTTCTCGACGCCCTGACCGGCTGGCAACTCGTCCGCGAAGCCGCTGCCGCTTTCGGGGTGCCGGCAGCGGCGTCGTACAAGCACGTCTCCCCCGCCGGCGCCGCCCTCGGTACGTCGGTCGCCGACGCGTACCGCCGCGCCCGCGACGCCGACCCCAAGTCGTCGTACGGCGATTTCGTCGCGGTCTCGCACCCGGTGGATCTTGAACTGGCTGGGGTGCTGCGTCGTGTCGTGAGCGACGGGATCATCGCGCCGGGCTTCGAGCCCGGTGTGGTGGAGATCCTGGCCGCGAAGAAGCGCGGCACGTATCTGGTCCTGGAAGCGGACCCTGCCTTCGAGCCGCCGTTTGAGGAGGTGCGCGAGCTTTACGGTCTCCGGCTGACTCAGCACCGCGACGACCTCCCGCTGACTCGAGACCTCCTGAGCCCAGAGGTCCCATCGGCGGCTGCCGACGACCTCCTGCTCGGCCTGATCGTCGTCCGCTACGCCCAGTCCAACACCGTCGCCCTCTTGAAGGACGGCATGGCCATCGGCATCGGCGCCGGTCAACAATCCCGCGTCGACTGCACCCACCTAGCCGGCCTCAAAGCCGCCTCCTGGCAGTCCCGCCACTCAACCGAGCCCTTGACCGGCGTCTCCATGGTCTCCGACGGCGCCCTCCCCTTCCCCGACAACGTGGAAGAAGCGGCCCACTTCGGCGTAGCCCACATCGCCGAACCCGCCAACTCCATCCGCTCCGACGAAATCGCCGCCGCCTGCCGTGCAGCCAGCATCACCTGGTCTCCCACGGGAGTCCGCCTCTTCCGCCACTGACACGTTCCACTGCGGACCGCCACCACTCACTAACCTTCCCGGCACCTGGTCCCGCACGCTCACGCAGCAGGCGAGAACTCCCCGTCAGAGGCACTTGATGAGTGGGGGCGGTCCGCCTCCGCGCGGCTCAGCCGCCGGCGACGCTGGGGAGGATCAGGAGGTGGTCGCCGTCGGTGAGGGGGGTGTCGGGGCCGGCTAGGTCGCGGACGTTGTCCTGGCCGAGGAAGAGGTTGACGTGCCGCCGGACGGCGCCTTGCTCGTCGATGAGGCGGCGGCGCAGTGGGGCGTCGAGGGCGGTGAGGACGCTGCGGACTGTTGGGTCCGGGCCGGGGTCGACGGTGACGCGCTCGGCGCCGGCCGCGAACGGGCGCAGTACGGGTGGGAGGTCGAGGGTGATCACAGGACCGCGGCCCGCAGGGTGAGTACGTCGGGGAGGTGGCGAGCGACCTCGGTCCAGGTGTCGCCCGCGTCGGCGCTGGCGTAGACGCAGCCGTCGCGGGTGCCGACGTACACGCCGGCCGGGTCGGCGGTGTCGGTGGTCAGCGCGTCGCGCAGGACGGGGACGTAGGAGACGTCGGGCAGGCCGTTGGCCAACGGCTCCCAGGTTGCACCCGCGTCGCGCGAGCGGTAGACGCGGCAGGTGGCGTCGGGAGGAATTCGGTTGCCGTCAGCAACCAGCGGGAACACGTACACGGTGTCGGGTTCGTGCGGGTGCACGGCGATCGGGAAGCCGAAGTCCGACGGCAGTCCGTCCGCGATCGACTTCCAGATCTGACCACCGTCGTCGGACCGGTAGACCCCGTGATGGTTCTGCGCGAACAGCCGCTCCGGTACGGCGGGGTGCCCCGCGAGCTTGTGGACACACTGACCGAACTCCGGATCCGGGTCGGGCAGGAAGTACGCCTTGATCCCGTGATTGGCCGGCGACCACGTCGTACCGCCGTCGGTCGTCTGATAGACCCCGCCGGTCGACATCGCGACGCTCATCCGCGCGGGGTCGGTCGGATGCGGCAGCACCGTGTGGACAGCCTGACCGCCGAAGCCCGCACCCCACTGCTCACGATGCGGGTGGTCCCACAGCCCGCGGACAAGCTCGAACCTCACTCCCCCGTCGGTCGACTTCCACAACGCCGACGGCTGGCTCCCGGCGTACACGACACCAGGCTCGACGCCCGGCTGGATCTGCCACACCCGCTCCAGCGACGCATCCGTCCCCTCGGGGAACCCGATCGCGCCCTCCGGCGGTTCGTCCCAGGTCGCACCGAGGTCGTCGGAGTGGAAGACCGCCGGCCCCCAGTGTTCGCTCGTCCCACCCACGAACAGCCGCGGCCGTTCACCGCGAATGTCGATGCCCACGGCGTACACGCCCTGCATCTCGAACGCGGGCCCGTCGAGCCGCCACTCCCGGCGCGCAGCGTCGCTGCGGCCGATCCAGAGCCCCTTCTTGGTCCCGATCAGCAGTACCGCCTCGGACATCCTTGTCCTCCTACCGTGGCGGCCCGGCCACCACATTGACGAGTGCTTCGCCGCGCACGTAGCGCTCCAGCTGCGCCCGCACCAACCGGGCGACCCGCGGCTCGAACGCCGTCGAGGCACCCCCACGATGCGGGTTGATCAGCACATTCGGAGCAGACCACAGCGGATGCCCCGACGGCAACGGCTCGGGGTCGGTGACGTCGAGCGCCGCGGAGATGCGGCCCGTCGCGAGCTCGGCGATGAGCGCCTCGGTGTTGACGATGACTCCGCGGGCCACGTTCACCAGCAGCGCACCGTCCTTCAGCTGGCTGAGGAACTTCGCGTCGACCATGCCACGCGTCTCGTCAGTCGCCGGAGTCAGCAGTACGACGACATCCGCGCGCGGCAGCAGGTCCGGGAGCTCGCTCACCGGGTGCACGCCCTCACGGGGTCGCCGCGCGACCCGAACCACCTCACACTCGAACCCGGCCAGCCGCCGTTCCAGCGCCTCACCGATCGACCCGTACCCGACGATCAGCACGGTCCGGTCCGCCAGCGAGTCATCCATCTCGCCGTAGTTGTCACCGGGCCACACCCCAAGGTCCTGGTTGCGCACCGCGCGCGGGATCCGCCGGTACGACGCCAGGATCAGCCCGACCGCCAGTTCGGCCGTCGACGCGTCGTGCACACCCCGCGCGTTGCACAAGGTGACGCCCTCCGGCAGATGCGGCAGCACCCCCTCGAACCCGGCGGTCTGCAACTGCACCACCTTCAAGGCCGGCATCGTCGCGAACACCGCAGGGAAGTCCACCGTGCCCATGTACTCGGGCACATAGAACTCAGCCCCATCAGCCTGCGCCGCCACCCCCTCAGGCACCCCACGCAGCACCCGCTCCGGATCCGCCCACGGCAACGACGCCTTCACCACATCACCCATGGGTCCGAACCTACCCCGGCCCACCGGCCGTGACAGAAGTCCCATGCGCCCTCCGAATCACCGTCGTACTCTGATTAGGTGCCTTCGACATCGGAAGCGGCCGCCACGCTCGATCACGATCAGGCGGTAGGGCGGCTGCGGGCGTCGTACCAGCGCATCCCCGTGGGCGAACCGGTCCGGCTGGCGAAGAAGAGTTCGAACCTGTTCCGCCCCCGTACGGCGGTGGAGCGACCGGGGCTGGACGTGTCCGGGCTGACCGGCGTGATCAATGTCGACCCGGTTGCGCGGACGGCCGACGTACAGGGCATGTGCACGTATGAGGACCTGGTCGCGGCGACCCTGCCGCACGGGCTCACGCCGATGGTGGTCCCGCAACTCAAGACGATCACGCTGGGCGGAGCCGTGACAGGGCTCGGGATCGAGTCCTCGTCGTTCCGCGCCGGGCTCCCGCACGAGTCGGTGCTCGAGATGGACATCCTGACCGGCGCTGGTGACGTGGTGACCGCACGGCCTTCCGGTGAGCATGCCGATCTGTTCCGGATGTTCCCGAACTCTTACGGCACGCTCGGGTACGCCACCCGGTTGCGGATCTCCCTCGACCGCATCTCGCCGTACGTCGCCCTGCGCCATGTGCGGGTCGGCCTGGACGAGCTGGCCGGCGCGATCGCGGAGATCGTTGCTAGCGGCACCTACGACGGCGAACCGGTGCACTTCGTCGACGGGGTCGCGTTCAGTCCTTCCGAGGCTTATCTGACGCTCGGCCGCAACAGCGACGCGGTGGCCCCGACGAGTGACTACACCGGCCAGCAGATCTACTACCGCTCCATCCAGCACCGGCAGACCGACGTCCTCACCGCGCACGACTACCTGTGGCGCTGGGACACCGACTGGTTCTGGTGCTCGGCCGCCTTCGGTGCCCAGAACCCTTGGGTACGGCGGTTCTGGCCGCGCCGGTGGCGTCGCAGCGACGTGTTCCACAAGCTCGTCGGCTTCGAGAACCGTCATCACGTCGCGGCCCGGATCAGCGCCCGTCGCGGTCAGCCGCCGCGCGAGCGCGTCGTACAGGATGTCGAGATCCCAGCGGCTTCGTTGGCCGCGTTCCTGCGCTGGTTCGATGCCGAGGTCGGGATGCGGCCGGTGTGGCTGTGCCCGCTCCGCCTGCGTGGGTCCGCTGCGTGGCCGCTGTACCCGCTCGCACCTGGCGAGACCTACGTGAACGTCGGATTCTGGGGCACCGTCCCGATCGCTCCCGATGCCGAGGACGGCGACGTGAACCGCGCGATCGAGGACGCGGTCGCCCGCTTCGGCGGCCACAAGTCGCTCTACTCCGACGCCTACTACGACAGAGACACCTTCGACCGGCTCTACAACGTCCCGGCCCTGACTGAGGTGAAACAACGCTACGACCCGGACGCCCGGCTCACCGGGCTCTACGAAAAGGCGGTGACGCGCCGATGACGACGCTCGCAACCCAGGTATCCATCGCAGACGCCCTCACAACCGTGACCCCGGACGGCCTCCCGTTCCGCTTCACGGCGTACGACGGCAGCGCCACCGGCCCGGTGGACTCGCCCATCCACATGCATCTGGCGACCGAACGCGGCCTGTCCTACGTACTCACAGCCCCCGGCGACCTCGGCCTCGTCCGCGCCTACGTCATGGGCGACCTCGAGATCACCGGCATCCACCCGGCGAACCCGTACGAGTTCATGCGGATGATGCTCAATCAGGTCCACTTCGAACGCCCCACCCCCGCCGAAGCCCTCCGCATCGTCCGCGGCCTCGGCTGGTCCCACCTGAAGCCGCCCCCGCCCCCACCCCAGGAACACCTCCCCAAGTGGCGCCGTACCTTCGAGGGTCTTCGCCACTCCAGGCTGCGTGACAAGGCCGCCATCCACCACCACTACGACGTCTCCAACACGTTCTACGAGTGGATCCTCGGCCCCTCGATGACCTACACCTGCGCCGTTTATCCCACTGCGGATGCATCGCTGGAGGAAGCGCAGTACGAGAAATACGACCTGGTCGCGCGGAAATTGGATCTGCGTCCTGGCATGCGGTTGCTCGACGTCGGCTGCGGCTGGGGCGGCATGGTCCGCCACGCCGCCCGCGAGTACGGCGTACAGGCCCTAGGCGTCACGCTGTCCGCCGAACAAGCCCACTGGGCCAACGAGGCCATCAAACGCGAAGGCCTCGAAGACCTCGCCGAAGTCCGCTTCCTCGACTACCGCGACGTCCCCGAACGCGACTTCGACGCCATCAGCTCCATCGGCCTCACCGAACACATCGGCGTCCGCAACTATCCCTCCTACTTCGGCTTCCTCCTGGACCGCCTCAAGCCCGGCGGCCGCCTCCTCAACCACTCCATCACCCGCCCCGACAACCGCTTCCGCTCCACCGGCGCCTTCATCGACCGCTACATCTTTCCCGACGGCGAGCTCATCGGCTCCGGCCGCATCATCGCCGAAGCCCAGGACGCCGGCTTCGAAGTCCGGCACTCCGAAAACCTCCGCGAACACTACGCACTCACCTTGGGCGCCTGGTCCGAAAACCTCCAAGCCCACTGGGACGACGCGGTGGCCGAGGTCGGCCCCGCCACAGCCAAAATCTGGGGCCTCTACCTAGCGGCCTGCCGCGTCGGCTTCGAACGCAACAACACCCAACTCCACCAATTCCTAGCCGTAAAACTAGACGGCGCCAACGCCCACTTCCCCCTCCGCCCCACCTGGCTCAGCTAGTAGAACGGCCTCGCTTTCTGCTCCGGCACGGCAGCCGGAGCAGAAAGCGAGAGGCTGTCAGTTGCTGTACCTGGCTGATGGGGGCCAAGGCTTCGCGCCCGGAGCAAGGACCTTCAGGCATTCGAGAGGATGCGACGCCATCACAGCGAACTCAATCGCATCGTCAACACCCCTGCCCAGCTCCCAGATCCATCCCACTCCGGTCGCCACCACCCAACCCTCATCACGCACGAACACACTCGAGTAGCTGAGCCATTCGCCAAACGGATACCAGTTGCCACCCAGCTCCCGCTCCAACTCCTCGGCGAGCGCCCGGTGACCCGATCCTGCCAAAACCGGATCAACCGTCAGCGGCTCATCGTTCGAGAAGTTCGGCCCCTCAATCACCGCCGGCCCCACCGAGAGTCCGCCGAACGAGCTCAGAGCCTGCGCGGCAACCTCACTGACTCGGTACCCCTGCGCATCAAGCTCGGCCACCCACGCCGAGATATCGATCGAACGATCCTGACGCCATCCAGCGCCAACCAACTCATCGAACACGCGGGCAGAAAACCTTGACCCATCAGTCACCACAGCCACCTACGATCCCCGAGTCGACCCCGAACACAAGAACACGCGACCGAGGCAGGCATCTTACAACACCTCAGAGAACTAGAATCGCCACAGTGCTCCTGAAAATCAGATGCTGATAACCACTCGATGAATTCAGCAACGCCGTCGTCATCGAGCCGAAATTCTTCACCCACCAGCCAGAGGCCTATATCAACTCGGGCGGCGCTGGCCAATAGCTAGACGATTCAAGTCGCCGACGCTTCCTGCTCGACCACACCAAGCCATCGCTCGGCTGCAGAGCGAGTACCGTCATCACCACTGGCCGTTTCGACAATTCGCCGAGCTCGCCTGAGAAGCGTAGGTGCACGACGAGCGTCAGGAACAACGCTGAAGTCGATCGAAACCTCTCCTACGTCGCACCGCAGGACGACATTGCCATCGACCGAAATCATCACAAACGCTGGACGATTCTCCCGGTAACCAAAGAGTTGCGATGCGGCACCGGCGCCCACAATATCCCAGACATCCCGCAACTCGACCACAGCCCACCACAGCCCACGACCTTCATCATCGGATTTGATTGCGGTCAGGAATCGCTTGTCAACCGAATCGAAAAGTCGTGCACGGCTCGCCAATTGATACCAGGTCGCGTTCGCCTTAGCTCGCAACTCCGGGTCATCCAAGGCAACCGCATCCCCATATGCGTCGTCTTCCGACGAACTGCTTCCGGCAAAGGTAGCCAGTCGGGGAGGAATCAGAGGGGTAGCCGGGTCAATCCACCCAACAAAGCGAAGTCCCACCTCCGCCAGCAACCCCGCGAGAACAAACTCATCCATATTCAACGATTCTCAATCGCTACCCGGAGGGTTGGAGCCTGCAATCGGCGCACTATACATCGATCCCCTACGCTACAGTCCCCGAAAACCAAAGAGCTATCTCCAAAGAGCTATCTCCAAGGGGGATCACCTGATTATAGTTATGCGATCCATCGCCAAGCCGCCAGAAGTAGGCGATATTCCCGCCGCGGTCTACTGTGATGCGGGCCTGACGGCGATAGCAGCGAACTCCAAGACATCTCAGCAATTCCATTCATGCTCAGACGGTCCCACGCACCGTCACGCATTGCGGGGCACTCAAGACCAGGACCCAACGAACACCCCGCATGCATTCACGACACTCGCGAACTCAATCCACTATTCGCCTTTGGAAACTTCTTTTGCATATGCAATCGCCTCGGCGACAACCTCAGCATCCGCCTCCCAGGACGCTGGCAGCAGACGGAGTCCGCCGCTCGCGTCGATCCTCAACTCACACACAATGTCACCGGTGTCCAATGCTCGACACTCCACGTAATCATTCTCTTCATGAATGCTCGCGACGACAAAGATCCGATATTGACGTCCCGCAAACTCAACTATCTTCATCCAAGGAACCCTTCAAAGGTGAGGCCTCCGCCACGCATGCTCCAACGCGCGCCGTAACTGCCGTCGGGATGCCAAATATCTCGGACTGTCCCACCGTAGTGCGCACGTGCACTCCGCACAGTATCTGTGCTGCCCGGGTTGGTCAGCAGTTCCAAGACCATGTCGTCGCCGTTCTTGGTCCTCGCCGCATCGTTGGTATCCGACGGGAACTTCGAGGCGTGGGCAGGCCCCCTGCTGGGGTCAGCATGCTTCTGGAGAGCACGCCCAGCGTTACTCTGACCACGCACAATCTGTCCGGTGTCCGGGTCAACTCGGGCGCTCTTAAACGGCCCTGTCGCAGCGGCTGCCAACTCATCCAAAGAGGCCGAGCCACAGTTATGCACCAGGACCGGGGTCTCGCCTGCCAGTACGTAGTACGTATGGACGCCCGCAACAGTCAGGTTGTAGACCCGAGCGGCCTGGCTGTAAGCCCGGGTCGCCGCGATGGTCGCCTGCCTGTCAGCACTACCGGTGAAGAGGCTTTCGCCGACATCGAGATGACCTGCGTCGATCCAGCGGCCGGTCGCCGGAAGGTAGAACGGGTGACCAACGGTCGCCGTGATCGTCTCGAATCGCTGGGGAACGCCAGTCCCGGAGCTCCGAATAGTAACGTCGACCAGATCCTTCCTTCCTTGACCGACGATCGTTCGCGCGACACGCTCGGCCGACGTGATACCAGTCTTGGAGTCGGTGGCTAGCACCTTGTCACCCAGGCGCAGTTCTTCGATCGGTTTTCGTGACCCATCGGCCATGAGCACACGTGTACCCGGCACAAACGAGTTACTTATGTCGCATTTCTGCAACGCCTTGAGGGCCTTTCGAGAGCCAACCCAGCCCTGTATAGCTTCGCTAGCCTGGTCTACGAGATTCCAGATGTTGCCGACGAGTTTTCGGGCCTTGTTGAACTTGAAGAGGTATTTCGTGACAATTTTTCCCGCAAGTCCACCAACGAAAGAGCTGAGAATAGTTACCCCAGTAGCGACGCAGCCGCCGATGTCGCCTTCGGTGAAGCAGTTGAGGGCGTCGGTGATGCCGAGTTCGTCGGCGGCGATCTTAACGAGCGCCTTGACGACCTCCTTGATGACCTTCTTGGCCTTCTCCTGCCTGTCCCACTCGGCCATGATCTTGTGGGCGTGCTCATACTTCTGCTGACGCGCTTTTTGTTCCTCCGGATCCGCGACGGGTGTGTTATCCGGAGTGGCGTTGTAGCCGTCCTCTTCGGAAATCGGCCGGAGACCATCGGGGTCGCTGAAGGTCCCGGGGCTGTTGTTGCCGTAGGCGTAGGCGTTCATCGTCATGGGATCGTTGAAATCAACGAGCGGGTCGACACTCATGAAACGGCCTAGCTTCGGGTCGTACTCGCGCGCGCCGAGATGGGTCAGGCCGGTTGATTCGTCTTCAACGCCGTTGACGAAGCCTCTGGCGTTTGGCTCCCAGGTGGGTGATGGAGTGCCCCTCGGGTTGCCGAAGGGGTCCATGAAGCGGCGGGAGATCGTGGCGGCGACGCCGTCGAACGAAACCGTTGAGGTTCCCTGCGCGTCGGGCATGAGGTACTCGACCGAGGACGAGTTGGTGCGCATCGCGATCGTCTTGCCGTTGAAGTCGTAGTACCGGGTCGAGGCAAGAGTCTCGGCCGTCCCGCTCTTCTCCCAGCGGACCTCGGTTGAAGCGAGGTAGAGAGTGGCACCCTTCGGGTCACGACGGATCAGCCGAGTGCCGTCAGCGTCGTAGATGTAACTGGTGTCACCGGACGGGCTGGAGACCTTCGCCAGATGGCCTTCGGCGTCCCACGTGAAGTTGTCGGTGTCACCGCCAACCTCTCGCGTGGACATGTTGCCCGACGCGTCGTAGCCGTAGCTGTCGGCGGAGGTGCCGCCTGGGCCTGAGGAGGAGACACCGGTGACTGCGTGCGGCCGGTCGGCTGCCGCGGCCGGGTAAGCGTAGGTCGACGTGGTGTCGCCGTTAGCCTTGTGGTCGGTGATCGTCCGGCGGTTGCCGGCGACATCGAACGTGTAGGACTGCCAGTACGGCGCGGGCCCGCCGAGGGTGGCTGCAGACTTCGGGTCGGTGCAGTTGGTGCCTGGCGTCCATGCCTCGGTGGTGCGACGGAGGTAGTCCGTGGTGAAGCACTGGAGGTCGACGGTGGCACCGAACTTGTGCGAGACGGACTTCACGTTCGCCGACGCGTCGTAGGAGTAGGTGAAGGTGTCGTCCGGCTGGGCGATGCCTTCCCGGTTGACCTCCATCTCTGTCAAACGCCGCGTGCCTCGCTGGTAGGTGAACTGCTGGTACGCCGTCTTACCGGTCTGCTGACCCACGTGATAGAGCCCGGGCGAACCGTAGACGTCATAGGTGACACCGCTGACGTACGACTGCCAGCCACCCATCTTGTCCAGGTTGCCGTTCTCGTCGTACACGAGGTCGATCGACTCGTCGGGCAGTCCGGGCACCTTCGGCAGGCCGGCCTTCTTGATGCTGCCGTCAGGGTTGTACGACGTGGTCGTTGTGTAGGTACCGGCCAGTCCCTTCACCGACTCCGAGTCCGGGATGACGACCTTGCTTCCTGTCGGTCGGCCCAAGGCGTCGTAGCCGGTGACGGCGGAGACGTAGTTGGCTCCGTCGATCGTCCGGGTCGAGGAGGTCAGGAGACCCTTGGCCAGAGTGTCGTACGTCCAGCTGGTGACCACAGGACCATCAGCTGATCCAGTGCGTACGGCGGTCTTTCGGTCGAGCTCGTCGTAGGAGTAGAACAACTGCTGACCGCGAGCATCCTTGGTGGAGGTCACCCGGTCCGTAGCGTCGTACGTCGTCGTAGTCGTGCCCTTGTCGGGGTCGTCAGTGCGCACCTGGCGGCCGCGGATGTCGTAGCCGAAGCCCCACACACTGCCGGCGGCATTGGTGACCGTCGCGACCTGGTCGTCAGGCGTGTAGGTGTACTTCGTCGAATCGAACGCGCCGGTCGCGGCACGGCCCTTGTACTGCCTCAGCTCGGTCGTCTTGCCCCGGGCGTCGAACAGCGTGGTCGTCGTCGTGCTTCCTTCCGGCGGTACGACGGTTGTCGAGTCGCCGGTGTAGGTGGTCGTCGTGCGCCACTGCTCGTTGTTGTCGACCAGGAACTGCGACAGGATCGCGCGGTTGGCGCCGTCGTAGGTGGTCTTGGTCCGGGCCGGCAGGTTCTCCTCGCTCGGAACGAACAGAACATTGGACGGCTGCGAGTTGCTGTCGTGGTACGGACCGTTCGACGAGATCACATTGCCACGTTCGTCGTACCGCGTGTCGACGAGGATTCTTCCGAGGCCGGTGGCCGAAGGCGACTGGACTTGCCGCGGACGCAGCATTCCGTCCAGCAGGGTCTTGCTGGTCTTGTAGGTTCCGTCCGGCTTCAACTGCTGCGTGGTAATGACGTTCGGCGCGTTGTTGGGCACCAGGTAGCTGAAGATCATCGACGCGCTGACGTTGTTGGCCTTCGAACGGTCCGGGAGCCAGACACTGGTCAGACGGCCGAGCGCGTCGTACGCCAGATCGGTGCGGCGGTTGTTGGCATCGATCTCGGCGACCGATGCTCCCCAGGCAGGCGCGATGACGCTCGTACTCGTGTAGCCCTTCGCATCGGTTGTCACCGTCTGCGTGACCGGGCCGGTCGTCGCCGGGGTGAACTCGACCTTGCTCGTCAGGGCGTCGAGCGCGTCGCGCGTCTCGATGACCCGACCGCGGGCGTCGTACACGGTACGGACACGCTGCTCGTAGACAGGTCCGGTCGTCCAGCGGCTCATCGTGTCGACCTTCGTCAGAAGGCCGCGAGTCGGCGCTGCGGTCAGGCTGCTCGAACTGTCGTAGTAGCTCCGCTCATCCGAGATCACGTCCGCCGGCCGATTCGGAGTCGCGTCGCACTTGGCTGAGACCTTCTCCTCACGACTGACCGGACCCCAGATCCACAGGTCGGAGTTCGAGTTGTAGGTGTAGCGCGTACACCGGTCGTCCGCTGCGGTGGCCACGTCGCCCAGATCGTCCGAGGTGACCGGCAGCCCATGCCCGTCGAACGTCGTGTCGACCTGCGTCGTTCGATCAGCTCCGGTGCTCAACCGGGTCCGAGTGACCGCCGATTGCGTTCGCAGGAGCAGTGCGGTGTAGCCGCCCGCCGAGCCGGTCGAGCTCGTCCACGGCGTCGAGATCGTGCCGCTGACAACCGCACCACCGGAGCCGTTGTACGTGATCTGCTCCCGCACGAACCCGTTGAACCGGTCGGTGTCCTCGACAGACTTGTTCTGGCTGTCCGTGACCGCGGCGGTCCGGCGTGTAGTGCCTTCGCGATCGAGATAGTCGTCGTGCATGCCACGGAAGTAGGTGTATTTCGTCTGGGTCTTGGCACCGTCGGCAGCGCCGTTGCGAACATAGACGTTCTCGTAGCCTCGCCATTCGCCCCACGTTCGCTGCTTCGGCACGGTGAACTGGCTGTTGTCGAAGTGCCAGGCCGGCGAACCGACGTACTCGTAGAAGGTCTGCAGGTCGGGCTCGTTGGTCACCCGGTCGTCAACGGTGACCGACGCGACGACGTACTTGTGGAAGAAGTGCATCGTCGGGTCTTCGGCGCCTTCGACCGTCCAATAGACGGGGAAGCAGCGCTTGGCATTGTTCTGTAGCGCGTTCGGGTTCGGCTTCGAGGTCGGCGAGCAGTCCGGCGGGCTGTACTTGACGTTGGTCGTCTGGCCGGACTCGGAGTTGACCGCGGTGACGCGGTACTTGTTCATCGCCGGCGCCGCGTCACCCGTGGCGTCGACCCGGTTGGGCATCGACTGACCGAGGAAGGTGACGGTGGGGTTCGCGATCGCCGTACCCGCCATGCCCTTGTGGGTGATTGAACTCAGCCACAACGCAGGGGTGTCCGCGTTCGGGAACGACTGGGTCAGTGTCCAGGTGTCCACATCCGAATACCGGTTGCTGCTGTTCAGGACGCCGGTGCTGATGGACGTCAGGCGCTTGCGGGTGAAGAACGACGGCGAGGTCCGGTCCGGACACGTGGTCGATGAGGTACAGATCTGGTCGAAGGGAGTGTCCGGCCATTTCGACGCGTTCGCCTCGGTCAACTGAGCCGGGTCGCACGTCACCGTCCCGGAGGGGATACAGCGCTCGGAAACCTGGAACGAGACCTGAGCCGGGGCGGCCGCCGTCGTCTCGGTGGCGTCAGCGACCTTCCCGTAGCTGATCTTGTCCAGGTAGCTGGCGCGTTGGTAGAGCGATGCGCCTTCGTTCTTGTTGCGTCCGTAGTAGTTGGCCTCCTGGACGTACTGATACGTCATCAGGTTCTTGTTCAGGTCGACGACCTTGTCGACGTTCCAGCGCCACGCCTGCTGGCAGTACGACGTTTTGTACGCCGTCTCGTAGCAGGGATCACCTTCGTGGTTGCCGAAGACCGGCACGGTGCTGACGGAGTTGGACTTGTCATCGTTGGTCAGCGTCGGGTTGAGGCCGAAGGAGTACTTGGTGCCGTCGGTTGTGGTGACCTGCCAGTACTCGCCGTTCCTGCTCCCGTCCTTGCTCCCCTGCGCACCGTTGGCGGCGCCGTAGCGACGCTCGATCCGCGAGCCGTCGTCGTTCTTCAACCGGAACGTGTCGATCTTGTTCTCGGTGTCCGAACTGAGCTTGAACAGCTCACCGGAGTGACTGCCGAGCGACAGGAACGCGTTGTCGGACTTCCAGCACAGGTCGCCGGTCTTCACCTTGTTGTTGCTTTGCGGCGTCATGTCCTCGGAGCACGAGACATACTTCCGCTCGATGAAGCCGGCGTCCAGGCTGTGGCCCTGACCGACCCATGACGCCTGGTTGTTGGTCGAGGCAACCTGGCCGTCGACGGAGGCCGAGCTGTACCCGATCGACAGGTCCGGCCGCGGTCCCGCCACACCCGGAGGAACTCGCAGCGGGTAGTTCCAGGTGAAGTCGCCCGTCTGAGTTCCGACGTTCCACGACGAGGAGGGAGACAACGTGGTGGCGGCGTACGAGCCGGTCGAGCCAGACGCTGCAGCTGCAACTGCCAGGGTGGTGAACTGAGTCGGCGCCGGCTGTGCCTGCGGTACGGGTGCGAGATCGACCTCGCCGCTGACCACCTTGGCTGCCGTGTCGTTCTTGGCTGCGGACACAACCTGCTTCTGGACGCATGCGCCGCCGTCGGAGCAGCTCAGTTCGACCAGGCGCAACCGCGATGCCCAGTCACCGCCGTACGCATCCTTGAACTTCGAGTAGTCGACCGACACCTTCATCCGGGTGGCTGCCGCCTGCGCGTCGCTCCGGGAGAGCCGCAGTACGACGCCTTGAACGCCGAGGCGGCTGCTGTCGGCCTGGCTCAAGACCTCGAGCTTGGCGCCGGTAGCCGGCGCCGATTTCGCAAGTGACTTGACCGATACCGACACGGGCGAGTCGGCGGCAATACCCGCCAGACCGCCGAGCGGCAGAGCCGCAGTCCCTACGGCGGCGACAGTGGGAGTGGGCCAGGCCGGCTCGGCTGGAACATAAGCAGGCATGTCCGCCTGCTTATGCGCGGCCGGAAGGAAGTTCTTCCCAGGCGTGGACTTCTCCGGCTGGACAGCCGGAGCGGGGACCTTCGGCCCCTTGGCCTGTGCTTCGGGAACATACGACGCGACGCCAGCGACAAGGCTGATGCCGAGAAGCGTTACGAGAGCAGCCGTCCTCGGACGGGATTTGTGCAGACGCATGATTGTCCTCGGTCAGTTGGGCGAACTGTCGCGGTCGTCTTGGAAGATGGCGTCGTCATCGATGAGCCCGGGATAGGTGCGGACGTCGTCGATCTGACCGTCCAGCGGATACGTGGTGCCGGAGACTGAACCGACTCCGAGCCGGAGAACACCAGCACGGTCAACAGGCGCGGATGGCGCGGTCTTGGCATAGAACGTGTGCGCCAAAGAATCGATGACGTCGAGCTTCATCGAGCGGTTCCGCTCGTCGTAGCGGCCAACCAGGTAGACCCAGTCTCCGGCGACATAGGGCGACACGTCCGAACGAACGATCGCTGTCTCTGTCCCGTCGGCACCTGGGAGCGAGAAACCCCAGACCACTGTTCTGTTGTCGGGATCGGACAAGTCCTGGCTGATCGCACCGAGCGTGAAACCACTCGTGCCTGCGCCATCCTCACTGAACGCGATCCGTCGGCCGCCTTGGTCGGAGAGCTTGACCCGCGCGCTCACGGTGAAGCTGTGGCTCGTGTCCAGCATGTTCGTCATCGCGGAGGCAGCCGAATCGGTAGGTGGCAGCCGCACCGACCAGTCCTTCTTCAGATCCGCCTCCTGCCAGTGGTCGCCCGGGAGCCAGCTCGCACCTGCGCTGAGAGTCATCGGCCGCCTGAGGCCACTCGAGTCGGCAAGAGTCGACCCATCCCCCTCGTCGATCCGCCAACCGCCTTCCGAGTCGGCCGTCTTGACGGTGATCTCCAGCTCGGCGACGCCACTCTGGTTGCCGCTGCGGTCGTAGGCCCAGGCTCTGAAGACCGTCGGACCGGTCTTGGTCAGATCACGTCTGAACGACGCCTCATGGTTCTCGTTCGGCAGGTTGACACTGGTCGGCTCATCACCATCAACGGTGTACCGGAAGTAGTTCTGATCGACCTGCGTCTCCTTGATGTAGACGCTGACCCGATCATTCAGCAGGAACACCGGGTCCTCACCGGTATCGGCGATTTCGAGCCGCGGTGCCGGCGGGGCGGCGACGTCCACGATGAACCAGCACATACCTGAGTAGGCGGACCAGGTCACGCCGTCGTACGCCCGACCTCGCCATCCCACGACCTCGTTGACCCGAACCGGATTCATTCGTGGAGAGGGCGTGTAGTCGACCGTGCTCGTAGCAACCTTGGTGCTGCTCTTGACCGTTTGGCTGGGGGCGTCCTTGCCATTCCGCCAAATCTCGAACTGAACAAATGATGACTGTCGGTCGGGGTCGACGATTTGGAGATGGAGAACCGGCTGCGTGTTGTTGAGCCGCGACGGCTTGGTCGCGTCGGTCGAGCACGCGGCCGTCGGCTCGGTGAAGCGTGCGCTGGCGAGCTTCGGGACGGTGTTGTAGATCACCTGGAGCTTGACGTCCTTGCGGAAGCGCTTCCACGCCATGTCATCGGATTCACTCGCGGCCCGCAAACCAAGGTAGACGTACGACTTGCTCGCGGCCGCTTCCTCGGCGACCGCGGCCTTGACGTCGAACTCGAGCCACTTGCCGCCTTGCGTGCATTCGGGCCGACCGACGGCATCCACCGCAGAGTCCAGCATCCGCTTCCAGACCCCGGCCTGCGTTCCGTTGCTCCAGTTGACGCCGGTACCAATGGGCGTCAGCTGCCATGCTTGGACCTCTTTCGCCGTGCAACTCGCGGCCCAGGTCTCGAACGCGCTGAAGGTCGCACTGGTGATCTGGGCACCGGTCAGCGACCCCAGACGCATTTTGTAGATCAGCCGCTTGCGGCTCCAGGGCTCGAACGACTGGAACCCGACCCCCTCCGGGCCTGCCCAGTTCCAGGACGACGTCGTCGGGTAGCGCTCGTTGATCATCGCCCGGCCCTCTTGCGCAAAGCTCAGAGTGGGGTCGATGTGCAGCGGGTACTCCGTGGCGGGGTCGTTGACGAGCGCCGGCGCCGGGCTGATCGTCAAGGCATCCTGGGTGACGGCTACTGGCAACTGGGCAACCTTGTCGCCCTCAAGCGGTGCCTCCGCGCGATCGTCGTCGGTCGGTGCCTTCGCCTCGCCCCGCGAGTCCCAGGCGATCGGCTGCGGCCCTGTGAAGACAAGGGCACCAAGATCGTCCCGGGCTTCGATCACACCGCCGGCGACCTTGGCAACGGTCAGCCCTGGAGCGTCCATCGCAAGCTCGAGCCGCTGCAGTTGCGGCAGGCGCGCGGCCTCTGGCGTCTTCACGACCAGAACTTCGCTGTAGGAGTCGGCGGATGCCGTGACCTTCAGATCCACGTCCGGGAAGACGTTGCTGTAGAGGGCGCTGTCCTCCTCGAGAGTCGGCGTCGGCAGCGAGCCCGGCAGGCTCAGCTTGAGCTCGTAGCCCTGGGACTTCACCGAAATCAGTGGTCCGCTCCCACCACCCGAGAACGTCATGTCCATCGCGGTCGCACGGGGGCGCACCCGGCCGTCGGCAGCCCGCTCGAGGGTGGTGTCGATGTCGACCCAGTCGGCGCCTCGCTGGACACGAACCGGGATGCTGTGCTGTTCGATCGTGAACGTACCGTCCGGGTTAGCGAAGGTCTGGGAAGACTCTGTGCGCTTCTCCGGAACCTCGACTCGCTGACCACTTGTCTTCGCCTGCTTCGATGGCGAGTCCTGCTGCGGCGACGCGGCACTGGTCGCCGCCGGTTGCGCCAGAGCTGGCTCGACTACCACCGCTCCGAACAGCCCCACCGCCAACGCACACAGGCCCGCCACCGCACGTCGAGATCCAGCCTTCTGCCCCTTGGACAGACTCCACCCGTTCATTGCCCCACCGCTCCTAAGACTCCCCCGAGCCACAGATGCGTACCGAATCCTAGAGGTCGCTGAGCGTCACCGACACATACAACCCATACAAACGACCCATACAAACAGCCGTTGCCCCTCCAACCGCGGTGATCTGCCTCACCTCGGCGAGATGTTCTTGCCTCCTTACGACATGCGTGTCAGCGACCCGCCCCCGGTGACGCCAACCGACGTCTTCACGCCGTCCACCGTGAGGTCGATCACGAACGTCGTACCGGACATCCGGGTCGTGTATCCGACTTGGCCGTTCAGGCGCACCGGGATGACCAGCGACACCATGCTGACCGACTTGCCGATGCGCGCGAACATCACCGTCGGGGCGGCCTTGCGGGTGTTGATATTCGGAAAGACCCAGCCTTGTTTCGGGGCGGTCTGGGCTTGCTTGACCAACGTGGAGCCGGCCGGTACGGCAGTTCCTCGATACGGAACCTGCAGCAGCACAGTGCGGGTGTTCTCACCGGTCTTCTTCGCCACCGCCGCGGTACGCGACGTGACCGTCGCGGTCTGGTCCGAGGGAAGGTGCCAGAGCGTCTGGAACTGCTGGGACGTCTTGGCCGAGGCTCGATCCAGCGTCACGATCACATCCGGCTTCCGCAGCACCAGCACGGCACGCACTCGGTTGACCCCGGCTGCAGGTGAGTCCTTGAGCTCGAAGAAGTCCGCTGTCGGCTTCGCCGAGTACTGCGTCAGCGTGGTGGCCGGATTCGCATCTGCCAACTGCGGCGTGGTCAAGGTGCTGTGCGCGTACGGACCCATCACCCACGGCCGCCAGCCGTCGTTCACATAGCCCGAGTAGCCGCTGTCGACGACGATGTCGCGCCCGCGGGCCTGGTAGGTGAGCGACGTGTGGTCGACGTGGCCGTGGAGCGCGCGACGACCACCGAATCGCAGGCTGTACGCCGACTCGGACGGGAACGGGACCGTCGATCCCCAGCCCGACCTGCCGAAGACGTAGCCGGCCTTGTAGACCGCGACCCGATCCACCGGCGCCGTACCGGACTTGCCCTGGCTGGCCGCGTACTCCATCGGCGTACCAGCGATGTTGTACGTCTTCACCGTCTCGGTGTCACCGATCTGATGGAGCAGGCCCTGCGGCGTCGTAGCGTGCGCGATGAACCTGGCCAGCAACTCTCGCCGGGTCGTGATGGTCGCGCCCGGATCGACACCACAACCCTCGAGAGCAGTCGCCGCACGACCCCACAGCGAATAATTGAACTGGGCATAGTTGGTGGACTGCTCGTTGGTCGCGCCCTGGTCATCGATCGCCGTCGTGATCGCCTGCCCCAGCCGGGTCTGGGCCGTGGTCATGTAGTCGTCGCGGTTCAGGGTGCATCCGACACCGAAGAGCGCGATGCTCTCGTCCGTGCCGTGATTTCCGGCGCCGCCCCAGTTGTTGATCATGAAGGTGGCGTGGTCCACCAGTGCCTTGTCGATCCAGGAGTACGCCTCCGGGAGGGTCTCCACGCCCAGATTCGCCAGCACCGCCTGTCGGGTGCAGATGATCACGTTGGTCCGGTGCATCGTCGCCTCATGGGCGCCGGCGTCGGCCTTCCAGGAGTACGGATTGTCAGTCACCCAGTCGTGCACGACCGTGGTCACATGGTCCAGCGCAGCTCTGTCACCGTTCGCCGCCGCGCCGATCCCTTGCCCGAGCCAACGCAACGAATGCAGCCACATGTACCAGCTGGGGTTGTTGTACGGGTTCGACTTCCAGTTCACGTTGCCGTGGCCGTCGCCGACCTTGTACGGCGCGAACGTGCTCCAGATGAAGGTGTCATCCATGACGGCGCTCAGCGGGACGGCGTCGTCGATCGTGCTGAAACCTGGACAGACGTAAGTCCCGCCCGCCGCCTTCGCCGTCGTTTGCCTGCGCTGCTTGATGTCGGTCGCTGCTCTACCGGTCACCGGCACGTAGTTCGCCGTACCTGGCACGTACTGCGACTCGCTCGGCTCCGGAATGTCCGGCAGCACCGCGATCCCGGGACCGCTTGCAGCGAATGTCGGCGCAGTGGGTCCGATCAGCGCGATCCCACCCACTCCGGCCATGACGACAGCAGCCGAAAATACGCGTCTGAACACCACGAAGTTCCCCCACTATGAAGCTGCCCGTAGGCAGCACCCCAGATCCCCTTGTCGCCCCCGACGCTTCATAGTGTGCACGCCCGATTACGGTTTAGGCCAATCAACTCGAACCGCGAGAGAACGGCACCGACCACGCCATCGACGCGATCCTGTGTCTGTCAGGGGGCTACGGAGATTCTTTGTTCGGTGTAGGTGGGGCTGAGGTTTCCGGCTCGGTCGTAGGACCAGGCTCGGATGGGGGTGGGGCCGGAGTCGGTGAGCTTGAGGGTGACTTTGCCGGGGCAGGCGGGGAGTGGGGAACCGGGGGCGGTGGTGCCGACGGCGTAGGCGTACTGGGTGACGTCGGTGGAGCCGGCGTTGCCGAAGGTGAGAGTGATCTTCTGGCCTACTTTGTAGGGACCGGGGCTCAGGGTGAGGGTGGGCGCGTTGGGGCGGACTGTGTCGATGCTGAGTTCGCAGCCGGCGGACCACGGGGATGCGGCGCCTGTGCTGTCGACTACGCGGGCTTGCCAGGAGTAGGTGGTCGCGTCGGCGAGGGTGGGCTCGCTGCCGGCTTCGAACCAGGCATCGACGACCTTGGTGAAGCTCTCGCTGGTGAGGACCTCGGTACCGTCGGCGAGGTTCTTGAGCCGGAACTCGGCCTTGACCGAACGCCCGTCGTTCTCATCGGCGGCTGGCACGAAAGCTTCCAGACGTGGGCTCGTCTGATTGACGAGCGGTCGGTTGACACCGCGGACGCAACTGGTCGCGGGATTTGTCGTCCGCAGGTTCTCGTCGGTGGGAGCCGACGGGGCGGCGTACGCCGTGGTGGGGATGATGAGGGCGGCCAGGGTGCTGGCGGCGAAGAGGCGTGCGCGCATGCGGAGTCCTTCGGTGAGAGGGCGGCCCCGAGCCTTCGAGTCGTGAGCGGGTGGGCTCAGTGCGATTGATGCAATCCCCTGAGTGAAAGTTGTGGTGTACCGAAGGACGGGTAGTGGTCGGTGGCTTGGGGGCATCAGGGCGGACCGGCGTCTCTCGAAGGGCGGCTGGCGAGGACCACTACCCGTTGGTTGGTACGCGGCCGATCGTGAGTTGATGCCGGCTGAGCATGAATGGCGGGGTGCATCGGCATTGGACTGCGGGTCGGCCGGCGGCGACGGTGGGTGGGTGACTGTCGAGTTCGGGGTGTTGGTGGATGTTCGGGACGACCGGTACGGCGATGTGGGTGACGAGGTGGTCCGAGCTGAGCGGTTGGGGTTTGCCAGTGCTTGGTTGTCGGAGCATCACTTGGCGCGGGATGGGGCTTTGCCGTCGCCTTTGGTGATGGCGGGCGTGTTACTGGGACGCACTCGGCAGATTCGGGTGGGGACGAATGTGCTGGTGTTGCCGTTTCGGCATCCCGTGCAGGTGGCGGAGGAGGCCGCCGTACTCGATCTGGTGTCGGGCGGGCGGTTTGTGTTGGGGGTGGGCCAGGGGTATTCGGAGCGCGAGTTCGAGCTGTTCGGGGTCGATCGGCGGCAGCGGGGGCGATCGCTCGGGGAGGGGGTGGGGGTGATCCGGCGGGCCTGGGCGGGCGAGTCGGGGGTGACGCCTCGGCCGGCACACGACCTTCCGATTTATGTGGCCGGCGTGACGGCGGCCGGACTGAAGCGGGCCGCGCGAGTCGGCGACGGGCTCCTGGTGTACTCGCTACGCCGAAGGATTTCGTGGCGCGACGGCGATTGATGGACGAGGTACTGACCGACGTGCCGCCCTTGATCTGCACGGGGATCATGCATGTCGACGAGGATGCGGATCGCGCGTGGGCCGAGGCCGCGCCGGGGATTGCGTATCTCGAGGGCGAGATCGCGTCGTACGGCGGGAACGAGCCACCGGTGCTGCGCCGGGAGGACTACTTGGTCGGTACGCCGGACGAGGTCGCGCGACGGTTGATCCAGTTGCAGGCTCAGACCGGGTTCGTCGAGTTCGCGCACTGGATGCGGTTGCCGGGGATGGCGCAGGACGTAGCGATGCGGTCTCTCGAGTTGATTGCGAGCCGGGTTGTTCCGGCCGTTCGGGCTGGGGGTGGGCGATAGCTTGGGGGGATCGGCTAGCTGAGGAGACGGCGTGGCGCGGATGTGGGCGGCGGGGTTGGCGGCGGTTGCGGTGCTGGCGGGGTGTTCGGAGGCGGGTGGCGGGGCGGTGCCGAGTGGCGGCGCTGGTACGACGGGGGCTGCGCCGAGCGCTGGTGGGCAGATCCGGTTGACGGTGGCGTCGACGGTGGTGACGGGGATCGACGTGCCTTGGGGGTTGGCGTTCTTGCCGGACAAGAGTGCGTTGGTGGCTGAGCGGGACAGCGGCAAGGTGAAGCGGGTGGTCGATGGGAAGGTGACCGAGGTCGGGACGGTTACGGGGGTGGATCCGTCGTCCGAGGGTGGGTTGCTGGGGTTGGCGGTCGACTCGAAGGGGTCGAACGTTTATGTGTACTACTCGGCGTCGGGTGACAACCGGATTGCTCGGTTGAGCTATGCGGACGGGCGGTTGTCGGGGCAGACGGACATTCTGAGCGGGATCCCGCAGGCGGCGATTCACAACGGGGGGCGGTTGCGGTTCGGGCCGGACGGGTTCCTGTACGTCGGGACGGGTGACGGCGGTGATCGGCCGAACTCGCAGAACGACGACTCGCTGGGTGGGAAGATCCTGCGGATCACGACCGAGGGAAAGGCCGCGCCCGGGAATCCTGGCGGCAGGCTGTGGATCACCAAGGGGCATCGCAATGTACAGGGGCTCACGTTCGACGGGACTCAGCTGTACGCCGCTGAGTTCGGGCAGAACACGTGGGACGAGCTGAACGCGATCACGCCCGGGTCGAACTACGGGTGGCCGGCGGCGGAGGGGGCCGAGGGGCTGGACGGGATGGTGGACCCGATCGCTCAGTGGAAGACGAGTGATGCGTCGCCGAGTGGGGCGGCGTTCGCAAAGGGGCATGCGTTCATGGCGTCGTTGCGGGGTGAGCGGTTGTGGGCGGTGCCGGTCGCGGGCGGGAAGCGGGTTGGTGAGCCGCAGGCTTTCTTCGTGGGGAAGTACGGGCGGTTGCGAACCGTGGAGGTCGCGCCGGACGGGTCGTTGTGGGTCACGACGTCCAACACCGATGGGCGTGGTGAGAGTCGAGAGGGCGACGATCGGATCCTGCGGGTGACGATCGGATGATGAACGGCTGAAGGAAATCTGTTGTGTGACTGACATCTGAGCCGTCAACCGTTTGGGCATTTCGGCCGTCTGGTACTAGTGGGGAGGAACCCCTTACACAGAACATTTTTCGGAGGAGTTGGTAATGCGGCCCGATCAGGCGTCAGTCGTCCCCAGCAGTGTCGTCGCCTCGGCGAGCACCTTCACGGATGCTCAGCAGACAGTCGACTATCTGCGCAGTTACGGGATGGACTCACGAAGCCTGGAGGTGGTCGGCGCCGAGCTGCGGCTGTCCCGCAGACAGGCCGCGGTGCCGGTGGTCCGCCGGACTCTGGCGAGTGCGGGCGCGGGAGCACTGCTCGGCGTACTGAGTGGGGTGTTCGTGACGCTGGTCGCGGAGACCACGCTGACCGCGTTCTCCGTGCTGCTGTGGGGTTTCGTGTACGGCGTACTGGTCGGAGCGATGTGGGGGCTGTTCCAGGGGCTCGTGCGGAACCGGCCTGACGCACCCGCGGTCGAGGTGATCGTGCCGTCGTACTACGAGGTCCGATGCGCGCTGGAGGATGTCTCGGTGGCGCTCACCCTGCTAGGCACCGAGCCCGAGCCAGTAGTCGAGCCCGAGCCGGAGCCCGCGCTCAGTTCACGCCTCCTGGTCCAGCCGCCGCAGCGCCTGGTCGCTCCTGAGCCTGAGCCGGAGCCTGTGCTCGCGCCAGAGGCTGTGATCGAGCCCGCGCCTGAGCCCGTCGTGAAGCCCAACTACCTGGTCGAGCCTCCCCAGCGCGTCACACCCTCCGAGCCGGAACCCGTCGTCGAGCCGCAGCCCGAGCCTGCCCCGGAGCCAGTCGCCGAGTCGAAGCCTGTCGTGGACGAGAAGCCTCCGGTACGACGCCAGCCGTCGCAGACCACCCGCAAGGCCCGCGCGAAGAAGAAGACGGCCCGCACCAACGCCGCCTGACCACGTGGATCACGCCCAGTTCCGCCGTACGGCGGTAGCTCCCGTCCTGGCCGCGTATGCCGCAACTCCCGGCGTGGACGCAGTCATGCTGGGCGGGTCCACGGCTCGCGGCGACGCGGACCGCTGGTCAGACGTCGAGGTCGGCGTCTTCTGGACCCGACCGCCGACCCTCGCCGAACGCACTGCGCCAGCAGCAAGCGTCCGTCCAGGCACGCCCGCGGACGACGACTCACCCTGGTACGACTATCTCGAGCTGGACGGCTTGGCGATCGACGTCGAACACGCGTTGTCGAGCAAGGTCGAGGAGACTCTCGACCTCGTCCTCGGTGCAGGCGTCCCCGATCCGGACGGCCTCACCTTGCTCAAGGGACTGGTCGACGGACGCGACATCGACGGTCCCCGCCCGGAGCTGGTTCACGCATGGCAGCGGCGTGCATCGACGTACCCACGCAGACTCGCGATCGCAATCGTCGAGCGCGACGGGGCGATCGACAAGTTCTGGCGCTGCCAGATGCTCGCTGAGCGAGACAACCCGGTCCTCCTCGCGCGCGAGTTTCTCCGCGTGACAAACCAGCTGCTCACAGTCCTGCACGCCATCAACAAGCGCTACTCCGGCCACGTGCTCGCCTTCAAACGCCTCGGCGCGATGGAGGCCGAGCTAACCCACGCCCCCACCGACCTCGCCCACCGCTTGCGCACCGTCTTCACCGCTCCCCCACCGGAGGCCACCGAGGTCCTGCGCCAATTGGTCGAGGACACCTACGACGTGATCGAGGCGCAACTACCCGAGGTCGAAACCGCCCGCCTGCGAGCCCGCTTCCGCACAACCCGCAGACCCATCGGGTAGGTGGTGGGGCGCGACCGCCCCACCACCTGTCCGAACTAGATGCCTAGCTTGGCGTTCAGGAGTTCGCGGACCTTGGCGGCGTCTGCTTGACCGCGCATGTCCTTCATGACGGCGCCGATGAGGGCGCCGGCGGCGGCGGGCTTGCCGGAGTTGACCTTCTCGACGACGTCGGGGTTGGCGGCGATGGCTCGGTCGATGGCCTCGAGGAGGGGGCCGTCGTCGGAGACCAGGGCCAGGCCGCGTTTGTCGATGACCTCGGCCGGGGTGCCTTCGCCGGCGAGGAGGCCTTCGAAGACCTGGCGGGCCAGCTTGTCGTTGAGGGTGCCCTCGTCGACGAGCTTCTGGACCTCGGCGACCTGGGGCGGGCCGACCGGCAACGCGTCGAGGTCGGTGCCCTGCTCGTTGGCGAAGCGAGCGAGCTCGCCCAGCCACCACTTCTTGGCGGCTGCAGCCGCAACGCCGAGCTCAACGGTGGCGACGATCGACTCCAACGCGCCGCTGTTGATGACGTCGCGCATCTCGGGGTCGGTGAAACCCCAGTCCGTCTGCAGCCGGGCGCGGCGCAGCGAGGGGGCCTCGGGCAGAGTCGCCCGCAGCTCCTCGACCCATTCGCGGGACGGCGCGACCGGTACCAGGTCCGGCTCGGGGAAGTAGCGGTAGTCGTCGGCGTCCGACTTCTCGCGGCCCGAGGTCGTGACTCCGGTGTCCTCGTGCCAGTGGCGCGTCTCCTGCAGGATCTTCCCGCCGGCATTCAGTACGGCGGCCTGTCGCGTGATCTCGTAGGTGATCGCACGCTCGACCGAGCGGAACGAGTTCACGTTCTTGGTCTCGGTGCGGGTGCCCAACGCGGAGCTACCGGAAGGCTTCAACGACACGTTGGCGTCGCAGCGCAGCGAGCCCTGGTCCATCCGCACGTCCGAGACGTCGAGCGCGAGCAGCAGGTCGCGCAGCTGGCTCACGAACGCGCGGGCGACCGCGGCGGCCTTGGCCGGCGGGACCTCGATCGTCTTGGTGACGATCTCGATCAGCGGGATGCCGGCCCGGTTGTAGTCGACCAGCGAGTGCGAGGCGCCCTGGATGCGGCCGGTCGCGCCACCCACGTGGGTGGACTTGCCGGTGTCCTCCTCCATGTGGGCGCGCTCGATCTCGATCCGGTACGTCTCACCGTCGACCACGACCTCGGTCCACCCGTTGAAGGCGATCGGCTCGTCGTACTGGGAGGTCTGGAAGTTCTTCGGCATGTCCGGGTAGAAGTAGTTCTTCCGGGCGAACCGGCACCACTCGGCGATCTCGCAGTTCAGCGCGAGGCCGATCTTGATCGCGGACTCGACGCCGCGCGCGTTCACCACCGGCAGCGCGCCGGGCAGGCCGAGGCAGACCGGGCAGGTCTGCGTGTTCGGCGGGGCGCCGAACTCGGTCGGGCAGCCGCAGAACATCTTCGACTTGGTGTTCAGCTCGACGTGCACCTCGAGACCCATGACCGGGTCGTACTGCGCGAGGGCATCGTCGATTGCTACAACTTCCGCGGTCATCGGGTCACCTCCAGCTCCGGAGCCTTCGACATCAGTACGCCGCCCCACTGCTCGGCCAGCGCGGACTCGAGCGCGGCACCGACCGTGTACAGCAGGTCGTCGCGCATCACCGGCGCCATCACGTGGAAGCCGACCGGCAGCCCGTCCTCGTCGGCCAGGCCGCACGGGAAGGAGGCCGCCGCGTTGCCCGCCAGGTTCGACGGGATCGTGCAGAGGTCGTTCTTGTACATGGCGATCGGGTCGTTGATCCGGTCACCGATCGCGAACGCGGTCGTCGGCGTGGCCGGCGAGACCAGGACGTCGACCTGCTCGTAGGCCTTGGTGAAGTCGCGGGCGATCAGCGTCCGCACCTTCTGCGCCTGGCCGTAGTACGCGTCGTAGTAACCGCTCGACAGCGCGTGCGTGCCGAGGATGATGCGGCGCTTGACCTCGTCACCGAAGCCGGCCTCGCGGCTCAGCCCCGTCACCTTCTCCGCGCTGTTCGTGCCGTCGTCGCCGACGCGCAGTCCGTACCGCATGGCGTCGAACTTGGCCAGGTTGGACGAGGCCTCGCTCGGCAGGATCAGGTAGTACGCCGGGAGCGCGTACTCGAAGTGCGGGCACGAGACCTCGACGACCTCGGCACCCAGCTTGGTGAGCAGCTCGACCGCCTCGTGGAAGCGTGCCTCGACACCCGGCTGGTAGCCCTCGCCACCGAGCTCCTTGACGACACCGATCCGCAGACCGGAGACATCACCGTTGCGCGCGGCCGCAACCACCGGCGGCACGTCTTGGTTGATCGAGGTGGAGTCCATCGGGTCCCACCCGGCGATCGCCTCGTGCAGCAGCGCCGCATCCAGCGTCGTCCGGGCACACGGCCCAGGAGTGTCCAGCGAGGACGCGAGCGCGATCAGGCCGTACCGCGAGGTTCCGCCGTACGTCGGCTTGACCCCGACCGTGCCCGTGAACGCGCCCGGCTGGCGGATCGAGCCGCCGGTGTCGGTCCCGATCGCGAGCGGTGCCTCGTACGCCGAGATCGCGGCGGACGACCCACCGCCGGAACCGCCGGGGATCCGGGCGAGGTCCCACGGGTTGTGCGTGGTCCCGTACGCAGAGTTCTCGGTGGAGGAGCCCATCGCGAACTCGTCCATGTTGGTCTTGCCGAGGATCACGATGCCGGCGGCCTTCAGCCGCTTCACCACCGTCGAGTCGTACGGCGGCTTCCAGCCCTCGAGGATCTTCGAGCCGGCCGTGGTCGGCACGCCCTCCTGGGTCAGCACGTCCTTGAGCGCCAGCGGGACGCCGGCCAGCGGGCCGAGCTCCTCGCCGGCCGCACGCTTGGCATCGACGGCGGCGGCCTGCGCCAGCGCACCCTCGGTGTCGACGTGCAGGAACGCGTGCACGCTGCCGTCGACGGCAGCGATCCGGTCCAGATGCGCCTGGGTCACCTCGACCGAGCTGGCCTGCTTGGACGCCATCAGCTCCGACAGCTCAGCGGCGGTCTTCCTGGTGAGGTCGCTCATATCAGTCCTCCTCCAGGATCCGCGGCACCCGGAATCGCTGCGCCTCGGCTGCCGGGGCGCCGGACAGCGCCTGCTCCGGGGTGAGGCACGGGACGTTCTCGTCGGCGCGCATCACGTTCGTCAGCGGCAGGGCGTGCGAGGTCGGCGGAATGTCGTCCGCCGCGACCTGGCTGACCTGCCCGACCAGGGTGATGATCTGGTCGAGCTGTGGCGCGAGGTGATCGAGCTCGGCATCGCTGAGCTCGATCCGCGCCAGTCGCGCCAGGTGCGCAACCTCTTCGCGGGTAATCGATGGCATGAACCGATCCAATGTGTGTCTGCAGTTGCTGGAGGTAACACAGGAAGACTTCCCCCGTTACCCCGGCCATCCTAGAGGGCGGCTGTGACAGGTTTATTTCCTCGTCCCCGTTCGCGCTTCGAGAGGGCTCGGGCGTGTTGCGGGTTCCGCTCTGTAACATGGGCGGCGACAGGGCGTTATGTGCAAGGTGATCGGCTGGGAGATGATCGTTCGGTGTTCCTGCTGCGATTGATCATCCCGGACCGGCCCGGTTCGCTCGGCACCGTCGCCACCGCCCTCGGCGAGGTCAATGCCGACATCCACGCCATCGAGATCGTCGAGCACCGCCGGGAGAACGGCACGGCCGTCGACGACATCGTCGTCGACCTCCCGCCCGGCGTCCTGCCCGACCGGCTCGTCTCGGCCTGCAACAGCGTGGACGACGTCGAGGTGATCTGGTTCTCCCGGTACGGCGCCGGCGGCGGACTGCACATGGACCTCGAAGCGGTTGAGCAGATGACGTCGGCCCCGGCCGACGCGATCGACCTCCTGATCGAGCAGAGTCCCGCCGTCCTGCACGCCGACTGGGCCGTCCTGCTGGACGGGACCGGCTCGGAGGTGAAGGTCGCGCTCGAGACCAGCGCCACGCCCGAGTTCGGTGACGTGGCGGCTGCCTGGCTGCCGCTGGGGAAGGCCACCACGCTGGACGCGCCGGACCACAAGGGTCTGTCCGAGTCCGTGCTGGTCGCCGCACCGCTGGAGAACGACCGCCGGATCATCGTGGTCGGCCGTCGCGGCGGACCGGAGTTCCTCGGCTCCGAGGTCGCTCGGCTGAGCTACCTCGCCTCACTCGCAGTCACCATCCGCGCCACCGCCTGACCAGCAGACGTACCTACTTCCAGCTATCCCAGCTGGAAGTAGGTGAACGTCCAGAGCCCGGCGATGACCAGCAGCACCAGGATCCCGATCAGCGACACGATCAGGATCGCCTGGCTGTTGCTGCCGCTGCGCTCCGGGAGCTCGAACTGGGTGGGGCCCCAGGCCCCACCCCCCTCGACACGCTGCACGGCCTCAGGCGGTGGTGCGACCACCGCCTGCTCGTCCCGCTTCTCCCGGGGCAGCTTCATCAGGTCTCCGTCGATCGGCTCACACGTAATACGACTCTGCGTTGATGCTAATCGTCCGGGACAAGTAGTCGTCACGGTCGTTGTTGTCGATCTCGACCCGCCAGCCGGCGACGTAGGCCGCAGCCGGCTTGCCGTCGTTGTGCTTGTCGATGAACTCCTTCAGTGCCGCGGCGTCGGTTCCCTTCAGCGTGCCGAAGGCATCGCCCACCGCTGCCGGCCACGCGGCCTCGGCGTCGTTCTTGCGGCCGGAGACGCTGATCTCCAGTCGCTTGATGCCGCCGCCGGAGGACCCGAAGCCGTAGATGCGCTGCGAGCCGAAGTCGCCGATCTTCTTGGTGCAGATGCTCTTGCAGTCGTAGCCCTTGGCCTTCAGGCCGGCCATCAGCTGCGCCTCCGTCGTCTGCCAGGTCTTCTCCGGGATGTCGAACGACTCCTCACCGGACTTCCGGCCGGCCAGCACGACCGAACTGTCGTTGTTCAGCCGGAACTCGCCCCACGTCGTCCCGACCTTGTCCGACTTCTGACCGGTCTTGATCGCGTCCTGGATCTTCTTGACCTCGCTGCCGCCGAAGGTGTCGTTGCCGAGCGCCTGCAGCGCGGCGTCGAAGCTGACCGCGGCGTTGTTCCGGTTGTCGTCGTCGCGCGACGTCAGCTGGACGCTGATGATCGTCCCGTCCTTGGTGAACTGGAAGATCGCGTCGACCTGGGTCGGCCCGTCGTACTTGAAGCAGCCGCGGTGCCCGCCGGCGTCGTTGTTGAACAGGTCACTGCACTGGTAACCGATGGCCTGGAGCTTCTTCGACGCGTTGTCGGCCTGGCCGGCCGCGTTGGCCGGACCGCTGGTGTCACTGGTCGGCTGCGAGGTGCCACCGGTCGGGTCGGCGGTCGGCTTGTCGTCGCCACCGAGCCCGCGAACGACCAGCACGATGATCAGGCCGATCAGCAGAATGCCGACCACGCCACCACCGATCACCAGCGGCATCTTGTCCTTGCCGATGCCACCAGGTCCCTTGGAGCCACCGGGGCCGGCGGGACCTTGCTGCCACGGCTGCTGGCCACCCTGCTGCTGGTGCCAACCGCCCTGCTGCTGGTTGCCCTGCTGTCCCCAGGCCTGCTGCTGGTAGGGCTGCTCACCCTGCTGCGGACGCTGGCCCCAGCCCTGCGCGGGCTGACCCTGCTGCGGGGGCTGGCCCTGAGGAGGCTGGCCCTGAGGGGGCTGGCCCTGCGGCTGACCGGGCTGCGGCCGTCCAGGCTGCTGTCCCCATCCGCCACCACCCTGCTGCGGAGGTTGGCCCTGCGGCTGCTGAGGCTGCTGAGGCTGTCCCCAGCCGCCACCGCCCTGGGCAGGTGGCTGTTGACCCCAGCCGCCCTGACCTCCTTGGCCCCCCTGCTGTCCGCCCGGCTGGCCCCCCGGCTGCCCGGAACCCCACGGTCCCTGTGGCGGCGTCGTCATATTCGCTCCTTTGACCCATGCATGGACGTGCAAAACTAACAGTCCGACGGCTCAGATCCTCCGCCGGATCCATTGAGTCCGCAGGTTGTTCAGGACTAGGCCGGCTCCGGTCTGCTCGCGACCGCGGCCGCCGCCTCCGCGCCGTCGTCCAGCAGCACCTGGAATCCCGCCGCATCCAGAACCGGTACGCCGAGCTGAACCGCCTTGTCGTACTTGGATCCCGGCGAGTCACCGACGACCACGAACGACGTCTTCTTCGACACCGAGCCCGCAACCTTGCCACCGCGGGACACGATCGCCTCGGTGGCCTCGTCGCGGCTGAAGCCCTCGACCGTCCCAGTGACCACGACCGACACACCGGTCAGCGTCTGCTCGACCGTCGGGCCGGTCCGCTCCTGGCGCATCACGACGCCCGCGGCCTTCCACTTGTCCACGATCGCCTGGTGCCAGTCCACCGCGAACCACTCGATCATGGCCTGCGCGATCGTCGGACCGACCCCCTCGATCTCGGCCAACTGCTCCTCACTCGCCGCGCGGATGTCCTCGATGTCGTCGTACACCTCGGTCAGCGCTGCCGCCGCGGTCGGACCGACGTGCCGGATCGACAACGCCACGAGCACTCGGTTGAGCTGTTGACCCTTGGCCGCCTCGAGATTCGCGATCAGCTTGCGGGCGTTGGCCGACAGCGCACCGGCCTTGGTGGTGAAGAAACCACTCTCGGCCAACCGCTCCTCGGTCAGCGCGAACAGATCGCCCTCATCAGCGACCAGCCCGTCCCGGACCAGCGCCTCGGCAGCCTGATAGCCGAGCCCCTCGATATCGAACGACGATCGCCCGGCCAGGTAGAACAACCGCTCCTTGACCTGACCCGGGCAGAACTGCGAGTTGGGGCAGCGGATGTCGACGTCGGACTCCTTGGCCGGCGCCAGCAACGTGTCGCACTCCGGACAATGCGTCGGCATCACCCAGGCCGGCAGGTCCTTCGGCCGCAGCTCGACGACCGGGCCGAGGATCTCCGGAATCACGTCGCCCGCCTTCCGCAGTACGACGGTGTCCCCCGGCCGAACGTCCTTCCGGGCGACTTCCTTGGCGTTGTGGAGCGTCGAGTACTCGACTGTCGATCCGGCGACCCGGACCGGCTCCATGTGCCCGAACGGCGTGACCCGGCCGGTGCGGCCGACGTTCACCTCGATGTCGATCAGCTTGGTGGTGACCTCTTCCGGCGGGTACTTGTACGCGATCGCCCAGCGCGGCGCACTCGACGTGGAACCGAGCGCCCGCTGCAGGTCGATCTCGTCGACCTTGACCACCACACCGTCGATCTCGTGATCGACCGAGTGCCGGTTCTCGCCGTAGTACGCGATGAACTCGTTGACCTCGGCCAGCGTCTCGACCCGCCGCGCGCGGTCGCTCACCGGCAGCCCCCAGGCCTTGAGCTGTTCGTACGCCGAGGAGAGCCGTCCGAACCGATGTCCCTCGACCTTGCCCAGGCCGTGCACCACGAACCGCAGTGGCCGGTTCGCCGACACGCGCGGATCCTTCTGCCGTAGCGATCCGGCCGCACTGTTCCGCGGATTCGAGAAGACATCCTTGCCGGCCTCGGCCAGCTGCGCGTTCAGCTCGGTGAAGTCCTCGACCCGGAAGTAGACCTCGCCCCGAACCTCCAGGAAGGCCGGTATGTCGTCGCCCTGCAACCGCTCCGGGATGCTCTTGATCGTCCGGACGTTCGGCGTCACGTCCTCGCCGGTCCGCCCGTCGCCGCGCGTCCCACCGCTGACGAGGCGACCGTTCTCGTAGACGAGATCGAGCGCGAGTCCGTCGACCTTCAGCTCACACAGGAACCCCGAGTCGTGGATCTGCTGGACGGTCACCTCCCGCTCGAGCCGCTTCGCCCAGGCCTCCATCTGCTCGGCCGAGAACGCGTTCCCGAGGCTCTCCATCCGCATCGGGTGCTCGATCGGCGCGAACAACGTCGAGATCGGGACGCCGACCTTCTGCGTCGGTGAATCCGGCGTCCGCAGCTCGTTGTACTGCTCCTCGATCGCCTGCAGCTCATGCATCAGCGCGTCGAAGTCGGCATCGGAGATGATCGAACTGCCCAGGTAGTACTTCGCCCGGTGCTCCTCGATCTCGTTGCTCAGGGCAGCATGCCGCTCACGCACTTCAGGCGGTGCTTCCGGAATCTCCTCGCTCATAACCAGAATCTACCGCCGCCCTCCGACAAAAACTGTCAGGCGTCGGCGGCTTCGCCTACGACGTCGACGATCTTGCGGAGAAGGGCGAGCCGGGCTTGGGCGTCGCGGGGTGAGGGGGACGCGGCGAGGCCGCAGGCCGGGGTGATGACGACCTTCTTCATCAGCTCGGGATCGAGGCCGAGTTCGCGCCACCGGCGGATGAGCGGAGCGGCGGCCTGCTCCTGGTTCGGCAGCGCGCCGGTCGTCGGGACCAGGCCGGCGTAGACCGTCGTACCAGCCTCGACTGCGATTCCCAGCTGATCCCAACCCGATGCGTTGAGCAACGAGATGTCCACAGCGAGCCCAGAAGCACCAGACTTCGTGAAGACCTCGATCGGCGGCCGCTCCGCGCAGCAGTGGACCACAGTGGGTCCGAAGCCAGTGAACAGACTCAGAAGCTCCACTGCGCCCGGACCGTCGATGGACCGGTGCTTGCTCCACCCAGACGCAGTCGGAATAGCTCCAGCCAGTACGGCGGGCAGCGCCGGCTCGTCAACCTGCAGTACGACGTCCGCCCCGGGTACGCGTTTCCGCACCTCAGCCAGGTGGTGTTCAACGCCGTATGCCAGCGCCTGCGCCAGATCACGCCGAGCACCGTGGTCAGCCAGGACCTTGTCACCGCGCGGCCGTTCCACTGTCGCGGCCAGCGTCCATGGACCGGTGACCTGCACCTTCAGCGGACCGACGTAGCCGTCGGCGTACTCCTCCAGCACGTCCAGGTCTTCACGCAGCAGTCCACGCGCCCTGCGCTGATCCAGACTCGCAGTCGCGTCACCACCACCTGTGAGCCGCCACCCGGCCGGCTGCAGGTCTGCGGCGAGCTCCGTGACCAGTGCGATCGCCCGGCTGAGCATGTCGCCGTACGGGCGGGCGGGGAGCTCAGCCAGGAACGGGATGTCGACCGCCTCGAGCAGGACCTTGGTCCACTCGCGGATGTCGTCGCCCGGCAGTGAGCCGAGCCCGGTCGTCGTCACGCGTGCTGCGCTGCGACGCGGTTGACCGCGTCGATGGTGGCGGACCCGATGACGCGGGTGCCGTCGTACAGGACAACGGCCTGTCCGGGGGCTACTGCGGAGGCCGGCTCGGTGAAGTCGACCAGGACCTGGTCTCCCTCGAGGCGTGCGGTCACCGCGATCTCCTCGCCGTGCGCACGCAGCTGCGCGCGGACGTGCAGCTCTGAGGTGGGCACCGGGCCGCACCAGCGCGGCTTCGACGCGGTGAGCCCAGTCACTGCGAGCTCAGCGCGCGAGCCGACCGTGACTGTGCGCTCCACCGGGCTGATGTCCAGGACGAACCGCGGCTTGCCGTCGGCGGCCGGCGTACCGATCCGCAGGCCCTTGCGCTGGCCGACGGTGAAGCCGTGCGTGCCACTGTGCTCACCGAGCTTGTTGCCCTGCGCATCGACGATGTCGCCCGGCGCCTCCCCCAGGTGCTTGCTGAGGAAGCCCGGAGTGTTGCCGTCGGCAATGAAACAGATGTCGTGGCTGTCCGGCTTGTCCGCCACGGACAGCCCGCTGCGGGCCGCCTCTTCGCGGATCTCGGTCTTGACCGTGTCCCCGAGCGGGAAGAACGCATGCGCCAACTGCTCCTGCGTCAGGACGCCCAGCACGTAGGACTGGTCCTTCGCGTGGTCGACAGCGCGGTGCAGCTCACGGCCGTCCGGAGTGTCGACGATGCGCGCGTAGTGACCCGTCACGACCGCATCGAAGTCCAGCGCGAGCGCCCGCTCGAGAACGGCGCTGAACTTGACCTTCTCGTTGCAGCGCAGGCAGGGGTTCGGGGTGCGGCCCGCGGCGTACTCGGCGACGAAGTCCTCGACCACGTCGGCGTGGAAACGCTCAGCCAGGTCCCACACGTAGAACGGGATGCCGATCACGTCCGCGGCCCGCCGTGCGTCCCGCGAGTCCTCGATGGTGCAGCACCCGCGCGCACCGGTCCGGTACGACTGCGGGTTGCGGCTCAGCGCCAGGTGCACCCCGACGACGTCGTGCCCGGCTTCGACCATCCGCGCCGCCGCGACGGCGGAGTCCACTCCGCCGGACATGGCTGCGAGTACCCGCATCAGTTGTTCCTTCCCACGTTCTGCAGACCGGCGGACTGCGCCCGCTCCACAACCGGTCCGATGTTCTCCAGTACGGCGTCGATGTCGGCCTGACTCGACGTGTGTCCCAAGGTGAAGCGCAGCGACCCGCGTGCGCGCTGGTCGTCGTACCCCATCGCCAGCAGCACGTGGCTCGGCTCGGCGACCCCGGCGTTGCATGCGGACCCGGTGGAGACCTCGATCCCGCGTGCGTCGAGCAGCAGCAAGAGCGAGTCGCCCTCACAGCCGCTGAAAGACAAGTGTGCGTTGTTCGGCAAGCGATCGACCGGGTCACCCGACAGATGCGCGCCGTCGACGGTCTCCAGCACGCCCTTGATCAGCGTGTCCCGCAGACCGGTGAGCCGGACCGACTCCACCGGCTGGTCGGCGATCGAGTGCTCCACAGCGACTGCGAAGCCGGCGATGGCCGGCGCATCCAGCGTGCCGGAGCGTACGTCGCGCTCCTGGCCGCCACCGTGCTGCACGGGCGTCAGCTTGGTCTCCTTGTGCACGACCAGCGCCCCCACGCCGTACGGGCCGCCCAGCTTGTGCGCAGAGACCGTCAGAGCGTCGACACCGAGCGCAGCGAAGTCAACCGGCACCTGCCCGATCGCCTGGACGGCGTCGGTGTGCACGGGGATGCCGTACTCGGCGGCGAGCGCAGCGATCTCCTGGATGGGCTGCAGCGTGCCCACCTCGTTGTTGGCCATCATCACCGTGACGAAGGACACCGTCTCCGGTGCGCATTCGATCGCCCGCCGTACGTCGTCCGGCCGGACCCGACCGAGCTCGTCGACCGGCAGCCACTCGATCTCCGCCCCCTCGTGCTGACCGAGCCAGACTGCTGGGTCCAGGACTGCGTGGTGCTCGATGCCGCTGAGCAGGATGCGGCGCCGGCGCGGGTCCTCGGCCAGGCGTGCCCACCACAGCCCCTTCAGGGCCAGGTTGTCCGCCTCGGTACCCCCGGAGGTGAAGACCACCTCGCTCGGCTGCGCTCCCAGAGCGGCGGCGATGGTCTCCCGCGACTCTTCGACCGTACGGCGCGCAGCGCGTCCGGCGCCGTGCAGTGACGACGCGTTACCGGTGCGCCCCAGGTGCGCAGCCATCGCCTCGATCGCTGCGGGGAGCATCGGTGTCGTCGCAGCGTGATCGAGGTAGACCGCACGAGGGCGCAAGGAGGTCATAACACCCTCAAGGGTAAGTCCTGCCGGGATGTTCCCGATCCGCACCGATATTCCGGACTCAGCGGAGCCCTTCGTCCGGGTGGACGAAGCGGGGTCGAACACTTGTCCGATCCGACAAGTACATCCCTGGGCGCCGCCACCTAGCATCGCCTGAGGCAGCAGCCTGCATCTGAGGAGGACTTGGTGACCCGACGTCTGCGCATCGACGACCTGGCCGAGCTCGCCGTCCCGGAGGAGCCCGCGCTGTCACCAGACGGCAGCCAGCTCGTCTACGTCCTGCGGACCACCGATCTGAAGGCTGACCGTGACCTGCGGAACCTCTGGCGGGTCCCAGCTACCGGTGGCGAGCCCCGGCAGCTCACCCGATCCGACGGAGATAGATCACCGGTCTGGTCACCGGATGGCAGCCAGCTCGCGTTCCTGCGGGCCAAGGACGGACCTGCGCAGCTCTGGGTGCTCCCCAGCGACGGTGGTGAGCCTGAACAGCTCACGACGCTGCCGCTGGGCGCAGGGGCTCCGAAGTGGAGCCCGGATGGGACGCAGATCGCCTTCAGCGCACCTGTCGACACCGTTCCCGGCAGCACGGAGGCACCCATCGCCACTGAGCGGCTGGACTACCAGGCCGACGGCGTGGGCTGGTTCGGGACGGTTCGCAAGCACCTCCACGTCCTCGAGGTGGCGACGAAGAAGTGCAGGCAGGCCACTGAGGGTGACTGGCACGCCGGTAACCCGGCCTGGTCCCCCGACGGCACCAAGCTCGCCTTCGGCGCGGCCACTGACCCAGACGCCGACCTGACTGCGAAGGCCCCTGCCTACGTGCTGGACGCGGCCGACAGCAAGGCCACGCCGCGGCTGGTCGCCCTAGCCGACGGACAGGTCTCCGCATCTGGCTGGACGGCGGATGGTGAGTCACTCCTTCTGGTCGGCACTGTGACCACGCAGGTCGGTCACAGCCGGCTCCTGCGGGTCGCACTGGAGTCCGGTGCAGTGACTGACCTGACCGAGTCCCTCGATCGCAACGTGATGGTCGGTGGACCGGCGTACCCGGGTGGTCTCCCGGTTCTGATCGACGACGGCGCCACCGTCCTGTTCTGCGCGCGTGACCGCGGCTGCACCCACCTGTACTCCGTACCGGTCGACGGCGGCACACCCGAACGTGTGCTGGGCCAGCCCGGTCACAACCTCTCCGGCCTCAGCGCGGCGGGTGGAGTCGCCACGACCACGCGTACCACCGAGACGTCGTACGGCGAAGCGATCACCGTCGACCTGAAGACCGGTACGGCGACCACCCTGACGTCGTACGGCGAGAAGCTCGCAGACGTGGAGCACTTCATCCGGGTGGAACGCGAGTTCACCATCTCTGACGGGACTGTGGTCGCGGCCTGGCTGCTCCGGGACCCGATGGCCACGGGTGCGCAGCCGCTGCTGCTGGACATCCATGGTGGTCCGCACGGCGCCTGGAGTGCCGGAGCCGATGAGGTGCACGCGTATCACCAGGAGCTGGTCGCACGCGGCTGGAGCGTGCTGCTGGTCAACCCGCGAGGCAGTGACGGGTACGGCGAGGAGTTCTTCACCGGGGTGATCGACGGCTGGGGCACGTCCGACGGCAAGGACTTCCTGGCGCCGATCGACCAGTTGGTTGCCGAAGGCATCGCTGACCCGAACCGTCTCGCCGTCGCCGGCTACAGCTACGGCGGCTTCATGACGTGCTACCTGACCAGCAGGGACAACAGGTTCGCGGCTGCCGTCACCGGTGGCGTGATTAGCGACCTGACGAGCATGACGGGCACCTCTGATCTCGCGCGCTACCTGACGGCCTTCGAACTGTCCGGTGGCGATCTGGCCGCCATGTCGCCGATGACACAGATCGACCAGGTGCAGACGCCGACGCTGGTGATCCATGGCGATGCAGACCGGCGCTGCCCGCTCGGCCAAGCACAGCAATGGCACACAGCACTCCGTGAACGCGGTGTGCCCACGCAGCTGGTGCTGTACCCCGAGGCGGACCACCTCTTCATCCTTCAGGGCAAGCCGTCGTACCGCGTCGACTTCAACCGCCGCATCCTCGACTGGGTCGAGCAGTACGCCGGTAGCGCGACCGGTCCGCGTCGTCCGCGGATCGATGCGGCGCACTGGCAGCGTCGGCTGACCACACTGGCCGCCAAGCACGGTGTTCCGGGCGCCACACTCGGAGTCCTGCGCGGAGACGAGCTGGTGCAGGCAGCGACCGGCGTACTGAACAAGAAGACCGGCGTGGAGGTCACTACCGACTCGCTGTTCCAGATCGGGTCGATCACGAAGGTCTGGACGACCACTCTGGTGATGCAGCTCGTCGACGAAGGTCTACTCGACCTGGACGCGCCACTGATCGCCGTACTGCCCGAGCTGCAGTTGAGCGATCCGGATGTGGCCAAGCAGGTCACCATGCGGCACCTGCTCACGCACACGAGTGGTGTCGACGGTGACGTGTTCGATGACACCGGTCGCGGTGACGACTGTCTGGAGAAGTACGTCGGGGTGCTGGCCGGTGTCGGCCAGAGCCATCCGCTGGGCGCCACCTGGTCCTACTGCAACTCCGGCTTCTCCCTGGCCGGACGGGTGATCGAGAAGCTCACTGGCAAGACCTGGGACGCAGTACTACGAGAGCGGCTCGTCACACCGCTCGGACTGGAGCACACGGTCACGCTGCCTGAGGAGGCACTGCTGCGCCGAGCAGCGGTCGGCCATGTCGACGGAGACCAGGTGGCTCCCGTCTGGGGCCTGCCGCGTTCCGCAGGTCCGGCCGGACTGATCTCGTCAACGGTCGCTGACGTACTGGCCTTCGCTCGGCTGCATCTGGACGGCGGACTGGCGCCGGACGGCAAGCGCCTGATTCCGGAAGCCGCAGTGGCTGAGATGGCCGCGAAACACGCCGAGGTGCCCGACCAGACCACCGTTGACTCGTGGGGGCTCGGCTGGATGCGCTTCGCGTGGGGCGGGCAGGAGGTGATCGGCCACGACGGCGGAACGATCGGCCAGGCCGCGATGCTGCGGATCCTGCCCACCGAGGGCCTTGCTGTCGCGCTGCTGACGAACGGCGGCAACGCCGGCGATCTGTACAACGACCTGTTCCGGGAGATCTTCGCGGAGCTCGCCGACGTCACTCCGCCGGCACCGCTGACGCCACCGGCCGAACCGGTCACTGTCGATCTGGACCGGCACACGGGCCGCTATGAGCGCGCCGGGACGACGCATGAGGTACTGGTCGCCGACGGCGAGGCGACGCTGCGCACCACCGTCACTGGGCCGCTGGCCACGCTGATACCCGACCCCGTGCAAGAGCGCAGGCTGGTTCCGGTCGACGACAGCGGTGACCTGTTCGCGGTCAAACCGGCCGACGGTGCGCTGGCTTGGAGTGCAGTGCGGTTCTACTCGCTGCCGACCGGTGAGAAGTACCTGCACCTCGGCTCCCGCGCGACCCCGAAGGTGGTGGCCTGATGGATCTGCTCAAGGACATTGAGACCCTGGTGACCTGTGAGTCGCCGTCGGCCGACAAGTGCGCCGTCAAGACCAGCGCGGACGTCGTTGCCCAGCTGGGGACTGAGCGACTCGGCAAAGCGCCGGAGAACGTCGTCGTCGACGGCTGGACGCATCTGCGCTGGAAGTTCGGCGACGGCCCGACACAGGTGCTGGTGGTCGGCCACCACGACACCGTCTGGCCGCTGGGTTCGCTAGCGACGCATCCGTTCCAGATCGAGGACGGCGTCATGCGCGGGCCGGGCTGCTTCGACATGAAGACCGGTGTGGTGATGGCGATGCACGCGATCGCCGCCCAGGCTGACCCCAGTGGCATCACGCTGTTAGTGACCGGTGACGAGGAGCTGGGCTCACCGTCATCCCGTGCGCTGATCGAGGCCGAGGCAGCCGGCTGTGTGGCCGCACTGGTGCTGGAGGCATCAGCAGAAGGCGCCCTCAAGCTGGAGCGCAAGGGCGTCTCCAACTACGAGCTCCGCATCACCGGCCGCGCCTCCCACGCCGGACTGGAGCCAGAGCTCGGTGTGAACGCCAGCATCGAGGCAGCCCACCAGATCCTCGCCATCAGCCAGCTAGGCAACCCAGAACTCGGTACGACGGTCACTCCGACCAAGCTCGTCTCCGGCACGACGCGCAACACCGTCCCGGCTGCAGCGAGCTTCCTGGTCGATGTGAGGGCGCGGACTGTCGCAGAGCAGCTCCGAGTGGACGAAGCGATGCGAGCGCTCCAGCCGGTACTCCCCGAGGCAGTACTGGAGCTGATCGGTGGTCCGAACCGGCCGCCGTTCGAACGCAAGATGGCCGAAGACCTGTACGAACAGGCCTCCCGACTGGCCGCAGAACTCGGCCAACCGCCGCTGCGCCAGATCTCGGTAGGTGGCGCGTCCGACGGCAACTTCACTGCCGGAGTCGGTACGCCGACTCTCGACGGGCTCGGCGCGGTTGGTGGCGGCGCACACGCCGACGACGAGCACGTGATCGTCGACGAGATCGCACCTCGGACAGCTCTGCTCACCACTCTGATCACCCACCTGCTGGGGCGACGATGACCGAGACAGTCACCGGCGTCCAGGTGCGCGAGTTGAAGGAGCTCGCCGACCTGGAGGCGGTCTACCAGCTGTTCGACACCATCTGGCGCCCGGACCCGCACAACCCGCCGGTGACGACCGAACTGCTCCGGGCGATGTCCAAGGCCGGCAGCTACGTCAGTGGCGCCTATGACGACGGCCAGCTGGTCGGAGCGTGTGTCGGATTCTTCGGTGCGCCGTCTGAGCGGACACTGCACAGTCACGTGGCCGGTGTGTCCCGGCAGGCGCGTGGACGGAGCGTCGGGTTCGCTCTCAAGCTGCACCAGCGCGAGTGGTCGCTGCAGCGTGGTCTCACGGCGATCGAGTGGACCTTCGACCCGCTGATCCGGCGCAACGCGTACTTCAACCTCGTCAAGCTCGGTGCGCGGCCGACGCAGTACCTGACCAACTTCTACGGGCAGATGCGCGACGAGATCAACGGCGAGGACGAGAGTGATCGGCTGATCGTCCGTTGGCAGCTGGACGAGCCGGTCGGTGGTACTGAGTTGTCGGCGGCAACTATCGCCTTGGGACGTGGTGAGGACGGCCGCCCGATCAGGGGTGAGCTGACAGCGGCGGGTCCCGTCGCGGTCGCCGTACCGGCTGATGTGGAGGCCTTGCGGGCAACGGACTTCGCTGCGGCGCGGGAGTGGCGGCTGGCGGTCCGCGAGGTGCTCGGTGACCTGCTGGCGGACGGTGGCCGGGTGACCGGCTTCGATCGGACCGGAGCGTACGTAGTCGAACGAGAGGCAGTCGCATGAAGCTGACCGGAGTCGAGTTGCGGCGGGTATCGCTGCCGCTGGTGTCACCGTTCCGGACGTCGTTCGGGACCGAGGTCACCCGGGACGCGCTGCTGGTCCGGGCCGTCGGCACTGAGGCCGAGGGCTGGGGCGAGTGCGTCGCCATGGCCGCACCGCTGTACTCGGAGGAGTACGTCGACGGTGCGATCGACGTCCTGCGTCGGTACTTCGTGCCGGCGATGGCTGGCGTGGACCGGGCTACTCAGGTGGCGCCGGCGCTGGCGAAGTTCCACGGGCACCGGATGGCGAAGGCTGCACTGGAGACCGCCGTACTGGATGCCGAACTGCGGACCGAAGGTCGATCGCTCGGCCGCGAGTTGGGTGCTGTCCATGATCGGGTGCCGTGTGGAGTATCCGTGGGCATCATGGACTCGATTGATCAACTGTTGACTGCAGTTGATCAATATCTCGACGAGGGATATCTACGGATCAAGTTGAAGATCGAGCCCGGCTGGGACATCAAGCCGGTGGCCGCCGTGCGGGAGCGGTTCGGCGACATCCTGCTGCAGGTGGACGCCAACACGGCGTACGCGGTCTCGGACGCCAGGCACCTCGCCCAGCTCGACGCCTTCGACCTGCTCCTGATCGAGCAGCCGCTTGACGAGGAGGACATCCTCGGACACGCAGAGCTGGCCAAGCAGCTCAAGACCCCGGTCTGCCTGGACGAGTCGATCACCTCAGCCCGCGCGGCCGCGGCGGCGATCTCCCTCGGCGCGTGCTCGATCATCAACGTGAAGCCCGGCCGGGTCGGTGGCTACCTGGAGTCTCGCCGTATCCACGACGTCTGCGTGGCGAACGGCATCCCGGTCTGGTGCGGCGGCATGCTCGAAACCGGTCTCGGCCGCGCGGCCAACGTGGCGCTCGCCGCCCTGCCCGGATTCACGCTGCCGGGCGACACCTCCGGCTCATCGCGGTACTACAAGACCGACCTCACGACGCCGTTCACGCTGGCGGACGGCCACCTCGCCGTACCGACTGGTCCTGGGATCGGTGTAGAGCCGCTGCCTGACGAACTGGAAGTGTTCACCACGTCGACCGAGTGGCTGCTGCTGTAGGAATCGACCAATCCAGGGGCCAAAGCTGTCCGGATGCACAATGGCTGAGTGACGCAGCGACCCCGGGCCAGCCTCGGCCGAGTACTCGACGATCTCGGCGCGACCCTGCTCGAGCTGGTCGCCGGCGACCCGGACCGGCCCATCGGTGGGGTCGCCATCTACGACCCGCTCGACGATCCGCTCCTCCCCCAGCACGCCCTGGTCCTCGGGGTCGGCCTACGCGACCCCGAGGAGATCACCCAGGTACTGCGTGATCTCAGCCGCCAGCACGCCGCAGGACTGGTACTGCGCAGTCCGGTCACCGTGGACGCCAATGAATCAGATGTGGCCGTGCTTGCGTTGACGCGCGGGGCGACCTGGGACCAGCTGGGCATTCTGCTGCGGTCGGTGCTCGATGTTGGGGTCGCGGAGTCCGAGACGCTCGCTGGGATGCCGTCTGGCGACCTGTTCGCGCTGGCCAACGCCACAGCCGCACTCCTGGACGCACCGGTCACCATTGAGGACCGCAGCTCGCGAGTGCTCGCCTTCTCCGGCCGGCAGGACGAGGCCGACACTGCCCGCGTCGAGACCGTCCTCGGTCGACAGGTCCCCGAGCGCTACTCCCGTTTACTGTCCGAGCGCGGAGTCTTCCGAGAGCTCTACCGAACCGACCAGCCGGTCTACGTGGCCCCGATGCCGGCCATCAGTCCTGAGGTGGCTATTCCGCGAGTGGCTGTTGCGGTGCGAGCCGGCGACGAGATCCTCGGCTCCATCTGGGTCGCGGTGCGGGAGCGGTTGACGGACGAGCGTTCTGAGGCCCTCCGTGATGCGGCCAAAGTCGTTGCCCTGCACATGTTGCGCATCCGCGCCGATGCGGACGTCGAACGCCGCCTGCGCGCCGACCTGGTCAGTACAGCACTCGAGGGTGGGCGTGAGGCGCTCGATCGGCTCGGGCTGGCCGACCACGCGCTCGTCGTACTGGCTCTCGCCGTACCGGCGGCTGCTGAGAGGCAGCGGCTGGCGGATGCGTTCGCGATGCACCTTGGCGCAGTCCAGCCGCGGTCAGCGGCCGCACTGGTGGGTGACGTGACCTACGGGCTGATGCCAGTGGACAGCGAGGAGCGCGCGGCTCGCATCGCCCAGGACTTCCTGGACCGAGTCGGTGATCGCTTCGGCGCGACCATCGGCGTGGCAACGGCAGTGCGTCTACCGCAGGCCCGGGCGAGTGCGGATCGCGCCTTGCGAGTGCTGCGGAGTGGGCGGCGTACACAGCGCGTGGCCCGGCTGGCCGACGTACAGGTTGAGGCGTTGCTGCTGGAGCTACGCGACCTCGTTGAGGCCCGCGGTGAGCAACCGACCGGACCGATTGCTCGCCTGGTGGCGTACGACCGGGAGCACAACTCCACGCTCGTCGAGACACTGCGGGCTTGGCTGGACGCCTTCGGTGACGTGACTGCCGCAGCGGCCGCCGTCTACGTACATCCGAACACCTTCCGGTACCGGCTGCGGCGGCTCGCCGAGGTTGGCGCTCTCGACCTTGCTGACCCGGAGGCACGGTTCGCCGCGATGCTGCAGTTGCGGGTACTTGCAGCTGACCTTGCAGCTGACACGGTGTCAGGCGGTTCGCTGGACGAACCATGTTGAGTATCGGAGACCTCGCCCGCCACACGCGCATCTCGGTGCGGATGCTGCGGCACTACGACGCACTAGGACTCGTCGTGCCCGAACGCGTCGACCCGCACACCGGCCATCGCTGGTACGCCCTGTCGCAGATCTGGCGCGTCGACAGTCTGGTCGCGCTCAAGGAGCTCGGGTTCACGCTCGAGCAGTGCGGCGCACTCCTCGACGAACAACTACCCGTCGACGAACTACGCGGAATGCTCCGCCTCCGCCGCGCCCAACTAGAGCAACGCCTCACCGCAGACGCCAATCGCCTGACAGAGGTCGAGCGCCGCCTCCGATCAATCGAAAGAGGCCTAACCATGACGAACCGCACCCTCAAGCTCGGCCCCCTCCCAGCCCTCCACCTGCTGAACCTCCACACCGACGTCAACGACGAAACCGAGATCGGCGGCGCCGTACACACCCTGACCGAACAACTCGACGCACTGCACCTGCCCGGCCAACGTGTCCACATCTACGACGGCCGCACCAACAAGATCAGAGTCTCCGTCGGCGTCGCAGTGGCCGACGGCACGACCGCACCCGCCGGCCTGGACCTCACCGTCGTACCAGCCGAACCTCAGGGTGCCTCCGTCACCTACCGAGGCCCGGCCGAAGGCATCGCCGACACCTGGCGCACCCTCGACGTTGCCCTCGACGAACAAGGCCTCGAGTCCTACGGCATCTACCGCGACCTCCGCCTCAACACCGAGGACCCCACCAACGTCACCGTAGAACTACAAGCCACCGTCCGCCCGACCCGCATCTGTTAGCTCGCCCCGTACGACGCTCCGCCCAGCGTGGTCCCGACGCCTACGGTCGGCGCGTGGACAGCCGCATTGGGGAGGATCCAGGACCGATCCGGGGGGTGAATCCTCCCCACAGTGGTTCGGCGAGGGCGCTCACGCTCCCCAAACCGGTTTGGGGAGGCATCGCGCAACGGGGTCAAGGGGTTATCGGAGGGGAACCACGCTACAGCGGGGCGTCCGCTAGCGGAGGCGGGCCGGCCAGGGGTGGCCGAGGTGGAGGTGGTCGATCATGTCGGCCAGCCAGCTGCGTTGGTCCGCGGAGAGCAGCGGGAGCGCGGCGGCGAAGTCCACCTCATCCTTGGGGCGGGCTTGTTTCGCCTTGTAGGCAAGGGCGATCTCGGGGTTGAGGTATCTGATGCCGTCGGGGGCGCGCCAGGTGATGTCGGCCAGGTCGTAGTCGAGGGTTGGGTCGCGGCGGAAGACCCAGCGGCCGTTGCGGTCCGGGTTGACGACGACGTCGAACTCCCAGGGGGACAGGGCGTGCCGACGGAGCCAGATCTGGTCCGCGTCGTCCGATTGGTCGGGTCGGTCGTCGGTGAGGGGCTGGAGGCGGCCGCCGGCGTTGGACCAGAGGTCGTAGGTGCCGCGGAGGAAGAGCCGGAGGTTCTCGATGTCGCGACGCCAGAGCGACACGTCGACATCCTCGTGTTCGCGGTGCACCCCGGTGAACGCGTCCAGCGCCCACCCACCGGCGATCCACCACTCACCGTCGTACCCGTTGAGCATCGCCAGGGCGTCCGCCGGGGTCGACTGTTTCCACGGACCGTACAAGCGCTGAAAAGCGAGTTCCTCGGGATCAAGGTCGTCGGGGTATCCGTCCATCGACCGATCGTCACACACAACGAAGCGCCCGGCTCGGCAATAAAGCCGAACCGGGCGCGATCGTGCACTGGATCAGGACTTGCGCTTGGTGACCTCTTCGGTGGCGGCCGGGAGGACCTTGTGCAGGTCGCCGACGACGCCGAAGTCGACGAGCTCGAAGATCGGGGCCTCGTTGTCCTTGTTGACGGCAACGATCGTCTTCGAGGTCTGCATGCCGGCGCGGTGCTGGATCGCGCCGGAGATGCCGGCGGCGACGTACAGCTGCGGGGACACGGTCTTGCCGGTCTGGCCGACCTGGTAGGCGTGCGGGTACCAACCCGAGTCGACCGCGGCGCGGGAAGCACCAACGGCAGCACCGAGCGAGTCGGCGAAGGCCTCGACCGGACCGAAGTCGCCGCCGGTACCGCGGCCACCCGACACGATGATCGCGGCCTCGGTCAGCTCCGGGCGACCGGTAGCTGCCCGCGGCTTCGAGTCGGTGATGCGAGCCGTCTTGGCGGCGTCCGAGATCGTGACGTCGAACTCCTCGACCTCCGGGGAGGTCTCCGCGGCCTCGGGGGTCGCGGCGTTCGGCTTCACGGTGATGATCGCGGTGCCCTTGGTGATCTTCGACTTGACGGTGAAGTTGCCCGCGAACACCGACTGCGTGGTGACCGGGCCCTCCTGGACGTCGACGGCGTCGGTGATCAGGCCGGACTCGAGCTTGACCGCGAGCCGGGCCGCGATCTCCTTGCCCTCGGCGTTCGACGAGATCAGGATCGCCGACGGCTCGATCTTGGCCGCGACCTGCTGCAGCGCCTCGGCCTTCGGGGCCACCAGGTACTGCGAGAGCTCCGGGTTGGTCAGCGCGATCACCTTGGTCGCGCCGTACTGGCCCAGGGCCGGCAGTGCGTCCGCGGCGTTGTCACCGATGAAGACGGCGACGGGCTCGCCGAGGCGGCGGGCGATGGTGAGGAGCTCGGCGGTCGTCTTGCGCACGACACCGGCGGTGTGGTCGACGAGAACCAGAACGTTGGACATCTCAGCCCCTCAGAGGAACTTGTTGGTGGACAGGAACTCGACGAGTTGACCCGCGCCGGAGCCGTCCTCGTCGGTGACGATGGTGCCCGCGGTCCGCGCCGGACGGGCGGTCACCTCGACCACCTCGGTCCACGCCGACGAGCCGCCGACCTGCTCGGCCGTCAGCTCCAGGTCGGCCAGCGACCAGGTCTCGACCGGCTTCTTCTTCGCGGCCATGATGCCCTTGAACGACGGGTACCGCGGCTCGTTGGCCTGGTCGGAGACGCTCAGCACCAGCGGCAGCGTGCCCTCGACGGTGTCGCTCGCGGTGTCACCGTCGCGACGGATCTTCACCGCCGTACCGTCGACGGTGACCTCGGAGCCGAGCGTGACGGCCGGCAGGCCGAGGCGCTCCGACACCATCGCCGGTACGACGCCCATGCCGCCGTCGGTCGAGCTCATCCCGAACACGACCAGGTCGGCCTCGAGCTTGGCCAGCGCCTTCGACAGCACCAGCGAGGTCGCGACCGCGTCGGACCCGTGGATGGCGTCATCGAGCACGTGGACACCGGCGTCGGCGCCCATCTGCAGACCCTTCTTCACCGCGTCCGCAGCCTGCTCGGGGCCGACGGTGAGGATGGTCACCTCGGCGTCGCCGGCCTCCTTCACGGTCAGCGCGGTCTCAACGGCATATTCGTCGAGCTCGGACAGCAACCCGTCCACACCGGCGCGGTCCACCGTGTTGTCTTCCGGGCGGAAGCGGCGGTCCGCCGTGGCATCCGGCACGAACTTCGCGCAGACGACGATCTTCATAGCGTGTTGGACCCCTTCTGGTTTTCGGTCTCTCCCAGCCTGCCACGGATGTTACTCGCGAGAAACATAAGCCACGTGCGAGTCCCATCACACCGCCGGCGCCTGATCAGGCTATCCCCTCGCCCCGGAGCCGGTCAGGGGCGGCGGCCGAGGCGTCCGACACACCCGATCCAGCAACGAACCGTGATCGAGGGTTTACCCATCGTGAGCGCGGGCACCGGCCTGTCGTTAGTTGCTGCACGCAAACAACCACACGGGGTTGATGAGAATGACCATGCAGGGAATCGAGAACGTTGTCGGCGAGACCGCGTACGACGCCTCCGGGGACAAGGTCGGATCGGTGGGCAATCTCTATGCCTCCGACACCACCGGCAAGCCCGAGTGGGTGACCGTCAACACGGGCCTGTTCGGCACGAAGCACACCTTCGTACCGCTCGACGGCGCGCACGTCGAGAAGGACGGGCTGCACCTGGCGCCGATGAAGTCGAAGATCAAGGACGCGCCGCGGATCGACGCCGGCGGGCATCTGTCCGAGCGCGAGGCCACCGAGCTCTACCGGTACTACGGCATGGGCGTCCCGAAGGCCGACGGCCGCGCCAACGCGGGGATGGCCGGACAGCCCGGGATGCAGAACGCCAAGATGGATGGTACGGCGGCCGACGGGTCGATGGTGCGTTCCGAGGAGCGGCTGCACGCCGGCACCGAGACGGTCGAGTCCGGCCGGGTCGGTCTGCGCAAGGTCGTCGTGACCGAGGAGCAGCAGGTCACCGTCCCGGTCAGCCACGAGGAGGTCCGCGTGGTCCGGGAGCCGATCGCCGAGGGCGAGACCGGCGGCCGGATCGGCGAGGACCAGCGCGAGGTCGTGCTGCACGAGGAGCGTCCGGTCGTGGCGAAGGAGACTGTCGCCGTGGAGCGGGTCGGCCTCGAGACCGAGACCGTGCGCGGCGAGGAGCAGATCACCGAGACCGTCCGGAAGGAGCAGGTCGAGGTGGACGGCCTCGACGACGACGGCACCGGGAAGCACAAGAAGCACTGATCTGATGCGTGAAAGGCGGTGTCCGGGCCGGGCGGGCCCGGACACCGCCTTTGTGCATAAGCTGACCGCGTGACCGAGACCGTGACAACCACGCTGTCCCTCACCGGCGAGAGAACGGCCCCCGGCATCTGGCACGAGAACTACTGGTTCGCCCGGCACGAAGCGGCGTACCGGTGGATCGTGGCCGAACTGCTGCCGCTCGCTGGGCGGGTGCTCGAGGCCGGCTGCGGCGAGGGGTACGGCGCGGAGCTCCTCCGCACGTCCGGTTCGGAGCCCGTCTTCGGGCTCGACTACGAGGAACTGACTCTCGAGCATGTACGGCGGACTTATCCGCAGGTGCAGGTGGTCCGCGGCAACCTGGTCCAGACCCCGTACGCCGACGCGAGTTTCGAGCTCCTCACGTCATTGCAGACGATCGAGCACCTGTGGGAGCAGCCGCGGTTCATCACCGAGTGCGCGCGAATCCTGCAGCCGGGAGGGACCGCCGTACTGAGCACTCCGAACCGGCTGACCTTCCCCAGCGGGAACTGGTACCACACGCGTGAGCTGACGATGGCGGAGTTCACCGAGCTGGTCGAACCGACCTTCGACATCACGCACACACTCGGGCTTCACCACAACAAGCGGTTGCAGGACTGGGAAGCGACCAACGGCTCCTGCGTGGACGCACAACTGGCCGCACCCCATGACGAGTGGCCGGACGACCTGCGCGAGCTCGTGACAGGCACGACGTACAGGGACTTTGAGATCAGGCCGGGCGACCTCGACGCGTCGCTCGACCTGATCCTTGTCGCCGTGAAACCTACGGACGGATGAAGCGTTCGAGGATCTTGCCCGCGATCAGGTAGACGAGCGCGGCGATCCCCCAGTTCACCAGCAGGGTGTTCTTGGCGGTCTCGAGCCGGAACAGGTCCTTGAACGGGCCCACCAGGTCGTGCCCGCGCTCCAGCACCCAGCGCACGATCTCGTTGCTCTGATTGGTCTGATCGAGCGCGGTGAACAGCGCACCCAGCGCCAGCATCGCGGCCGCCAGGACAGCGATCAGCCAGATCAGCGAGGCGAGCAGATTACGCACCTGCCGAACGCCGGTACCGACTGAGCTCAAGGCCTGCTTGCCGGCCGGCGCACTCTTCACCGCAGGCTTGGCCGCCGGAGCAGCCGTCACCCGGCTGACCGGCTTCGTGACCGTCGTCTCGTCCGAAGCAGCCGGAGTCGCAGCAGCGGCCGGTGTCGCGGCCGCAGCCTGCTCGCGAGCCTTCTGCTCGGCCACGATCTCGGCGGCCGTTCGTGGCTTGGCGGTCTTGGTCGCGGTCGCCGCAGCCACTGGGGTGTCCTCGGGTGCTTTCCCGGCCTCGGCCGCTTCCGCTTTGTCGTCCTTGCCCACGTCACCCATCTCCTCAGCCGGGTTCAGTTCCTCACCTGCGCCTGGAACCGGTGCTGCCGTCTTGCGCCGGCGGCTGACCGGAACCGGCCGCGGCGACAACCGCCGCCGCGCCCCGGCGATCGGAGCCGGCGCCACGTCATCCGCTACCGGTATCCCACCGGCAGCCGTTTCAAGCGCTGGTTCCAACGTAGCGCGTGGAGGTTCGGCCGCGTCGGTCCTGGACTGCTCAGCCACGCCGCTTCTCCTCTCCGACACTCATCCGGTCGTGCGGGCCATAGTGCCCGACTGGTGAGTAACTTGAGAACCCCTCAGCGCCTTCTTTGTCGCCGCCGGTAGTCGGTGTCACGGTCACCTCAGGTGTCGCGGGCTGTGCTGGAACAGGCTGGACAGGTGCAGGGTCGGCGGAACCCTGCGTGCGCAACTGGGCGGCGGTCGCGGCGTTCACCTCGGCGAGACCGGCCAGGTAGGCACGGCGTGGCGCGTCGGCGGCATAGCGGGTGGTGCGGTCGGCGACGACGACCGCCGGAACCCCGGCGGCGACGGCGTACGCAGGAATGTTGCCACGGGCAACGCTGTTCGCGCCGATCACCACGCCGCGACCGAGGTCGGTTCCGCGGGTGACGGTGACCTTGGTGGCCAGCCAGCAGTCCGGGCCGATCCGGACCGGCGACTTCACCAGCCCCTGGTCCTTGATCGGCAGGCCGAGGTCCTCGGTCTTGTGGTCGAAGTCGCAGATGTAGGTCCAGTCCGCGATCAGCGTGGAGGCACCGATCTCGATGTCCAGGTAGCAGTTCACCGTGACGTCGCGGGCGAACACGACCTTGTCGCCGATCCGCAGCGTGCCCTCGTGCGCGCGCAGCCGGGTCTCGTCACCGAGGTGCACCCACTTGCCGAGGATGATCCGGCCGTGGCCGCGGCGCGCAACGATCTCGAGCTTCTTGCCCAGGAAGACGAAACCCTCGGTGATCACCTGCGGGTGCCGCAGCTTGAACCAGGCGAACCGCCAGTACCGCTTGAGGTAGTACGGCGTCCACGCCCGGTGGCGCACCACCCAGCGCAGATTCGCCACGGACAGCAACCGCATTCAGTTACCTTACTGCTACTCCAGTGATGGAGACGTTGTAGTACAACTCATCCGGCACGACGTTCGACAGAACCTTGTCCACCTTGGACAGCTGCAGCCACGACTTGTAGGCGAACATCCGCCAGCCGAAGCCGAGCTTCTGCTCCGGTACGGCGGCCTCGAACGTGCGGATCGGCCAACCCAGCCAAGCCGCGGTCAGCTCCTCGGTCACCGTCTTCACCTGTACGGCGCCCGCGCGGGTGGCCGTGCGCGCCAGGGTGTCCGGGTCGAAGGTGTGCAGGTCCACAACCGCTTCCAGTGCGGCGGCTCGCGAGGACTCGTCGAGCTCGGCCTGCGGACGTCGCCAGTCCGACAACGCGGGCAGCTTGGTGACGTTGGTGGTCGCCCACCAGGTCAGGCGGGACAGCCGGCGGGCGATGAAGTCGCCGTACCGGGTGGGTTCGCCACAGATGACGAACCGGCCGCCGGGCTTGAGGACGCGGAGCATCTCGCGGAAGGCGAGCTCGACATCCGGGATGTGGTGAATGACCGCGTGCCCGATCACCAGGTCGAACGTGTCGTCGTCGTACGGGAGTTTCTCGGCGTCGGCGACCCGGCCCTCGACGGCGAAGCCGAGGGTCTTGGCGTTCTTCTTGGCCGCCTCGACCATGCCCGGGGACAGGTCGGTGACGTGGGCCTCGTCCAGCACGCCGGCCAGCTTGAGGTTCAGCGTGAAGAAGCCGGTACCGGCACCGATCTCGAGGGACTTGCCGTACGGCCAGCCCTGGTCACCGGCGATCGCGGTGAACCGGTCGCGCGCGTAGGCGACGCAGCGCTCGTCGTACGAGATCGACCACTTCTCGTCGTACGTCGAGGCTTCCCAGTCGTGGTAGAGCACCTGGGCGAGCTTGTTGTCGTTCCAGGCGGCCTCCACCTGCTCGGCGGTCGCGGCGGGCTTCTCGGCAGAGGTGGTCATCACTGTCCCTTGAATTCGGCCTTACCAGGGCCGTTCTCGACGAAAGACTTCATTCCGATGGTGCGGTCCTCGGTGGCGAAGAGGGCGGCGAACTGCTGCCGCTCGATCTCCAGGCCGGTGCTGAGGTCGACGCCCAGGCCTGCGTCGATCGACTCTTTGGCTGCTCTGAGAGCAAGCGCCGCCGCCTTGGAGAACTGCGCGGCCCAAGCGACCGCGGCGTCGTACACCTCGGCGGCCGGGACGACCTTGTCGACCAGGCCGATCTGCAGCGCCTCGTCGGCAGCCACGAAGCGGCCGGTGTAGATGATGTCCTTGGCCTTGGACGGGCCGATCAGCCGGGAGAGGCGTTGGGTGCCGCCGGCACCGGGGATGACGCCGAGCAGGATCTCCGGCTGGCCGAGCTTGGCGTCGTCGGCAGCGATCCGGTAGTCGGTGCACAGGGCAAGCTCACAGCCACCACCGAGTGCGTACCCGGTGATGGCTGCGACTGTCGGCTTGGGGATCGTGGCTACGGCGGACAGGGCGGCCTGCAGCGGACCGGAGCGCTTGACCATGTCGGCGTACGACATGTCGGCCATCTCCTTGATGTCCGCGCCGGCGGCGAAGACGCGCTCGCCGCCGTACACGACCACCGCACGGACGTCGTCGTTCGCCGTGGCCTCGTCGGCCGCGGCGCGGATCTCGTCCTGTACCTGGACGTTCAGGGCGTTCATCTTGGGCCGGTCCAGCCGGATCGTCCCGACACCATCACTCACGGTCAGGTTGACGAACTCACCCATGCGTCGCTCCCTTAGTCACCTACCCACCGGTCACATCAACGGGAACCGTACTACAGGTCGACGGGCTGACCGGAAGTGGCAGAGCGGCGGGCAGCGTCCACGATCTGCAGCGTGCGCAGGCCTACGGCACCGTCCGGCTGCGGTACGACGGCCGGCTCCTTCCCCGGGACCGGGGGGCCGGACTCACGGACCGCGTTGAGGAAGGTGTTCAGCAGCGACTCGTCCAGATTGCCGCCGAAGGCCAGGAAGACCTCACCTTCTGGGTCCGTCCCACCGACGTGCGGGAGGAAGGGTTCGATCTCCACCGAGCCGTTGGTTCCGGTGACCCGCAGCGAGACGCCGCCCCAGGTCGGACCGTTGTCCGGAACGCTCCACGAGCAGTCGATCGTTGCCAGCAGCCCGTTGTCGTAGGTGATGGTGACCAGTCCGCCGGTCTCGACCTGCACGTCCTTGTCCTGGTGCAGCACGTGATTCGCAGCCGCGTAGACGCGCGCAGCCGAAGCACCACCGGTCAGTCCGTCGATCAGGTCGGCACAGTGCACGGTGTGGTCGACCAGCGCGCCACCGCCTGCCAGGTCCGCATCCGTGAACCACTGGCGAGCGGCGTACGGGATCTTGCCGTTGTTGGTGCCCACGACGGCGTAGACGTCGCCGAGACGGCCGGCTTCGACCAGTGCGCGCAGCCGCAGGTACGACGGCGCGAAGCGCACCGGGTACGCGATCATCAGGATCGAACCGGCTGCGGCGCAAGCGTCCAGCATGGCTTGGCCATCCGCGACCTCAGTGGCCAGCGGCTTCTCACACAGCACGTGTGCGCCGACTGCCGCGGCCCGCTCGACCAGTGCGCGGTGGCCGGCGTTCTCCGACGTCACCACGACAGCATCCGGGCCCCACGCGAACAGCTCGTCGTACGAGTCCACGTAGGCCACACCGAACTTCTCGGCGAGCTCTGCACCCCGCGGACCGGCGTCCGGGGCCGCTGCACCATCCGGATCGGCAGAGAGCACCTCGACGTCGGGCATCTGCGCCAGCAGGTAGGCGTACGACGCCGCGTGGGTGTGAGCAAAAGAGGCGATCGCTACCTTCATGCCACGGCTCCTGAAGAGGTGAAGGACTTCATGTCGATGGTCTTGCCGGACTCCATGGACGCGCGGGCCGCCTCAGCGAGGTAGACCGCCGCTGCACCGTCGGCACCGACAACGCGTGGCTCCGGACCACCACGCAAGGCGATCGCCAGCTCCCGAAGCTGTGTCAGATAAGGGCTTTCTCCGCGCGCAGCCGCCGGAATCAGTACGTCGCCGCCCACCGCGTCGTCCCGCAGTTCGTCGACGAACCCGGTGTCGGTACCGGCCGCATACTTCAGTACGCCGGACGCCCCAGCAACGTGGAATCCGGTCCGGAACGGAGCTCCGGGCACACCCCAGGTCGCGCGGCAAAAGGAGATCGCACCGGACTCGTGGCTCAGCGTCACATGCGCAGCGACGCACACCGGGCTGATGCCGTCCACGTTCGGCGGGCTCTGGACGGCGTACACGGTGGTGACCGGTCCGCACATCCACTGCGCCTGGTCGAGGTCGTGGACCATCAGGTCCATGATCACGCCGCCGGAGTGGTTCACGTCGCGATACCACTCCACACCGGCCGGCGAGGAGCCCTGGCGGTAGAAGCGCGCGACGGCGACCGGACCGATCCGGCCGGCCTGCACTGCGTCGTACGCGGCCTTGTACTCGGGGAAGAAGCGCACCACGTGCGCCGGGAAGACCTTCACGCCCGCGGCCTCGGCCGCTGCCATCACCTCGTGCGAGTCGGCCGCGGTGAGCGTCAGAGGCTTCTCACAGATCACGTCCTTGCCCGCTGCGATCGCTGCGAGCGTCAGCTCCTTGTGCGTCGGCGACGGGGTGACGATGTCGACGAACTCGACCTCGGCGAGCAGTCCGTCCAGGGTCGGCGCCACCTCCAGGCCGTACTGCTCGGCCAGCGACTCCGCGCCTTCGACCGAGTGCACGAGGACGCGTGCGCCGAGTGCTTTCCACGCCGCCACGTGGACGTGGGCGATGTTGCCCGCACCGATCAGGCCGACTGTCAGATCGGCCAGCTGTTCCGCCATGAGACCCTCACTTGAGTCTGGGAGTATGTCGTAACTTAGTAACGATCCTTGCCTATCATTGCGCAGAGACGTTCACAACCACCGTCTCACGATCACAACCCGGGCATTCGGGGTCAATACACCCCGCCCTCCGACGGGTTTGCCATTACTTGTGCAGAATGTGCCGGTGACTGACACGACCGCGACTCCGACCACAGCCGGTCCAGCCGGCGACCTCGGGCCGCGGCTGGGCGCAGCGGTCCAGACCGATGGGACGACGTTCACCTTGTGGGCGCCCGCGGCGGAGCGGGTAGAGCTCGCGCTGGTCGCCGAGGACGGCAGCCAGCGCAACCTCGACCTCGCGCACACCGGTGAGTTCTGGACCGGGTTCGTGGCCGGCGTCGGTCCCGGCCAGCGGTACGGGTACCGCGTGCACGGTCCGTTCGATCCGTCGCACGGACTGCGCTTCAACCCGTCCAAGCTGCTGCTCGACCCTTACGCGCGCGCCGTGGACGGCGTACTCGATTTCGCCAGTCCTCTGATCTATGACTCGTCGGACGGCGACTCGGCCGGACATGTCCCGGTCAGTGTCGTGGTCGGCGAGTCCGAACCCCCACCGCCGATCTGCAAGCCGGTGCACTGGGGCGAGACCGTCGTGTACGAGCTCCACACCAAGGGCTTCACGAAGCTGCATCCCGACGTACCGGAGCACCAACGAGGGACGTACGCCGGTCTGGCCCACCCGTCGGTCATCAGGTACCTGCAGGAGCTCGGGGTCACCTCGGTCGAGTTGTTGCCGATCCACCAGTTCTTGACCGAGCCTGCGATCGCGGCGCGTGGTCTACCGAACTACTGGGGCTACAACACCCTCGGCTACTTCGCTCCGCACGCTTCGTACTCGTCGTCAGGTACCCGTGGTGAGCAGGTGACCGAGTTCAAGGCCATGGTGGCCGCGTTCCATGCCGCGGGAATCGAAGTGATCCTGGACGTCGTCTACAACCACACCGCCGAGGGCGGGTTCGACGGGCCGACCCTGAGCTTCCGTGGCATCGACAACCGCGCGTACTACCGGCTCGGCGCCGGCGGCACCATGTACGACGTCACTGGTACCGGCAACTCGGTCGACACCTCGCACCCGCAGGTCCGGCGGCTCCTGATGGACTCGCTGCGGTACTGGGTCGAGGAGATGGGGATCGACGGCTTCCGGTTCGACCTTGCTGTCACGCTGATACGTAACGAGCGTCATGAGGTCGACCTGGTCGATCACCCGTTCCTCTCCGAGGTCGCGGCCGACCCGGTGCTCGGCCGGGTCAAGCTGATCTCCGAGCCCTGGGACGTCGGCAACTTCGGCTACCAGGTCGGCAACTTCGGCACCCCGTGGTCGGAGTGGAACGGCAAGTTCCGCGACAGCGTGCGCGACGTGTGGCGCAACACCTCCGACGGCGTGAAGGACCTGGCCTACCGGCTCTCCGGCTCCAGCGACCTGTACGGCGACGACGGCCGCTACCCGTATGCGTCGATCAACTTCGTCACGGCCCACGACGGCTTCACCCTGCGCGACCTGGTCAGCTACGACCACAAGCACAACGAGGACAACCACGAGGACAACCGGGACGGCACCGACGACAACCGGTCCTGGAACTGCGGCGTCGAGGGCGAGACCGACGACCCGGGGGTGGTCGCGTTGCGGAAACGCCAGATGGCGAACCTGATGTCCACGTTGATCCTGTCCACCGGCGTACCGATGATCACCATGGGCGACGAGTGCGGGCGGACGCAGGGCGGCAACAACAACGCCTACTGCCAGGACAACGGCATCTCCTGGTTCGACTGGACACTGCCCGACGAGTGGGCCGACCACCTCGCGCTGACCAGGAAGCTGATCGCGCTGCGGTCGGCCCACCCCACGCTGCGGCAATGGCACTACTTCTCCGGACAGCCCGTCGTACCGGGTGGTCGTAAGGACCTGTCCTGGATCGCACCGCACGGTGGGGAGATGGACGAGTCCGACTGGCACGACGGGAGCCTGCGCACGATCGGCATGTTCCTGGCCGGGGACGCGCTGCGGGCTACTGACGCAGAGGGCAATGCGCTGACGGACAGCTCGTTCCTGCTCGCTCTGAACGCGACCGCCGAGATGCGGCCGGTCGTCGTACCGGATGCGTCATGGGCCCCGGCGTACGAGGTCGTGCTGGACACCAGCAACAGCATGGTGACCGAAGTCGAAGCAGGCGCTACCGTGCCCCTCCCCCCGCGTTGCTTGGTGCTCCTTCGAGCACTGTGAGGGGTTGTTAACCTTCGCCTTGTACTTTCATTGGTCACCTGCTGTTCACGTTTGGGGGGACCAATGTTTCTACTGCGCCGCGCCCCGCGTCGTGAACGAACCACGCCCATCGGGGCGATGCATCGTGCCATCATGCGCTGGGGCGAGGCGGACCGGACGAGCTCCCGGCTGGCTGTGCAGCGGTGGCTCGACGGTGTCGCGTACGTCGACGTCCAGGCGCGCACGTACGCCGACTACTGGACCCAGCAGAACTCTCACGTGCTCACAGGGAGCGGACCGCTCTGGGTCGTACTGGGTGACTCGACTGCGCAGGGGCTCGGTGCATCCAGCCCTCTGCACGGCTATGTAGGTCAGGTGCTCAACGCACTCCGCCGTACCGGGACTCCGTGGCGTGTACTCAACCTGTCCCGCTCTGGCGCTCAGACGCGGCACGTGCTTGACGACCAGTTGCCTCTACTCGAGGGACTACAACCTGCGCTCGTCACTTGCGGTATCGGAAGCAACGACATCCTTGCGACGCCGCCGAAGCGCTTCCGCGACCACCTCAAGCAGGTGATCGGCCGGCTGCCCGCAACGTCTGTGGTGATGGACCTGACCGTGCCCGACCGCTTGTGGCGCGTCGGTGGCGCAGTCAGCCCGTATGTCGCCGGTATCAACCAGCACATCAGCACCACGGCCACTGATCGTGGCCTCCCGGTGGCCGAGGTGTCCAGGCATGCACGGCCGCCTTGGCGCGGAATGCTCGCGCCGGACAACTTCCACCCGAACAACCTCGGCTACCGGCGGCACGCCGACGCCCTACTCATGGCGCTTCAGGCCTCCGGAGTCTGCGGGCCGTCGGCCAGCAGCAGGTAGAGCGAACGGCGCGCGTCGCCCAGGATCTTGGCGGCCGCGGCACGCTGCTCCTCAGAGCCAGTGCGGCCGACCTGCCGAGCAGCGATGTGCAGCTCCTCGAGCAGCCCGCGCAGATCAGTGGCAGGCTCAGCCTGCGCAAACGCGGCGAACGGGTCGGCGGACGCCTCACGGCGCTCTTCGACATACGCACGGCCGGCGTCGGTCAGCGTGACGAGCTTGCGGCCCGCCTCTGCGGTGACGGCGACCAGGCCCTCGTCTTCTAGTTGGTTGATGGTCGGGTAGATCGCGCCCGGGCTGGGGGTCCAGCGTCCGGCGCTACGATCGGCGATCGCCTGCATCAACTGGTAGCCGTGCATCGGCTCCTCGCTGAGCAGCATCAGGACCGCCGTACGGACATCGCCGCGTGGAGCCCGGCCACGGCCTGAGCCGCGTCCCGGTCCCCGGCCACCGCGTCCGCGGTGCATCGGCATGCCTTCTCCCATCCGCGGTCCACCGCGGTGGGGATGGTGGTGGCCGCGTCGGCGGCCACGGGTCTCGTTGGGGGTGTTCATGGTTTCCTCCTCATATGGATTCATGACACTAACGATATATCGTTACCGTCACAAACACAAGAGGCCTTTACTCTCCCCCTGGGGGAGGCTGTTGGATGACGCTGTGTTGACGATCAGCGAGTTCGGGCGGCGGGCAGGGCTTTCCCAGAAGGCACTGCGGCTGTACGACGTGTCCGGGTTGCTGGCGCCCGCCCGAGTGGACCCAAGCAACGGCTACCGGCTGTACGACGAGGACCAACTGGAGCGGGCCCGCCGGATCAGCGTGCTCCGGCAGTTGGACATGCCGCTGGCCACGATCACCGACATGCTGGCCGGCTCCGACGAGGAGGCGGTCATCCGGCTCGACCGGTGGTGGGCGGCCGAAGAGGCGACGACCGCGGCGCGGCGCGCGACCCTCGAGTACCTACGTAGCCGGCTGACCCACAACGGGACCGTCGGTCTGACACCGCGCCCGGTGCACGTCCGCGAGGTGCCGGAGACGAAGATCGCGACGATCCGGACGGAGACCGACCAGCAGTATCTCGTCGGCGTGATCGTGTCGTCGACCAGCGAGATCGCGGCCTACCTGCGCTCGGCCGGCGCCGAGCTGACCGGTGAGTCCTGGGTGCTGTTCCACAGCGCGGTCACCCCGGAGTCCGAAGGGACGGTCGAGATCTGTCTGCCGTTCACCGGCACGGTCGATCCGGCCGGCCCGATCGCGATCCGGATCGAGCCGGCGCATCAAGAGGCCTACACGACGCTCACCATGAACGAGTGCGCGTTCCCGCGCGTGATGCTCGCGTACGACCTGGTCTACGACTGGGCCCGGGGATCCGAACACCCCGAGGCCGGTCCGCCTCGCGAGATCTACCGCCCCGACTGCCACCTACTCCCCCGCGACGAACCCGCCGTCGACATCGCCCTGCCCATTCTTGTGAGGAGAAACTGATGGACTACGCGCAACAAACGCCGTACAGCGACCCCGGTGAGTACGCAGCGCTGTTCGACGCGCTGCCGGACGACATCCCCGCCATCGGCGCGGTCATCCGCAACCTGCTCATCCACTACCGCGGCGGCGGCATCGAGTTCACCGGCGACCGCCTGGCCGAGATCGACAACCGCTGGGTCTCGCGCATCCTGGAGGTCGACCAACGCCGCAACGGTACGGCGCTCGCCACACCCCGCGAGCCGGTCGACCGCGTCGTCGGCTGCTGCCGCGACTACACCCTGCTCTTCGTCTCTGCCCTACGCCACAAGGGCATTCCGGCCCGCAGCCGGATCGGGTTCGCCGTCTACTTCGGCGAAGGCTTCAACTTCGACCACGTCGTCGCCGAATACTGGGACGGCAACCGCTGGGTCATGACCGACGCCCAGCTCGAGCCCACCGGCGACCACCCCTTCAACACCCTCGACATGCCACCCGGCCCCTTCGTCTCCGCCGCCGAGGTCTGGCGCGACGCCCGCGCCGGCCGCATCGACCCCGACCTGTACGGCGTCCAACCCGGCCTCGCGATCGACGGCCTCGACCCCGGTCTGGCGTTGGGCGGCCTGTGGTTCATCCGCACCTACGTCCACTACCAACTGGCCCACCTGATGGGCGACGAACTCCTGCTCTGGGAATCCTGGGGCTCCCTGTCCCCCACCTACACCGAAGCCGACGCCACCCACACCGACGAACTAGCGGCGCTCTTGATTGCCTCCGACAACAAAGACGAAACCGCCACCAAAGAACTCACCCACCGCTACCACACCGACCCCACCCTCGCCCCCCACGGCCGCACCCTCCTCACCTCCCCCTCCGGCCGCCCCCACGAATGGATCAACCTCACGAGGTGAACCAGCCGCAAAGGCGTCCGGCCCGGTGACTTGATCAGGGTCTCCGGGCCGGATCTACACACCTCAGTTGCTATGGCTTCAGCAGATCTTGAGGCGGTTGAAGTCGTAGGTCGCGTAGTCGGGGACTGTGGTGATGGTGTTGTTCGCCGGGATGAAGGCGGAGTACCGGGGTCCCCAGAAGTGGACCTGGGCACCGCCGGTCTGGTGGTTCTTGACGGCGAGTGCGTCGACGAAGTTCGACAGCGAGCGGGTGTCGCATTTGTAGAGGTGGAAGACGCTGTGCATGCCGTCGCCTTGACCGACCGACACGCAGGCGATTCCGTTGGCGTAAGCGCAGATGGCCAGGGCCGCGTTCCGGTTGGCGCTGGAGATGTTGCGGTCGACCGACTCGCCGGACAGCAGCGGGTAGATCTGCGGCGTCCAGGCGGCCGGACTCTTCGGTGCGGCCTGGGCCGGCGCCTGTGCGGCCGGAACCAGGACCGCTGCCGCGAGCATCATCGCGACGGCTGCAGCTGCACGGGTACCGATTCTTCCCAACTTCATTTGATCCCCCTAGAAAGGTCATGTCCGTCTTTTCGGTCATGACCGGATCGATTGCCTTCCCCTTCACCGTAGGCGGACCGGCGGACCGGGTCCACGGCTTCGACCAGGACCGAAACCCGTTTTGGATCGATCGATCTAAAACGTGGTACGGTCGGTGCATGGTCAGGCCACGGATGTTCGACGAGGAGCAGGCTGTCGATGCTGCGATGCGCGTGTTCTGGGCGTCGGGGTACGAGGCGACGTCGACGCAGGCGCTCTGTGCGGCGACCGGGCTCGGGCGCAGCAGCATCTACAACACGTTCACCAGCAAGCGGGCGTTGTTCGATCTCGCCTTGCATCGCTACATGGAGCAGACGAGCGCGGTCCAGCTCGAGCTGATCCGGCGTGACGACCTCCCGATCCGCGAACGGGTACGGCGCATCCTGTGGAACGCCGTCGAGCCGGGCCCGGGCGATCCACCCGGCTGCCTGGTCATCAACACCGCGGTCGAGCTCGGCCCGACCGACCCCGAACTCGTCGAGCTCCTCGACCGCGACCACGCGCCCAAACTCGCCGCGCTCGCCGAAGCGATCCGCGCCGCGCAGTCCGCGGGTGAGCTCGCCGCCGATCGCGACCCGACCGCGCTGGCCGACTACGTGTACGTCGTACTGGGTGGTCTGCGCGTGGCTGCCCGCCGTGGCGCGTCTCCTGCCGCCCAACAATCCGTCATCGAGGCCGCGCTCCAGGCCTTCTGAATCCTGAGGAAACCATGCCCTCCCAAGGGAAAACTCTGCCCTTCGCCGTCTACCTGCTCGGTGCCGCGATCTTCGCCCAGGGAACGTCGGAGCTGATGCTGGCCGGTCTGCTCCCGGAGATCTCGTCCGATCTCGACGTGTCCATCCCGGCGGCCGGCCTGCTGATCTCGGCGTTCGCGATCGGCATGCTGGTCGGCGCACCCGTCCTGGCCGTGGTCACGTTGCGCTGGTCGCGGCGGGCCGCGATGCTCGCCTTCCTGGTGGTCTTCGCACTGACCCACGTCGCCGGCGCCCTGACCTCCAGCTACGGCTTCCTCCTCGCGACCCGCGTCGCCGGCGCCTTCGTGTACGCCGGATTCTGGGCGGTCGCGTCCGTCACCGCGATCGAACTGGCCGGCCCGCAGTCCCGCGCCCGAGCCATGAGCGTCCTGGCCGGCGGCCTGACCATCGCGTCGATCGTCGGTCTCCCGGCCGGTACGGCGCTCGGTCAGCACCTGGGCTGGCAGTCGGCCTTCTGGGCCGTCGCCGCGATGTCGGCGATCGCGATGATCGGAGTCGTCTTCACCATCCCGGGTGGCCGGTCCGCGACCACTCCCGAGCTCCGCCAGGAGTTCCGGGCAATGCGCAACCCCGGACTCTGGCTCGCCTACGGCACTACGGCGTTGTCGACGGCAGCGATCCTGGCGATCTTCTCCTACCTCGCTCCGCTGCTCACCGAAACCACCGGCCTGCCTGAGGCCTGGATCCCCGCCGTACTGGCCGTGTACGGCGTCGGCGCGCTGATCGGCATCACCACCGCCGGACGCACCGCCGACCGTCGCCCCTTCACCACCCTCACCCTCGCGCTCACCGGTCTCGGCGTGGCCGCCATTGCTCTCGCCCTCGGCGCCGGTACCCCGTGGCTCGCCGTACCGGCCATCGTCCTGGTCGGCGCCTTCGGCTTCGCCAACAACCCCGCCGTCAACGGTCGGGTCTTCAGCCTCGCCGGCTCCGCCCCCACCCTCGCCGCCGCCTTCAACGTCTCAGCCTTCAACGTAGGCATCACCGTCGGCCCCTGGTTCGCCGGCCTGGCCCTCGACGCCGGCGCCGGCTACTCCTCCGTCGGCTGGGTAGGCGCCCTCTTCACACTCCTTGCCCTAGGCACTGTTCTCCTCGCCACCCGTCTCCCGGTCCGGTCTCCCGAACCCCAACCCACTCCGGCAACCTGCAGCTGACTTTGTGCGCTGCCGTCCGTTTATGCTCGGCTGTTGCGTTATCGAGGAAGGCTGGTTGTTGTGGTTGACGAACGGGCGATCGCGCTAGCGGCGTTGGAGAGCTTTCCGGTTGAGGTGCGGCGGGTTACTCGGGCGGCGCAGTCGTTCAACACGATCTACCGGGTTGAGACGCCGAGTGCGACTTATGCGCTGAGGGTTGGGCCCGCGTTGCAGATTCATGCAGCGGGTACGGCGGCCGCGGAGGCGGATTGGCAGCGCGCTTTGGTGGCCGACGGGTTCGCGGTGCCTGATGTCGTGCTGACCCGCGAGGGTGAGCCGGTGGTGACGGTCGAGGGGCGCACGTGTGTGTTGTTCACGTGGATCCACGGGCGCTCGATGCGGACGCGGCTCGGGCCTTCGCGGGCTCGCACGCTGGGCCAGTTGATGGCTCGCCTGCACGACCATCCGGCGCGGCGTGATGTCGACGTACTGCATGCTGACAAAGTGCTGTATTGGCTGCTGCCCGATCGGCTCGCTGACGTGCCCGAGCACGGGAAGGTGCTCACCGAGGCGCGGGACAGTGTTCAAGCACTGATCGACGAACTGTGGACCGGCCGCGAACCGCAGCTCATCCACGGCGACCTCACCGCGGCCAACGTCATCGAAGCTCCCGGCCCCGTACCGATCGACTTCCAGGACCTGGTGATCGGCTTTCCGGAGCAGGACATCTCCTTCACGCTCGCCTCGTTCGGCCGCCGCGACGACCGCGAAGCGATGGCCGAGGCGTTCCGCGCCGGCTACTCCGAGGTCCGCGCCTGGCCCGAGATGTCGGAGACAACCTTGCGCGGTCTGATCGTCGCCCGCGGCCTGCACCAACTGAACCTCTCACTGGCCACGGCCGAAGGCCCACTCCCCCAGGACTACCTCGACTATCACGGCGCCCGCGCCCAAGCCTGGCTGGATTCCTGACTCACAGACCCCGCCTGGTGAGGCAGGCGGGGTCTTCGTGAAGGTGGCTTAGAACTCTGAGCCGGCGGGGAGGTCTGGGGCGCTGGGGTCGTCCGGGTCGGACGGGCCGGCGGCCAGGCCTAGTTCGGCGGGACTGGCCAGGGCCTTGTGCTGCGGGACTACTCGGACCGTGTAGCCGAAGGGGCCGGTGCGGTCGAGTTTGAGTTCGCCCTCGTAGCGGTGGCGGTTGCCTTCGTAGGTTTCGGCCAGCGACAGAGAGGCGCGGACCGGGTCGGTGATCTCGTCGTTGGCGTCCACGCGGCCGTGCAGGACCTCGACGCAGATGTCGGTCGGGTCGAGGTCGCCGAGGGCCGCGAAGGCGCGGACGCCGACGGTGGTCCCGAGCTGCGGTACGTCGCCGAGGCCTTGCAGCTCCACGTGGTCGACGCGGATCTGGGGCCAGGCGGCGCGAACCTTCTTCTTCCAGGCGGCGAGGTCGCGAGCGCCGTCGTACGTCGAGTTCAGCGCGCGCGACGACAAGGCGGCCGGCACGTACAGCTGCTGGACGTAGTCGCGGACCATGCGGGTCGCGAGGACCTTCGGGCCGAGCTCCTTGATGGTGTGCCGGAGCATCTCGATCCAGCGGCCGGGGACGGCGCCGTCGTAGAAGCGCGGGGCGACCTGCTTCTCGATCAGGTCGTAGAGGGCGTGCGCCTCGAGGTCGTCGCGACGGTCGGTGTCCTCGATGCCTTCAGCCGACGGAATCGCCCAGCCGAACTCGTCGTCGTACCACTCGTCCCACCACCCGTCGCGGATGGACAGGTTCAGCGCACCGTTGAGCGCGGCTTTCATGCCGGACGTGCCGCACGCCTCGTACGGGCGCAGCGGGTTGTTCAGCCAGACGTCGCACCCCGGGTACATCGGCTGCGCGAGCGCGATGTCGTAGTCCGGGACGAAGACGATGCGGTGCCGCACCTCGGGGTCGTCGGCGAAGCGAACCATCTCCTGGATCAGCTTCTTGCCCCCCTCGTCGTGCGGGTGGGACTTGCCGGCGATCACGATCTGGACCGGCCGCTGCGGGTGCAGCAGCATCGCCTTCAGCCGCGCGGGGTCGCGCAGCATCAGCGTCAGCCGCTTGTACGACGGGACGCGGCGCGCGAAGCCCATCGTCAGTACGTCGGGGTCGAGGATCTCGTCGACCCAGCCCAGCTCGGCGTCACTCGCACCGCGGTTGATCCACGACTGCCGGACCCGGGCCCGGGTGTCGTCGATGAACCGCTGACGCAGGATCCGCTTGGTCTCCCAGATCTGCGCGTCGGTGGTCTTGTCGAGGCCGTCGAAGACGTCCTCGGACTCGGACCGGTCGGTGGCCGCGAGCGTCAGGTCGTTGATCTCCCGCGCCACCCAGGTCGGCGCGTGGACGCCGTTGGTGATCGAGGAGATCGGTACGTCGGTGGAGTCGAAGCTCGGCCACAGTCCGGCGAACATCCCCCGGCTGACCAGGCCGTGCAGCTTGGAGACGCCGTTGGCGCGCTGCGCGAGCCGCAGACCCATGATCGCCATGTTGAAGACGCCCGGGTCACCGCCCTCGAAGTCCTCGGCGCCGAGCTGCAGGATCCGGTCGATCGGCACACCTTCGCCGAACGCGTCCGGCGAGAAGTGCTGCTGGATCAGCTCGACCGGGAACCGGTCGATACCGGCCGGAACCGGGGTGTGGGTGGTGAAGACGGTGCCGCCACGGTTGACCTCGAGCGCGGTGTCGAAGTCGAGGCCCTTGTCGGCCGCGAGCTCCCGGATGCGCTCGACGCCGAGGAAGCCGGCGTGGCCCTCGTTGGTGTGGAACACCTCCGGCGCGGCGTGCCCGGTGATCCGGCAGAACTCACGGACCGCACGAACACCACCGACGCCGAGCAGCAGCTCCTGGAGAAGACGGTGCTCGGTAGTACCGCCGTACAGACGGTCGGTGACCTCGCGCTCGGCGGGCTCGTTCTCCTCGATGTCGGAGTCGAGCATCAGCAGCGGCACCCGGCCGACCTGGGCGACCCAGATCTGCGCCCGCAGTTCCCGCTCACCAGGCAGCGTCAGCGTGACGGTCGCGGGTGCATCGCCGTCGCGGAGCAGGCTGATCGGCAGCCCGTCCGGGTCGACGAGCGGGTAGCGCTCCTGCTGCCAGCCCTCGCGGTTCAGCGACTGCGCGAAGTAGCCGTGCCGGTACAGCAGACCGACACCGATCAGCGGTACGCCGAGGTCCGACGCGGCCTTCAGGTGGTCACCGGCCAGGATGCCGAGACCGCCGGAGTACTGCGGCAGCACGTGGGTGATGCCGAACTCCGGGGAGAAGTAGGCCACCCCGGTCACCGGGGAACCCGCCTCGGCCTGGAACCAGCGGTCGTCGCTGATGTAGCCGTTCAGGTCGGACACGGCCAGTTCGAGGCGGCGCAGGAACGCCGGGTCGCTGGCCAGCTCGTCAAGCCGGGCCGCCGGGACCTCGCCGAGCAACCGGACCGGGTCACCACCGGTGCTGCGCCACAGCTGGGGATCCACGGCCTCGAAGACGTCCTGCGTCTCCGGGTGCCAGGCCCAGCGGAGGTTGTTCACCAGGGTGCCGAGGCCGGTCAGGGGCTCGGGCAGGACAGGGCGGACGGAGAATCGTCGTATCGCTCGCACCGGGACACCGTACCGGCCATCCGCTGCGAGAACACCCTCGGCGTGCATCTTTTTTGCAACGCGAGCAAGACTTTGCAGAGCCCTGAGGCTGCATGGTCCGGTGACCGGCTGTTCACCTTCCAGACCGTGGACCGAACCGTGACCCCCGCTTGCGAGGTGTGGACGGTGGGAACCGATAACGTCAGGGTTGTAGTTCGACGATCACAGAGTTTCTTCCCCACCCGCCGCACCGCTAATACGACGGTACTGACTCAGAGAGCGAAGGTTCTTCTACGCCATGACTGGGCGCATCCCGATCACCGACGTCACCCCGACCGTCGACGCCGGCGCCTATCCGGCCAAGGCCGCCGTGGGCGAGACGTTCACCATCGCGGCCACCGTGTTCCGCGAAGGCCACGACGCGGTGAACGCGAACGTCGTCCTGACGTCGCCGACGGGACAGACCAGACGGATGCTGATGACGCCGGGCGCGCCCGGCACCGATCGCTGGACTGTCGACGTCACCTTGCAGGAGCAGGGCGCGTGGACGTTCGCGGTCGAGGGCTGGAGCGACCCGTACGGCACCTGGCGGCACAACGCCGAGATCAAGATCCCGGCCGGGATCGACGTCGAGCTGATGTTCGCCGAAGGCGCCGCCTTCTTCGACCGCGCGGCGGCCGGCGTACCGCCCGCCGTACGGGCTGATCGGGCGACCCTTGGCGATGCCGCGCAGGCGCTGTCCAACAGCGCGCTCCCGCCGGAGGCACGGCTCGCCGCGGGCATCTCGCCGCAGGTGCGGGCCGCGCTCGGGCGCTACCCGGTGCGTGAGCTGATCACCTCGTCGGAGACCTACCCGGTGTGGGTCGACCGGGTGCGTGCGCTCTACGGCAGCTGGTACGAATTCTTCCCGCGCTCCGAGGGCGCCGAGTACGACGAGGCGACCGGGCAATGGAAGTCCGGCACGTTCCGGACGGCGGCCGAGCGGCTCGAGGCCGTGGCCAAGATGGGCTTCGACATCCTCTACGTGCCGCCGATCCACCCGATCGGCAAGGCGTTCCGCAAGGGCCCGAACAACACCCTCGACCCGAAGGACGGCGACCCGGGGTCGCCGTGGGCGATCGGTTCGGAGGAGGGCGGCCACGACGCCATCCACCCCGAGCTCGGCACCTTCGAGGACTTCGCGTACTTCGTCGGCCGGGCCCGTGAGGTCGGGCTCGAGGTCGCCATCGACCTGGCCCTGCAGGCCTCGCCGGACCACCCGTGGGTCAAGGAGCACCCGAAGTGGTTCTCGGTCCGCGCCGACGGTTCGATCGCGTACGCCGAGAACCCGCCGAAGAAGTACCAGGACATCTACCCGATCAACTTCGACAACGACCCCGAAGGCATCTACGCCGAGGTGCTGCGGATCGTGAAGCTGTGGATCGACAAGGGCGTCACGGTGTTCCGGGTCGACAACCCGCACACCAAGCCGGTGAACTTCTGGGAGTACCTGCTCGGCGAGATCCGCAAGACCGACCCGGACGTGGTGTTCCTGTCCGAGGCGTTCACCCGGCGGCCGATGATGCACGAGCTGGCCAAGGTCGGCTTCCACCAGTCCTACACCTACTTCACCTGGCGCAACGAGAAGTGGGAGCTCGAGGAGTACCTGGAGGAGCTGACCAAGGAGAGCGGCCACTTCCTGCGGCCGAACTTCTTCGTCAACACCCCGGACATCCTGACCGCCTACCTCCAGTACGGCGGCCCCGGCGCGTTCAAGATCCGCGCCGCGATCGCCGCGACCTCGTCACCGTCCTGGGGTGTGTACGCGGGCTACGAGCTGTTCGAGCACGTCGCGCTGCGGCCGGGCTCGGAGGAGTACCTGGACACCGAGAAGTTCCAGCTCCGCCCCCGCGACTGGGCCGCGGCTGACGCCGAGGGCCGCACACTCGCGCCGTACATCACCTTGCTGAACACGGTCCGCCGCCGGCACCCGGCGCTGCAGCAGCTGCGCAACCTGTCGCTGCACACGACCGACGACGAGGCGATCATGTGCTTCTCGAAGCGCACCACCGCCGCCGACGGTCACAGCGACACCGTGATCATCGTCGTCAACACCGATCCGCACGCCGTCCGCGAGACCGTCGTCCACCTGGACATGGCCGCGCTCGGCATGCGCCCGGAAGACACCTTCACCGTGTACGACGAGATCACCGGCGCGACGTGGCGTTGGGGCCAGCAGAACTACGTCAAGCTCGACCCCAACGGCGAGCCCTGCCACATCCTCGCCGTACGCCGCGGTCAGGCCTGACGGACAACTTCGTAGCGGAGGTGGGTGACTCCGCTACCGGCTTCGACGACTCGGTTGCGGTCCAGGGTGATGGGACCGCCGCCGAGGAGGTCGAAGAGGCGGACGCCGCCGCCGAGCAGGACCGGGACGAGGTGCACGTGGATCTCGTCGAGAAGGCCGGCGGCGAGGGCCTGCTGGGGCGCGGTGGCGCCATGGAGGCCGACAGTGTTGTCGCCGGCGATTTCCTGGGCCTGCTTGATGGCGCTCTCGATGCCGTCGGTGACGAAGGTGAAGACGGCGGGTGCTTCGGCGGGCGGGTTGTGGGTCAGCACGAAGCACGGGGTCTGGCCGGCCGGACCGCCGTCGCCCCAGCCGCCATCGCCGACGCAGACGTCGTAGGAGCGGCGTCCCATGATGATCGCGCCGACACCGTCGACCATCTCCTGCAGCACGGCCTGGTCCGCGGCGCTTGCCTTGGTGTGCAGCCACTCGTGCAGGACCAGTCCACCTTCACCGAGCGGGTTCTTGCGGCTAACGTGCGGTCCGGTGACGTAACCGTCCAGCGACATCGACATGGCCGAGGCGACCGTACCCATGATGTTTCTCCTTCGCAGGCTTGCGGTTGATGTCTCAAGCCTGTCGGTACGGCGCCTCCGTGTGATCCGTGGTCACCACTGAACCGTGCGCTCGAAGTCCGCACCGATGCGATCCCACTGCTCGATCGCGTCCGCCAGCAACTCCCGGTCACCGGTGAGACGGGCCTTGGCTCGGGTCAGGCAAGCAGCCGCCCAGTCGTTCTCGGCCGCGGCTGGTTCGGCCGCAGTCAGGTACTCGGCCGCGTCGGGCAGCCCGGCGACCACCGCCAACTCCGCCCCGGCCGCGTGCGCGTAGGGCAGCCACCACTTCTCGGGAAACGACTCGAGGGCGGCGTCGACCACTACGCGGGCGTCGTCGTGCCGGCCGGTGTGGACGGCGATGCGCGCGTCGACGAAGGCGGCTGGCGCGGCCAACGCAAGAGAGTCGGCCGGGTTGTCGACATGAGCGATGCGCCGCGCGCGCAGGCGCCATTCCTCGTACGCCGGTCCGTCGCCACGCAGGCCGTGGACCATGGCAACGATCGCTGCGGCTGATGACGGCCAATCGCCACGTAGCGAGGAGAGCTCCGATTCCCCGCCGCCCGTGGTGGCGTACACCCAGCCGTCCCAGAAGACGTCGGCCTGCTCCAGCGCTTCGTCGAACCGGCCGCTCAGACCGTAAAGCCGGATGAGCCGCGGCGCGATGATCGCGGGATGCGTCGCGACCGAACCATCCTGTACGGCGATGCTCGCGGCCGCCGGTAGATCCCCAGCCGCGATCGCGGAGGTCGAGGCGACGTGCAAGAGGTCGACCAGCTCGGCCGCAATCGCGGGATCGTGAGGCGATGCGCCGGCCGCCAACCGCAGTCGCTCGTCCGACAACCGGTGCGCCTGCCGGAGTCGGCCGGCGTTGGCGAGCGCCGTACCCATTGCATCCAACGCGCCCAGCACCAACGCCGGATCACCCGTACGACGAGCCGCCTCCACCGCGCTCCGCGACAGCTCCAGACCCGGATCGAGCAGCGTCTCCCCCGAAGTCCACGCTCGCGCTATCGCCAGTACGGCGACACATCGCGCGTCGTCGGGATCAGCGGAGGCCGTCGCCTCGTCCAGCAAGGCGATCAACCGCTCCCGCGGCACCGGTTCCTCGAACGACATCGAGAACCGGGTCGCGGCCACCACAGCCGAAGCCAGCGCGATCGCCCGCCTGACCCCGTCCCGCGCCCGATCGCTTGCCTCCAGCAACAACCCGAAGGCGGTCGCCCCATCCGCTGACGCCAACGCGACCGACGCGGCCAGACCGAGATCGTCCGCAGCCCGGTCCGGGTTCAGCTCCGCGGCCCGGACGTAGTGCTTGCGGGCAGCAACAACCTGACCGCGGGTGAAGCTCAGCTGGGCCAGCGACTTGGCGAGGCGGTAGCTGTCCGGCGTGGTGTAGGTGAGGGCGTGGCGGAGGTCATCGGCCACCGCGTCGAACTCGAGCACGTCCAGCGCGCCCGCCGCGTCTGCCGCCCACCGCACGTACCGCGGAACGATGTCCTCGCCGCTCGCCGCCAGCTCGTGGACAGCCATCGCCCGCACCGTCTCCAGCAACGACCAGCGGGTGGCGGACCCGACCCGGCGATGCACGACGAGGCTGCGGTCGACCAGCCGGCCGATCAGGTCAGCGACCGCGCCGACGCCGTGCTCAGCGTTCAACGCGACGGCCGCGGCCAAGTCGAAGCCGCCGACGAAAGCACCGAGGCGGCGGAACAGCAGGCGCTCCTCGTCGTCCAGCAGGTCGAGGCTCCAGCCGAGGACATCCTGGAGGGAGTGGTGGCGCTGGTCGGGGCCGCGACCGCCGGAGATCAATCGGAGGAGGTCGTCCAACGCAGCCTCGACACCATCGACGCCGAGGGATGCGGAGCGGGCGGCGACCAGCTCGATCGCCAGCGGCATACCGTCGAGCGCGGTGCAGAGCCGCTCGACCACCGAAGGGTCCGCGACGATGCCCGGATCGGTCGCCCGCACGCGGTCCAGGAAGAGACGGGGAGCCTCGGCACCGAGCGACGAGACCTGGATGAGCCGCTCACCAGGTACGGCGAGGCGCTCCCGACTGGTCGCCAGGATCCGCACCTGTGGACAGAGCCGGAGGATGCGGGCGACCAACTCACCGACTTCGGCGATGACGTGTTCGCAGTTGTCCAGCACCAGCAGGACCCGCTCCGACCTCAATCGGTCGAGGACGGCATCGAACGGCGTACCGGGTGGTCGTTCGACGACGCCCAGAACCTGAGCAATCGTTTGCCCAACTCCGTCAGCCCGTACCGGCACCAGATCGACGAAGAGGGCATCCTGACCAGCAGCCGCTTCGACCGCCAGCCGGGTCTTGCCCATGCCGCCGGCCCCGACCAGGCTCACCAGCCGTGACTCACCGAGCGCGGCGACAACCGCCGTACGCTCCTCCGAGCGCCCGACGAACGACGTCGGGAACACGGGCAGACCAGAGACCGGGTCATCCGCGAGCGCTGCCAGCGAACGACGATCCGGTACGCCGGCCTTGCGCAGCAGCGACGCGACGTGGCTCTCGACCGTGCGGATGGACAGATGCAGGCGAGCTGCGATCTGCGCGTTCGACTGGTGCCCGCGGATCGCGGCCAGTACCTCGGCCTCGCGCGCCGACACGAGCTCCATCCACTCCACGTCGGCACTCTAATCTCCGTAGTGGCCACGGATGCCGGAACTGCGGCCCGCGCCGAAGCTGGCGGTATGACACCCGAGGACACCGCGCGCCGCATCATCGCCGCCAACAACTACCTGACCTTGGCCACCGCAGACGGCGACGGCCACCCCTGGGTCTCCCCCGTCTACTTCACCCCAGACGGAACGGACTTCTACTGGGTCTCGCGGCCGAGCAGCCGGCACTCGGCCAACCTCGCCGAGCGCCCTGAGGTCGCGATCGTCATCTTCGACTCCCAGGTGCCGCTCAACTCAGGCGAAGCCGTCTATCTGACCGCGCACGCCGAGCAGGTCGGCGAGCCGGAACTGGCCCGCTGCCTGCAGGTTTTCCGTAGCAGACTCCCCGAGCTGGCCGCGTTCGAGCCAGGCGAACTCAGGCTCTACCGCGCTCGCGCCACCGAGGCCTCCGTCCTCGTCAACGACGGCGGCCCCGACATCCGCGTCCCGATCACCCTGCGCGCAACGACGTGATCGCCGGATGCTGGTGATCGGTGAGGCGGAAGCCGGTTCCCCGGACGGCGTCGATGGTGACCGTCGTACCGAGGTCGTCGAGTTTCCGGCGCAGCCGTTTCACCACCGAGTGGACGTCGGCGGTCCCGCGGAGTTCACGGGTCCCCCACACGGCCTGGTGGAGAGCGTCGTACGTCCAGACCCGGACGGGCGCCGACATCAGCCGGGCGAGCAGGTCGTGCTCGAGCTCGGTCAGCTGGACCTCCCGGCCACGCCACTGGGCGACCGAGCGGACCCGGTCGATGGTGAGCACCTCGTCCGCGGTGAGGTCGGCGGACTCGGGTTCGGGGGGCTCCGGCTGTTCGGACGGCGGTGGCTGCCGGCCGGGAACCAAGAGCTTGCGCAGTTCGTCGAGACTGGAGACGAGCAGCAGCGGCGCGACGTCGTCGATGAGCTCGGCGAGGCGCACGCGCTGTTCGGGCGAGGCTGCTACTGCGATGAGCAGCGGGAACGGATGGGCGTCGGTCGTGGTCAGATCGACGTCCGCTGGGGCGGGGACACGGGCGGTGACCATACGGTCACGATGTCAACCTCTGCCTCAGATCGTCAACGGACTGCCAATCTTTGACCAGTTTGCTTCGAATCACGCGACAGCTAGTCACATCTTGCTCACCAAGTGTGCTTGTGACCCGGTTCAGTCGACACATAGGGTCCTCGACAGGCTCGCCGTGTCACATGCGGCGACCTGGGGGGCACGGAGCGCGTTCGCTCACACCGGTTCACCGCCCGCGGACCGCCTGCACCCTCTGCGCACCACATGACTCGGGGGAGTCAACTCGGGGTCGTCACAGTGAGGGGCTGCGAAGAATGTCAGACAGCAGACGTAGGGGGCTCGCCAGGACACTGGTCGGCGCCCTGGCGACGGTGGCCGTCGTCGCGACAGGGTTGGGCGCGACCGGCGCCGCCTTGGCCGCGCCGCCCACCAAGCCGACCGGCACGGATCCGGCGACCAAGATCAAGCCGGACCTGATGGCCAAGCTCAACGGCAAGGACGCGAAGGCCGCGACCGACTTCTGGGTGTACTTCGGCCAGAAGGCGGACCTGACCGCCGCCAGCAAGATCAGCGACTGGACCGAGCGCGGGACCGCGGTGGCCGAGAAGCTGCGCGCGACCGCGACCGCCACCCAGAAGGACGTCAAGGCCGAGCTCGACGCCAAGGGCGTGCAGTACAAGGCGTTCTGGGCCACGAACGCGATCCGGGTCAATGGTGGATCGTTCGACCTGGCCCAGCAACTGGCCGCGCACACCGAGGTCGCCGGGCTCTACAACCCGATGACCGTCGAGGTGCCGAAGGTCACCGCGGGCACCTCCGAGCACGAGATCAACTCGGTCGAGTGGGGCGTCGCGAACATCAAGGCCGACCAGGTCTGGTCGCAGTACGGCGACAAGGGCGCGGGCATCACGGTCGCCAGCATCGACACCGGTGTCCAGTTCGACCACCCGGCGCTGGTCAAGCAGTACCGCGGAAACCTCGGCAACGGGACGTTCGACCACAACTACAACTGGTTCGACGCGGCCGGTACGTCGCCGAACCAGCCCGCCGACGGCAACGGTCACGGCACCCACACGATGGGCACGATGGCCGGTGACGACGGCGCCGGGAACCAGATCGGCGTCGCACCGGCGGTCAAGTGGATCGCCGCGAACGGCTGCTGCCCCAGCGACGAGGCCCTGATCGCGTCCGGGCAGTGGATGCTGCAGCCGACGAACCTGGCCGGGCAGAACCCCGACGCCAGCAAGCGGCCGAACGTGATCAACAACTCGTGGGGCTCGACGCTGCCGTCGAACGACCCGTTCATGGAGGACGTCACCCTCGCCTGGACCGCGTCCGGCATCTTCGGTGCGTTCGCCAACGGCAACAGCGGCTCGGCCTGCAACACGTCCGGTTCGCCGGGCAGCTCGACGAGCAACTACTCGGCCGGCGCCTACGACATCAACAACAACATCGCCTCGTTCTCCGGCCGCGGTGCCGGTCAGAACGGCACGATCAAGCCGAACATCTCGGCCCCCGGCGTGAACGTCCGGTCGAGCCTGCCCGGCAACACCTATGGCGCCTTCAACGGTACGTCGATGGCCACGCCGCACCTCGCGGCCGCGGTCGCGCTGCTGTGGTCGGCCTCGCCGACGCTGAAGGGTGACGTGGCCGCTACCCGCGCGCTGCTGAACACGACGGCGATCGACACCGCCAGCACCCAGTGCGGTGGCACCACCGAGAACAACAACGTCTTCGGTCAGGGCCGCCTCGACGCACTCGCACTGGTGAACGCCGCTCCGGTCGGCAACACCGGCACCCTGTCCGGCACGGTCACCGCCGCCACCGGTGGTGCCGCGCTCGCGGGTGCCAGCGTGATCGCCAAGGCCGCCGGCCAGCCCGACAAGGAAGTGATCACCAGCAGCACCGGCGCGTACTCGACCACGCTGCCGGCCGGGACCTACGACGTGACCGTCGCCTCGTTCGGCTACAAGTCGCAGACCGCGACGGTGGTCATCACCACCGGCCAGACCACGACGAAGAACTTCGCCCTGGCGAGCTCTCCGCAGGTCAGCGTGGGCGGCACCATCTCCGACGGCTCCGGCCACGGCTGGCCGCTGTACGCGAAGGTCAGCGTCGTCGGCCCGGGCGGTGTGTTCGACTACACCACCCCGACCAACGGCCGGTTCAGCTTCAAGGTTCCGGGCGGCGCGACGTACAGCCTGAAGGTCGAGTCGCAGATCCCGGGCTACGAGACCACCACCGTTCCGGTGACGGTCGGCACGGCCAACGTGACCAAGAACGTGGCCGTCAAGGTCCGGCAGGACTCCTGCCTGACCGCTCCGGGCTACAAGAACGGCTCGGACGGCGTCTACGAGACGTTCGACGCCGCGGCGGCGCCGAGCGGCTGGACCGTGGTCGACAACAAGGCCAACGGCCAGGTCTGGAAGTTCGACGACCCGGGCAAGCGCGGCAACCTCTCCGGCGGTGCCGGTGGCTTCGCGGTCATCGACAGCGACAAGTACGGCTCCGGCGGCGCGCAGGACACCTCGCTGGTCAGCCCGGCCGTGGACCTGTCCGCGGTCACCGCTCCGGTGATCCGGTTCAACCAGGACCTCAACTGGCTCGGCGGCGAGAAGGCCGACGTGGACCTGTCGATCGACGGCGGGACCACCTGGGCCAACGTGCTCACGCAGGCGACCGATCTGCGCGGCACCAAGGAGATCGCGATCCCCCAGGCGGCCGGCAAGTCCGCCGTCAAGGTCCGCTTCCACTACTACGACGCCTCGTACGAGTGGTGGTGGCAGGTCGACAACGTCCTGATCGGCAGCCAGGTCATCTGTGAGCCGGTCGGCGGCGGTCTCGTCGTCGGCAACGTCAAGGACGCCAACACCGGCGGTGCCGTCAACGGCGCGGTCGTCACCCGGGACGGCTCCACCGAGTCCGGTACGACGGTCGCCACGCCGGAGGACACCGGTCTGGCCGACGGCTTCTACTGGCTGTACTCCTCGGCCGACGGCGACCAGGGCTTCACCGCCAAGGCCGGCAACTACGTCAGCGCGCAGTCGACCGTCTCGGTCGAGGCGGACTGGGTGACCAGTGCCGACTTCACGCTGGACGCCGGTCAGCTCAGTGTCACCCCCGGTGACATCGGTGCGACCCTGCCGATCGGTGGCAAGACCAGCAAGAACGTCACCGTCACCAACACCGGCGGTGCGCCGGTCAAGGTGAAGTTCGGCGAGAAGGACGGCGGGTTCGTCCTGGAGAACGCCAACGGTTCCAAGACCACCAAGGCGCAGGTGCTGACCGGCAAGGGCGCCCCGCTGCAGCGGATCCAGGTCCCGACCTCGTTCGCCAAGACGCTGTCCGGCAAGCCCACCGACGTCCCGGACAGCAACGCTCCGGGTGCGGCACCGTGGACCGGGATCGCGAACTACCCGGCCGTGGTGATGGACAACCGGGTCGTCACGGTCGACGGCACGGTCTACTCGATTGCCGGTGGCAACGGGTCGGCCTCGAGCGGGAACAGCTACAAGTACGACACGGCCGCCAAGGCGTGGACCGCGATCGCCCCGCTGCCGGGTGCTCGCAACGCCGTCACGCTCGGTGTGGTCGGTGGCAAGATCATCGCCAGCGCCGGCTGGGGTGCGTCCGGTCCGGACGCGGCGACCTGGTCCTACGACCCCGCTGCCAACGCCTGGACCGCACTGGCCGCCAACCCGGCCCCGCGGGCCGGAGCCGGTCAGGCCGTCGCCGGAGGCAAGCTGTACGCCATCGGTGGCTGCACGACCGCGGACTGCCTGCCGATGAGCAACACGGTGGTCAGCTACGACCCGGCGAGCAACACCTGGGCCACGCTGGCCAGCTACCCGAAGGCGGCCGCCTTCATCTCGTGTGGCGCGATCGACGGCAAGGTGTACTGCGCCGGCGGTAACGACGGCACGAACTCGCTGAAGAACGCCTACGTCTACGACCCGGGTGCGGATGCGTGGACCGCGGTGGCCGACGCTCCGGCCGATCACTGGGCCGGTTCGTACGCCGTTGCCGGCGGCAAGCTGCTCGTGGTCGGTGGGGTCCAGGCGGGCGCCGTCACCAACGCCGGCTTCGCCTACGACCCGGCCAGCAACACCTGGGCAGCCCTGCCGAACGCCAACCAGGCCCGGTACCGCGGTGGCGCGGCCTGTGGCTTCTACAAGGTCGGCGGCTCGTCCGGTGGCTTCACCGCCACCGCGGACTCGGAGAACCTGCCGGGTCTGGAGGACTGCTCGGAGTCCGCGGCCGACGTGAGCTGGCTGTCGCTCGACAAGACCGAGGCCGAGCTGGCCCCGGGCGAGTCGGTGACGGTCAAGGTCACGCTCACCGCAACCGTCGACCAGCCGGGTACCTACACGGCCGCGGTCACGATCGGTGAGGACACGCCGTACACCGTCAACCCGGTGGACATCAAGCTGACCGTCACGGCGCCGAAGACCTGGAGCAAGATCCAGGGCACGGTGACCGGCGTCAGCAAGACCGGGGTCAGCACGCCGCTGCCCGGTGCGACCGTCGAGGTGGACTCGTGGGCACAGTCCTACACGTTCACCACCGACGCCGACGGGAACTACGCCTACTGGCTGGACCGTCGCAACAACCCGCTCACGCTGATTGCTGCGAAGGACGGCTACAAGCCGCAGACCCGCTCTACCAAGCTGCTGGCCGGTGAAGCGATCACCGAGGACTTCGCACTGAAGTCCACCAAGTAGCGCCCTAACTGAACAGCCAGGGCCCCGGACCGTGACGGTCCGGGGCCCTGGCCTTTGTTCTACGCAGTCGGTAGCAGGTGGAAGCCGACGCCGCGGACCGCGTGGATGGTGACCGTGGCCTCCAGGTTGGCCAGCTTCTGGCGCAGACGCTTCACCACGGAGTGGATGTGCGAGCCGTGGCCCAGGTGCTCGTTGCCCCAGACCGCATGGTGCAGGCTCTGGTACGTCCAGACCTGACCGGGCTCCTTCACCAGACAGTGCAGGAAGTCGTGCTCCAGCCGGGTCAGTGGCACCTCACGGTCCTCCCAGCGGACCACGCGGCGCTCCACATCCAGCAGCAGCTCGGGTTCCGTGCGTACTGGCTCCGGCTCTGGCATCGGTACGACGGTCGGCGTCACCACGAGTGGTGTGGCCGCTGACATCGTCTCGGTGAGCTCCAGGAACGCCCGGGCCTGTTCGGCACTGGACACCAGCAGCAGCGCATCGGCGTCACCGAGCAGCCGGGCCAGCTGCACCCGCTCGGCGGTCGACGTGGCCACCCCGATGATCAACGACGAATCCGCTGTCCTCTCCATCGGACCCCTCCCTCTTCACACCCGACGGTGTCAAACGCACGCACCAGTACGGTTTATGACCAGAACTAAGTCAAGGGATTCCCTGCACACCGGGCTGGCACATATGCGACCTGTCCGAGACAGGACAGTTCTGACCGGATCTGGTCAGCCGACACGCGGTACCGATTTGCCAGACCGGCGTGCATCCCGTGTGCGGGGCGGAGTACTCTCCTCGCGCACGGTCACTTCGGCCCGCACCCGTCGAAGGACCGCTTCTGACGGAGGAAGAGTGTCCCGACTCGCTCGGCGGCCGGTCGTCTGGCTGCTCGCGGCTCTCGCCGTACCTGTGTTGCTGACCGCTGTCATGGTCCCGGTCCGGGCCGACTCGATCGAGAAGGATCTCCGGACCCAGGCAGTCGCCGCGCTGGAGGCCCGCGGCATCAACGGCGCGACCGTCGTCCTGGACGGCCGTGACGCGTCGGTGCTGGTGTCCACGGATGTGGACGCGGCACAGATCAAGGAGATCGTCGCCGGGGTCGACGGTGTTCGCACCGTGTCGGTCGGGACCGGACCGGGCGTCCAGCCCACCGGTACGCCGGCCCCGGACCCGCAGGACGCGGCCGGGTTCGAGATCGGCCGGACGAACAGCTCGATCCGCGTGCAGGCAGTCGTGCGCAGCGAGCTCGCCAAGGACTCGATCAAGTCCGAGGTGGAGAAGGTGCTCGGGCCCGATCGTGAGTACGACCAGCGCGTCACGGTCGACGCCGCGAAGGGCATCGAGGACGTGAGCACACTGTCCGGGTTGCTGAACGCGATCGCGATCGGCACCGGGGACGCGTCGGTCCGCTACGACGGGACCACGGTCACGTTGAGTGGCGCCGTACCGGATCAGGCCACGAAGGCGATGGCCGCGCGGGCCGCTGCCACCGCCGTACCGGGTGCGGTGATCGCGAACCAGCTCGAGGTGCCGATCACCAAGCCGGTCGAGAGCGAGGCGTGCCGGACGTTCAAGACCCGGCTGGCCGAGTACGGCCGGGTGAACAAGATCCACTTCCTGTCCGGGACCGCGATCGTCAACGATGCCTCGAAGCAGGCAGTCACCCGGGCGGCCGCGCTGCTCAAGACCTGCGCCACCGTGCGGATCGAGGTCGCCGGCCACACCGACAACCTCGGCTCCCCCGCCACCAGCCTGCCGCTGTCCGAACAACGCGCCACCGTCGTCAAAGCGGAACTGGTCCGCCTCGGTATCCCGGCCGACCGCATCACCGCCACCGGCTACGGCCAGGCCTTCCCGATCGCCCCCAACACCACCGCCGCCGGCCGGGTCGCCAACCGCCGGGCCGAGATCAGAGCACTGCAGGAGAACTGAATGACCCATCTCGTCCTCGACACCTGGATCCTGCTCCTGCTCGCCTTCGCGGTCGGCAGCGCGCTCGCCTGGCTCCTGCATCGCACCACCAAGGCGGCCCGCCGATGAGCTGGCTGCTGCGCCACAACTGGCCCTGGCCCCTACTGGCCTTCCTCCTGGGCGCCGTCATCACCTGGCTCCTCCTGGACCGCCGTACCAAAGCGGTGACCGAGGAACCCGCCGAGACCCAGGTCAGAGAAGAAGCCCTGGTCGGCGCCGCTCACGCCGCAACCCCCACCAACGCACCCCCACGCCCCGAACGCACCGCACCCCCCAAACACGCAGCCCCCGCAGCGCCGGTGGTCGCCCCGGAACCCGCGTCAGCCGCAGAGCCGGTGGTCGCTCCGGAACCCGCGGCAGCCGCGGAGCCCCAGGTTGTCCCCGAGCCCGTCGCCAAGGAGCCGGCCGCTGCGCCGGAGCCAGAGGTTACGGAGCAGGCCGTTGTTGCCGAGCCTGCCGCTCCTGTCGAGGAGCCCGCAGCTCCCACCGCCAAGGCCGAGCCCGCTCCGGACCCTGCAGTTGCTGCAGAGCCGGCGGTTGTTGCTGAGCCGGCTGCTCCTGCGCAGGAGCCCGCCGCACCCGCCGCCAAGGCCGAGACTGCTGCAGAGCCCCTGGTTGCTGCAGAGCCGGTCGCCCCGGCCGAGGAGCCCGCCGCACCCGCCGCCAAGGCCGAGCCCGCTCCGGACCCTGCAGTTGTTGCGGAGCCGGTCGAGGAGCCGGCCGCACCTGTCGCCGAGGCTGCGCCCGCGCCCGCCGTACAGCCGACTGCTGAAGCCGAGCAGGCGACGCCGGTGATGGCTGCGGAGCCGGAGTTCTCGCGGTTGATGGACGGTGGTTCGTCCGCCGAGCCGACGCTGTTCGACGACACCACGGCACCCGACGACGAGGTCCCGGTCGGGCGGTTCGGCCCGGGCTCCGCCGACGCCGTACCGCATCAGGGTCCGCCGGACGGGTTCACCATCAAGGGGAACGCGCAGTCGATGCTGTTCCACACCCCGGACTCGCCGTACTACGGCCGCACCAAGGCCGAGGTCTGGTTCCGCACCGAGGCCGACGCCGAACGGGCCGGCTTCACCAAGTACGTCCGCAAACCCCGCAAGTCCACCCAGCCCGGCAACTGATCAGGAGATCAGCTGTGCAGCGTGAAATCAGCGTCCCCTACACCATCGAGCAGGACGAGGACGGCGTCTGGTGCGCCGAGGCCGCGCTCACCCCGAAGTCGTTCGCGAACGGCTCCGGCGCGACGCCGGAGGCGGCTCTCGAGGACCTCAAGGACGCCATCACCATCCTGGCCGAGACCGTTGGGGTGCCGGAGCAACTGGTGGTGACCGTCGAGGTCGACTGATGCCTCCGATCAAGGTCCGCGACGAGCGTCTGCTCCGCGCCGCGGGCTACCGGAAGCTCGACAAGCGCGGCAAGGGCAGTCACATGGTGTACCAGAACGACGCACAGCGACTGGCGAACGACGGTGTCGCGAAGCCTGGCGGCAAGTCCGGCGCGCAGTCCCGGCAACCGTCGACGGGGCGGCACGACCCAGGCAAAACACGGGGTTCGGGGCGTGGGGGGCGGTGAAGACCAGTGGGGCAATGGTTTTACTCTGCGGGATGTTTGCGGGTTGGTTTGCTTGTACTGGCAAAGGGCCGTCAGACTAAGCGCAACGCACTCGCGGAACCGTCACTCGCGCGGCGTCACCACATCACCGGACTCGATTGATCCTGTGTACTGCTCCTTTTGACCGTCCCCGGTTCGGGGTACGGGAAGGTCAGGCGCGGGCGGGTCCCCCACAACACTCCCGATGGAGGTGAGCGTGACCGACATGCTGCCGGAGCAGCACCACGGATTGACGAAGAAGGATCCGCTGTGGTTCAAGCGGGCCGTCTTCTACGAAGTCCTGGTGCGGTCGTTCAAGGATTCGAACGCCGACGGCATCGGCGACCTGCAGGGCCTGACCGAGAAGCTGGACTATCTCGAATGGCTCGGCGTGGACTGCCTTTGGCTGCCACCGTTCTATCCGTCACCGTTGCGCGACGGCGGTTACGACATCTCCGATTACACCGGCGTGATGCCGGAGGTCGGCACGATCCAGGACTTCGCCGCGTTCATGGAAGCGGCGCACTCGCGCGGGATGCGCGTGATCGTCGACTTCGTGATGAACCACACCTCGGACGCGCACCCCTGGTTCCAGGAGTCGCGCAGCAACCCCGACGGCCCGTACGGCGACTTCTACGTGTGGTCCGACACCGACGAGCCGTACGGCGACGCGCGGATCATCTTCGTGGACAGCGAGCAGTCGAACTGGACCTGGGACCCGGTCCGCGGCCAGTACTTCTGGCACCGGTTCTACTCCAGCCAGCCGGACCTGAACTTCGAGAACCCGGCCGTCGGCGACGCGATGATCGAGGCGCTGAAGTTCTGGCTGGACCTCGGCATCGACGGGTTCCGGCTGGACGCGGTGCCGTACCTGTTCGAGGAGGACGGCACCAACTGCGAGAACCTGCCGCGCACCCACGAGTTCCTCAAGCGGGTCCGCAAGGAGGTCGACGCGAACTACGAGGACCGGATCCTGCTCTGCGAGGCCAACCAGTGGCCGGCCGACGTGGTCGACTACTTCGGTGACCGCGACTCCGGTGGTGACGAGTGCCAGATGGCGTTCCACTTCCCGGTGATGCCGCGCATCTTCATGGGGGTCCGGCGCGAGTCGCGGTTCCCGATCTCGGAGATCCTGGCGCAGACCCCGGCCATCCCGGACACCTGCCAGTGGGGCATCTTCCTGCGCAACCACGACGAGCTGACGCTCGAGATGGTCACCGACGAGGACCGCGACTACATGTGGTCCGAGTACGCGCAGGACCCGCGGATGAAGGCGAACATCGGCATCCGCCGCCGGCTGGCACCGCTGCTGGACAACGACACCAACAAGATGGAGTTGTTCACGGCGATGCTGTTGTCGTTGCCGGGATCACCGATCCTGTACTACGGCGACGAGATCGGCATGGGCGACAACATCTGGCTGGGTGACCGCGACGGCGTCCGGACCCCGATGCAGTGGTCGCCGGACCGGAACGCGTCGTTCTCGACCGCGACCCCGGGCAAGCTCAGCCTGCCGGTCATCATGGACCCGGTCTACGGCTACCAGGCGGTGAACGTCGAGGCCGAGATGGAGAACGCGTCCTCGCTGCTGCACTGGACCCGGCGGATGATCCAGACCCGCAAGCAGCACCCGAGTTTCGGCATGGGTACCTTCACGGATCTGGGGGGTTCGAACCCGAGCGTGCTGTCGTACGTGCGGGAGTTCGGCGACGACGTGGTGCTGTGCGTGAACAACCTGTCACGCTTCCCGCAGCCGATCGAACTCGACCTGCGGCAGTGGCAGGGGGTCGAGCCGGTGGAGCTGCTCGGCGGGGTGCACTTCCCGGCGATCGGTGAGCTGCCCTACCTTTTGACGCTCGGCGCGCACGGTTTCTACTGGTTCCGGCTGCCCAAGCCGGCCGACCACGAGGAGAGCATTTCGTGACTTCCCATCTGGACCAGGTCCAGTCCTTCTGTGCGGGCCAGCGCTGGTTCGGGGAGAAGGGACACGACGTCGTCGTCGACGCGATGGCCACCTCGGTGTGGCTGTCCGACCACGGCGTGTGGCCTGCGGTCCGGATCGGGTTCGTCTACTGTTCGGGTCCGCCCGGAACGGATATCCCGATCCGGGTGTACCAGTTGCCGCTCAGCTACCACCAGGCGCCGGTCGAGAACCTCGGCCACGCGCTGGTCGGTGAGTGGGAGGAGCAGGACCTCGACGACGCCCGCGTGTGGGTGTACGACGCCTTGCACGACAAGGAAGCCACGCCGTACTGGCTGGACGGCCTCACCAACGGCCGTCGGCTGGACGGGCTGGAGTTCCACCCGGTGCACGCACCGGAGGGCGCGACGGAGGTGCCGGAGGACGCCCAGTCCCTGGTGCTGACGGTCGAGCAGTCCAACACCTCGCTGGTGTACGGCGATGTCGCGCTGCTGAAGGTGTTCCGCCGGCTCGAGCCCGGGAGCAATCCCGGCGTCGAGATCGAGTCGGCACTCACCGAGTCCGGGTCCGAACTGGTCCCGGAGGTGCTCGGGTCGGCACGCGGCAGCTGGCCGCGGGCCGGCGGCGGTACCGACAGCGGTGAGCTGGCGATGATGACGGCCTTCCAGAAGAACGCCACCGACGGCTGGTCGTTCGCGACCTCGTCGGTGCGCGATCTGTACGCCGAGGCCGACCTGCACGCCGCCGAGGTCGGTGGCGACTTCGCCGGCGAATCCCATCGGCTCGGCGCCAGCACCGCCCAGGTGCACGCCGAGTTGGCGAAGGCGCTCGGCACCGACGTCTGGGAGCAGTCCAAGCTGGTCGAGCATGCGACCTCGATGCACCGGCGGCTCACGGCCGCCGTGGCCGCGGTGCCGGAGCTCGCGCCGTACGCCGAAGGTCTGGGCCGTGCGTTCGACAACCTGGCGGCGGCCGATCGGCCGGTGCTGGTGCAGCGCATCCACGGCGACTTCCACCTCGGTCAGGTGCTGCGCACGATCGAGGGCTGGAAGCTGATCGACTTCGAGGGTGAGCCGGCCAAGTCGCTGGTCGAGCGGCGGGCGCTGGACACCCCGGTGAAGGACATCGCGGGGATGCTGCGGTCGTTCGACTACGCGGCCCGGTCGCTGCTGCTGACCGATCACGAAGGTGATCAGCAGATCGCCTACCGCGCGTCGGAGTGGGCGAGCCGGAACCAGCAGGCGTTCTGCGACGGCTATGCGGAGGTTGCGGACAGCGATCCGCGCGAGCACTCCGCGCTGCTGGATGCGTTCCTGGCCGACAAGCTGATCTACGAAGTGCTGTACGAAGCACGCAATCGCCCGACCTGGTTGCGGATCCCGCTGGCCGCCGCGGCACAGCTCGCCGGGGTCGAGGAGTAGAACCTTAAAACTGGTTGAGGTACCCCAAATCTCAGCCAAGTAGTCCTCACTGCGGTGAGAATTACAGAGCGTGGGGGCGCGGTCGCTGTAATACTTGCGGGTATGCCCCCCGCTCCGCCGCTAGAGGTGCTTGTGCTCGGGCCTCTGGCCGTCCGGCTCGGGGGCAGGGCCGTGGCTGTGGACCGGCCGCTGGAGCGGGCGTTGCTGGTGCGGCTGGCGTTGGCCGGTGGCATGTCGGTCCCTGATCACCGACTGGCCGCGGATCTCTGGGGTGACGTCGATCTGGCGCGTCCGACCGAGCGGCTGCGGGTTCTCGCCTCCCGGCTCCGGGCTGCGATCGACTCCCCCGATTCGCTGACGCGCGTCAACGGCGGCTACGCGTTGGCCGCCGATCTGAGTGACTTGACCGAGGCCCGGGCGGCCGCCGAGCGGATGCACCTCGCCGTACGGGCTGGTGATCGTCTGGCCGTCAAGACGGCCGCGCAGGAGGCGCTTGATCTGTGGCGCGGCCCGTCGCTCGCCGACCTGCGCACCATCCCGTACGCCGTTGCCGAGGGCGAGCAACTGGATGCGTGGAAGCTGACGCTGCAGGTGGAGTTGCTCGATGCGGAGTTGTCACTCGGCCACGCGGCCGAGGCGGCCCGTGAGCTGGAGGCGCTCGCCGCCGAGAACCCTTTGCACGAACGGCTGTGGTGCCTGCTGGCGCTCGCGCTCTACCGGACCGGCCGCCAAGCGGATGCGCTCAGCCGGTTGGCGAAGCTTCGCAACCGGCTGGCCGATGAGCTCGGCGTGGACCCGGCGCCGGACACCGCGGCGATGGAGCTGCGGCTACTCCGGCAGGATCCAACTCTGTTGCCTACGGCATCCGAATCACCGGCAGCGAGCTCGGCCACCCGCAGTACGGCGGCACCCGCCGGCGCGGTTGCCGACCTGCCGTCGCCCCTGACGAGCTTCGTCGGACGCCAGGCGGAGCTGGCCTGGCTGACCGAGCGGCTCGGCCGCCCCGGCGTAGTCACGCTGACCGGCGGCCCGGGCAGTGGCAAGTCGCGGTTGTCGTTCGAGGCGGCCAGGTCCGTGACCGATCGCCCGGTCCGGCTCGTCGAGCTGGCGCCGCTGACCCGCGAAACCGCCGTACTGGAAGCGATTGCGGGAGAAGACGCCAGCGGCAACGATCCGATCGGCGCTGCCGCGGCCTCGCTCGACGGTTCGGTGCTGGTCATCGACAACGCCGAGCATGTGGTCGAGCAGGTCGCCGATATCGTGGCCGCCCTGGTACGACGCGCGCCCGGCCTGACCGTCCTGGTGACGTCGCAGCGCCCGCTCCAACTGGAGGCCGAAGAGGTTCGGCCGATGCGACCACTGGACGCGCTCGCGGCGGCCCAGCTGTTCACGGAGCGTTGCGCGATCGATGCCCAGGGCGCCGATCCCGAACAGGTCGCCGCAATCTGTACGGCGGTCGACCGATTCCCGCTCGGGATCGAGTTGGCCGCTGGTCTCACCCGCACGCTGACCGTGCCGCAGTTGGCGAAACGGCTCACCGACCGGATGCGGTTGCTCGTCGCCGGCGGTCGGGATTCGCAGGCCCGTCATACCAGCCTGGTCGCGGCACTGGACTGGAGTCACCAACTGCTCGGCGATGCGGAGCGCGCCGTACTGCGTCGTGTTGCGGTCTTTGCCGGCGGATTCACTCTCGAGGCCGCGGAGCAGGTCGCGCTTGATCCGCGTGACGTCGCGCCGGCCCTCACCGAGTTGGCGGACCGGAGCCTGCTGACGGTCGAGGCCGTCAACGGGCGTCGCTTCCGGCTGCTGGAGACAGTGCGCGACTACGCGTTGACGAAGCTCGACGAGGCCGGTGAGACCGAGAGCGTGCGGAGTGCCGAGCTGGAGTGGGCGCTGAGCTACGTACAGACCACCGGCCACAACAGTGGCGACTTCGCGAACGCCGATGCGCTCAACGAGGTCTTCGCCGAGTGGCTGAATCTGCTCGACGTACTCGATCGTGCGGCCGGCACAGAGCTCGCCGCAAGCGGCCTGCGACTCGCCCTCGCGATGCACACCCCGTGGTTGATCCGTGGCTGGTTCGCCGAGGCAGCTCGGCATTACGACGCGTTGACCGATGCACCCGGTGCGACGACGTCCGAGCGGCTGACCGCGTTGTGCAACCACGGTTTCGTGCTGACGATGCGTGGCCGGTTCGATCAGGCCGCGGAGTTGCTGACCGAGGCCGAGCGACTCGCGCCACACCAGGACGACGAGACACTGACACTGACCGCGCTCTACTACCGCAGCATCGTCGAGATCGAGCGCGGCCGACTCCTGGACGCCTTCACCCCGATCCTGACCGGCCAGGCGTTGGCCCGGTCGTCATCGGAACACGAACGACGGCTGTCGGCGTTCACCGATGCCCTCGGCACGTTGTACGTGTACGCCGGTCAGTCCGAGCGCGCGCTGGAGTGCTACGAGTCCTGCATCGGCGCCGACCGTGAGTACGGCGACGAACACGGGTTGTCGCGCGGCCTGAGCAATCTCGCCGGAGCCCTGGTCGGCCTCGAGCGCTGGGACGAAGCCCTCAAAGCAGCCAACGAGTCCGACCACTACGCCCGACGTTTGGACGATCGCCAGATCCTCCCGCTGAACGACGTCATCCGTGGCCTGGCCGCCGTCGCCCGCGACGACCTCGACGAAGCCGAGAAGCATCTTCGCTCCGCGGTCGAATACGCCCTCGCCGACGACAGCGGCGTCAGCCACGCCTACATCGACCTGGCCGACGTCCTCGTCCGCCAAGACGAACTCGACGAAGCAGCAGCCCTCCTCGACGCCGTCTTCGCCGAGGCTCCGGCTCACAGCACCTCCTGGCTCGCAGCCCGCGCCATAGCCGCCGCCCTGGCCCTCGCCCAAGACGACCGCCCCCGCGCCACCACCCTCGTCAACGACACCACCATCGCCTACACCCGCACCGGCTTCGGCTGGCCCCGCTACGCCGCCCGCCTCACCGAAGTCCGCGAGGCCCTGGGCTAGAGCAGCCCGATCACCAGCGACATCGCGAGAAACAGCACCAACTGGTAGCTGCTGTTGATGAGGGTCAGCTTCGGCGGTTTCAGCTCGAACGCATTGTGCTGGAGCAGTGTGCTCGCCGAGAACGCCAACCAGGCCACGAGACCGACCAGCAACGCCAGCCACACCCCGTCATCACCAGTCGCCTTTGCCGTCGTACCGACTGCCGCTGCCAGCCCGACCGCCGTCACGCCGTTCGCGACGAGCAGCTGAACCAGATTTCGCGGACTGGCCTGCTTCGACTGCTCCGGCGTGATCCCGGTCAACCTCCACCAGACAAGCCCGAAGCCGCGCTTGCTGTACCAAGCCATCGCCACCACCATGCCCGCGACCAGCGCAAGCACAGCCCCCAGCCAGTCGATCTCCACGGCATCACTCCTTGATTGCCCAACGAGCAGATGGTTGATAAAATCAACCTCGATGGACAAAGTCAAGCGTGCCCCCCATCGTTCGTACGGACAGTTCTGCGGACTTGCCCGCGCCCTGGACGTCATCGGCGACCGCTGGAATCTGCTGATCGTGCGCGATCTGCTCTGCGGACCGATGCGCTACAACGAACTGAAGACCTCCCTTGCCGGCATCGCGACCAACCTCTTGGCGGACCGACTACGAGTCCTGGAAGAGAACGGGATCGTCGAGCGACAACTTGCCGGGACGGGCGTCCACTACGCGCTCACCCCAAGGGGCGCGGAACTACGCGAGCCGATGGAAGCGCTGGGCAGATGGGGCGCACCACTCTTGGCGACAGGACGCAACGGTGATGCGTTCCAGCCCCGCTGGCTGGCCCAGGCATTGCCTGCACTACTGCGCGACGCGACCGCGGATCCCGCACTGGAGTTCGGGTTCGACATCGACGGCGCCCTCATCGTCGTACACCTGGGCAAGAAGTACGCCCGTGCGGATCTCGACCCCGCCCACCGCCCCGACACCATCCTGACGGCCACACCGGACACCGTCGTCGGCCTCGCTACCGGAGCACTGACAGTCGACCAAGCCCTCGCCGCAGGACACCTCCAAGGCAACGCCCAGATCCTCCACAAGGCTTTTCCGCGACCAGCAACTGTGTAGCTCGCGACTTGTCGGGTACGGGGTGCAGTGAATGGGGTTTCGATCGGGCAGGATGGGGTGCATGGGATCGAGTGAGAGCGAAGCCATGGAGCAGCCGGTGGTGGCGGCCGAGGAGCCTGTGGTGACAGCAGTTCCGGTGGACCGGACCGTTTTGGAGCGGGTGGTTGGTGGAACCTTCCATGACCCGCATCAGGTGCTCGGGCCGCATGTCGGCGAGCATGGGGTCACGGTGCGGGTGCTGCGTCCGTTCGCGAGCTCGGTCGTGGTCCTGTACGACGGGAAGCGGCTGCCGCTGCGGCACGAGTTCGACGGCATCTGGGTCGGTGTACTGAGCATCGACAAGGTGCCGGACTACCGGCTCGAGGTGAGCTACACCGATGGTCCCGCGGTCGAGGTCGACGATCCGTACCGCTATCTGCCGTCGCTCGGCGAGGTCGACCTGCACCTGATCGGCGAGGGCCGGCACGAGCAGCTGTGGACCGTGCTCGGCGCGCACGTCCGCCGGTACGACGGTCCGACGGGTGCTGTCACCGGGACGTCGTTCGCCGTGTGGGCACCGAACGCGCAAGGCATCCGGCTGACCGCCGACTTCAACTTCTGGGACGGCCGCGCACATCCGCTGCGTTCGCTGGGCTCGTCAGGGGTATGGGAACTGTTCGTGCCGGGCATCGGCCCGGGCACGCGGTACAAGTTCGACATCTGCGGCCGGGACGGCGTCTGGCGGCAGAAGGCCGACCCGATGGCGAACCTCGCCGAGGTGCCGCCGGCCAACGCGTCGGTCGTGCACGAGTCGTCGTACGAGTGGGAGGACGCGGCCTGGCTGGAGAAGCGCGCCGCGACCCACGCCTACGCCGCACCGATGAGCGTCTACGAGGTGCACCTGGGGTCGTGGCGCAAGGGCAAGACGTACCGTGAGCTGGCCGACGAACTCGTTGCCTACGTCAACGATATGGGCTTCACCCACGTCGAGTTCATGCCGGTGATGGAGCACCCGTTCGGCGGTTCCTGGGGCTACCAGGTGACGTCGTACTTCGCGCCGACCTCGCGGTTCGGCGATCCCGACGACTGCCGGTTCCTGGTCGACAAGCTGCACCAGGCAGGCATCGGCGTACTGGTGGACTGGGTGCCGGCGCACTTCCCGAAGGATGCGTGGGCGCTGGCCCGCTTCGACGGGACGCCGCTCTACGAGCACCCGGATCCGCGGCGCGGCGAGCAGCCCGACTGGGGCACGCTGGTCTTCGACTTCGGCCGCCCGCAGGTGCGCAACTTCCTGGTCGCCAACGCGATCTACTGGGCCGAGGAGTTCCACATCGACGGCCTGCGCGTGGACGCGGTCGCCTCGATGCTCTACCTGGACTACTCGCGCCAGGAGGGCCAGTGGGTCCCCAACCAGTACGGCGGCCGCGAGAACCTGGAGGCGGTGTCGTTCCTCCAGGAGATGAACGCGACGCTCTACAAGCGCGTGCCCGGCGTGATCACGGTCGCCGAGGAGTCGACGTCGTGGCCCGGCGTCACCCGTGACACCCACCTCGGTGGACTCGGCTTCGGCTTCAAGTGGAACATGGGCTGGATGAACGACTCGCTCCGCTACCTGGAGCACGAGCCGGTGCATCGCCAGTACCACCACCACGAGCTGACGTTCTCGATGATGTACGCCTACTCGGAGAACTTCGTTCTCCCGCTGTCCCACGACGAGGTCGTGCACGGCAAGGGCTCGCTGCTGCGCAAGATGCCGGGCGACCGCTGGCAGCAGCTGGCGAACCTGCGCGCGTACCTGGCGATGATGTGGGCGCACCCCGGCAAGCAACTGCTGTTCATGGGTTGCGAGTTCGGCCAGGAGTCGGAGTGGTCCGAGAAGGGCGAGCTCGACTGGTGGCTGCTGGACCACGAGAACCACCGCGGTCTGCAGCAGCTCGTCCGCGACCTGAACGGCGTCTACCGCGACACGGCGGCGTTGTGGGGTACCGACCACGCGCCGGAGAAGTTCAGCTGGATCGACGCCAACGACGCCGGCAACAACGTGTTCTCGTTCGTCCGCTTCGGCGCCGAGGGTGAACCGACGGTCGCCTGCATCGCGAACTTCTCGGCGCTCCCGCACCACGGCTACCAGCTCGGCCTGCCGTTCGCCGGGACCTGGTCCGAGGTGATCAACACCGACGCCGGCAACTACGGCGGTTCCGGGGTCGGCAACTTCGGCGCGGTCCAGGCCGACGGCCCGGAGTGGCACGGGATGTCGAGCAGCACGGTGCTGTCCGTACCGCCCCTCGCCACCGTGTACTTGCGGTACGACGGGTAGCGTTCGTGGAGTGACCGCCGTACAGCCGCTGACCGATGGTGACCTGACGCTGACCCTGTCCACACAGGACGAGCAGGTGGTCACCTTCGAAGTCGAGAACGGAAGCCCGCTCGGCACAGTGGAGGTACGGCGGACAACGCCCGGCGCCGGTTTGGTCGTCTGGGCGCTGGAGGGCGGCATCGGGGTCGCGATTCCGAGCGTCCGACTGGTGTCGGAGTACGCCTTCGCTGAGCTCGGCTTCGATCGCCTGCAGATCGAGGCCGACCCATCGCTGCCGCCCTCGATGCGGGTCGCGATCCGGGCCGGGTTCCGCCGCGAAGGTCTCCTGCGCGGCGCTGCCCTCGTCGATGGTGAGCGGCGCGACGTCATCGTCTACGGCATGCGCAGCGACGACCCGCGCCCCGATTCGGTCCTCGGCTGGACCACCCTGATGGACTCGACCCTTCCGAAGAAGCGCGTGATCGCCCACGTCGTCGTACGGGACACTCGCGGTCGCGTGCTGCTCTGCCAGGTCAGCTACAAACAGGACCTCGAACTCCCCGGCGGCGTCGTCGAACCCGACGAAGACCCCGCCACCGGCGCCGCCCGCGAAATGGAGGAGGAGCTCGGCACCGCCCTCCCCCTCCTCGGCGTCCTCGCCATCGACTGGCTCCCCCGCTGGGAAGGCTGGGGCGACGCCATCGAGATCCTGTACGACGGCGGCGTCCACGACCCGTCTCTCCTCGAGACCCTGCACCCCGACGGCCACGAGATCCTCGCCCTCTCCTGGCACTCCCCCGACGCCCTGGCCAGCCTAGTCTCCCCCCTCAACGCCCGCCGCCTCCCCCTGGTTCTGAGCGCCCCCGCCCAACTCCACAACCTCAGCAACGGCACGCCCATCACCTAGAGAGTCTGTTGAGGTCGGCGACGCACCAGGCGTAGTGGCCGTCGCCCGCGTTCTCGTCGTACACGGTGGCGGTGATGATCGCGTAGGCCAGGCGGTACAGGTGCATGCGGTCGCGGTCGTGGCCGAGTGCCTCGAAGCGGTCGAGTAGTTCGGTATCGCGTTCGCGGGCGTCCGCGCCGTACATGTCGTAAAAGCCGGCGGCCAGGGCCGCGTCGAAGGTGTTGTCGCCGGCAGTGGAGAAGAAGCCCCAGTCGAGCAGTGCTGCGGGGCGGGACCCGTCCATCAGGAGGTTGGGTGGGCAGATGTCGCCGTGAACGATGCTCAGGTGATCCAGCTCGATGGACGCGAGGCGGCGTGTGACGTCGTCGAGCACGGCTGGGAAGTTGGTGACATCACGCTCCAGATGCCGGTACGACGCTTGTGCGCGCCGCCGTACCAGCGCGGCGAGCGACTCACCCCAGGAGCCCTGCCAGAACGCCTGGTTCAACACGGGAAGCGCCTTGCTCGCCGGGCCCGCTGTCGTCGTGGCCAGCGCCTGGACCACCTTCACGAACACCTCGGGGTCGGTCCGGTCGAACGGCGTACCGGTCAGCTTGTCCTCATCAGTGACCGCCAGTCCGTTGTCCCCAGCAACGATCGCCCGAATCCGCGGCGTCCGGAACGGGAGCGGCGGTACCTCGTCAAGGAACGCCTGCAACGGACGGACATCATCGGGCCGCCGGTCGAACCACACCTTCCGCACAAGCCCGTCCCCCAGATCGTAGACGGCGCCTTCCATCCCCTGGCCGATCAGCTCCATGGCGTGCACTCTGCCCCAGCGAACGACGCGGGTCGAGCCAATAACCTGCGTGTGCCTCGTCTGCGGGCCTGGTCGGTACGGCGAGGTGGTTGCTCGCCGCTCCAACTGCGGCTGGTCTGGTACGGCGTGTGTGGTTGCTCGCCATTCCATCTGCGGCCGGGAGCGTGGGTTCGTAGTTGCCCGCCGCTGCGGCCGATTTACAGTGACGGGTGGCCGGCGCCCGGTGCGTGGCTGAGGGAGACGGACCCGTCAGCGACCACAGTTCCCGTCGCCTGAGCTTCCCGGGTTTCGGTTGCCGCCGGTAGCGAGCATGCCTGCAAAATGACCCACCCTGGCGAACGTTCTTCCCACAGGCCCTCCCCCCGATCCCCATTTGATGGGTTCACCCATCAACTTGTGGGTTCTACACCCGCATACGAGTCCAGAACCCACCACCTCACGGGCTAACCCACCAAATGACGGCCACAGGGATCGCCGGGAGTACCCCCGCACCCGGCAACCCTCACCAGCCATCCCCATTTAATGGGTACACCCATCAACTTGTGGGTTCTACACCCGCATACGAGCCCAGAACCCACCACCTCACGGGCTAACCCACCAAATGGCAGCCGCAGGGGCTGCCGGGAGTACTCCCACCCCCACAGGCCCTCACCGGCCATCCCCCATTTGATGGGTACACCCATCAACTTGTGGGTTCTGCACCCGCATACGAGCCCAGAACCCCCCACCTCATGGGCTAACCCACCAAATGGCAGCCGCAGGGGCTGCCGGGAGTACTCCCACCCCCACAGGCCCTCACCGGCCATCCTCATTTGATGGGTTCACCCACCAGCTTGTGGGTTCTACACCCGCATACGAGTCCAGAACCCACCACCTCATGGGCTAACCCACCAAATGGCAGCCGCAGGGGTCGCGGGGAGTACTGGCCCCCTCGCTAAGTGGTGGATTTTCGTCACCGAGTCCCCACAACCCACCCAATTAGCGCGACCCACGCCCGCACTGAGGTCCGCCTGCTCGTTACCGGTAACTTTTCGGCGCAGAGACCCGAAAAGTTCACCCATAACGCGAAACACGCCCCGGCCGGTCGACCCCGATCGCAGGCTGGAACGTTGTGTCCACATAGCGACCGAACCATCTACTCGGCGCGGATCTTGGGCCTCAGCCACAGCCCGGAAGCTCAAGCGACAGACACGCGGTCGCCGACCGCACCATCCCCCTCAGCCCCGCGCCGAGCCCAGCCACCCGCCACTGTAAATCGGCCGCAGCGGCGAGCAACCACAAACCCACATCCCCGGCCGCAGACGGAATGGCGAGCAACCACCCGCCGTACCGGACAGCACCCCCGCCCCCGCCCGCATCCCCTGATGCATTTGACCGGATATCCCCTGAAATGGTCCCTTCTCCCCTCGAATTTCCAGGGGAGAAGGGACCACTTGCGGGGTTATCCGTTCAAATTGACGGAAGCGGAGCGGCGAAGGCGGAGCGGCGTGCGACCAAACGTCGTACCGGACCAGCCGCAGACGGAGCGGCGCGCAATGACCGCGCTGGGGGCGGTCGGGGGTCGGCTGATCATCCGGCCAAGGGGGTTGAGGCGATGACGGTTCCGGCGAGGGCTACGCCGAGGGTGATGCCGACCTGGCGGCCGGTGGAGACCATCGAGGCGGCGAGGCCGGCCATGTCGGTGGGCATCTCTGAGACGGCGGTGTTGACCAGGGGTGGGTTGATCATGCCGACGAAGATGCCGAACAGCAGGTAGATGCCGAGCAGGATCGGGAGTGGAGTGGTTGCCCCGATGGTGAACGAGGCCAGGGCGCTCACCACTAATGCGGAGCCCGCGATCAGCAACGGGAGGCGTGGTCCGCGCGCGGACACCATGCGGCCGGCGTACGGGGAGATGATCAGAATCGCGACTCCGATCGGCAGGAGCGTGAGTCCGGCCGCGAGTGCGGAGACGCCGCGGACGTTCTGCAGGTAGAGCGTGGTGACGAAGAGGTAGGCGCCGAAACAGCAGTACGCGACGACGGCGATCACCAGCGCGGAGCTGAAGCGGAGGCTGCGGAACAGCCGCAGTTCGAGCAACGGCTCGGTACGGCGGCGTTCGTACGCGACCAGTGCAGTCGCGGCCAGTGCTGTGAAGACCAGGAGGCCGGCGGTCGTCGGCGTACTCCAGCGGCCGGACTCGATGATCGCGGCGACCAGCGAACCGAGGGTGAGCACCAGGAGGAGCTGGCCGATCGGGTCGAAGCGGCGGGCGGCGTCGGCGCGGCTCTCGGGGACGAACAGTTGGGTACAGACGACGGCGATCACGACGATCGGCAGGTTGACCCAGAAGATCGACCGCCAACCCCAGGTGGCGACGAGCGCGCCGCCGAGGATCGGGCCCAGTGCGAACGCAAGGCCGGACATCGAGGCGAAGACGCCGATCGCCTTGGCGCGCTCGGCCCGCTCCGGGAAGGTGGTGACGACGATCGCCATCGCGACCGGGTTGAGCATCGTCCCACCGACCGCCTGTACGGCGCGGGCCGCGACCAGCCAGCCGATTCCGGGCGCCAGACTGCACGCGAGTGAGCCGAGTCCGAAGACGATCAGGCCGAGCTGGAAGATCCGCCGCCGACCGATCCGGTCGGCGGTGGAGCCCGCGAGTGGGAGGAGCACGGCGAGTACCAGGGTGTAGGCGTCGACAGTCCACTGCAGCCCACTCATCGACGTACCGAGGTCGCTGTGGATGGACGGCAGGGCGACGTTGACGATCGAGACGTCCATCAGCGAAATGATGATGCTCAGGCAGCAGATGGCCAGAACCAGCCGCTGTCGCGTTGAAGCTCTCATTCCTCGAACCTAGGATTTAGAGCGTGCTCGAAGTCAAGCTTTCCTCCCAGCCCGTCCCCGAAGCCGGAGTGAGTATCGCCGAGGCCGCCGAGCGGACCGGCGTCAGCGTCCACACCCTCCGGTACTACGAACGCGCGGGTCTCGTGATCACCGACGTCGATCGGACCAGCGGCGGCCGGCGGAGGTACCGCGATCTCGATCTCCGCTGGATCAGCATGTGCACGCGCCTGCGGGCGACTGGCATGCCGATCCGCGTCATCCGCGAGTACGCCGACCTGGTCCTGGCCGGCAGAGGTAACGAGAAGGCGCGCCTCGCGCTGCTCGAGTCGCATCGCGCGGAGGTGCTCACCAAACTCGCGGAGCTCCAGGAGAACCTCGAGCTCATCGACCACAAGATCGACGTGTACCGCGGCCGTCTCGAGGCCGGGACCGCCGACACCGTCTGGTTTCCCGGGCCTACGGGCTGACCAGCTCCGAGCGACGTCGTACCAGGAAACGGCGTTCCGCTTCGTTGCTGGTGAGTTCCATCGCCTGCTCATAGGCGACCGCAGCTTCTTCGGGCCGGTTCAAACGAGCCAGTACGTCGGCGCGCGTGGCGGGCAGGTAGGCGTAGGAACGCAGCGCCATCTCGTTGCCTAGGGCATCTAGCTCCGCGAGCACCTGATCGAGATCGGCGCCGGGGACGAGGCTGCGGGCGGCGGCCCGGTTGAGGGCGACGATCGGGGTCGGCCAGCTGATCATCATGGCGTCGTACATCCGGACGACCTGCCGCCAATCGGTCTTTTCCCAGGACGGCGCGGTGACGTGCAGGCCCGCGACCGCCGCCTGCAAGGCGAAGCGGCCGTGTCCGCGCAGCAGCGCCGCGGTGGCTCGCGAGACGCCTTCGGCCAGCATCTTCACGTCCCAGCGGGAGCGGTCCTGATCCGCAAGCAGGACGAGTTCGCCGTCCACGCTCAGCCGGGCATCGCCGCGCGCCTCGGTCATCAGGAGGAGGGCGAGCAGCGCCTCAGGCTCGGTCTCGGTTGGCATCAGCCGGACGAGCAGACCCGCGAGCTCGATCGCTCGCCTGGTGAGCTCCGTGCGGGTCAGCTCCGGACCGGCCGCGACATGGCCGGCTGTGTAGACCAGGTGGACCACGGTGAGGACAGCGTCGAGCCGCGCCGCGAGCTCGTGGTCGGCCGGGATCCGGTACGGGATGCCGGCGGCCGCGATCTTCTTCTTGGCTCGGGTGATGCGTGCCGCGGCCGTCGCCTCGCTGATCAGCAGCCCGGCCGCGACCTCGCGAGTGGTCAGGCCGCAGATCAGCCGCAGCGTCAGCGCCACCTGGGACTCCTGCGCCAGCGCCGGGTGGCAGCAGGTGAAGACCAGGCGCAGCGGGTCGGTCGGTTGCTCGACCTCGCCCGGCTCCTCGATCAGCAACGGCAGCTTCCGCCGGAGCGTGGTCTCGCGCCGCAGCCGGTCGAGGGCGAGCCGCCGCGCGACCGTGGTCAGCCAGCCGCCCGGGTTGACCGGGATCTCGTCCGGCCAGGTCCGCAGCGCTTGGACGAAGGCGTCCTGCGTGCAGTCCTCGGCCAGATCGAGATCCCGGGTCAGCCGAACCACCGAGGCGAGCACAGTCGACCAGCTCTCCCGGTGCGCCCGCTCGACCGCCGCAGCGACCATGCGCGGGTGGTTTGCCATCAACTCACGCAGGCGGCGCGGCTTCGGCCGACGTGTCCATCACCGGACGGACCTCGACGTTGCCGGACGGGCACTGCTTGGCCAGCTCGAGCGCCTGGTCCAGGTCGCGGGCCTCGATCAGGTAGAAGCCGCCGAGGGCCTCCTTCGTCTCGATGAACGGACCGTCGGTGACCAGCGGCTCCGCCCCCTCACGCTGCTTGACGGTGCTCGCCGTACCGGACCGCTCCAGCGCCGCGCCACCGAGGATGCTGGCCCCCGCCGCCTCGACCGCCTCCGCGAAGGCGTTGTGCAGCTTCATCGTCGACTGCCACTCCTCCGCGGTGATGTTGTCGTACCACTCCTCGCTGTCGAAGAGCAGGAACATGTACTGCGCCATCTCGGGCTCCCTTGTCTCGGCTTGCTAGTGATCATCTTGCTGACGATCGGGGCCGAGGGGAATCGACAGCACCGTTGCGGAAGTTTTCGCGCTACTGTTGAGTGGATACTCAACAAGCCCCTTCCGCCCCAGGAGGAACGCATGGAGCACTTCGACGTCCTGATCGTCGGCGCCGGCCTGTCCGGGATCGGCGCGGCGTACCGGTTGCAGACGCAGGCCCCGGACCGGTCGTACGCGATCCTCGAGGCCCGCGACGCGATCGGCGGGACGTGGGACCTGTTCCGCTATCCGGGGATCCGGTCGGACTCGGACATGTTCACGCTCGGCTTCCCGTTCCACTCGTGGGCGGGGAAGGCGATCGCGGACGGGACCGACATCCGGGAGTACGTCAACGAGACGGCGTCGACGTACGGGATCGACAAGCACATCCGGTTCGGCCAGAAGGTGCTGCGTGCGTCCTGGTCGTCGGAGACCGCGCTGTGGACGGTCGAGACGGACGACTCGTCGTACACGTGCTCGTTCATCTACACCTGCAGCGGCTACTACGACTACGACCAGGGGTACGTCGTCGACTTTCCGGGTCAGGCCGAGTTCCAGGGGCAGGTGATCCACCCGCAGCACTGGCCGGAGGACCTGGACTACGCCGGCAAGCGCGTGGTGATCGTCGGCAGCGGCGCGACCGCCGTCACGCTCGTCCCGGCGATGGCTGACACAGCGGCCCACGTGACGATGCTGCAGCGGACTCCGAGCTACATCGCCTCGCGGCCCGCGGTCGACGCGTTCGCCGATCGCGTCCATGGACTGCTGCCGGACAAGCTTGCGCATCACGTGATCCGCACCAAGAACATCGTCACGAGCACGCTGACCTACAGCGCGTTCCGCAAGTTCCCGGCCCACGCCGCCTGGTTGCTCAACCGGATGGCGGCCAAGCAGTTGCCGGACTCGATTCCCGCCGACCCGCACTTCATCCCGACGTACAAGCCGTGGGACCAGCGGCTCTGCCTCGTCCCGGACTCCGATCTGTTCCGGGCGCTGCGCAAGGGGACCGCGTCGGTGGTGACGGACGAGATCGAGCGCTTCACCCCGACCGGCCTGCTGCTGAAGTCCGGCGCGGAACTCGAGGCCGACCTGGTGGTGACGGCGACCGGTCTGAAGATGGTTGCCCTGGGCAAGATCGAGCTCACCGTCGACGGCCGGTCGGTGCCGGTCAATGAGACCTTCGTCTACCGCGGGCTGATGCTGAGCGGCGTACCGAACCTGGCCTGGTGCGTCGGCTACACCAACAACTCCTGGACGCTGCGCTCCGACCTGAGCTCCCAGTTCGTCACGCGGCTGCTCAACCACCTGCGCGCCACCGGCACCGACATCTGCCGGCCGGAGATCGACCCCGCCGAGTACGACGCTCCTCGGGTTCCCGTGGTCGACCTCTCCTCGGGCTACATCCGGCGTGCTGCCAACGTCCTCCCCCGCCAGGGCGCTGGTGGACCCTGGCGGTTGCGGCAGAACTACCCCCGTGACCTGGTCACCTTCCGCTTCGGTGCGATCGAGGACGGGGTCCTGAAGTTCACTCGACGGGAGCCGGTGGCGGCGGGCCGACGTACTGCGCACTCGGGCGGATGATCTTCGAGTCGGTGGCCTGTTCGAGGATGTTGGCCGACCAGCCGATGACCCGGCTGACCGCGAAGGTCGGCGTGAACATCGCGCGCGGGAGACCGCAGAGCTCCATCACGACGCCGGCGTAGAACTCGACGTTGGCGTAGAGGTTGCGGCCGGGCTTGAGCTCAGCCAGTACGTCGACGATGCGCTGCTCGACCGTGGTCGCGAAATCGACGAGGTCGCCGCCGATGCCGCGGGCGATGTCGCGGAGCATGAGCGAGCGCGGGTCCTCGGTCCGGTAGACCGCGTGGCCGAAGCCCATGATGCGGTCGCCGGCCTGGACCTTGGCGCGAACCCAGTCGTCGATGCGGTCCGGCGTACCGATCTCGTCGAGGCTGGCCAGGGCGCGGTCGGGAGCGCCGCCGTGCAGGGGGCCGGAGAAGGCACCGATCGCGCCGGCGATGGCCGCCACCAGGTCGGCGCCGGTCGAGGTGATGACGCGTGCGGTAAACGTTGACGCGTTGAATCCATGATCGACGGTAGAGATCAAGTAATGCTCAATGGCGGTCGCTTCAACGGCGGTCGGTACCTTGTCGGTGACCAGGTAAAGCCAGTTCGCGGCCGCGGTCAGGTCGGCGCGGGGCTCGAGGGGCTGTTCACCTTCGCGCAGCCGGTAGAGCGCGGCGAGGATGGTCGGAGTGACCGCGCAGACGAGCATCGCGTCCGCTTTGCGTCTCGCTGCGTCGACATCCCACAGGGGCGGCAAATTCTTGGTGGCCGCTAAGAGGGAAAGTGCGGTTCGGAGGCCGGCGAGGGGGTTAAATGTAGGCCCCGCGGTGGCGATGGCGGGGAGCACGGCACTGACCTCGTCGGGCAGCACGCGCAGCGGTGCGAGCTCGGCGATGAACTGGTCGCGCTCGGCCGCGGTCGGCAGTCGGCCTTCGAAGAGCAGGAACCAGACGTCTTCCAACGTCTTCGACCGGGCGAGATCGATCGCCGAGTACTGCCGGTAGTGGTAGAACCCTTCATCGCCGCGGACGTCGCCGAGGGTCGTCTCGGTGACGACGACATTGCGGAGACCGGGCGGAACATTGATCGTCGTTGACATGACTTCAGGGTTGATAGGCAATCAAGTATTGTCAATATTGATCCAGTCAACATGAGCGCATGATGGAGCGGGGATGACAGCAGAAGGTGACGAGGATTACCTGACGACGTCTCAGGTGGCGCGGCGCCTGCGCGTGAAACCGGAGACGGTCTACGCCTACGTGAGCCGCGGCATGCTGACGAGCGTGCGGGCCCGCGGCCGGCGCGGCAGCCTGTTCGCCGTCGCCGACGTGGAGCGCCTCGCGAGCCGGTCAGTCGAACACTCCGGAGCCGTCGAGGAGACCGAGTCCGCTCTGACCCTGCAGTCCGGTGACGAGCTCTACTACCGCGGCCGCTCGGTCCCCGAGCTGGCCACCACCCGGACCCTCGAGTCAGTCGCGCACCTGCTCTGGACCGGCGAGCTCACCGACCAGCCCTCGTTCCCCGTCCACCGCGCCTCGGTCGACCTGGCCCGAGCCGCCATGGCCGTGCTCCCACCCACTGCCCGCCTCACCGACCAACTCCGGGTCGCCGTTGCCGCCCTCAGCGCCGCAGACCCACTCCGCTTCGATCTCCAGCCCACCGCCATCACCACAGCAGCCCGAACCCTGCTAGGCACCCTCATCACCGCCCTCCCCGGGCCAACCGGCTCCACCACTACCAGCCCCGGCACCCGCCTCTGGCCGAAGCTCACCACCACCGAGTCCGCCGATCCACCACGCCCCGAGCTCCTCGACGCCGTACTGGTCCTGCTCGCCGACCACGGCCTGGCCGTCTCTACGGTCGCCGCCCGAGTGGCCGCCAGCGCCCGAGCCAACCTGTACGCCGTCGTGTCGGCAGGCCTCGGTGCACTCGACGGTCAGTACCACGGCGCCGCTCCGACGCTGGCCTACGAGTTCCTGGACCGCGCGAAAGACGACCCATTAGGCGCCCTGTCCGACCGCCTCCGCACCGGCACGCCGATCCCCGGCTTCGGTCACCGCATCTACCGAACGCGCGACCCCCGCGCCGAGGTCCTGTTCACCCTCCTCGGCGACGCCCCGATCATGCAGGTGGTCCACACCATCGCCGACCGCACCAAGTCCTTCCCCAACAGCGACCTAGCGATCGCCGCCGTCATGCACGCCCACCACCTCCGCCCCGACGCCGGCGAAGCCCTCTTCGCCCTGGCGCGCATCGTCGGCTGGACCGCCCACGCCCTGGAGGAATACGCCGCCCCCGCCCTCCGCTTCCGCTCCCCCGGCATCTACACCGGAGAGAAAAGTTAGGTTCACAGGTGGCGAACCCCACCCGTGCACCTGATCCGTGGCTCGAGTGGTCGCGCCCGCCCTTGCCGGTGGCTGGTACCCGCCGCCGGCAACCAACCGTCGATGGGCAACTCCGACCGGACTCGGAGCGACCATGCTGGAGCTTGGAGGAATCCTGCATGACTGCGACTGCCGCTCTGGAACTGCGCACCTTCACCACGATCGACGACGTGCGAGGAGATCTCCTCGACGTCTACGCCGACGTGCGGTCAGACCTGCTCCACCTGCCGAACTACTCGGTGACAGCGTTCGGCGAGAGGCTGGACAGGCACGGTGCCGAACCCGGGTTTGTGGCGGTCGTCGCGTACTCCGATGGCTTCCCCGTCGGCTACGCCTACGCGAACACCATTGAGCATGGCGACCGGTACTGGGAACGCACGAACCCGCCGCCTTCGGACCGGCACACCGACGGCCCGGTGGCCGCCCTCAAGGAGATCGGCGTCCGGAGGCCCTGGCGCAAGACCGGAACGGCTCGACGGATTCATGATGCGCTCCTGGCGCGACGTGTCGAGCCGTTCGTGACGCTCATGGTCAACCCGGTGGCCGGAGACGGGAAGGTCTACGCGCTCTACGAGTCATGGGCGTACGAGGAGATCGGGCAAAGCCAGCCGTCTCCCTCCTCACCTCTGCTCAAGGTGATGATTCGCCCCACGGTCTGGCCGCCCCGCTAGGCGGAGGCACAGAAAACGGCGTCTGTGCAACCGCTCATCCCCCGCAACCCCAACTGCTCAACTACCCGTCAGCAGCCGGCGGCGGGTCACCACCCGCCGAGCAAGGACGGGCGCGACCACTCGCGCCACGGACCAAATGCACGGGTGGGGTTGATTACCTTGCCCGCTGGCGGTGAGTGGCGACTGCGTCGGCGGTGGCTTCGAAGGCTTGGGAGGCTAGGGGGTAGTCGCGTTGGGCTACGCCTAGGTAGAGGGCGTCGAGGACGATCATCTGGGCGTGGCGGCCGGCTAGGCCGCCGGAGCGGAAGGTGACGTCGCGGGCGGCGGTGACCAGGACGATGTCGGCGGTCTGGGCCAGGGGGGATCGTGGGTAGTTGGTGAGGGCAACGGTCGTGGCGCCTTGGGCGGCTGCGCGGGTGAGTGGCTCGACGACCTCGATGGTTTCGCCGCTATTCGAGATGCCGACCGCCACGTCGCCCGGACCGAGCATGGCGGCGCTGGTGAGGGCGTTGTGGACATCGCTCCAGCTGTTGGCGCCGCGACCGATGCGGTGCAGACGGAGGCTCATTTCGTAGGCGACTGCCGCTGAGCCGGAGACGGCGTACAGGTCGGTACGGCGGGCGTCGGAGATCGCCTGTACGGCGCGGCCGAGGGCGTTCACGTCGAGTGCCGCGACGGTGTCCTCGAGTGCTCGGGTGTCGGCACGGAGCAGGGTGTGTAGGACGTCGTCGAGCGAGTCGTCGGGATCGACCTCGGCGCCGGTACCGCGTTCCCAGCCCAGGCTGCTGCGGCCGGTCTCGGCCGCGAGCCCGAGCCGGAGTTCGGCGTACCCGGAAAGGCCGAGCGCGAGACAGAACCGCGTGACGCTCGGCAACGACGTACCGCAGCGGGCCGCGAGCTGACCGATCGTCGACGAGGCGACCCCGGCCGGATCGCGCAGCACCTCGGCCGCGATCCGGGCCTGTGCCGGAGTGAGCGCGGGCAGCAGCCCGCGGATCCGCATCTCCAGGCTCGGCGACGGTGGACCAGCGGCGGCAAGACTCATGTGAATTATTCTCAAACCGATCCATCACGTTGACAAGAGTTCACAACGAGTCTTCGGCGGTGATCGCAAGGCTCGACGCCCGCGCGGGCAGCCGCCATCGTCGGCTTATGCAGCTGAGCCGTCTCGTCATCGCCCTGGCGACCGTCGCCGCCCTCCTTCAGCCCGGCCAATCGGCAGCCGCGCCGCAAGCCGGCTTGCCCTACCCGGCTCGGGACGCCTACCGGATCAAGGCGATCCAGCCCGACTTCTGGGCCAACCCCGATGAGATCGCCGGCAACAACACCGGCGGCGTCGCGATGAACCTGGTCTGGGCGTCCTGGGAACCGTCGGTCAAAGCGGCGCCCTGTGCGGCCACCGAGCAGGAGTACGACGGCCGCTGTTTCGCCGTCGACGCCCGGACCGACGCAGCCATCAAGGACTGGACCGACCGCGGCGTGATCGTCACCTCGGTCGTCTACGGAAGCCCCGCCTGGGCCCGCGCCGGCAAGCCCTGCTCCCCCGCCGCGCCCGGTTTCGAACAGTTCTGTACGCCGAACAATCCCGCCGACTACGGCCGTTTCGCCGGCATGATCGCGCAACGGTACGACGGTCTGCACGGCCACGGCCGGATCGCGGACTTCGTGATCGGGAACGAGGTCAACAGCAACATCTGGTTCGACATCGGCTGCGGTCAGGGCACCGCGTGTGACAAGACCCGGTGGCTCGACGAGATCGCCGCGAACTACAACGCGGCGTACGACCGGATCGTCGCGGCGCAATCGGCGGCGAAGGTACTGACCTCGATCGATCATCAGTTCGGCACCGAACTCGAACGCCCCGCCGCGAGCGAGGCGACGCTGGCCGGAATGTCAGTCCTGCAAGGGCTTGCGGCCCGCGTCGGTTCACGCACCTGGCGCGTCGCCGCGCACCCGTACGCGAAGGATCTGCGCAGCGACGTGGTCAGTCCGGACGACTACCCGTACATCACCCACGGCAATGTCGGCGTCCTGCTCGGCTGGCTGCAGAAGACCTTCCCGAACACCCCGGCGGCGACCGAGGTGCAACTCACTGAGAGCGGCGTCAACTCGCTGTCGCCGTCCTCACCGGCCAAGCAGGCGGCGGCTGTCTGCAACGTGTTCCGCAACGTCCTCGGTACTCCGGGCATCGTGAACTTCGTCTATCACCGGATGGTCGATCATCCCGATGAATCGGCCGGCGGCCTGGGCCTCGGTCTGCGCAATACCGACGGCTCGGCCAAGCCTGCCTGGTCGACCTGGGCGCTGGCCAACCGCAGCGATCTGAACCCACCCCAGCTCAGCTGCGGGTTCGAAAAGTTGCCCTACACAACATTGACGCGCGACTACAACGCGAGCCGCGGCCACTGGGCCTCGTCGCGCGTCCTGCCCGGCGGTTTCGCCGCCGAACGCACCTGGCGCCTGCTCCGCGAGCCGGCCGCCGATACGGTCGCGCTCTACGAATGCCAGGTCGGCGGTCACAACCTGCTGACCCGCGACGCCGGTTGCGAAGGACTCCGCCCGCTCGGCCCAGTCGGCTACGCCCGAACCTCGCCGTCCCCCGGCAGCATCCCCATCTACCGCTGCTACATCCCAGGGAACGGCGACCACTTCATCTCCCCCGACCCCAACTGCGAAGGCCAGCGCACCGAACAACTCCTAGGCCATTCCGCCTAACCCTGACCACTTCACGGGAGATCCCCTCAAGTTGCCCCTTCTCCCCTCGAAATTTGGGCTCTTGTGACGTATGTGTGGGTGTTGTTGCGTGCCTGAATGAGCACACGCCGTTCTCTGCCTAGGTTTCTGAGCTGTCGAGGAACAGGAACCA
>NZ_JBITDE010000009.1:0-311099 GCF_044453945.1 Kribbella sp. NPDC051587
ACGGTCGACCGACAGATCCCGTTGAAGACCCGAAGTCAGTTAGAGGGCGAGTCAGGACGACCGCTGCGGAGCCACACTCACATCATCACTGTTAGCGGGTGTCGGGGCGTGGGACGAGGGCCAGGAGGCCGACGCGTAGGGCGTCGCGCTCTTGGTCGGTCAGGTCGCTGAACAGCTCCAGGTCCAGCTGCTCGGCGGCCGCGGCCGCCTCGGCGAGGAGTTGCCGGCCTTGTTCAGTGACTTCCAGGCGTGCCGCGTGGCCGTGGCCGGGGAGGGTTCGGGTGACTGCGCCGACCTCTTCGAGGGCGCGGACGGTGGCGTGCATGCTCTGCGTAGTGATCCCGGCGCGCCGAGCCAGGTCCGAGTACGACAGATCCGGGCGGTGCGACAGATGCGCCAGCGCGCCGTAGTGACGCAGGGTGAGACCCAGGGGTGCGAGCACGTCCTCCACTCGCCGGCTCAGCGCTCGTCCCGCGGCCACCATCATCAGCGCCACGGATCCGCTCGTCGGTGTACCAGCGCCCGCCATACCTGAACCCTACTGGCACGCCCCGACAGAACCCTGGGTATCAGTTTGACTTACAGGTGAACTGATACCCTAGCCCACTCACCGTTCGGAGACACCGTGACCAAGGTTCTGCTGTCACTGCACGTGCTCGCCGCCATCCTGGCGATCGGCCCGGTGGCCGTCGCCGCGAGCATGTTCCCCGCCGTAGCTCGCCGCGGCGCCACGACGGAAGTCCGCGTCCTGCACCGCATCTGCAACGTGTACGCGCTCGTCGGCATCGCCGTCCCACTCTTCGGCTTCACGCTGGCCAACGTCATGCACGTCCTGGGCAGTCCCTGGCTGATCGCCTCGATCATCCTCACCGCCCTCGCCGCCGCCGTACTGGGCCTTCTGATCCTCCCCGCCCAGCGAGCCATGCTCACCACCACAGAAGTCACCCCCAAAGCCACCGCTCGACTGGGAATGCTCACCGGCTGCTTCAACTTGCTCTGGGCAACTGTCACCGTCCTGATGATCATCCGCCCAGGCTCCACCACCGGAGCCTGAGCGGCGCAGAGGCGTGAGGGTGTAAGACTGCTGGTGGTGGATACACCACGGTGCGTCATGGCTGTCTGGAGGCGGTGCTGTGTTCGGGACTGAGGTACTGGCGGCTGGCGGGGATGTGCATGCGCCGTGGGACGGGCATGACACGCGGGTGCTGATCGTGGCGGCGGTGGGGATCGGGATCATCGTGGCCCTGATCGTCGCGGTGAAGCTGCATGCGTTCCTGGCGTTGACGATCGGTGCGTTGTTCGTCGGGCTGGCTTCGGGGATCGGCGCGGGGGCGGTGACGAAGTCGTACGAGGCCGGCGTTGGCAGCGTGCTGGGGTACGTCGGTGTGTTGATCGCGCTCGGCGCGATGGTCGGCAAGCTGCTCGCGGACTCGGGTGGCGCGGATCAGGTGGTGGACACGCTGCTGCGCGGGCGGACGGTGAGTCTGCCGTGGAAGATGGCGCTGGTCGCGACGATCATCGGGATCCCGATGTTCTTCGAGATCGGGCTGGTGCTGCTGATCCCGGTGGTGGTTCTGGCGGTACGACGTTCTGGCGCGCGGGCCATGTTGTTGGGTATCCCGGCCCTCGCGGGCTTGTCGGTGCTGCACGGGTTCGTGCCGCCGCATCCCGGTCCGCTGGCGGCGATCGGCGTACTGGGTGGAAATGTCGGCATCACGCTCGCGCTGGGTCTGCTGGTCGCGATCCCGACGGTCATTGTCGCGGGCCCCCTGTTCGGGCGGTTGGCGGCGCGGTGGGTGCCGATCGGCGCAGCCGGTACGGCGCTCGAGGTGACTGGCGCATCGGGTGACAGCGAGCGGAAGAAGACGCCGTCGTTCACCGTGACGCTGGTGACCGTGCTCGCGCCGGTCGTGCTGATGTTGCTGAAGGCCGCGTCGGACATCTGGATGAGCCCGAAGAACGCGATCTACCCGGTGCTGCAGTTCATCGGTGATCCCGTCACGGCGTTGCTGCTCGCGGTCCTGCTGGCGATGGTGACCTTCGGTACGGCGATCGGTTTCACTGTGCCGGTGCTGGGCAAGAAGATCGGCGCCAGCCTGCTCCCGATCTCGGGCGTGATGCTGATCGTGGGCGCGGGCGGTGGGTTCAAGCAGGTGCTCGTGGACGGCGGCACCGGGATCGCGATCGCCAAGATCGCGATCGCGGCCAACCTCTCGGCACTCCTGCTCGGTTGGATCGTCGCCGTACTGATCCGGCTCGCGACAGGTTCCGCGACCGTCGCCACGGTGACCGCGGCGGGCATCGTCGCGCCGCTGGCGGCCGGAGAGAACACGACCCAGGTGGCCCTGATCGTGCTGGCGATCGGTGCGGGTTCGCTGTTCTTCTCGCACGTGAACGACGCCGGCTTCTGGCTGGTCAAGGAGTACTTCGGGATGACGGTCGGCGAGACCATCAAGACCTGGTCGCTGATGGAGACCGTGATCTCCGTGATGGGCCTGGCGATGACCCTCCTGCTCTCCGCCATCCTCTGACCGGGGGAGAGCCAGGGAGATTCCGGGTGTGTTCCGGGCCTGAGTCACCGATACTCATTGCTATGCCCAGCGCCAGTACGCCTGTCGATGAGTATCTGACCGCATTGCGCCACTCGCTCGCAGGTCCGCGACGTCATAAGGCGGACCTGCTGGCCGAGGCGCGGGATCACCTGACGGACGCGACCGAAGCGTTCGAGGCCGACGGGCTGGATCGTGAGCAGGCCGAGCGCGAGGCGCTGGCCGACTTCGGGGAGCTGTCCGATGTGGTTCCGGGCTACCGTGCGGAGCTCGCGATCAGTCAGAGCCGGCGGACTGCGATGTTGCTGTTCCTGGCGTTGATCGTGCAGCCGATCGTCTGGCTCGACGGCGTCTGGAGCTGGAACGATGCGCCGGATCGACCGAGCGCGCTGAACGACGTACTGCAATGGGTGGTTCAGGCCGTTGGCATGCTGTCGATCGCCGGTGCGGTTCTGGCGGTGATCGCGACCGGCGTGGGGCTGCGCTTCCCGCTCGTGCGGCATCACGTCAGCCGGGTGACGGCGCAGTTCGCGCTGGTCAGCGCGGTCGCCGTCGGCGTGATCAGTATCTGCATGGTGACCCTGAACCCGTACCCGATCGACGTCCAAGCGGTGAGCGTCGTCGCGGGATTCGTCGTCCTGCCGCTGTGCTTCGTCGGTGTCCAGGCCGGCCGCTGCCTACGCCTGGCGCGCACCGCCTAGGACTCCTTCGACGACGGCCCGGAAGGTCGACCAGTCTTCCTTGCCGGAGGCAAGCATCTTCTGCCCCTCGGCGGTGAGTCGGTAGGTGCGGCGCTTCCGCCCGCCGACAGTGCTCCATTCACCGGCCAGGTATCCGGCCTGCTCCAGTCGGCGCAGCGCCGGGTAGAGGGTCCCGGTCGGCAGGTCGAGTACGCCGCCGCTGCGCTCCAGCAGCGCCTCCATGATCGCGTAGCCGTGCAGCGGCTCGGCCTGGACGATCGCCAGGATCATCGGGTCCAGGTGTCCACGCCACGCATCCGCCTTCATGTAGACAGTCTACCTATTCGTGTCCTAATGTCGAGAGGCGACATGTAGACGAACTACTTATGAAGATCCGAGGAGATCGAGATGGCCGTGGACACCCCTGTACGACGCCCGCCGCGGAAGGCGGGTGAACGCCCGGGACTGCTGCACCGGGTGTCCGGCTGGTCGATGCGGCGTGCCGGAATCGCCTTGGTGCTCTGGGTGATCGCGGTTGCCGCGATCACGACGGCGTCGACCGTGATCGGCGCGAGCTACGACAACGGCGGATCGCTCCCAGGGACCGATTCCCAGCGGGTCAGTGACCTCCTGGCCGAGCATCAGCCCCGGGGTGAAACGGGCTCGGTGCAGCTTGTGCTGCGCGCTGATGGCGGTCTGGCTGCGGAGAAATCCCGGATCGCCTCGATGCTGGCCGTGGTTCGCGACCTGCCGCACGTTGCATCGGTGGCAGACCCCTTCGCCGCACCCGGATCACTCTCGCAGGACGGACGTACGGCGTACTCGACTGTCGGTCTGGATGTCGCGACTGCGGACATGCCGGTGGCGGATGTGCGGACGATCATCCAACGGGCGAAGGACATCGGGGGCCTGGAGCTCCAGGTGGAGGCCGGCGGCGATCTGGCGCGCAGTGCGTCGGAGAGCGCGGGCGGTGCCTCCGAGGGCGCTGGCCTGCTGGCTGCGCTGGTGATTCTGGTGCTGCTGTTCGGATCGTTGCTCGCGGCAACTCTTCCGTTGCTGACGGCCGTCTTCGCCGTCGGTAGCACGCTTGGTCTGCTGGTGCTGGCGTCGCACGTCTTCTCGGTGCCGAGCTACACCGCGCCGGTGATGATCCTGGTCGGGCTCGGTGTCGGGATCGACTATGCGTTGCTGATCTTCTCCCGCTATCGGCATGAACTACTGAAGGACGGTGTGGATCGACTGACCGCCTCGACGCGGGCGCTGGACACCGCCGGGCGTTCGGTGATGTTCGCTGGGTGCACTGTGGTGATCGCGTTGCTCGGTCTGCTCGCGCTGGGACTCGGATCGCTTCAAGGCATCGCGCTCGGAGTGACGCTCACCGTGCTGGTGACGATGCTGGCCGCGGTGAGCCTGCTGCCAGCTCTCCTTACCCTGTTCGGGAAACGGATCGAGCGGAGTGTCCGCAAGCATGCTGCGAAGCAACGCCGTACGCCGGGTGATGGCTGGCGCAGGCTGGCAACGAGAGTGCAGCGCGGGCCGTGGGTGCCGTTGCTGCTGGGGACGGTCGCGTTGGTCGCCTTGGCGTTGCCGGCGTTGGACATGCGGCTCGGGTTCGCTGACGCGAGCACGGATGCTCCGGCCAAGACGAGCCGGAAGGCGTACGACCTGCTGGCCGAGGGGTTCGGGGCGGGCTTCAACGGTCCGCTGGTGGTCGTTTCGGAGGGTGACCAGGCCGCGGCCGACGCGCTCGGTAAGACGCTGACCGCTGACCCGGGGATTGCTGCCGTGGCCCCAGCGCAACTGACGCCCGACGGCAAGATCGCGACGGTCATCGCGTTCCCGAGGACCGGCCCGCAGGATGCCGCGACGAGCAAGCTGGTGGAACACCTCCGCGAGACGACCCTGCCGGCACTGGAGTCGCAGACCAGAGCGACGTACCTGATCGGTGGTTCGACCGCGGCCTCCGACGACTTCGCGTCGGCGGTGAGCAAGCGGCTGCCGATCTTCGTGCTGGTGGTGGTCGGACTGTCCGCACTGCTGCTGATGGCGGTGTTCCGGTCGATCCTGATCCCGCTGAAGGCCGCGGTGCTCAACCTGCTCAGCATCGGCGCTTCGCTCGGAGTCATCACGCTGGTGTTCCAGCAGGGATGGTTCGGAGTGCAACCCGGTCCGATCGAGGCATTCGTGCCGGTGATGATCTTCGCGATCGTGTTCGGGCTTTCGATGGACTACGAGGTGTTCCTGGTCTCGCGGATCCACGAGGAATGGCGGCGTACCAAGGATTCGCGGGCCGCCGTCCGGGAAGGTTTGGCGACGACCGGAAGTGTGATCACGGCAGCGGCCGCGATCATGATCGTGGTGTTCGGAGCGTTCCTGCTCAGCCCGGACCGGATGCTGCAGCAGTTCGGCCTCGGCCTGGCCATCGCCGTACTGCTGGATGCGTTGCTGATCCGCTGCGTCATCGTCCCCGCCGTACTGCGGCTCTTCGGTGACCGCGCGTGGTGGCTGCCTCGCGGCCTCGATCGCGTGCTGCCGAAAATCGCCCTGGAGAAGGAGTAATTGGGGTTCTGAGCAATCTCGGGGTACCCGCTTCGAGGTGTTGTCGCCCTCTGCGGTGGCTCCTACTGTCATCGGCGGGTGAGCGACTGACGACGTGAGGTAATCAGCGTCACCCCCCTGGGGAGGGAATTTCGATGACAGGTATCTATCGTCGCCTGACTGCCGCTGCCGCAGTCCTCGCGACACTCACCATCGGCCTGGCCGGGACACCGGCCGGCGCCGCGCCACCCGACACCGGATCGAAACTGGCCGCGGTCGACAACGGCGACGTCTACACCGTCGAGTACCTGGCCAACGGTCAGATCAGGGTCGGACTGCACGAGCCCGCCGGAAGTCCCGAGGCACTGCGTCGCTCCTTGCGAGCGCAGGGGAATAACGTCCTCGCGGCCGGTGAGACGCCGCCGGGCGGGGGCATGGGCATTTTGGCCTGCGTGACGTACGGGACCGCGGCTCAGTGGTGCAACCACGCCTGGAGCTACGGCCCGTTCAACGACCCGCAGGTCTACTTCCTCGACTACACGCCCGCCGGGTTCCCCGTCACCGATGCGGTGGCCGACTGGTACCAATCGCCCGGCATCGACGCCTACTACCGCTGGAACACCCAGGGCTGCCCGGGTGGCGGACGGCACTGTGTGGCAGTCCGGACCTACAACGCGGGACCGGATGAGTTCGGCGTCACCTACTGGAATGCGAACGCACCGGAAGGCCCGGTGAGCGTCTATCTCGCCAGCCACATGGCCGGCACCAACCAGGCGCGCAAGTCGACCTGCCATGAGCTCGGTCACGCACTTGGACTCGACCACAACTCTTCGACCAACTCCTGCATGAAGCAGGGCCGCATCGCTGCCGGCTGGTCGCTACACCCGTCCAGCCAGGACTTCGAGGTCCTGAACCGGGTCTACCCCAAGCCGGGAACGTAAGTCGTTTGACGAGGTGAAGCGTGGCGCCGGTCCTGCTGCAGGGCCGGCGCCGCCTTACTGAAGGTCGTTGGACAGGGCAGTTGCCGCCTCGGTCAGGAGGGGGACAGCCCGGGCCACCAGAGCCTCGGTCATCCGTGGGGCCGGCCCGGAGACGGAGATGGCCAGCGGACCGGGACCATCCGGTACGGCGACAGCCACGCACCGTACGCCGAGCTCCTGCTCACCCTCGTCGGTCGCGTACCCGGATCGCGCGGCCTCGTGGAGTTGAGCGGCGAAGGCATCGGGTGTGGTGATCGTGTTCTCGGTGTGCCCGGGCATACCGGTCCGGCCGAGGAGCTCACGGACCGCCGTTTCGGGGTACCCCGCGAGGATCGCCTTGCCGACCGCGGTGCAGTGTGGGAGCACTCGCCGACCCACCTCGGTGAACATCCGCATCGAGTGCCGGGACGGGACCTGGGCGAGGTAGACGATCTGGTCGCCGTCGAGCATGGCCATGTTGGCCGACTCGCCGAGCTCGTCGACCAGACGGGCGAGATGTGGCCGCGCGAACACGCTGAGCATGCGCGACGAGCTTTCGCCGAGGCGGATGAGCTTGGGGCCGAGGATGTACTGCCGCGACGGCTCCTGACGCACGTACCCCAGGTCGACCAGGGTGCGGACCAGGCGGTGAATCGTCGGCAACGGCAGGCCGGAGGCCGTGGCCAGCTGGGACAATCCCATCATGCCGCCCGCGTCGGCCATCGTCTCGAGCAGCCCGAACGCGCGCTCGATCGACTGCACGCTGCCGGTACGGCCCTTACTGCCGGGTTCCGTCATCACCGCCACCCTTCGCCTTGATGCTTCCGCACAGTAGATATTAGTCTCCGCAATACGGAAACCCGAGGAGGCAAGCCCATGGGGCTGGACGAGCTTGGTGACGAACTGGACCAGCGGCTGGCGGCCGCCGATGCGGCGCTGGCGGCCGATTACCCGGGAGACCGCGGCGTGCGGCAGCCGGTCCACACGGTGTACGTACCTGCCGACCGGTACGACGCTCAAACCGTCGCCGACTGGGGATCACAGGCGCGGGCGGCGCTGACCGGTCACGACCTGGCCGCCGTACTGGATGTTCCTGCTGAGGTCTATGACCGGATGACGGCCAAGCTCGAGCGGGAGCCGATCGAGGATCTTCGGATCGACTTCGAGGACGGGTACGGGAATCGGCCCGATGCGGAAGAGGATGCGGCAGCCGTCGCGGCGGCGCGGGTTGCGCCACAATCGCCGTACTACGGCTTGCGGGTGAAGTCGCTGGAGGCACCGACCCGGCGTCGCTCGCTCCGGACCCTGGACCTGTTCGTTCGGGAAGGTGGGGTCCGCGAGGGGTTCGTGGTCACGCTGCCGAAGGTGACGTCGGTCGAGCAGGTTGAGGCGTTCGTGCACGTCCTGGAGACGCTGGACAGCGCGTATGGCACCTCCTTGAAGTTCGAGATCCAGGTGGAGACGCCGCAGGCGATCCTGGGTGCTGACGGGACTGCGTTGATCGCGCGGATGCTCAAGGCCGGTGGGTCTCGCGTGACCGGGTTGCACTACGGCACGTATGACTACAGCGCCTCGCTCGGCGTCGCGGCGGCGTACCAGAGCATGGAGCATCCGGTTGCTGACCACGCGAAGGACGTCATGCAGCTGGCCGCGGCCGGGACGGGCGTGTTCGTATCGGACGGCTCGACCAACGTGCTGCCTGTCGGTGACGGGATCCACGCGGCCTGGCAACTGCACTTCCGGCTGGTACGACGTTCGCTTGCCCGCGGCATCTATCAGGGCTGGGACATGCATCCGGGTCAATTGCCGACCCGCTTCCTCGCGACGTACCTGTTCTATCGCGAGGGTTTCGACCAGGCCGCGACCAGGCTGAGCGCCTATCTCGGCCACGGCTCGTCGGGCTACCTCGACGAGCCGGCGACTGCGGTGGCACTGGCTGGTTTCGTCCTCCGCGGTCTCGATTGTGGCGCGATCGACTCGGCGGAGATCGACTTCGACCTGGCAGAGCTCGCCAAATTGGCCCGCCGCCCATAGCCTCGCGTCATGCGACTGGTTGCCGAGTTCACCACCGAGCCCTTCGATGTCGAGGGTTCTCCACCCGCGCACGTAACCGAGGCGCTGCGGGCCGCGGAGGAGGCCGGGCTCGACTGCGAGTTCGGCCCCTTGGGCACGCAGGTTCGAGGTGAGCAACAGGACGTGCTGTCCGCGCTCCCGCAGGTGCTCGAGGCCGCCTTCGCCGGGGGTGCGAGCCAGGTGACGCTGCAGGTACGACGCGATGCCTGAGCCGCATCCGCTGGTCGAAGCGATCACCCCGCTGATCGAGCGGCTCAACGCTGAACTCGTCGCGCCAGACGAGGCGGGCGACGACGACATTCCCTTGCTGTGGAAGGGGAAACCGGTGGTCGCGGTCCGGCTGACGCCCAAGCCGGTCGACGGCGTACAGGGTCTGCTCGCCGAGGTGGCTGGTGAGCTCGGCGGGCCCCTGAACTCGTTGTCGCGGACGGACAAGCAGCAGGCGGTGTTGTTGCTGGAGGCCCGGGGTGCGTTCGAGTACCGCAAGTCGGCCGAGATCGTCGCCGAAGCGCTCGGTGTCACCCGGTTCACGGTCTACAACTATCTGAATCGCTCTCGCTAAATTCAACAAACTGTTGACGGAGGACTGGGTGGGATGCCAGGCTCTCGGTCATGGATCTGGTGGAGTTCAACGCGGCGCCCGCCGACCGGCTGCGCCCGGAGCTGGCGAGCTGCTGTGACGTGCCACGCTGGGTCGACGGAATCCTGGTCAAGCGCCCGTACGGCGATCGCAGCGTCCTGACCGCGGTCGCGGATCAATTGGCGCGTGAACTCGACGCCGCCGAGGTCGACCGCGCGCTGCAGGCGCACCCGCGGATCGGTGACCGGCCGCAGGGTGCTGGTACCGAGGCGGCCTGGTCCCGCTCCGAGCAGTCCGGCGTCGGCGATGATCCGTCTGTTCGTCAGGCGCTTGCTCGGGGCAACTTTGAGTACGAGGCCCGCTTCGGGCGGGTTTTTCTTATCTGTGCAACGGGATTGTCCGCTGAGCAGATGCTGGGCAGTTTGCAGGAACGACTGACACATGACGACGCTGCTGAGGCTGTCGTCGTCCATGAGGAGCTGCGCAAGATTGCGTTGCTGCGACTTCAGAAGCTGGTGACGGTATGAGTAGCTTGTCGACGCACGTGCTGGATACGGCATCGGGTCGGCCGGCGGTCGGCGTACCGGTGCGGCTTTATCGGGGGGACGTCGTACTGGCGACCGGTGCGACGGACGAGGACGGCCGGATCGCTGAACTGGCGCCGACAGTGGAGCACGGGACCTACCGGCTCTGGTTCGACGTCGCCGCCTACGCGGGTCCGGACAGCTTCTTCCCGGAGGTCTCCGTGACCTTCACGGTCGCCGACGAGCGGCACTATCACGTCCCGTTGCTGCTCAGCCCGTTCGCGTTTTCCACCTACCGAGGGAGCTGACCGGAATGGCCATCCGCCTGGGAGCCAATCAGTACGGCAAAGCCGAGAGCCGCGTCGTGCGCATCTACCGCGACACCGCCCGTCACCAGATCCGCGACCTGAACGTCTCCACCGCCCTCCGCGGCAACTTCGCGGCCGCGCACACCGACGGCGATCAGAGCGACGTGCTGCCGACCGACACCCAGAAGAACACCGCCTTCGCCTTCGCCAAGGAGAAGGGGATCGGTGCGCTGGAGGACTACGCGCTGACGCTCGGCGCGCACTTCCTGGACGCCTCGCCGGCCGCGGAGGGTGCGCGGATCTCGGTCGAGGAGTATGCGTGGGAGCGGATCTCGGTCGACGGTGCTGAGCACGACCACGCCTTCGTGCGTGGTGGGAGCGGTGTGCGGAACACGATCGTGAACGTCGAAGGTCGCGGCGCCGACCGGCGGACCTATGTCGTGTCGGGGATCAGTGACCTGATCGTGCTGAAGTCGACCGGGTCGGAGTTCCACGGGTTCCTGAAGGACAAGTACACAACGCTTCCCGAGACCAACGACCGGATCCTGGCGACCTCGCTGGTGGCGCGGTGGCGCTACGACCACACTGAGGTCGACTGGGACAAGTCGTACGACGCGATCAAGGCGTTGCTGCTCTCGCGGTTCGCGACGATCCACAGTCTCGCCTTGCAGCAAACCCTTTACGGGATGGGCGAAGCGGTGCTGAGCGAGCACCCTGAAGTTGCCGAGATCAAGTTCTCCGCGCCGAACAAGCATCACTTCCTGGTCGACCTCAGCCCGTTCGAGGTCGAGAACCCGGGCGAGGTGTTCATCGCCGCCGACCGTCCGTACGGGCTGATCGAGGCGACGGTGGTCCGGGACGAGGCGAGCGACGCCGGGAGCGCGTGGCACGCCGTACCGGGTTTCTGCTGATGCTGGTGATCGAGGGCGCCTACGTGGCGACCCTCGATCCGGCCCGGCGGGAGTTCGTCGGGCACGTGGTTGTCTCCGGCAACAAGATTGTTGCCGTCGGCCCGGGGTCGTCGGGGTTGTCCGAGGGCGCTCAGGTGATTGACGGGTCGGGATGTCTGGTGACGCCTGGGTTCGTCAACACGCATCAGCATCTGTATCAGTGGGTGACGCGCGGGCTTGCCGTGGACGCGACGCTCTTCGAGTGGTTGCAGACGCTCTATCCGGTGTGGTCGCGCATCACCGAAGAGTCCGTGTACGTCGCCGCGAAGGGCGCGCTCGCCCAGCTCGCGCTGACTGGCTGCACGACCGCGGCCGATCACCACTATGTCTTCCCGCGCGGTGGTGGTGACCTCCTCGCGGCCGAGATCACCGCGGCGGCTGAGGTCGGACTGCGGTTCCACCCGACGCGCGGCTCGATGGACCGCGGTCAGAAGGATGGTGGCCTGCCGCCGGACTCGGTGGTGGAGGACCGCGACGAGATCCTGGCCGCAACCTCGGCCGCGATCGATCGCTGGCACGACCCGTCGCCCGGGTCGATGCTCCAGATCGCCGTCGCGCCGTGCTCGCCGTTCAGCGTCAGCGGCGAGCTGATGCGGGAGTCCGCCGTACTGGCTCGTCGCAAAGGCGTTCGCCTGCACACGCATCTCGCGGAGACCACGGACGAGACCGCATGGTGTCTCGAGACGCAGGGGTGTACGCCCCTCGAGTACGCCGCCTCACTGGGGTGGACAGGGCCGGACGTGTGGTTCGCGCACGGCATCCACTTCGACGACGCGGAGATCAAACAACTAGGTGCGACGGGTACGGGCGTCGCCCACTGCCCGAGCTCCAACGCCCGCCTCGGCGCCGGCATCGCCCGCACAGCCGACCTCCGCGCCGCCGGCGCTCCAGTCGGCCTTGGCGTGGACGGTGCCGCCAGCAACGAAGCAGGCAGCCTCGTCGAAGAGGTCCGCAACGCGCTGCTCCTGGCCCGAGCCCGCAACGGCCCCCAGTCCCTCACCGTCCGCGACACCCTAGAGATGGCCACGCTCGGCGGAGCCCAACTCCTAGGCCGCCTAGACGAGATCGGCTCTCTAGAGCCCGGCAAACTAGCCGACCTAGCGCTCTGGAACCTCAACACCCTCCAACACGCCGGCATCCCAGACCCCATCGCCGCCCTGGTCCTCAGCACACCCCCACCCCTGGACCTCCTCCTAGCCAACGGCCGCCCCGTCGTAAACCACAACACCCTCGTGACGGTCAATCACGACACCCTCGCCCGCCAAACAGCCCAAACCCAAGCCACCCTCCTCTAACCACCACCCGCCCCCAACGCAAACCGCCCCGGCCGCGACCTCACCCGGACCGCCCCCACTGTCCAACCTCCCGTGGTGCGCCCCATCCACGCTCAGCCCTCCTCGCCCGAGGCCCGGCTTAAGAGGTTAGTGAGTGGCGCACGTCCGCCTACCTCGATCCCCGCCCCGGTCGCCCGATCCTTGCCTTGCCGTCGGCGCCCGTTGCGTCCCGGCGCCTCGGCGGCGGCCTCGCGGACCGCCCCCACTGTCCAACCTCCCGTGGTGCGACCCATCCACGCTCAGCACTCCTCGCCCGAGGCCCGGTTCGAGGGGTTAGTGAGTGGCGCACGTCCGCCTACCTCGATCCCCGCCCCGGTCGCCCGATCCTTGCCTTGCCGTCGGCGCCCGTTCCGTCCCGGCGCCTCGGCGGCGGCCTCGCGGACCGCCCCCACTGACCAACCTCCCGTGGTGCGACCCATCCACGCTCAGCACTCCTCGCCCGACGCCCGGTTCGAGGGGTTAGTGAGTGGCACACGTCCGCCCGCCCGGATCCCCGCCCGGGTCCCCGCCCGAGCCTTGCCTCGCCGTCGGCACCCCGTTCCGTCCCGGCGCCTCGGCGGCGACCTCATGCGGACCGCCCCCACTGTCCAACCTCCCGTGGTGCGGCCCATCCACGCTCAGCGCTCCTGGCCCGAGGTCCGGTTCGAGGGTTTAGTGAGTGGCACACGTCCGCCCGCCCGGGTCCCTGCCTGGTCGCCCGAGCCTTGCCGCCGGCACCCCGTTCCGTCCCAGCGCCTCTTCGGCGACCTCACGCGGACCGCCCCCACTGACCAACCTCCAGCAGTGCGACCCATCCACGCTCAGCACTCCCCGCCCGAGGCCCGGCTCGGGGGGTTAGTGAGTGGCGCACGTCCGCCTACCTTGATCCCCGTCGCGCCCGCCCGGATCCTTGCCTCGCCGCCGGCGCCCCGTTCCGTCCCAGCGCCCCGGCGGCGGCCTCGCGGACCGCCCCACTGTCCAACCTCCCGTGGTGCTGCTAACCCACGCTTAGCGCTCCTAGCCCGAGGCCCGGCTCGAGGGGTTAGTGAGTGGCGCACGTCCGCCTAGCCGATCCCGCCTCGGCTGCGGGCACACCGGTCCGTCCCCGCACCCCGGCTCCCTCAGCACCTCCGGCGACCTCGGCATCTCGGACACCCCGGTACCACGGCCACACCAGCACGCTGTTGCCCCGACCCGCCGGACATTCCGGCGACTGCCGTCACGATCGCTCGCCGCATTCGCCGCGACTGGGTCCACCGTGCGCCGCGACTGGGTTCACCGTGTGGCGTGGGTGAGTTCACTGTGCGGCGCGAGTGAAGCTGGCGTGCGAGTGTGGGGAGTGGGGTGTTGAGTGGGGTGAGTGTGTTGCTAGTAAGGGGTTTCTGGCGACACGGTCCTTCCACTCGGCGTGGTTGGGTGGGGTTCCGCGAGTGGCGCTACCGTGTGGCGTGGGTGGGTTCACCGTGTGGCGCGAGTGGGTTCACCGTGCGGCGCGAGTGGGTTCACTGTGCGGCGCGAGTGAAGCTGGCGTGCGAGTGTGGGGAGTGGGGTGAGCGTGTTGCTGGTAAGGGGTTTCCGGCGACATGGTCCTTCCACTCGGCGTGGTTGGGTGGGGTTCCGCGAGTGGGTTCACCGGGCTGGGCGGCCGACCCGCGAGTGGGTTCACCGTGCTGGGCGACCGACCCACGAGTGGGTTCACCGTGCGGCGCGAGTGGGTTCACTGTGCGGCGCGAGTGAAGCTGGCGTGCGAGTGTGGGGAGTGGGGTGTTGAGTGGGGTGAGTGTGTTGCTGGTAAGGGGTTTCCGGCGACACGGTCCTTCCACTCGGTGTGGTTGGGTGGGGTTCCGCGAGTGGCGTCACCGTGTGGTGTGAGTGGGTTCACCGTGCTGGGCGACCGACCCGCGAGTGGGTTCACTGTGCTCCGCGAGTGAAGCTGGCGTGCGAGTGTGGGGAGTGGGGTGTTGAGTGGGGCGAGTGTGTTGCTGGTAAGGGGTTTCCGGCGACACGGTCGTCCCACTCGGTATGGATGGGGGGATTCTGCGAGTGGGTTCACTGGGCTGGGCGACCGACACGCGAGTGGGTTCAGCGTGTGCCGGGGAGGGGCGGCGGGTGGGGGTGGGGCGGGTTTGGTTAGGGGGTTAGGAGGGTGCCGTTGATCCAGACGGCTTGGACGTCGGTGGTGGTGCCTAGGGTGAAGATGCGGGCTACTACTTCGTCGTGGTCTTCGGCGTGGGCTATGCCTACGGCTAGGGGGGAGTCGGTGGCGGGGCGGATTAGTTGGGCGTCGAAGGCTTGGCCGGGGCTGAGGTGGCCTACTTCGGGGAGGTTGAGGGCTTCGGCGCCGGCGGTGGTGGAGAGGTAGAGGAGGTGGGCGGCGGTGAGGGGGCGGCCTTGGTCGCCGAGTAGTTGCTGGCAGAAGTAGGCCTGCAGACCCTCCTTGAGCAGCGAGAAGCCGGCGCCGGCTCCGACGTCTGAGCCGAGGGCTACGCGGACGCCGTGTTGGAGGTGACGGTGTAGGGGGAACAGGCCGCTGCCGAGGGCTGCGTTGCTGGTTGGGCAGTGGGCGACGGATGCGCCGCTGACGCCGAGGAGTTTGAGCTCGACGTCGGTGGGGTGCACGTTGTGGGCCAGCACGGTACGGCGGTCGACCAGCCCATGCCGGTCGTACGTCGTCACGTAGTCACTGCCCCCGAACAGATCGGCGACCGTCACGATCTCGGCCTCGTTCTCGTTCACGTGCGAGGTGAAGAGCGCACCCGGTACGGCGTCCATCAGCTCGCGACATGTGGCGAGCAGTTCATCGGTGCACGACAGCGAGAACCGCGGCGTCACGGCGTACCGGTTGCGACCAACCCCGTGCCACCGATTGGCCAGCGCAAGCGACTCGGCGTACGCCCGGACCGGCGTGGTGAGCAGATCAGGCCGCAGCAACCGATCGCTCAGCACCAACCCACTGGTGATCCGCAGCCCAACCTCCGACGCCGCACCAAACAGCGCGTCCATCGCGTCGGCGTAGTGCGCGCCGAACACCAGCGCAGACGTCGTACCGGCTGCAGCCAGCCCGCGCACGAACTCGCGAGCAACCCCGGCCGCATAAGTGGCGTCAGCCATTCGGGCTTCCTCGGGGAGCGCGTACTTGTCCAGCCACTCGAGCAGCGGCAGGCCCAGCCCACCAACGGCGCGGATCTGCGGGAAGTGCACGTGTGAGTCAACGAACCCAGGCAGCACGATGCCGCCGGTCAGGTCGACCACCGGCTCGGCCGGGTGGGCGCGGCGGATCTCCAGGAAGGGGCCGCGGGCAACAATCACACCGTCCTCGACCAGCAGTCCCGCGTCGGTGTCGACCCGGAGTTCGGCACCGGTGAACGGGTTCTGCGGGGTGTCGATGAAGGTGCCACGGAAGATCGTCATGCATTCGCCTCACGATGAGCCGGCGCAGGGCGACGCTCGGCGATGAACAGTTCGAGCAGCCAGGCAGCGACGCTGACAGCGATCACGGCCGGCTCCTTGCCGGTGACGGAGGGAACTCCGATCGGGGTGGTGATCCGCGCGATCGACTCGGCGGAGTTGCCGTCCTCGGCGAGTTTGCGCCGGAAGCGGGCCCACTTGGCGCGGGAGCCGATCAGGCCGATCGTCGCCAGGTGTTCGTTGCGGATCGCGGCGTCACACAGCGCCGCGTCCTCAGCATGGTCGTGCGTCATGATCACGGTATGCGTACCCGGCGGCAGTTCGCCGACGACCAACTCGGGCAGCACAGGCACGTTGTGCACGTGGACAGAAGCGACCGAATCGTCCAGCACAGCCAGCCGGTCCGCGGTCAGCTGCTCCGGTCGAGAGTCGATGAGGTGCAGCTCGATGTCGTGCCGCGCGAGGATTCGCGCCAGCTCCAGGCCCACGTGCCCGACGCCGAAGATCGCCACGGACGGCACGATCGGCAACGGTTCGAGCAGCATGGTCACCTCACCTCCACAACACTGAACTCCATGCCGGTACGGCGCTTTGTCCGACAACGCCGTCGTGATCAACTCCGGCTCTCGCACGTCGGCGGTGATCATTTCGCGCGCCCGCTCGATCGCCAGCGCCTCAAGGTTCCCGCCGCCGACCGTCGCCCAGACGTTGTCCAGGGCAACGACCATCTTCGCGCCGGCCTCGCGAGGCGCATGCCCGCGGACCGCGGTCACCGTGACGAGCACTCCGGCGCGACGCCCGGCCCGCAACTTCTGGATCGCCTTCACCCACTCCACGAGACACCTCCCCGCGCCCGATCCAGCGCCCAATAGACGGCCTCGGGTGTCGCAGGCGACGGCAGATCAACACTCACCCCAGCGGGACCGAAGGCTGCGGCCGCGTGCCGCAGCGCCTCGCGAACCGAGAAGGCCAACATCAACGGCGGCTCACCAACAGCCTTGGAACCGTAGACGGCACCGTCCTCATGCGCCTTCTCCAGCAACCGGACGTTGAATACCTCCGGCATCTCCGACAAGCTCGGCAGCTTGTAGGTGCTCGCAGCCTGCGTCGCCAGCCGCCCACGCTTCTCGCCTGTGCTCTCGTCCCACCGCAGATCCTCGAGCGTCAGCCAGCCGGCGCCCTGGACGAACCCACCTTCGATCTGTCCGATGTCGATCAACGGACTCAGGCTGTCGCCGACGTCGTGCACGATGTCGACCCGGCGCAGCCGGTACGAACCGGTGAACCCGTCCACCTCGACCTCAGAGGCAGCAACGCCGTACGCGAAGTATTTGAACGGCTCCCCACGCATCGCATTCGCATCCCAGTGCAGACCCTCGGTCCGATAGAACCCGGCGGCCCACAGCTGAACGCGTTGCATATAGGCGGAAGCGACCAGCTCCTCCCACGGCAGACCGTCACCAGACAGCCCCCGTACGACGCCGTCCGCGAACCGCACGTCCGACGGGCTGATGCCGAGTCGCCCGCCGGCGACCTGTGCCAGCCGCTCGCGGATCTGTTCGCACGCGTTCTTCACCGCGGCACCATTCAGATCCGCACCGGCCGACGCCGCGGTCGCGGAGGTGTTCGGCACCTTGTCGGTCCGCGTCGGGGCGAGACGCACCCGGGAGAGCGGCAGGCCGAGCGCGGTCGCGGCGACCTGCATCATCTTGGTGTGCAAACCTTGACCCATCTCGGTGCCACCGTGATTGATCAATACTGATCCATCTTTGTACACATGAACCAATGCGCCGGCTTGATTGAACGCCGTCAGGTTGAACGAGATCCCGAACTTGACCGGTGTCATCGCCAGTCCACGCTTCACGTGCTCATGCGACGCGTTGAACGCGGCGATGTCCGCCTGCCGAGCGGCGATCTCGCCACCGGTCAGCACCTGACTCCAGCAGGACTCCAACCTGTCCGCATGCCGCACCGGCTGCGCGTACGGCGTCGAATCGCCGGGCTGGTAGAAATTCCGCCGCCGAAGCTCCAAAGCGTCGTACGGGAGGAGGGGTGCGCAGCGGCCGAGAATGTCCTCGATCACGAGCATCCCCTGCGGGCCGCCGAAGCCGCGGAAGGCGGTCTGCGAGGTCTTGTTCGTCTTCGCGATCTGCCCGTCGACCCGCACGTGCGGGATCTCGTAGGCGTTGTCGATGTGGCACATCGCGCGCGCCAGTACAGGTTCAGACAGGTCCAGGCTCCACCCGCCATCGGCAGTCAGCGTCGCATCCAGCGCGACCAGCCGACCGTCCTCGTCGAATCCGACCGTCCACGCGCTGTGGAACCCGTGCCGCTTGCCCGACATGGTCATGTCCTGCGTCCGGTTCAATCGCAACCGCACCGGCCGGCCGGTCAGCGTCGCGCCCAGCGCCGCGATCGCGGCGAACCCGTGCGGCTGCATCTCCTTACCACCGAACCCGCCGCCCATCCGCAGGCACTGCACAGTTACCGAGTGGCTGGCCAGCCCGAGCACGTGCGCGACGATCTCCTGCGTCTCGGACGGGTGCTGCGTACTCGACTGCACAAAGATCTGCCCGTACTCGTCGACCAGAGCCAGCGCAGCATGCGTTTCCAGATAGAAATGCTCTTGCCCCGCGAACTCGAATTCGCCCGTGAAAACATGTGCAGCCCCAGCCAACGCGGCCGACACATCGCCGCGCTCCAGGTGCCGCCCGATGCCCTGGAAACTCCCGGCCTCGATCGCCTCGCGCACCGACACCAACGACGGCAGCGGCTCGTACTCGACCTCCACCGCCAACGAACCCAGCCGCGCCGCCTCCAGCGTTTCCGCCAGCACCCAGCAGATCGCATGCCCGTTGAACATGACCTCGCTCGGGAACAGCGGCTCGTCATGCTTCACGCCCGCGTCGTTCACCCCCGGTACGTCGTCCGCCGTCAACACGCGCACGACACCCGGTACGTCGTACGCCGGCTTCACTCGCAGCGCCGTGATCCGCGCGTGCGCGTGTGGCGACTGCACCGGCCAAGCGTGCAGTACGTCACGAGTCCGCTGCACCAGATCGTCTGTATATAAGGCGTTCCCGGTCACATGCAGCGCGGCACTCTCATGCGGCATCGGTACGCCGACAACCGCGCTAGCCGGCCTTTCCGACAACAGGCTCATGCCGTGGCCTCCTGATCAGAGAAGTAGAACCGCAGCAGCGACTGCCCGAGCATCGCCGACCGGTACGACGAACTCGCCCGGTGATCGTCCATCGGCGTACCCTCGGCCGCCATCACCGCGGCCGCCCGCCGGACCGTCTCCCCGGTCCACGGCTTCCCGATCAGTTCCGCCTCGGTCGACCGCGCCCGCAACGGCGTCGCCGCGACCCCGCCGAGCCCGATCCGTGCTTCCCGAACGATGCCGTCGGCAACGTCGACGGCGTACCCGATCGCAACACTGGAGATGTCGTCGAACCGGCGCTTCGCGATCTTGTGGAACGCGGTCATCGGTGCCAACGGCAACGGAATCACGATCGTCTTGATCAGCTCATCAGCCGCCTTCACGGTCTGCCGGTAGCCGGTGAAGTAGTCAGCCAGCGGTACGACGCGGTCGCCCCGAGTGGATGCGAGCACCAGGGACGCATCCAGCGCGAGCAGTGCGGGCGGCGTGTCACCGATCGGTGAGCCGGTACCGAGGTTCCCGCCGATCGTTGCCCCGTTACGGATCAGCCGCGACGCGAACTGTGGGAACAGCTGATCAAGCAACGGCACCCGGCCGGCCAGCCGCCGCTCGATCTCCGTCAGCGTCAACGCGGCACCCAGCCGAGCCTCATCAGAGCCAACGGAGAACTCCCGCAGCTCGGTCAGCCGATCGATGGCGATCACCAGCGGCGGACGCGAGCCGAAGATGTTCACCTGGACCCCGACATCGGTCGACCCGGCAACGATCTGAGCATCCTCCCGCTCGCTCAGCAGCTCCAAAGCAGCGTCAAGCGAGGCAGGGCGAACGAACTCACCCTCGCCACTCACCATCTCGGTCGCTGCAGGCGCAGGCGGGGGATTGCTGCAACGCGCTGCAAAAGCATCGTTCGGCCCGGGCTGACTCAGCGCGTAGGCGGCATCGCGGATCGGCCGATAGCCAGTACACCGGCAGAGATTGCCGCTCAGCGAGTGCAGGTCGAACCCATTCGGACCGTGCTCGTGATCATCGGCGCCGGCCGCACGGCCAGGCCGGTAGTACTCGGCAGCCATGCTGCACACGAAGCCCGGCGTACAGAAACCGCATTGTGAACCACCGCGAACCGCCATCTCCTCCTGCACCGGATGCAGCGCGGCAGGCGTCCCGAGACCTTCGGAGGTGACGACCTCCTGACCATCCAGACCGGCGATCGGCAGCAGGCACGCGTTCACCGCGATCCACTCGGTCGGAGCATCGGTGCCAGGCCGTGCGACCAGTACCGAGCACGCGCCACACTCGCCTTCGGCACAGCCCTCCTTCGCGCCGGTCAGGCCGCGGTCGCGCAACCAGTCCAGTACGGAGGTGTGGACCGGTACGGCGCCAATGGCGGTCGACTCGCCATTGACCTTCAGAGTGGGTGTGGTCATCGGTTGCTGCTCCAACGGGATCGGGCACTGTGAATCGGGTTGGCATCGGAGACGTAGTCGTCGAACCGGTAGCCGGCGATCTTCGCGATCTCGAGCAGCGCGGCGGCGTGCTCCTGGTTCTCGCAGTTGCCGAGGCGCTCGCGACCCTGCTCGAGGATGCGGGCGTACGACTCGGCGTCGCGGACGCTGATCACGAGCGGGAAGCCGAACCGGTCGCGGTAGGCGCCGGTGATCGAGGCGAGCTCGTCCTGATCCGGGCCGGCCAGGAAGGTCAGTCCCTTGTCGGACTGGTCGCGCAGCGAGGCGGGACCGCTCAGACCATCGGCGACGAACTGCGAACCGAGCTGCGGGTAGGCCTCGATCAGCGCGCGTTGTTCATCACGCGAACCGGAGAACAGCGCCTCCTGGAACGACCGCCGCAGCGCGTGAGTATCGGCGTACGGGCGTAGTTCCCAGGCTCGTTCGACCGCCCAGCGCGGTCCCTGGAACAGGTCGCCGAACGTGTCGACGAACTCCGCACGGGTCATCTTGTTAACCTGGTCGAGGCGGATCGAGTCGCCCGGCTGCCCGGCCACGGCGGGCCCGAAGTCCTTGCCTACATGGTGAAACAGGATGTTCAGGAAGATCGCGGTCAGGCTGCCGAGGGTGATGCCGCTGCCGAAGATGATCTCGGCCCAGTCGGGTACCGCCTGGGCGACCTGCGGTTGCGCGGTCACATACATGGCCAGGCCCACACTGGTGGCAACGATGACGACGTTGCGGTGGTCGTTGAAGTCGACCTTGGTCAGGGTCTGGAAGCCGACCACGGCCACGGTTGCGAACATCGCCAGCGCCGCGCCACCGAGCACAGGATGCGGAATGCCGGACACGATGGCGCCGGCTTTCGGCAGCAGGCCGAGCAGGATCATGATCCCGCCGGCCGCGGCGACCACCCAGCGGCTGCGGATCCGGGTCAGCCGGACCAGGCCGACGTTCTCGGCGAAGCAGGTGTAGGGGAACGAGTTGAAGATGCCGCCGATCGTGGTGGCCAGGCCGTCGGCCCGGAGTGCCTTGGCGATGTCCTCCTTGCCGATCCGCTTCTCGACGATCTCACCGGTTGCGAAGACGTCACCGGTGGTCTCGACCGCGGTGATCAGCATGACCACGACCATCGAGATGATCGCCGCCAGCGAGAACTTCGGCCAGCCGAAGTAGAAGGGCTGTGTCACCCCGACCCATGCTGCGTCGCCGACGGCACCGAAGTGCGCGTCCCCGAAGGCCCAGGCCACGAGGGTCCCGACGACCAGGCCGGCCAGTACGGCGATGGTCGCCATGAAGCCCTTGAAGACGCGCTGGATGAGGACGATCAGCGCGAGCGTGCCGAGCGCGTACGCCATGTTCTTGCCGCTCATCGGCGCCGCGGTGGGACCCGCGCCGCCGACCGCGTCCCCGGCTGCGACCGGTAGCAGCGCCAGTCCGATGATCGTGATCACCGAGCCGGTCACGACAGGTGGGAAGAAGCGGATCAGCCGGCTGAAGAACGGCGCGATGAAGAACGTTGCCAGACCTGCGACCAGTACGGCGCCGTAGATCACCAGCAGGCCGTTGGTACCGCCGCCCGCGGCCAGCCCGATCGCGATCATCGGGGAGACGGCCGTGAACGTCACCCCCTGCAGCAGCGGCAGCTTGACGCCGACCTTCCAGAAGCCGACCGACTGGATGATCGAGGCGATCCCGCAGGTGAAGAGGTCGGCGTTGATCAGGTGGATCAGCTGCTCGGTGCTCAGCCCGATCGACCCGGCCAGCAGGATCGGCACGATCACCGCTCCGGCGTAGAACGCGAGCACGTGCTGAGCGCCGTACACGGCGAGCTTGCCGGGGGGCAGCACCTGGTCGACAGGGTGGCGGCTGCTGGTACGGGCTGCCTTCATCGGACATCGCTCCTCAGGTTTGACCTGCACGCCAGCATTGACCCGGAGCGACCCGGATTGCACCCGAGGAACCTCCGAAGATGAACTGGCGGCGACCCCCGCTCTTTGGAGGATCCACCAATCAGAGTGATTTCAGGGCGAGAAACACGTCAACCCGGTTCTCGAGGGTCGACAGATCGCGATCAGTCAGTTGCTCGACGCGTTCGATGCGGTAGCGAACCGTGTTGACATGCAGGTGCAGGAGGTCCGCCGTACGGGTCCAGGAACCGTCGCAGCCGAGGAAGGCCTGCAGGGTGTCGAGCAGGCCGGCGTTGGTACGGCGGTCCTGTTCGAGGACCGGGCCGAGGACACGCTGGGTGTAGGTACGGCGGACGTCGTCCGGCAGCGTGGAGAGCAGGAGGACGTGGGAGGCGACCTCGTCGGAGGTGACGACCGAGACCGGGGCGCGGCTGCCCGCGGCGGCGCGCTGCGCGAAGCGGGCCTCCTCGAGGCCGCCGGCGAGCGCGTCGACCGAGGTTTCCCCGCTCACGCCGACTGCGAGCCGGGCTCTGTGCAGGCCGGGGGCCAACCGTCCGAAGGCTCGGCGGAGTTGTTCGGCGAGGCCGGGTGCTGCTGGTAGAAAGCCGACCAGCAGACCGTCGCGGGCGGTCGCGACCACGGCTGGTCCGACGGTCAGGGCGACGTCCTCGAACAGGCCGAGGGCGATCTCGCTCGGACCGTCGTCGCGCAGGTCGCCGACCGCGACGACGAGCGGCCGACCCGAGTACGCGCCGGCCTGCCGGAGCCGCGTCGCGAACTCCGTGTGCGGTGCGCCCGACTCGACCAGGGCCAGCGCGTCCGCCACGAGAGGCCTGAGGGCGCGCCGCCCCTCGTCCCGTCTGGCCCGATCCAGGGCGCCGATCGCGCAGAGTTCGTGCACTGCTTCGACATGATCGCGCGACCAGGTCGTGTAGTCGCCGTCGATCACCAGCACCCACGCGGTCAGCCGGTTGCCGAGCCCAGAACCGACGGGGAACAGGCTGTACGCCGTCTCGCCGGCGGTGGCCACCGCCGGCGTCCGGTCGGCGGTCAGGAACCGATGGGTGATCACGTCGAGGACGTCGTCGGGAAGCTCGCCAGGGCCCGGTACGACGTGCCGGCCGGTCGGGGTGAGGACCCGGCAGTCGTGGCCGATCTCGGAGGAGATCCGGGCCGCGAGCTCGTCCAGGCTGCGGCCAGCGGCGATCGATGACAGCAGTTGCCGCTGGCGGACCAGGCTCGCGGACAGACGGGCCCCGGTCTCGGCCGAGCCGGCGGCTGCGACGTACTCGGTGACGTCGGCGAAGGCGATCTCGATCGGTACCTCGATCAGGGTGACTTCGTGCCGCTGACAGGCGTCGAGGAGATCGGCCGGTACGTCGCCCAGTTGGGCTCGGCCGGCCAGGATCGTGGTGGCTCCGCGGGCTGCCATCGAGGCGACGAACAGCTCGCTGTCGAGTGGTCGGCGGCGCCAGACGAGGCCGGTCAGGACCACCTCGCCACCGCTCAGATAGCGGCCGGGGTCGAGCAGATCGGTCGTCACCAGTCGGCCGATCGGGCGGTCGAGTGCACCGCCCGCGGCGTGGACCAGGCGCAGCCCGAGTTCGGGTGCATCCAGCAACTCCGACAGCAGCACGCCGTACCTCCGATGGTTGTGCGTCTTCGGGCTTGTAGCTCTGCCTTTAGAGGAACGTACAACGCGCACGTGCGTACGGGGGAGGCCGGCCGGCACCTTGACGGCCGGTCGGTGCCGAACTTATGGTCATTTCGCAGACCAGAATTAGAATTCCACAATGCGGAAGTTGGCGAGTATGGCTCATCAATTGCGCCACACGGTGAACTGTTCGTTGCTCTTCACCGAGCTGCCCCTGCTGGAGCGGCCGGCGGCGGCCCGGCGGGCCGGGTTCGGGGCGGTCGAGTTCTGGTGGCCGTTCGTCGAGGCGGTGCCGCCGGATCGGCAGGTCGACGCGTTCGTCACGGCGATCACGGATGCGGGTGTGCAGCTGACCGGGCTGAACTTCTTCGCCGGTGACATGCCGGGTGGGGATCGCGGGCTGGTGTCCTGGCCGAAGCGTTCCGGTGAGTTCCGCGACAACGTCGAGGTGACGGTCGGGATCGGGGAGCGGCTCGGTACGCAGGGGTTCAACGCGCTCTACGGCAACCGCCTCGAGGATGTGTCGGCCGCTTCGCAGGACGAGGTCGCGGTCGAGAATCTCGCTTTCGCGGCCCGTGCTGCCCAACGGATTGGTGCGACCGTGCTGGTCGAGCCGGTCAGTGGAGCTCCCCGCTACCCGCTGCTGACGGCTGGTGATGCGTTGGCGGTGATCGATCGGGTCGATGAACCGGGTATTGGTTTGCTGGCAGACCTTTACCACCTAGCGGTCAACGGGGATGAGGTCGAGCGCGTGATCGCCGAGCACACGGCTCGGATCGCGCACGTACAGATCGCGGATGCGCCGGGGCGGGGCGAGCCCGGATCCGGAACCTTGCCGCTCGATCAGCAACTGACCGCCCTGGAGGCCCAGGGGTACGCCGGTTGGGTCGGGCTCGAGTACAAGCCGTCGACCAGCACGGACGAGTGCTTCGGCTGGCTCCCGTTTGAACGCCGTCGCTGACTTTGCTTCGAGGAGATGACATGACGAATATTGCCTTTATCGGTCTCGGGATCATGGGTAACCCGATGGCTGTCCACCTCGCGAACGCCGGTCACGCTGTGGCCGGTCTCGATCGCAGCCCTGACCGAGCCGCGGAGTTGGTCGCGGCGGGCGGCCGAGCTGCCTCGTCGATCGACGACGTGCTGAAGGGCGCCGACGTGGTCTGCGTGATGGTGCCGGACTCGCCGGATGTCCAGGAGGTGCTCGACGAGGTCTTCCAGCTGGCCGAGACCGGCACGCTGATCATCGACTTCTCCAGCATCCGCCCCGACATCACGCAGCAGCTCGCGTCCCAGGCTCGTGCGCTGGGCTTTCGGTTGCTCGATGCACCCGTTTCCGGCGGCGAGGCCGGCGCGAAGAACGCCGTACTGTCGATCATGGTCGGTGGGTCGGCTGAGGACTTTGCCGATGCCAAGCCGCTGTTCGATGTGGTCGGCAAGACGGTTGTCCACGTGGGACCGAGCGGTTCGGGTCAGACGGTCAAGGCGGCCAACCAGCTGATCGTGGCCGCGAACATCCAGGCGGTCGCGGAGGCTCTGGTCTTCTTGGAGGCGTACGGCGTCGACACGGCCGCGGCGCTCGAAGTCCTCGGTGGTGGACTTGCTGGTTCGGCCGTTCTTCAGCAGAAGAAGGCGAACATGCTGTCGCGTTCTTTCGAGCCCGGGTTCCGGATCGACTTGCACCACAAGGACATGGGCATCGTCACCGCGGCGGCTCGGGAGGCGGGCGTCGTCGTACCGCTCGGGGCGTTGGTGGCGCAGCTCGTCGCGTCGGCGCGGGCCAACGGTGACGGTGGGCTCGACCACTCGTCGCTGCTGCGTGGCGTGGAGCGTCTGTCCGGAAAGGCTTCGAGCTGATGGCACGCATGCGAGCTGTTGACGCGGCGGTGCTGATCCTCGAGAAGGAGGGATCGACGCAGGCGTTCGGGTTGCCGGGCGCTGCGATCAATCCGTTCTACAGCGCGATGCGCGCGCACGGTGGCGTCAAGCATGTGCTGGCTCGCCATGTCGAGGCCGCGTCGCACATGGCTGAGGGATACACCCGGGCGCGGGCCGGCAACATCGGCGTCTGCATCGGTACGTCGGGACCGGCCGGGACCGACATGATCACCGGACTGTATTCCGCGTCGGCGGACTCGATCCCGATCCTGTGCATCACCGGTCAGGCACCGGTGGCCAAGCTGCACAAGGAGGACTTCCAGGCGGTCGACATCTCGTCGATCGCTGCGCCGGTCGCGAAGTGGGCGGTCACGGTGATGGAGGCCGCGCAGGTACCGGGAACGTTCCAGAAAGCCTTCCAGATCATGCGATCCGGGCGCCCTGGACCGGTGCTGGTCGACCTGCCACTCGACGTGCAGCTGGCCGAGATCGAGTTCGACATCTCCGCCTATGAACCGTTGCCGCTGGCGCGCCCGGCCGCGACTCGTTTGCAGGCTGAGAAGGTGTTGACGATGCTGGCCGGCGGCTCACATCCGCTGATCGTGGCGGGTGGCGGCGTCATCAATGCGGATGCGTCCGAGCTGCTGGTCGAATTCGCCGAGCTAACCGGGATTCCCGTCGTACCGACGTTGATGGCGTGGGGTGCGATTCCCGACGACCATCCGCTGAGTGCAGGGATGGTGGGACTGCAGACGTCGCACAGGTATGGAAACGCGACCATGCTCGCGTCAGACGTCGTACTGGGGATCGGCAACAGGTGGGCGAATCGGCACACAGGTGGATTGGACGTTTACACCTCTGGCCGGACCTTCATTCATGTGGATATCGAGCCGACGCAGATCGGGCGGGTGTTCGCGCCGACGCTGGGCATCGCGTCCGACGCTCGAGCCGCTCTTGAGGTCTTCGTCGAGGTTGCGCGCGAGTGGGCGGCCGACGGCCGGTTGCCTGACCGTACGGCGTGGGCCGCGGAGTGCCGGGAGCGTCGTACGACGATGCAACGGCGGACGCATTTCGACGCCGTACCGATCAAACCGCAGCGGGTCTACGAGGAGATGAACCGGGCGTTCGGTCCGGACACACGTTACGTAACAACGATCGGGCTGTCGCAGATCCAGGCCGCACAGATGCTGCACGTCTACCGACCGCGCCACTGGATCAACGCCGGCCAGGCCGGACCGCTCGGCTGGACCCTCCCGGCCGCGCTCGGCGTCGCGGTCGCGGAACCCGACAGCACCGTGGTCGCCCTCTCCGGCGACTACGACTTCCAGTTCCTGATCGAGGAGCTGGCGGTCGGTGCGCAGTTCAACATCCCGTACATCCACGTGGTGGTGAACAACTCGTACCTGGGGCTGATCCGGCAGGCGCAACGTGGGTTCGACATGGACTACTGCGTGCAGCTCTCGTTCGACAACATCAACAGCCCAGAGGTTCAGGGCTACGGTGTCGACCACTTGAAGGTCGCGGAAGGCCTTGGCTGTAAGGCGTTGCGGGTCGTCGAGCCGGACGGCATCCTGCCGGCGCTGGAGAAGGCCAAGAAGCTGATGGTCGAACACCAGGTGCCGGTCGTCGTCGAGGTCATCCTGGAACGCGTCACCAATGTGTCGATGGGCGTCGAGATCGACAACATCATCGAGTTCGAGGACCTGGCCATCGATCCGGCCGACGCGCCGACTGCCCTCGCTCTGCTCGACTGATGGTGCGGGTGGTCGTTGCGTCGGACAAGTTCAAGGGTTCGCTGACGAGCGCCCAGGTGGCCGCGGCTGTTGCTACCGGAGTACGGCGAGTGCACCCCGACGCGAGTGTGGTCGCCGTACCGGTGGCTGACGGTGGTGATGGGACGCTGGCCGCCGCTGTGGCGGCCGGCTACGCACTGGTGCCGATGGTCGCGTCTGGGCCGACTGGTGATGCTGTGCACTCGGGTTACGCGCGTCGCGGGGACACTGCGGTCGTGGAGCTCGCAGATGTCTGCGGACTGGTCAGACTGCCCGACGGGCTCGCCCCGATGACGGCGTCGTCGTTTGGCTGCGGTGAGATGATCGCCGCGGCCGTGGACGCCGGCTGTACCCGAGTGATCCTCGGCATCGGCGGCAGTGCGTCCACCGACGGAGGTATCGGCCTGGTCCAGGCGCTCACCGGTAGCGAGGCGCTCGACACCGCCGTACTGCGGGCTCGGCTGGATGGTGTGCAGCTAGTGGTCGCGTGCGACGTCGACAACCCGCTCACGGGACCACGGGGTGCGGCAGCCGTCTACGGGCCGCAGAAGGGCGCGTCACCTTCGCAGGTAGCCGCCCTGGACGCCAGACTCACCGAGTGGGCCGCCCGCGTCGCTGCGGCGACTGGACGGGACCTCCGCGACACTCCGGGCGCCGGAGCGGCCGGTGGGGTTGGTTTCGCCGCACTGGCCCTGCTGAGCGCAGAGCTGCGACCAGGGATCGACCTCATGCTGGAGCTGGTCGGATTCCGCGAGCAGCTCGCCGGTGCGGACCTGGTGATCACCGGTGAGGGCGCCCTGGATGAGCAGACCCTCCACGGGAAGGCGGTCGCCGGCGTGGCCGCCGCCTCCGTCGTACCGGTGGTTGCGGTGTGCGGAGTGAACAAGCTGCGCGCGGATCAACTGGCGGCGGCCGGCGTGCGGGCGGCGTACGCGCTCACTGACCTGGAGCCGGACGTGGCGCGGTGTATCGCGCAACCGGTTCCGCTGGTGGAGAAACTCGCCGAGCGGATCGCGATCGAGCACCTTACGATGGCGGAAACCGGGGAGGTTGGCGCGTGACTGGATTGGATCTGGTGGTCCGGGCTCAACGAGTGGTCCGAGCCACCGGCGAGCAGGCCGGTGCGATCGGGATCCGCGAGGGCCGGATCGTCGCCGTCGCCCCGTACGACGCAGCACTCGCAGCCGCCCTTGAGGTTCGACTCGCGGATGACGAAGTGCTCCTGCCCGGCCTCGTCGACTCACACGTCCACGTCAACGACCCCGGCCGGACGGCGTGGGAGGGGTTCACCTCCGCGACCCGAGCCGCGGCCGCGGGTGGCGTGACCACGATCATCGATATGCCGCTCAACAGCCTTCCGCCGACTTGCGACGTACCGGCGCTGACGTTGAAGCGGGAGACCGCAGCACCTCAGGCGGCCGTCGACGTCGGCTTCTGGGGCGGTGCGATCCCGGGCAATCTGACGGATCTTCGTCCGCTGCATGAGGCCGGGGTCTTCGGGTTCAAGTGCTTCCTGCTGCACTCGGGAGTCGATGAGTTCCCGCCCCTTGATTCTTCGCAGCTCGAAGCGGTCATGCGTGAGCTGAGTACCTTCGACGGGTTGTTGATCGTGCATGCGGAAGATGCCCACAGCATCGACCACGCTCCGCCGCCGCGCGGCGCGTCGTACCGGAACTTTTTGGAGTCACGGCCACGGTCGGCGGAGAACCAAGCTGTTGCCGACGTCATCGATCTTGCGCGGCGTACCGGCTGTCGTGTGCATATCCTGCATGTGTCCAGCGCCGAGGTGCTGCCGCTGATTGCGGCGGCGAAGGCGGACGGCGTACGGATCACTGCGGAGACTTGCCCGCACTACCTGACTTTTGCCGCCGAGGAGATCCCGGACGGCGCCACGCAGTACAAGTGTTGCCCGCCGATCCGTGAGTCTGTTAACCGCGACTTGCTGTGGGAGGGGCTGCGCGCCGGCACGATCGACCTGGTCGTCTCGGACCATTCGCCGTCGACTATCGATTTGAAGCACCTGGAGACCGGCGACTTCGGTACGGCGTGGGGCGGGATCGCGTCGCTCCAGTTGGGATTGCCCGCCGTCTGGACCGAGGCTCGCCAACGCGGCTTCACACTCGCGGACGTCGTCCGCTGGATGTCGCTCGCGCCCGCCGTACAGACCGGTCTTCGGGCCAAGGGGCGCATCGAGGTCGGCGCCGATGCCGACCTCTGCGTCTTCGCGCCCGACGAAACCTTCGTTGTCGATGCCCATGCTCTTGAACACAAGAACGCCATCACGCCGTACGACGGCCGCACCCTGTATGGCGTCGTCCGCCGAACGCTCATCCGTGGCGCGGGTCCTGTTGGCCGTCTGCTATCTCGAGGAGACCCCCGATGAACTACTACACCCCGACCGGCGGCCTGCCCGCGCAGACCGACCTCACCACGGATCGTGCAGTCTTCACCGAGGCGTACGCCGTCCTGCCCCGCGGCACCATGCGCGACATCGTCACCAGCCGCCTCCCCTTCTGGGACAACACCCGCCTCTGGGTCATCGCCCGTCCCCTGTCCGGCTTCGCCGAAACCTTCTCCCAGTACATCGTCGAGGTAGGCCCAGGCGGCGGCACCACCAAGCCCGACACCGATCCGAACGCCGAGGCCGTCCTCTTTGTTGTCAACGGCAACATCACGCTGACGATCGCTGGGTTTGAGCACTCCTTGGCTCCGGGCGGTTACGCGTACCTACCCCCGGGCGGAGATTGGGCGCTGCACAACTCTTCGGACGACCCCTGCACCTTCCACCTGATCCGCAAGGCCTACGCCCGCGTGGAAGGTATCGACGTACCGACTCCTTTCGTCACCAACGAAGCCGACGTCGAAGGCATCCCCATGCCCGGTACCAACGGCGCCTGGCAAACCCAGCGCTTCGCCGACCCCGACGACATCCGCCACGACATGCACGTCAACATCGTTACCTTCGAGCCCGGCGGCGTCATCCCGTTCCCCGAAACCCACGTCATGGAACACGGCCTCTACATCCTCGAAGGCAAAGCCGTCTACTTGTTGAACAAGGACTGGGTGGAAGTCCAAGCCGGCGACTTCCTCTGGCTCCGCTCCTTCTGCCCCCAAGCCTGCTACGCCGGCGGCCCCACCCGCTTCCGCTACCTCCTCTACAAAGACGTCAACCGCCACCCCAACCTCACCCTCTGACGACCCCCTAACGTCCGAAGGACGCGCTGGCGTAGTCAGCGTGTCTTCGGACGCTACGTCCCGCGCCACCCCGGCCGGGGCTGGGGGAGTTGTCGACCTTGAGCACGGTTCAACCACCTGCCGGCGTGGTGGGTGGTTGAGGAGTGCTCAAGGTGGAAGGTGGCGCGGACCTTGAGCACGGGTCAACCATTTGCGGGGTGCGAAGGTGGTTGGTGGGTGCTCAAGGTCGCGAGCGAGGGGGATGCGGTTGCTCGGCGGGGTTACGTGGTGCGGTTGAGGAGTTCGTCGAGGATCTCGGGTTCGCGGCGGTACGGTTCGAAGTGGCCGGCTTCGCCGAACTCGCGCAAAGTTGCGGTGGGCAACTTGTTGATCAGGCGCTGGGCGGCGGGGAAGGGGCAGTTGCGGTCGGCCGCGCCGTGCCACCAGGTGAGGCTGGTGGTGATGGCGGTGAGGTCGATGTCGCTCCAGGTACCGCCCATGGCGAGGGTTTCGTCCACCCAGCCGTCCATGCCTGGCGCGAAGGCGTTCTCGATCGCGGTGGTCTGGGCGCTGCGCCAGCGCGGGTCACTCATGATGGCGAGATCGGACGCCGGCGCGGTTTCCATCGCCTTGTCCAAACCGGACAGCGGGACTGACCGCATGGCCTCATACGGCTCGGTGAGAATCCGCCGTACGGCGTCCTCGTCGCCGGCGCGGGCAGCACGGAAGGCGGCTGCGTTGAGGGGGATCATCTGGTCATACTCGGAATCGTCTTCCAGCGGCGGGAAGCCGACCGTGATGGTGGCTGCGATGATCCGGTCGGGGTGATGCGCGGCGAACGCGAGTACGTGCGGACCGCCGCCACTGCCACCGGTCAGGTAGACGCGGTCGAGCTCGAGGTGATCCAGGATCGCGGCCAGGTCGTCGGAGTGCTCACGAAACCCGCGCCCGGCCAAGCGAGTGGACCTCCCGTAGCCGGGTCGCTCGGTCGTGATCACCTGCAGACCGCGCTCGGCCCAGGCGGTCCGATCGGCACGGATACTCCAGCGGGAGCCCGGCGTACCGGGTAGCCGCAGCAACGGCGTACCGGCTCCGATTCGGGTCCAGGCGACCACCCTGCCGTCGGGGCGGACCAGGTCCTCATCGAGTACGGCGTCATACAGGTCGTCAGTCACATCCGCGATCATGCCAACCGGCTGGGGTCAGTCTCGACCCTGCCACGTGGTGATGCAGACTTCGTTGCCCTCGAGGTCGGAGAGCACCCAGAAGGCGGGGGCACGCGTCGCGGACACGACCCGGCCGCCGGCTGCGAGCGCGGCCTCGAGGCGTCGGGGTGCCTCGTCATGCGGTACGCAGAGGTCGAAATGGATGCGGTTGCGCTGCGGACGCGGCTGATCCATCTGCTGGAACCAGATCGCCGGGCTCTGCCAGACGGGATCGATGATCGGATCCTTCGGTCCGTCGGCACCAGCCTCATCGGCGTAGCCCAGTACCGCCTTCCAGAACGGCCGAATCGCGGCAATTTCCAGAGCATCGATCGCGATCTCCAGCGTTTGGACCGCGGGCACGGTCAGCGCCCCGGTGGCGGCAGAGATCAGAAGCGCGAGTTCGACGTCCAAGGTGGTGACGGCCGCGTGTTCCACCGACTGCAGCGTGAAGACGACCCGATGGGGGCGAGCATCGACGGCAAGATGCTGATCGGCAGCGTCCCCGCAGATCGCGACAGCGTCCGCGGCCAACCCGATTGCGGCAGCCAGCGAATCGACCGGGACCGACGTCCGCAAACTGCCCAGCAAGAACCTCCACCCGGCATCCTCAACCGCTTCTGAAGCCTCCCGCGCACCCACCACCTGATTCATGTGACCATCCTGGCAGCCCGCTCCGACAATATTTGGCGTCAACTGGTACGACGGCATTCGAGATGCCGGCCCGAATCCGTTGCCGGGCTGCGCAACGCGCGCCACACTTTTCGAATGACAGCGGCTGAACCGACGACCGACGGGACCTACCGGGACCGCGTGTTCGCGGTCGAGCCAGGCGGGAACGAGGCGATCGCCGAGGAGGACCGGCACGGCAGGCCCAGCCAGTTGTTCTGGACCTGGATGTCGCCCAACCTCGAGTTCGCGACGATCTTCGTCGGCGTACTGGCTGTGGCCGTTTACGGCATGACCTTCTGGCAAGCGGTCGCGGGCGTCGCGGTCGGCACGGGGCTGGGGGCGGTAGCGCATTACTTTCTGTCAGCGCGTGGGCCGCGGCACGGCGTTCCGCAGATGGTGGCGGGGCGCTTGGCGTTTGGGTTCAAGGGGAATGCACTGCCCGCCGTACTGATGTCGATCACGGCCGGCGTGGGCTGGTTCGCAACGAACAGCGTCAGCGGCGCCTACGCGCTGTCCGCGCTTTTCGGTATCGGTCCACTGCTCGGGCTGATCATCATCGTGCTCGTCCAGACGGCGCTCGCGTTCTGCGGCCACAACCTGGTGCAGGCGTTCGAGAAGTATGCGTTCCCGGCTCTGGCCGTGATCTTCGCTGTCGCCTCGATCGCGATCCTGATCAAGTCGCACGCCGGTGCACCCGCGCTGGATCCCCTTGTAGGTAACGGTTCCTTCGGCGGCTTCCTCCTGACAGTCGGTACGGCGTTCGGCTACGCCGCCGGGTGGACGCCGTACGCCGCCGACTACACGCGCTACCTGCCATCCCGAGTGTCTGCTTTTCGGACCGGGCTGTTCGCGTCGGCCGGCCTGTTCGTGTCTTGCACGGTGCTGGAGATCGTCGGCGCGGCGTCGGTGACCATCGGGCCGGCCCTGTCCGACAACCCAACTCAAGCATTCACCGGTGAGTTGAGCTCGTCGGTTGCCAAGGCCACGCTCTTGGCCATCGCGATCGGCGCGATCGCCGCGAACTCCATCAATATCTACTCCGGCGCCATGGCCTTCGTGACGATCGGTGTGCGACTGCCCGCGCACATCGCTCGCGCCCTGGTCACCGTGTTCTTCGGCGTCGCGGGATTCCTCGTCGCGTGGTGGGCGCTCCCCGACGCCGCCACCAGCTACGAAGCCTTCCTGCTGATCATCGCCTACTGGGTCGGCCCCTGGCTCGGCGTCGTGCTCGCCGATCAATACCTGCGGCGCTCGCAGACGATCGCCCCTTTCCTGTATGACGTCTCCTACGCGAACTGGGGTGGCCTGCTCTCGTTCCTTGTCGGGTTGATCGGATCGGTCCTGTTGTTCTCCAACCAGGAGAAGTTCACCGGCTTCGTCACCAAGGCCGTTCCTGGGCTCGGCGACATCACCTTCTTCGTCGGATTTCTCCTTGCAGGCGGCGGTTACCTGCTGCTCTGCCGGTCAAGAATCGCTACCGAGCTGGCCGCAGCATGACCCCGTCCGAGATGCTCGACGTCGCCGTTTTGGAGGCGCGTAAAGGCTTGGCAGAGGGCGGGATCCCCATCGGGGCGGCATTGTTCTCTGCGTCCGGCCTGCTTCTGGGCACTGGTCATAACCGTCGTGTGCAGAACGACGATCCTTCGGTGCACGGCGAGACCGATGCCTTCCGCAACGCCGGCCGCCAACGCTCGTACCGCTCCACGATCATGGTGACGACCCTGTCGCCGTGCTGGTACTGCAGCGGGCTGATCCGTCAGTTCGGCATCGGTGCAGTGATCATCGGCGAGAACCGCACGTTCGAAGGCGGTCAGGACTGGCTCGCCGAGCACGGCGTACAGGTAACTCTTCTCGACGATCCGCGCTGTGTCACGATGATGACCGAGTTCATCGCCGCGAACCCGTCCTTATGGAACGAAGACATCGGGGTTTCTGAATGAGTGCGATCGCCACCATCGACATCTCCCGCTGGTACGCCGGCGGCACCGAAGCCGACGCAGTCGCCGCCGAAGTCGACGAAGGCCTGCAACGCGCCGGCTTCATCCTCGTCACCGGCCACGGCGTAGACCCCGACCTAGCCGCACGCGTGCGAGCAGCCAGCCGCGAGTTCTTCGCCCTGCCGACTGAGGTCAAAGCGCGCTACTCCGTACCAGTCGGCGGCCACGGCTGGCTGGGCCCCGGCGCAGAAGCCAACGCCTACGCCGAAGGCACCGAGTCCCCACCAGACCTCAAAGAGAGCTACTCCCTAGGCGCCGAAACCGCCACCGGCGACGCCGAGGTTGATCAAGTCTGGTTCGCCCCCAACGTCTGGCCCACCGAAGTCCCTTCCCTACAAGCCCTCGTCACCGAGTACACCGCCGCCATGCGCCAACTCTCCGACGACCTACTAGCCCTCTTCGCCCACGCCCTAGGCCTACCGACCAATCCCTTTGTGACCCTGGCCGATCGCCCCACCTGGACAATGAACATCAACCACTACCCACCCCTAACGGTCGTAGGCGCCCCCGAACCAGGCCAATTCCGCATAGGCCCCCACACCGACTTCGGCACCGTAACGGTGTTGGACCGCGAACCAGGCGCTGGCGGCCTACAGGTCCACTCCGCCTCAGCCGGCTGGGAAGACGCCCCCTGGCAACCCGGCGCCCTAACGGTCAACATCGGCGACCTCCTAGAACACTGGACCGCCCACCGCTGGCCCTCAGGCCGCCACCGCGTACTGCCTCCCCAACCGCAAGCGCCCGAGGAGGACCTCGTCTCGCTGATCTACTTCTACGAAGCCAACCACGACGCGCTAGTCACTCCGCTGCAACCACCGATCGGCAAGGTGACCGACCTACACCCCGTCACCACAGCCGCCTTCATCAAAGAACGCCTCGACGCCATCACCGTCAAGTAGGTCCTGTACGCCGAACTGTCGACCGCACCAACCGCGGTCCGCGCCAGACGGTTCCAACCATCCCCGCGTGCTACGCACTCGCTCCTTCGTCGCTCCCGCCACGCCCGCACCCGCCCACCCTTACCCCTCCGGGCTACCGCCCACCCCAGCGTGCTACCGCCCGCGCCCAACCATCCGGGGCCTCGCCTCGTCCGGTCTCTGCTGGTGTGATGCCGGCAGCACGAACCCAGCAGCCGTTCGTTGGACCTCCCTGGCCGTATGGGGTCATGAGTCTCGAGGAGCTGGAAGGGCGCTGGCATCGGCTGGCTGAGTAGACGCTCTATCCCTGATCTACTTCTACGAAGCCGACCACAACGCTCTCATCACCCCACTCCACCCACCGATCAGCAGGACCTCCGACCTACCCCCCCCAGTAACCACTGCAGCCTTCATCAACAACGCCCAGACGTAATCACCGTGGGATAACCCGCCAGTTGTCACCCGACGGGGTATCCCACAGAGAGTTAGATCTTCTTGTCCTTGATGCGCCGCTGTCCTGTGAAGAAGCCAGCTTTTGGTACGTGATAGGCGGCCGGGTTGACCTGCGGTCCGACCTCCGCGTGCATGGGGGCGTTTCCAGTCTCAAGCAGGAGCGCCCACAGGAGTCGATTCGTCTCGACTTGGAGGGCCAGCAGGCTCTCTAGCGCGACCTTGGACTGCGCGATATTGATCGAGTCTCCGTCTGCTTGAAGTCCCATCTCAACTCCGGTTCCGTGCATAGATGCTCGTTGCTGCCGGCCGTCAGCTCTCGGGTCCGTCGGTCTCCTGGTCTTCGGGATCCTCAGGCTCTGGCTCGAACGCCTCCGACGTCTCCGTGCCGCCCTCCACCGACCGAGAACCAATGTCGTGGGCGACAGACTTGCCCATGGCTTCTTGGATCAGGGCGCAGAGGGCCGCCCGGCGAGCGACGAAGAAGTCGAGGAATCGGTTCTCGCGTAGCGCCGCCACATCAATTTGGTGGGCGGCGATGATGGCGTCTAGCTCGTCCGCCGGTATGCCTACCTGGGTCTCGAGAGCGCTGAGGTAGATCGATGGCGCATGCCCGCTGAGCTTGATGTTGGTCCGCTTCGCCAACGGTGTCTTGTTGACGATGCTTTCGCGGAGCTCCTCGTCGATCTCGTTCTTGATGCACCACGCCTTGGGGAAGACGTGATGGATGTCGACCTGCATGTCGAGGAAATGCGCCTTGTTGAATGGCTGATTCATCAGCCAGTCCACCGTGTGCTGTCCCATCAACAGGGCATATACACCCTTGTAGGCAGCAGAGTTGCGGGTCCGCATCGAGTGCAGCCGTGACTCGACAAAGCTGGCGTCGTCGATGGTCTTCGGACGAGCCACGCCGTCACCGGAGGCTCGTGCCCACGCCGGCACCTGCTCGAGATCTCGAGCAAACCGGCATTCAATGGCTGCGCCGTAGAGCTCGCCAAGCACTCCACACCAGTACCACTGCTGCAACGCCTTGCGAACACCGTGAATGTCGGCGTCCTCACCGAGCACCACCCGGATCGTCGCCAGCGGCACGATCTGCTTGGGGTACGGAACATCGCGCGCGGTGTGGATGTTCTGAGCGTCGAGGAACCCAGCGACCCACTTCAGCGCCTCACGGACCTTCGGTGCCCACGCCAGATAGTCGGTCAGCTCAAGCCGGAGGATGTCCTCCTTCTTGGCTGTCGTCGCGGTCGGGCCGTGGTAGGAGGCGAGAAGACCGATGGCCTGCAGGAAGCCTGTGTTCTCCAGGTGGTCCAGGACGGGGTAGGCGGCCAAAGCCTGCTTGGTCTCACGCCAGTCGTCGTTGAGCCGGAAGTCCTCGCCATGCGCGTCGTAGTAGGCCTTGTCGCCGGCGAAAGTGGCAGTGAGGAGCTCAAAGACGTTCAGCGGAAGTCCGCCAGTGTTGACCTTCTCGAAGACTGTAGCCACAGCCGATTTGCTGGTCGCCGTGTCCAACTCGATGGCAGGGATGTTGTACGTCGACGCTGGGCCGATAACGTTTGCGTGGAAGTCAGCCCCGCTGCCGTCGGGCAGTGCAAAGAGCCAGTTGACCGTCTGGGCGCCGGAAAAGAGCAGTCGCAGCGGGAAGTACCCGTGCTCGCGCTCCTTGTCCTCATCCGAGAGATCGAGCACTATGGTCTTGCCGAAGTTGGTCCGAACGACTCCGTCGCCAGGGATGGAGACGACTGCTTCATCGATCCTGTCGTCACCGGCGAGAGCCGTCTTGATGTGGACGTAGTACCGACGTGCCAACCTCTTCCCTCGGCTGTCCTCGGTATCCACCACGCCGGTGCCGGTCAAAGCCTGCGTCAGTGAGGTCAAACGCTGCTGACCATCGAGTAGCAACCAGTCGGGCTCAGTCGCCTCCGCGAGCACGACCCCCTCGACCGGCCGAGGCTTGAACCGGATCTGGTCGTCCCAGCCTTCAGCAGCATCACGACACCAAGCGGATGACCCCGCAAGATCGTCACAAGCAGCTGACGAATGCGCTCGTCCTCCCACTTGTAGCCCCGCTGAAAGTCGGGCAGCTGAACCTTCCCACCCGTCGTCCACCTCAGAAAGTCGCTCAACTCATAAAGCGGTGTCTGAAACCCCACCAGTTCTCATCCCCTAAATCCTCGCGTTCGCGCTGATGCATCATCTCGGTAGTTGGTGACTCGACGCTCCAAGTACCGACGTAGCCGGAACTCCGGACGCCAGTCTGTGCGACCAGGCCGACCTGCGCTAGGGGTATGCGCAGGTGGACAGATCGGGGCGCGGAAGGAGATCGTGCCGTCCTTGGGCAGGGTCTGGGTGAAATGCCGAGGCGTGGCGGGCGCCGCACCCGGCGGGGCGTCCAGGTGGCGCGGCACAGAACACCTTGCTGACGATGATTGGGTCGATTCGGCAGTAGCGTTCTCGCTCCATGCAAGTGCGAACGGTCGGTCAATCCTGTGCTTGGGTCTAGTGCTGGGCTTTCCTGCGGTGAAGGCGGATGCTCGCAGGAGCGCCGAGATAGTTACACTCCACGCCAGGACATCGCTCCCAGTACCCGGCTAGTACGGCAGCGTCACGAACACTCACTTCCGGCCCGAACCCGTGCTGAGCGATTAGCTGTGCCACTGAGTTGCCGTAGCGTGCGGCCAACAGGGCGGCTTCGGCGATCTTGTCGTGCCCCTGGGAAAAAAACGAGCCGAGGCCGACCTCCGCGCCACAGCCACACCAGCAAGTACCAGTTGGCATTAGACGATTCTTTACCTTAGCCATACCTTCAAGATAGCCTTCCTAGGAAGCAAGTCAAGAAGATCTTCCTAGAATCTTCGCCTGGTCAACGGTGTGATACGAACCTTCACACAGCAGGCGAGCAGCCGGATGGGCACCGGCAGCCGTGGACCGAGAAGCGGTGCTGTTGGGCCGCGCAGGCACTCGCTCCTCCGTGTGGTGAGCGGCCAGACCCGAGGCCAACTGGACTGCACGGACGGGCCTAGCAGGGAGAGGCGTGGGCAGGGGTCCTGAGTAGTGCTCTTGTCTATGTCATCGCCGCCGGCGTTGGATCCGTTCGCTGAGAAGATCGGAGGTCATCTCCGCGTAGCACTCGAAAAGGATGTCTTCGCGTTGGAGCTCCGACATGCCTGGGCCGCCGGATCGGCCGAAAGCTGCGTCGACTGCTGAGTCCAGCGCGTCGTGAGCCGCCTTCAATCGCGGATCGAGATCGCCAGGCAAATAGAGGTCGGCGAGCGGACCTGTGCCCACTTCTGCTCGTGCGCTCTCGATCGCTTGTCCTGATGCAATGATTGCGTCTCGAACGTGTGGATCCGGCATAGGGAACGGGAAATTGTTCCAGACGATGGTGTTCGAGAATCTCAGTCGAGACTCGAGTCGACCGCCCACTGTTTTCTGCCACGCAAGGAACATCGAACTCGTCAGAATCGCAAACGCCAGCCCATCGGGATCCGAGACCATAAAGTTCGCGTCGCCGCATATGACCTCGGGACCGAATCGCGCCACCAGGAAGTAGTGCCGGTCTTCGGACACGTGTCGCGGAATTCCGACGAATGGCACGTCGTGAACTGCTGGACGCTGGCCGAACAGGTGGGGCGTCGCTGCCATCGCCGCGGTAGACGCAGCTCGGCTCTGCGATCTGAGCTCGCGTACGGCATCAAGGCGCTGACGCAGTACAGGTGATTTCGCAATGTCGGCCGGGTCGATGTCCACCATCCACAGGCACCACCGGTCCCCACCATGGAGCAGTTCACGTGCCTGGAGGAAGCGGCGGAGGTACTTGCGCGCAATGGGGTCTGCGCGAACCTCGTCTACCTCCTCTGGCTCGACAATCAGGTGGCCGCCGTCGCGAGCCATTGCCCCGAATGTGACGGGAGCGAGCACCGGAGAGATGGGTTGCGAGCGCTTGATCGCGTAGACGATCGGGCCGTCAGCGAGGTACCCGTTGATGCGCTTCGCGGGGATGACGGTGGGCTTGGCCTTCGGGGTGTCGTAGTCGTACAGCAGCGGCTTCGCAGGGCTGCGTGCGAACCCGACAATCACACAGTGAACGGCTGCAGCGTTGGTGGCCTCTGACTCCCAGGCGAATGTGCGATGGGCGAATTTAATCTGCCACCCGCCAGCGAAGATCGGCTCGAACAGGTGCGGGACCGGATCTCCCTGAGTGACGGAACTCGTCGTGACGAAAGCCCAGAGGCCGTCTGTGGTTGCGAAATACCGGAGCGCCCTCGCGTGCCAGCCTGTGACGTAGTCCAGCCGGCTAATGTCATCGCGACCCCAAGCGTCACGAAGTTCCTCGGCTTGGGACTCTGATCTCGTTGCATGCCCCAGGAACGGAGGGTTGCCTGCGACGATCACATTGGCCGATGGCGGGCAGACCTCCTCCCACGGGATCCGCAGGGCGCTTCCGACGACGATGCGGGTCTCTCGCTGGATCGGTAGCCGCTCTGGCGCCTCTCCGAATCGTTCTCTGAGCTGGAGGTCACACTGACGATCCACGAGGAACATTGCGGTCTCGGCGATCCGGGCAGGCCACTCGTCGATCTCGATCCCGTAAAAGTGGTCCAGAGTGACCTTTAGGTCGAGCGTGGGATCGAAGGAGAGCTGAGTGGAACCCTCGAGTTCCTGGAGCGCGAGCATCACGTCGAGTTCGAGCAGGCGCAGCTGCTTGTAAGCAGTGATGATGAAATTCCCACACCCACACGCCGGATCCATGAACCGGATCGCGCCAAGGTTGTCCCACAGCGCCCGCAGGGCGTTGAGCTTCTTCCGGGTGGTATCCCTGCCAAGCGCCGCCCCGAGCTCGGCCCGAAGCTCGTCGAGGAAGAGTGGCTCGAGGGTCTTCTTGATGTTCTCCTCAGAGGTGTAGTGCTCCCCTAGGTCACGTCGGGTCTGAGCGTCGCGAACAGATTGGAACATCGAACCGAAGATCGCCGGGCTGATTGTCGACCAGTCCACCGCGCAGGCATCCAGGATGGCATCACGGAAGTCCTGGTTGAGCGCCGGTAACTGGATCTTCTCCGAGAAGATGCCGCCGTTGACATACGGAAACGACCGCAGTTCCGCTGGCAGGCCAGCCCGGCTGTTCGGGGGAGTGTCGAGAACCTCGAACAGCTCATTGAACCGGTCTCCGATGTCGGAACCGGCCCGTGCGGTGTGATCCTTGACGAAGTCCTGGAACAGGTCTGATGCCCACATCTCCGTGTCGTCCCCGAAGAGCAGGAAGAGTGCCCGAGCCAGGCTCACGGAGATCTCATGGTCGCGCTTCTTGGAGTTATAGCCGTCCGGATAGGCTTTCTCTATCGCAGCGTACATTCGCGCCATGAGCCTGGACGCCTGCTTTGTCTCGTGCTGGCTTTCGACGTCGAACGCGGCACGCACCTTCGCCAGCACAGCGTTGACGTCCAGGAGTACGTCATCGGGCAGTCGGATGGCCTCGAGCTTCTCTGCGAAGCGAGGGTCATTCGAACCTGTCCTATGCACGTGGCGTGCAGTTCGAGAAGCGACGCCGGCGCCCTTGCTGCTGCGAGAGGGCCACCGCCACGCTTGCTTGTCGGCCTCATGAAAGATCACTAACCGGTTCGTGGTGGTCTTTGCGATCAACTGATCAAGTCGCGCCTCAATCGCAGATCCTGGGAGCGCCGGTACTTCCCAAACCCGGAGGCCTTTGTAGGACGATACATTAGTGGCAGTCAGCGTCGCGCCGTTATCTAGCTCAAGGACTAAAGGTCGTTGGTCGGGAGCGCCCCAATAGAGATCAAAGCGGAACAGCCCGGCGTAGTCACGCTTCTCCGACTTCGCAACCAGGTCGTCACTCATCGATCTGTCACCCCAATTGAGCATACGATCTTGATCTCGTCTCGCTCGCTTGTGCCGATAGCCAGGCGCTCGTCTTCGTGTAGCTGTTTCACCAAGTCGGCAAGGTCTTGATCGCCGTATCGTCCACGACGAGCCTGCCGCAGCCGGGCGCTTGCGTATTCGGTAAGCGGCCGATCCATCATCGCGGACAGTGCTTCGCTGGCATCGGCGCCGAAGATCGTGCCCCCAAGTCGCTCGACGACCCACTTGCGGATCCCCCGCAGGTTTCCGGCCGCGACCATTTCAGTGGTCAACCTATCCCGGACGAGCCTGGTCTCTCGCTCGAAATGATCTGTCCGCAGTTCTGCTGTAGGCGTCGACTCCTGTGCCCGGAAGATGTGAAGTGCCTCAAGTGGAGTAATGAGGCGTTCGACGAGGTTGCCCTCCATATCGCTGTAGGACATTGCGAACGCGTCGACTCCTGAAGTGGTGCTCGCGTAACAGGTGACGCCGCTGCGAGTCTCATGATCGTAGGGGTCTCGGGTGCTATGCACCATGTCCTGCATCCAGGCAACTTTGCGTGCCAGCTCTGGCTTGTCATCCTTCGCTCGCGACCAGACCAGCCAGGCCTCGCTAACTGCGTCAGCCTCACCCTCGCTGGCGTCGAGCTGGTCGTCGTCGGGGATGCTCCCCTTGTATAGGTCGTCGATGATGTTGATCTCGTCTTCGTCGCCGAAGAACCGCTCGTCGGAGCCGAACGCCGCGGCGTTGTCTCCCAGCCGCTGGCGGATTCGTTGCCGCAGTCGGGTAGCCTGCTCGACTTTCTCATGCGTGATCAAGTAGATGAAGACCTCCTCGGCTTTCTGCCCGATCCGATCGACACGCCCGGCTCGCTGGATGATCCGGATGATCGCCCAGGGGAGGTCGTAGTTCACGACAATGTGCGAGTCCTGCAGGTTCTGTCCCTCGGACAGGACGTCCGTAGCGACCAGCACGTCGACGGGGTCCTCGACTTCGTCGCGCGCCTCCGCCGCGCCGGGCAGCCGGTTGCTATCTGGTGAGAATCGACGTGCTATACCAGCCGCGTCCTCAGTCTCCCCTGTAGCGAGCCCGACATTCTCTATACCGGACTCTCGCAGGGCATCGGCGATGTACCCTGCAGTGTCGACGTACTCGGTAAAGACCAGCACTTTCTCACCGGGGTGCTCTGTGCGTAGTAGGTCAACCAAAGCATTGATCTTGGAGTCCTTGCTCGAGTCCCATGCGCCAAAACCTTGTAGCAGCTCAGTCAGGATCCGATTGTCCCGCTCGAGGTCCTTGCGTAGCGCCTTCTTGAAGATCTTCGTGCTTAGCCACTTGGTCGACGGCGGAAGCTTGCGCTGGAGGTCGTTATAGCGGATGTCCATGCTGCCATGCAGGTCGATCTCGTCGTCGAGCTCGCGGTCGCTGACCATGAACTGGTGATCGCTGAAGCTGCCCAGCGGTACGTCGAGCCTCTGATCGATCGCGTAGATGAACAGGTCGTTGCGAGCCCGCTGACGCTGCAGGCTGAGGATGAACGAATGCCCGGAAGACGACAACCGCTTGAATAGGCCGATGCGAACGAACCCGCTGACGTTGCCGCGCCCCGAGCGGATATCGGCTAGGGTCCTGACATCCCGCTCGGCGTGCGGGGCCTTCGGATCGTCGTACTCTGCCAGTCGGTATCGCGGAAGCGTGAGATCCCGGATCGCGTCCAGTGTGTCGTCTTCCTCCATAAGCCGTGCCGGGTCATCGGCGGCGAACGAATGGCTCAGAGGTTTGGCGACGCGGTTGGGGAAGTAGAACCGCTGACCGTTGGCAAATTGCAAATACTCCTGATCCGCCGCCGTTCCGTCAGCCTGGACAACATGTTCTTTCTTCGCGGTGCGCTTCACGAACGACCGTGTGCGACGCACCAGGTGATCGGACATGAGTCGCTTCCAGTCCTCGGGCTCTTCTGAGCGCCGGAACGCCGCGAGAGTGGTGACCTTCCCATCGACCTTGTCGGCTAGCGCTGGGTCCTTGCCCAGGGCCACCGTGGGCTGGATCCCGAGGTCTTCGTCATCATCGATGTATAGGCCGATCTGATTGGCGACGTCGGCGAACGCGAGGTTGTACGGCGTTGCGGTCAGAAGGAGGACCTTCGAGCCGTTGCGCCGCACGTACTCCCTGATGGCTTCCGAGGCCTTAGTGGTGTTGTTACGCAAGTTGTGCGACTCATCGCAAATGACCAAGTGGAACCGCTTGAGTTCGGGGAGGCGCTTATCAGCCATCGAGTACGGGATGACTCGGGCTCCAGTGAGTTCGTACCTCTCGAGATGCTCCTCCCACATCCGCTCGAGGTTCTTCGGGCAGAGCACAAGCGTGCTGTAGTCCTCAGCGGCCTCCAGCATCAGCGCGGTTGCGACTGCGGTCAGCGTTTTGCCAAGTCCGACGACATCGCCGAGCATCGTTCCGCCGCGACGCACAATGCGGCGTGCGAGGGTGCGCACGGCGGTCTCCTGGTAGTCAAGGAGCAGATTCTGCATCGAGGGCGGCAGCACGTACCCCATGCCCTCGCGGGCGTCCTCTGACAAGCTGTGACAGACCTTGAGGTAAACCTCATATGGCGTCGGTTGCCGCTCTGAGGCCCACGAGTCTTCGATGAGGTCGATGATTTCGGCGGTGATCTTCAGCGAGAACGGCGCACTCCACCGGTCCTCGAACCACCCGGAGAGCCTCTCGGTGGCCTGGGCGTCGACCACGTCAATGTTCAGCTCGAGGTTTCGGTAGAATCCCGCAGCAGTCAGGTTTGACGAGCCGACATAGGCGCGCTTCTCGAGGTAGGGGTTCCCAGGTGCGTGGAAGATGTAGGTCTTCCCGTGCAACGGGGCGTCGGTGAAGACCTTCATTTCCACGGCCCCAGACGCCAGCTGGGCACGCAGTTGCTGTAGCACGCGTTGTTGGGTCTGGTTGGGAAGGCCGCGCATCAGTTGATTGCGCAGGTGCCGCACCAGTAGCTCTTTGGCCGCCATTGCCTTCTCGAGGCTGTTGACGTCCGCGCCATACGCTGCCGGCTGCACCTGCTCCTGCAGGCCGCTCAGCATGGCGGCGGCTTCCGACGGCATCACCATCCCGATCAGGGCTCGAGCAATCGGGCGGTTGGATTCTCCCTGGTGCTTGGTCGCCACGATGTCGGCGAACCCGCTCCAGCCGCGCAGGTCCAGATATCCTGTCGCGACATCTACTGAGTCGAAGTTACTCAAGTCGCCCCGGAGGGCCGGACCGAGACGGCTCTCATCGGTGAGGTTGTCGAAGATGCTCGGCACTCAAAACCCTCCCCGCGCAGTGCCCAATTGTGGTCTCGAACACTATAGAGAAATTGCCCTGCTTGCTGGCATGGCGCTGAGCCGCCGTCGCAGGCTTAAGGCCACGCTCATCGGGCCTCATTCCGTTCTATCGGAACCCCCGGTAGAACGTTACCGAGGCGCCTCTCGAGGAGAGATGGTTCCGGTCAAGATAGCGGGACAAGCGACGAAGGCCGATCAGAGGAGCGGAACCAGGGACGACGAGCTGCTGTACTCTTCTCAGAAGTGTCCGCTGAGCAGACATCCAGGCTGGCTAGTCAAGCTTGCAGATTTGGCACGGGCGATCCTCACAAGCAGGAGCACGGCTTCCGTCTTCAGGAGGCTGAGACCTCAGTCAACCTCGCAAGGGCTGTTGCGAGGTTGACTGAGATCGCGTTGGCAATCGTGTTGGCGACTTCTGGGAGCCATGCCCACTGGCCGTTGGTGTTGATCTCGAGGAAGTGCCAGGTGCCGTCGAGGGCGACGACGAAGTCAAGTACGCCGAAGACCAGGTTGAGGTGGCTCATCAGTCGGGCAACGCCTGTGCGTACCTCGTCGGGGATTTCGGCAGGTAGGTAGGTCAAGGGGGCGTAGTCGGCGCGCCAGTCGAGCGTCGCGTCCTCGCTGTGGGCGTGGATCTGGACCCCGAACATCCGCGTTCCGACCACGACCAGACGGATGTCGTGGCTCTTGGGAACGAACTGCTGGAAGATGTGCGCCGTCAGTCGCACGGACTCGTCAATCTCCTCCGCCGCGACGGGACGGACGATGGGTGTTGGTATGTGGGCGGGGTCCTGGGCGAAGTCTCGCCCGATGCCCTTATAGATCACTGGCCCTTGCTGTTCGGAGATGAAATGTCGGGCCGCGGCCGGATCGTTGGTAATGATCGAGCGTGGAGTGACGAGTCCCGATGAGCGGGCGAGCATGAGTTGGTAGGGCTTGCAGGAGGCGACGCGCGCTGCGACTGGGTGATTGATCCAGCGACACGGCAACGACATCAGCACGCCGGTAAAGCCTGCCTGTGCTTCCGTTGCCGCGAACTCGCGCTCGTCATCTGTCATGTCTGCCGGCAGCCGGAAGGCGGTCGGCCGACGACAGTAGATGCTTCGGATCTCTGCGAGGTTGATCTCGCGGTCAGCGTGCCGGAGGACGCCTATCCACCCGCCATCGTTGTGTGCTTCCAGCGTGAGCTCCGTTGGGAAGTCAGCTAGGTCGCAACGAAAGACTGGGGTTCCGGATTCGTGGAGCTTCTGGACGACGAGGTCGGCGGTGATGTCTCTCGGGTTCGTGAGGACCAGGACCGTCTGCTCGTCGTCCATTTACGAGGCCTGTCAGGCGAGCATTGCGTTGGCGTCGTCGTTGCCGTCGCCTGGGTGGCATCGCTCGGCGGCGAGTGCGCCGGGCTGCGCTACCAAGGGAATGCCGTCTGCAGATGTGTTGAGCTGCAGTTCCGCGTCGTACTGCTGGTCATCCGACGCTGCTTGCTCGCCGGTGGAGCGAACGAGGTGGGACATGCCGAACGGGCGACTGGACATGATGTGGTCCCTTCGTTGAAGAGGTTAGGAAGACTTGATGTCGTGCAGAGGGAGGATGCTGATGTCCTCAACTGGCCAGTGGGCATATGTCTGGGTATTGCCGACCTTCTTCCAGCCCCAACGTTGGTACATCGCGTGTGCCTGTGCGCCTGGCCGTGAGATGAGGCTGGCGAACCCTTCCGGCCGGTCAGCCAGGAGAGCGTCAACAAGTTGGCGCGAGTAGCCGTTGCCCCGGGACGCTTTGCGTATGCCGAGCTCGATCACCGCGAAGATCGGATCGGCAGCGATGTCGTCCGGGGCTGGATCGGTCTTGATGCCGGTCCACCATCGGCCGGGTTGGAAGGTGAATCCGTAGGTGAAGCCCACGAGGTCGCCGTCGACGTTGCCGGCGACTAGCGTGAAGCCGTCCAAGTTGGAATGCTTCGTGATGCGGACCTCGAACTGTTCGATGTCCTCATTCGACATTTCGTATGGCGGCTCGGAGTATGCGTCCGCATAGAGCGGCTTCAGCTCGGGAATCAGAGCGAGCGTCTCGGCTCCTGTGTAGCGGGTCAAGGTCAGTTCCATGCTGTCTCCGAGTCGAGTCCGGCTTGGCGTGCTTGGTCGGCGAAGGAGATGCCGCGCGAGGATCGTGAGGCGCGCGCAGCTCGAGCTACTGCCTGAACGTGTTGACGGGTGCGTCGCGACCCGCTGGCCGCAACCGATTCGAGGTGCGGGGTGAGAACCTCGGTTGCACCAACGATGTCGCCCTTGCTGGCTGAGGATCTGGCTAGCAGGGTTGTGTAGAGCAGTCGATTTCGCTGAAGGTGCGATGGGATGCGGCCGATCATTTCTCGATAGAGAGACTCGGATCGAGTTGAGTCGCCGAGCAGGCCGTAGGAGAGGGCTCGAAGGCCGTCGAACTCCGCCCGGTCATAGAAGTCCAGCCAGTTCGGATCATCATCTGACGGGCTGTCCGGAAGCAGATGCGCCGCCAGTCGCTGCATTCGATCGAACTGCGACGTCTCGTGGCGCGCCGCCCACGCCGCCGCTTCACGCACGAGGAGGAGCGACTTGAGCCTGGGTCGCGCACGTCGATCGGCTGGATGGGCTGTTCGGCAGGTGCTGGGAGCAGCCAGCGCCCACCGCGGGCTGCTCGGTCCAGCAGCTTTAGGCCGCGACCGACGCACTCGCCGGGGGCCAAGATGACGCCGGGCCGAAGGATGAGGCTGCGCTTCGCGCCCTCTATTGCGGCAGCCTCGCAGCCCGCCTTGAGGGTGCCGTATTGACCGCCGACGGTTAGGTGCGCCAGCTCGGGTGATTGCTCGGTGTAGGTCGGCGACGATGGCCAAAGCGGCGAGGACTCATCGACCGGGCTAGCTGGCCAATCGGGGTAGGCGCTGACCGTTGAGATGAGTACGTATTGCTCGACCAGATCAGCCAGGCCGTCTGTTACCTGTGCGACGTCGACGGGTTCGTAGGCGCTCGTGTCGATCAGGGCATCCCAGGGGCCGTGCTCAGCCAGGCGGTGGAGATCGGCGTCGTTGCGGCGGTCGCCAACCACGTGGGTTGCTCCGGTCGGCGGTTGGCCGCTCTTGCCGCGGGAGAAGGCGGTCACCTCCCATCCACGGGCCAATGCGTCGGAGACGACTGTTCGGCCGAGGAACCAGCTGCCACCGAGGATGAGAAGTCGCATGGTGACGATCTTGCCGGGTCAGACCGACGTATGGCGACTTGCCTGGCGGCCGAATGTCGGCCAGGACAGAGTGCTGATGTCTGAGAAGGTTCGGGGCCTGTAAATCGACTGCCTCAGGAACGGTACGGAGCCAGTCAGCGGGCGTGCCCGAATCTCAGCTACTACCGACGACCGTGGCCCGCAGACTTCTGTACTCGTGGCAGCTCTCCGTGCTCGTGGCACTTGCCCTGCGAGCTGACGATATGCGCAAGACGGAAGCGCTTGTGCAGAGGTACGGCGTCGCGAGCGCCTCTAAGTAACGAGGTGAGCCCCTAGCTCACAATCTGCAGCCCAACCCTTGGCAACTTAGGGTGACGGGTGCATAGTGCTCTGCCAGGGGCGGTAACACTGTGTGCTGGGGGAGAGTAATGAATCTGCTCGTTGCCTACGATCTGCACGGACATAGGCAGGTCTACGACAATCTCGTTGCTGCGAGGCTGAAGGCCGGTGGTGCTGGAAGGCTTATCCGACGACGGACTTCCATCGGAGACCTCGACTGTGCCTCGGTGCTCTGACGGTGGACGCCCAAGAGGCTGAGCTTGAGCCCAAACTCGTCGGTGACATTTCCGGTCGGTTCTATGTGCCCGCCTATCAACGTGGCTACCGGTGGGGTGAGGCCGAGGTCCGCAAGCTGCTCGACGATATCTGGGAGAGCAGCGACAAGCCGTACTACCTGCAGCCGGTTGTGGTGAAGCCGCACGGCGACGAATGGGAACTCGTTGATGGTCAACAGCGGCTCACGACCCTCTTCCTGATCTTCCAATATATGAAGAGTGAAGGGCTGCAGAGCGCCGGTGCGGGTTACACCCTGCGCTATGAGACTCGGCCTGACAGCGCGCAGTATCTGGAGAAGCTCGACCCTGCGTTTCAGGAGCGCAACATCGACTTCTTCCACATCTACGAGGCCTACCGCTGTATCAGCGCCTGGTTCGATGCACACGAGCACCGCCGGCAATTCGTTGCGAACAAGTTCTATGGGGCTCTGTTCGAGCACGTCCGGGTGATCTGGTACCAGGCGCCCGACGACCTGGATGCGAGTACCTTGTTCACCCGGCTCAACGTCGGTCGCATCCCACTAACCGACGCCGAGCTTGTCAAAGCCTTGCTTCTGTCACGCAGTCGAGGCCGAGCTGGTGTCACAGACCGCGCGCTTGAGACCGCGGCCCAATGGGACACGATCGAACGTGATCTACGCGAGCCGGAGCTGTGGGCCTTCATCACCGGGAAAGCGTCTGCTGAGCCCACCCATATAAGCCTTCTGCTCGACACCATTGCGGGCGGTCCAACAGGGCGCGAGCGACCGCTGTTCCACACCTTCGAGGTGCTCCGCAAGAGAATCGATGATGATCCGCAAGCGGTGTGGAACAAGGTGGTAGACCTCCATTCCCTGATCCTAGGGTGGTACGACAGTCGGGACATCTACCACAAGATTGGCTTTCTGATCGCTGAGGGAGTGGCGACGTTCAGTGCGCTGATCGACCGCTCCGACAGCAAGATGAAGTCGATGTTCGAGGCCGAACTCGACGGTCTCATCCGCAGTCATTTGAGCTTGACCACTTCGGGTCTACGGGAGCTTACCTACCAAAGTTTGAAGACGAGCCGGGTCCTCCTGCTGATGAATGTGGAGACTATTCGGCAGCGGAAGCAGTCTTCGGAGCGGTATTCCTTCCGCGAGCACGCTCTAGGTCGATGGTCGCTGGAGCATATTCACGCCCAGAACGCCGAGAGCCTAAACCGCGCGGAGCAATGGGCGGAGTGGCTGCGCCTGCACCGCAAGGCTGTCGCCGCCTTAAATGACGTGGACATCGCTACTCAGGCAGATCTGCTCGCGCGAGTCGATGCGGTCCTGGCGTCTGCAGCTATCAAGGAGACAGACTTCCGTCCGCTCGAGCGAGAGCTGACCCACCTGCTCTCGTCCGAGGGAGATCCAAGCGACGGTGACGTTGACTCGATTGCGAACTTGGCATTGCTATCCAGCGACGACAATAGCGCGCTCAACAACTCGGTCTTTGCCGTCAAGCGTTCGGTGATTCTTGAGCGTGACAGGATCGGAGCGTACATCCCCGTATGCACCCGCAACGTCTTCCTAAAGTACGACTCCCCAGCGGGCGAGCAACAGATGCACTTTTGGAGCGCTGATGATCGTCGCTACTACCTTGAGGCGATGAGTGTGGTTCTTCACCGCTATCTGTTCGCAGGCGAGGAGTCATTATGAAAGGTTATCTGACCTCGTATGTCGGGCTGTTCAATGAACAGGCCGGGGGCATCCCAAGGGTGGAGCAGATCGAGATCCCACTTATCCAGCGCGACTATGCGCAGGGGAGGCCTGACGCCGCGGTCAAGGAAATTCGCGTCAGCTTCCTGGAGGTCCTTCTCGAAGCGCTCACTGGCGATCAGCCCGTGGGCCTTGACTTCGTCTACGGCAAGATCGACGGCGGAACCCTGTATCCGCTCGACGGTCAGCAGCGGCTCACCACGCTCTTCCTGCTTCACTGGTATCTCGCATCTGCCGCGGGCCAACTCGACCCGCAGGCGCCATGGACAAGGTTCTCCTATGCAACTCGACCAGGTGCGCGTCTGTTTTGCAAACGGCTCGCCGCGAACCCCATGCTGCGCGATACCGCGAGGCCTTCCACTTGGATCACGGACCAGGCGTGGTACCTCCACGTCTGGCGCAACGACCCGAGTATCCAAGCAATGCTCGTGATGATTGACGCCATCCACCAGGCGGTCGAGCGACTGGAGTCGGGCCTTGATCTAGAGGCAGCGTGGGAGCGCCTGACCGATCAAACGTCGCCTGCGGTCTCGTTCCATCTGCTACCTCTTGACGATATGGAGTCCGACGAGGATCTCTACATAAAGATGAACTCACGCGGCAAGCCACTGACGCCGTTCGAGAACTTCAAAGCCAGGTTCGAGCAAGACATCGCATACTCAGGCCGCGCCGACGAGTTCGCTCACAAGATAGACGGAGCGTGGTCCGACCTCCTGTGGCCGTTCCATGGCGGTGACCACATCGTCGACGACGAGTTCATGTGCTACATCGAGTTCGTTACGGAAATCTGTGAACTTCGAGAGGGTGGTCGGGTTGGCACAGGCAGACTCGGCCCTCGCGCGCGAGCCATCTTCAGCGACACTAATCCGCGGGCCCTTGAGCACCTCGAGTTCCTGTTCGACGCATTCGATGTTTGGGCAAACCTGCCCGAGATCGAGCCTGCCTTCGAAGCGATCTTCTCAAGGGCTGAGCCCGGTCAACAGACCTACGACCCGGGCAAAGTCGTGCTCTTCGGTGCAGCATCTGTAAATTTGTTCGAGCAGTGCTGCCATCTGTTCGCGAGCCAGCGCGGTGGTAATCGAGCGTTCACGCTGCCTAGCAGTCTCTACTTGTATGCGGTGCTACTACACCTCACGAAGAAGACTGAGGACTTCCCGCGTCGCGTCCGTGTCCTACGGAACCTGCTTGCGGCCTCTGAAGACGAGGTCAGACGGCAGAACATGCCAGCCTTGCTTCGGGACGTCGAGCAGGTCATCGTCAATGGCGACCTTGGTGCCATCGGTCGGTTCAGCAGCAACCAGGTCCAGGATGAGAAGCTCAAGCAGGCCTTCCTCGATGCGCACCCAGAGCTTGCCGACGCGGTGTTCCGCCTGGAAGATAACCCCCTCTTGCGCGGCACCCTCAGTGCCTTCGAACTCGATGCGAAGACCTTCCGGCATCGGGCCGCAGCGTTCGAGACTGTAATGGCAAGGCCCTCGCACTGGCTCGGCTTGACGGGGGCGCTCCTTGCTGCCGGCGACTACCAACGCCGGCGGCGGCGCTCTGAGGCTTGGCAATTCGGAACGAGTTCGCCTGCGCATGACTCGGTGTGGCGCTACCTGCTGACGGACGGAACCCACGATGAACTTGCTAATACGAGAGCCGTGCTTATGCGCGTCTTGGACGACTTGAGTTCCACCGACGTCGACGTCAACGCCTACTTCGACTCGGCTATCGAGGCGCGGCTCGCTGAAAGTGACCAAGCATCGCATTTCGACTGGCGCTATTACCTCCTGAAGTACCCCTCAATGCGGCAGGGGTTGACCGGCATATATCACGGTGAGAACGGTGTGCTCGGCTACTCCATGTGCATGCTCCGCACGACCCAACTCAACGGCTACTACCGCGATCCGATCTTGCTGGGTGCGTGGGAGGTGAGCGGTGCAGGCCCGAAGGCCATTGATCCGTGGTTCAGCGGCTACACGTGGTACCCACGATGGCTTCGACTTTCGAGCAGCCGGGTGGGCATGCGGTCGGTCAAGGAGGGTTTCGAACTTCAGCGGCCTGATGACGATGCATTCCACTCAAGGTTCATGATGGTGTGTGAGGCACACGTGGACGTGGACGTGACGGACAACCGAATTGTCCTCAAGATCCCACAGGTTCACCGCGAGGGCATGCCTTCCGTTGACTCGGTGGACCGAGTCGCCGTGGGTGCTGCGTTCTTGAGAGAACTTGTTGAGAAGGGCTTGTAAGAGCCAATCCGCACCGCTTGGTCGTGCCCAGACAGCGCGGGTATGCGCTGGGCCGACTCCACTAACGATGCGATGGGGTCGCGCCCTCCCTGGCTATGGCCACGTCCGGATTACCCGCGAAACTTGTCGAGCAGCGCAAGGAACGGCGTGACTAGCGAGCCAACGAGAGCGAGGATGGCCACGGCGCGGCGGACGATGGAGGGGTTCCATGCCCGGTAGTTGGTCGTGTCGCGTGGTGCTGCCCAGCCTGGGCCAAGTGGGCTCAGGTCTCCGAGCACAGCAACGCGAATCACCCGAGTGATGGTCGGGCTCGACCCGATCGGTCGCGTGCCGTTGGCGAGGTCGATCAGCTCCGCGAAGAGCGGGCGCGTGGACAGCATGAGCTGCTTCTGATCGAGTCCTGGCAGAGTCTTGGCCCTGCGCCATAACGTGTTGTGCAAGGGCTTTAGCGCGCTTAAGAGTGCGTACCTCTCGGGCGCGCGTGCCTGGGACCACAGTTCGGCCGGTCCTCGAGTGGGTTCCAATGTCGTGTACGGACCATGCGGCGGAAGTTCCGCAGGTGGTTGGGATTCCGGGTCGCACGCACGCCCAAGTCTCCGTAGAAATGCATCAGTGCTGCGCATCCGTACCTCGAGAATCACAATGATTGCCATCAGGACAAAGGCGGGGAGGAGGCAGGCCGCAGCTGCCAGTCCCAGGATCTTCATGCCACCCCGCCATGCTGCGGCGAGTCCGCTCGCTATGGGAACTGCAGGCAGCGATAGCGCGATGATGGTGGTTATGTTCGACCGGACACGCTCCCGAGCGAGGTCGCGGATCTGTTGATGATCGACGTCGTGCCGGGCGAGCCAGGCCAGATCCTTATCAGCCAAGCGGTCCACGGCGCCCGGTACGTAGATGGCGAGAGCGACGGTGACCCCGCAGAGCACCAGCAGCGTTGCGTCGCCAAGCCACGCATCTTTCTCGTAGATGGCAAGAATGAGCAAGAGATAGAGCAGTACACCGAATACACCGGGGCCGATCAGGGCAACCGTTGCCGGGATGCGGAGGCTGCTGGCCTGGCGAACAGCTCTGCGCCATCGTGTCAGAGGCATCCAGAAGAACATTGCGCTCAACGTCAGCACCATTGGAATCCACAAGGTCTGCAGCAAGATGACGCGGACATATTCGTACAGTTGGGTCATGCAGGACGGCTCCTAGAGTTTCGCAGGCGACCGCTCGGGCACGAGCCTCTGAAGGCCTCGGCTTGCGGAGGTGATGCTGTGTCAGTGATGAAAGAGGCTGGTTAAGAAGCCTGGGTTTGCCAGGTTCAGGAGGTAGCCGAGGATCAGGCTGATGGCAGCGACCGCAATGTTGATCCAGCGTTCGCGGCGGGTCGAACGGCGTTGTCGTCGCTCCTGGTGGGCGAGAAGTGCAGTCAGTTGGTCTGACTCGATCTCGACGATGCGGCGTGCCTCCGTCGATTCGGCCAGCAAGTCCGCGACGAGGCGTTTCTCTGCGTCAATGGTTTCCTGCAATTCGTCCGCCAGGAGCGTGGCCTCCTGCATGGCGACCTCGAGGGCCTGGGCGTGGTCGCGCAATTGGTGAGCTCGTTGGAGAGCTGGTGGGATCGCAGACTGAAGTTGCCTCAGCCGTTCGTTCCGGCCGAGATGATAGGCCCAGATCAGTACTGGCGGGGAGACTGCGGCAATCGGGACGATGAGAACGAGGTCGCTAAGCGGAGGGCCGTCAGCCCAGAGCTCCAGGATGTTGTACGCAATCAGTGAGACGGCAGTCCATGCAAGGATGAAGGAGGCGGCGCCGACCATCGCGTATGCCACCCCGAGGCCGCGTGCGTAGCTTGGCCACTCCGACCGTGCCGGCCGAGGGAAGATCGGTTTCGCGATTGCATCTGCGGCGGCTCTGATGCGCCGGTGCGCAAAGGCGATGGCAACGGCGGCTCCCAGAAGTGCGAGTCTGCCGATTGGTATCCCGTGCAACTGCTCCCACTCAGTCTTGTGGCCGGATAGGGCTGACACGACCGCGTTGATGATGCTCACCAGGAGCAGCGCTGACAACCATGCAGCAAGAAGCGCGATGGGCCACATAGCGAGGCGTCGGTACTTTGTCGCGACGCGATCGCTATGTGTCGAGACGCGGATGACCGTCATCCCTCGGCCAGCATGGAGCTTTACCAATCGGACCCTCCGGAGTCATAGCTTCAGCCAACTACAATGAGATCCGACGCAATCACGGTACGCAAGATTCCCTCAAGCGAAGCTTTCGTTCCAGCGTCCTGCAGTCGCACCGAGTTCCCGTGAGGGTACGGGTTCTGTGGTGCGGTGGGCACGTTGAGTAACTAGAGTGAGGTTGGGGTGGTCCGCTGGGGTGACCGCCGGTGACTGGGAGGGTGTAGTGGCTGTCAAGGGTGCCGGGGTCGGACGTCGCCAGCACACCCACTTGCTGCTACCTCATGCGGCGCTGGACGCCCCTCAGCGGGCGTTGTTCGAGACGGCGCTGCGGCCGACCGGCTGGGTGGCGGATTCTGATGACAGCTCGAGCATGTCGGTGCGGTGGAATCGCGGTCGGGCGGCTCTGCGGTTGCAGACGCTTGGCTGGTTTCCGCTGCTGGTGACTGTGGGGCCGATCGGGAAGGCGACGGCGGCCCACCGGGATGCGGTCGCGAGATTGACCGCGGCCGTGCTGGCTAGTCGGGGGATGAGTTTCACGGATCAGCAGTTGGTTGAGTACTTGCCGCAGGCGCAGGCTCGTTGGCAGCGGGCGTTGTTGGAGCGTCGACGGCTTTCTACGGCTGTGCGAATGCTTCAGGCTCGTCGATGTTCGTACTGTGCGTCGTGGTCTGAGCCGTCGGCGACGCATTGTGCTGGATGTCGTCGGCGGTTCACGGTCGCTGACGACACTGAGTGGGAGGCCACGGTCGGCCGGGCGTCGGCAACTGTGGCTGAGGCTGAGGCGGTGCTTGCGGACCTGGCGCGTGGTGTGGTGCTGGAACGGCTGAATGGTGCGGCGCATGGCTGAACCGACCGTTGCAACTCGTGAGGCTGAGCAGTGGGGTTGGGAGTATCGCGGACAAGAGGTGGTGGTCGTTGAGCAGCAGGACCCGCCAGTGCCCGTCATACCGCCGCCGTCGGCGCTCGCGACGCTTGAGACCAAGCGGGCTTCAGCCGCGCGGGTAAGTCCCGTGTTGAGCTGGGCGGTGGTCGGGGCAGTTGTTGCTACGGGCGTGGTCGGGGTAGTCGTCAATCCCTTGCTGGCGTTGGTGCCCGCCGCGGTGGCCGTCGGTCTTGGGTGGTTGCGTTGGGGGCGTCCGGAGATGCTGCGTCGGGCTGCGGTCAACGAGCACCAGCGCTGGCTGGCCGACTGTGTCACCACGATGGCCGGATTCGAGCGCGACGTACAGGGTTGGCAACAGGAGTTGAGTCAGCGGGAGCAGACGAAGGCCCTTCAGGTCAGTGGGGTGCGTCCGTGGGTTCCTGTCGGTCCGGTGACCAAGGAGCGCGTCGACCTGTACGGCGGGACTGCGGCCGGCTGGCGTGCTGCGTTGCTGGCGATGGGTAGCTCGTTGATGAGTGCGGGCGGGCGGCTCGTGGTGCTCGACCTCACCCAGGATGCTGTGGTCGAACCGTTGCGCCGCATGGCATCCGAATACGGTGCGCCGATCCGGTCGGCCGTCGTACCGGATGAAGCGAAGGCTTTGAATCCGTTGACCGGGCTGAGCCCGGATGAGATCGGTGTGGTGATCGCGGAGGGGCTGCGCGGGGCGGAGCCTGAGCAGAACGAGTCGCGGGGTGTTGACGCGAGCCTGGTCCAGCAGGTCGTTGAGTGCTTGACCGAGGGTCCGGTTACGTTCACGCGATTGCATCTGGCGTTTCAGGTGTTGCTGCGGCAGTTGACGCCGGATCAGCGCGGTGAGCTGACGCGTGCGGAGTACATGAAGCTGGCTGATCTGCTCAGCGAGTCTGCCCGGCGTACGGCGGAGGCTCGGTTGTTCCGGCTGGCTGCTGGTGTGCAGCGGTTGTCGGCTGTCACGGGTGACGTGCCGACGGACGAGTGGGATGGCGACGAGGTTTCGTTGCGGGTTTTCGAGCTGTCGCCACGCGAGTCGGAGCTGTCTGCCTCGCTGCTGCGGCATCTGATGTTCCAGATCACGATGGTCCGGATCCAGCGCGGGCAGTTGTCGGGACTGGGAGAGCGCATCGTCGTGATCGCTGGGGCGGATGCTGTGGCGCGGCCGGAGCTCGAGCGGTTCGACAGCATCTGTCGGCGAAACGGGATCCGGCTTGTGCTGCTGTTCGCGCATCTGCGTGACAGCGCTGTGGAGCTCCTCGGCGGCGGGGACGCCGTACTGTTCATGCGCCTCGGGAACGCGAAGGAAGCCGAGCAGGCTGCGACCTTCATCGGTCGGCAGCATCGGCTGGTGGCCAGCCAGTTCACGTACTCGCACGGGACGAACACGTCCACCTCAACGTCCGACAGCACTACGCGTGGCAATAGCGCCTCGACTAGCGATTCGGTCGGCGTACAGACGTCGGACAGTCGGCAGGCGACGTTCGGGCTGCTGTTCAGCCGGCGGCACCGATCTGGGTCCAAGACCGCGGGTGAGCAGTACTCGTCGTCGACAACCGGCGGTACGTCGTGGTCGGAGGCGACCTCGAGTTCGGAGTCGAGCGGGTCTACGGAGAGTACGTCGGTCGGGTATCAGCGCACGTATGAGTACTCGATGGAGCCGACGGTTCTGCAAGGGCTGTCGCCGACGGCATTCGTGATGGTGGACCCGCTTGATCCGGCGAGTCCGCGGCTTGGTGACTGCGATCCGCGGTTGGGTTCCTCGTGATTCCGCAGTGGCGCATCGCTGAGGTGCCGTTGGCCGGTGGGCCGGATACGGGCGCAGCGCAACGGCTGACCGCGCTTCGGCGCGGGCTGTTGCCTGCGTTGATGCTCGAGGCGTCGGCGGGGCGGCCGTTCAGCTGCTGCTGGACTCGCGCGGTGGCCGGCGGGCCGATTGAGGTCCGGGTGGGGATCGAACCTGTGGACGGCGCGGTGTCCTATCCGGTGGGTGCGCGGGCTGTTCCTGCGGACCCGGTGGAATTTCCGCACTGGGTGGCAGTGGACGGCCGGCACGACGTACTGACTGCTCTGCCTGAGGCCGAGGTTGAACCGGCCGGGATACTGGAGGATCTAGCTGAGGCTCTGCCGGCCTTCGCCTGGGTTGTCCGGGCTGTCCCGATCGGGGTGCAGGATCGGGCCGAGCTGCTTGACGACCTTCATTTGCAGATGACGATCGGGCTGGACCGAGAGAAGGTCTCGGGTCGGGATGCTCTTGAGTTGGAGCGGAATCGCGCTCGGTACCGCGACTTCTCGGCCGCGCAGGGCGGTCTGTGGTTGGTGCAGATCCTTGCAGGTGGAGCCGATGAAGTCACTGCGAGGCTGGTTGCGCAGACCATGGCCGGGGCGGCCGACCTGCACGCCACGCCGTACGCCTTGAGCGCGCTGCCTGCGGTTGGCGCCGAAGCTACTAGCTTCGAGGCGACGGGGGAGTTGCTTGCGGCGATCGGGCGGCCGCCGGTGCGTGAGATCGCCGGTGTCCGCGTGGTCGAGCAGGTGCGCTTCGACCTGACGCCGGAGACTCCGCCGGACGGCATCCCGCTCGGCGAGGTCATCGATGCGTCGGGGCGTGCGGTCGGGGGCATGACGGTCTCGCAGAACACGTTGAACCGGCACGCGTTCGTCGCCGGCGCGACCGGCTCCGGGAAGTCGCAAACGATTCGTCATCTGCTCGAAGGTCTCACTGACGCGTCCGTGCCGTGGTTGGTGATTGAGCCTGCGAAGGCCGAGTACGCCGCCATGGCCGGTCGGTTGGGGTCGGAGTCGAGTGTTGCGGTCATTCGGCTCGGCGACCCTGACGCCGTACCGCTGAGTTTGAACCCGCTAGAGCCGGAGGCTGGCTTTCCGCTGCAAACGCACCTCGATCTCGTGCGTGCGCTCTTCCTGGCCGCATTCGAAGCGCACGAACCGTTTCCGCAGGTGCTCAGTCAGGCGTTGAGCCGGTGCTATACGTCGTACGGATGGGATCTGGCGTTGAGTCGGGGTGGGACCGAGTATCCGTCGCTCGGCGACCTGCAGACGACAGCGCGCACGGTCGTTGATGACATTGGGTACGGCGCTGAGCTCGCGGCGGACGTTCGTGGCTTCGTGGACGTCCGTCTGAACTCGTTGCTCCTCGGGACGCCTGGGCGGTTTCTCGGTGGGGGATATCCGCTTGATGTTGCTGACTTGCTCAGCCGCAATGTCGTACTAGAGCTTGAAGACGTTGGTGACGACCAGGACAAGGCCTTCTGCATGGGCGTCGTGCTGATCCGGCTGGTCGAACACCTCCGCGTGCGCCGCGGACCGTCTTCGAACCTGCGCCACGTGACCGTCGTTGAAGAGGCGCATCGCTTGCTCAAGGCAAGTACTGATGGCACTACTAGTCATGCGGTGGAGATGTTTGCGGGTCTGCTTGCTGAGATCCGCGCGTATGGCGAGGGCATTATTGTTGCGGAGCAGATTCCTAGCAAGGTCATCCCCGATGTGGTCAAGAACTCGGCTCTCAAGATCCTGCACCGGCTGCCTGCTGCTGATGATCGTGAGACCGTCGGTGCCACCATGAACCTCGACGAGCCTCAATCCCGAGCCGTCGTGTCGCTGCCACCTGGTCAGGCCGCCGTCTTTACCGACGGCATGGACAGACCGGTTCGCGTTCGCATTCCGCATGGCGGGCCACGCGAGCGACGAGCTCTTAGTGCGCCGACAGTAAAGGCCGCCGGTCGCCGAGACACCGTGCGCGGGGCAGGTAGTGGCGAGCGGCTTTCCACAGTTCGCGAGGCTGCCGATGTTGCCCAGCTTCTTGAGCACAACCCCCGATTCGTGTTGTGGGTCGAGTTGCTGACGGTGGCTCACTTGGTCGCCGCACCCAGACCGATGCCCGAATCCCCATGGGGGTTCAACGACGTCTCGTCAGAGGTGGTCGAGTACGCGATCGACGAGTCAGTCGGATCGGCCGTTTTCGGGCGCTTGCAGGCGATCGCAAGCGACGTCGTACCGGCGGGGCTCGCCGATCATCTGGTCGAGGTCGTGCGTCGAGTCGTGAGCGGCCAAGACCTCGGCTGCGCGGCGACGGAGATCGAGTGGCAGGCGGGCGCATTCCGGTTCGCCGATGTTGCCGACGCCCTGCGGACCTACACCGGGCCAACCGACGCGCCGCACCCTTCGACCGACGAGTGGGGCAAGCGAGGGTTGAAGCTGTGGGGATCGACGATCGACGAGCAGATCTGGAGCTACCTGAAGGTCGGGTCTGCCAACGTGCCGCCGACACTGCTGCTCGGTAATGGCACCTTGCTTCGTGCCGCGGCCAGTCTGTCCACGGCCACCGATCCGTACGCGCAACTACTCGAAGCGACGCACGGCCTGGCTGTCCCTGGTGAGTGGCATTGCCACGTCTTCCGGACGCTGGAAAGCGCGGGCGAGTAGCGCCATGGACCGACCACGCAGGCCCGAACCTAATGAACCGGACCGCCGCCCTTCCGACAATGCCTCCACTCCAGATCTACCGGTCGAGCGGCCCAACCCGGATGCTGTCGACCGCCAGCGGGACCTCGACGACCCCAGGCCGCAGGAACCCATCGGTCGCGGAGACCGAACCGTCGACGATCACCCCACGCCCTCGGCTGATTCAGCTAGGGACACACCCGCCTCGCAGCCGGACGAGGCTCAGGCACGTCGGCCGGATGAACCCTCGACTCGGTCGGTTCGTGACGCGGTCGACTCCGTCGACCAGCGAGGCCGACGCGATGCATCGTCGGAGGTCACACAGCCAGCCAGTGATCCGCCTCCGACCAGTCGGGATGAGTCTGACCACCCACCCGCGGACCTGCGCGCAAAGATGCTCCAGCACCCGGCATTCACCCGCCTCGGCTGGGGATCCGGCGATGAGGCCAGCTCGGAAAATGAAGACGGTACCCGTGGTCGCGATCGGAGGACACAGACGCTCGATAACGAGGCACAAGAAGACTGGGCTGAGCCCGAGACCGCTGATGTGTCCGAAACAGCGATACAGAACGGCGACCCTGCCAGCCCAGACAGATCCCTGCCTCCCGTCGAGCAATCCCAACGGCACTCGTCAACCGACAGCGACGGGACCGAAGAGACGGGACCGGAAAACACTGGCGTAGACGATGACCCAGGTCGAGCAGACAGGAGCGCCGATCCAACCGCTGCCATGGCTCTGGACTCCGATGTTAAAGGCGACTCGCTCAAGATACGGCTCGACCGGTGGGATGCTGCTCAATTGAATCTTTCCCGTCCAGCGTCCCCTGATACTGCCGACTCGCCTACGGATGCCAAGGATGTCGATCAGAGGAGCGTCGATAAGGCGAATGCAGTTGCCTACGTCGCGGCCAATAAGGAACAGCGCCCGTGGCTCGCGCCTGTATCCGACTGTGAGCCGGAGGTTCAAAGCGTCTACGCGTCGTTGGATCAAGGCGCCGGTCATGCGCACATCCGGCACGGACCAATGGGCGACGACAAGATGTACGCCGATCGAGTTGCGCGTCTCGAAGATCCGGCACAATCAGATCCTGAGTTGCGGGCGCAGAGCGCGGATGGATTCCGAGCGTCAGATCTGCACTACTGTGCGGAGTTCGCGACGAGAGTGCACGACGCCAGGGCGTTCGCTGCCGTTGTCGTCGTGCTGAGTGAAGAACCTAAGGTGCGGCAAGCGCTCGAAACCGGCTGGAACGACGTTCAACCCCACCCGATCGTGATTCCGATCGCGGACGTTCTCGGACCGAATGGACACGAATATTGCTCGGGCTTTCGCTTGAAGGGGGACTGGCCTCAGTCGAAGTTAGAGCGCAAACAATGGGCTCGGGCGCGCGCCGCCGGCCAGGATCTTGGCGACCTTCCCGAGCCCCGGGCCGAGCGGATCCCGACATTTGAGGACGGTCATTTCGTGGTCCAGTTCAAGAGGAATGATTCGGCGCGGCGCTACGAGATAAATACCATCTTCGCTGAACCTGCTCAACAGTAGATTATGAAGGGAGTTCTTGTGTCTAAGTCGAGAATGTACTGGTTGGAGGATGATGCGGTCCCCTTCGCGACCTTTCTCCAGATCATTCAGACCTACTACCACCCCGAGGTCCGCCACGATAATTTTGCCGAGCTGGTGCAGTTGGCACGTCAAGATGGCGGTGGTGACAAGATGGCGGCCTTCAAGCAGGAGCTTGCCCAACTTGTCAGCGGAGGGCGTGAGGGACTCCGTCCGAACGCCATCGGCATCGCGTCGGGCTACGACGATTGGGCAACCGACGAAGAGTTCCTGGCCTGGCTTTGGAATGAGTTGTATCCCAGCGAGCCAGTGCCGTCGTCCGCAGCGGATAAGTCGAACTGAGCTGCATCGAGCGAGCTAGGCGGCCTGTCGTCTGAATCGCAGTGCGCGTGCAAGGGATGTTCATGTCCTTCGGCTCGATGGTGGTGCTGGACCCTGTCTAGAATCCCTGGCTATGAACGTTGATCCAGTCGACTTGGAACCGGTCGACTGCTCTAAAGCCGCTCAGAATGCTGGTGAGTGTCTTGGCTGGACGGGGACGATTGGCACTCATCCCATAGCGGCCACCGTCTCCAGTGCCCTGTTGCTCGACAATGCGGTAGGTGCGCGCAAGTTCTACGAGAAGCATCAAGAAGAGGTCGATCCTGCGACCAGGATCCTCATCGAACGAGCTCTGGATCTGGAGCCGCTCGAAGGGGCGGCCGCAGCTGCGCGGATCCTTAGCTCGCTTGTCTACCCCTCGCTGGAACGATTGACCTAGCCCGCCTCAGCCTGTGGGGAATGCGAGTACGTGGAATAGGCCTAAGAGTGATGCGACGCCGATGATTTCGCCGTCGTCAATGCGTGCGCGCCAGATCTGCCAGAGCGTGGAATACGGCCCTCCGTTCGCTGCCATGGCACTACTTGAGGCGCCGGTTTGCGCGCCGAGCCACACCGCTAGCCCATGACGGCGGGCAGTTGGCGGATGAACGCCGGCCACGAGTGGTCGATGGCGGGCGGTAGCCCCGCTGGGCCGGGCGGTAGTCCGGAGGGGGCTGAGGGTGGGCGGGGGCGTGCGTAGCGGGAGTGACGAAGGAACGACTGCGTAGCGTGCGGGGGAAGGGACTGCATTGTGTCGGGGGTTGGGGATGGTGGGAGTGAGGGGTGGGGGTTTGGTGGGTACGGTCCGGGTGGGCGCCGGGGACGGTGACGGGAGACGGGTCTGCTGCCTGGGGAGGGCTTTGCTATGCCGAGAGTTCGTCGTGTGGCTTTGGTTGTGGCGTTGTCTGTTTGGCTGGTTGGGGTGAGTGCTTGGCCGGCGGCGGCTACGGCGGGGTTTGTTAATGGGTTTGAGAGTCCGCGGTTGACGGTTGAGTTCCAGGATTACGTTGCTGGGCAGCAGTTTGATGGGTGGACGGTGACGTCGGGGAGCGTTGATCTGACTACCGACTGGACTGATGCTGAGGGGCGGCAGTCGCTGGACCTGAACGGGTCTAATGACGGTGCGGTTGCTCGGACTCTGCCTGCGCAGCTGCTGACGACGTACAAGGTCACGTTTGCTGTGGCAGGGAACCCGGAGGGGCCGCCGGCGGTGAAGAGCGGCAAGGTTGCGGTTAACGGGCAGGAGGTTGATGCCTTTACGTTCAGCATTGCTGGGAAGAACAACGGCAACATGGGGTGGGTGTATCGCAGCTTCTACTTCACGAACTTGCTGTCGTCGACTGCGGTTCTGCAGTTTGCTGGTACGACGGGGACTGCGTGGGGAGCTGTTGTCGACGACGTGAAGGTGGAGAGTTGTCTGCTGATTCTCTGCCCGTCCGGAGCAGCGGCGGCCAACCGAATTCGGTGATCAGGGGTGCGGCCGTGCGCCACCGGGCGATAGCCCGCTGGGCCGGGCGGTAGCCCGGGGGAACCTGAGGGTGGGCGGGTGCGGGCGTAGCTGACGTTCATTCACTGAACATCTGGTGGTCTGAGGTGGAACTGGTCGTCGTGTTCGTCCAGGGCTACGAGCCTGGTGGTGCCGTCGGGGTGGGTCAGGGTCCAGAGGCCTGGGGGCTCTTGGTCGCCGGTAAGGATGTTGGTGGTGAAGGTGACGGCTAGTCGATGGGTGAACTTTTGGCGGCCGACTCGGGTGGCGGCTGTGGCGTTGAGGCCGAGGCTGAAGCCCATGGCGAAGTCGCCGGTGACGGTCCACCAGGTGCAGAAGACTGCGAAGAGTTGCTCCTCGGGTACGTCGGCCAGGGTGGTCGCGACGTTGTCTTGGTGAGCGACGAAGAGCTCTTGTTCGGGGGTACCGAAACACGTCAGGAGGAAGGTCCTCAGGTCTGCTTCGGGGATGAGGCGGGTGGAGAGTCCGTCGTACCCGGTCGCTGCTGTCACTTGTGCAGGGTATGACGAGCTAGGTCTCTGGGTCTGGTTCGCGGCGCAGGGCGAGGGCGGATGCGGTGATGTTCAGTACGACGCCTGTTGCGAAGAGCGCGCCGGCGCTCTTCAGGTGCTGTGGGGCACGGTCTTTCGCGGCGGCCTTTTCTGCGTAGGTGGTGGTGCCTCCGCCTGAGCGGACGCAGACGTCGCCCGGCTTCATCTTGCTGCCGCCGCACATGTCGCCGGAGAGGGCGGTGCCGCAGGAGACGACGAACCAAATGCTGCCGATGATAGCCGCGGTCCCGCTGAGGAATCTGAGGAGCCGGATCATGAGGGCAGCCATTCGGTTGCTTGGGCGGCGATGAGGTGGGCTAGTTCAGTGGGGGTGTCGTGGGCGATGAGGTGGCTTGCGGTGGGGATCTGGGCGACTGTGAGGGTGGGGTTGGTCGCGCGGAAGCGGGTGACGTCGGTGTCGGTGAGTGGGGAGTCTGGGCCGGCTTGGACGAGGAGGACGGGTAGGTCGGGGGTGGGGATTGTCGTTGGCTGGTTGAGGATGTCGTCGACCAGCTCGGCGTGTTCGTGCGCTAGGCCACGGTCGTTGAGCCAGGTGCGGACGCGGGCTGAGTCGGGAATCGGTACGACGTCGACGAGGATCAGGCCGGCCACGTCCCGGGCTGTGTAGGGGTCGGCGAGAGCAGCCAGGGCCGCTAGGCCGCCGAGGGAGGCGCCGACCACGACCAGGGGTGGCGGCTCGTGCCAGATCATTGCCGTGACGTCGTCGGCGAATGCCTGAAGGGTGGTTGCTTGGCCGGCGCTGGCGCCGTGGCCGCGGAGGTCGTAGGCAACGGTGCGCAGGTTGCGCTCGTTCAGTACGGCGGCAACGGGGGTCCACACGCTGCGCTGTTCACCACCGGCGTGGAGGAGCAAAACCGTCGGGCCGGAACCGGACGCCGTACCGCGTAGTTGCACGTCTCCACGGGGGAGGACGACTTCCCGCATATCACAACTCCACTACCTTGGCTGATCAAGGTAACAAAAGTACAAGGATTTACCTTGACTAGTCAAGGTTGTGGAGAACTACCTGGCGGTCACTCGGGCACCTTGAGCGCCGGTGAAGTCGCCGCGCACCGGATTGATGATGCGCGCGTTGGTGAGGTCTGCACCCTTGAAGGTCGTGCCGTCGAGGAAGGTGCGGTTGAGAGTGGCGTACGCCAGGTCGGCACCGTTGAAGTTGGCGTTGTAGGCGAAGGTGTTCACCAGCACTGCCTTGACCATGCCGGCGTCGGTGAAGTTGGCCAGCGGCAGGAGGTGAAGGACAGGTTCGCACTGAGGAGATGGGCGGTGGTCAGATTCGCCCGGGAACATGGTCGCGCCGGTGAGGTCGGCGCCCTCGAGTTCGGCGCCGACAAGGTAGGCGTCGCTGAGGTCGGCGCCGAAGAGTTTGGTGTAGCTCAGATCGATCTTGCGACCGCCGTCGTGGTTGTGATCGCGGCGGACGATCACGGTGAGAGCCGCTTGAAGGTCTGCGGGCGCGGCGGGTAGAAGCCGTTCGGCGGTCACCTTGGTGATGGCGGGCGGGCGGCCTCGGGTGGCGCTGTGGACGCGGATGTACGTCTGCAGGACGTCCATGATGGCCGGCTGATCGGGTGGCGAGTCGCGCATGATGCGTTCCAGGGCGTAGATCCCGCCGACCCGTACGTCGAGGGCGGGGCTGCCCAGCTGCTCGACGGCCCGGCCGTAGCGTTCGGTGGTCTGGCCCTGCTCGGCGAGCCGGAGTTGCTGTCGGCTGGCCTCTACCGAGTCCCGGGTGTAGATCAGGGCGTATCCGGTCGCGGCTGAACTTCCGAGGGCTGCCAGCGCGGTGATCGCGGTGACGATCAGGGTGAAGTTCTGAATCCGATCGGGCCGCTCCTTCTTCTTGCCGCCCTCGCCCGTCGATTCCTCGCTCATGCGGTTGTCCCCCTCCACACGTCGAGTATCGACCGCCCCGTCCGCGGTGGCGACGACACGCCGCCGACTCCGGTACGACGTACGCTCGGGTCATGACGCAGACGTATTCGCCTGGTGAGGCCGCGGAGATGACTGGGTTGAGCTTGGACACCTTGCGGTACTACGAACGCGAGGAGCTCATCGGGCCGATCGAGCGCTTGCCGGGTGGGCGACGGGTGTTCAGTGAGGGCGACCTGGCGTGGATCGGGGTGGTGACGTGTCTGCGTGAGGCTGGGTTGGGGATCTCTGATCTGCAACGGTTTACGGGCCTGTTGCGGTCGACCGGGGACCCGGCGTCGCGCGTGGAGTTCTTGCGCGAGCGCCGGGTTGCGCTGATCGAGCACATGACGCGGATGGAAGCCGCGCTCGGTGTTCTGGATGACAAGATCGCTCACTACAGCGCGCTTGAGGGATAGGCCCTACCAGGGGCGGTCGAGCTCCGTGCGGAGGTCAGTTCCGAGGTCCAGGCGGGCGCCTTCGATTGCGGCAGCGAGCTGCTCACGACGGCTGGCTCCGATGATCGGGCGGATCGGCGGAGTGCCGCCGCAGAGCCAGGCGACGACGACGGTGCTGCGGCTGACGCCGAGTTCGGCGGCCACCTTGCTGAGGGTTTCCAGGCGGCGGGTGGTGCCGGGGTGGTCGAAGGCCTGGTGGATCGGGCGGTCCTCGCGCTCGTAGCTGCCCGACATCAGTGGGGTGTAGGCCCAGAGGTCCCAGGCCGGCTGGTTCTCGACGTAGTCGAGGGTCTCATCGGTGACCCAGCCGAAGCGGTGGTCGTGGACGTGGCCGCGGACGAACGGGCGCGGCTGAAGGTAGGAGTAGCGCGACTGGATGGCGGTCGGCTCGACAACGCCCAGGTTGGCGGCGAGGCCGCGGGCGCGCTCGACGCGCCAGAGAGCCCAGTTCGACAGGCCGACCCGGCCGATCGTGCCCGCCGCGTGGTGCCGGCCGAAGGCAGCGATTGTCTCGTCCATCGGGGTGTTGCGGTCGTCGCGGTGTGCCCAGTACAGGTCGATGTGGTCGATGCCCATCCGGCGCAGCGAGGTCTCGACCGCGGCGTCGATGGCCGCCGTACCGAGGCCCTCGGTTTGCTCAGGGAAGCCGTCGACGACCAGGGGCTCCCAGCCGACCTTGGTGGCGATACGGACCTTCTCCCGTACGCCGGGCCGCTGCGCGAGCCACCGGCCGAGCAGCTCCTCGCTCTGACCGCCGAAGCCGCTCTCCGACTGCCAGAACGCATAGCAGTCCGCCGTGTCGATCCACACGCCACCCTCGGCGACGTACTGGTCGAGGAGGGCGAACGACGTCTTCTCGTCGATCCGGGTCCCGAATTCCATCGCGCCCAAGGCAAGGTTGATTTCGCTCATGACCATGAGCGTTCCTCCTGGAGCGCGCTCCAGGTCAAGTCAGCAGGTCAACTCAGGTGCCGCGGATGGTGAAGGGCTTGGTGGTGCCGGCGACCTTGTCGAAGCAGGTGGGGAGGTAGACGCGGTAGGGGATGTTGCCCTTGTACGACGGTTGCGCGGTGAGGGTGAACCGGCCGCTCACCCGGACCGTGCTGGAGCCGACCGCGCGCCACGCGGAGGCGCCGTACAGGCGTTGAAGGATGACCTGGCAGTTGGTTCCTTGGACGACCGAGCCGTTCACCGGGACGATGGTGCCGACCGGGGCGCTCGTCTTTGACGGCGCCGCGGTGATGTCCGCGGGGCGTTTGACGCGGGTCTCGAGGTAGGCGATCTTGGTGGGCTTGCCGGGGATCTCGAGGCAGCTGGTGTAGTCGCCGTACCGGTTGGCCGGGAAGGCGCGGGTGAAGTTGCCGCTGGTGTCGGTCAGGACGGATTCGCCGGGGCTGTTCTCGAGACAGCGTTCCTCGAAACCGAAGAGCAGCTTGAGCTTGGTTCCGTACGGCTTGCCGGTCTGCGAGTCGAGGACGGTGTACCGGACCGTCCACGGCTTGTCGTACGGCACCACCTTCGGCGTCAGCAGCGACACGACCTTGGGGATGTGGACGCCGCTCACGGTCAGCTTGGGCAGATTCGCCACTGGGACCGGATTGCTGGCGGGTTCGCCGGCGACGAACTCGTAGGCGTCCACCGTGGTCGCTTCGAGGGTTCCGTTGGTTGTGGACGGCACGTTGACGGTGCCCTTCCACACGCCAGGCGTGCCGTCGCCTTCGATCAGTGGCAGCGGCATCGACGAGATCTCGGTCAGCGGACCGGTACCGCCGGTCCGCTTGAACTGGACGAAGAGGTCCTTGGTGAACGAGAGATTGCTGTAGGAGCCCTCGACCGTGACGGTGACGGGCACGGTGTTCAGCGAGGAGACCGCAACGCTGCTGCGGCTCAGGGTGACGGTCACGGGCGGGTCCGCGGCGTGCGCGGTCGGCGCGCCACTCAGCGTCAGGCCGGCCACCAGCAGTGCAACGAGGGTCCGCATGCACCTCAGTCTGCTGATTCGACAGTCGACCGCGCTACCGCCATGCCGTGGAAATGCACGATCAGGCGAGAGAGGTAGACCAGTTAAATCCCTGAAATGTCACCAGAAATGACGGCAGGATCGAGGGATGAGCATGCATTCTGTCTTTCCGACCCGGGTTCGTACGGCGCGTTGCTGCGTGAGCTGTCCAGCCTCGAGGAGATCTGTACGGCGGTCAACAACCTCGTCCTGCACTATCGCGCCGAGGCCCACCTGATGCGCGAGGATCGTCGGGACGAGATCAACGCGCGCTGGATCGGCGCCATTCTGGAGATCAATCAGGCGCGGCATCCGCGCCCGCTGCTCGCTCCGCGACCACCTGGCGACCGGGTCGCGGGGTGCTGCCGTGATCACGCCCTGCTGGCGGTCGCAGCCCTTCGTGAGTAGGGGATTCCGGCGCGAACCCGGGTCGGCTTCACCTTCGCCCCGGACTTCCGCGGTGACCACGTCGTCGCCGAATGGTGGAACGGAACGCGCTGGCAGCGGCTCGATCCCGAACTCCAGCCGGGCAGCTGGGCGTTCGACGTCCGCGACATGGAGACCGGTGCGGGAGCGCCGTTCGAGACCGCCGCGGAGGTCTGGACCGGGTATCGCGCCGGCCGACTCGATGCTGCCATGTACGGCGTTGCTCCCGGTTCGGAGTTGTCCGGTCCGGGCTTCATCCGGATGTACGTGATCATGGAGGCTCTGCACCGGATCGGCCACGAAGCGTTGCTGTGGGACGACGTTGCGATGGGGATCACGGATGCCGATGCGGACGAAATCGCTCGGCTGCTGTTGGCCGCGGACGCTGGTGATGCGGCGGCCGATGAGCGCCTGGAACGGGATCCGCGGCTGCGCTACGGACCTACGGTCACCCAGCATTCGCCGTACGGGAATCCACCGGTGACGATCGAGCTGTGGCCGGTTTAGGTCAGGAGCGTTGAGAGAACAACCGGTCCGGGAGAATGACCGCCATGTTCGGGAGTCCGGCGCAGTGGGCGAATACTGCGGCGGCGGATGCGCTGGTCGAGCGCATTCCGGATCCTTTGGTGGCCGTGCGCATTCTACTTTCGATGGCGGCCGGCCGTGGAGAATTGCTGCAGCGTGCAGCGGTGAAGGCCGCGTCGGTCAAGCATGTGGTGGATCGCGGGCTGGCTGGCATCGCCGTCGTACAGGCTGCTGTTGCTGCTGGGCAGACCGAGGTTGCGTTCGGGCTCATGGCCGCGGTGGATCACGACTTGGCGCTGCACCTCAGGGAGGTGTGTGCTGTCGAGCTGGCTCGGCGGGGTGAGCTCCGGCAGGCGTGGGAGGCGGTTGAGGCTCTTCCTCCGGTACGGCGGGATCGCGCGGCTGCTGCGGTGAGCGCGGAACAGGCCCGGCGTGATCCCGAGTTGGCGCGCGATCTGGCTGAGCGGGTTGCCGGGGCTTCGGCGCGGGTCTCGGTATTGCTTGCTGGTGGGTTGGTGGATGAGGCGTTGGCGGTGCCGCTGGACGAGATAGATGCCGTAGGCATCGAAAAGGCGGACGTCGCGCGGACCGAGCTGGTTGCTGCTCTAGCGAGGCGAGGCGATTTTGAGCAAGCGATCGAATTGATCCGATCGATCTCCGGGCGGCGGCGTCGGTATCTCGCGCGCTGGGTTGCCGCGAGGTCGGCGTTGCCGGTGGCGGGAGCACTGCAGTTGTTGGCGACCTTCAGCGAGTGGGAGCAAAGCCGGTGCATCGCGGATCTCGTGGAGCGGGCCGAGAGCGTCGACGCCGCGCTGACCATCGCAGACGCGGCCCCGAGACGTCCCGAGGTGCTGCGAAAGCTTGCAGTGTCACTGGCCGGGCGCGGGGCGGTGGCTGCGGCGATCGAGCTGATGGACGAGTTCGAACCGGACGTCGCCGTCACCCTCCGAGTGGCTGAGGCCGTCGATCGGGAGACGGCGATCGCGATGATCACCGATCCGGCGGTCTGTACGCCGTACAGCTGGGAGAACCCGGCAGACCGGTACCACGTCGTACCGGGTGCGCGTGCTGCGGCGGCGCATGGCGAGCTGGCGCACGTGCTTGCGGCGGTCGAGACCGCGCGGGCGTGGGACAGAGGCGACGTACTGCGAAAGGCTGGGCTAACCGCTGCGGTTCATGGACATCCGCGTACGGCGCTGGCGTTGGCGGGGCGACTCGACAGTGAGCGGGATCGGCAGCATCAGACAGGTGTGGTGCTCGGCGCGACTGCGGCACGAGGCGATCTGTCGGAGGCGCTGGCGTTGCTGGGTGAGTACGTCCCGCGAGAGGACCAGGCGGATGCGCTCGCGGTGATTGGCCGAGCGCTGGTCCGGGCTGGCCGGGTGCCGACTCCTGAACTCGGGGCGATGGCTTCGCATGCGCTGGTGATGGCTGCGGCGGTTGGCGGACAGCTCAGTGCGGCTCTCGCCATGGCCAGTGGGATTGCCGGCGAGCAGGCGGCGCGGAAGTTCGGTCACTCGGCTGCTGTGCATCGGCGCGACCTCGTGATCGACATCTGTTGTGCGTTGGCCGCTGTTGGCGCGTTCGAGCGCGTGATCGAGGCCGCATCATCGTTGCCACCGAAGTATCGGGACATCGCGCTCCGGTTGGCGGGACGGACCGCCGTACGGCATGGGCATCTTGAAGGTGGGACGAAGCTGTGGTGGCTGATCGGTGGGCCGCGAGGGAACGATGCGGTCGAGGTGGCGGTTGTACATCTCGCCGCGGGGGTGGCTATGGCCGACACCGTTGGCGACGACGAGTACCGCAGCCGTGAACGCGCGTACCGGGACATCGCCGTACTGGCTGCTTATCGCGGCCTGCTCCCCGAGGCTGCTGCCGTGGTCGCGCGCATCGAGCCCGCCGAGTGGGCGCTCGCCTCGGCCTGGCGAAACATCACCGGCCACCTCAACGCCGAGCAACGCCGTACGTTCGCCGACGCCTACCTGACCGCCCGCGCTGCTACTCGTAGGTGACCAGTTCTGGGCGGGGGCGGATGGCGAGGACTTGGGATGGGGTCATGAGGGGGCCGTGGCGGGTGTCTTCGTCGTAGAAGAGCTTGAAGCCGGTGTGGATTCCTTGCGGCAGGCCGGTGATCAGGCGGTTGTAGGTGTCGAGTTTGTCGGTACGGGCGCCGATGCCGTCCACCGACTTCACGGTGACGATGCCTGGATGGGTCCGGAGCGCGGCCTCGTTGCGCACGATCGGTTTGCTGAGCTGGTGGAAGACGAAGAGCTTCTCCGGCAGGCGGTTCGTGGTGACCAGCGTGGAGAGGTAGGCGGCGATGCTGTTCAGCTCGGCGCCGGAGGTTCGGCCGAAGACGCGACCGGGCACCTGGCCGGGACCGACCTCCCACTCCGGGTCCAGCGCGAGCCCGACGTCAGGCTGCTTCAGCCACTGCTCGAGTCGGCGGATCTCGGTGAGCGGTTTCGCCTGACCGGGCTGGACGCCGAGGACCAGCAACATCTTGTGCTTGCGCGCGACGGCGAGATAGCGGTCGATCTGCGGGGAGGCGATGCGGGACCGGTACTTGCCGTCCCGACCAGCCGAGCCCTGCGCCAAGACCACGATCAGCTCCATGACGGGCAGCGCACGACGATCCTTCGAGTACGACGTCGCCGTCTGCTCGAGTCGTTGGGCGCGCTCGTCGAGATCGGCGTCGAGCGGACCCAGCGCAGGTGATCCCGGGGCGCCGACGAAGGCGACCAGTTGGTGGCCGGGGAAGATCCGACGACCACCGCGCGGCAACTGCAGCTCAACCGCCTTCGGCGAGGGCTTCGGACTACTCGCGACCGCCGATGGCTGAGCCTTCGGGGCCGACGGGGCCGGCGCGGTGTCGGCACAGCCCACGAGCACCAACAGACACGACACAGCCAGCACAGCTCGCCGGGATTTCCGCATACCCGCCTTTACCAGGAGTCTCCGACTACAGAATGTGATCAATAGCCCGCAGACCCGGGGTGACCCTTGTGGTCAGCGCGGCGGAGGGTGACTATTGGAGTCGGCCGCGCGTGCTGGTAGATGCAACACGCGCGGCCTGGTGATCTGCTACCTCGCGAGGCTTCAGGATCACGTACGCCCCCGGTGCCCCCCTGCCCAACTTCCACTCGCTTTTCCGCGAGTCAAAAGTTGGCGGCGGCCCGCCAGCGCTCGACGACCTCGTCCATCGGTGGCACCGGAAGCTTCACGATCTCGCCCCCGCGCTTCTCCACCACCAGCCGGCCGCCCCACGGCGCCTGCGCGTCCGGCCGGACCTCGGCGACATCGGGCCAACCGATCCGAGTGTCCGAGAACGCCCGGACAACCCGGACTCCCTCCGGACTCGTCTCGACCCGCGAGCGACCCGCCTCCAGTGCCAAGAACGCGCCGCCCAGGCCGATCGCCAACGCCAGGACGCCCTGCAGCAACGTGCCATCTGCGAACGCGAACCCAGCCAGGCAGGCCCCCGCCACCGTCTGCGCGATCGCCAGCACCAACCGAGCCTGCCGTCGCGGCGGCCACCACACCTCACGGTTCTCCATTCGCAGCCGGTACCCGCGATCATTCGGAGAACCAAAACGTCGTACTAGGGTCTGAAACAGTGTTTTATCAGTTCTGGATCAAGAGAGAACCGATGTGGTAGGTCCCGCTGGCCGGGGTGTACAGGCGCGTGCGGAGCAGCGCCTGCGGGCAGCAGGACTGCTTGAGAGTGGTCTGTACGTCGTACTTCGCGTGGCCCGTGGTGAAGACGCGGGTGACGGTGACGACCCACTCGTACGTGCCCTTCTCGAGGTCGATGGGACGCTCCAGTGCGCCAGTCATGCCGGTCATCACGAGCTGCCATTTGTAGCTGCCCTTGGCCAGGTCGATCGATCGGGACCAGCTCGCCGTCGATCCGACCGGTGCGTCGATGGACAGGTAGATATCGCGGGACAGCTCGGCGGTCCCGGTGGGGGCCATCACCGCGCTCGCCCGAGCGGCGGTCGCCGGTGCTGGAGCGGCCGACGCCTGGCCGGTCAGGATCGTGGTCAGGACGGCAAGTGACGCCGTCAGGGTCATAATTTTTCGCATGGCGATCTCCTCCGAAGGTGGCGAGCCCTGCTGCCGCGAGGCAGCGAGCACTGAGGTCCGGAGGCTATGAAGCGGCGATGGAAACTCGATGACTTAGCGATGAAACGCGAGCTGGGGACGGGCTCGTCGAGGACGGGGTCGAGAAGGACTGACGGCGCCGTCAGTCCGAGAGCAGTGCGGAGAGCTGTGGGGAGTAGGCGCGGTGCAGGACGAGGGCTGCGCCGCCTACGGCGGCGGCGTCGGCGCCTAGGGGCGAGAGGACTACCTCGACCTCGCGGATGGTTCTGGACATCACTCGGTTGGCGACTGCGCGGGCGGCGGCGTCGGTGTAGCGCTGGCCGAGTTCGCGGATGCTGGGTCCGCCGAGGATGACGAGGTCGACATCGGTCACGTTGATGACGTTGACGACCGCGGTCGCGACGTAGTCGGCGGCTTGGGCCAGGACGCTGGCGGCCAGTGGATCGCCGGCTGCCGCGGCGGCGTCGATGGCCTGCAGGTTGACCGACTCGGGGACCGCGCGGAACCGTCGGTCCAGTGAGCTCGCGCTGCCGGCCGTCAGCCTGCGGTGGGTTTCGGAGACGATGGCGGCTGGACGGGCCACGGTCTCCAGGCAGCCCCGGTTGCCGCAGGAGCACGGGAGTCCGTCCTGGACGACGGACATGTGGCCGAACTCAGCGGCGTTGCCGGAGCCGCCGCGGTAGACCTGCTGGTTGAGGATCAGGCCGCCGCCGATGCCGGTACCGAAGAAGAAGTAGGCGAAGTTCGCGACCCCGCGGCCGGATCCGGCCCAGCGCTCGCCGACCGCCGCGGCGGACGCGTCGTTGTCCAGCGTGACCTCGATACCGGTGGCCTCGCTCAGCAGGCGGGCGATCGGAACCCGTCCCCAGTGCGAAAGCTGGGCCGGCGACACCACGACGCCGTCCTTCAGATCAAGCGGTCCCGGGGTCGCGAGACCGAGGCCGAGGACGCTGTCGGGGGAGACCTCGGCGGCCCTGAGAACGTCCTGGACCAGGCTTGCCATCGACTCGATGACCTCGGTCGGGTCTGCCGTGGGCGGAATCTGCCTACGCTGAGTGACCAGCGGCTGACCGAGCAGATCGACGACGACGCAGGTGAGCTCGGCCGGATCGAAATGGAGGCCGATGGCCCGGCCGGCGTCGGCGTTGATCCGCAGAATGGTCCGGGGCTTGCCGGAGCTGTACTCCCGGCTGGCGCCGTCCTCGCGGACGATGCCCTCGTCGATCAGCCGCCGGACGATCCCGGAAACCGCTTGCGGGGTAAGACCGGTGTGCTGCGCGATCTCCTGCCGGGTGACGCCGTCGGCACGCTGGATCCGCTCCAGCACCACGGCCTGGTTGTAGCGCCCGACTTTGGGGAGATTCGTGCCTGCTTGACGCACCCGTTGACCCTCCAGATCACTGATCGACGCCAGTCTCCCTCAGACCGTTGACTAAGTAAATCAATTGGATTTACAGTCCAGCTCACAGGCAGTGATCGACAGGACTTGCGGGGATCAGTGATGCCAATGCCAGACCGGGACGCTCCGGTTCTGCTCGAAATGCGCTCAATCACCAAGACCTTTCCTGGTGTGAAGGCTCTCGCCGACGTCAACCTGGTGGTGCACGAGGGCGAGATCCACGCGATTTGCGGGGAGAACGGCGCCGGGAAGTCGACGCTGATGAAGGTGCTCAGCGGCGTGTATCCGTACGGTGACTACAGCGGTGAGATCCGTTATCGAGGTGTTGAGGCGCGGTTCGCCGACATCCGGGCCAGCGAGCACGCCGGCATCGTGATCATCCACCAGGAGCTCGCGCTGATCCCGGGGATGTCGATCACCGAGAACATCTTCCTCGGCAACGAGCCGCGCACGGGTCTGGCCATCGACTGGAAGACCGCGCAGCGCCGGGCGCTGGAACTGATGAAGCTGGTGGGCCTCAAGGAGGACCCCGACACGCTCATCAAGGACATCGGCGTCGGCAAGCAGCAGCTCATCGAGATCGCCAAGGCGTTCGCGAAGGACGTCAAGCTGCTGATCCTCGACGAGCCGACCGCCGCGCTCAACGAGTCCGACTCCCAGCAGCTGCTCGACCTGCTGCGCGAGTTCAAGACCCAGGGCATCACCTCGATCATCATTTCGCACAAGCTGAACGAGATCGAGGCGGTCGCCGACTCGATCACGATCCTGCGCGACGGCAAGACGATCGAGACCCTCGACGTCAAGGCCGACGGGGTGAACGAGGACCGGATCGTGCGCGGCATGGTCGGCCGCGACATGAGCAGCCGGTTCCCCGACTACACGCCGAACATCGGCGAGGTCTTCTTCGAGGTCCGCGACTGGACGGTGCGACACCCGATCGCCACCGACCGGCTGGTGACCAAGCACGCCAACTTCTCCGTACGGCGAGGAGAGGTGGTCGGGTTCGCCGGCCTGATGGGTGCCGGCCGGACCGAACTCGCGATGAGCCTGTTCGGCCGGTCCTACGGCACCTGGCTGGGCGGCCAGGTCTTCAAGGACGGCCGCGAGATCCAGCTGCGGACGGTGTCGGAGGCCATCGAGAACGGCCTGGCCTACGTCAGCGAGGACCGCAAGGCGATCGGTCTCAACCTCCTCGACGACATCAAGACCTCGATCGTGGCGGCCAAGCCGGCCAAGGTCGCGCATCACGGGGTCATCGACGAGGTGGCCGAGCACCAGGCCGCCGAGGACTACCGCCAGGAGCTCCGGATCAAGACACCGTCGGTCGACGAGGGCGTCGCCAAGCTGTCCGGCGGCAATCAGCAGAAGGTCGTGCTGGCCAAGTGGATGTTCAGCGACCCGGACCTGCTGATCCTCGACGAGCCGACCCGCGGGATCGATGTCGGCGCCAAGTTCGAGATCTACGGGATCATTCACAAACTGGCCGAACAGGGCAAGGGTGTCGTGGTGATCTCCTCGGAACTGCCGGAGCTGATCGGCCTGTGCGACCGGATCTACACCGTGTTCGAAGGCACGATTACCGGTGAGGTCGGGCGCGCGGACGCCGACCCCGAACGCCTGATGAAGCAGATGACCACTACGAAGAAGATGCCGGTGTGATGAGCGGATTCCAAGACCTCAAGAAGAACCTCTTCGGAGGAACGACCACTGTCGGCCGCCAGTTCGGCATGATCTTCACCCTGGTGGCGATCGTCCTGCTGTTCGAGGTGCTGACCGACGGGCTCACGCTGACGTCGGGCAACCTGATCGCGGTCGTCAGTCAGTACTCCTACATCCTGATCCTCGCGATCGGGATGCTGATGGTGATCGTTGCCGGACACATCGACCTGTCGGTCGGGTCGGTGGCCGCGTTCACCGGGATCGTGGTGGCCAAGTCGATCGCGCACTTCGACCTGCCCTGGCCGCTGGGGATCGTGCTGGGCCTGGTGGTCGGCGCGCTCATCGGTGCCTGGCAGGGCTTCTGGGTCGCGTACATCGGCGTACCGGCGTTCATCGTGACCCTGGCCGGCATGCTGCTGTTCCGCGGTGGCAACCAGTTCATCGGTAACGCCGACACGGTTCCGGTCCCGGAGGGCTTCCGCTACATCGGCGCTGGTTACCTGCCCGAGGTCGGACCCAGCACGGGGTACAACAACCTGACGCTGGTCCTCGGCCTGATCGGGTGTCTCGCGGTGGCGTGGCGGGAGTGGCGCTCCCGCCGTACCCGTCAGGAGATGGGCGCCGAGCCCGCTCCGCTGTGGATCTCCGGTGTCCGGCTCGTCGTGATGGTCGGCGTCATCGTCTTCGCCACGCTGCGGTTCGCCGGTGGCCGGGTCGGCACCAGCCTGCCGATCTCGGGCATCATCCTGATCGGTCTGGTGCTGATCTACTCCTTCTACACACGCAACACGGTCTCCGGCCGGCGGATCTACGCGGTCGGCGGCAACGCCCGGGCCGCCGAGCTGTCCGGTGTGAAGCTGCAGCGGGTCAACTTCTTCGTGATGACCAACATGGGCATCCTCGCCGCCCTGGCCGGCATGATCTTCGTCGCGCGGTCCGCCGCCTCCGGCCCGCAGGACGGGCTGAGCTGGGAGCTCGACGCGATCGCCGCCGTCTTCATCGGTGGCGCGGCGGTCTCGGGTGGTCTGGGCACGGTCAGCGGCTCCATCGTCGGTGGTCTGGTGATGGCGCTGCTCAACAACGGCCTGCAGTTGATGGGTGTCGGCGTCGACCTGGTCCAGATGATCAAGGGCCTGGTCCTGCTGCTCGCCGTCGCGCTCGACGTCTACAACAAGAGCCAGGGACGGTTCTCGATCGTCGACTCGCTCACCCGCCCGTTCCGGCGCGAGGCGGCTCCGGCCGCGGCCGCGCCCGCCGACGTACCGCGACCGAGCGACAAGACGCCCGCAGCTCGCTGAATCATCCGAACGCCCGCGAAGTTATCCAGACGCCCGCGAAAGCGGACACTCCCGCCGACCAGGTGCGGCGGGAGCCCACGAAAGGTATCCACGATGTACAAGCTCCTCACCAAGGCGGTCGCGGTCGGTGCCGTCGCCGTACTCGCGCTCAGCGCCTGCGGCAACAACCGCGAAGGCGAAGACACCGGCGCCGCGCCGGCCAAGGGCTTCGCGGCCGACTCCCTGATCGGCGTCGCGCTGCCGTCGAAGACCTCGGAGAACTGGGTCCTGGCCGGTGACCTGTTCACCAACGGGGTCAAGGAAGCGGGCTTCAAGTCCGACGTCCAGTACGCCGGTGCGTCGACGACCGTCGCCGACCAGCAGGGCCAGATCTCGACCATGGTCACCAAGGGTGCGAAGGTCATCGTGATCGGCGCCACCGACGCGGCGCAGCTGTCGACCCAGGTGAAGCAGGCCAAGGAGGCCGGTGCGGTCGTCATCGCCTACGACCGCCTGATCACCAACACCCCGGACCTCGACTACTACATCGCGTTCGACAACTTCAAGGTCGGCCAGCTGCAGGGCCAGGCCCTGCTCGACGGCATGAAGGCCAAGAAGCCGAACGGCCCGTGGACCATCGAGCTGTTCTCGGGTTCGCCCGACGACAACAACTCCGCGGTCTTCTTCAACGGTGCGATGGACGTCCTGAAGCCGCTGATCGACAAGGGTGACGTGGTCGTCGGCTCCGGCCAGAAGGACATCAAGCAGACCGCCATCCAGGGCTGGAAGGCCGAAGGCGCCCAGCAGCGGATGGACTCGCTGCTGACCTCGACCTACACCAGCGGCAAGACTCTCGACGGCGTCCTGTCCCCGAACGACACCCTCGCCCGCGCCATCCTGACCTCGGTCAAGGGCGCCGGCAAGCCGACCCCGGTCGTCACCGGTCAGGACTCCGAGGTCGAGTCGGTCAAGTCGATCATGGCCGGCCAGCAGTACTCCACCATCAACAAGGACACCCGCAAGCTGGTGACCGAGACCATCAACATGGTCAAGGCCCTGCAGACCGGCGGTACCCCGCAGGTCAACGACACCAAGACCTACAACAACGGTGTCAAGGTCGTCCCGTCCTTCCTGCTGCCCCCGGTCATCGTCACCAAGGCCAACGCAGCCGAGGCCTACGCGAACGACCCCAAGCTCGCGCCCCTCACCAAGTAACACCCCCGCGGCCGCCGCATCCCTCACTCCGAGGGGTGCGGCGGCTGCGTCGTTGTTGCCCCTTGTGGCAGCGGATTTCGGTCCCGACCGGTAGACCGGAGCCGGTCGCCCATGCCAGTGTCTGAGCATCTTTCTCCGCTTCAGCAGCGAGGCCGGAAAGTCTTGTTCTACCGGCGGACGGAATGCGGCATGCGCTTGTGGGCTCTTGGTCTCGGTGCGGGACTTCTGTACGGCGTTCTGTTCGGCCTGGCGATCCACTACCTGGAGGCCGAAAGCTGGAAGTCGGCAGTGGTCGCCGCAGTGATCACTGGACCGCCGCTCGGCGTCACGATGGTTCTGCTTCAACGGCGGTGGGGTGCGCTCATACCCTCGATCGACACCAACCTGACGCGGGAACAGCGTCGTACCGCCTTCCAGGCCTCACGTCGCGGACCTGTTCCCACCGACCCGGCGATCCGGGCGGCCGCGTTGGTTGCGGCGCGCCGGCAATTGGATCGCTACCGTTCGCGGTTGTTTCGGGTGTTCCTCTTCGTCATGCCCGTCTTCCTCGTACTGAGCGGGGTTCTGACCCTGCTCGACGACGACCGTGAAAAGTGGCGAGCGATCCTCCCCCTGGCGGGTGCCGTGCTGCTCAGCTGGTCTGCCTTCGAGCCACGCCGCCTGCGCCGCCGCGTCAAACTCCTGTCCACACCCGACAGCACCTGAGCGGGTGGCGGGGGCGGACCTGCACCACTGACCAACCCCGCTCCTGAGCCGTCCGGGTGGGCACGCTGAGCGTGAACCTGCCGGTCTCCGCAGAGTTGGTCAGTGGTGGCGGTCCGCTACTCGCCCGACTGAGCATCGCGGGTGGAGTCGCTGAGGCTTTATGGTTGGCCGCATGAGCTACCCGCAGCAGCCGCCGCAGTTCCAGCCGCAACAGCCGCAGCAGTACCCGCCCCAGCAGCAGGCTCCGATGGGGATGCTGCAGCTGACCATCCAGGGCAGCATCATGACGAGCAGCATGATCCCGCCGAAGGTGCAGCTGAACGGCTACCCGGTGAAGGTGAAGTACGGCCGCAACGACATCCCCGTCTTCGCCGGCCCGCTGCACATCGACGTCCACTGCGAGTGGATGCGCGACTTCGGCAAGGCCGCCCTCGACTTCACAGTCCAGCCCAACCAGGCCGTACCGGTCTTCTACGCATCCCCGTACCACCAGTTCGCCTCCACCGGCAGCATCGGCCACACCAAGGTGAAGCGCAAAGGCCTCGGCTTCCTCCTGGGCCTCCTAGGCATCATCCTCGCCGCCAGCGTGCTGGTAGTCCTCCTCGCAGCCCTCAACAGCTAACACCTCAGCCGTCCGCCCTGTCAGGGGCAGAGTTGGGTTAGGGACTTGATGGAGTTGCGGTCGTCTGTGGTGATGGGGAGGGACCATTTGTGGGCGACCTGGAGGTAGCGGAGGGCGTAGGTGCAGCGGTAGGTGCGGTTGAGGGGGAGCCATTCACCGGGGCCGGAGTCGCCTTTTGAGGCGTTGGCGGAGCCGCCGACTGCGATGAGGTTGAGGGCTTCGTCGTTGGCGAAGTCGACTCGACGTTGTTTGGGCCAGGTCGCGGCGCCCATGTCCCAGGCGCGCGAGAGGGGGTAGATGTGGTCGATCTGGATCTCGGAGGCCTTGGCTTTGCGGAACTCGAGGCGTTTGCCGGTGTAGGGGTCGGCGACGAGGGTGCCGGCGATCACGACGCAACGGGACTTGCCGCGGTACTTCGATGCCTGCAACTGCGCGGCGAGGATGTCGTTGCGGGTGTCGCAGCCGTTGTGACCGCCGAGCCCCGAGTGGTCGTCGGACCAGGCCGGGCCGAATTGATCGCGCCGATACCCCGCCACCTCAGGGCGCACACCTAACACGCGCACCTGCTTCAGCGCGGCCGTGATCGCCTTCCCGGTACCCGGCGAAGCGCTCGCCGTACCGACTGGTGGTGTTGGCTTCGACGGGCTGGCTGTCGAGCCCGGATCGGCGCCTGCCAAGGGAAAAGTGCATCCTGCGAGTACGGCGGGGACCAAGCACACGACAGCGATCAGGCGGCGAGTCACTGCCCGGACAGTACCCGCTCACACTGATCGTCAATCCACGGATCGCCGACGTCGTACAGATCAGTAGGCGAAGCGCGAGGCCGGCGTCGGTACGTCGTCCAGCCGCGGATCGAATCGGTCCACGAAGGTGACGCCGGGAGGGACTTCGATGCTCGCCGTCGAGGTCCATCCGCGCGTGAGGGTCGGGAAGTCCGGCACGTCCGGGTGGTAGTGCGGCTTGCCGGTTCCGAGAGCATCGACCGCCATCGGCGAGCTGACTGCCTGGTACCTGAAGTCGGCCGACAGCCGCAGCTGCTTGGTCTTGTTCGGCATCGCGCCATGAACGGTCAGACTGCTGAACAGCAACACGTCACCCGGCCGGTACGTCGTCGTCCGCCACTCGGGGTGATCCTCATCGGCCTCGGCCCGCATCATCCCTGGCCCGTCGGACGCCTTCACCGGCAGTACGCCGAGCCGCGGCGAGCCCGCGAACACCCGAAGCCCACCGATCTCCGGGGGAGCGTCACTCAACGGCAGCCAGGTGGTCAACGTGTCGATGCACCCCTGGATGAACCGGTAGTCCTGATGGATCGGTGTCGGGTTGGCACCCGGCGACGGCGGTGCGATCCGGCAGATGTGCGCCGGATGAGCAAAGGCAGGCTCACCGAGCAGCCGCTCCGCCAGCGCCAGCAACTCCGGCCGCACCGCCAGCGCATGAAAGGCCTCCGTGCTCTGGATCGCGGTGTAGGCGCCGAAGAATCCCGCCGACCCCTCCTCCACCGCACGACCCGAAGCGAGCAGCTCGTCGGGCGCGGAACCGGGAGCCAGCCAGTGGCTGTCCGCGAGTATCCCTGCGATCTGCCTACGGACGTCATCGATCACCGCCGCCGGCAGCAGGCCGCGAAAGAACAGGTACCCGTCGCCGGCCAGGCGCTCGCGTAGTACCGACGCATCGTTGGCGACAGGGGTGGAGTCGAGCAGCTCTTTCATCTCTTGTTCCCGATCTTGTCCAGGGTGGTGGCGATGCCGGCCACGTCGGTCTTGTCCAGATACACGTCGTTCATGGCTTTGTTGATCTCGGCAACCTTCGCGGTCCAACCCTCGGCGATCGGCATGTTCACCGTGCTGCCGGCGGCGGAGTCGAGGAACGGCTGCACGTCGATACCCTTCTTCTTCCAGTACGACGCGTAGCCCGCGCCCGCGTCGTTGAGAGCAGGGATCACGTATCCCGCATCACCCATCAGCTTCTGCGCCTTCTCCGAACCGAGGAAGGCGATCAGCTTCCCGGCCTCCTCGGGGTGCTTGGTCTTGGCGAACATCACCTCGGCCAGCCCGTTGATCACGACCGTGCGTCCGGACGGTCCGGCCGGCAGCGCGGTGACGCCGATCGGGAACTTCACCTCGGGCAACGCGAACGGCAGCAGCGCGTTGTTCGCCGGGAACATCGCTACCTCACCGCGGTAGAACATCTCGGTGGCCTGCCCGGTCGGCGGGTTGGTCCGCGTGCCATCAGGGGAGACCCGCCACTTGAAGATCAGGTCGCGGGCCCATTTCAGGGCCTCGACCGACTTCGGTCCGGCGAAGTCGAAGGTGCCGTACGGCTTGTCCATCGTCTTGCCGCCGTTGGATGCGATCCAGTTCAGCCATTGGGTCTGGCTGTGGTTCCAGGAACAGAAGCCCCACTGCTTGTCGCCGACAGTCAGCTTGCGGGCGATCTCCAGGAAGCTGCCCGAACCATCGGGGGCCCAGGTGAGTTGATCGGGCATGGTGATCCCGGCCTTGGCGACCAGATTCTTGTTGTAGAGCAGGCCTACCACGCCTAGGTCCTTCGGCAGGCCGAGTTGCTTGTCCTCGAACTTGTACGACTGGACGACGTTCGGGTGGTACGAGTCGAGCTTCAGTCCGGCCTTGGCGATCACGTCGTCGAGTGGTGCGAGCACGCCCTTGTCGGCCAGGTCGGGGAAGTTCTCGACCGTCAGCCAGAAGACGTCGGGGGCCTTGCCGCTGGCCAGCTCGGTGGTGAGCTTGGTCCAGTACTGGTCCCAGGGCAGCACCTCCATCCGGACGGTGATGTCCGGGTTCTCGGCGGTGAAGGCGGCGAAGACCGCCTTGTAGCCGACCTCCTGCTGCTCGTCCCAGAGGCGGTAGACGAGCTCGGTCTTGCCGCCGCTGGTTGATTTGTCGGTGGACGAACCGCAGGCGGTCAGACCGGCCAGACCGGCAGCGCCCAGCAGAAGTGTCCGTCGTGACAGGGGATGGGACATGATGAGCCTCCTACTTGAGCCCGGTGACGGCGACCGAGCGGACAATGAAGCGCTGGAAGAAGATGAACAGCACCAGCAGCGGCGCCAGCGCGATCAGGCTGCCGGCCATCACCGCGTTGTAGTCGACGCCGATTTCGCTTTTGAACAAGGCGATCCCGACCGAGAGCAGCCGCTTGTCCTCGCTGCTGGTGATGATGAGCGGCCAGAGGAAACTGTTCCAATTGGCGACCACAGCCAACGTGGTGACGGTGACCAGGATCGGCTTGGACAGCGGCAGCACGATCGAGAGCAGCGTCCGCACCCGGCCGGCGCCGTCGATCCGGGCGGCGTCCTCCAGATCCGCCGGGATGGTCCGGAAGAACTGACGCAACAGAAAGATCGCGTACGGCGTACCGAGCATGGTCGGCAGCATCAGTCCGGCCCATGTATCGACCAGGCCGAGCTTCTGCATCATCAGGTAGAGCGGGATCATCGTCACCACCGGCGGCACCATCAAAGTCGACAGATAGACCCAGAACAGGACATCCCGGCCCGGGAACGACAAGCGGGCGAAGGCATAAGCAGCCAGTACGGCGAACACCAGCTGCCCGACCGTGATGCCCACAGTGACCGCGACGGTGTTGACGAGGTACCCGCCGAAGCCCGACGCGAACAGCCGGTCGAAGGCGGCCGAGCTCGGCGGCAGCCCCGGTTCCCAGGGCGCCGTACCGAACAGTTGCCCAGGGCCCTTGAACGCGGTCAGCAGGGCAAGGTAGTAGGGGAAGATCGCGAACACGCAGCCGGCCACCAGTACGCCGTACGGAAGGATCCGGTATCTCGACATCGGCACCACCTCAGGAGAAGTCGTACGTCGTGCGACGCTCGAAGTAGACGAACTGGGAGATCGTGACGACCAGGATCACCACGAACAGCAGTACCGAGATCGTCGAGGCGTAGCCGAAGTCGAACTTGCGGAACGCCTCGTCGTAGATCAGGTACGTCGCCACCTCGGTGCTGTCGCCGGGGCCGCCCTCGGTCATCACGAAGATCGTGTCGAAGGCCTGGAAGGAACCGATCACGTTGGTGATCAGCACGAACAGCATGGTTGGCCGGAGCAACGGCAGCGTGACGGCGAAGAAGTGCGCCACCGGTGAGGCGCCGTCCAGGGATGATGCCTCGCGCAACGATGCCGGGATGTTCTGCAATCCGGCCAGGAAGAACAGCATGTTGTAGCCGGCGAACTGCCAGATGTGGACGGCCGCGACACTCGGCATCGCCAGTAGCGGAGACGACAGCCAGGCCGGGCCGTCGACGCCGAAGAGGCCGAGGAACTGGTTCAGGGCACCGCGGCCCGGGTCGAAGATCCAGGTCCAGACCAGGCCCATCGCGACCGGGGTCGCCATCCACGGGATCACCAGGAGCGCGCGGAAGTACTTCATGCCGCGGAGTTTGCGGTTGACCAGCAGCGCCAGCAACAGCGACAGGATGGTTGTCCCGGGCACGCAGATCAGGACGTAGTACAGGGTGACCAGGAAGGAGTGCCAGACGTCGCTGTCGTTGAACAGCTCGCGGTAGTTGGCGAGGCCGATGAATTCGGGGGTGGAGAGCAACTTCCAGTCGAAGAGACTGAGCACGATCACGATCAGCACCGGCGCGAGCAGGAAGCCGAGGACGCCGATCATGCTCGGGGCGAGCAGTGCGTAGCCGGCCAGGGTCTGCTGCCGTCGCTGGACGCGGCGGGTACGCCGGGGCGCGGGCCTAAGCATCGGGATTCCTGAGCGGATGGGGCCGGGGCGAGCTGGGCGTGAGCAACTCCCGGGTGCGGGCGAGACCCCACGCGTCGAGGTCGCCGATCGGGTCGCTGGACATCCGCAGCCCCGGTGCGGTCTCGATGTGTGCGGCCCACTCCTCACGAGCCTGTACGTCGGGTCGCACGATCAGGCAGTCGGAATCGTTCGCCCACCAGCGGCCGTGCAGGAACTCGCGCGCGATCGAGGTGGAGCGGGCGCCGCGCTGGCCGGGTTGCGAGATGTCACCGGACGGCGGGTCGACGAGCGGGTCGGTGTCCGGGGAGATCCGCATGCAGTCCACCAAGCCCAGGCTGGGAAGGATCGGGGCGCCGCAGCCGTGCAGGATCCGGTTGGGCCCGACGGCTTCCCGGAGGAGCCGCAGGCCGTGCCGGTACGCCGCGATGCCGTCGAGTTGCTCATGGCGATCGCCTTCGATGGCACCGGCGTACAGGAAGTCGAGTTTGAAGTGGTCGTAGCCCTGGCGGCACAGTTCGGTGAAGACGTCCTGAAGGTGGCGAGCCGCGCCCGGATGGGTGATGTCGAGTACTAGTTGCTCTTGGCCCCAATTAGTTCCGGCGGTGATGCCCGGGACGAGCCATTCGGGATGTCGCCGAGCGGTCTCGCTCTTGGCGCCGACTAGGAAGGGTGCGACCCAGATGCCGGCTCGCCGACCGCCGGAGCGGATGTCGGCGGCCAGCCGGACGGTCGAGCCGAAGTCCTCGCGCGGGGTCAGCCAGTCGCCGATCTCCGCCTGATAGCCCTCGTCGAGCAGCACGAGGTCGACGCTGAGCTCGTGCTCGTCGAACTGCCGGACCTCGGTCATTACATCGCGCTCGGTGACCTTGCCCCAGTAGGCGTACCAGCTGCACCACGACGGTCCGAAGACCCGTACGGCGTGCTCGGCCGAGCCGCGAGCGAATGCGTCGGCCCAGTCGGCCAATGCCTGATTCGCGTTCTCGTACTGACCCGAGCTGACCTGGACTTCGCCATCGGCGGAGACCACCACGACGTCTCCCCGCACTTCACAGCGGATCGACGGCACCTGATCCGGCGAGAGGGCGCTGACCACGGTGACCTCGTTGCCGGTCGCAACAGCCAGCAGGCCTTCGCCTTGGAAGCCCTGCGCAGTGACGCCGGGGCGATAGGCCATCACATGGTGATTGGGGGCGGTCGGTCGCGGCGGTCGCGCGTCCAGCGGATACCAGCCGCTGGGGCTCCAGGACTGCCAGCCGTGTTCGAAGACACGGGTCGTGGCGTCGTGGGCGAGCTCGGTGACGGGGACGAAACCCACGGGGATCCTCACTTCGGTGGGGTACAGGATCTTGCTGCTGTGTGGGTAATCTAGGGATCCGCACGAAGGGTGCACCATGACAGAGCCTGCTGAGTTCGAGCACGATCTTGCTACTCAGGTGCTGATCGAGCTCTACAGCGAGATCCCGCCGCCGAGCAAACTGGTGACTGGCCACTTCCACAGTGGCGGGGACTATCGCGTCGTCCGGCCGGACGGTGTCGGCAGTTGGTACCTGCTCTACACCGCCGGAGGTACAGGTCATTTCCAGATCGCCGGCGACAAGCTGACGCTCCGCCACGGCGACCTGGTGCTGGTCAGCCCCGGTACGGAGCACGACTACGGGACCGTGGGCACGTACTGGGAGACCTGGTGGGCGCACTTCCAGCCGCGTCGCGAGTGGCATGCCTGGTGGTCGTTGCCGCAGGCAATGCCCGGCCTGTCCTATGTTCGGCTGACCAGGCCGTCGGAGACCGACCGCCTGGTCTCTGCCTTCGCCCGCCTCCATCGCGACGCCCAGCTCGCCGGCCTGTCGCCCACCGGCGACACCGAGCTGCATCTGCTGGAGAAGAACCTCGCCGTCCAGTTGACGATGAACGGCATTGAGGAGGTGTTGCTGGTCGCCACCAGCAGCCTCCGCAGAGACACTCGCCACCTCGACTCGCGAGTGCAACTGGTGCTGGACGCGGTCACCTCCGACCCCGCCCGCCCATACACCCTGAGCAGCCTCGCCGGCCTCGCGCAGGTGTCGGTCTCGAGGCTCGCCCACCTGTTCAAGGAACAGGTGGGCGATTCGATCATGAACGTCGTCGTCGGGCTCCGGCTCCAGCGCGCTTCCGAGTTGCTCGGGGCAACCGATATGTCGGTCGCGCAGATAGCCCGTGCGGTAGGTTTCGAGTCACCGCACTACTTCAGCCGGCAGTTCGGTCAGCGTTTCGGTCTGCCACCGACGAAGTACCGCGACCAGGTCAGGAGCCCGGAGCTAGAGCAATATTGAGCTCGGTCGCCGACGCGTAGTCCGCGCCGCCTTCGAGGCCGACCAGCCGGACGTAGCGCGCCGTCGTACCGGCGGTGAAGCGGGCGATCTTGGCCTGCTTCGTGTCATCCCAGTTGCCGGTGGCCGCCGATTGGAAGTTGTTGCCATCGGCACTCACCTGGACGTCGTACTTGAAGATGCGGCCGTTCGGCGAGGCGTCCTGGCGTGGGGTGTAGACGAGTGCCTCGATCGAACGGCTCTGGCCGAGGTCGAGCGTGATGTACTGCGGAAGCGGCGCGTGCGGACTCCAGTTGGAGTGCCAGAGCGTCGTGCAGCTGCCGTCGAGTGCCGCTGCGGGACCGTTGGTCGCCGAGCCCTGGCTGGTCGCCGTGGCCTTCATCTCCTTCTGGGGCAGGAGATTCAGGCCGTCCACCGGAGGTGGCGTGCCCGGGATCGCCGTCACCCGGCCAAGGGCAGGCGCCTTGATCGATCGCTGGCTGCGCAGGTAGTTCAGGAACGCTTCCTGGCCCATCCGTGGCGCCCGGACCAGGTCGGTGTACTGCTGGAACCCCGGATAGCCGTACTCCGCACCGTGCAAGGGCATCGCGGCACTGGTCGCCACTCGATAGGTCTTGCCGAGGTCGAGCCGCTTGCCGCGGATCAGTACCTTCGCCGGATCGACCCGGTCACCCACCGGCTTGCCGAGATCGTAGGTGTAACGAACCTGGTCGGAGACCGCGAGCGACGACAACCGCGTGCATCCGTACGCCGGCGGAATCCATTGCTGTTCGAGGATCTGCTCCACCACTGATCCCTTGAGTGCCAGCGTTGTGATCGGCGAGATCCCGACCACCGGCCAAGCATCTCCGAACGAGACCGTCCCGGCCTTGAGCCCGGCCGCGATCACATCGACGCCCATATCGGCCGGTACCAAGGAGAAATCTGCCTGACCCTCCGAGCGGTAGAGGTCCGCGACCAGATTGCCGGTCCGACTCTCGGCCGTCTTGGAGAAGTCGAGATCGCGGTCGAGCTTCGCCAGCGGCTGCTGCTGCCGGACCGCCCACTTGTCCATCCAGTACTTCACGATCTTCTGGAGCGCCGGGTCGGGCGTGAGGTCTTTGGTGACCGCGTGGTTCGTGGCGGTCGTTGCCGAGCGGATCACCTCGCCGTTCGCGGGATCGAGCGACAGGTTCACCTCACCGAGCACCCGGCCGTGATTGGAGGCCTCGAGCACCGGCCGCGGGACGCCGTACGGGTCGGGAATCATGCAGTTGAACGCGGTGTGCCAGTGTCCGCCGAGGATCACGTCGATGTCAGGGGACATCGCCCGGGCGGCGTCGAAGATCGGGCCGACCGGATTCTTGCAGTCGTTGAACAGTCCGCCCTGCTGGCCGCCTTCGTGCATGCTGACCACGATCGCGTTCACACCTTGCGCCTTGAGTTCGGCCGCGGCTCGGTTCGCCGCGTCGACCAGCCCCTGGAACTCCAGCCCCGACTGCGCGATCGACAAGGTCTCGGTCGGCGTACCGGGGAATCCGAGGCCGATGAACCCGATGCGCGCCGTTCCTGCCTTCGCGATCCAGTACGGCGGAAGTACCGGCCGCTGGGTTTTGGCGGCGACCACGTTGGCCGCGTGGTACGAGTAGTCGGTGCCGTGGAACGCCCGGCCGCGGGAGTCGGTGAAGCAGGTGTCGAAGCCGGGCTTGCCGTAACAGGCTCCCGACATCATTCGCCGCAGGAACGGCAGCTCGCGGTCGAACTCGTGATTTCCGGCCACGTCGAAGTCGAGCCCGAACTCGTTCAGGACTTCGATCGTCGGCTCGTTCGCGAACCCCTGCGTGTAGTCGGGCCAACCGCTGAACTGGTCACCGGACCCGATCAGGAAGCTGTTCGGCTTCCCGGCGCGGAGCTTGTCGAGCTGCGCCTTCAGGTACGCCGCTCCGCCGACCTGGAGGGTGCCAGTCGGGCCGGGGATGGTCAGGTTCTCGGTCTCGGACAGGTAGCCGTGCAGATCGGTGAGGCTGAGGACCTGCACCGGAATGGGTGCGGCGACCGCCTGCGTCGGTACGGCGAGCGGGGCGGTCAGCAGAGTGGTCGCCAGGGCGATGACGGCGCTGAGTCTGAACATGGCTGCAACCTAACGACGCCATACAGACGGCCGACATCGCCGAGATTGCTGAGTTCCTGCACGATCCGGCTGCGGTCCCGGCGACCGCCGTCGGCTGCGGTGATCACAGATCGGTGACTACGCAGAGTTCAAATGATCGATCCATAGACTCACACACGGTAGCTGTGTACCGTCGCGCAGATGTGGGGAACCAGGGGTGGGAACCGATGTGTCATGGGGTGTCTGCTGTCAGGAGCGCTGCTGCTGGCCGCCGGATGCGGGGGAGCAACAGAAGGCAGTGGCCAGCCGACGGCCACCGTCACGGTAACGACGACGGTCCAGGCGCCGGCACCGACCGAGACGCCGCCGACCACTGCGCCGACGTCGGCCCCGGTGGGCGACGATTCGACCGAACCGACCGACTCGGCGACGCCGGTGGCGCTCGCCGCGGACGTCGCCGGCCGGCCGTTGGTACTGAGCAACGTCTTCGAGTACCCCGACGGCTGGAAGGACGGCCGGTACGACGTTGCCGACCGCAAACAGGTGACCGGAATCGGCGGCACCCTGAGCAACTGCGATGTCGAGGACGCGCTGGAGCTGCGGCTGGCGAACAATTTCGGCCGGTTGAAGCTCGAGTTCGGCCAGAGTAACTCGTCGGAGAGCTCCGACCAGGTGCTGGTGGTCCGGATCGATGCCAACGGGCAGTACCGAGACCAGAAGAGCGTGAAACTCAACCAGGTCGCGGCCTTCGATCTTCCGGTGCCGAAGGTCAACGCGCTGAAGATCATCGTTTCGCTGAAGAACACCGAGGGATGCGGCAGTGGTGCTGTCGAGGCGGTGCTGATGAACATGGTCCTGTCTTGACCGATCCGGACAGCCCGGAGGTGCAGCCACCTCCGGGCAACCGATCCGGTTCGGTGTTTCGGCATCTTGATCGTCTCAACGAGCACCCGGTCCTCAAGACCCTGGTGATGATCGCTGAGATCGTCGGCCTGGTCGGGGCGATCGTGGGTCTCGTGCGCTGGATCGTTCCCCATGATCCAGACACCGCCGAGCCGCCCACCGTGACCATCAGTACGCCGAGTACCTCACCGCCGTCGTCACCGGCTTCTTCGAGCACGCCGGTGCGTCCGACTGCTGCCGAGCTGGGTTGCTGGACCTCGGCCCGTACGGCGATCGACTGCCGCGAGTCGCACCGCTACGAGGAGATCCCGCAGGCCTCGTCCTGCGACCAGGCCGCCGTGATCGATTTCCTCGGCGGCCAGAACGGCCTCGACATCGTGGTCGCCAAGGTCGCCCGGTCACCGGCCGGACGATGTGCGATCGACGCCGGCCGGGAGGTCAGTGGATCGGCGCGCGACGCCTTGCAGGGAACGACCGGTGCGGCCTGGCGCCGCTGTGTCGATCGCCGGGTCACCAAGAACGTGCCCTGCTCCGCCTTGCACAGCGGTGAGTACGTCGCCACCGGCAGCACCCGCCGCGCTTCCGACGGCGAGTGCCAACTGGCCGCCGCCCGCTACCTGGACCAGGTTCCGGGCGCCCTGGTCGACGATCTCGACGTCAGGGTCTTCGCCGTCGCCAGCGGAACCAAGGACCCGGCCCGCTGCATCATCGAGGCCCGCGGCAGTCACCTGCTCACCACCTCGGTCCGGAACCTGGGCACCCGGCCGGTCCCGATCTACTCGCAATAGCCCTCAGGAAAGCGAAGGCCGGCCGGGCTGCTGCCCGGCCGGCCTTCGTGCGGCGAACTACTTCTTGCCGAAGACCTGGATCTCGGTCATGTCGGTGTACTGGCAGCCGCCGTAGTTGCCGGCGGGGCAGTTGGTGGCGAAGTCCGGGACCTGCGGGCTCAGCATGGTGAACCGCACGTACTGGACGTTCGCCGCGTTGCCGGTCGGGGTGAGCACGTTGTACTTGCCCCGGTTGGCGGCGGTGAAGGTGCCGGCCTGGGCGGTGGCCCAGGTGGTGCCGTCGGCGGAGGTCTCGATCTTGTACTGACCGGTCGAGGAGGAGCCGGCGTCACCGCAGACCGGCGACGGGTCGACCTTGAACGAGTCGATGCTCGCCAGCTTCGACGGGAGCTTGATGTCGATGTGCTTGGGGATCATCACGTTGGTCGGGTTGCCGTCGTCGTCGCCGGTGGTGCTGCCCCAGCCAAGGCCCTGGGTGTTGTCGATGGCACCGTCCGGCCCACAGGCGTTGTCGCTGTAGTCCGGTCCGTTGAAGGCGGCGATGGTGCCGCCACCCGAGGCGGCGGCCCAGTTCCGTCGTACGGCGTAGCTGGCGGTGCCGCCGGTCTTGACGGTCACCGGGTTGACGGCGAGCTCGTAACCGGGCGAGGCCACCACGAGCTTCGGGTAGGTGCCCGGGGCAACGTTGGTGATCTTGTACTTGCCGGCGGCGTCGGTGGTCGACGTGTAGCCGCCCGCGAAGCCGGAGGCGTGGCCGCCGATGTAGACCAGCGCGCCCGGGATCGGCTTGCCGGTGTCCTTGTCGGTGATGGTGCCGGTCAGCGTGACGGCCTTGCCGGTCGGCGGGATGTGGAAGTCCTCGGCCGGGAAGGAGTCGCCGCCGTCGATGACACCGGCGTACCAGCCCATGCCGCGGTTGGCGAAGACCTGCCAGATGATGCCGGCGTTCTTGCCGCCGCTGGCGACCAGGTCGGCCTGCACGATCGCGTTACGCATGTCCAGCATGGTCGGGTCGGCCGGCGAGAGCTCCATCGCGCGAGTGATGATGCTCAGCGCGTAGGTGTGGCCGAAGCGCTCCCGCAGGTCCCACAGCGCCTGGGCCCAGACCTCCCCGGAGGAGTGCACCTCGGGACTGCCGCCGATGGTGGGGAAGTCGCCGTACGTGTAGCCGCCCTGCGAGCCGTCGACGCCGACGCAGGCCGCTTCCTTGGCCTTGACCCGGCAGTCGGTCGGCATGGTGCGGATGGTGCCGCCGGCGGTGTCGTACCGGCCGATCCGCATCTCACCGTTGGCGACGGTGTCCTTCTCCAGGTTGTGCGAGGCCAGGTAGTCGAGCGCGTAGAAGTCGCTCCAGGCCTCGCCCATCGAGCCGGCCTGGATGCTGTTCAGCGTCGAGTTGCCGCCGGCGTCGACGACCAGGCGGCCGGACAGGCCGTGGGTGTACTCGTGGTAGAGGATCTCGGCCGAGTTCGACGAGCTGGTGGCGACGGTCGTGTCGTCGCCGGGGCTGCCGAACAGGTACATCTGCATGGTCGGCGCGATGCCGTCCGGCGGCGTGCTCATGTTCGCGTTGTTGATGTGGTTCGCGTCCGGGCCACCGTTCGCGGCGGTCGCGGCGCCGTCGATCGAGTTCAGCAGGACCGGGTCGCCGCCGGCCGCGTCGAAGGAACCCGCGGCCGGGGTGAAGCTGATCGGCGGCTTGGCCAGCCAGTCGTGGTAGTTGCTGGCCAGGTAGAACCCGTTGGTGACGTCCTCGTTCATGTTCGTCTTCCACGAGTCCGGCTTGGCCGGGTCCCAGGTGCAGACGGTCGTGGGCGAGCACAGCGGGTTGCTGTTGAACGGGACGAGCTTGTACTCGGCGCCGGTCTTGGTGCCGGGGATCTTCACGGTCTCGCCGGCGTTCGGCTGGTTGTCGTCGTTCACATCGGCGAAGGCGGAGACCGACGTACCGTCGAGCAGGGACTTGGCCGTCTTCGGCAGCCACTTCTCGTAGTACAGGTTCTCGAAGTGCTGCTTGCCGCCGCTGGGTGCGCCCGGGTAGTTGTCGATGACGAGCGCGTCGCCGCCGGCCTCGCTGTTCAGGTCCTTGCGGTAGAGCAGACCACCGGTCTGCGCGTCGATGACGTGCGTGTAAACCTTCGTGCCGCCCGCGTTGACATAGGTCATCCAGCCCTTGCGCAGGCCGTCGGCGGTGTGGAACCAGACCGGCTTGGCCTGGTCGCCGTTGCTCCAGATCACCGTGTTGCCGGATGACTTCGAGGACGCGGACTTCGCCGTACCGTCGATGTCCTTGGCAGCCGTTGTGCGGGCCTGGTCGGCGGAGACTGCGGGTGCGGCTGAGCGGGCGGCGGCTTGGCTGGTCAGGCCGGACACGGGCGATCCCATGATGGAGATCAGTTCGCCGTGCTTGGTGACGTTGGCCTTCAGGCCGTTACCGAACACCTCGGTCCCGTCAACGACCTGGGACCAGAAGATGTGGTGCGTGCCGAGATCGTCGACGTAGTCCTTGCGCAGCTTCAGCGTGGCCAGGTCGGCGGTGGTCAGCTTGAAGACATCCGCATGCGCCTTCACATAGCCCAGCGCGACGTCGGTCGCCTTCTTGGCGCTGCGGCCGGTCAGGAACCCGTTCAGCTTGGTGACCTGGGCAGGCGTCCCGGTGTTCGGGTCCAGCTCGACGACACCCTGGGTACCCAGGGAGTTGCGGAACTTCTCCGACGCGGCCGACTCCTTACCAGCCACCTTGGCGGCGCGGTTGTAGGTCGTCTTCGCGTTCGGCGTCCGGGCGTCGTAGTTGCCCTTGCGCTCCTTGCTCAGGTTCTTCTCGGCCGAGGCCGCCTTGCCTTCACCGGGACCGGCGCTCGGCGCGGCGGTGGCGCCTCCTGCGGCGGTCACGGCCAGCACCGTGGCGGCCGAGACCGCGGTGACCGCGAGCAGTCCCCGCCGTCTACGTGAATAGGTCACAGAAACGCTCCAGAAAATGTCGTCAGCGCGGATCGCCCTCCGCGACCCGGTCCGCGCCCGACCTTAAACGCGGATCCGGTACCGGGGAAGAGATATCCCCGGAATGACGCGCAGACGTGCGATTGTCCGCTGTCGGTCCGTGGGGTCGAGCCCAGGGTGCTCGGCTAGGGCTGGGAGGCATCGCTGCGTTCGACGGCTCGGTCGAGCGCTTGGCGGAAGGCTTGGACGGTGGGCGATTCCGGTCCTGGGCGGTGGCTGATGATGAGGTCGATGCGCCACCCCTCGACGGGAATGTACTGGACGCCTGGTGGTCGCAGGATGGTCTCGAACGAGTGCACCATGACCGAGACCGTGAGGCCGGCCGCGACCGCGGCGACGATGTTGGTCAAGGTTGCCTCCTGCAGCGTCGTGCGCAGACCGGCGGACCGGAGCATCCAGCTCAGCCAGCGATACCCGACTGGTTGGTCGGAACGATTGAAGAAGGTCACGGTCTCCCCGGTCAGATCGGAGATCTGCACGGACTCCTTGCCGGCCAGCCGGTGGTCGTCGCGGACGACCAGGCAGACCTGTTCGGCCGTCAGGACCTGATGCGGCAGGTCGCTCGGTGGCGGCTCGATCAGGTTGAGCGCGACATCGATCCGGCCTTCACGCAAGGCTCGCCACTGCTCTTCGTCGACCAGTTCGATGATGTTGGTGTCGACGTCGGGGTGGTCCTCACGAAACGCGGCGAGCGCGTCGACGAGCAGGACCGGGGAGCAGCTCGGCAGGACGGCGATGGCCAGCCGGCCGAGTCGGCCGGCGGCTGCGCGATGCGCCGTCCGGACGACGTCATCGGCTGAATCGAGCGCGCGCCGCGCGGCCTCGACCACGGGCTCGGCGGCGGGGGCGACCTGGAGCCGACGTCCGGACTTCTCGAACAACTGAAGTCCCAGCCGTCGCTCGAGCAGTCGCAACTGCCGGCTCAACGAGGGCTGCGCCACGCGTAGCCGTACCGCCGCCGCACTGACGCTGGCCTCGTCGGCGACTGCGACCAGGGCCTCCAAGAGCCGCAGATCAACGCCCAGATCCGATGACGTATGCACGCTGGCTATAGTAAGGAAGCATTTTGGTCTTGGACAGACATGAGTTCGTCGGGGTCTGATCGAGGTATGACCCTCGTGACAGCACGCTCATGACAGACATCGAGCGCAACAGGCAGATCGTCGTCGACTTCTATACCGGTGCCTTCGGCAACGATCCGGAGCAGGCCGTCAAGGACCATCTCGGCGATCACTACATCCAGCACAACCCGCAGGCGGCCGACGGCGCGGAGGCGTTCCTCGGCTTCGTCCGCCGGATCAAGACCGCCTTCCCCGCGGCGCGGCTGACCGTGAAACGTGTCGTTGCCGAAGGCGACCTCGTCGTCACCCATTCGGAGATGACCCTGGTGCCGGGACAGCCCGGCCAGGCACTGGCCGACTTCTTCCGGGTCGAGGACGGCAAGGTCGTCGAGCACTGGGACGTCATCCAGCCGGTCCCGACCGAGTCCGCGAACTCGAACGGGATGTTCTGACCGGCATCCGCACCACAACTCGTCGTACAAAGAGAGGCTGACATGTCATCGTCCCTGGCCGCCACGGCCGACGACCTCACCGTCCGCGGGCCCTCGGCCCGCTTCACCTACCGCCGGATCGGGCCACGCGGCGGCGTACCACTGGTCCTGCTCAACCGTTTCCGGGGCACCATCGACTGGTGGGACCCGGAGTTCCTGGATCTGCTGGCGGTCAACCACGACGTCATCGTGTTCGACAACATCGGCATCGGCCACACCACCGGCGAACCAGGCGACTCCGTCGAGCAGTTCGCCGACGGCGCCATCGAATTCATCGAGGCACTGGGACTACCCCAGGTCGACCTGCTCGGCTGGTCACTGGGCGGCATCGTCGCCCAGTACGCGACTCGTCGTCGCCCCGACCTGGTGCGCAAGCTGATCGTGGCCGGCAGCAGCCCCGGCAGCCCCGTCCCCGGCGCTCCGCCGATGAGCGACAAGGTCCGGCAGATCATGGCCAAGCCCGGCGGCGGAGATGACGAGGACGTCCGCTACCTGTTCTTCCCAGAGACAGAGCGCGGCCGAGCGGCCGGCCGCAAGCATCTCGCCGCGGTAGCCCCACGACTCGCCACCGGAGTGCGAGTCATCACGGACGAGGCGGGCAAGGGGCAACTCGTGGCCGTCGCGAAACTGCAGTCGATTCCGTTCGACCAGACTCAGGCAAACCTGGAAAGCATCCAGCAACCCGTCCTGTACGCCAACGGCGCCCAGGACACGATGCTGCCGGCCCTGGCCTCGTACGTCGCCGTCCAGCACCTCGACTCCGCCGTCCTGGTGCTCTACAGCGACTCAGGTCACGGCTTTCTCTTCCAGCACGCCAAGGCCTTCGTCACCCAGGTCGACAACTTCCTGGCCGAACCCAACCTCTGACCCGCGACGGAAGTCATTGCTAGAGGCAATGATGGTGGCTAGGAGCTCCGCTGAACGGGGAAGTCAGCAGGGGTCGAAGGTGGCTTTGTAGGACTTGGGGGCCTTGTCTATCAGGAGGGTTGGGGATTGGCCCTTCAGGAATTTGCCGACGGACCAGTGGGTGCAGGTTTGCTGCTTGGGTCCGTCTGCGGCGTTCTGGGTGCTGGTGAAGGTGACGCCGGCCAGGAGGCGGCCGTCGTCGGTGCGGCTGAGGGATTGGATGACGACGTCGGAGTTGACGGTGGAGCGGAAGCCGGTGGCGAACTCCGAGCGGGTCAGTAGGGCGCTTGCCGCGCGGGTTTGCTGGGCCTGGTACGTCGGGTAGTCGTGATCGTTGATGGCCTTGTAGTAGGTGGTGAGTAGGTCGACGACGGCGGACGCGGCCGGGTCTTGGGCGGCTTCGGGGGCGATGGAGACCAGCTCGTTGCCCAGCGTCGGCTCGGGAGTCGGAGTGGGTTCCGGTTCCGGGGTGGGCTCAACGGTCGGTTCGGTCGTCTCGTACTCCGATGGCGAGGGGGTGAAGGCCGGAGCCTCCTCGGTGGTCGGGTTTCCCTCGGCGGGAACAACGTAGCCGTTGGAGTCGATCTTGTAGCCGAGCGCTCCGGACCCGGTGGCGCTGGAGTCTTCGATCAGGCCGTTCACGGAGCGCGTGATCATGGCGTTCAGCCCGACGATCGCCAGGGTGACGACGACCGCGAGTACGACGGTTGCGCCGACGTACCAGCCCTGTCCGTAGCTGGTCGGGGCTTCGGTAGAACGGGTCGGGCGGGATTCTTCGAAACCGGCTTCGCACTGGGTGCAGTACTTGGCCGGCTCGGTGCGGCGGGTGCCGCACGAGGTGCAGTAGACAGACATCAGTCCCCCCGGACGGTCATAGGATCGCGCTGACCGCCTGCTGCACCGCGGTCACGGCGCCGCCGATCGTGGCGATCGACTTGGCTCCGGACGCGATCAGTTCCAGCAGACGTAGTACTGAGCTCTTGTCGGGTTCTTCCTTCGCCAGTTCGTGATCGGCCAGTTCGGCCATCGCGACGGTCTGCTCAGGCAGTTCCGGTACGGCGCGTAGCAGCTCGAGGAGATGCGTCATCTCGGCACGAGCGTCGGTGAGTGAGTCCGACACCGCCGAGATGTTCGTCGCGGTCGCGTGGTCACCGGCCGCCATCGCACCGGCCTCGACCTTCCCGCCGGTGACGCTGATCCCGTAGTTCTTCTTCATCAGTTCCTTCCCGCAACTTCGTCGACGCTGTGCTTTGCCGCCTTGGCGACCTTGCCGATCATGGAAGCCGCCCGGGCACCGGTGCCGGCGGCCATGCTGTTCGTCGTGACGGATCCGCCCGTGATCATCACGCCGGAGTTCTGGATCACCGTGCCGGCCTGGGCCAGCTCGTCGGTGTGGATCCCCTTGGACACAAGGAACTCGTTGAACGACTGCAGTAGCCGCTTGTCGATCACCTTCGTGTACCAGTTGTCGTCGAGCTGCTGGAAGTACCGCTGGTACCACCTGTCGCTGACAGTCTCGCGCGGGCTGACCGGAGCGCCATGGTCGAACCGAAGCGCGTTGAGGATCTCCTTCTTCTGCCTGCTCCGTTGCTGCTCTTCCGCCATCGAGCCGAACAGGTGGGCGATCGTCGTGACAGGTGCCCGGAACAAATGACCCGGCGTCCGCCACAGCGCTCGCCCGCCGATCCGCAGTGCCTGACCGACGGTCGGTTCGGGCAGCAGCCTGTCGACCTCCTGGAACTCGTCCCGCACCGGGGTGAGCAGGAAATGGCTGGCCTCGATGAACAGATCGCGAGGCGTCAGGACGAAGCGCAGGAAGGTCGAATGAACCAGTTGCCCCTGCCAACCACTGACCGTGATGCACAGGTACGGACGGGCCCGGTCCTCGGACTCCATCGTCAGGCTGCGCAGCAGCGCGGGATCGACCGAGGTCACCGGCGCCCCGACCTGCTGGGGCAGGAACCGGAGGTCGTCGCGGATGTCGCGACCGTCGACGAAGACCCGATCGGTCATCGTGACCGCGCCGGTCCGCAGGTCGCGCAACTGGTCCCGGACGAAGTCGTGGACCTCCAGCACCGTGAAGGTCTCGACCTCGCGGCCCTCCGCTGCCCGGTGTGTGTCGAGCACCATCGACCAGGCGTCGACGAGTTTCCCACTGCCGGCAAAGGGTTTGTACGCGCTGTAGACGCTGACGTTTCCCCGCTGCGCTTCGGCGATCAGGGCGAGTCGCCGGCGTTGTCCGTCGTTGTACGGCGGCGGTAGCGCATCCGGCTTGAACCGCGCTGGGTGCAGGTCACGTGCGACCACGCCGTACGTGGCTACCAGCGTCTCGCCGACGACGACCACCCAGCAGAGTGCGGTTGCCAGCACGAAGATGAGTGGCCGCGCGGTGTAGAGACTCCATACCCCGACGAAAAAGAGCAGTGTCAGCAGGACATCCCGGGCGAAGTGTCGTTTCTGGGCCTCGAGGGCATGCAGAACGACCGGCACCAGGTCGACGTCCGGCGACGTCGGCGGAGCCTTGTATCTCTCGTCCAGAACGTCACGGACCACCTGCTGTGCAAGCCTGCTGTCCAGCTGAACCGCAGCACACAGATAACGGGTCGCATCCGACGACGGCATCGTTGCCGGATCTGGTTCCACGGCCGGCAGCGAGGTGCCGCACGTGCCGCAGTAGGTGGCGCTGACCCGGTTGGCCGCGCCACAGGAATGACAGTTCCTCATGGTTGGTTCCCCCCAACCGGACCGACGGTACGACGATCACTCCGACGGCGTCCAGAGGTCGAGCACAATCCGTGACATTGACTCAAACGCTCGACGGCGCAAGTCATCCGGCCCACTAGGTGCCGACGGCAACGATCGACAACCCCGAGTTAATTCTCGGTCCGTCGGTTCTTGAGTGGAACCGACGGACCGGGGGAGGCAGGCTGTTGGTTACGCCTTGCGCCAGGTGGCGGTGAGGGCTACGGCTCCGCGCGGGGTGGTGTGCAGCACGGTGGCGCCGTTCTTGTAGAGGTAGGGCTTCCAGCCACTCGGCTGCTTGCCGGCGGCGTACCAGCCTGTTTTGCTGGTGTCCTTCGGGTTGTAGTAGCGGGTCTTGTTGTCGTAGGAGCGCTTCGCGGTCCAGCCGGTGAAGGTGTAGCCCGAGCGCTTGAAGGCGTTCTGCTGCAGGGCGGTCGTCCGGCCGTAGAGGACCACGGTGGACGGCATGGAGCCGGTGCCACCCGCGGCGGCGTACGTCACGGTGAACTGGAAGTTGTCCAGGCGGTAGAGCCGGCCGGCGCCGGTGTTGAAGCCCAGGTAGTAGGTGCCGCGCTGGTGGGTGAGGTGTTCGCTCTCAGCGCTGGAGGCGTGCTCGTAGGTGCGCACCAGCTTGAAGGACCAGTTGTAGACGAAGATCTTGTTGGTCTTCTGCGTGCCCTTAGGGCTGGTGATCACGTAGATGTAGCTCTGGTCGCAGTCGATGCCCTGACCGGTGCCGGGCATCGTCAGCTTCGCCGACTTCCCGGTCTCCTTGAATGCGCTGTCGTAGGCGTAGTACTGGTTCAGCGTGCCGCCGACGTACCGGTTCTTGACCGCGTCGTAGCACAGGCCGGTCGTTGTGTGCGGCAACAGTACGGTCTTCTCGATCGCGAGCGTGCTGGGGTTGACGACTCGGACCGATCGCCCCTGGGTGGAGGCCTGGACCGAGTTGTCGTTGGTCCAGGCGGGGATCATCAGCCGCTTGGTGTCGGCGTTGTAGGCCATGTCGTTGCCATGACCGAGCAGGTTCGTGTGGTTGCCGGAGCGGATCCGGAAGGTCGCGACCTTCGTCGGGCTGCTCGCGTACAGCTTGGTCTTGATCAGCTGGGTGGAGTCGTAGACCTTCGAGCCGGACTTGGCGTGCTCCGAGACAACGGCGTACCAGTAGGTGCCGTCGGTGACGCCACCGTTCAGCGCCGTGTACTTGGCGGAGGTCGGCTTGGCGGTCCCTGCCAAGGTCGGGCCGGTGACTTTCGGCAAGGCGGCACTCGCCATCGCTGTGCCGCCGATCGTGAGCGCAGTGGCGGTGCTGAGCGCAACCACCGTCCGCGTCAGCCGGCCGATTCCGTACCGAGTAAGCATGAAGCCCCCTTTGCCGTGCGCGCTTCCCTGCGAAGCCGCACCCGAACGCACGATAGAAGCGCGGAAGGTCAACGACGCCGTCGTCCCCCTGGCGGTGGGACGGTGCGCCTGACTCTTTGACGTCTAGGGTGGCGCAGTGGCTGAGATCGAGTGGAACCAGGTCCGCGAGTTCACCCTGGGCACGGTCGCTCGACCGGCCACCCGCAAGCGCAACCGGATCGAGTGGGGACCCCAAGCCAGTCGGGTGCCCCAGGGGCCCAAGAACGACCGGGTCTTCACGCCGTGCGCGTACGTCGCTTCCGGCGGCCGACTCAGCCTGGACTCCGAGGAGAAGCAGTTGCTCTGCTCGGTTGCCGAGACGGCGGAGAACCGTTTCGAGGTGCGCGACGAGCAGGCTGGATTGATCGGGACGATCACCCGTGTCCCGTCCGGCAGGCCGCTGCTCCGGCCGACCTGGCGGATCGACCAACCGGGCCGGCCGGAGATCGTCGGTCGCACCGAGTGGCTCAGTGGCCAACCCAAGGAGCTCGCGGCGAAGGCGGCTGGGCGGTTGTTCATCGGCGTACTGGACGCGATCTCCAGCGCAGGGGACGAAGGTGGAGATCAGGCCACCAAGCAGCGGGTCCTCGAATGGCGGGCCGGCGACGAGATCGTCATGCTCTCCGAGGGCAGCAAGTCCGTGTCCGTGAAGGCTGACTGGCTGGACCGTCGGCTGCCGTTCGCCTACGCCCTGATCGCAGAGTGGTCGCAGCGGACCTGAGCCACTCACCAACCCGGTCGTGAGCTGTCCCCACAGTGCGCGCTGAGCGTGAACGAGGCAGGCCGCGCAGAGTTAGTGAGTGGTGGCGGTCCGCCCTGGATCACCCCCAGCACGGTGGCTTTCACTCAACACCCACCACCAACAGCCCTACCTCGACTGTGGGGAGAATGCCGCCGGCAAACGATGCACACCGACATAAAGGCCACACTCGACCGCCCACTCCCCACCCTCGCCGACCACACCGAAAGTCAGGCGGAGAGCTCTACTGACCGGCCAGCTTGGCCACGACCGGGGCGAGAGTGCCGGCGAAGTCGGCGCCGATGACGAAATAGGAGAAGCCGATCTCCTCGCGGCGCCGTTCGATTTCCTCGGCGGCCGCGCCGGGGTCGCTGGGGAGGATGACGAGTGAGTCGGCCGCGCGAAGCGCCGCGGTGTCGACGTTGGGCCCCGCCATGAACGGAGCGACGCCGTCACCGACGGCGGCGACGTGCAGGCCGAGTTCGATGTCCCACCCGTCCGGAAGGTTGCGTACCCGGTTCGTGGCTTCAGCTCGGCTTTCGTCCGTCGGGAGGACGAACGTGAGTACGTCTGCGACCTCGAGTGCCAATGCCTGCGACTTCGGTCCGCTCACCGCCATGACGACCGGCGTGTGCAGATCGGGGCCGTCGAACCTCCGCAGAGCGGCCACGGTCTCGCGCATCCTGGCCCGACGCTCGGCGGGGGAGACGGCAGGCAGCCCCAGTTCGACCTCGATGCCGGGACGGCCGGCACCGAGACCCATCTCGAAGCGGCCTTCGGTGAGTACCGAGAGTGAATGAGCCTCCCAGGCCGCGTTCCATGGCTCGCGGAGCGCGGCGGCATAGACCCACGACCCGACCCGCAGGTCGGTGAGTGCGGCCGCGGTTGCCAGTGTGGGAGCGAGCGCCGGTTGCCAGGTAGGTACGTCGGGCATCAGCAAGGTCGAGTAACCACTGTCAGCAATGCGGCGCACGCGGTCTCGCCACGTCGCCAGGTCGGAACCGACCGGCGCGACGACCCCGAAGCGGAATGGTCTGATTGCTCGTCCGGCGTGGTCGTTCATCGTGGATCTCCTTGGGGCTGGAATTTCGGTCCTGTTGCCAGTACCACGAACCGGCCACCCGGGATTCGACATCCCGGTGACGAAATCTCCGGTTCGCCCTCGTACGGCGGGGGCGGGTTAGCCTCGGTGCATGGGCATGCTGACGCCGCTGGCGATCAAGATCGGTTCGCTGGCCTGGATGCCGAAGCTTCTGCCGGAGATCACTTGGTTGGACAAGGTGGTCCATCGGATCACCCGCGGGCATTGGTCGATCTTGCGGATCGCCGGGCTGCCGAACCTGATGCTCACCGTCGTCGGCCGCAAGTCCGGCGTACGGCGCTCCACCCCGCTGCTCTGCGTGCCCTACCGCGACGGGTACCTCATCGCCGGCTCCAACTTCGGCGGCCCGAAGACACCCGTCTGGGTGGGGAACGTGCGCGCTGTCGACCGGGTCACGGTGGCGATCGGTGCCAAGCAACACGAGGCGACAGCGCGGGAGATTACCGGCGAGGAGCGAGAGGCTGTCTGGGCACACATGCTCGACACCTGGCCGAACTACGCCCGGTACGCCGCTCGCACGGAGCGCACGATCCCGGTGTTCTTCCTGGAACCGGTCAGGGGCTGACGGGGTCTACCTAGGTGGGGTGTCCCAGCCTGTTGGTAGCTCCGGGGGCGACCAGGTGGGATCGGGGACGAAGTCGCAATACGTCCCGTCGAAGGGGAACTTGCCTTCCTCGGCCATGGCGATGACGCGACGTCCCTCGGCGCGGGCGGCGACTGCCTGGTCGGCGGTCCAGTAGCCCGGGGCGTCCGTGAACGTCGCGAAGTCGTCTTCGTCCTTCCATCGCCACGTCCGGTCGGGGTCGACGACGACATCGAGTCCCAGGTCAGCGACATCTATGCCGCGTCGCGGACCGTCGCTCCACCGCGGTCCGCGAAGTTCCAGGTTGACGTACCAGCCGGTGAAAGCGTTCGCATTGAAGAACCACCACAACGAATGGTCGGCACCGGCTGGATTCCAGATCAGCACGCTGTTGTTCTTCCACCGGCCCGCTACCAGTTGACGTGTCGCGACGACGTCGATCGGTTCCTCGCGTGTCGCCCGTCCCTGATCATCGGCGCGGTGCCCGAATCCCGAGCCCGCCGGTAGCCACAACAGGAGGCCGTCCTCGTCATCGCGAACGACTCGGGTGGCCTGTACCCACGTCACCACGCTGCCTCGGCGCGACCGCCGCAGTACGACGTCGCCGCGGTTGTCATAGCCGGTCTCGCTCATTAGTAGTCTCTCGATCAGCGGGGCGGGCGGAGGACCGCGAACGGGTCTGTGACGGTGAGCTCGCGGGTGACGAACTTGTAGACGGTGGCCGGGCGTCCACCGGACTGGCCGGAGCTGGTACGACGATCGGTCGGGTCGATCACGTGCCGTCGGGTCAGGACGCGGGTGAGGTTCGTGGCGCCGAGCTGATAGCCCAGGGCGGCACCGAAGAGATCCCGCAGTTCCGCGATGGTGAACTCGAGCGGCGCCAGCGCGAACCCGATGTTCGTGTACGAGAGCTTCGCGCGCAGCCGCCCGGTCGCGGCGTCGATGAAGTGGTGGTGGTCGAACGCGGTCCGCGGCAGGTCCTCGACCGGATGCCAGGCCGTGTCGGACGGAAGGTCCGGCTGGACGTCGGAAGGAACCAGGCCGAGGTAGCCCGTGGCCAGCACCCGGGCCCGAGGATCACGGTCGACGGCACTATGGGTGGCTACCTGCTCCAGATGCGCGACGTCGCGGACATCGACCTTGGCGGCGAGGTGTCCGGTGATGGCCTCCCGGAACCTCTCGGTGGACTCGACACCGCCGCCGGGGAGGGCCCATCGGTCCCGGTACGGACTGCGGGCGCGCTTCCACAGCAGGACGCACAGCCTGCCGTCGCGGACGGAGAGGACCACCGCGAGTACTTCGTGGGGATAGCTCGGGAAGTTAACCCGATCACCTTCCTTGGTTGCCGGCACGTGGGTGATGGTACCGTGATCCTAGTTATCGCCTCTGGAGCGAAAACCTCTCAAAGGACATCGACGTGACTATTGCCGAGACTCGATCGACCCACTGGCAGGACGAGGTACGCCGTCTCGCCCGGGAGCAGGACGCAGTGATCCTCGCCCACAACTACCAGGAACCGGCGATCCAGGACGTCGCCGACCACGTCGGCGACTCGCTCGCACTGTCCCGGATCGCGGCCGCGACCGACGCCGGCACGATCGTCTTCTGCGGCGTGCATTTCATGGCCGAGACCGCGAAGCTGCTGAGCCCCGACAAGACCGTGCTGATCCCCACCGCCCAGGCAGGCTGCTCCTTGGCGGACACCATCGACGCGGATCAGTTGCGTGCCTGGAAGGCCCAGCACCCGGGGGCCGCGGTCGTTGCCTACGTCAACACCAGCGCGGCGGTCAAGGCGGAGGCCGACGTCTGCTGCACCTCGTCCAACGCGGTGGAGGTCGTCAACTCGATCCCACGCGATCAGACGGTGCTGTTCCTACCCGACCAGTTCCTCGGGGAGCATGTCCGGCGGCAGACGGGCCGGGACAACATCGAGGTGTGGATGGGGGAGTGCCATGTGCACGCCGGTATCAGCCCGACCGACCTGCGCGCCCAGATCGCGGCCAACCCCACGGCCGAGGTCCTCGTCCACCCCGAATGCGGCTGTGCGTCGTCGACGATCTGGCTGGCCGGGCGGGGCGACCTGCCGGCCGAGCGGACCCACATCCTCTCCACGGCCGGGATGCTGGAGAGCGCCCGCGGCATGAAGGCCGAGACCGCTCTCGTCGCCACGGAGATCGGCATGCTGCACCAGCTGCGCAAGGTGAATCAGCACACGGATTTCGTCCCGGTGAACCCGAAGGCATCGTGCCGGTTCATGAAGATGATCACCCCGGAACTGCTGCTCCGATGCCTGCGTGAGGGCCGCGACGAGATCCAGCTGCCGAGCGAGATCGCCGAGCGGGCCAGGCGTTCGGTCCAGCGGATGGTTGCCATCGGCAAGTCTTCGGCCGCGTGACTCACAAGGCCATCACTGACGAGAGGACGCTCCTGATGCAACCGGCAACAGCAACAATCCTGGCCGCGGTCCGGGCTGCACTGGCCGAGGATCACGCGGCGGACGACGTGTCCACACGGTGGAGCGTCCCGGCGGCACTGCACGTCGAGGCGACGATGATCGCCAAACAGCCGGGACGCGTCGCCGGACTGTCCGTCGTACAGAGCGTGTACGGCGAGGTTGACGCCGGCGTGGTCGTACGGCCGGCCGTTACCGACGGCGATGCGGTGGTCCCGGGACAGTTGCTGGCGGCAATCAGTGGACCGGCACGCTCGATCATCACCGGCGAGCGGGTCGCACTGAACTTCGCCCAGCGGATGTCGGGCATCGCCACCTCTACGGCGTCCTTCATGGCCGCGATCGGCGGACGCGACGTGCGCCTCCTCGACACTCGCAAGACCGCACCCGGCCTCCGCGCGCTGGACAAGTACGCCGTGACCTGCGGCGGCGGGACCAACCACCGACTCGACCTTGCCTCCATGGTGCTCCTGAAGGAAAACCATCTCGCCGCAGCCGGCGGAGTCCGGTCGGCGGTTCAACGAGTCCGCGACGGCATGGCGGCGGAAGGCCAGCAGTTGGCGATCGAGGTCGAGGTCACCACTCTGGCCGAAGCCCACGACGCCCTCGACTGCGACGTCGAGTGGATGCTGCTGGACAACATGTCCACCGAGGACATGGCCCTGGTGGTGAAGGAGCGCGACGCCTCGGGATCCGCCTGCCGCCTCGAAGCATCCGGCACCATCAGCCTCAACACGGTCGCCGACATCGCTGCCACCGGCGTCGACGCCGTCTCGGTCGGCGCTGTCACGCACTCCGCCCCCGCACTCGACATCAGTCTGCTCGTGATCTAGCCCGATCGAGCATCATCCCAATACTGGAGGTTCCATGCCTAAGGGCTACTGGGTCAGCGTCTACCGCACCATTTCAGACCCCGAGAAGCTGGCTGCCTACAACGAGTTGGCTCGTCTGGCCGTTCAGGCCGCGGGCGGTCGAACCATCATCCGTGGTGGTCGGGTCGTCGCGCATGACGCCGGAATCGCCGAGCGCACGATCGTGGTCGAGTTCGACAGCTTTGAACAGGCCGTTGCGGCGCGCGAGAGTACGGCGTACCAGGAGGCTCTGGTCGCGTTGTCAGACGGTGTCGAGCGCGACTTCCGCATCGTCGAGGGTGTCGACTGACCAAGGTGCACTGTCTTCTGATGACTCCCGGTCGGCGTTAACCTACGGCCAGACTCGGCCGGTCCGCTCGGACCGCCGTGACACCGCCCCGAGGAGAACGTCATGCCTGTACCGCTTCGCCTGCCCCGCTCCCGGCGGAGGTTGACCGCCACCGCACTGGCCGCCACCGCTTTGTCTGTCGGTGTGCTGCTTTCCACAGCGGGAGCGTCGACCGCCGCCGAAGCGCCACGGCGCGACTACGTCAACGTCTACACGAACAACGTGGAGAACCTGAAGACGATCGACGCCAACTGTCCGGGGGACTGGCAGGACCTCATCTTCGCGATGAAGAGCTCCGACCCCGCCCCGGACATCTTCCTGGTGCAGCAGATCAGCAACCGTACGGAGCTGAACCTGTTGGTCAGCACCATGGAGACCAAGCTGAATCGCAAGTACACCGGCCGGATCGCGAACCCCGAGCCGCCGGAACAGCCGGCCCGCTGCAAGGGTGAGAAGAAGCAGCAGACCACCGCGATCATCTTCGACACCGATCGGTTCCAGGTGCTGCAGTCGGACACCTGGATAGCCGACCGAGACGGCGACAACGGTTGTGTGAACACCGGCCAGAGTCGGGCGGAGGCGCTCCGGCTCAAGCTCCACGACACCTTGGCCGACAAGAACCTCACCGTCGCGTCGACCCACTGGCCGACCGCCAACAGCGGCGGCCACCCGTGCGTCGCGGAGAACGCCCGCGAGGCATCCGAGAAGGTCTCCGGCTGGGGTGGCGACCTGATGATCTGGGGCGGGGACGCGAACACCACCGCCGGCAACCCGGGTGACTGGAAGGCCTGGTACCGGCAGACGAACGGCGACCTCGGCGGCGACGCCGGATTCCGCGACGTGATGTACGACCACTGCGGCGACGCGACAGCTCCGCGCGGGGAGTGCCTCGGCAACAACTGGACGATCGGCGGCAGCAACCGCATCGACTACATCTGGGCCAAGAAGCCCGGCGGTATGCCCGCCGTGACCGCCGTTCACACCGTCACCTTCGAAGAAGCCGGTGCGGCCGACGCCCACTACACCGGCTCCGACAACCCCGCCAACTACTCGGACCATCGCGCCGTACGGGCTCGCATTCACTACTAGGACCAACGGAGAAGACCGGTCGGCGAGCCGGGCTTCTCCGTTGGCGTTCAGGCGATCAGTTCCACTCGAACCCGTCGCTGTGTCCCTGGCTGGCCGAGCTCCCGCCGGCGTTCACCGCGGTCGTCGGCTTGACGACGAACGCGCCGGCAACGATCAACGCTGCCGAGGCGAACAATGCTGCAATTCGCTTGATGGTCATTTCACTCCCTCCAGTTCGATGTACCCGTCACCGTAGGTACGGTCGATGACATTCCGATGACTCAACTGACCGCCGTACCGGGTCGACGGTGGTCCATTGCAACAACGTGCAACGACGCACCTCGCCGCCGTTCTCGTCGCTAGAGTGACGAATCCGTCGTCTAGAGGGTGGGGGACCAATGGAGCTTTCAGTACGTCGCTTTCGGTATGTGCCACGGCTTGCCGGCCTGGTAGCCGGACTCGCTGTGACCGTGATGCAGATGCCGTCTCCGGCAGCGGCGCAGGTCAGCGGCGCGGACGGTACGGCGGCCGCCTGTACCTGGGTGGTCAGCGAGCTACCGCTACCAGCGGGGTGGAGCGCCGGGTACGTCTACAACAGCGATCGCGACGATTCGTTTGCGGGCTATGGCGTCGACGTGGACGGTAAGACGCGTCCCTTGGTGTGGCACGACGGCGCTGTGACCGTGCTGGATGCTCCAGGTGGAGTCGAGGCGGTCGCGCAGGACGTGAACAGTCGCGGCGACGTGATCGGCGTGACGCAGGGCGAGAACGTACAGGCACACGGAGTCCTCTGGCGCGGTGGCCAGGTCATCGACCTCCCGTCGCTGCCCGGCGGCGACGCCGCCGTACCGACCGCGATCAACGACGCCGGGCTGATCGTCGGCTACGCGGCCGGCGGGGACGCCAACCATGCCGTCGCCTGGTCCGCGCGAACTCCGCAGTCGATCCGGGACCTCGGCGTCGTGGCAGGCTCGGCCTACCTCACCGACGTCACGCAGCAGGGCACCGTCGTGGGATGGACCGAGACGGTCGGCGACGAGTTCAGGCAGCAGGCGATCGCAGGCACGATCCGCCACGGACTGACGGCGCTGCCCGGCCCCGTCTCCGGCACCAACTCAATCGCACGCGCCGCCGCAGGCGACTACATCGTCGGATCTGCCGTGCTCACCGGCGGACCCGAAGACCTCGCAAGCGCGGTCAGGTGGGAACCGACCGGCCCCCAAGCCCTGCCCGGTGTCCAGACCGACGCGCGCGCAGTGAACGACCTCGGAACAGCCGTAGGCTCCGACGCCAACCTCGGCGCCGTGATCTGGACCGACGGCAACGAGCAACCGCTCCCGCCCCTCACTGCCGGCAGCGACTCCTTCTCCACCTCCGCCACGGCAGTCACCAACAACAACACCGCAGCAGGCGTAAGCACAGACGCCCAGGGCCACACCCGCCCCGTGACTTGGACCTGCACCCCCTAACACCAACAGCGATGGGGTGCGCGGCGCCCAGGCACCACACACCCCATCAGGACGCTTCAGGCAATCCAGCGCGGTCATAGCGACCGAAATCCCCAAGAGTGGTTGCCGGTCGGCGTCTCGAATCTGACGGTAGGGTGCGGCGGTGGCTGACAAGCGGGTTGTTGAGATCTTTACCGACGGGGCCTGCAGTCCCAATCCTGGGCCTGGCGGGTGGGGTGTGGTGCTGCGGTACGGCGAGCACGAGAAGGAGCTGTACGGCGGAGAGCCGGCGGAAACCACCAACAACCGGATGGAGTTGATGGCCCCGATCATGGCGCTGGAGGGGCTGACGCGGGACGGCGAGGTGGTGAAGCTCCATACCGACAGCACCTATGTGCGGAATGGCATCACCCAGTGGTTGGCGAAGTGGAAGCTGAACGGGTGGCGCACCTCGGCGAAGTTGCCGGTGAAGAACGCCGATCTGTGGCAGCGCCTGGAACAGGCGAACGCGCGGCATGAGGTCGAGTGGTTATGGGTGAAGGGGCACGCCGGGCATCCGGAGAACGAGCGCGCCGATCGGCTTGCTGTCAAAGGGCTGGAGGAGGCGGTCGGACATGCGGTCGTCCAGCCGGGTGACCGGTCCGCTGCAGGTTTCCGGCCGGCTCCGGTTCAACCTGACCCGGAACCCAGTCTCTTCGACTAGCTGTCACTCCTGAGGGACGGAGCCGGGGACCCGTGGCGGGTCAGATGTCGGCTTCGAGGGCGAAGGTGTTGCCGTCCGGGTCCTGGAACCAGGCGATGCGGCCACCGCCGGCCCGGGCGGTGATGCCTTTGGCGTCGTGTTCGAGGTGGTCATAGCGGATGAACTCGACGCCGGACGAGGCGAGTTCGTCGACGAGCTGGTCGATGTCATCGACGTACCAGGTTGCCAGGGTCGCCGAGGTCTGCCCGGCGCTGTCGGACTGGTACACATTTAGTGCCGGTCCGCCACCAGAACCGTAGACGCGGCTACCGTCGGGGATGTTGGCGCTAGGGCCGGACTGCAGCGCCTCCAGGCCCAGTGTGCCTTCGTAGAACGCGATCGCTTTTTGCAGGTCGCGTACGGCGATCGAAGCTCTGAGGTGGTGTGCGCTCAGCGGCATGAAATCCACTCTCCCACAGGCCGGCGGCGAGACCGACGACCGAGCCCGCTCGCCACCCGTGAGCCCTTGAACGGACCGGCCGCAGTTGCTCCTGCGCCGCGCCGGCGGAACCGGGGCGCAGCGCAGGAGGGCGACTCGGCCGCGGTGGGGCTGGTGCGGGAAGGGAGGGTCGCTCAACGGGATTGGTCAGTTCCAGTCGTTGTTACGCATCGCGACGCACCTCCTCCCGGGAGACCGGGTGTGTCCGCCGGGCGACCGCACCGCCGCTGACAATCGGTGACGCGGCAGATACTCTGATCACCGGGGACCACAGTGAGGGTAGGGGACTTTCATGCCGAGTATCCGCCATTGGGCGCGGCAGCGCAGGCGCCGTAGGCGAACCGATGCAGCATGGTCACCTGCCCGGTGGGACCTGTGGTCCGTGCCTCGCACCGTGCTCGGCTACGTGCTGGCTGTCGATCTGCTGGCGCTCGCGGCGATCGCCGCCACGATCGAGCTGGTCGATGTCACGGCCGGCCACTGGCGTTGGCTGGCTATTCTCGCGGTCGGATCCGCGATCCACATCGAAGGCTCGCTGCGCATCGAGCGGTTGCGTGAACGCACCACGGTGGGGCCGCCGTACGTCAACCTGAAAGGGATGTGGACGTTCGCGGGAGTCCTGGTCCTGCCGCCGCCGCTGGCCGTCGTACTGATCACGACCACGTATGTGCACTCGTGGCTGCGGCTGAGCCGAGTGCCGCCGTACCGCTGGTTCTTCTCCGCTTCGACGGTCGTGCTCGCGGCCGCGATCGGCGCTGTTTTCCTGACCGCGATCAGCCCGGACCCCTACCCGGGGTATCCGCACGGGCCGCTCGGGCTCGTGGCCGTCAGTACCGCCGCGCTGGCGTACTGGTTCGTCAACTACGCGCTCGTGGTCGGCGCGATCATGCTGTCCAACCCCAGCGGGGAAGCCGGGAAGGCGCTCGGGCGGCTGTCCGACCAGTTCGTGGTCGCCGGCGCGCTCGGGCTCGGTATCGCGATCGCTGCGCTGATCAGCAGTCAGCCCTGGACGCTGGCCGCGCTCCTCGTGACCGTCCTCGCGCTTCATCGCGCCCTGCTGGTTGGCCAGTTCCAGGACGAGGCCCGCACCGACCCGCTGACTCGGGTTGCCAACCAGGTGTTCTGGCACCAGTTGGCAGCCACCGAAGTCGCTCGGGCTGAGCGCAGCGGTACGCCGCTCGGTGTGCTCTACATCGATTTGGACCACTTCAAGAGCGTGAACGACACCTACGGCCATGCCGCCGGGGACGCCGTCCTCAAGACCGTCGCGGACGAACTTCGCCGCGAGTTGCGCGGCGACGATCAGCTCGGCCGGCTCGGTGGCGAAGAGTTCGCCGTACTGCTGCCCAGCACCACCGCGGACGACACCAGCGCGACCGCCGAGCGGATCCGCCGCCGGATCGCCGCCCTGACCGTCGAGGTTGCCGCTAGCAACGGACCGGCGGTCGTCGACGGCCTGACCTGCTCGATCGGCGCGGCCACCTACCCCGAAGCCGGCCCCGATATCAACGTCGCCCTGCTCGCGGCCGACACCGCGATGTACGCCGCCAAGGAAGCCGGCCGCAACCGCGTCATCACAGCGCCCAGCCCTCACTGAAGCGACCCCGAGCCCTGCCGGTACGGCGCTCCGTGGCCGGCGTCGTCAGTCCCACTCCCAGCGCAGACCCACCAGACCTGGCGCGATGTCCCGGTCGACGACATGGACGCCGTACGTCGATCCAACCCACACCTCGCGGACACCCTGGTCGGGCGCGTTCTCCCGGCGCCGGCTGTACCGGAAGCACCGGGCCGGCAATGCGGCCGGGTCGAACTGCACCTGCAGCAGATAGTCACCGGTCTCCGCCGGAAAAGCCCGGTGGTAGTGGTCGCTGAAGGCATCGGGACCGAACCGCATCTCGTATTCGATGGCGGCTGTCTCTCCCGTGCCCAGGACGCGATCGAAGATCAGTTCCGCGACCAGGAATCGTTCGTCGGGATCGGAGCGGGTCCGGCCGATCCGGCAGTTGCGAACCGGGTGCACGGTCGGCAGACCGCCCTCGTCCTCGTCGCTGTGATAGGCGAACACGCTGCGGGAAATCTTGTCGGCGGTGGCCCGGACGACCGCGCGGGTCGTCAGTGAGACCAGGCCCCGATCCGGGCCCAGGACGAACAGGTCGTGCATGCTCACCCGGTGCAGGATGTTGTGCACCGGGGTGTTGACGGCCTCCAGCAGGCTCTCGAGGCTCTCGGAGTCCGACCACACCTCAGCCAGCTCCATCGTGCCCGGCGCGTGGTCCAGCCACCGCCCACGGGGGCGCCGGGGTCCCAGTTGGGCGGTGAGCGCGTCCGCGGGCAGCCGCAGAATGCCCTCGAGCGCTGCCACTGCGAGAAGAGAAGCGGGGCGTTCGGGCCGGCTGCGGCCCCGGCGCCAGTACGCGAGCGTGGTCTGGCTGACCATGATTCCCTGCTCCGCGAGCCGCGCCTGGATCTCCTCCAGGCGCAGCCCACTGGCCTCGATCGCCAGATGCAAGGCGGCAGAGAACGGCCCAGTGCGCAGTACCTGGGCCAGTTCCCTGCCGACGATCCGCTCTCCCATAGGCGAGAGTATCCACCTTCGGCCGCCTGCCGTTGAGAGCTCAGGCACCGTGGGAACGTTCCTAGGAAGCGGACAGCGTCACGTCGTCGACGACGAAGCTGGTCTGCAGCGACTGGTCCTCGACCCCGTTGAACTTCAGCGTCGCGGTCTGCCCGGCGAACTGCTTCACGTCGATCACCTTCTCGACGTACCCACCGGCCTTGTCGAGGTTCGAGTACGACGCCAGTGTGCTGCTGCCCAGCGTCACCGCGACCTTGTCGTAGGCGACGTTCTCGGTCTCGGCGGTGTCGATGTGCAGCCAGAACCGCAGCGTCACCGTCGCGCAACCGGCGGGGATGGTCAGCGACTGGGACGCGTAGTCGGTGTGGCTGACGCCCTGGCCACCGAGCCACGCGTACCGGGTGCCGCCGTGCGCGGCCTGGTCCGGCCAACTGCCGATGACGTTGGTGTTCGCGGTCCACGGCGTACTGCCGTTCTCGAAGCCGGTGTTGCCGACGACCTGCGCCGCCGTGCAGCCGCCGGATCCACCGATCGTCCAGGTGAAGGTGGCCTGGCCGGTCCTGCCCGCCGAGTCGGTGACGGTCACCGTCACGTTGTAGGTGTTCTGAGTTGTCGGCGAGCCAGTGATCTTGCCCGTGCTCGAGTCGAGGGACAGCCCGGCCGGCAGGCCCGAGGCGCTCCAGCTGTACGGCGAGGTACCGCCGGACGCCTGCAACTGGAGATTCGCCGTACCGCCGACGGCCGTGGACTGGTTGCCAGGGTTGGTCACGGCCGGGCCCGACGGGGTGCCGCCACCGATGAAGGCGGTGTAGAGCAGCACGTTCGGCGAGCCGGAGTTGATACCGGTCAGCTTGCCCGTGGTGCCGTTGTTGACGAGCGCGTCGCGGACCTGTTGAGGAGTCGCGTTCGGGTTGGCTCCCAGGTAGAGGGCGATCGCGCCGGCGGTGTGCGGCGAGGCCATCGACGTACCGGTCATGGTCGCCGTACCGGTGTTGCTGCTGTAGGAGGCGGAGACGATGTTGGTGCCGGGGGCCCAGATGTCCAGGCACGAGCCGTAGTTGGACGGGCCGGTGCCGGTGTAGCGGGCATCCGCGATCGTGCTGTTGCCGACCGTGATGGCCGCCGGCACCTTCTGCGGGCTGAAGTAGCACGAGTCGTCGTTGTTGTTGCCCGCCGCCTGCACGAACTGGACGCCGGACGCGATGAGCGCCTTGACCGCGTTGTCCAGCGAGTCGCTGTTGCACCGGCCGCCGCACCCGACGCTGTAGTTGGCCACGGCCGGCTTGACCGCGTTGGCCTTGATCCAGTTCATCCCGGCCAGGATGTCGTCGTCCTCGCCGTTGCCCTGGCAGTTCAGGATCCGGACGGACACGACGTTCGCCTTCTTGGCGACGCCGTAGGTGGTGCCTACCGCCGTACCGGCGACATGGGTGCCGTGGCCGTGACAGTCGGCCGGGTTGCTGTCGTTGTCCACGAAGTCGGTGCCCTGTTTCACCCGGCCGGTGAACTCCTGGTGGTTCGCGTTGATGCCGGTGTCGAGGATGTAGACCGTGACGCCCTGCCCGGGGTTGGCCGGGTAGGTGTAGGACTTGCTCAGCGGCAGGTCGCGCTGGTCGATCCGGTCGTCACCCCAGTTCGGCGGGTTGTTCTGGGTGTCGGCGATCGTCATGGTCTGTACCTGCTCGACATAGGCGACCGACGGGTCCGCCGCCAGCCGCCGTGCCTGCGAGTCGGTCATCGTGGCCGAGTAGCCGCCGAGTACCTGGTCGTAGACGTAGCCGACGGAACCGCCGAACCTGCCGGCCAGACCGTCGGCGCGGGTCCGGACGGCCGCCGGCGCCACGATGCCCGCGGGGGCGTCCTTCAACGCCACGATGTACTTGCCCGCGACCGCGGTGGGCGAGCCCGCGTTGCGGACCACTCCCTCGGCCGCCTGGGCGGTGGGCGCCGCGACGGCGACGACGCCGATCGTCACGGCTGCTGCGACGAGCGCACGCGCTGTTGTCTTCCTCATGCCTGGTTCTCCTCTGGGGGCGGGTCTTACCAGGCCAGCAGACTAAGAACCGCACGATCCCGAACAACAGACCCGCCAACACCTCCCGGCCAACTGCTGTTCCAATACTGTTTTTTGACTATCGAAGCCAGCCGTTGTGACCCGTCACAAAAGCCTTCGGGAATCTTTGCCTCCGGCCCCAAAGCGCTCGAACGACCTCGAACGGAACAATCGGAATCGTTCCCCGCCCCACCCGAAAGGTGTCTTCGCGTGCGAAAGTTATCCCTGGTTCTGAAAGCGGCCCTGGCCGCTACTCTGCTCGGTCTGCTGGCCGCACAGCCGGCCTGGACCGCCACGGCGACCTCGTCCTCGACCCTCGCCACCCCGCGGTACTACGAGCAGACCGGCCCGCATCAGGTCACCAAGGTCGCCGGTGGCCCCGACCACACGCTGTACTACCCGTCCGACCTCGCCTCGGACCCGGCCAAGCACCCGGTGATCCTGTGGGGCAACGGCACCGGTGCGACCGTCAGCCAGTACGACGAAGTGCTGAAGCACTGGGCCTCCTGGGGTTTCGTGGTCGCCGCCGCGAACACCGGTCAATCCGGCTCCGGTCAGGAGATGCTTGCCGGAGGCAAGTTCCTGGTCGCCGAGAACAGCCGCTCCGGCAGCCTCTTCCAGGGCAAGATCGACACCGCGAACATCGGTGCGGCCGGCCATTCGCAAGGCGGCGGCGGCACGATCGCGGCCGCCGCCGACCCGATGGTCAAGGTCAGCTCGCCGGTCGAGCCGGGCCCGCAGGGTTCGGTCCCGGCGATGCGGGGGCCGAGTCTGTTCATCGCCGGCCAACTCGACTACATCGTGCCGTCGGTCTACGTTCGCGGCCGGTACGCGTCGGCGACCGCGCACCCGGCCTTCTTCGCCGAACTGAAGGGCTCGGACCACTTCTTCCCGGGCGACACCCGCAAGCGCCTGATCGGCGTCGAGACCGCGTGGTTCTGCTACTGGCTCGCGGGTGACCAGCAGGCCAAGGCCGTCTTCTTCGGCCCGCGTTCGTCGGCCGAGCTGTTCAACGACGCCGGCTGGTCGTCGGTCGACCGCAACGCCAAGGCCGACGCGGTCAGCTGAACGACGTACCACCACCGCCACCGCGCGGGCCGCACACTCACCAGAGTGCGGCCCGCGCTGGACGTTCGCACCATCCGGCCGCGACCATGTCGGTAAGGAGGCACGCGATGCGACGAGCGAGCCAAGAGGTCAGCCGGCTCCTGCGCACCGGCCCGTTCGAGGCCGCGCTCGACTCGGCGATCACCGCCAACGGAATGTCGCTGGAGGACCTGCGGCTCCGGCTGGCCGCCAAGGGCGTGACGGTCAGCCGGACGGCGCTGTCGTACTGGCGACGCGGCCGCAGCCGGCCCGAGCGTGGCGAGTCGCTCGAGGCCGTGGCCCGGATCGAGGAGATCCTGGAGCTGCCCCCGACGTCGCTGCTGGCGCTGCTGGGTGCCCGCCGTCCGCGCGGCCGCTGGATCGATCATCCGCCCGGAACCCTGGCCCGGTGGAAGCTGTGGCCGTCCTCCGAACCGTTGCTGAAGGCCCTCGACGCACCGCCCGACGGGCAGCTCGCCTTCTTGCACACCAGCGATCTGCTCGTCGTCAACGAGGGACCCGGGGCTCGGCGCCAGCGCGTCCGGCTGGTCGCCGAGGCTCGCGCCGAGCGGGTCGACCGCTGCCTGGTCTACCACGAGATGGACGACCCGCAGCACCTCGTTCCCGAGCTGACCGGCGTGACGTTCGGTCGCCGCGGGCGGGTCCGCTGCGATCTGGAGAACCGCCAGTTCGTCGCCGAGTTCCTCTTCGACCGTCCACTCGAGACCGGCGAGCACGCGGTCATCGAGTACGAACTCATGCTCCCGGTCAGCCAGCCGATGGACAACTTCTACCGCCACTTCACGCGGCCGGGCGGTCTGTACACGCTGCAACTGCGGTTCCCGGGCCGGCGACCCGCCTGGGTACGCCGCTACGATCGCGCCACGCCCAGCAGCCCCGAACGGCACATCCACGACCTCTGGCTCAGCGAAGCCGGTACGACGGCGCTCGCCGTACCGGATGTCCGTCCGGGCACCGTCGGCGTTCGCTGGGTCTGGTAATCCGCGTAAAACTGTGACCGGAAAGGCCCTCTGACCTGCCCGAACGCGGCGGCCTCCGATTGTGACCGGTCACGAAACACTTTCTCACCTCCCGGCGTCCAGGCGTCGCTAGCGTCCTCCTATTCCCGCCCCCTAGGAGGTAGCAATGCGCGCTCTGCGTAGAGCGGTACCACTGTTGGCCGCCGCGGCAGCCACTGCCTTGCTGATGCCGCACGCGTCAGCAGCCGAGCCGGAAGGCGTCGTCGACCACTCGGCCCGCCAGCCGGTGGCCGGCGTCTACCTGGTGAAGCTGAAGGACACGTCCCTCAAACAGCGCGACGAGGCAACGATCGGCTCCGCCGCCTCGACCCTCGCCAGCCGGTACGGCGGCAACGTCACCAACGTGTTCAGCACCGTCATGCACGGTTTCGTCGTCAAGAGCCTGAGCGACAAGCAGGCCCGCCGGCTCGCCGCCGACCCGGCCGTCGCGTCCGTCGTCCAGTCCGGCACCGCGCACGCCGCCGACACTCAGAACGACCCGCCCAACTGGGGTCTGGACCGCATCGACCAGCGCGATCTCCCGCTCGACAAGAAGTACACCTACCCCAACGACGGCGCCGGGGTGAACGTCTACATCGTCGACACCGGCATCCGCTACTCCCACCAGGAGTTCGAGGGCCGCGCGAAGTTCGGCGCCGACTTCGTCCAGCCCTCGACCAATGGCGAGGACTGCGACTCGGTCAAGAGTCACGGCACGCACGTCTCCGGCATCGTCGGCGGCAAGACCCGCGGCGTCGCCAAGAAGGCCACGCTGTGGGCGGTGCGGATCCTGAACTGCCAGTCCACCGGGCAGGACACCGACATCGTCACGGCCGCCGAGTGGATCGCGAAGAACGCGAAGAAGCCGGCCGTGGTCAACATGAGCGTGTACGCCGACAACCCCTCGATCGGCGTCGACGCGATCAAGAACGCGATCGCGACCTCCGGCGTCCAGTGGGCGCTGATCACTGGGAACAACGGCGGCAACGCCTGCGACTACGGTCCCGGCAGCCGCGTGGACACCGGCGTCCGGACCGCCAACGCGACCAGCTCGGACCAGCGGGCCGGTGACTCCAACGACGGGCCGTGCACCGACCTGTTCGCTCCCGGTTCGAACATCAACTCCTCGATCAACACCTCCAACTCGTCGTACGGGAACCTGTCCGGTACGTCGATGGCCGCGCCGCACGTCGCCGGGGCGATGGCGCTGCGCCTGGCCCAGGAGCCGAACGCGACGCCGGCCCAGCTGAAGTCGTGGGTGCTCGACAACGCGACCACCGGGAAGATGACCAACATCCGCTCCGGCACCCCGAACAAGCTGCTGTACATCCCCAACGGCTCGACTCCGCCGCCCACCGGCGACTTCAGCGTGACCGCCGATCCGGCCGCCGGCACGGTGCAGGCCGGGCAGTCGGTGTCAACAACCATCAAGACCGCCGCGAGGACGGCCGCGGGACCGGTCACCGGAGGGCGCGCCGGTGTGGGCTCCGGTCCCGCGGTCGTCGGCGGTACGCCGACCACCGTCGCGGCGTACCCGTTCATGATCTCGATGCGCCGCGAGGGCTCACCGTTCCCCGGACAGCAGTCCTGCAGCGCCAGCCTGATGGGTCCGCACACGGTCCTGCTCGCCGCGCACTGCCTGGTGGAGAAGCCGGGACACAAGTGGTTCGTGTACGGCGCGACCAACCTCAACGACACCGGCTTCGTCGCCGAGATCAAGTCGTCCTGGGTGCACCCCAAGCACGTCAACTACGAGGGTGGGTACGACGTCGCCGTCGTCCAACTGGATCGCGACGTACCGGTCCCGGCCGGCATGACCTACCCGACGATCGCGACCGACACGAGCAACGAGGCCGTCGGCACCAGTGGTCTGGTGCTCGGCTGGGGCAAGACCGCCCAGAACACCTACAGCGAAGTGTTGCGCAAGGCAACCATTCCGGTGGCGCCGGACAGCGGCTGCAACGAGCGCTACACCGGCACCTACAAGCCGGCCCTGATGCTCTGCACCGGCTTCTCCGACGGACACCTCGGCACCTGCCCCGGTGATTCGGGCGGACCGTTCCTCGTCGGCAACACCATCGTCGGCGTCTTCTCCTGGATGGACAACGCCTGCAACTGGTACTCGGTCTACGCCCGGGTGTCGACGTACAAGACCGAACTGCTCGAGCAGCTCGGCCAGACCGGCCCGCCGCCGGCCGGCGACATCAGTCTCTCGGCGAGCGGGCTGCCGAGCGGCGCGACCGCGAGCTTCAGCCCGGCCAAGGTGAACGTCGGCGGATCGTCGCAGCTCACCATCGCCACGTCGGCCTCCACCCCGGCCGGCGACTACACCGTGACCGTCACCGCGACCAAGGGCACGGCCACCCAGCAGGCGACGTACAAGCTGACCGTCACCGGGGGCGGTACCAGCACCCTCAAGATCGTCAACCCGAACCAGCAGACCTCCAAGAAGGGCATCGCGGTCAGTCTGCAGATCTCGGCCAGCGGCGGCTCGGGTGGTTACACCTACTCCGCCAATGGGATACCAGACGGCCTGTCCATCAACCAGTCCACCGGACTGATCAGCGGCACCCCGACCACGGCGGCGACCTACCACCCCACAGTCAAGGTCACCGACAGCAGCGGGGCCTCCACCACAGCCACCTTCTACTGGTTCGTCTTCCCGTACTGATCCACCACATCGACCCGAAAGGACACCTGATGAGCTCTCTCAACAAACGGCTGTTCCTGCTGGCCGCCGGCGCGGCCGTCGTCCTCGGCGTACAGCCTGGCGCTGCTGACGCTGCCGGGCTCGGCGACGGCACCACCGCGGGTTCGCCCGTCGCCGCGGCACGGCCCAGCGCCGGCCCGGCCGCGCACCCACGGTTCCAGGCCCCGAATTCCCGCCAGTACTACATCACAGCATCCTGCCGAGGCTGGGAAAGCCAGATCCGCGATGGTGCCTCCACCTGGATCGGCCTCACCGAAACCACCGGCAGCGGCACTCCGGTCTCCTGCCAGAACGGCTATGTCGACTCCTGCAACGCGGGCTCGCGCATCATCGGCTGCAACTGGGGCTCCGGGCAACGAATCACTCTCGCCATGAACCTCGCCCCCAATCCACCGCTGCTGGCAGCCCACGAGTTCGGCCACGACTGGTACGGCCACAGCTCGTCGGGCTGTCAAGACTGGAACAGCGTCGCCGGCATCATGAAGACGCTGAACTGCTGACCTGACACACCGCATAACGTCCCAGGCGCGGGAATCACCGTGCCTGGGACGTTACGTGTCGTTCAGGAAGACAACCGGCCATCCCCGCCACCTGCCGTACTCCGAAAGCCCACGGCTGCGACGATCGCGCCGAGAACGGCAAGGCCGGCGATGAAGGCGAAGGCACTGTGGAAGGCGTGCACGCCGTTGCTCGCCACCAGGACGGTCGAAACCGTGGCGACACCGGCGGCGCCGCCGAGCTCGCGCATGGTTTCGACCAGACCGGAGGCAAGGCCCGAGTCCGCGCTCGAAACTCCCGACAACGCGCCGATCTGCAGCGCAGGTCCACAGAACCCGAAACCAACTCCGGCGAGAAGAAAAGCCGGCAGCAGGTCGATGGCATAGGTCGAGTGGGTTGGGACTCTGGTCAGCCACAGGGCTCCGGTGGTGACGACCACGAGGCCGATGACCAGCATCGGCCGGACGCCGATCTTGGCGACCAGGCGGGCGCCGGTCATGGACGCCAGTACGACGGTGACGGTTGTCGCCAACCAGTACAGACCCGTCCTGATCGGGGTGTAGCCGAGCACCTGCTGCATCAGCAGCGAGCCGACGAAGATGAAGGCGAGCAGCACGCAGAACGCGAGGAAAGCGGTCAGGTTGGCGACCACGAGACGGCGGTTCCGCAGCGTCGAGGCAGGTACCAGAGGAGCGGCTGACCGCGCCTCGATCCGCACGAACAGCACCAGCAACAGGACCGACCCCGCAGCCATCAGCAGGCTCGATCCGGCGAACCAGCCCTGGCTCGCGGCGTGATGAAGGGCGTAGACGGCGAGCAAGAGCCCCATGGTCACCGTCGTCGCTCCCGCGAGGTCGAGCCGGGTACGGGCGCGGGCGACCTCGTCGCGGGTGAGGAACACCGCGGCGGCCACGATGCAGCCCAGACCGATCGGGACATTGATGAAGAACGACCAGCGCCAGCCCGGGCCGCCGGCCAGCAGACCTCCAGCCACGACTCCGACCGAACCGGCCGCCCCGCCGACGGCACCGAAGATACCGAGGGCGCGATCCCGCTCCGGGCCCTCGGCGAAGGTCACCGCCACCAGCGCCAGGGCCGCCGGAGCGGTCAGGGCAGCGCCGAACCCCTGAAGAGCGCGGGCCGCGATCAGGAACCCAGCCTGACCGGCAGCACCGGCCAGCGCGGAGCCGAGCGTGAAGACGGTCAGGCCGGTGAGAAACATCCGCCGGCGACCCAGGTGATCGGCCAGCCGCCCACCGACGAGCAGGAACCCGCCAAGGAGCAGTCCGTAGACGACCACGACCCACTGCACCGTACTGCGGCCGACGCCCAGGTCACGCTGGATCGACGGCAGCCCCACGTTCACGATCGCGGTGTCCAACCCGACCATCGCCATCGCGGCGCAGGCCACCGCCAGCACGAGTCGCCGTCGGATTCGGTCCACTCGCGAGGCCGTCGTACCGGCTCGATTGTCGTCCAGCTCGAGCTGCGTCATCGCTCTTCCCTTCGTCGGTCGGTTTGCCCACCGACGAACAACGGGATCCCGTGATCGACATCGCGGCGATAAATTTTTGACTGCCGGGCCGCACGGGGTGAATGCCCTGGTCAGAGCTGGGTCAGCCGGGCCGCCAGGAAGCTCCGTTCGGCCTCGGTCGGCGCGAGCCGGAGGGCCTGTTCGTACGCCGCTTTCGCCTCGGCGACCCGGCCTGCGCGGCGCAACAGATCTGCCCGCGTGGCGGGCAGCAGGTAGTACTTGTCGAGGCGACCGCTCCGGGCGAGATCGTCGACCAGGGCCAGGCCGGCCGGGACGCCATCGGCCATCGCGACCGCCACGGCACGGTTGAGGTCCACCACCGGGGATGGTGCGAGGGTCGTCAGTTCGTCGTACAGGGTGACGATGCGGCGCCAGTTGGTGCCGGCGGTGTCCGGCGCCGTGGCGTGGCAGGCGGCGATGGCGGCCTGGATCTGGTACGGCCCGACGCTTCGTTGGGCCAGCGCGCGGTCGAGCGTGGCCAGCCCATCGTCGATCAGGGCGCGATCCCAGCGGGATCGGTCCTGATGTTCCAAGGTGATCAGGACGCCGTCGTGGGTTCGGGCCGCGCGACGGGCCTCGTGCAGCAGCATCAGGGCCAGCAGGCCGTGCGGCTCTGCCTCCCGAGGCATCAGCCGGGTCAGCATCCGGCCCAGTTGGATCGCCTCGGCGGTCAACGATCGGCTCTCGTCCTGCGCCCCGAACCCTTCGTTGAAGATCAGATAGATCACGGCGAGAACGGCCGCCAGCCGCTGCGGCAGCAGGTCGGCCGACGGAACGCGGTACGGGATGCCGGCCTCGGCGATCTTGCGTTTCGCGCGGACCAGGCGCTGGGCCATCGTGGTCTCGGCGGTGATGAACCCGCGCGCGATCTCGGCCGTGCTTAGGCCGGCCAGCGTGCGCAAGGTGAGGGCGACCCGCGCCTCGAACGGCAGGGCCGGATGGCAGCAAGTGAAGATCAGCCGGAGCCGCTCATCGGCGATGCTGTCTGGTCCCTCCGGATCCTGGTCCAGCACTGCCAGTTGCCGGAGTTTCGCCCGGCCAACGGCATCTCGGCGCAAGCGGTCGGTGGCCCGGTGCCGCGCAGTGGTGGTGAGCCAGGCGCCAGGCCGGTCGGGGATGCCGTCGCGCGGCCAGGTCGTCAGGGCGGCGGCGAACGCGTCCTGGGTGCAGTCCTCGGCCAGATCCCAGTCCCCGACCAGGCCGATCAGGGTGGCGACCACCTGACCCCACTCGTTCCGGTACGCCGCGGTCACGGCGGCGTGGACGGCACTGGCCGAGGCGCTCATTCCCAGATCGGGCGAATCTCGATGCTGCCCCACCGGGAGTACGGGTGCCCGGCCGCGATCGCGATCGCCTCGTCAAGGTTGGCGCACTCCACCACCACGAGTCCGCCGACGAAGTCCTTGGTCTCGGCGAACGGCCCGTCCGACACCAGCATCTCGTCATCGCGGACCCGGACCGTGGTGGCGTCGACCACCGGTCGCAACCGGGCGCCGAACAACCGGCTGCCCTTGCGCTCCAGATTCGCCAGCCAGGCCTGGTGGACCGGGTCGGCCTCGATCTCCTCGTTGCTGGGAGAGGCCGACTCGTCGTCGCAGATGAGCAGGACGTACTTCATACGCCGGAGTCTCGCACAGGCCGTTCCCGTTCGCAGCGGAGCTGCTCGCCGTTCTGGACGAACAGCACGGCAGGGTCCTCGAACCACAGTTCGGTGCTGGTCTCCCGAGCGCCGAAGCGGTCCCCGGAGATCAGCTGGAATCGCAACGGCGGCTGTCCGGGGAAGGTCACGAGGAGCTCCGTGCCGGTCCAGGTCACGTCGAAGGTCACGCTCCCGCGCAACCGATAGGCGCCGGCCCGGCCGGCCATCACGCTGCCGCTCGGCACGACTCGCTCCTCGATCTCGAGCGGGTAGTCCTTCCACCCGTACGCCGCCGCGATGCGGCCGAACACCTTGTGGACAAGCCAGTCGCCGTTGGCGCCGTTCGTCATCACCGCCGCGCCCTGACCGGTTTCCCGGGAGGCGAGCAGGTGGCAGTTGAATCCCTCGTTCCCGCCGCTGTGCCCGAAGACGCGTCCGTCGGGCGTCAGGAAGAAGCCGAGTCCGATGGCGTGAAGTCCGCCGAGGCGTGGGGTGGAAGGCAGTTGCGGAGTGAGTGCCTCCCGCGCGAGTTCCGGCGAGAGCAGCGCGCCGGCGACTCCGTCGTACGAGTGTTTGATGGCTTGGGCGAAGGCGAGCAGGTCAGTGGGGGTTGTCCAGAGACCTGCGGCGGCCAGCTCGGGGTAGCTGTGCCAGCGGCAGGCGATGGGGCGGCCTAGATCGTCGTGCGCGACAGCCGCCTGGGCGTGACGGTCCACGGGGAGCGGATGGGCGTAGTCGCTGTCGGCCATCCCGAGCGGACCCAGGACAAGCTCCTGCAGCAGTTGGCGAAACGGTGTGCCGGTGACGTCCTCCAGGAGTTGCTGTACGACGAGGGTGCCGCCCCCGGCGTACCGGAACTGGGTGCCGGGCACCGTGTCGACCCGTACGCCGTGGGTGTTCGCCGGTGGTACGCCGTCGAGGATCTGCCGCACGGTCGGTAGCGTCACGCCGTACGGATAACCGGGGAAACTGGCCACCGTGAGCCCGGCGCTGTGGCTGACCAGTTGGCGCAGGGTGACGGTGGGCTGCCAACCACCCACAGGCGGGATCTGCCATGACTTGAGCCGGGTGTTCACGTCCTCGTCGAGACCGAGGAGACCCCGATCGACCAGCCGCAGCGCCGCTACCGCAGTGACGGGCTTGCTGATCGACGCAGCCTGGAACAAGGTCCGGTCCGTGACCGCGTCAGCACGACCAGCTTCCACCACACCAGCGGATCCACGCTCGGCGATTTCACCGCCGTCGAGCACCGCCCAGCTGATCCCGGGGACCTGGAACTGCCTGAGATCCGCCTCGAAGTCTTCCTGCACTGCGATCCCCACTCCGTTGCGCTGCGGCCGGATCATCGGAGGTTACCCCGATGACAGGTCTGGCCCGTGATCACGCTCAGGCGTGACCGCTGCCGCCCCAGGAGTTTGGTCATGATTCGTCGTCTGCTCGACCCACATCGACTTCCACGGCGACGTCTTCATGAAGGCCTCCGACTTCACCCTGAACTCCTCAGACGTCGGCGCCACTCCCAATTCCGACTACAAGAAGCTCTGGGCCAACCTGACCCTGAACTAGCAACCGCGTCCTCGACGAAACTGCCCTAGTGGCTCGGCGAGGCGCTAGCATCCGACGACATGTCGGCGGCACGGAAGCGCGCGGGGTGGGTCTTAGCGCTGGTTCTGACCGTCCTCGTGGTCGTGGTGCTGGTACGACGGCATGATCCGGGCTACGAATCGCCGGCGGGTCCGGTGAGCCGGGCCGGTGGTGAGCCGCTGGAGTTCCGGCGGGTGCTGGCGGCTGCGGACCACGCGTGCGAGCCGACGCGGCCGCCGACCGGGCCGGACGTCCGTTGCGATCTCGCGGGGACGCAGTACACGCTCGGAGCGCGGGCGGTGCCCACCAGTGCCTGGCACGGGGTGAAGGTCAGCTTCGAGGGCCCGAAGCGGTGGGTGGTCGACCTGGAGCTGAGCGACGCAGGGGTTGCGGCATTCCGGAAGCTCGCCGCCGAACTGGCCGCGACCGATCCACCACGCGACCGGCTGGCGATCCTCGTCGACGACCGGATCGTCACGGTCCGAACCGTCGGACAGCTCCTGCAGGGCGGCGACGTCTGGATCGACCGCGGTTTCACCGAGAAGCAGGCCGGGCAGTTGGTCGACGAGATCGTCAACTGAACAGCCGTCGGCCTTTGCGACGGGTTACCGAGCGACGTGCTTGTTGAGTACGTCGGTCAGTTGCCGCTCGGTGTCGTGGCCGACCTTCTCGAAGACCAGCTTCGCCAGCGGGCTCGCGACCTTGGCCGCACCGTTGAACTCGATGTGGTTGGTGTAGGTGATGCTCGACCCGCTGCCGTCGGGAGTGACGTCGATGGTCTCCGTCGAGGTGGCGGTCTCGTTGCGGCCGACCAGTACGACGCGGTCACCGGTCTGCTCCTCGAGGGTGTAGGTCAACTCGGTCGTGATGCCGGCGATCTTCGACACGTTGTGCCACGTCGACCCGACCCGCACCGGACCACTGTCCGTGCGGGTGCAGCTCTCGGTGCCGGGGTCCCACTCCTCGGCATGACCGAAGTCAGCGAGATAGGGGACGACGACATCGGGCGCCGGAACGACGGTGAACGTACGCGAGACAGTGGGCACGAGGAGCACCTTCCTGATCGGGTGAAGTCTGCCCCCGGTCCCCTCCCCGGCCACTTCCTACGCATCCGGAGGCAGCTTCGACCGGGAGGAGACCAGTCGCACGGTCAGGGCGAATCCGATGCCGATGGCAAGCATTGTGAGAACACCGCGAGGCCAGAAGATGTGGCTGTCGCGAAACGACCAGCCGGCCGCGATCAGGATGATGCCGGCTGGCGCTGCGCGGACGCCGTACCGGGTGAGGAGCGCGACGGTCATCGCGGCGGATGCGAGCAGGAAGCCGTAGACCCCGATCCGTCCGAACGCGTCGCCCCCGGCGAACAGCGGCTGGATCGCCGCACCGAAGTCGGTGAAAGCACCGTTGCGGGCGACGGTGCCTGCCGCGTAACCGGCGACGAGGTCGAGGCCGGTGTAGAAGACCGCGTAGGTGAACGCGCCGACCCAGGCCACTACGGTCGCGACACCGGCGAGGCTTCGTTCGGGTCGCCGCCACAGCGGGACGATGAACCCCAGTGCGAGCAGCGGAAAGATCGGCAGTAGGTAGACGTGCAACTGCTGCCAGGACCGCGCGGTCTCCCTGGTCAGAAAGTGAGGATGAATGAGTCCAGCGACGGCCAGGGCGACAGGTGCCGCGGTCACCAGCACGACGAGCCGCCACGATTTCATCAGGCCAAGCTATGCCCGGCGCATCGCCCTCACCAGCGTTGCTGCCTTACGGCGACGTTACCGAGAGATGCGACCTGTCCGGGCGGCCGCGGACGCCGAATTCTCGCTAGGAACTGCCCATGTTCCTGTCGCCGCCGAACCCCCAGTGCTGACCTGGATGGCGACCGGCGCGGTAGCTGTCGAAGGAGAACCAGTACGCCTGAGCCATCGACGGTCACCACGACCAGGCCAAGCCCAGCAACGGCACGGTGCTGAACTTCGCGCTGAACCTGGAGTACCTGGAAGCCGAGCTCTGCCTGCGCGGTGCGGGCTACGACCTGCCGGCGACCGAAGACCACCAAGGGCGGCTTCTTTCCGCCGGCGTCAACGGCACCATCAACACCAGCGGCGCCAACGGCCGGTCCTAGGATTCGCACCGATCTGAACCGAGGTCGGCTCCGAATCCCTGGCTGTTGCCGCTTCCTGCGACAGCGTTGCATCAGGAGGCCGCCGATGACCAGCACCGTCTCTGTCGCCGATCGTTCACGCCGCGTGGTGGCGGCGCTGTCGCGGCGCGAATGGGTGTCGATCGGCGGGATGGCGGCGTTCGTCGCCGCCCTGCACCTCATCGGCTGGGGCCTGCTGCTGCTCGTGATCGAGCCCCGGCACTACGAACTGGGGAGCGCGGGGGTGTTCGGTGTCGGGCTTGGCGTGACCGCTTACACCCTGGGGATGCGGCACGCGTTCGACGCCGACCACATCGCCGCGATCGACAACACCACCCGCAAGCTGATGGCCGACGGGCAGCGGCCGGTGTCGGTCGGTTTCTGGTTCTCTCTGGGACATTCCTCGATCGTCTTCGGGCTGTGTTTTCTGCTCGGCGCCGGAGTCAAGGCGCTGGCCGGCCAGGTCGAGAACGACTCCTCCGCGCTGCAGCAGGCGACCGGGGTGATCGGCACCGTCGTCTCGGGTGTCTTCCTCTACGTCATCGCGATCATCAATCTGGTGATCCTGGTCGGGATCGTGAAGGTGTTCCGCCGGATGCGCGGCGGTGAGCTGGACGAGGCCGCGCTCGAGGAGCAGCTGAACAAGCGCGGCTTCCTGAACCGGATCCTGGCGGGCGCCACCAAGGCGGTCCGGAAACCTTGGCAGATGTACCCGATCGGCCTGCTCTTCGGTCTCGGATTCGACACGGCGACCGAGGTCAGTCTGCTGGTGCTGGCCGGTGGCGCCGCGGCCTTCAGCCTGCCCTGGTACGCCGTCCTGACGCTGCCGATCCTGTTCGCCGCCGGGATGAGCCTGCTCGACACGATCGACGGCTGTTTCATGAACTTCGCCTACGGATGGGCGTTCTCGAAGCCGGTCCGGAAGGTGTACTACAACCTCACGATCACCGGCCTGTCCGTCGCGGTCGCGCTGGTGATCGGCACCATCGAGCTGATCTCGATCCTGACCGACAAGATCGGCATCACCACCGGACCGCTGGCCGGTATCGCCGGGGTCGATCTGAACTACGTCGGCTACGGCATCGTCGCGCTGTTCGTCGTCACCTGGCTGCTCGCGCTCGCTGTCTGGAAGTACGGCCGGATCGAGCAGAAGTGGACCGCACGTCTCGACACCACCGAGTGAGCTCGTCGCGTCAGGACTGGTCGACCTTGGTGTAGAAGGCCAGGAGGGTTTCTGCGAGGCGTTCGGGTGCTTCCATGGCGACGAAGTGGCCGATGCCGTCGAGCCGCACCGAGGTGACGTCCGCGGCGACCTGGGCGAAGGTGTTCGGAGTGAAGTCGCCCGACGAGCCCCCGACCGCGAGAACGGGCAGGTCGAGCTTGCGGGTGGCGAGTTCCTTGATCTGTTCGCCCTCCGACAGCAACGAGCGGTACAGGCCGGTGGCTCCGGCCCAGGCGGCCAGCCGCTGATAGGTACGCACGAGTTCGGCGATGTCCTCGCTGGTGAACGCATCCGGCGTGCCGTTCATGGTGGGGATCGCATAGTCGGCGAGGAAAGCGTGCTCGCGCCCGCGCAGAAGCATGTCGGCGATGCCCGGTGCGGCGAGAACGCCGAGGTGCCAGGCGCCGCCATGGGTGACGTCGCCCAGCATCTCGACTCCGAATCCGGGCAGTCCGGTCTCGATGCCGGTGAGGCTCTTGACGAGTTCGGGATGGGTCGCGGCGACGCGGTAGGTGGTGGCTCCGGCGACATCCTGGCCGCTCAGATGGACGGGGCCTACGCCGAGGGTCCGAATGAACTCGCTCACGTCCGCGGCAGCGATCGAGCTGTCGTGGGCTGGTCCCGCGGTCGCGGAGTCCCCGAAGCCACGCAGGTCGACGGCGAAGACGCGATGCGTCGGACTGAGCAAGGGGATGAGCTTGTGGAAGACCCACCAGGTCTCCGGGAAGCCGTGGACCAGGACGACGGGCGTCCCTTCAGCGCCGGCCGAGACGTAGTGCAACTGGGTTCCGTTCACGCTCATGACGCTGTGGGTGATGCCGGGCACGGTGGCGCCGGACGGTGTGACGGGCACACTGAGCTCCTCGAATGGACAACATTGTTGTCGTTCACGATAGACAACAATGTTGTCGTTGTCTAGGCTTAACGCATGTCTCGTTCCGGTGCCGATCTGGCCCTGTTGATGCTCGGCGGTTTTCGCTCCCTGGTCGACGCGGCCACGCTGGAACTGGCCGCCCGTGGCTACGAGGACGTGCGGCCACTCCACGACTTCGCGCTGCGAGCCATCGCCGCCGGCGCCGACAGCGCCTCCGAGCTGGGCCGGCGGATGGCGGTGACCAAGCAGGCGGCGGCCAGGACGGTCGCAGTGCTCGAGGAGCGGGGCTACGTCGAACGGAAGGTGGATCCGGCTGATGCCCGCCGGATGCGCCTGGAGGTCTCGGAGCGCGGGTCAACCTTGCTGCGCGAGGGTGAGCAGATTTTCGACGAGCTGCGGAACCGGTGGCAGCGGCAGATCGGCGCCGCGAAGCTCGCGGAGCTCGAGTCGCTCCTGACGGAGCTGGTCGGAGCTCAGCCCGTCCGCTTCGACACTCCGGGCTGGCTGGCGCGAGATCTCGGAGAGCGTCTCTAGGCGTCCACCCGCTGCTGCCCTTGCGGACCCGTACGGTCTTGGTCGTTCGGATCGAACGGCTCTTCTGGAGTTGACGGAGTTGGCTGGCTGCGGTCACTGGCTGATGAGCTCGAGTGGGTGACGGCGCACTCCATGCGGAAGTCGACAGCGACAATTCCTGAGGAGGCTGGGCAGACGCCGCGGCAGGTCGCGGACCAGCTCGGCCATGCCCAGACCTCCACCACGGTGGATGATTACTTCGGCCGCCGACAGCGGAACCCGGAGACCGCTCAGCACTTTGAAGCGGCGATGAGAGCCATGCACGGGCATGGCCGCGAACCAGCGGCATTCGTCGGGTGGTCCGGCGCAAAACCTTGAGTAGTGCGCGCCTATATTGCCTGATCAAAGAGCCGACGAGGGGACTCGAGCCCCTGACCACCGCCTTACCCGGACGGGTCTGGCGATGTGTTGTGTCAGTACCCGAAGCTTGCCGCTGACCTGCGCACTCTCCAACGCAGAGTGCGAGCAGGCAACACTCCGAACGCCGCCGCGATCTTCGGCGTACCGGGCTTTCAGAACCGAGCCTCTGATCGGCGTTCCGCGGGTGTTCGCAGTGGCGGCGGGTGAACCGAGTTCGGTGCTTGCGTTGGCCGAGCTCCCTTCAGTTCCGGAGGGGCACAACCCCTTGTGCGCACGGTCCGTAGGGAGTTAGCTGAGCGCCCGCGTGGGGCACTAGTTCCCCTGCCCATCCCCGCCCGGATCTCGACAGGAGAATCACCTCATGTTCGCCATCATCGCCGCAGTGATCTTCGGACTGGCCCTCATCCTCGACTGGGCCAACGCCACGGTCAGCGATGCGTTCACCCCGCAGACCCTCCTGATGGCCGGCCTGCTCTGCATCGCCCTGCACCTGGCCGGCATCGGCGCCTCCGCCAAGTGGGGACGTCGCCGGTGACCTTCAAGTAGTCGGCGCGACGACGAGGTTCGGCACACCCTCTATCACCGAGTTGAGCCAAAACTTCGGCTGCGTCACCAGCATGACGACTCCGAGGAAGACTGCTTGGCCGCCCAGCTGAGTGACCCGGGGGGTGAGGGTGATCGTGGTGCCGTGCGCCTTGATGATCGCTCGTACGATCGACAGCCCCAGCCCGGACCCGCCGCTGCTGCGGGTCCGGCTCGAGTCCAGGCTGATGCTCAAAGGCGCTCCGGACCAGTCGCGGGGATCGCCGTCGAGGTCATGTCGCGGACCTCAACTCTGCGTGCGGATGAGGCGGTGGCCGAGCGGCGATGGGATGGTGCCAAACCTATTACCGGACCGCTCCGGCTGTAGCCAGCTACGAAGCGGACAGAACTCTCCTGCCTGTGGAACACAAGCCGGCCCGTGGATCCCCGTTTTTCAGGGAAAGGGACACGGGCCGACCTTCACAGAAGACCGCTCCGCCAATCGCTCAGCAAGCCACGATCGGATCGATCCACGTCAACGGTTAAGAAAATTCTTCCCTATTTTGATCACTCGTACCAATGGCGGCGTCAGAAGCAAGACGAACGCAACCACTCCTAGTAGTACATCAGCAGCAATTACCACCCCGTTCGCACCGGATGGCAACGTGCCAAACGTGACCAGGAACGCAGCCATCAACACGACGCCTATTACCAATGAAATCTTCTCTGAGCGAGTTGGAAACCCGTCCATGCTGTCACTCAATTCTAGTGCTCCAGGATGTAGTCGACGGTCCCCGCTACGGTTCCCACAGCTTTTCCGAGCTGGCTGCCTATCGCGTACCCGATGCCCGCTCCGGCAAGCGCGCCCCCCACGGCTCCGGGTCCTGTTTCGGACAGAAGAACGCCGCCGGCGATACCACCGGGGATTGCGCCGACAAGCCCGCCGTAGTTGTCGTACAGATCGGCGTAGCGGTTGACATTATCACCAAGGTCATCTACATCGTCGTAGCCAGTCGGGTCGATAGCATTACGCGGGTTTCCGCCGACGTAGGCGTAGCGGCTGGCTGCGTCGGGGCGGAGGAATTGGCTGAGTTGGTCTTGGGCTGTCCAGTTGGCGGTGGTGGTGTCGTGGTAGCGGACGCCGTGTTTGAGCCAGCCGGTTTGCTCGTCGAGCAGGCCCTGGGCGTAGCGCAGCGGATTGGTCGCTGCGGAGGTGCCGGTGGCAGCGGTCTGCTGACCGTAAGGGTCATAGGTGTAAGTGGCGGTCACCGCACCGGAACCGTTGACCAGGCCGACGGGTGATCCTTGGTTGTCGAGGGTGTAGTAGTCGACACCGCTACCAGTCGTCAGGGCAATGGGCGCACCGGACGGGTCGGTGTCCAGGTAGCTGGTCTGGCCGTTCTTGGTGAACGACTCCATCGTCGGCACCCCGTTACGGTCACCACGTCCGTACACATACGACGTACTCGCGGTGCCGGTGGTCGTGGAAACCAGCTCGTTCTGGTCACCGCCGGCCCAGGTGTAGTTCGTCACGGTCGAGTTCTTCGTCCGGGTCACGGTCTGACCGGCGTCGTTGTAGGTCAGCGTGCCCTGGTTCGGGTCACTGGTGCGGTTACCCGACGCATCGTGGGTGTAACCGGCAGACGAGATCTCGTTGCCGGTGTTGTAGGTCAGCGTCTGGCTCGTGGCGCCGTCGACCTTCGCGGTCAACCGGTTGCTGGCCTTGTCGTAGGTGTAGGCGTAGGAGTGGCCGTTGTAGTTCGACACCGCAGTCAGCCGGTTGGAGGTGTCGTAGGTGTAGTCCGACCGGGCACTGGTCAGGTTGTTCGTCGAGTACTTGATCAGACCCGTGTCGGTCGACGCGGACGCGGACGGGCAGGCCTGGCCGGAGACGTACGGGGAGTAGCAGAAGCCGGTGTCGTAGACCTTGGTCGCGTCGTTCGATGCCCGAGACGTCCACGTCCGCGAGATGCGGCCGGACTTGTCGAAGCTTGTCTTTGTGTGGGCGGCGAAGGTCGTGTGGGCGGTGTTGGTGTTGAACCAGGTGTCGGTGCGTTTGCCGTTGTCGTCGTAGCCGAACACGGTCTTCTGGCCGTTCGGCGGGGTCATCTCGACGACCTGGTTCGCCTTGTCGTACACATAATTGGTGGTGCCGCGGGCGTCGGTCTTCGACGTCAGGTTTCCGGCCTTGTCGTACCCGTAGCCGAGCGTCCCGCCACCGGCCGACGAGGTGCGCGAGGTGACGCGGTTCTGGGCGTCGTAGGTCCAGGTCGTGGTCCCGGAGGCGTCGGTGCGGGTGGTGACGTTGCCGGCGCGGTCGTAGGTGAACGCGACGTCCGGTGTGCCGTCGGAGTACTGGATCGTCTTGACGCGGTCGGCGCGGTCGTAGGCGTAGATCGTGCGCAGACCACGCCCGTCACGCACCGAGTGCAGGCGGCCGAAGCCGTCGTAGTCGACACCGATCACGGCCAGGCCGGACGTGGTCGGTGGAGTGATGCTGGTGATCTGGTGGTCGGCGTTGCGGCCGTAACTGGTGACGTTGTTGCGCGGGTCCGTGGAGGTGTCCAGGGTCCCGTCGGGGTTGTAGGTCACCGTCGAGGTCGACGTGGCCGACGAGTTCGCCGAGGTCAGCTGGTTCCCGGCGCCGTCGTAGGTCATGAGGGAGTCGTTGCCCTGGCTGTCCTTGCCGCCCGACGGCAGGTACTTCGACGCGCCGGTGTTCGCGTAGGCCGCGGTCGACTTCGCGCCCATCGCCGACGTGACATCGGTCAGCGACTCGCCGCCGTTCACGGCACTGTTGTGCCCGAACGTCGTCACCGCACCCGCGCCGTTGGTCGACGTCGCGGTGTCGTTGAACGGCGTGAACGTCTTCGACCGCACCCGGTTCAACGGGTCCACGGCCTTCGTCACGAGTTCTTGCGCGTTCAGCGTGTAATAGGTCTGTGCGCCATCGGCGGGGTTGGTCGCGGTGTTGTTCGGGTCCGCGACATACGTCTCACCCGAGGAGTAGTAGGTGAACCGGGTCGCCGCACCACCGTCTTGGGTGACCTTCTTGACCCGGTGCGAACCGTCGTACTGAAACGCGGTCTGCTTACCCTCACCGTTGGTGACCGTGACCAGATCACCGCTGGTCGCGTCGTAGCCGAACGAGGTGGGCTTGTCGGTCGGGTCGCTGATCTTGGTCAGCTTCCCGTTCGTGTAGGTGTATTCGACATCGCGCGGGGTGCCGTCGTCACCAGCCTGAGCGATCGTGACCACGTTGCCCGACCACGTGAAGTTCGCGGTCTTCGCACCCGCACCGCCCCGCGTCGAGACCACCTGGGACAGCTTGCCCGAGGTGTAGGTGAAGGTCGCGGTCTGGCCGTTGCGGTCTTTCACCGACGACAGGGTCCCTGCCGTGTTGAACGTCGAGACCGTGTTGCTCGAGTGATCGGTCACCGTCCAGCCAGTGCTGGTTTTGACCATCGCGACCTTGAATCCGGCCGGCGGCGTGTACGTCGTCGACGTGGCCGGCTGGAACAAGCCCTCACGGCCCTCGGGCGCCAGGTATAGCACCGAGTTGTCGCTGTTCACGATCAGTTTTGTGTCCTGGCCGACGCGCATTGCCCACCCGGCGCCGGCAGCACCCGACGGCAGCGCCGCACCCGAGACCAGCCGCAGACTGTTGAACACCAGCCCCAACTGCAGATCGTTTTGAATCCCCGGCAACGACAGGTCTGACGTCGTCACCAACAGGTTCCCGGTCGCGACATCGACCGAGGCGGACACCTTGTCCGAGATCGAGAAGGGCACTCGCGTCGCCGATGGCCGCGCCCCGGTGAACTGCGCGGTCTGTACTGCAGACACCGCAGCCTGCGCCGGCGCCATCACCAACCCTGTGCACAACAACACTAACGCCGTACCCGCCGCCGTACCGGCAACGCGCAGGCGTAATCGCCCCACAGACATGCAGAACCCCCAGCAAAAGAAGACCCACTCAAAGCCTCACTGCTGAAGCCGAGCAGAGACCCCACACTCACACGACAGCCACCCACCGGTCTACCGGTCTTGACCGAAAACCAGTTGCAGCAACCTGCAACTTTGTCGATGCCACACGCTGGTCATCGTGTACTGGGCACCGCGACTCGCGGCAGAGAGTTGAAAACCATCTCGGCCAGATCTCCACGACCGAGGTCGCTTCGGATCAGGTCTCGTTGCTGCCCCGCAGCGGGCTACCGCCATCACCGACCAGAAGCGCCGTGGCCTTAACGCCGAAGACATCCAGGACCTCCTGTGGTGACGCCGACGTCCGCACCGTCATGATCTACATCGACGACGACGGCCGCAGCGAACGCGTCTCCGCCATCACCGACGACCTCGGCCGCGTCATGCGCGCCGTTCCCCGCCATCTACGGCGAGCAACTTGACCGCATCGCCCTCGCTGCATGAGATGAACGAGAACATGGAATGGTCAGCAACCTGCTCGTCACAGCCGCGCATCAGCTTGATACTCCCGACCAGTACTGATCGTCGGTGTAGTAGTGAGGCCATTGCACCGTTTGTGCTCCGTAGGAGTTCCAGGCCCTGCGGCCACGTCTTGGGCGACGTCGCGCAGCCTTGCGGTTGGTGTCTTGGGAGTAGCGCTTGAGGATGGCGAAGGCGCGGTCGCTGTCGAGGTCGAAGCGTTCCATGAGGATGCCCATGGCTTGGCCGACGATTTTGCGGGCGTCGACGGCCCGGGCCATCGTCTGCTCGTGCCGGGCGGAGGCGAGGGCGACTGAGGCGTGCCGGGCGAGGATGTGCGCGATCGCCTCGTCGTCGGTGCCGAAGCTGTCGGGTGTCTGGTTGAAGAGGGACAAGACGCCGGTGGTGCGGTTACCGATGACCATAGGTACGTGCAGAACCGTGCCTATGCCGAGTTCGAGGGCCTTGCCGCGCCAGTCCGGCCACTCTGCATCAGCCGCTGCCTCGTCGAAATCCTCACCCGCGCCCGCTGGCACATGATCCGCCAAGTCCGCGAAGAAGGCTCTAGCTGGAGCCAGGTCGGCACCGCCCTCAGCGTCAGCAAACAAGCCGCCTACGACTTCTACCAACGCAACCTTGACTAGCAAGACGCTTCCTCCGACAACAGGACCCCCCGCTCCCGAGCAGCCCAGGGCCCCAAGCAAACCGACTGGCGGAGTTCGCGGGCGGCTCGGCCGACTCGGGAATCAGATGGTGGCCGATAGCAATAAGTTCTGCTCGTCGCCGGTGCGGGGATCGGCCGGCGGAGCCTTCGCAATGGTCGGTGCCGGGGTTAGAGTGCTCGTCGAACGCGGACGGGAGGTGTGATGACGGGATCGGGATCTGTGCCGCTGGATCGTGAGTTGCGCCGGTTGTTACGGCACGGAACGTTCGCCGAGGTCCTCGACCACGCGCTCGTCGTGCGCGGGCTGAGCTTGGAGCGCGTGCAACATCACCTTGCCGATCGCGGGGTCAGCGTCAGCCGAGCGGCGCTCAGCTACTGGCGGCACGGGCGGAGCCGGCCGGAGCGGGCCGAGTCCCTGCGGGCGGTCCGCGTTCTCGAAGAGGTTTTCGGCTTGCCGCCGGAGACCCTGGTGACGATTCTCGGGTCGCCGCGCCCTCGCGGGCGGGCGGCGGAGCCGGGGGCGGTCGACCGGCGGCGGTTGTGGCCGGCGCACAGCCCGTTGATCGCAGCGATGCACGCTCCCCCGGACGGGCAGTTGACGTTCCTGGACGTGCACGAGCACGTGCTGGTGGACGAGCGGCGCCGGCTGAGCGCCGTACGGACCAGACTGGTGGTCGAGGCGACCGCCGACTGGGTCGACCGGTGCGTGGTCTATCTCTGGAGCGAGGAGCCGACCAGGACGGAGCTGACCGGAATGCGGTACTGCCGGCTCGGCCGGAGCCGCTCCGACACCGGATCCGGCGCCACGGTGGCCGAACTGATGCTCGATCAGCGGCTGGCCGCGGGCGAGCGGTCGGTGCTGGAGTACGAGGCGCTGTTTCCGTCCGGCCCGGAGCTGACGTTCTACCACCGCCGCTTCACCCGGCCGAATCGCCAGTACGTGCTGCAGATCGAGTTCGTCGGGGAGGTCCCGGCGCAGTGTGTGCCGTATCGTCAGCGCACTCTCGAAGGCCCACGACAGCTCGACCAGCCGTTGTGGATCGGGGCGTCCGACACCGCGCACCTGGTGCGGACCGACATCCAGCCCGGCATCGTCGGACTGGTCTGGGAATGGGACTGACCGGTGGGCGCCGCGGCACCCACCGGTCAGCCGGTCAGCTCACGAACCAGCTGAACTGACGCTTACCGACAACACCGTTGGTGTCGGTCGCCGTCGCGGTCGTGTTGTAGATCTGACCGGACGTGGTCGGCGTCCCGGTGACCAGGCCGGAGGTGGGGTTGATCGACAGGCCGGTCGGTAGACCGGTGGCCGTCCAGCGGTAACTACCGGTTCCGCCGCTCGCCTGCAACTGCAGGTTGACCGGCCGGCCGCGCTGCACGAACTGCCAGCCCGGGTCCTTGACCGTGACAGTGCCGCTCGGCGGACCGGACTGCACGGTCAGGGTGAAGGTGGCGTCGCGGCTGGTGGTCGCGCTCTTGCCCGTGAGCTTCACGGTGTAGGTGCCGGCCGGCGTCGAGGCGTTCGTCGCGATGGTCAGCTTGGACGAGCCGCCCGCGTTCACCGACGACGGGTCGAAGGTCGCCGTCGCACCGGACGGCAAACCGCTGGCGGACAACGCGATGTCGCCGGCCGCGGGGCCGCCCGGCAGCTGCGCCTTGACCAGATCGGCGTACGTCGTCACCCGCGAGTACACGCCGTAGGTGTTGCAGGCGTTGGACATCCAGGAGAAGAAGCCGACGATTTGGCTGCCCTCGAGGTACGGGCTGCCGCTGTCACCGACACAGACGCCCTTGTGACCGTCCGCGTACCCGGTGCAGAGCATCGAGCCGTCCGACTTCCAGGTCCCGCTCAGGTCCTGCTGCTGCGCGCACGCCGAGTCCTCGGCGACCGGGAACTCCGCCGTCCGCAAGGTGTCGGAGTACGTGCTGGAGCTGGTCTTGCCCCAGCCGATACCGCGGCCCATGGTGCCCGGCGCGTTCACGCTGGTGTCGGTCGCGATCGTTGGGTAGACCATCCCGGCCGGAACCGGTACGTCGCGGTCGAGCGTGATCACGGCGACGTCGTGGCCGGTCCGCCAGCTGGTGTAATCGGGATGTGTCCAGGTCGACTTGATGTTGGCCCGGAAGCCGTCCTCGTTGAGGTTCGTCGCTCCGTAGATGAACCACTTCTCACCGCCGTTCTCCAGCAGGCAGTGGGCTGCGCCGACCACGGTGTGCGGACCGACCAGCGCCATACTGCAGGACTGCTTGCCGGGGAAGGCGCTGCCTTCACGACGCATCGAGATCATGAACGGGTACTTGTCGACCGTTGTCGTCTCACCACCGACGACGGACGGATGCGCGCCGCTGCCGGCCCGCAGCGCGGCCGTGGTCTTCACGGTGGCCATCGTGGACTGTCCGGCCGCCACCGTGGCCGAGCTCGGGTCGACGCTCAGTGAGAAGTCACCCTGCCCGGACCCGTTGACGGTCAGCGCGACCGTCGCGGTGTGACTCGTCTCGCTGGACTTGCCGGTGACGGTCACGGAGGTGGTGCCCGGCGACGCCGTGCTCGCCGCGGTGAGAGTCAGCATCGAGGAGTTCCCGGCGGTCACCGAGCTGGGTTCGAAGCTCGCGGTCACCCCGGACGGCAGGCCACTCGCGGTCAGTGCGACAGTCTGCGCCGAACCCTTCGTCACCTTGGTGGTGATCGTGGTCGTCACCGTCTTACCCGGGTCCACGCTGACCGATGACGGGTCGGCGGCGATCGAGAAGTCGTTGGCGGCCGGCGGGGTCGCGCCGTTGATCAACGGGTCGGCGAGGTTGTCGCCCTGCGGCGTACCCCAACCGGTGCACAGGTCGTACCCGGTTCCGGCGCTGTAGGTCCCGTTGCTGCCGCTGGTCACGTCGTGGAAGGTCGACGAGTACTGCGAGGACTTGGCGATCGCGTAGATGGTCGGGTTCATCCCACCCAGGTTCGCCTTGCCGCCGGCCTTGGCCTTCTGATTGACCATCGCGACGTACCCGGCCCACAACGGCGACGACAAGCTGGTGCCGCCGACGTCCTGCCAGCCGCCGTTCATGTACACCGACAGCGCGCCGGCGCCGTAGTCGGCGTCGAGCGCGACGTCGGGCACCGACCGGTACTTGTTGGTCCCGGTCTGCCAGCCCGGCCGGTCGTAGATGATCGAGTACGCACCACCGGAGCGGGTGTTGCCGCTGCCGCCCTGGTTCCAGCACGACTCCGACTGCCAGGTACCGGCGCTGTCACTGGTCTTCAGCTGCGTACCACCGACGCCCGTGAACAGCGGGTCGCTCGGCGGGTAGTCGGCCTGGATGGTCGAGTTGTCACCGTTGTACCCACAACCGGTCGCACCCCAGTCACCCGAGGCCGACAGCATCGTGACGCCCTGCGCGGCCATCTGCGTGTACGAGTCGTGCGACGGCGCGATCGGGTCCGCCTCGCACTTCTCGCCGAGCAGCCACGAGCCGGACAGGATGGTGATCGCGTTGTCCGACGCGATCTTGGCCATCTGGTCAACCCAGGCCTTGTCGGAGTTGGGCGACTCGTAGACGATCTGGGCGGCCTTCGGGGCGGTCGCCGCGACGGCCTCGATGTCGAGCGTGACCTCCAGCTGGTTCGATCCAGGACTCGGTACGCCGCCGGAGACCGGCGCCACCGTCGGCTTGACCGCGGGCTGGCCGAAGTACTTTGTCCAGGCGTCGATGTCGGACTGCTTGAACGCGTCGAACTCGATCAGGCCGACGGTCTGTCCACTGCCGTCGTACGCGCCGGACAGGTTCTTCATGCTGTACGCCGTGCGGAACTGCGCGGGCGTGTACCCACCGGCGGGACCCGCCGGACCGGCCGGTGCGGCCGCGCGATGCGCGGTCGGGCGGCTGTCCAGCCCGACCACGCGCCGGACGACGGTCGACAGGCTCGCCGGGATCGTCGGTACGGCGTCGTTCGCGACGAACTGGTTGCCCTTGGCATCAGAGTACCTGCCGACCGTCGTACCGAACGCGGCCTTGACCTGCTTCGGTGTCCCGACTGCGTCGACGATCTGCCGGTTGCCGGACAGGCCGGTGACGCGCAGTCCTTCGGCCCGCAGGAAAGCCACGGTCGCATCCACGTCGGACTGCCGCGGACCGAACCGCTCGTTGTACTCCTGGCTGGTCAGGAAGTGCCGGTACTGCGGGGACGCCGGGTCGCTCACCGACTTGACGAAAGCATTCAGGCCGGCCTCGTCGTGCGGTCGCAGCGCGACCGCTACCTCCAACTGCCGGTCGGCCGGCACCGCACCCAGCCTGTGGGCGCCGTGCGGTGCGGGCTCGCCGAGGGGAACGCGATCGGTCCGTGCGACAGCTGGACCGGTGACCACTGTCGCGGCGGCGACCGCGGCGGTGAGCGTTGTCGCGAGAATTCTCGCGACGGGGCGGGATCGGGACATGATTCCTCCAGTGAGAAAGGATTCCATCGGCCGAAAATGTAACTCCGCGGTACGCCCCCGAAAGCGTTGAGTGAATGTTCGAAGACATCAACAGACATCGTCCCGAAATCTCTGTCCACGCAGGTCAAACGGCAAGTCCCGTCACAGTTGTCAACAGAACTAGGTGTTGATCACAGCATCGGCCGCGGACCTGTTCGCACCGGTGTTCGCCGCAGTCGGTAGACCTACTCAGATAGTTCAATTGTCAATGTGATCAGGAGTGATCACCAACCAGTGCCTAGGGAAGAGTTCAGTCAACCAGCCGCGCTGGAGCGGTCTGCCGGGACGGGCAGGTGCGGTTGTGGTCACGCAACGGCAAGGACTTCACCACGAGGTTTCCCGAGATCCAGGCCGCACTGGAGCGCCAGGTCGACATCGACCACGTGTTGGACGACGAGCTGATGGTCATGGTCAGCGGCCGATCGAGTTTCGGCGCGCTACAACTGCGCAACAGCAGCAGCGTTTGGACAGTTGGGCGTCCTCGAGCTATCAGAGCGGCTGTGCAACAAGTGTTCGTTGCAGGTTGGTGCAAAATGATGGACAGTCACCGATTTGATGTGAGGGAATCACAGTCCGTAGTTTGTCATGAAGGGGGATCTGTGAGGCGCGAAGTGTTGACGGGTGCGGTGGCGGTGAGTTTGTTGGCCGGTCTATTGCCGGTCACACCTGCTGGTGCTGCTGATGCGGCTGGTATCGGCGTGGTGAGTGGGCGTGTAGCTGCCGGGGTTGACGAGTCGGTGGTCGCGCACGGCATGGTTAAGACCACGAGTGGGAAGAGCGCGGCGAGCGTGCCTGTGGTGCTGTATGCGTGGCCGGGCAACGACGTCACGGAAAAGATGCAAGTTGGTGATGAGGCGACGCTGCAGCAGCTCTCGGAAACGACCGCGGGAGCCGATGGTTCGTTCCAGCTGAAGTTGACCGATTTGTCGGCGCTGGCGCCGGTGACGGGTCCGGACGGGATCGTGAACTTCGAGATCGTGGCAGGCGAGGGCGAGTCGGCGGTGCCGTTCGGGTTCCCTCGCAAGGTGTCGACGGTGGCGGGGAAGAAGACGCTGATTGACGCGGTGGCCGACCCGAGCGCGGCGGGTCAGCCGGAGGCGCCGCCGTTGCTGTCGATCGATCTCGCGGCCGGTAAGATTGTCGACAAGACACCGGTCGAGACCGCGGTCGTGGACGGGGAGCCGCTGGCCGAAGGCGACGAAGGTTTCGTTAAGGGCTGCACTGTGACGCTGGTTGAGAGCTACGGCGCGCGGTGGACGTTCATCGGCGTGCACTACAACGACACGACCAAGGTGACCACCGATTTCGGGTATGTGCGGGATGCGACCAGTGAACTCGGGGTTGGGTTGTCGGCCACTGGCAAGCAAGGTTCGTTCAAGGCCTCCGGCACGATGGCCCGGTCCACGAACGGCTCGATCAACTTCGACACTGTCGGGGATTTCCAGGATCGCTACCGGAAGACCCAGTTCAGGTACGGCAAGTACAGGGTGATCTGTACCCGTCCTGGGGGAATCCCGGTTCCCTACTACGAGGCCAGGGCCACGGCTTGGGTCGCCGCATCGGACTCCTGGAAACCCAAGGGATCGCCCAAGATTGACTACGCCAACAACTGTGCCAAGCAGCAGGCGAACGTCACCGTGACCATGGCGAATACGCGGGCGGTGACGTTCAGCAACGGCGTGACCATTGGTGCCGAGATCGGGATCGAGCTGTCTTCGCGCACCGGCTACTCCAGAACCTCCACCGTCGCCTACAGGTTCAACGCCTCCGGACGACAACTGTGCGGGACTACCGGTGCACCCGGAGACGAAGCCCCGACCACTCTGCTCGCTGCCATAGTCTTCTGATCCATGCCCAGAAATCTGATAGCCGTCGCCATAGCGACAGCTGCCGTCGCAGCCGGCTGTTCCGGGCACCCCAGCCCGGAACAGCCGGCCACCGATGGCCCCATGCGGTTGACCGGCGACGAGCTAATCGTCTGCATGCCACTAAAAGGCAGTAAAGGTCACTACACCTTTGCTATGACAGCACTCAACAATCGAGGCGACCGGCCGCTGCGCGTCACTGCCGTGACACCGGTCAACCCACGTAATTTACGACTCACCGATATCGATATCACTTTCAGTGAGGACGGATTGTTCGGCAACTCCACGCAGTGGCCGCCGGATTCGGCCACCAACCCGCGAAACTCCGCAAGCTGGAAAGCACGGAAGCCCGCCACCGAGGTCGACATCCCAACCGATCCGCCGGAGGGTGTTTACAACCTGCTGGTTCACGTGGTGTCGGACCCCGGCACTCGCGATGCTTCGCTCGACGCTCTCGACGTCGACTACACCGTCAACGGCAAGCGCTATCGGACCCGCACCACCATCAGCCTTCGGCTCAAACCCGCATGCTGACTACCGCGCACAGGACGAGAACACTCAGTGTGCTGAGTGTTCTCGTCGTTCTCACCCTGGCAGTGGCGTGCTGCCCAGGCGAGGTGACCAGCAGCACCGCCAGTGACCCGGTTGTCAGCACGACATCTGCCCGCGACACCGCGGCGTCACAGGACATCTCGGTAGCGCTCGCTGTGGCCGCGACTGCGGTCATCGTCAACCACTCCGCCCCGGCCGGCAGCTTGTTCGGCGCCCAATCCTGCGCCGCCACGCTGGTCAGCTCCATCGAACTGGTCACTGCCGCGCACTGCGTCCGCACCCGCCGTCCGGCCTCATTGGATGTGGTCATCGGCGCCGACAACCTGTGTAGCACCGCACCCATCACGGGCGAACGAATACAGATCTCCGCGATCCACATCGACCCCGACCCCCGGCTGGATCGAGCGACACTCACCACCCTGCACCCCGCAACCACACCCCCGATCCTGACTAAGCCGGTCCCTACTCAGCCTGCCGCGACCGGCGACCTGGTCGCGGTTGGCTGGGGCCGCGACACCCGCGTCGGGCCCTCGCCTTGCCGCAAACGCGCCGTGCCTCTCGTCTCAGCCACTCCTGCGGCATGCCGCAGGGCCCAAGTAGCCAACCCGAACCGGTGGCATCCTGCGCAACTATGCGCTACCGCCGCACCAGGCGCGACGCGTAACACCTGCACCGGCGATTCCGGTGGACCTGTCATTGCCACCAAACCCGGCACCCCGCCAGAGCTCGTTGCTATCACCATATGGGGGATAGGCTGCGCCCCCGATCAAGTCGGCTTCTACAGCCCAGCCTCGGGAAACTGAACCACTCCACCGTACTTCTCTTTCAGTTAGAAGCTTGGTTCCGAAATGGGCGGTGAGACAGGTCGGCGCCGTGCCAATTCAAAGAGTTCCAATATTCGACTGCACTATTGTTGACCACCGGCGACTCCGACCCGTGATCCGCAGCATTAAAGACACCTGGACCCTCTATACCCGGCCGAGCCAGTCACCGTCGCGCTCGACCGCGTCGAGTTGGTCGCCGCCCGTCAGCACCCCGACGTCGGCACGTTCACCTGGGACCCGGTCGCCTCCATCCGCCTGCCGCACTGACCCCTATAACCGCCGGGCAGCCATATCCGCCCGAACCTCCTGGGTACTACATGGACTCCAACGGTGGCCGCTCCCAGCACGACGCGCCTATTGCCGGTCTCCGGCGTACTCCGGTCGCTCCCCCTGTGCAGACGACTTCGAACATTCGTGCAAACGACTTCGAACATCGACAGCGCCGTCCAGACCCGGGAGATGCGGGCCCTGCCAGCCAGTGATAACGGGCAACTCAGGTGAGTGGCCCGACCGGGCGTGTCGACGGCGATTCAGGCGTGATTACGACGGCTCGATCCCGCACACCTTCTGCTTCGCTAGGGGTAATGGCGGTTATCACTGGGAGACCGCCGTTGAAGCCTGGCGTTGCCGGGACGGCCAAATCCTTGCGTAGGCCCGCACGGCTCTAATGGTCCGCGGGCCCCACGCGGTGGCGGGGCCCGCAGCTATCAGCCTTCACGAGGAAGGCTTGACTTCATCATTCAGGCAGCTCGGTTTCGCCGTAGGAAGGTGGCGACAAGAACTCCGACGCCTGCTCCGATCAACGGCAGCATGAAGTGGGCCGCTACGACATCCGTGAGTAGCAGGACCAGCCCGGTCACGATCATGACCGAACCTAGCGCGATACCCGTCATGTTCGTCTTGGTGCTCGTTACCACCGTGTGTCCTCCGTCAGTCGGTCGGCCAGTCGTACTTGTCGGGCCCGTCGTAAGGATGGGGTGATCCTCCTTCATTGCACCAATCAGTAGCCCAGATGCCGTACCAATAACCTCCGAGCGCACCGGCCCAGGGTCCTCCGACATACCCCCACGCTGCACCGGCACCCGCTCCAACCAAGCCACCGAAGTAGTCGCAGCCGGTGGCTAGTCCGGTCGGATCGATCCTGTTGATGGTGTTGCTGTCCGCGTAGGCGTAGCGACTGGCGGAGTCGGGGTTCATGATCTGGCTGAGCGGATCCTGAGCCGTCCAGTTGGCGGTTGCGGTGTCGTGGAAGCGGACGCCATGCTTGATCCAGCCCGTCTGCTCGTCGAGCAAACCTTGGGTGTAGCGCAGCGGGTTGGTGGCTGAGGAAGTTCCGGTGGCGGCGGTTTGCTGGCCGGCCGGGTCGTAGGTATAGGTGGCAGTCACGGCACCGGCGGAGTTGGTGAGGCCAACCGGGGAGCCCTGGTTATCGAGGGCGTAGTAGTCGACCCCACTACCCCGTGGTGAGCGCGATCGGTGACCCGGACGGGTCCGTATCGAGATAGCTGGTCTGGCCGTTCCTGGTAAACGACTCCATCGTCGGTACACCGTTGCGATCGGCGCGTCCGTAAACGTACGACTTGCTCGCGCTGCCGGTGCTTGTAGAGACGAGCTCGTTCTGATCACCGCCGGCCCAGACGTAGTTCGTGACGGCGGAGTTCTTGGTGCGGGTCACGGTTTGCCCGGAAGCGTTGTAGGTCAGAGCGCCCTGGTTCGGGTCGCCCACCCGGCCCCCGCCGAACCCGACGGCAACGCCGCACTCGAGACCAGCCGCAGACTGTTGAACACCAGCCCCAACTGCAGATCATTCTGAATCCCCGGCAACGACAGGTCCGACGTAGTGACCAGCAGGTTCCCGGTCGCGACATCGACCGACGCGGACACCTTGTCCGAGATCGAGAAGGGCACTCGCGTCGCCGATGGTCGCGCCCCGGTGAACTGCGCGGTCTGTACTGCAGACACCGCAGCTTGCGCTGGCGCCATCACCAACCCTGTGCACAACAACAGCAACGCCGTACCCGCCGCCGTACCGGCAACGCGCAGGCGTGATCGCCCCACAGACATGCAAAACCCCCAGCAAAAGAAGACCCGCTCAAAGCCTCACTGCTGAAGCCGAGCAGAGACCCCACACTCACACGCCAATCCTTGACGGGTCTACCGGTCCTGACCGAAAACCAGCTGCAGGAACATGCAACTTTCCGGCTCTCCTCTGCATACCCAGCGGTAACAGCCGTTATCACTGGGGCGTCGGGTCGAGGCGTAGTTCGGTCTCGTCTGTCCAGCGGGCGATGACTGAGAGGACTCCGAGCATCTCCAGTGCTTCCTGCTCAGGCCACTCTTCGTTGCTGTGGGCGGCAACGTTCCGGATGCCGGCGAATGCGCCCTGCGCAGTGAGGTGTAGCCCGTCCTGGCGCGATCGCCAGGTGTCGCTGGTGGGGTCACCGGGAAAGTGCAGGCGGGGCCGACCAGGCGCGGTCCGCGGGGCGAAGACCTCTTGGACCAGGTCGCGGTCTGCCAAAGTGCTGCCGGCCTTCTGAGCGATGTGGGCCGACAGGGAGGTTGCCGCGGCTCCAGCGGCCACACGGAAGTTTCCCGTTCCCCACAGGGGCTCAGCAGCCGACCAGACATGGGGATGGAACTGATCGGCGCCGACAGCAGGGGCGTCGGGCGCCAGGTTCTTCTTCACCAGCTTCGCATCTCGAGCAACTCCCACAGCCACTTGAGCCACCTGACGATACGCAGCGGCCTGGTAGTCCAGCCTGGTCGATACAGAGCTCGGTAGCGCCACTTCAAGCGCCTTTGCGATCTTCAGGAAGGTCGGGAGTTCGCCGTAGTACTTGCTCACCAGAGCATCGCCGGACAGCTCCGGACCCTCGGCCCACGGATCCGCGGGGACGCCCGTAACCGCGTCGCAAGTGCGGTGGAAAGCCAGGATCCGCTCGACCATCCACTCGTAGTTCATTCGGCGCACGATAGTCCGCACGCGGACACCCCGTCAGCTGGGCGCCGGCGCAACCAGGTCGCGGGCGTAAACAGTCAGCGCACGCCGGAGCGGACCCGGGGCACTGACCACTCACCGCAGAGGATCTGCCGCTCACCAGGCGAAAATCGGGCCCCCACGGGGCGTGGGTTGAATTCCAAACGGTCTGGCCCCCATATGAGAGGCGAGCACCCCGCTGCAGGGGTCCGGAACTCTCAGCAAGTGCTCAGGTTTCTTACACGCTGTCTTGCCACGCTTCGAAGGTCGAACCGACGCCAGCCAGGCGGGCGGGGTCGATGGAGGACACCGCGACTGCAGACGTGGGGTTGTTCGATGTCGTGGCCGACGGGCCACCGTGTCCGGAGTTTGTCTGGAAGAGATGTCACAGTCCGGCCTGGTCGGCACCCCTATTTGTTCATGCGCGCCGTACCGAGTCCGACACGGCCGACGTCCCACCTGGATCCAGGCCGGCGAGAAAGGTCTGGGCTCGACGCGACGTTAGCTATCGGGCCGGTGCAAGCTGCCTGTCAGTGGCTCGATCAAGCGCCGCTGGCTGTACCCGGAGCGTCGAGGAAATCTCGGAGCTCGCTGTCACAGATGGCCCGATTTTCAGGCCTTCTTGAAGTAGGACCCACTAGGTGGGGCGACCCGTTGCGACCGGGCCGCCCCGCTGAACGAACCGATTCGGATGCACACCAGAACAGGAGCGTTCCCCATGAGCGTATGCACGACAACCGCCGGCGGACCACCGCCGCGCTACGACCAGGCCGTCCTGGTCATCACCGCCCTGACGTATGCCGCGATCATCGTTCTTGCCCTGACGGGCCACGAGCTCGTCGCCGGGCTGATCGTCGCCACCTGGCGGATCACCGCCCGCGTTCTTCGGTATCGCGGCCGCAAGCGCACGTAGCCCGCCAAGCGAACGCTCTACAAAGTTTGACGATGTTCCGATCGTGGGCTAGCTGTACTGCCTAGGCAGTACAGTTAGCGCCGTGACTGCGGTGGCCTGTGTCGACGGGAATACGACGGTCGGGCCTTGCAGTGCTGGCTCATCCGACGAGGAGCACCCGGTTGCTCGAGGCATCGACGACAGCAACGACGAGAGCTGATTCGCGCAGAATCAGTCTGGTCTCTTCGAGTGTCCGATCGGTCATCCACCAGGCAGAGGCGAACAGCTTCATCAAGCCGGCCAGTTGGTGTTCATCGACCGTGTGGCGGATGTGGATGTTCGCATCGGTGTTCATGCCCACCGCGCGAGCGTACAAGCCCCCAAGCTGAACTGCGTCAGCGATTCGCGAGGCTGCGAATGAGAGGATGAGGGTGTGAGCTCATCGGATGATCCGACGGCTGTCGTGGGGCGGCGGGTCCTGCAGGGGATGCTGGACCGGGTCCTGGAGATGATCGGCGGGGTGGTCGTGGCTGTCCTGGCGGTTGTGGTGCTGCACCGGCTCGGGGCCACTCCGCGAACGACGATCCGCGGCGCCGGAGTGGGCTTGATCGCCACCATGATGGTGCTGTCGCTGGGCAACGAGCTGCTGCTCGCCCGGCGCTGCGGCGTCACTGTCGGGATGGAGGTGTTCGGCCTCCGGCTGGTCACCTTGGCCGGCGAACGTCCGTCCTGGAAGGCCGTGATCATTCGGTACCTGCTCTGGCAGGTGGACGGGTTGTTCTTCGCGGTGATCGGGATCGTCATGATGGTCTGCACGCCGCGCCACCAGCGGCTGGGGGATCTCGTCGCGGGCACCCTGGTGGTTCGTTCGCGGCGGTCACTCGACCAGGCGGTTCTCCCACGCCCAGATGGCGAGCTGGGTGCGGTTCCGCAGTCCGAGCTTGCGTTGCGCGCTGGCGAGGTGCGACTTGACGGTGGACAGCGACAGTCGTAGATCCACCGTGATCTCGCTGTTGGTGAGTCCGCGGGCGAGAGCTCGCAGTACGTCGGTCTCCCGGTCCGTCAGCGGTACGTCGGTCCGCGCCGGGCGACCTGCTCCGCGGGTGAAGTGGGCGATCAGCCGCGTCGTGACCGACGGGGAGACCAGGGACTCGCCGTCGGCGGCCGCCCGTACGGCCTCGATCAGTAGCCGCGGCCCGGCGTCCTTGACGAGAAAGCCGCAGGCGCCGGCCTGCAGCGCGGCGTACACGTTCTCGTCGACGTCGTACGTCGTCACGACCACCACCCGGAGCGGATCCGGGACTCCCGGTCCAGCCAGCAGCCTGGTGGCCTGCAGCCCGTCGATGAGCGGCATCCGGATGTCCATCAGTACGACGTCCGGGCGGAGCTCGCGGGACAGGCGGACCGCCTCCTCGCCGTCGCCGGCCTCCGCCACGATCTCCAGGCCCGGTTCGCCCTCAAGGATCAGCCGGAAGCCGGTACGCACCATCGCCTGGTCGTCGGCCAGCAGAATCCGGGTCATGGCTGCAGATCTCCCCAGCTCGACGTCGACGGCAGTGGCATCCGGGCGCTGACCAGCCAGCGGTCGCCATCCGCACGCCCGGCGACCAACGTACCGCCTACCGCCTGGACCCGCTCGGTCATCCCGACCAGGCCGTAGCCGCCTTCGCGCCGCGACCGATGCGGGGCGACGTTGCGGATCTCCAGGACGAGTGTCGCGGTGAACCCCTTGCGTTCGACGGTCGCCTCGACCTCGATCGTCGTACCGCGCGGGGCGTGCCGGCGAGCGTTGGTCACGCTCTCCAGAACGACCCGGTGCGCCACCGGTACCAACGTGGCCGGGATCTCGGCCTCGGCCACGCGGTCGCCGACCCGCAGCCGGACGTCGCCACGGTCGCCGCAGGCGTCGCGCAGCGCGTCGTGCAGTACGTCGTGGGGGTCACTCTCCCTGTCCGACGGCGTACGCAGCATGCCGACCAGACGCCGCATGGCTGTCATTGCCTCGCCACCCGCCCGCTCGATCTCCTGGAGGACCGGCGCGTCCGAACCCGGCCGGCTGCGGGCCCGGACCTGCGCACCCTGGGCGAGCACCACGATCCCGCTGATGTGGTGGGCAACGAAATCGTGCAGCTCCTGGGCGAGCGCCACCCGCTCGTGCTCGCGGACAGCCTCCAGCTCGGCGGTACGGCGGCGGTCGGTGTCGCGCAGGACCAGTCCTATCCCGACGGCGGCCCCCCACGCCACGGCCGCCCCGATCGCCGCCAGCGACCACGGTCCCTCGAGCCCGAAGCGCAGCGGGAACGCGGCGACGCAGGCGCAAGCGGCGAGCAGCGTGGCCGGCAGTGCCCGCGACAGAGAGGACCGGCGCAGCAGGCTCCCGGTGAGCAGGCAGATTCCGGTTGTCTCGGCGAACGCCGGCTGCGCCCACACCTGGGAGCCGACCCGCACGGAGACCCAGGTCATCAGGCTGACCACCAGCGACGCGACGGCGACCAGCGAGAGGATCAGGATTCCCCGCGCGAAGCGCCGCCGCAGAAGCGCCATCGTGGCGACCCCGAGCCCGAGGGCCGGCGTCAGCGGAATCAGCAAGCTGGTCCACGGGCCGGGCGCTGCCCGGGGCCGGCTCAGCAGGGCGACCAGATCGGCGACGTAGAGCAGCGCAAGAACGATGACCTCGGCAACCAGTGCCGACCGGCGGGCTCCGGTGGTTCGGGTGGTCATGGCCACCAGCATGCCCGTTGGACGTGTGCACAACCTCCACCGGCCGGCCACAAAGTGCCCCGGCCAAAAGTACGAGGCACCGGCCCGCATCGGGCCGGATGGCGGATTCGGCCCGCGTGAGCACCGCCATAGCGTCGAGACGAATCCGCCCCATCTCTGCTACGGATTCGACCCGCCCGGTCGGCAGCAGCCGGCCTCGTCCACGGAGCGAACAGTGCACTGGTACGTCGAAGTTCTCAAGAAGTACGCGGTCTTCCGGGGCCGCGCCCGCCGCAAGGAGTACTGGCTCTACACCCTCGTCAACCTCGTGGTCTCGATCGTCCTCGCGATCGTCGACCGCCTGCTCGGCACCGACGGCCGGATCGACCTGATCAGCGGTGTCTACGGCCTGCTCGTGCTGGTGCCGACGCTCGCCGTCACCGTCCGGCGGCTGCACGACACCGATCGCAGTGGTTGGTGGATCCTGCTCAACCTGTTCCCCGTCGTCGGCTGGCTCGTCGTCCTCGTCTTCAACGTCATGGACGGTACGCCGGGACCGAACCGGCACGGTGCCGACCCCAAGAGTCCGGAGCGTTCCGCTTCGGCAGTTCCCCACGTCTGACGCCCAACGAAGAGGGAAACATATGCACATCTGGAAGATCGGCACCGCGACCGCCGCCGCGGCCTCGCTGGTGGTCGCCGCCGCACCACTCGTCATGGCGGACACCGGGGCCGCCGCGCCGCCGGACACCGCGAAGTACACCGGCCAAACGCTTGCCTGGGGCAAGTGCACCTTCAAGTCGACCGGACCCGCGGTGGTCTGTGCGTCGATGACCGTTCCGCGGGACTGGGCCGACCCCGCCGCGGGCTCAGACCTTCAGGTCTACGTCAGCAAGGTCGCCGCGACCGGAGCGAAGGACGACTACCAGGGCATCATCGTGACCAATCCCGGTGGGCCGGGCGGCCAGGGAACCTCGCTGGCGGCATCGATCGCGCAGCTTGAGCCGTCGCTGAACCAGCGGTACGACGTACTCGGCATGGATCCGCGTGGAACCGGCCAGTCCGGCGCCACCGGGTCGGCCGGCACCGGGCTCACCTGTCCGGTGCCCATCGACCGGCTGCCCACCGGTCCGCTGGATGCTCGTGACCGATCGCGTGCGTCCGTCCGGGAGCACCAGAAGACGCCGCGAGCGGTCGCGGAGGCGTGCCAGAGTCTCGCGGTGACGCCGTACATCACCACCTGGCAGACCGCCCACGACATGGACCTGCTGCGCCGGCTGTCGAAGGCCGACAAGCTGAACTATCTCGGGTACTCCTACGGCACATGGCTCGGCGCGAAGTACACCTCGTTGTTCCCGGCAACCACCGGCCGAGTCGTGCTGGACTCCAGTGTCGACTGGCAGGGCAGGCTGCAGGCGGACTTCGAGGACTTCCCCCGGATGGGCCAGCGCCAGACCGACCAGGTCTTTCTGCCCTGGCTGACCAGGGTTGCCCCGGAGATCGTCGGGACCACGACCGCGGCAGCGAAGCAAGCTGTCGAACGTGCCCGGGCGAATGCCGCGGCGGCCGGTCTGGACGGTGACTCGGTCGACTCGCTGTTCGCCGGGAACGGCAGTCAGATCCGCTGGGTGCTGGTTCTGATCGTCCTGCAGACCCTGCTCGCCGACGACGAGACGGACCGCGCGCGGACAGCGGCGCACCTGTCCAAGCCCATCCGGACTCAGCTCGACGAGATCGCGAAGGACCGTTTCGGTGTCCCGGCCGCGAAGGTGACGCCGAAGCTCTTGGTCGCCAAGAAGCTCGGCCTGCCGGAGCTGGCGGTCGACTACGCCAATGCGCCGCTGACCCGGTACGCCGTCGCCTGCGGAGACCAGCCGACGAAGTCCACGAACTGGTACAAGGCGCTCAGTGATTTCCAGGGCCCGAGGTATCCGATCTTCGGATGGCAGTACGGCCTCAACGAGGTCTGCGGACCGTGGACCGACGAGCCCCGCCAGCACCTGCCCAACCTCCCGGCCTCGGTGCGGTCCAAGGTCCTGGTCGTGCAGGGCGAGTTCGACCCGCAGACGTCGTACGAACAGGCGATGTCCGCGGTCAAGAAGGCTCCTGGCGTCAACGTCCTGCGCGTCGACGACGCCGCCTTCCACGGCCAGTACGCCATCCAGGGCAACCCGTGTGTCGACGGAATCGTCAACAGCTACTTCCTGAACGGCGCCGTGCCGCGGAACTCGAACTGCTCATCGGTCCCGTTGCTGGGGGAGGACTCGGTCCATCCGGTCAAGGGTCCGGTCGACGACTACCTCGGCGGACACCGCTCCCCGGCCGCCAAGCCGTTGCTGACAACGCTCGACGACACCCTCCGCCGCCTGGTCGGCGACCAACTGTCGACCGTCAACTCCCAGCGGTAGCACCACAGCCGTCAGAGGGCGCGGACTTCCACCGTCCGCGCCCTCACGTGCTCTTGTTCCTTAGCCCGGCTCGCCAACCGGGAGGGCGCTGAGTGGTCCGCTGGTCCAGGGCAGTCGGCACGCACCCCGGGATTAACCGTCCGCCCTAACGGTCCTATATTACTGACGGGTTTGACCCATCTTGGTCGCTGAGAGCAACGAATCAGAGCTTAGAGCAACCGTTGCTCTTGGCTACCGGGCCTGGACCCCGTCAGATCAGACCGGGTGGTGTGTGGAACCTCGAAGGAGCACGTCATGGACTATCACTCGGGCCTGAACATTGTGATCGGCCTGTACGTCGAGATCAGCTCTCGGTGCAGTGGCTACGGTCATTGGGGTCACGGTCTGCTCGGTCTCTTCAACTGATCCAAGCCTGGGCCGGTCACCGAGCCCAGGCGTCGAGCGGCCAGCCGACGGTTTGAACACCCGTGGCCTGTTGAAGGCCGGACCGGTCCGGCTGGTCGGTCGCCATCCGTGGAAGACGCTCCTGAGTGCGTTCGACACGGCGTGGTGACATCCCACATTCCCCGGGCGCCCACCCGGGTTCACCGATCCGGGACCGATGTGCGGGGCCTTCGGTTCCGGGTCGGCGATGCGCGACCCGGTCAGTGCGCGAGGGTCGCCCGGGGAGTGTCCGCCCGTTTGCCCGGCTGCGGCCGACCGGCCGCGTCGTACCCTCAGAGACGGAGACGAACGTGTTCGACAAGCTGTTCATCCGGAATGCCATCGGGCGTAGTGCCGAAAGCAATGTGGACCGGCGGAAGTTCCTGCGCGCTGCAGGCGTCGTCGGTGCCGGAGCGGGACTGGCCGGAGGTGGTCTGCTCACCAGCGGACTGCTGAACCCGGACGAGGCCGAAGCCGCTGCCACTGGTGGGCCCAGCGATGGCGCAGTTCTCAACTTTGCGCTCAACCTCGAGTACCTGGAGGCTGAGTTCTATCTCCGGGCGGTGCGTGGCTACGGGCTGTCCGCGGTCGACGTGCACGGTAAGGGACGAGCCGGCGGGGTCCGCGGCGGTCGCAAGGTGCGGTTCCAGTCGAAGGTCGTGCGTTCGTACGCCGAGGAGATCGCGGCCGACGAGCTCGCGCACGTCAAGTTCCTGCGCAAGGCGCTCGGTACGGCGGCCGTGGCGCGGCCGTCGATCGACATCGACGCGGCCTTCACTGCTGCTGCCACGGCGGCGAAGCTGATCAAGCCGGGGCAGAAGTTCGATGCCTATGCCAACGAGAACAACTTCCTGCTGGCTGCCTACGTCTTCGAGGACGTCGGTGTCACGGCGTACAAGGGAGCCGCACCGTTGATCTCCAACAAGACCTATCTGGAGGCGGCGGCCGGCATTCTGGCGGTCGAGGCTTACCACGCCGCGAACATCCGTACGACGCTGGTGTCGCGCGGTCTCGAGGCGCCGTCGGTCGCGATCTCCAACGCTCGTGACAGCCTGGATGGTAAGTCGGACCTCGACCAGGGCACGTCGTACCGGGGGTGCACGAACATCGTGCCCACCGACGCCAACGGGATCGCGTTCAGCCGCGGTGCCGATCAGGTCCTCAACGTGGTCTACCTGACCCCAAAGAAGGCCACGAAGGGCGGGTTCTTCCCGGCCGGCGTGAACGGCGCGATCAACACAAGCCGCGCCAACTGAACAAGCGATAGCCCAGTACTACTTGGCAGACCTCCGGAGCGCGGAACCCGTCCGCGCTCCGGAGGGTCATGGGTGGGTGGAACAAAGTCTGCAGCACCGATCTCTTGGTGCGACAGCTCCGAAGACTGGGCATTGAGTTCGTCGATCGAAGGGCAAGAGTGTGTATGCACCGGCGCCGTTGAGGCGGCAGTTGAACCGGTCCGGGCTGTTGCTGCTCGGACCGGCGTTCGTTGCGGCGGTCGCCTACGTCGATCCGGGGAACTTCGCGACCAACATCGCGGCCGGTGCGACCTACGGCTACCTGCTGTGCTGGGTGGTCGTCGGAGCGAACCTGATGGCCGTGCTGGTGCAGTATCTGGCGGCCAAGGCGAGTATCGCGACCGGACTGACGCTGCCGCAGCTGTGCCGCGAGCACTTCAAGCGGTCCACGTCGACCGGGCTGTGGGCCCAAGCCGAACTGGTGGCGGTCGCGACCGACCTGGCCGAGGTGGTCGGCGGTGCGATCGCGCTGAACCTGCTCTTCGGTATTCCGTTGCTGCTGGGCGGTGTGATCACCGGTGTGGTCTCGTTCGGGTTGCTGATCTACCAGTCCAAGCGGGGGCAGCGGCCGTTCGAGGCTGCGATCATCGGGCTGCTGGCCGTCGTTCTGGTCGGTTTCGTGGTCTCCACGATCAACTCCGAGCCCTCGGCCTCCGGTGTGCTCGGCGGCCTGGTCCCGCGGCTGGACGGCACGCAGTCACTGGTACTGGCGGCCGGCATGCTCGGCGCCACCGTCATGCCGCATGCGATCTGGCTGCACGGCGCACTGGTCACAGACCGGCACTGGAAGTCGATTCGCTCGACCGCGGGCAAGCAGCGGGTGCTGCGCGCCACCCGCACCGACGTGGCCATCGCCATGGCACTGGCCGGCGCGGTCAACCTGGCCATGGTCGTTCTGGCCGCCGCTGCGCTCAACGGCTCGGGTGCCGACTCGCTGGACGCTGCTCACGTAGCAATCGGTGACCGGCTCGGTCACTTCTCCGCACTGCTGTTCGCACTCGCCCTGCTGGCCAGCGGCTTCGCCTCCTCATCGGTCGGCACCTACGCCGGCTCGGTCATCCTGGACGGCTTCTGGAAGCGCAAGGTCTCACTGTCACTGCGCCGCCTCATCACTCTCGTCCCGGCGCTCGCCATCCTGGCCATCGGCATCGACCCCAGCCGGGCGCTGGTGGTCTCCCAGGTCGTGCTGAGCTTCGGCATCCCGTGCGCCCTGTGGCCACTGGTCCGTCTCACGGCGTCGAAGCGGATCATGGGGGAGCTGGTGAATCGCCGGCACACCACGTTTCTGGCGTGTGTGGTGGCCGCGGCCGTGACGGGACTGAACGTCGTACTGATCTTGCTCACGCTGCGAGGCTGACGGTCCAACCTAGCTACCAACACAGCGGAGCGGCCCAGTCTCCCCAGGGAGGCCGGGCCGCTCCGCTATCAATGCAGCTTTTAGTAGGTGATGGCGGCAACTACCTTGGACGGGTCTTGCAGGAACGGTGCGACGGCCTTCAGGACGTCGGCCTTGGGGATGCCGACCTCGGTGGAGCCGGCGTAGACGCCGCCTTCGGCTTTCAGGCCGAGCAGGTTGCCGACCACGGCGGCGTGCCGGGCCTCGACGCCGAAGATGCCGGCCGCGGCCTGGAGGATCATCTTGTCCTTCACGAAACCGGCGGCACCGAGGTAGGCGCCGACGCCTTTGTTCTCGAAGACGTGCGCGGTGGTGAGGTAGCTCTTGCGTGACTCGAAGGCGCCACCGAAGTCGACGGCCGGCGCGCCGACCGGCGTACCGCCGAGCTTCTGGATGGTGGCGGTGATCGTTGCGACGTGCGACGCCTCGTCGGCACCGATCTGCATCAGGTACTGCTTCTCCTTGCCGGAGACGAGATTCGCCTTGTTGCCCTGGCGGTAGAACTCGGCCTCGAGGTACTCCAGTGTCAACGCGTAGTTCAGGACCTCGATGTCGCTGGTGAAGTCCTTGGCCGCGGCCAGGTGGAAGCCGTGGTTGAGCGCTCCGATGGCGGCGCCTGCCTCGACGTGCGAGGAGTTGCCGTGGATCAGATCGCGAATGGTGTCAGTCATGTCCTGCTCCTTACTTCGCGAGGAACGGCATGGCGGCCTTCAGGACTGGCGCCATCCCCAGGTGGGCCTCGATCGGTGCCGGGAACGGATTCCCGCCAGTGATCTGGGCGATGATCGCGGCATGCCGGGATTCCACGCCGGCGATGGACGCCGCCGCGGCCAGGATGGCGACGTCCTTCACCAGCGGCACCTGACCGTGGTAGGCCTTCACACCGAGCTCCTCGAAGACACCCGCGGTCTTCAGGAACGACGCTCGGCTGGCGAACGTGCCGTCGGGGAACTTCACCTTCGGTGCCGCGACCGGCGTACCGCCGAGGTCCTTGATCGTCGTACGGACCGCGGTGACGTGGTTCGCCTCGTGCTGCTGGATCGGGTCGACGAGTTCGAGCTCACGGCCCTTGAGCAGCTTGGCTTTCAGCCCGGCGGTGTAAAACGCGGACTCCAGGTACTCCAGGGTCAGCGCGTAGTTCAGGATGTCGAGATCGCTCTTGGCCGCCGAACCACTGACCGCGCGATCGGCGTGACCGAAGGCGATCGGATCACCGATGCGCGATGCGACGTACGTGGCTCCGACGCCGATCAGAGCCGCGTTGCGCAGGAAGCTGCGCCGGCTGTGCTCGTCGGCGAACTCGAGGACCGGGCGGCCCCCGAAAATCGACTTGATACCCATGACTCTCCTTGGTGCTTCAGTAGGGGTGCATCAGGGTCGTTCCGGATCCAGGGGATATCGCCTCCTCAACCGGCGCGCGCCTGGACGACGATGCGCTGGTAATGGGCTGTGATGGGGTTACAGGCGAACAAGGTGATCACCTTGTCGCCCGGCTGAGTGGGCCGGCGCAGCACGAACTTCACATAGTCGGCCTGCGGCACGATGGTGGTCTTGAAGACCTTGTACGTCGTGCTCTTCGCGCCGACCGTGACCTTGATCGGGTCACCGGGGCGGAGCCGGTCCAGGTACAGGAACGGCTTGTCGTTCGTACTGCGATGGCCGCTGATCACGGAGTTGCCGGGACTACCTGGCAACGGCGTACCGGGCCAATGACCGACGCCGTGCACGAGTGCTGCCTCGTCGACCCCGTTGTTCAGCTCGGCATCGAGCTTGAGCCGTGGGATCACGAGGCGGCCGAGGCGCAACTGCTCGCCAGGCTTGGCCTTGATCGCCTCGATCGGTACGCCGGCCGCCGGGCTTCCTTCACCCGGTGCGAACTGCGGTTCGACCGGCTCGCCGCTGCGCAGCTGATCCAGCATCCGATTCACGAGTGCGTCCGGCTCAGCTAGCGCCGTTTCCGGTGCATTCTCGGGCTGAGCGCTCGCGACTGGTGGCGACGTCCCGGTCGCCGTGTCCTTGCCATCGGGGCCGAAGACAACCACTCCTACCGCGACCACCGCCGCGAATCCCACACTTGCTGCCAGCCATCGATACAACGGCTTCCAGGACTTCATACCACCGACCATCTCCTCATGAGGCGGGGTAGCGCTGTGAAGAGGTTCGGAGGCACCAGCTACCCGGATGGGCGCCCCAGCACCACTGCTCGCACGTCGGTCCGACCGATCCGAAAGCCTCCGGGCACCGAATCATTGGTCGGAACCCATGGATGGGGTGAGTCATGTTCGGCATCGGGCCGCTCGAACTGGTCGTGATCGCGATCGTCGCTGTCCTCGTCTTCGGCCCTGACCGGCTGCCGGAGTTTGCCCGGACAGCGAAGCATGTGCTGAGCCAGGTCCGGAGGATGGTCAGCAATGCGCAGAGCGATCTGCGGGACGAGCTGGGCCCGGAGTTCGCCGATCTTGAGCTACAGGACCTGAACCCGCGGAATTTCGTTCGGAAGCACTTGCTTGAGACCGGCGATGACAAGCTCGAGGCGGAAGCTGCTGGCGGAGATTCGACCCCGAAGCGCCTGCCCGTCGGCCAGAAGCCGCCGGTCGATCTCGAGTCGACGTGAGCGCAATTCTTGCGCGCCGCTGGCGTGGCCGGCGCTGTACTGAACTTCGCGCTCAACCTGGAGTACCTGGAAACGGAGTTCTACCTGCGCGCGGTGCGCGCTACGGATTGTCTACGGCAAGGGCAAGCCGGGCGGTGTCCGTAGCAGTCGCAAGGCCAAGTTCCAGACCAAATCCGTCAAGGCATACGCCGATGAGATTGCCGCTGATGAACTGGCTCACATCCGCTTCCTGCGTAAGGCTCTTGGTACGGCGGCGATGGCGCGGCCGTCGGTGTCCATCTCCAACGCTCGCGACAGCCTTGACGGGAAGAGCGACCTCGACCAGGGAACGACGTACCGTGGGCGGACCAACATCGTTCCGACGGACGCGAACGGCATCGCGTTCAGCCGTGGGCCGACCAGGTCCTGAACGTCGTCTACCTGACACCGAAGAAGGCCATCAAGGGCAGCTTCTTCCCTGCTGACGTGAACGGCACGATCAACACCAGTCGCGCGAACGCCTGATCGCAGAAAAGTGGCCGGCCGCCCTCACGCGGCTGGCCACGGCGTGGTGCTGGATCCTGCCTCAATCGGCCAAGAGGGCGTCGTCCTGGCGTTTACGTCGGCGGTCGTTGATGCGGGCAATCACCTCGGCCACGAAGAACAGCAGACACATCGGGACCGCCAGCAGACACATCGTGAACGGGTCACCGGACGGCGTCGCCACCGCGGCGAAGACGAAGATGACCAGGATGATGTACGGCCGGAACTTCCCGAGCGCGGCGGCCGGGACGATGCCGAGCATGTTCAGCAGGACCACGACCAGCGGTATCAGGAACGCGATGCCGAAGACCAGCATCGTCCGGATCACGAAGTCGAGGTACTTGCTGATCTCCACCAGGTTCTGGATCGCCTCCGGGGTGAACCCGAGCAGGATCTCGATACCCTTCGGCAGCGTCCAGTACGCGACGGCCAGACCGCTGGCGAACAGCGGCGCGGCGATCGCGGCGAACAGATACGCCCACTTCTTCTCGTTGCGGTGCAGGCCGGGGGCGATGAACGCCCACAGCTGGAACAGCCACACCGGGCCGGACGCGACCAGGCCCATCATCGCCGAGACCTTGATCCGGAACGTCAGCGGATCACCGACACCCTGGAGCGTGAGCTGAGGCTTCAACGCCCGCGCCTCGGCGTACGGCCTGATCGCGGTGTTGAACGGCTTGGTGAGGAAGTTGAACGCCTCGTTGTAGAAGAACCAGGCGGCGATCGTGCACACCACAATGGCGAGCACGCTGATGAGCAACCGGTTCCGGAGCTCGACAATGTGCTCGCGCAGGGTCATCCGACCCTCTTCGTCCTTCGGGCGGCGCTCCTTCTTCTCCTCGCGCCGCCCGACCTCCGACATCGTCAACGCAGTGGAGTCGCCGTCGAAGGCGGACTGTCACTGGAGCCCTGCTCGTTGACAGCAGGCTGTGGCTTCACTTGGGGGAGAGGAGTCTGCGAGGGGTAGGCAGCGTCTTCGGTCAGCTCCTGCGCCTTGCTGCTGGGGCTGACCTCCTCCTCCCAGATCTTCTTCGACTTGCCGAGCTGCTTCACCAGGGCCGGCAGCTTGGCCGATCCGAACAGCAACACGACAATCGCGAGAATCACGAGCCACTCTGCACCTGCCGGCATGCCCAGTAAGGTCAGCATGCGAGGCCTGTCCACCGTTGATTGATCATGATGGGGATTCGAAGCCGCCATCCCTGCGGATCGGTCCCATCTGCGACCGAACGCCGTGCACAAGCCGTGTGATCAGTTGGCCGCTCTGCAAAAGCTTCTGCAGTTTGTCGTTTTGCTCTTCGGCTTCTTGATATCTCGGATGGTCGCCGTAGCGAGCGCGAAGGCGCTTCTCCACCTCGTCGGCTCGTTGCTTCCAGTCGATCGGAGTGATGTCAGGCGCAGCAGCAGAGTCACGGATCTCGAACCCAGCGTCTCTGAGCACTGCCACGAGCTCTGCTGCGGTCGGAAAGAAGTTGCCCTCCGGCTGCGGCGACGTCTCTTCGTCTGCGGCGATGAGCACAAGCAGGTCGAGTGACCCGCCAGGCCGAAGTACCCGATGGACTTCGTTCAGTAACGCCAGTTTGTCCCGTAAGGTGCACAGGACCCCGATGCACCAGACTGTGTCGATGGATCCTGCCGCGAGAGGGATCGCGGCTCCGCCCGCCGTGACCGTAGCCAATCCGAAGAGCCGAACCGCTGCGCGGCCTGCGCCGGTGATCGGATCCATCAGCAACGGATGGACACCGTAGTGTTGTTGAACCCAAGCGGCCGGTCCGTCGATACCAGCGCCGAGGTCCAGTAGTCGCGATCCCCGACGCAGACTGCAGGCCTCGGCCAGCCAAGCCAGCGCCAGCGGTCCGCCGCTACCACGACAGCCGGCCGGGATGAAGAAGTCCTCCCCAAGATGCTGCGCGGCAAGGCACGTCCACCATGCGACATCGTCGAACTCGGCTTCCATTTCGGCTGTCATCGCGCCCTTGGCACCTTCCACTGGATGGCCTTTCCGCGGTCTGGTACCCAGACGCAGCCCGTACGGCGTCGCCGACCTGCAGGCGCACGCCATCATTGCGAAGTGGTTCGGGTCCGGTTTCCCGAACGAGGTCCTCTGCGGCACCGTCGGGATGCAGGAAATGTCGAGACAGCACCCGAGCGCGAGGACTTGTTACCCCCAGAACGGCGCTCGGACCGGCGACCTGATCTGATCTACCTGAGTTCGGATCCGAGCAGTTGTCCGTGGCGAGCCCGCAATATCGCCGTCCGGTCGTGCGATCCGAACCTTGGCCGGGTACGACGAACCCTCGCCGTTCAAGAGCCGACCAGCTCCCGGACGATCGCATCCGGCGAAAATGAAGATCCCTGGACCTGCCGCGGCCTCGACGGTGTCCGCGTCACGCTCGGAGAACCTGATTCGACCGAGGCCGATGAGATCCACTAGCCGAACAGTTGATCTATGCCCGACGGGGCGATCGCGTCGACTACTAGGTCAACTACTCGATCGAGTGACTCGATCGTGGGCCCAGCGACGATGAAGTGAACATGTTCCGGGGCCCGGCGCAACTGTCGACCTTATGGCCAGGTATGTGACGGCCCTGTCCGCTAATTGCTCAACTCCGCAGGCAAACGAATCCGCGAGGTAGCGAGATCAGTCCGGCGTGCCATCGAAACCTTGAGTGGTCCCGTCCCACCAGCGCTCAGTTCCGACCGTAAATGAGGCGCCGTCACTAAGCGCCTGGTCTCAGTGACACTGGCCTAGGCCATTATGGTGGAATGACCACGATGCGAAAGTTTCTAGTTGTCGGTAGCGGTGTCGCTGTGGCGGCCGGCGCACTGTCCATTGTCGCGGCGCCGGCCTATGCCGGAGCGACCAACGAGTTCTACTACCACTGGGAAGACTGTAATCGCCGCGTACAGCAGCTCACCGACGGCCAAACGGGCGCTGAGTGCAAGTTCGAGGCCGTCGGAGGTGGCCGGTACCTGTGGCATCTCTACACGTACGGCACGTGATCGCATCTGTTGTTGAGCCTTGAGCGGCAACCAGGCTAATCGAGGTGGACCCGAGAAGCGTTGATCACGCCCACGGTGCTCCGACTTCGCTGAACAAGGCCAGATCTGTGGCTGCACGGTCTATCCAGTACTCGACGTCGCGGACGACTGGGTGTCGCTCGGGGTCCTCGCCCTCCGAGCGGACCAAGTCGTCCGGGATCGGTTTCTGCGAGGATGGTGCCGGCAAGCATGACCAGGCTGCTGACGACCAAGGTGGCGCGGAATCCGACCAAGGCGCCGAGAGTGCCGCCGAGGATGGCGCCGATCGGTTGCATTCCGTGGACCAGGAATCGCCAGGTGGCCTGCGTCCGGGGGAGAAGTTCTGGTGCGATCAGGATCTGGCGAATGGTCTGCTGGTTGATCCCGTACAGCGTGGGCGCCAACCCGCGCAGGGGCTGCGCGAGGATCACCACCGCCAGCACCAGCGCTGGCGGTCCTCCAGCGGCGGCCATCGGCCTGCGGCGACGAGGCACACCCGGCCACCAGAACAGCCGTCAGGGCTGCGGTAAGACAGGCGCTGCGCTGGTGGTGTGCCATGGATGCTCCTATGGATCGTCAAGTGTGGTGAGGGTGTAGTAGAGCTCGCGGGCGATGAGTCGTTTGAGGCAGCGGATGGTGTCGTTTTTGGAGAGGCCTTCGGTGGTTCTGCGGGTCATGTAGGCGCGGGTTCGGGGGTCCCAGCGGAGTCTGCAGATGACGATGCGGTGGATGGCTGCGTTGGCTTGGCGGTCTCCGCCGCGGTTGAGGCGGTGGCGGTGTGTTCGCCCCGACGAGGCGGGGATGGGTGCGACGCCGCAGAGCATCGCGAAGGCTGCTTCTGAGCGGATGCGATGAGGGTTTTGGCCGGCGGTGACCAGGAGTTGGCCGGCGACGTCGGCGCCGACACCGTTGAGCTCGAGCAGGCGGGGGTTGATCGCCTCGACCAGCGGGGTGATGAGGGCGTCGAGTTCGGTGATCTGTTCGGTGAGGTGATTGTGGTGGCGGGCCAGGCTGCGCAGCGCGGTTTTGGCTGCTTGGCATGGCTGGCCGATCCGGGCTGGGTCTGGGCGTAGTGCGGTGCAGGTGGCGATGAGTTCACGCGTGGGCAGGTCGCGTAGTTGATCGCGCAGTGGTTCGGGTGCGGTGACGATGAGGGTTTTGATGCGGCGGATGGAGTCGGCGCGGTGGCTGATCGCGCAGCGGCGCGCGACGCGCAGGTTGCGGAGTGCTTCGACGTTCCCGGTGCGGTTCTTGGGTGTTCCTGCACGCGTGCCGGAGGCTGCTGCGCGGGCGGCTGCTTCGGCGTCGATCGGGTCGGATTTGCCGGCTGAGCGGCGGGTTTTGCGGTCTGGGCGGTCGACTTCGATCACGGTCATGCCTTGGCCGGTGAGGTAGTTGGTGAGGCCGTTTCCGTAGGCACCGGTTCCCTCGACCCCGATCCGCTGGACCGTCCCGAACGCCTGCAGCCAGGCCAGCAGCTCCTGGTAGCCGGCCGCGGTGGCAGGGAAGGTTCGGTGGTCCAGGAGCCGGCCGACGGGATCGATCACCGCCGCGGTGTGGGTGTCGCGGTGGGTGTCGACACCGCCGATCACGCCGTACTGGAGACCGGTTCCTGTTCGTGTCATCGTGGACATTGCCGTCCTCTCGCTAGGGCTAGGGCGGCACGCACCAGCCGAGGCGAGCGGGACAGAACAGTGATGGGTGCCTGCTGGCACAGGCTCCTATGAAGTCACCAACAACCCTCTGGCCCGGTGAGTGCAGGTGAGCCCCGCAAGCAGACGACCGACGAATCCCGTTCAAGACCCTAAGTCAGTTAGGCGACGAGTCAGGACGACCGCTGCGGGGCTCACCCACATCATCCTCACTGTTAGTAGACGACCCCGTTTCCTGACGGCTTGATGAAGCTGTTGGCGAAACCGGTACTGGAGTAGATGAACTTCGCGTTCACGCCACTCCACACGGTAGTGGCCGGGTCGGCGAAATAGCTACGCGCGCCGGACTGGTCGTAGCCGTAGCCGACCAGCCAGTGGTCGATCACGTAATGAAGCGGTGGCCGGCCCACGTCACCACGACACACCAACCAGCGATACGCCTTTACACACAGGGCGAATCAGTCAAAGGCCACGATCTACAGCTGTAGTACTAGATCATCTGCTTTGCCTTCAAGGATCGGTCAGTTCGTATCCGGCCGCCGCTCCGACGTCTGCGCAGACGAGTACGGAATTCGTGCAGACTTCGAACATCGACATCCGGGACTTCACCTACGCCGGTGCCGAGTATGAGGCCGACGGGTCGGAGAGGTCGGCGACGACCGCCTGGGGACTGGTGGCGAGGCTTGGCGTAGGAGGGCGATGTTCTCGGGGTGAGGGTTCGGTTTGGGGTTCGGGGTGGGTCTCCAAGGGGTTCGGCTCGGCGTACGGGGTTGGTGGTGAGGGCGCCTTCGCGGAGGGAGAGGGCCATGATGCCGGACTGATGGCGCGGGAAGCCTCGGCCCGCTAGCCCCCTTGAGCCCTCAGCCCGCCGTACCAAATTCCCAGGTACGACGGGCTTTGGCGACTGGCGGAGACAGCACGCGTGGCTGTCTAGCGCCTGTCGAAGAACTTCCAGCCGCCCTTCATGTCGTAGAAGCAGGGCTCGGTGTTGGCGCCGCCCGGGTCGATACCTCCGCGCCAGTATTCGCAGGTTGCTCGATCCGGGTAGGGGCCGTAGTACTGACCCGTCACGGTCGCGCCGGCGGTGACTGTTGTCGCGAGCGCGAGGAAGGTTCCGGCCACCGCTGCGGCTGCGATGCGTCTGATCATGGTCGTCCTTTCGGCTGCTCTCATGGTGTTCGGGAGCCTACATAGAGTGGCCATCGCATGGACCTGCAGTTGGGGTATTGCGGTGGACCACTGACGACCGCCGGCGACGGAGAGGTATCGACGGCCCCGACGGTTACTTCAGTGCCGAAGAGTGGCTGCTTCACGGTTACGAGCACCTCTTCCGGCGCCTGCTAATGACGCAGGTCAACGACGTCGTGAAGAAGTTGGTCAGCGACCTTGACCTCGACTTGCCCGCGATGTTCACGCGCTTGCGGTCCCACTGGGAGCCATCACGTCGGCCGAGGGCTGCGATGGGCATCATCTGCTCCGTCACTGCTCCGTGGGACGCTGACAAGCGATGGTCAGTGTCGCGAACGGACGAGCGTAAAGATGCAGGTCAGAGGTCGAATTGAGAGTTCGGTCCGCTTCGAGCCGCCTGCACCTGCAAGATCCTCGACATCTACGAGGGGCGTACAAGGTTTCCGCTTGTTGGGTGGTGGGTGCTCAACCGCGGGCCACTTTCCAGCCGAGGCTTCGCTCACTGGCTTCGTGGCGGAGGCGCGCTCGGTTCGTCGATGCGCGCCCGGCGGATGGGGGGCGCCGTCGCAGTTGGCAGCATCGAAGGCTGAATCAACTGATGAGTACACGGTGTCGCCGGTTATCAAGCGGGCTTCCTGGCTGGTGAACGTGGAAAGTCTGTTGGCTCACACGTTGAACGTGCCTCTGGAGCTGAGGAGGAGGCATGGGTCGGGAACCGCTGCCGTTGGGCACTTGGGGGTCGATCTCGACGCGTGCTGTTGCGTGGGACGCGAAGGGGGAGCCTCGGAAGTACGAAGCGCGGGCGTTGTATCGGGATCTGGATGGTCGGCCTCGGCCTGTGGCCAAGTGGGGGCGGACGAAGACTCAGGCGGAGAATAATCTGCGTGCCGCGATGAAGTCGCGGCAGCGTTTGGGAGAGGCTGGCGGGCTGCGGTCGACGGAGCGTGTGTCAGTGGCTGTGGAGTTGTACTTGGCCGAGGTGCAGGATCTCATCGAGCAGGACGTTTTGGCGCCGAACACCTACCAGACCTATCGGTATCAGTACGACAAGAACCTTGCGCCTCGTGTGGCCGAGCTCCGGCTGTGGGAACTGACCACGCCGCGGGTGAAGGATGTCGTCAAGGCAATTAGGGACGAGGTTGGCGCGGCGACGGCAAAGACCTGTCGAAGCCTGTTGAGTCGGGCATGCGGGCTGGCGGTCACGCATGGCGCGCTGGCGGTCAATCCGGTGCAAGAGATCACGATCAGGCAGACGTCCAAGAAGCAGCCGCCTCGGGCGTTGGATGCCGCTGAGCGGGACCAGTGGTTTGAGCTGCTTAGTCAGGACGAGCGAGCTATTCGGGCTGACCTGATCGACATCACGAAGTTCATGTTGGCGACAGGTGAGCGGATCGGCGAGACACTCGCGGTCACTTGGCGCGACGTGAAATGGGAGACGGGCGAGATTGATTGCAGTCATCAGGTCCAGTCGATCAAGGGCAAAGGGCTTGTCCGCCGTCGGGTGAAGTCGGTCGCGGGTGATCGGATTCTTGGGCTGCCGCGTTGGGGTGTCGAGATGCTTGAGGCCAGGTGGGTGCCGGGCACTTCGCTCGATGCGCCGATCTTTCCGGACTCTAAGTGCGGCTTCCGCGATCCGCACAACGTGCAGAAGGCGTTGCGAGACGTACGTCGGCCGGTGGGCAGCGAGCGCCGCCGGCAGCTGGGGGGTGTTCTTCGCGGTCATCGTCGGGCGGCAGGAATGACACAGGCGGAGGCAGTGGCCGCGCTTGGTTGGCGTAAGACGCGAATCAGCCTGGTGGAAACGGGTCGGGTCAAGCTGACGGCGGAGGAGGCTGTTGTGCTTGCCGATGCCTACGGGATCAGCAAGAGCGATCGGGCCGCGTTGCTGGAGCTGACGGAGCTGGCCGGTCTGCAGTCGCTCGCCGACGAGCTCGCGTGGGTCACCGCGCACGTCTTCAGGAAGACGACCGCCACTGTGCTGGAACGATCCGGGCAGACTCCCGGGCAGGTCGCGGATCAGCTTGGACATGCGCAGACTTCAACGACCATCAACGACTACTTCGGCCGTCGTCGACGGAACCCTGAGGCTGCGCAGCACCTCGAAGACGCCCTGCGACACGTGCATGAACGAGATTCGGAGCCACCTGGCGTAGGCTAAGGAGGCCTCGAACACCAAATACTTACTCTCATCTCGTAGCTGACTCTTCGCCGCGCACACAACTCTCAATGTCTTGGGCCATCTGAGCGCCCACACTGAAGACTCCCTGCGGCTGACTTCAAATCTGGTATCGACAAAGCTTCTGAATCTCGTCGAGGCATCTGTCCATGCGTATGTGGCGGACGGACGCGACGATGAGGTTGTCGTGGGCCCGTTCGACATGTGCGCGTCTTTGTCGAAGGGAAACCGCGGATGTCGAAGGAACTGCTGGTCATCGGGTTCGATCTCGCGACCGGTCGTGAAGTGCACGTTGACGATCAGAGCGTCGAGTCCTGGCGGCGCAAAGGGCAGCAGGGCGATGGAAGCCTGGTGTGCCTGTTCTGCCTGCAGGGTTGGGATTGTCCTGAGCCGCGGCAGGTGCCGCTGGTCGTGAAGGGGCGGATCGGTGGTCAGCGACGGCCGCACTTCGCTCATCCGCCGAGCGAGGCACCCGTCGGTGGCCATGGGCCGGAGACGCGGTGGCACGCGGAGGCGAAGAGGTGCATCGCCCGGTGGGCTGAATCGCAACCGGATGTTGTCGGGGTTGTCGACGAGCAATGGATTCCGGGACGGGTGCGCCGTAGCGATGTGTTGGTGGAGCTGAGGTCCGGTGCGCAGGTCGCGTTCGAGCTGCAGCAACAGTCGCTGACCGACCATGCCTGGCGCGTGCGCCACCGCGACTACGTCGAGGCCGGCATCACTGATGTGTGGTTGTGGCATCCAGCGACGGGGTGCCCCGAGTTGTTTACGCAGAGGGGCACCTTGGCTGGACCTTCGACGTACAAGGAGAGGTCGTCGGCGTCATGGTGGACCGGGAGCGCCGAAACTGGCCGCCTGCGGTCGGGGATCAGGTGCGAGCAGAACCAAAGGTACTGGACACGTTCGGCCTCTCTGCAAGTGGTCTCGTACTGCCGGCCACACTGATGGTTCAACTTGATGGCTCTGCGAAGGGGCGGCGGGGCGGTGCGTCTGAGAGCCCCCGGCTGGGCGCATGGGGTCCGGCTGTCGTACCTGCCCCGTCGGGAGTACCCCGTGCTGTTTCCCCGCGGGGGGCGACCCCCTCGGTGGTCGTTTCACTACGTGGGGTCGCGAGGTGATCTGCATCAGATCTATCGGGCGGACGCAGCGCCGCCGTACGCACATACGCCCGCTCGCTACAGGTGCTCCTGTGGGCTCATCCTCGCTGCCATCGACCAGCACCCATAAGTGGGTAAGTCGTGAGTTTCCAGTGAGTTGTGGCCGCCGAAATCATCAGCGGCAACTTATCTTCGCAGGTGAGAGAGCCGACGAGGGGACTCGAACCCCTAACCACCGCTTTACAAGAGCGGTGCGCTGCCAGTTGCGCCACGTCGGCGGGTTGGTGCGGGTCCATGTTAGCGGGTGGGGGTGGCTAGGCGGTGGCGGAGGGTGTGGGCGCCGGGGAGGGCGATGAGGGGGAGCGCCGCGAGTAACAAGAAGGCTGAGCGGGGGTGGTGGACGAGGAGGCCTACGGCGGTGGCGGCTAGGAGGCCGCCGGCGTTGCCGGAGAGCCAGATGAGGCCGGCGGCGGTGCCTTCTGAGTCGGTCGTACGGCGTTCTACGAGTTCTAGGACGATGGGGAGGGCGGGGAGGAGGAGTAGGCCGATGAGGGTGATGGTGATGAGGGCGAGCCAGGTGCTGGGGGCGAAGGCGAGGAGGAGGCAGCAGAGGGTGGTGGCTGCGAGGGCGGTGACCAGGTAGGGGGATTCGGCGTGGTGGCGGGCGGCCCAGATGGGGATGAGGGCGCTACCGATGACGCCGGCGATGACGTTCAGCAGGAGGATGACGCTGGCTGTGGTGCTGGTGACGCCGGCGGGTTCCAGTAGGGGTTGGGCGAAGGTGCTGAGGGCAACGAAGACGCCGAAGGGGAAGACTGCGAGGAGGCAGAGGCGGCGGATGAGGGGGTCGGCCCAGGAGGTGCGGAGGGCAGCGAAGATTGCTTGCGGTACGGCGACAACCGCTGGCGCGTGGTGACCGGGATGGCGGAGCGCGGCGGCCAGGAGAACGGTTGCAACAACGCAGAAGGCTGCGGTGACTACGAGCATGGTGTGCAGGGAGCCGGCGGTGGGGAAGACGGCGGAGAGTAGGAAGGCCAGGACCATGCCGGCGAAGATGCTGGCGGTACCGAGGGCGATGCCGGTGGGGCGGTCCTTCTCGGACAGGTAGCGACCGGTGATGCCGGTGACGGCGTTGAGGACCAGGGGCTGGGCTACCGAGGCGATGAGTTGGCCGGCCAGGAGCCAGCCGAAGTGGTCGCCGCCGAGGCGTACGAGCGCGCCGAGTGTGGTGAGGACGGCGCCGGCCAGCAGGGCTGGGCGGAACCAGCGGTCCAGCAACAAACCGCAGGGGATGGACAGAACGACGTACAGGAGGGGGAAGACCTGGGCGAGCCAGCCGATGGCGGTTTCGGAGACGCCGTAGTGGGTGGCGGTGACGGTGGTGACGCCGGCGAAGTTGAGCCAGACGAGTTGGGTCGCGGCGCCGACCAGTGAATAGCCGACGATGGCTGACCAGCGACTCACCACGAGCTCCTCCCCACAAAAGTTTCGGGCACTGTACGACGGAATCGGCGTACAAAGGAGCAATGAAGCCGGATTGGGAGGGGCCGCTCGGCGAGGCGTACGCGCGGGCGATGAGCTACTTGAAGGACCTGCCGGTACGGCGGGTTGGACCGCGTGACACGGCGTCCGACCTCCGGGCCAAGCTGGGCGGCGCGCTACCGGAGGGCCCGAGCGACGCGACACAGGTGATCAGCAGCCTGGCCGACAACGTGGAGGACGGGCTGCTGCCCAGTGGGAGCGGCAGGTTCTTCGGGTTCGTGTTCGGCGGCGCGACGCCGACGGCGCTGGCGGCGGACTGGCTGGCGACCGCGTGGGATCAGAACGCAGGCCTGTACGCCGCTTCACCAGCCGCGGCGGTGGTCGAGGAGATCACGGCCGGGTGGCTGGTGGAACTGTTCGGCCTCCCCAAGCAGACGTCGGTCGGGTTTGTCACGGGCGCTCAGATGGCGAACTTCACCGGGCTCGCGGCCGCGCGGCACGCCGTACTGGCCAAGGCTGGGTGGGATGTCGAGGCGGACGGGCTCATCGGCGCGCCGCCGATCCAAGTGCTCGTGGGAGCTGAGCGGCACGACACGGTGGATCGGGCGCTGCGGTTCCTCGGGCTGGGGACGCGGTGCATCGTGCCGGTTGCGGTGGACGGCCAGGGGCGGATGCGGCCGGAGGCGCTCGCACAAGAGCTGGACGGAGGACCAACCATCATCTGCGCCCAGGCGGGCAACGTGAACACCGGCGCGATCGACCCGCTGGACGAGATCTGTGAGCTCAAACAAGACGCCTGGGTGCATGTGGATGGGGCGTTCGGCTTGTGGAGTGCAGTCAGTACGCCGATGCGCGGGCTAGCGAAAGCGGACTCCTGGGCGACTGACGCGCACAAGTGGCTGAACGTGCCGTACGACTCCGGCCTCGTCCTGTGCGCCCACCCGGAGGCTCACCGCGCGGCGATGTCGGTCAGAGCGTCGTACCTGATCCATGACGACGAGCAGCGGGATGCGCTCGACTACAACCCGGAGTTCTCGCGGCGGGCGCGCGGGTTCGCCGTGTACGCCGCGATCCGCGCGCTCGGTCGGCAAGGCATCGCGGAGCTGGTTGAACGGTGCAACGCGATGGCACGGCGGTTCGCGGACCAGTTGGCGCCGTACGTGCTGAACGAGGTCAACCTCAACCAGGTGCTCGTCCGGTTCGGGAACGACGACCTGACCAGGAGAGTGGTCAAGGCGGTGCAGCAGGAGGGCACCGCGTGGATGTCCGGTACGACGTGGCAGGGGCGCGCGGCGATGCGGATCTCGGTGTCGAACTGGACGACCAGCGAGGCGGATGTCGACCGATCCGTGGAAGCGATTCTGAGGTGTGTCGAAATCGAGCAGGCCCGGTCGACGCAGGGGTGAAGGCCAACCTCGAGAAAGAAGACCGACATGTCGTTCCAGGCGTACTTGGACAAGATCGAAGAGAAGACCGGCTTCACCCCGCGGGTGCTGGTGCAGCAGGCGCAGGCCCGCGGGTACGACGCCAAGGATGTGAAGGCCGGTGTCATCTGTGACTGGCTGAAGGCGGACTACGACCTCGGCCGTGGGCACGCGATGGCGCACGTGATCAAGAACGGCCCGACCATCTCCGACAAGCACGTCGGCGGCACCGGCACGCACCGCGATCCGTCGAACACCCTCTGGCTGGATGGCAAGGCCACCAACCCGCTCAAGTAAGTTAGGCGGGTGGAGTCGAAGAAGTCGCCGCGCGACAAGTGGATCACGATCTACGGGCGGAAGCCGGTGCTCGAGGCACTGGACGACCCGACCCTGTCGGTGGCGAAGGTCGTGGTGGCGGACAACGCCACCGGTGGATCGATGCACGAGATCCTGCGTGCAGCGGACCGGACCGGTACGCCGGTCGAGCGGGCGACCGCGAGCCGCGTGAAGTGGCTCGCGGGGAACGGCAAGCACGACCAGGGCGTGGTCGCGGATGTGAACGCACCGCGGATGACGCCGCTCGACGAGTTCGTCCGGGAGCGTGGCAAGCGGCCGACGAACGTCTTCCTGCTCGACGGCGTCACCAACCCGGGCAACGTCGGCATGATTCTCCGTACGGCGACCGGTGCCGGCTTCGACGGCGTGATCCTGCCCCGAGCCGGTACGCCGCACGTCGGGCCGCTCGTGATCAAGGCCTCGGCCGGGATCGCGTTCCAGGCCCCGATCGTGAACACGTCGACCGCGAAGACCGCGGTCGACACGCTCAAGACCGCGGGCTACCACGTCTACGGGCTGTCGGCGCGGTCGCGGGACTCGTTGTTCAAGACCGAGCTCGCGCCGCGCGCGGTCTATGTGCTCGGCGGCGAGACCAACGGCATCACCGTCACGACCGACTCCGACCTGCAGATCCCGCTGCATGCAGGGGTTGAATCGCTGAACGTCGCCGTCGCCGCCGCGATCGTCGCCTTCGAGGTCACCAACCGCTGAGCGTCGGCGTGATCACGGGGTGACACCCGCGGCGCGGACCGTGACCGTAACAAACGGCTGTTCGAGTAGTTGTGTGTTGTGACGGGGAGCACCATACTCGTCTGCACGACCGCTGATCCGGCGCTCGTGGGGGAAGTCTTCAGTCAATTGTGGGGGGCCACACATGCACGCCTTGAAGTCGCTTTGTGCTGCGCTGGTGACAGTCGTCGCCGGCGCTCTTCTGATCGCTCCGGGGACGGCGCTGGCCGCCGATCCGCCGAGTAGCGCGATCGAGGTCAGTGACACCTCGCTGAGCGTCGGCCAGGAGTTCACCATCACCCAGACGGTGCACAACTCCGCATCGTTCACGATCGTGGGCGCCAAGGCCGCGATCTTCGGCAAGACCGGCGTCTCGCTGCCGACCATGTTCGAGCTGCAGTCCTGCACGGGAGCGACGATCTGCTACCCGCTGGACATCGAGTACCGGGCCTCGCTCGGGGACCTGCCGAGCGGCGAGACCCGGGTCATCGTCTACACCTTCAAGGTGCTGGACACCGCGCCCGCCTCCGTGACGCTGCAGCACCAGCTGCTGGGTGACGAATACTCGTTCGATCTCTTCGAGGGTCCGACGCTGACCTTCGCCCAGACGCCGACGGCGGCCGATGTCGCGGTCGGACTGACCGGCCGGGCGTCCGGCGGGCGGATCAACTACACCGTGACAGTGAAGAACAACGGGCCGGCGACGGCGACCGGGATCAACGTCTCCGCGACGTACCCGTCCGGTCTGACGTACGTCGGGACGACCGGCTGCACCCGGGTCGGTACGACGCGGAACCTGTACTGCCCGGTGACCTCCCTGGCCAGCGGTGAGTCGGTCACGAAGACGTTCAGTGCGTCCGCCGGGCTGCTGACCACCGGCTCGTTCACGGCGACCGCACAACGGGTCGCCAGCCTGCCGACCGACCCGGCAGCGGCCAACGACAAGGCCAGCAAGACCTGCAGCATCCTGCTCGGACTGCTGGTGAGCTGCTGATCTGAGCACCACCTGACCGGCGGTCGCGGGGATATCCCCTGCGGCCGCCGGTTTGTTTTGTCTCTTGCCATCGACCGGTGACGTCGTTTACGGTCCGGGTTAACGTTTAAGTGCTCGTAAGTGAGCACTCTACTGTGGCTTGGAGCAGCAATGATCAGTCGGCGACGATTCCTGCAGGTCTCCGGTGCGGCGGTGGTCGCCGGGTCCACCCTCGCTGGGTGTGGTGACGGCGGTACGGCGGGTGGTGGCGCGAAGGCATCCGGTGAGCTGAAGCTCCCGACGTACAAGCCTTTTGCGGGTCTGCAGCCGGATCTACCGGGGGCCGAGTCCGGGCTGGAGCCTGGCTTCCTGCGGTTCCCGGCCAACGCGACCGCGAGCGTCAAGGCACCGCCGCTGAAGAACGCGGTGACCGCGCTGACCGAGACGTTCGCGACGCCTCCGCCGCCGATGGGCAGCAACCCGATGTGGCAGGCGCTCAACCAGGCGCTCGGTGCTGAGCTGAAGCTGACGATCGGCACCGACCCGGGCTACCCGGAGAAGTTCGCCACGTTGCTGGCCAGCGACTCGCTGCCGGACCTGATGTGGCTGCCGCCGAACCAGGGCATCCCGAACATCGGGCCGATGCTCGAGGCGAAGTTCCAGGACCTCACGACGTACCTGTCGGGCGATGCGGTCCTGGAGTACCCGAACCTGGCCGCGCTGAAGCCGGCCTCCTGGCGGACCGCGGTGGTGAACGGGAAGATCTGGGGAGCGCCGATCCCGTCGACGCCGTTCGGCCAGGTGATGATGGGCAACCCGCGCACCTGGGCCAAAGTGGGCGGCCTGCAGAGCACCAGTGCGGACGAGTTCTTTGCCAAGTGCAAGGAGTTGAGCAACGGCACGAACTACGCGCTCGAGCCCTCCATCATCAACATGCTGCACATGTTCGGCGAGTGGTTCGGTGCGCCGAACGGCTGGCGGGTCAACGCCGATCGCTCGCTGACGCACCTGTACGAGACCGACAACTACCGGGCGGCCGTCGAGTACGCCGCGAAGTTGTGGGCCGCGAAGGTGTTCTACCCCGACCTCAACCTGGCCGACGCGACCCCGAAGACCGTGAACGGTCAGATCGCCGCCCAGGTCACGGTCGGACCGCGGGCGACGGCCGACTTCCGGGCGCTCGACCCGTCGCTGTTCGTCGACACGCTGATCCCGTTCGGCCATGACGGTAAGGCGAAACCGGTCTACGACATGGGCTACGGGACGGTCGGGTTCACGCCGTTCAAGAAGACCGACGAGGGCCGGATCCGCGAGCTCCTCGCGCTGATGGACTACCTGTCGGCACCGTTCGGGACCAAGGAGTACCTGCAGAAGAACTTCGGCGTCGAGGGCCAGCAGTACCAGCTGGACGCGCAGAAGAACCCGGTGTTCACCAAGGCCGGCACTCAGCAGGGACCCGGCCTGGTCAGCGCGCTGCAGATCATGACCGCGCCGGAGAGCGTGATCTTCAACCCCGCCTTCCCGGACGACACCCGCAAGATCTACGCGACCGAGCAGAAGCTGCTGCAGTTCGCGATGCGGAACCCGACCGCGGGCACGTACTCCGACACCAGCAGCAAGGTCGGTCCGAAGCTCACCGCCGCCTTCCGGGACACGATCGTGGACATCGTCACCGGCCGGCAGAAGATCGACGCGTACGACGAGGCGCTCAAGCGCTGGAAGTCCGGTGGCGGTGACAAGATGCGGGGCGAGTTCGCCGCCGTACTGCCGGCGAGCGTGCCGGTCTCGTGAGGTTCGCCGAACGGTGGCGCCGCGACTGGCAGATGGTGCTGCTGATGATCCCGGGCGTCGTGTTCCTGCTGGTGTTCTTCTACCTGCCGGTGCTCGGCAACGTGGTCGCGTTCCAGGACTTCCAGCCCTACCTGGGCATCATGCACAGCACCTGGAACGGCGTCCAGAACTTCGTCAACCTGTACGACAATCCCGACTTCTGGGATGCGTTGCGGAACACGCTGATCCTGGCCGGGGTGCAGCTGCTGCTGTTCTTCCCGGTCCCGATCGGGCTCGCGTTGATCGTGGACTCGCTGGTCAGCAACCGGGTACGACGGTGGTTCCAGACGATCGCCTATCTGCCGCACTTCCTGTCGTGGGTGCTCGTGGTGACGTTGTTCCAGCAGTCGCTGGGTGGGGCCGGGTTCGTGAACAACCTGCTCCGGCAGGCGGGGCTGGACCCGATCCCGTTCATGACGAATCCGGACACCTTCCCGCTGCTGGTGGTCGCACAGCTGGTCTGGAAGGACGCGGGTTGGGCGATGATCATCTTCCTGGCCGCGCTGACCACGGTCGACGTCTCGCTCTACGAGGCGGCGGCCGCGGACGGCGCCGGCCGTTGGCGGCGGCTGTGGCACATCACCCTGCCGTCGCTGCGAACCGTCATCGTGCTGCTGCTGATCCTGCGGATCGGCGACATCCTCAGCGTCGGGTTCGAGCAGTTCATCCTGCAGCGCGACTCGGTCGGGCCGGGTGCGGCCGAAGTACTGGACACCTTCACGTACTACGCGGGCGTGGTCGGCGGCGACTGGAGTAGCGGAGCCGCGGCCGGATTGGCCAAGGGCGTGGTCGGCGCGCTGCTGCTGTGGGGTGCGAACTCGCTCGCCCACCGGCTCGGTGAGCCGGGGATCTTCCAACGAAGGGGCGGCTCATGAGGCCCATCTGGAAAGAGAATCCGTCGCCGGGTTACCAGGCGATCAAGGCGGTCGTCCTCGGCGGGTTCGCGCTGGCGATCGTCGTACCGATCCTGGTGGTGATCTCGACGTCGCTGGCCAGCGACGAGGACATCATCAAGGCCGGTGGGTATGTGTTGTGGCCGTCGCATCCGACGGTCAAGGCGTACTCGACGTTGTTCAGTGGTGGGTTGATGGGTCGCGCGATCCTGGTCAGCGTCTTCGTCACCCTCGTCGGTACGGCGATCGCTCTCGCGGTCACGATCGCGTTGGCCTACGCGACGTCGCGGCCGGTGCTGTTCGGTCGGCCGGTGTTGCTGATGGTGCTGTTCACGTTGTTGTTCGCGCCGGGGATCATCCCGATGTTCCTGGTGGTCAAGCAGCTCGGGTTGCTGGACAGCCTGTGGTCGCTGATCCTGCCGGGGGCACTGGGAGCCTTCAACTTCGTTGTCCTGCGCACCTTCTTCATGAACGTGCCGGGCGAGCTGTTGGAGAGCGCGCGGATCGACGGCGCGAGCGACTTCATGATCCTGCGGAAGATCGTGATGCCGCTGTCGAAGGCGGTGATCGCGGTGGTCGGGCTGTTCTACGCGGTCGGGTTCTGGAACGCGTTCTTCAACGCGCTGCTCTACCTGAACGACACCTCGAAGTGGCCGGTCCAGGTGATCCTGCGGACCTATGTGCTGCAGGGGAAGTCGCTGTCGGCGGATCAGCTCGGGGTTGAGCCGCTGCCGCAGCCGCAGTCCCTGCAGATGGCGGTGGTCGTGGTCGCGCTGGTCCCGATCGCGATGGTCTACCCCTTCCTGCAGCGTCACTTCACCAAGGGCGTCATCACAGGTGCGGTCAAAGGCTAGTTACTTCTGCAAGAATCATCCGTATGTCGGACCGGCCAACATTGCGCATGGTTGCGAAGGAGGCAGGGGTCTCGGTCGCGACCGTGTCCTACGTGCTGTCCGGGCGACATCGCAGCCACACCATCAAGGACTCCACCGCCGACCGGGTGCGGGAGGTGGCGAGCCGGCTCGGGTACCGGCGCAACGACGCGGCCCGGGCGATCCGGACCGGAAAGTCCGACCTGGTCCTGTTGTCGCTGAACGTGCTCGCCGACCCGTGGTCCCAGGCGGTGGCGGATGCGGTCAGCGCGGCGGTCCGTCCGCTCAACAAGACCGCGCTGATCGTTGCCGACGGCGACTGGCGTGCGGTGCTGTCCAACCGCACGCCGGACGTGATCTTCATCGACGGGGTGAGCCCGGATCCGGCGGAGGTCGCCGAGCTCGAGGCTTTCGCGGCGCAGGGGGTTCAGATCGTCGCCTTTAGCGAGACGCTGGAGCCGCGCGGGTTCGACGTGATCCGATCCGGCGCCGAGCCGCGGTGTCATCTGGCGGTCGAGCATCTGCTGGCCGGGCATGACCGGGTGGGTGCGTTGACCTCGCGGACCACTGGGTTCGCCCGGTTCGATGCTTATGTGAACACGCTGAAGGCGGCCGGGAAGCCGCTGCTGGATGACGACATCGAGGTGTTCGAGCGACACCCGGAAGGCGCCTATCGGGCCGCGATGACGCTGCTCAGCAAGCCGGACCGACCGACCGCCGTTTACTGTACGACGGACTTCGCCGCGATCGCCGTCGTACGGGCTGCGCATCGGTTGCGGATCGACGTACCGCGGGATCTGGCCGTGGTCGGGGTCGGGAACACGCCCGAGGGTGAGCATCTGGATCCGTCGCTGTCGACGGTCGGGCCAGTCGGGTTCAACGAGGCGCTCGCGCGGATCATGGTCGGCCGGCTGACCGATCGGGAGGGGGCGCCGGGGGAGGTGTTCGACTTCCCGTGGCAGCTGATCGTGCGGGAGTCGTCATGATCCCGCCGGGGGACGGCTGGGACGTGATCGACGGTGGGGAGTCCGACACGTCGGTCTATCGGCGCGGGTCGGTGATCGCCAAATGCTGTGCCGCTGATGGAGTCTCCGCGCTGGAAGGTGAGCGGGATCGGACCGCCTGGCTGGCGGGGACAGGTACGCCGAGCGCGACGGTCGTCGACTGGGTCGAGTCGGACGATGGCGCGTGTTTGCTGACGAGCGTGGTGCCCGGGGTCGCCGGGATCGACCTGCCGTCGTGGGGTTGGCTCGGCGCGATGGAGACGCTGGGGCGGACGCTGCGCGAGTTCCACGCGCTGCGGGACTGCCCGTTCGAGCGTCCGCTCGCGTCGGTGGTCGCCTCCGCGCAGGACGTCGTACGGCGGGGTGCGGTGAATCCGGAGTTCCTGACCGACGAGTGGCGTGCGGTTTCCCCGGAGTCGCTCCTAGAACAGGTGGTTGCCGAGAGCCCCTATGTCGAGTCGGCGGCCGAACCGGCTGTGTGCCATGGGGATCTGTGCCTACCGAACGTCTTCTTCGATCCGTTGACGTTGCGGGTGACGGGGTTCATCGACGTGGGCCGCCTCGGGATCGCCGATCGGTACTCCGACCTGGCGTTGACGACGATCCAGCTGTACGACGAGTGGTCGGTCGACCCGGGTCCGTTCCTGACGGCGTACGGGCTGACCGAGCCGGATCGGCGGCGGCTCGAGTTCTACCGGCTGCTGGATCCGTTGACCTGGGGATGAGTACGCCGGTGGAGATCGTCGCGCTGGTGGTGTCGCCCGTGCACGCCTTCGAGGGGCGGCCAGCGGACGGGCCGCGGCCGGACCCGGTGCCAGTCGGGCGGTCCGAGGTGGAGATCCGGGCCGGGCTCGGGATCGTCGGGGATCGGTACTTCGGTCAGAAGGTGCACCGCAATGCGGCTGTCACGGTGCTGGACGCGGCGTCGCTGGATGGGTTCGAGCCCGTGCCGGATCCGGTGCTGCCGCGGCGCAACATCGTGGTTCGTGGGTTCCCGATCGACACGCTCGCCGCCGGACGCGGGGTCGCCGGACGGCGGTTCTCGCTCGACTCCGGGGCGGGGCCGGTGGAGTTCCAGGCGTTCCGGCCCGCCAATCCGTGTGCCTGGATGAACGTGGTGATCGGAGCGGGGGCGATGAAGGCGTTGCGGGGGCATGGTGGAGTGCGGACCACGCCGTTGACGTCCGGGGTGCTGCGGGTCGGGCCCGCGGTGTTCGAGTTGCTGGACTGATTTCGACCTTCAGCCGGGTGGCGAGCGTGAGCGGACCTGCGCCACTCACCAACCTCGCGGCGGGCCCCTCCGGCGAAACTCCCTGAGCGTGGATACCGGGCCTGCACGAGAGTTGGTGAGTGGGGGCGGTCCGCTACTTGCGGCCGAACTTCCACCACTTGGGTTTGTTGGCGCGGATCTCGTCGTCGGTGAGCGGCGGCGGGACCGGCGGGCGGGACTCCTCGGTCAGGAAGTCGCCCGACTCCGTGTCGTACGGCGTCAGACCGAGCCGGCGGCTGATCTCCATCACGATCGGGATCGAGCGCGGACCGTCGTTCAGATAGAACGTGATGTCGCGAACCTGAACGCCCTTGCCGATCGTCATCTCCACGTCGTACTCGGCGCTGCGCAGCGTCAGCCACGACGGCTTGCTCGCGTCCACCCCCGGCACCACCTCGCGGACCACGTCGATCACCTCGGTAGCCATCCCCACCGAAGGCGGTTCATAGCCGTCCGGCATGTCCTCGAGACGCCGCACGCCCCCTGGTCCTCGCACCGCATAAACAGCCCAGCTCATACCCCCAGCCTACGTCCGCTGGAATATTCAGCTGTTCGGGTGCAGGAGCCGCTCGGCGATCTCCTGGGCGCGGGCCGCGGTGATGCCATCGCGCTGCTCCACCGCCAGCGGATGATCGGTGGGCTCGAGCTCGATCAGCGGGCGTTCGCCGACCGGTCTGCTGTGCAGGTTGGTCTTCAGGTTCAGGGTGCTGGGCGAGTAGTCGAGCTCCGTCGACAACCAGCCGAAGTACGGCGGGTCAGCCTCCCGGCCCTCGGCGAACCAGCGATCGGAGATGTGCTGGAAGCTCTCCTGGCTGAGTGAGACCCAGACACCCCAGACGAAGGTGTCAGCGGTGCCGATCACCGGAAGTTCGATCAGACCTCGGACGAAGAAGTGCTCACCGTCGATCACACACTGATCGGACCCCAGCTCCGAGCCCGGAGCACCGTCCAGCTCGGGCCGCCAGTACGCCGGTGCCTCGGTGTGAAACGCGGACGGGAGACCGGAGTGCTGCTCACCGCAGGAGCGGCACTGGAAGTCTGTGCTCATGGGGCGACCCTAGCGAGGCTCCTCAGGTCCCTGAAACTTAACTGTCGGTAAGTTTTAGGGAATGTCAAAAGGTGCAATTGAGTGGGTGGTTGGGCTGGTTGAGGTTTAGGATCAGCCGCCGGTCTGGGGGCGGATCGGGGAACGCGGTATGGGGAGAGAAGAGAGACATGGCTGATCAGCCGGAGCCCGGTCCGGACGGGCCCAAGGGGCCTGGGGTGGGGCACTTTTTGCCGGGCGGGGCGGGGGACAGCGGCGGGGCGGACAAGCCTGCTGAGCGTGGGGCTGCGCCGTTGCAGGCGCCGACGCCGCGGTTGAGCAAGGCGCCGGACGACGTTGCGGCGCCGCAGTTGCGGGGGTCGCGGTTGGACGGTCCGAGCTTGGCGGGGTCGCGGCTCAGGAATCCGGCGCAGGACCCGGCGGCGGCGTACCGGGCGGTGTTCCACCCGGACCCGGTTCCGTTCGACCCGAACAAGAAGCGGTCCAAGGCATTGATCGCCGGGATCGTGGCCGGGGCGTTGGTGGTGGTCGGCGGGATCGTGTTCGGCGGTGCGATGCTGCTCACCAAGAGTGACGGTCTGCTGGCGAATCCGTTGGTCACGCCGTCGGTGAAGGGCACCGAGAAGCCTCCGCGGAAGGTGACCCCGGACGCCGACGTACTGGGCAAGAACCCGATCTACACGGCGGGGAAGCTGGCCGCGGTCAGTTGCAAGGAACCGGCGTACCGGCCGGACTCCCGCGAGAACGTCGCCTCGTACTTCGAGGCGATGATCAAGTGCCTCGACAACGCCTGGAAGCCGATCGTCACCAAGGCCGGGTTCGAGTTCGGCACGCCGCGGCTGATCATCTTCGACGACGGCAACGAGACCGCCTGCGGAATCCAGAAGGAGGTCGCGTCGTACTGCGCGGACGAGCAGGGTGGCAGCGTCACCATGCCGTGGCAGGGCTTCGTGGACGACTACCCGAAGGACAAGGCCGGTACGGCGGTCGACATGCTTCAGTCGATCGCGTTCGTGTACGGCGTTCATGTGCAGAACCTGACCGGGATCCTGGACGCCTCGGACAACGTCCGGGACCGGGCCAAGAACAAGGCCGCCGAGCTGGAGCAGGACCGGCGGCAGGCGCTGCAGGGCAACTGTTTCGCCGCGGCGTTCGTCGGCGCGGCGAAAGCGAGCTACCCGCTCCAGGGGCAGTTGGCGCAGCACTGGACCTACCTGATCAACCACAGCGGCGACGAGAACGACAAGAAGCAGCCGCGCGACCACGGGTCGATCAAGAGCCACGCGTGGTGGATGGGCCAGGGCTTTGCGAAGACCGATCCGGGCACCTGCAACACTTTTGGAGCGCCAGCCGCCAAGGTCGGTTGAGTCATGACACGAACGATGGGGACGAGCGATGCCTGACGAGAAGCCCGACGCCGCTGCACCGGGGGCCGGACACTTCCTGAGCGAGGGTGAGAGCACGCCACTCCCCACGGTCAACCGGGCGCAGCCGATCGCCCTCGGCAAGGCCCGTGCGCTCACCGACCCCGGTGAGTCGGCGCTGCGTCGCAAGGCGCGTCCGCTCCCGGTGGACCCGGAAGCTGTCTCGGTCTACAGCGGACCACCCGCCGCCCCACTCCCCGGTGCGCCGACGACCCCGCTCACCGGCACCCGCCGTACCGGTGGTGCCCGTCGCGTCGGCTGGAACCGCCCGTACTCGCGGGCCGGCGCCCAGTACACGCAGATCGGCCCACCGCCCCCACCGCCGCGCCAGTACTCGAAGGCGGTCATCGCCAGCCTGTCCGCCCTCACCCTCGTCGTCACCGCCTCGGTCGGCGTCGCCTGCTTCAAGGCGATCAGCAGCTACGACAGCTCGGTCGACAGCCCCCTGTCCCGCCCCTCGGTCCACAAGTCCACCGCCCCGGTCCCGATCCCGCCCGACCCGACGGTCACCGTCACCGTGCCGTACGTCCCGAACCTCGTCAGGCTGCAGAAGAACGACATCTACAAGGCCGGCAAGCTCGCCTCGGCGAACTGCAAGGAGCCCTCGATCAAGCCGAACTCGCAGTCGGCGATCCTCAAGTACTACCAGGCGATGGTGCCGTGTCTCGACGACGTCTGGGCGCCGGCGGTCAAGAAGGCGAAGTACACGTTCCGCTCGCCGAAGGTCGTCCTGAAGAGCCCGAAACTCCCGCAGTCGTCCTGCACCGGCGACCTGGACACGACGTACTACTGCCCGGCGGACGAGACCATCGCCATCGACTGGCAGGACGATCTCAAGCGCTACAAGCAGGCGCCGCTCGAGGCCCGGCTGTGGATGATGAGCACGATGGCGCACGAGTACGGTCACCACGTCCAGCAGATGACCGAGATGCTCACCGCCTCCGACTCGGAGGAGGCAGGGGCGAAGGACGCCGCCAAGAAGCTCGAGTGGAGCCGCCGTACCGAACTGCAGGCGACCTGCTTCGGGGCCGCCTTCCTCGGCGCGAACAAGGTCTCCTTCGGCTACTCCGGCAACCGGCTGAAGATCTGGGAGTTCCAGACCAAGCACAGCGGTGACGAGTACAACCCGAAGAAGGAGCGCGACCACGGTTCCCGCGCGAGCCAGTGGTTCTGGGGAGGCCCCGCGTTCAAGTCCGCCAGCCCCGCCTCCTGCAACACGTTCACGGCATCACCCAAACGAGTCGGTTAATGCTCAAGGCGGCCGGCTTCGCCGTACTGGCTGTTGCGGTTGCTGTGGTGGCTGGGGTTGGGACGGCCGTGCGGTCGGAGGTGGTGGCGGTGTCGCAACCGGTTCCCACGCTGACGCCGACGCCTGCTCCGCGGCCTAAGCCGATACCTGTGCTCAAGCCGACGCCGATCTTTCGTGTGGAGGCGACGCGGCCGAAGGTGGTTGTGGCGAACAGGCTTTACTCGCAGGGCAAAGTGCCGGCGGTTCCGTGTGCGTTGCCGGGCAGGCCGCCGCTCAGCAAGGCTGAGCTGTTGTCGTACGCGCGGGTGATGGTCAAGTGCCTGGACCAGGCGTGGCGGCCGGTGGTCGTCGCGGCGAAGCTCAAGTTCCGGCCTGTCGCGCTGGTCGAGGTCTACGACTCGCGCAAGCCGGCCGCGACACCGCGGGCGTGCGAGGATCCGCCGAAGCGTGCCGGAGCGTTTTACAGCGACGACAAGATCTGTATCAACTGGCCGGAGTACATCGGGACGTTTCCGATCCGCGACGAGGCAACGTTCCGGGACGCGTTCGCCCACGAGTACGGCCACCACCTGCAGAACCTCGCGGGCATCCTCGACTCCTACGAGCTCGGTCACCGGAAGAAGCCGACGAAGGCCGTCCAGCTCGAGGACGAACGCCGGCTCGAGCTCCAGGCCAACTGCCTCGGCGGCGCCTTCCTCGGTGCGAACAGCGTGTCCTTCGACCTGTTCGGCCCGAAATACCTGGAGTTGCAGTACGTCGCCAAACATCAAGGCGATGAGCTCTCCGCCCCCGTCATCCGCGACCATGGGTCTGGCTCCAGCCGGGCCCGCTGGACCCTCGCCGGCCTCTATCAAGCCTCGCCCAGCGCCTGCAATACCTTCACCGCTCCACCGATCGAGGTCAGCTGATGTCCACATCCCTTGTCCGCTTGGCGAACGGCGTACTGGCCGTCGGCCTGTTGGCCGGATGTACAACTCCGGTGGTGACGGAGTCGGCGCCTTCGGTGGGGCCGCGGCCGGTGGTGACTACGGTGGCGCGGACGCCTTCGTCGTACAAGGTGTTGCTGCCGCCGAAGGATGACGGGCTGCTGAAGAACCGGTTGTACGGCGCCGGGAAGGTGGCTGGGGTCAAGTGTGTGCTGCCGACGGATCGGCAGACGTCGGAGCGGGCGATGGTTCGCTACGCGACGGCTTTCATCGTGTGCTTGAACAAGGGGTGGGAGCCGGTGGTCAAGCGTGCGGGGTACGACTTCTCGCCGCCGAGGGCCGTGTACGCCGCTCCGACGGGGCCGACCTCGTCGCAGTGTGGGGAGATGGAGAAAGACACGGGTGCCTTCTATTGCGGCGCTGAGAACGGGATCTACTTCAATTGGCCGGGTTACGCCGTGGAGGGATTCGGTCCGTCGGTGCAGTTCTTGATGGCCCACGAGTACGGGCATCATCTGCAGTCGCTGACCGGTATGGCCGACGGCTATGGCGAGCGGTACGACGCTACGGTCGGCGCGGCTGCCCAGGAACTGGTGACGGAGCGGAACGAGATGCAGGCACACTGCTTCGCGGCGGCCTTCCTGGGTGCCAACCAGAATTCCGTGCACATGAGCAGAGTGCATCGCTCCAACTACGGGCACATCGGGACCGGCAGTTCCCGGGCCTCGGGCAACTTTCGCCAGTGGCTCAAGCGTGGGTTCACCGGTAAGGGGCCGGCCGGGTGCAACACGTGGACCGCGCCGGCCGCGCAGATCAAGTGAGCTTGAGCTTGAAGCCTTCGTGGGAGTTCTCGAAGCCCAGGTTGGTGTAGAAGCGGTGGGCATCGGTGCGGGTCTTGTCCGAGGTGAGCTGGACGAGGGTGGCGCCGCGGGTGCGGGATTCCTCGATCGCCCAGCGGATGAGCGTCGTACCGAGGCCTGAGCCGCGGGCGGGGGCGGCGACGCGGACGGCTTCGATGAGGCCACGGCAGGAGCCGCGGCGGGACAGGCCGGGGATGATCGTGAGCTGGAGGGTGCCGACCAGCTCGTCCTTGCGTTCGGCAACGACCAGGAGCTGGTTCGGGTCGGCGTCGATGGCGGCGAAAGCCTGCTCGTACGGCGTCATGTCGTCGACCGACTCGCGGTTGGTACCCAGCTGGTCGTCGGCGAGCATGGTGATGATGGCGGGCAGATCGGCCGCGGTGGCGCGGCGGATCGTGAGGTCGGCGGTCATGCGCACAGTTTAGGCAACGACATTGCCTTGCAATCCAATGATTACAGGCATGTGACAACCGTTTGCCCTGAGCAACGAGGGGAACGGGTGATACTAGACACCACTGCATCCGCCCGTAGCCGGGGTCGCGTATGCGGTGTGCTGCGCGATGGCGGATGCGGGCCAATCGGAAGGAAATCCCGATGAGTCCGTTAGCGATCGACTTCACTGGGCCGTTCGAGGACGCGTTCAGCAAGCTGCTCGGGTTCGTTCCGAACCTGCTCGGCGGCCTGGTCATTCTGGTGATCGGGTATTTCGTGGCGAAAGTACTCGGCAAGCTGGTCGGGAAGCTGCTCGGCCGGGTCGGGTTCGATCAATGGATGGAGCGGGCCGGTGTCTCCGGTGTGCTGCAGCGGTCCGGCACGGGGCTGACCGCTTCGGCGGTGCTGGGCAAGGTCGTGTTCTGGTTCGTGTTCCTGATCAGCTTCACGATGTTCGCCTCCGCGCTCGGCGTTCCGGAGATCTCGAACTTCATGTCCACGATGCTCGGCTACATCCCGCGGATCTTCGCGGCGATCGTGATCCTGTGTCTGGCCGCGCTGTTCGCGAACTTCCTGGCCGCGATCATCCGCGGTGCCACCGGCAACGAAACCCTGGCCAAGGTCGGCAAGTACGCGATTCTCGTGTACGCCGCCTTCGCCGCGCTCACGCAGTTGGGGATCGCGGTCCAGCTGACCGGGAACACGCTGCTGATCGTGCTCGCCGGTGCCGCGCTCGCCCTCGGTCTTGCTTTCGGTCTCGGTGGCCGCGAGATGGCCGGCCGGGCGCTGACCAACCTGTTCGACCGCGACAACATCAAGAAGCCGATGCCCACGGACAACGGCACGACGTCGTACCAGGGACAGCCGCAGGGGCAGGCTCAGTACCAGCCGCCGGCTGACCCGCAGTACCCGGCGGCGCACGGTGCGCCGCAGAACGGCGGCTACTCCAACGGGACCCCGCCGAACGGCACCTGGCAGTAAGACCTTCGCAAGGCGGGCGGCAGCCGGATCGGGTTGCCGCCCGTTGCCATGTCCACTACTTCTTGGCCGGGTCCTCGGTGGCCTGGTCCGGGCCGGCGCTGCGGACGTCCTCGACCTTGGTGAGGGCCTCGCGGAGGTCGGCGAGCCAGGTGTCGGCGTGCTGCGACACGAGCTTCACGCACCAGCCGAGGGCGTCGCTGCGGGAGCGGGCCACGCCGGCGTCGACCAGCGTGTCGAGCACCTGCCGCTCGGGCTGCCGCAGCCGCGTCATCACGGGCGCGGACAGCGAGGTGAAGACCTTGCGGGTCTCACCGCACTCAACTCCCCAGGCGACCTTGCGCCGGGTGGCGTGCTCGAGCTCGCGGGCGATCTCGATCCGGCGCTCCCGGGTGTCCTCGCGGTACTGCTTGATCCGGCCCTCTTCGGCGGCGGACCGTTCGGCGGCGCTCACGTCGCCACTCTGCTCCGGTGCGGCCAGCCGGCCGACGATCAGGATCTCGTCCCGGTCGATGGTCAGCTCCAGGCCGCCCTCGAACCACTCCTTGGGCAGCCGGCCGGTGACCCAGCCGCGCACCCGCTCAGTCTCAGTCTGTGTACTCATGTAATCATGATTACACCCTTACCCAAACACACTTCAAGCCTGTCCGTAGAGCGAATTTCAGCACGCTGAAAAAGCTGGTGTGACCCTGAGGTCACCCCGACCCTTGGGCGCATGATCCTCCCGCGCGCACTCGTCGCAGCCGCCCTGATCGGCACCGCTTTCGTCTCCGCCCAGCCCGCGCAGGCCGCCGTACCGGACCTGCAGCTCGTCAGCCAGACCGCTGGCCCGAACTCGGACGCGTCCAAGGTCGCCACCGCCGCGTGCCCGGGCGGCAGCTCGATCCTCGGTGCCGGAGGTGAGCTCGTCGGCGCCCGCGGCCAGGCCACGCTCTCGACGTACACGCAGATCGAGCGCGAGTGGGGCTCCGCCCAGGCGACCGGTACGGCGAGCTCCTGGAGCCTCACCTCCTACGCGATCTGTACGTCGGCTCCCATCCGCCAGTCGCTCTCCCAGTTCTCGGCCAACGACTCGGCCGCCGAGAAGGCCGTCACCGTCCGCTGCCCCGCCGGTACCGTCACCACCAGCGCCGGCGCCAGCACCTCCGACGGCGGCCGCCTCGCCCTGGACGACGCCATCCCCAGCGCCGACCTCACCAGCGTCACCGTCGACGTGTTCGAGACCCAGAGCGGCCGTACCGACAGCTGGTCCGCCGTAGCCAGCGCCCGCTGCGGAGCGCCCCTCCCGGGCCTCCAGCGCGTCGCAGCCACCTCACCCACCGACTCCGCCACCAACAAGTCCGTCACCGCCACCTGCCCCGCCGGCAAGAAGGTCGTCGGCACCGGCCACGAAATCGCCAACGGCAAAGGCCAGGTCCTCCTCGACGACGTAGTCCCCAGCGCTGACCTCACCAGCGTCCGCGCCGAAGCCTTCGAAGACCAAGACGGCACCCCCAACAACTGGAGCATCACCGCCTACGCAGTCTGCGCAACGCCGTGAGGCGTACATAAGGACTGGTAATACGCGTACGCCGGAGCCTGCCCGCCAGCCTGATACCGCCCGACGACAAGGCCTCAATCCCTGCCCACCTCCAGTCCTTGTGTACGGCACAATGCCATGCTGACCTGGCTGGCGGCGCCGAGGAGGACCGATGCGAGGCATCTCGCTCGTACATGTCGAGGTGAATTGTGCGTTGCCTGACGACGTGGACTTCGCGGCGGTGGCGAGGAGCTGGCTAGAAGGCGGGGTTGCCTTCTTTCCGGAGTTGTTCGCCCGGCTCGGCTCCGGGGCGGCAAGTGGGGCGTTCGTGGATCAGCCTCGGGGCGCGCGGATGGCGCAGCGCAAGTTCTCGCAGTGCGGGTGGGAGCAGCGCCTGAATGCACTAGCAGCTCGGCCGCTCGGGCTGACCTTGGCGATGGTTGACGAGTCCGACGAACCTGTAGGAAGTGTCGAGATCACGGTCATCGACGAGCACGGCGGCGTACCGGGGCGGGTGCGGCTCACGATCAACGCGCGGACGCCGGAGTTGCTCGCCGTTGACGCGGGCGAGCGATGGATGTCGTTTCTGGAGGACTGCGTCGGGCACCTCTCCGTCGACTATGGGCAAGTGATCCTTGACGGCAACATCAACCATGCGACATCTCTCGATATGGCGCTGCACCGAGACTTCATCACCTCGATCGATGAGAGCTCGAAGTTTCTGCGCGGGTATGGCTGGATCACCTTGTGTCCGGCGGTGCTGGCTGAGCGGTTGGGGGGTGTGGCCGGGCTGGAGGCGTCAGAGGCCTTTGTGGCGGTACGGCGGCTCGAGAGTGGAGATGTGTTGTTGCAGGCGACTGCGACAGCTGAGGAGTTCGACGAGGACGCGTTGTGCCTGGTGTGGATTGCGTTGGCGCCGGTGATCAAGCCGGGTAAGCCGGAGGTGTCGCCGGGCTACGAGCACAACGAGGTGATCCTCGAGGACGCGGCGAGCCTGCAATAGAGACAGGCGGTCAGGTTCGGGCACGGGGTCCGGGCCTGACCGCCTGGTGTCGTCTACGCGGCAGGGGAGGTCGCGTAGGCGGATCTGAGGGTTAGGTGCGCTTCTGGGGGTGCTTGGGTGTGGTCGAGGCCTAGGAGGGCTGCGCCTACTACAGGCGGTACGTCGATGACGCGGGCGACTGCCTTGGGGGCGGCTGCGGTGAGGAGGCGGATGACTGTCTCCATGAGCAGCGGGTGGCCTGCGGTGAGGACTCCACCGCCGAGGATGACGTCGGTGGGCTCGTCGAGGATGTCGAGGCGGCGCATGGCTACGACGGCCATGGTGACGATCTCTTCGGCCTGGTGGTAGACGACCTCGCGGGCGATGGTGTCGCCGGCGGCTGCTACCTGGAAGAGGACGGGGCCTGCTTCCAGGCGGCGGTTGTGGGGGATGTCGCCCAGGTGCAGGGCCTCGATCAGGGCCGGGACGGACGGTACGCCGTAGTGGGCCGGGAGGGCTGTCTCCAGGGCCGAGAACGGGCCACGGCCGTCGTCGGAGCGAGCGGCGGCCGCGAAGGCTTCTTCGGCGATCTGCTGGCCGCCTCCCCAGTCGCCGGAGATGCGGCCGACGGCGGGGAAGCGGGCGGTGCGGCCGTTGGGGAGGAGACCGGCGCAGTTGATGCCTGCGCCGCAGACGACGGCTACGCCGCGGGGCTCGTCCACGCCGGACCGCAGCAGGGCGAAGGTGTCGTTGGTGACGTAGACCGACTCGGCCCAGCCGAAGCTCTCGAAGGCTGCGCTCAGCCGCTCCTCCTCGATCGGGAGGTCGGCGTTCGCGAGACAGGCGGAGATCTGCTGGACCAGGGGCCGGTCGCCGAGCGGTAGACCGGCAGCGGCGGCTGCAGCCCGCACCAGGGGCTCCAGACCGGCCACAGCGGCGTCGGCGCCGATGACGTGCGGCTCGAAGCCGCCGCCGCGTGCTGTCCCGAGCACGCGGCCGTCGGCCGACACCAGGGCGACGTCGGTCTTGCTGTTGCCGGCGTCGAAGGCCAGTACGCCGCCCGGCACCGCGGCTCCGCCTAGCGTGCCCACGGCAGGTGCTCCTTGTTGTGGGCGAGCAGCTTGTCCGTGAGCTGCTCGGCGATCGTGATCTGCCCGACCAGCGGGTGTGCCAGCAGGGCCTCGAACACTCGCTCGCGGCCGCCCTTGATGGCCGCCTGCAACGCCAGGTCCTCGTACGCCGTCACGTTGGCGACCAGACCGGCGTACAGGGGCTCCAGCGGGGAGACGGCCACCGGCATGGCGCCGTCCGCACCGACGGTGGCCGGTACCTCGATGACTGCGTCGTCGGCGAGGAACGGGAACGTGCCGTCGTTCAGCGTGTTCACCACCTGGATGTCACCGGTGTCGTTGAGCAGTGAGGACGCCAGGTCCACGGCAGCCTCGGAGTAGTACGCACCGCCGCGCTTCTCGAGCAGTGCGGGCTTCTCGTCGAGCTGTGGGTCGGCGTACATCTCCAGCAACTGGGTCTCCAACGCAGCCACCTCCGCGGCGCGCGACGGCTTGGTCAGCAGCTCCTGAACCACCTCGTCGTGCTGGTAGAAGTAGCGCAGGTAGTACGACGGTACGACACCCAGCTGCAGCAGCAACCCGGCCGGAAGGTGCAGGTCGTCGGCCAGCTCGCCCACGTGGCTCTCGAGCAGCTTCGGCAGCATGTCCTCGCCGTCGACGCGGACCGCCCGCTCCCAGGTGAGGTGGTTCAGTCCGACGTGGTCGAGCTGCACCTGCCCCGGAGTGACCCCCAGCAGCTTGGCGAAGCGCCGCTGGAACCCGATCGCCACGTTGCACAGTCCGACCGCCTTGTGGCCGTGCGACAGCAGCGCCCGGGTCACGATGCCGACCGGATTCGTGAAGTCGATGATCCACGCGTTCGGGTTGGTACGCCGTACCCGCTCGGCAATGTCCAGTACGACGGGAACCGTCCGCAGCGCCTTCGCGAGGCCGCCGGCGCCGGTCGTCTCCTGACCGACACAACCGCACTCCAGCGGCCACGTCTCGTCCTGCTGGCGCGCGGCCTGCCCGCCGACCCGCAGCTGCAGCAGTACGGCGTCCGCGCCCTCGATGCCTTCGTCGAGGTTCGACGTGGTCGTGACGCGCCCCGGATGCCCTTGTTTGGCGAAGATCCGTTGCGCCAGCCCGCCGACCAGCTCGAGCCGGTCGGCCGCCGGGTCGACCAGGACGAGCTCGGAGACCGGCAGCGTGTCACGCAGCCGGGCGAAGCCGTCGACGAGTTCGGGAGTGTAGGTGGATCCGCCGCCTACGACTGTGAGTTTCAACCTTTGACCCCTGTGAGTGTGACGCCTTCGATGAAGGCTTTCTGCGCGAAGAAGAACAAGATGATCACCGGGGCCATCACCAGCAAGGTGGCGGCCATGGTGAGGTTCCAGTTGGTGTGGTGGGCGCCCTTGAAGGACTCCAGGCCGTAGCTGAGTGTCCAGGCGGCCGGGTTCTCACTGGCGTAGATCTGCGGGCCGAAGTAGTCGTTCCAGCAGTAGAAGAACTGGAACAGCGCGACCGCCGCGATGGCCGGCTTGGCCATCGGCAGGATGACCCGGACCAGCGCCCGGAAGTCACCGCAGCCGTCGACCTTGGCCGCGTCCACGTACTCCTTCGGGATGGTCAGCAGGAACTGGCGGAGCAGGAAGATCGAGAACGCGTCCGTGAACGCCAGCGGGATGATCAACGGCCACAGGGTCCCGGACAGGTGCAGCTGCTTGGCCCAGAACAGGTACATCGGCACGATCACCACCTGGGGCGGCAGCATCATCGTGGAGATCACCAGCATCATCGCGAAGTTGCGGCCGCGGAACTTGAACCTGGCCAGGGCGTACGCGACCGGGATGCTCGAGACCAACGTCAGCACCGTGCCCAGAACGGCGTACATGAGGGTGTTCTTCCACCAGGTCAGGAACCCTGGCGTCTCCCACACGGTCTTCAGGTTCTCCCAGTGCCAGCTGTCCGGCCACAGGTTCCGGGTCAGTGCCTGCTGGTCGCTCATCAACGCGGTCAGCGCGACGAACACGAACGGCAGGACGAAGAACAACGCGGCCGCGATCGCCAACGCGTGCACGGCGACCCAGTTCAGAAATCTGGTCCGGCGTGCCTCGCGTCCCGCCGCGCTCAGGCTGGGGGTGGAGGACGCGGCCTCCACGGTCAATGTGCTCACTCAGCAGCCCCTCATTCGTCCGTGGCCAGGAAGCCACTGCCACGGCGCATCAAGATCGCCGTGAAGATCATGGCCAGTACGAACAGCACCAGTGCGATCACCGAGGCGCCGCCGGTGTCGAACCGCTGGAAGCCCAGGTTGTAGACCAGCTGCGGCAGGGTCAGCGTCGACTTGTCCGGGTAGCCGGGCTCGAACTGTTGCCCAGAGCCACCAATCACGCCACTCGCGACTTTTCCGGCGATCAACGGCTGGGTGTAGTACTGCATCGTCTGGATCACGCCGGTGATGACCGCGAACAGCACGATCGGCTGGATGTTCGGCAGCGTGACGTGGACGAACCGCTTCCACGCCCCGGCACCGTCCAGCGACGCGGCCTCGTACTGCTCCAGCGGTACGTCGAGCAGCGAGGCCATGAAGATGACCATCAGATCCCCGATACCCCAGATCGCGAGCAGCGTCAGCGCCGGCTTCGACCACGCCGGGTCGTTGAACCAGCCCGGCTGCGGCAGCCCGAGCTTGCCGAGGATGTTGTTCACCGGCCCGGTACCGGGGTTGAGCAGGAACGCGAACGCCATCGTCGCGGCCACCGGCGGTGCCAGGTAGGGCAGGTAGAACAGCGTCCGGAAGATCCCGGCGCCGGTCTTCACCTTGGTGATCAGCAGGCCGATGCCGAGCCCGAACACGACCCGGAGGGTGACCATGACGATCACCAGCCAGAGCGTGTTCCGCAGCGCCGGCCAGAAGAACGGGTAGTCGGTGAAGACGTAGGTCCAGTTCTTCAGGCCGGTCCACACCGGCGGCGTGAACCCGTCGTACTTCATGAAGCTGAAGTAGACGGTCGAGAACAGCGGGTACAGGAAGAAGACGCTGACCCCGATCAGCCACGGGGACAGGAAGGCCAGGTTGCGCAAGCGTTCCTTGCGCCGCTTCTGGCGGAGTCCTACCGAGATGGTCGCCATCACTTGGCCTGCGCGATGTCCTTGTCGATCTGGGCGTCGGTCTTGGCGAGACCAGCGGCCAGATCGGTCTGCTTACCCGCTTCGTAGGCGTAGCCGAAGTCCTGCAGCGTGAGCTGGTAGGCGCCACCGTTCGGGCTGGCCGGGGTGGTGCTGCTCTTCGGGTGCTGCGCGATCTCCAGGAAGACCTTGAAGTTCTCGTCGGCCTTCAGGTTCGGCGACTTCAGCGCGTCCAGCGTGGACGGCACGTTGTGGATCGCGTTCGCGAAGTTCACCACGGCGTCGGTGTCGGTGGTCATGAACTTGACCAGCTCCCAGGCCGCGTTCTGCTTCTGGCTGGTGTTCGCGATCCCGATGATGGTGCCGGACAGGTAGCCCTTGCCGTAGCTGTCGGCCTGGTCGTCGGGGACCGGGAACGGCGCGACGCCGATGTCGAACTTGACCCCGGCCTCCTTGGCCATCCCGAGCCGCCACTCGCCGTCGATCGACATCGCGACCTGGCCGGTGTGGAACGGGTTCTTGGAGCCGAACTCGTCACCGAAGGTGGCGCGGTACTTCTCCAGCTTGGCGAAGCCGCCGAGCTCCTTGACCAGCCCGGACTGCCAGGTCAGCATCTTGCCGAACGCCGGGTCGGCGGCCAGGTTCGACTTGCCGTCGGTGCTGAAATACGTCGGGTTCCACTGTGCGGCGAAGTGCGTGGTGGTCGACTCGAAGCCGTGGAAGTTCGGCATGAAGCCGAGCTGGGCGAACGAGTCGCCCTTGGCCTTGGTCAGCTTCTTCGCGTCGGCGTTGAACTCCGACAGCGTCTTCGGCGGCGCGGTGATGCCGGCGGCCTTGAACGCGTCCTTGTTGTAGTACAGGCCGTACGCGTCGTTCAGCAGCGGCAGCGTGCAGCGCTTGCCCTGGAACTGGGTGTAGTCCTGCAGCGGCTTCGGGAAGGTCTTGTCCAGGTCGACCCCGGACTTGTCCAGGAACGGCTTCAGGTCCGCGAACACGTTCGAGGCGCAGAACGTCCCGACGTTGTCGGTGGTGAACGACGACACCACGTCGGGCGAGTTCGGGCCGCCCGCGCGCAGGGCCTGCTTGATCTTGTCGTCGTTGATGTTGCCGACGGCTTTCACGTGGATGTTCGGATGCTTCGCCTCGAACGCCTTGATGTTGGCGTCGATCGCAGCCACTTCGCTGGGGGCGCTCCAGCCGTGCCAGAACGTGATGGTCACGTCCTTGGTGGCGTCGTCGTTGGCCTTCGGGGCTTCCGACGTACCGGTGCAGGCGGTGGCGAGCAGGGCCACCGCAGCGGTGCCGACAAGGGCACGAGACAGGCGTTGCATCCGTTTGACTCCTAGGAAATGGGTGGAGAACTAGCGGTGTCGAAGATTTCGTCGCGGGTGGCACTCAGCGCGGACTGCAGTGCCCCCGACAGCACGGGATCGAGGTGGATCGCGGTCATCAGCAACCGCGGTCTTGGGACGGCGAGATCGGCCAGCTCGTCCTGGACCAGACCGCGCAGGCGTTCGCCGCCGGCGGTGATCACGCCCCCCGCGAGCACGATCAGCTCGGGGTCGACGACGGACACGATGGCGGCCAGACCGACGGCGAGTCGGTGGGCGAATTCGGACAGGACTGCGTCGCCGGCCCCTGGGGTCGCCAGGGCGGCCGAGATCGCGGATTCCGGCGTACGGGCCTTGATGCCGTGCGCACGGGCCAGGGCCAGGACGGGTTCGCCACCGGCCAGCTCCTGGAAACCACCGGCGTTGTTCCGGCCGACGTTGCGGACCAGCGGCGTACCGGGCAGGGGGAGGAAGGCGACCTCGCCGGCGCCGCCGGTCGCGCCGCGGTGCAGGCGGCCGTTGACCACGATCGCCGCACCGATGCCTTCCTCGCCCCAGAGCAGGACGAAGTTCTCGCTGTCCTGGGCGTGCCCGACCTGGCGCTCGGCGACCGCGGCGAGGTTGACGTCGTTCTCGACCTCGAGCGGTACGGCGATCGCCGCGGCCAGCTCCTCGAGCAGGTGCGGGGCGTGCCAGCCGGGCAGGTGGGTCGCGTAGCGCAGCCGGCCGGTCGTCGGGTCGAAACCACCCGGGGTACCGATCGAGACCCGGTGCAGGTTCGCGCGGTTCAGGCCGGCCTCACCGGCGGCACCCTCGATCGCCTTGATCACCCGCTCGACCGTGCCCTTGGCGCTGCGGCCCGGCGTGGGCAGCTCGAACTGGCCGACCACCTTGCCGGTCAGGTCGGCGATCGCCGAGCGGATCCGGGTCGGGGTGACGTCGAGCCCGGCGACGTACGCGGCGTCGCCGTTGATCTCGTACAGCTGGGCGTTCGGTCCGGGGCGGCCGGCGGTGGTCCCGCTGGCGCGCACCAGGTTGGCCGCCTCCAGCCGCGCGAGCAGCTGGGAAGCGGTCGGCTTGGACAGGCCGGTCAGGTGGCCGAGCGTCGTCCGGGACAGCGGCCCTTGGGAGAGCAGCAGGTCCAGGGCGGACCGGTCGTTCATCGCGCGGAGCAGGCGAGGAGTTCCAGGTGTTGTTGCCATGGGATAACCCTGCCTCCCTCCGCCGGTCTCGTGGTGTCGGCTCGCTGCGTGGGATGCAACCGAGTCAACTGTTAGGAAAGTTTCCTATTATCGCGAGACCGTACGGTGATCGGCTTCCGCTGTCAATCGTTGACCGCATCGACTGATCAGTTAGGGTGACCTAACTATGCGGAGTGGGGAATTGTTGAGGCGCGCGGTCCGGCGGCATCGCGGCCGGATGGTCGCCGGGGTGCTGTTCATGTCGCTGCACCAGGCGAGCGAGGCAGCGGTGCCGGTGGCGATCGGCATCTTCGTTGATCGCGCGGTGTCGAGTGGAGACATTCAGCCGCTGCTGTGGTGCGTGCTGATGATGGTCGTGCTGTTCGCGGTGCTGTCGAACGCCTGGAAGATCGGCGCGCGGCAAGTGGTGCGGGCGATCGAGTACGAGACCCATCTGCTGCGGCTGGAGATCGCTCAGCGGGTTCTGGACCCACGGGGACAGCGGACCGGGCTGCGGGCGGGTGAGCTGCTGTCGATCGCGACCTCCGATGCGGAGAAGGCCGCAGTGGTCATGCGGGCGGTCGCCATCGGGTTCGCAACCTCTACCGCACTGATCGTGTCCTCGGTGTCACTGCTGGTGGTCGACGTACCGCTCGGGTTGGGCGTGCTGATCGGCGTACCGCTGCTGGTGCTGGGGATCCAGGCCTTGTCGCCGCTGCTGACCCGGCGGACGTCGAGCCAGCAGGAGGCGGTCGCCCAGACGACCGCACTGGCCACGGACCTGGTTGGTGGTCTGCGGACGCTGCGGGGGATTGGTGCGCAGCACAACGCGGCTGAGCGGTACCGACGGTCCAGCCAGGCCACCCTGCGTGCGACGCTGCGCGCAGCCTCGACGAACGGCCTGCAGGACGGCGTGACGACCGCACTGAGTGGGCTGCTGCTCGCAGCGGTCGCCGGCGTCGCGGGGTGGTTCGCACTGAACGGGCGGATCACCATCGGTGAGCTGATCACGGTGGTCGGTCTGGCGCAGTTCGTGGCGGAGCCGGTCGGAGGACTCGGTTGGGCCAGTCAGATCTACGCCATGGCGAAGGCGTCCGCCGCCCGCCTGGCGGGTGTGCTGTCGGCCGAGCCTCTTGTTGTCAGCGGTACTCGTACAGCGTTGGACCCCACCAAACCGCTGCTGGAGCTGAACGGCGTCTCCTACAAGACCTTGTCGGCAACAGATCTGACCCTCAAGACCGGTGAGTCCGTAGGCGTGCTGTGTTACGACCCGCGCGACGCGGACGCCCTGCTGGCAGTGGTGACCGGACGAGCCCCTGACCTCACCGGGACGGTGCGCATCGGCGGTACGGCGATCGATGAGCTCGACATCGACGTGGTGCGAGGGACTGTGCTGCTGGAACAGCACGACACGGACCTGTTCGAGGGGACGCTACGCAGCAACCTGCTGGTGGACTCACCTTCGCTGGACCGAGTGATGACAGCGGCTGGTGCTGCTGACCTGATTGACGAGCTGGACCGCCCTCTGGCTGACCAAGGACAGGCATTGTCTGGTGGGCAGCGTCAACGGCTCGGTCTGGCCCGCGCACTGCTCGCAGAGCCGCCGGTGCTGGTGTTGCACGATCCGGGTACGGCGGTGGACGCGGTGACCGAGGAATTACTGGCGGAAGGGTTGGCCGACGTACGGGCTGGTCTGACGACACTTGTGCTCACCAGTAGCCCGGCACTGCTCGGCAAGATGGACCGCGTGGTCGTCGTGGCCGACGGTGTGATTGTCGCCGAGGGATTGCACGCCGAGCTGGCTGCGGCCGACGCGGCCTATCAAGAGGCGGTACTGCGATGAACCTGCTGCCTGTTGCCGGACCGCGCGCGACGTGGGCCGTGCTGTGGAGTGAGATCCGTCGGCTGCCTGGGCTGTCGCTGATCGCTGCTGTGGTGATCACTGGTGGCAGTGCGGCCGGACTGGTCGCGCCGTGGGCCCTTGGTGTGCTGGTGGATGACATCTCCGCGGGTGATCGCTCGGCGATCCTCAAGGTGGTGCTGCTGATCGGTTGCGCGGCCCTGGTGTCCGGGCTGCTGACTGCATTCGGAGTGACGCTGGTAGCGCGCGTTGGCGAGACCGTGCTCGCGCGGATCCGGGAGAAGGTGCTGGACCGCGCACTGCAGCTGCCGGCACCGGTGCTGGACAAAGTGCGGATGGGCGACCTGCTCTCGCGTGTCGGGGACGACGTGAGCGCGGTGGCCTCGGCGCTGACCGAGGTGGGTCCGGCGATGCTCGGTGCGTCGCTGACGATCGTGCTGACCGCGGCTGGTCTGTTCGCTCTGGACTGGCGGCTCGGTCTGGCCGGTCTGCTCGCGTTGCCGATGTATGTGATCGCGCTGCGGTGGTACCTGCCGCGGTCCGCGCCGTACTACCGCGAGGAGCGGATCGCCATGGGCGACCGGTCCGAAGCGATCATCGCGTCGCTGCGCGGCAGTGGGACCGTCCGTGCGTACAAGCTCGAAGACCGGCAACTGGAGACGATCGGCGCGACGTCGGCCCGGGCGCGTGATCTCGCCGTCCAGGTCTTCAAGCTGTTCAGCTTCTTCTCCTCGCGGATCAACCACGCCGAGTTCACCGGGCTGACCGCGATTCTGGTCGCCGGATTCTTCCTGGTTCGCGCGGATGCCGTGACCATCGGTGCGGTCACCGCGGCTGCGTTGTACTTCCACCGGCTGTTCAACCCGGTCAACGTGTTGCTGATGCAGTTCGATCAGATCCAGACCGCAGGAGCCGGTATGGCGCGACTGGCCGGCGTACTGGAGCTTGAGCCGATCCCGGAGCCGTCTGAGGGTCCTGGGCCGCGGGACGCCTCGCTGGAGCTGGTTGGCATTGAGCACGCGTACGACGACGGCCCGCGGGTGGTGTCGGACGTGTCGCTACGGCTGGAGCCAGGCGAGCGCGTTGCTCTCGTGGGTGCGAGTGGTGCGGGTAAGACCACGCTGGCCGCTATCGCGGCCGGAGTGTTCGCACCGACCAGTGGGGTGGTCAAGCTCGGCGGTGTGGACGTCCAGGCGCTGGGTGAGGATCGCACGCGTGCACAGGTCGCTCTGCTCAGCCAGGAGGTGCACGTCTTCTCCGGAACGCTGGTGGAGGATGTGCGGCTTGCGCGGGGTGATGCTCCCGAGGCGGATGTTGAGGCTGCGCTCCAGCGGGTTGGTGCGCTGGCGTGGGTTCGTGCGTTGCCAGACGGGCTGGAAACCGTTGTGGGCGAGAGCGGTCACCAGCTGACCGGTGCGCAGGCACAGCAGCTCGCGTTTGCTCGTCTGGTGCTCGCGGACCCGCCAATCGCCGTACTGGATGAGGCGACGGCTGAGGCCGGCAGTGCGGGCGCACGCGAGTTGGAGCGAGCCAGTGTGGCTGCGACCGAGGGGCGTACGACGCTGATCGTGGCGCACCGGTTGACGCAGGCTGAGCAGGCCGACCGGATCGTGGTGCTCGACCACGGTCGCGTGGTCGAGACCGGTACGCACAAGTCGTTGCTGGAAGACGGCGGGCGGTATGCCCAGCTGTGGCACAGCTGGGTCGGGATACCTTAAGGCACTAGGCCTGCTCGGCCAGGAGCGCGAACGACACCAGCCAGTGTGTCGACATGAAGTCGCCATCGGTGACTGTCGGGAGGACGGCGTCGATCTGACGGTCGGCGCCGGCCTTCAGTACGTCGGTGACGTCGGGCAGGCTCGGTGCGATCGTGCGGAGCTGCCAGGCGCGTGAGAGCGCAAGCCCGGACAGGTGCGCGAGCTGGCCGTCGCCGGAGTCATCAGTGACCGGAACCTCCAGCAGGTGCTGGTGATTCTCCTTGCCTAGGCCTGGCAGGAACGCGTGCAGCCATTCTGCGAACTCGTTGGTGGGCAGGACGCGGCGCATCAGCTCCGCCTCGGACAGCGCCGGCGACAGGAAGTCAGTGCCGGACGGCTCGAAGCGGGTGTCGTAGTCCATGTCCTTGCCGAACCAGTCGATGGCCCGGGCCTGGATGGCGTCGACGACCTCGCCCCGGCCGAGGTCGTCGTACGCTTCCAGCAGCAGCGACAGGGCGAACGCGCTGTTCAGGTGGGCGCCGTGCCGGACCGGGTAGGCCTGGCGCGGCAGCCAGTCGAGCACGAGGTCAGCGATCACATCGCCCAACGGCTTGGTCGCCTCGGCCCACTGGGTGTTGCGGGTGGCGGCGACCAGCATCGCCGCCCACGCCCAGCCGTACGGACGCTCGTACGACGGGCGCTCCTTGAGGTACGCCGCCTCTGCTGCGATCGCTGCTGTGGTCAGCCGCTGGTCCAGTAGCTGTACCGCTCTGTCCTGGTCCGGTGCCAGGCTGAGGAGGCGGACGAGTGACCACTGCATGTGCGCGCTGGAGTGCCAGTCGTAGGAGCCGTGGAACGCCGGGTGCAGCTTCTGCGGCGTGACGTCGACATCCTCCGGATCACGTGAGGCGTGCGCGGCGCCGTACGGGTAGGGCGTCTCGAGCACCTCACAGGCGATCGCGGACCAGGCAGCGGCGTACTTCATGAGGGTTGTCTCCTTTGCTTGCGTCCGAAGGACTGCAGTACGTGGTCGGCGTGTTTTCGGACGCTAGAAGGCGAAGAAGTACATGATGGCGATGTTGCAACCCAGCAAGGGGATCGCGGTCGGGATCTGGGCCTTGATCGGGCCGTACTGATCCTTCATCTCGAGCAGCGCCGCTGGAACCAGGTTGAAGTTCGCGGCCATCGGCGTACAGAGCGTGCCGCAGAAGCCGGCCAGCATGCCGATCGCGAACACGACCGCCGGCGTACCGTCGAACTGCTGCACCAGCAGCGGCCAGCCGACCGCGGCCGTCATCACCGGGAACGCTGCGAACGCGTTGCCCATGATGATCGTGAAGACCGCCATACCGATGCAGTACAAGGCGACTGCGGCGATCAGCGAGCCCTTGGGAACCAGGTGGTCAGTGACCCGGCCGACTGCCTTGCCGACACCGGAGGCGTTGAACAGTAGGCCCAGCGTGGCCAGCATCTGCGGCAGGATGGCCGCCCAGCCGATGTGCTCGAGTAGTCGGCGCCCCTCATGCAGCGGTACGGCGGGGGAGGGTGGCCGGAGCAGTGCGACCGCAACCGCCAGTGCCAGCAGGGATGCGACGCCCAGACCGATGATCGTGGCAGAGCCGGACTGCAGCAGCAGTGTGCCGTCGCCGAGCTTCACCTTGGCCAGCCACGCTCCGAAGAGCGCAGCCACGACTGGGATGACCAGTGCGGGCAGGAACAGCTTGTTGCCGAACCTGTCGGCGAACGTCGCTCGCTCGGCCGGCGTCGTCGTACGTTCCTCGCCCTTGCCAGGGAAACCGGAGCCGGCCAGCACGGCCAGACCGATCACCGCGATGCCCAGGATCCAGGAGGGGGCGGTCTTGTTTACCACGAAGGTGCCGTAGCCGAACGAGAGCCCGAGGATGCCCCAGAAAGCCGCACTGCCGAGCCGCTTGGGGTTGGTGCGGTCGTTGAGGACCTGCAGCGCGATCAGCACGAAGAAGAGCCCGCAGAGCCAGTAGAACCACTCGACCTTGATCACTTCGCCGCCTCCTTGGCCTCGGCCCGGACTTCGCGCGCCAGGTTGTCCAGCTGACGATCGAGATAGAGCAGCCGGGCGCCGTGGATCAGGAGCGCGCAGATACCGGTCGGGATGGCCCAGACGGCGATGTCGATCGCCTCCAGGTGCAGCCCGTACGTCGTGTCGACGAATCCGGTGATCAGCAGGATCGAGCCGATCGCGACGAAGATGTCCTCGCCGAAGAACAGCCCGACCGTGTCCGCGCTGGCGGCGAAGCCCTTGATCTTCTCCTGGAGCTTGTCCGGCAGCTTGCCGTAGCGGCGTTCGGCGGCACCGGCCGCCATCGGGTGGATCAGCGGCCGCACTGCCTGCGCGGGGCCGCCGATGCTGGTCAGGCCGAGCGCCGCCGTCCCCTGCCGGATCAGCAGGTAGAGGGCGAGCAACCGGCCGGTGGTGACGACCGCGAGCTTGCCGATCAGCTTGCGGGCCTGATGCTGCAGCCCGTAGCGCTCGATCAGCCCGATCACGGGCAGTGTGACGATGAAGACGGTGACGGACCGGCTACCGGCGAACCCGTCGCCGAAGGCGTTCAGGATCTTGACCGGTGACATGCCGCCGATCAGACCGGCCACGATGCCGGCAGCGGTGACGACCAGCATCGAGTTCAGCTTGAGCGCGAAACCGACGACGACCACCGCGATGGCGAGCAGAACCCACATGGTTCCTCCCAGGGACGGACCCGCTGGATGCGATTCCCGTCACCATAGGAGATTGTTGAACGATCCTGCAATAGATCATTCGAACAAGTTACCTTGTCAGGTTTTCCAGAGGTGCCGTCGGTACGACGCCGTCGGCCTTGGCGGCGAGCACCTGGTCGACCGTGACGAGGGCGTCGGCCTGGAGCTTCGTCACCGCCAGGTACTCCGTGTCCCGGAGGTTGTCCCAGTCGTGCTCCTGGGCGATCTTCCAGGCGGTCCAGCGCGACATCCGGTCGCCGAGGACGCGGATCTTCAGCTCGGTCATCCGGGTGTGCAGCTGCCGGGCCTCAGGCTCGGTACGGCGGCCGGCCCGGACGTCGCGCAGGAGCGTGGTGAGCGCCTCCGAGCGGATCGAGCTCGGCGCGACGAGCTGGTGGTCCGGATTGACCGCCAGCTGGGAGTCGACCAGGTGGAGCAGGGTCGGTGCATCGATGGTGAATCGAGTCATGCACCTCAGCGTCTCAGAAGATCGCGACCGGATTCACCGGAATCCCCGTCAGGCCGTGGATGCGGGGTGGGGCGGCGACGAAGAGGAAGGTGTAGCGGCCGAGCTCGGCGCAGAGGGCGGCCAGTTCGTCGGCGTCGATCCCGTCCACGAGCGGCATTCCCAGCCGCGGCAGGGCGACGCCGTGCATGGCCGAAGGACGACCGGGCTGCTCGGGTGGGTACTTGTCGCCGAGATCACCGGCGTACACGGAGACTCCGCGCTCGTGCATCCAGCGCGCGGCGTCGAGGCTCATCCCAGGCATCGGATTGCCGCGGTACCGGGTCGTGACCCAGTCGAAGCGGACGACGAGCGCGTCGCCGGACTCGACCCGGACGCCGTGCCGCTGCTCGGCCGCCTCGAGGTCCGCGGCGGTGATCGCCCGGTCGGCGGCGACCGGTCCGTCGATGCCGAGGTCGAGCAGCACGCCCGGGGTGACGATGCCGGCCGCGAAGGCCGCGGTCGAACCCTTCCGGACGCCGAACGCGGTGACGGCCTCGTTCGCCGGGCGGCCGGGGTACACCATGCCGTCCTGCGGGATGTGGGACAGCGCATCCAGGTGGGTGGACAGGGTGTGGTGATTGGTCACCAGCATCGAATCCGCGTACGCGATCGCCGGACTGCCCGTGAACGCCATGATCTGCTGGACCGGCGACTCCTCGGCCGTGCGCGGCGGAAACGGACCACCGGCGATCGGCGCGGGCTGGATCGGTACGGCGAGCGAGACCGAGCGGCCGAGTCGAACCTCGCGGGCGGCGCGCTCGCGCACCTCGTCGGTGATCAGGTTCAGCGTGCCCAGCTCGTCGTCGTCGCCCCAGCGACCCCAGTTCGTCGGCAAGTCCATGGTGCGAACCCTAGGCTTCGATCCTCCAGGCCTTCTCTACGGCAGCCGCCAGTCGATCGGCTCGGCGCCCTGCTCGACGAGGAGTGCGTTGACGCGGCTGAACGGCTTGGAGCCGAAGAAGCCCCGGTCCGCCGACATCGGGCTCGGGTGCGCGCTCTCGACGTACGGGACCTTGCCGAGCATCGGCTTGAGCGTCTGCGCGTCGCGTCCCCAGAGGATCGCAACGAGCGGTCCGCCGCGGTTCACGAGCGCGTGGATCGCCTGCTCGGTGACCGACTCCCAGCCCTTGCCACGGTGCGATCCGGACTTGCCGGGCTCCACGGTGAGCACTCTGTTGAGCATCAGCACGCCCTGCTCGGCCCACGGCGTCAGGTCACCGTTGGAAGGAGCCGGTACACCGACGTCCGCCATCAGCTCGCGGTAGATGTTCTGGAGGCTCCGCGGGATCGGCCGGACGTCCGGAGCGACCGAAAAGCTCAACCCCACCGGATGACCCGGCGTCGGGTACGGGTCCTGGCCGACCACCAGCACCTTCACCTGCTCCAGCGGACTCTTGAACGCGCGCAACACGTTCTCCCCGGCCGGCAGATAAGGCCGCCCCGCGGCGATCTCACCCCGGAGGAATTCCCCCATCCGGCTGACCGTCGCCTCGACCGGCGCCAACGCTTCCGCCCAGTCGGGCGCCACCAAATCCGTCAACGTCTTCGGGCTCACCCGCCCCAGCATGTCAGCCCCCGATCCCTTCCGGCCAATCGCCCGCACCCGTGATGTCGCTCACCGTTCGCGTGTCGGCCAGCCAACGGTGTCGGCGAACGCGATACAAAAGACGCGGCCTCGCAAGGTATGAGCTTGCGAGGCCTTTGCACGCCCACTTTGTGCACGGGCCGACCGTTTGGGCGGTGCTGGAGTGGTTGATGGGTGCTCGAGGTCGTGGGGTGGGCGCTCCTTGTGCACGGTTCGACCATCGGCGGGGTGCTGCGGTGGTTGGTAGGTGCTCAAGGTGGGGTGGGTGGGGAACCTTGTGCACGGGTCCACCAGTTGGGCGGCGCTGGGGTGGTTGAGGGGTGCTCGAGGTGGGGGTGGTGATGGGCGCCACTGACAGGGGGTGGTGGGGGCCGGATGATGGCGCGCATGTGGCGTGAGTTGATGAAGTCGAAGGTTCATCGGGCGACGGTGACGCAGGCGGATCTGCACTATGTGGGGTCGTGCACGCTGGATGTGGCGTTGATGGAGGCGGCGGATCTGGTGGCCGGCGAGAAGGTGGACATCGTCGACGTCACCAACGGGGCGCGGCTGTCGACGTACCTGATCGCGGGGCCGCGGGGGTCCGGGGTGGTCGGGATCAACGGGGCGGCGGCGCATCTGATCCACCCGGGGGACGTGGTGATCCTGATCGCGTACGGAATGTTCGACTCCGCGGAGGCGCGGAGCTTCGTGCCGAGCGTAGTCTTCGTGGACGAGCAGAACGCGATCACGCGCATCGGCTCGGATCCCGCGGAAGCGCTGCCGGACAGCGGTCTGACCCGCGGTGACGAACTGCACACCCGGGGCTGACACCGAGCCCCTGCGCCGAAACGAGGACAGGTCGACGATGACCGAGAACAGCACCGCGCCGAAGACTGCGTCACACGATTCCGTGCCGAGCGAGAAGCTGGCCGCGTTCATGAACTCGGGGTGGGCCGACTCCGAGCGACAGGATGTGACGCTGAGCGATGTCGGCGGCTGGGCGGCGAAGCGGCGGGACGCGTTGTCGCAGGCGTTCCCTGGCGAGCGGCTGGTGATTCCGGCCGGGACGTACAAGGTGCGGTCCAACGACACCGACTACGTGTTCCGGCCGCACACCGACTACGTCTGGTTGGCCGGTGACCAGACGTCGGACGCCGTCCTGGTGCTCGAGCCGAACGGGACGAGCGGCCACGACTCGGTCCTGTACTTCCGGCCGCGCTCAGACCGCAGCCAGGGCTCGGAGTTCTGGCGCGACCGCACGTACGGCGAGCTGTGGGCCGGACGCCGTCCGTCGCTGGCCGAGACCGCGAGTGAGTTCGGCATCGAGACCCGGCATCTCGACCAGCTCGACGATGCGCTCAAGAACGACGTACCGACCCGGGTACGGCGTGCGGAGGACCACTCGATCGCATCCCTGCTGACCGGTGCCCGGACCGACGAGGAGCGGGACCGCGAGCTGGCCACGACGCTGTCCGAGCTGCGGTTGGTGAAGGACCCGTGGGAGATCGAGCAGCTGCGCGAGGCGGTCGCGATCACCCACCGCGGCTTCTCCGACGTCTTCGCCGAGATGGACCGCGTCCGCGAGTACGGCGAGCGCTGGATCGAGGGCACCTTCTGGCGCCGCGCCCGCGCCGAGGGCAACGACGTCGGCTACACCTCGATCGCCGCGGCCGGACCGCACGCGACCACACTGCACTGGATCGAGAACGACGGCCCGGTCGTCGACGGCACGCTGATGCTGCTCGACATGGGCGTCGAGAACCGGCAGCTCTACACCGCCGACATCACCCGGACCCTGCCGGTGAACGGCGAGTTCACACCGCGCCAGCGCGACCTCTACCAGCTCGTCCTGGACGCGCAGAACGCCGGCATCGCCGCCCTCAAGCCGGGTGTGCCCTTCCAGTCCGGTCACAACGCCGCGATGGAGGTCATCGTGCACGGGCTGGACGCGATGGAGCTGCTGCCGGTCTCGGTCGAGGAAGCGCTCGACCCGGACAGCAAGCTGCACCAGCGCTACACCCTGCACGGCACCAGCCACATGCTCGGTCTCGACGTGCACGACTGCGCCTCGGCCCGTGAAGAGACCTACCGCAAGGGCGACCTGGAGACCGGCTACGTCCTGACCGTCGAGCCCGGCCTCTACTTCCAGGCCGACGATCTGACCGTCCCGGAGGACCTGCGCGGGATCGGCATCCGGATCGAGGACGACATCCTGATCACCGAGACCGGCGCCGAGAACCTCTCCGACGCCATGCCCCGCACCATCGAAGGCCTCCAGAACTGGATGTCCTCCTAACCGCCATTTGCCTGGCTAGGCAGTCCCGTTGGGGGTTAAGCACTCTGAACCACGGTGCTTAACCCCTAATTTCGGTGGCCAGCCAGCGAAATTGGGACGCGGGGGAGGGTTACCAGGGGAGGGGGCCGTGGCGGTCTTGGTAGGTGCCGGTGGGGCCGTCGGGGGCGATCGTTGCCATCTTCACGATGATCTCGGTGCCCTCTTCGACGGTTTGGTGACCGCGGCCGCCGTTCAGATCGGTGGCGGTGTAGCCGGGTTCGACGACGTTGATCCGGAGCTTGGGCAGGGCCTTGGCGTACTGCACGGTGAGCATGATGACGGCTGCCTTCGAGGAGGCGTAGTCCAGCAACGTCAGGTTGGACTCCATCCGGGCCGGGTCGGTGACGATCGTGGTGGAGCCCAGCGAGCTGCCGATGTTCACGATCACCGGCGCATCCGATGCCTCGAGCAACGGCAGGAACGCCTGGGTGACCCGGACGAGGCCGAAGACGTTCACGTCGTACACCGTTTGCAACCGCTCGGCGGTGAGTTCGGCCGGCGATGGCATCCCGCCCTGGATGCCGGCGTTGTTCACCAGTACGTCGAGGTGTCCCTCGACCTCCTGGATGGTGTTGGCGGCGGCGTCGACCGAGGATTGGTCGGTGACGTCGAGCTGGATGAAGGTGCCGCCGACCTCCGCGGCCGCGGCCTGACCGCGTTCGGGGTCGCGGGAGCCGACGTACACGATGTGGCCGAGGGCAACTAGTTGGCGGGCGGTTTCATATCCGAGGCCCTTGTTGGCCCCGGTGATCAGCGTGATGGTCATGCGACCACCATCATCCCGGAACCGAACTCCATCCAGACAACGCCAGTACCAGGCTGAGCCGGGACGCGTCCTCGGAGCCGGGCTCGGCGGTCAGCACAGTGACATACAGCTCGCTGTCGGGGGCGGTGAGGATGTCGCTGTCGACCGCGATGGTGCCGAGCTCGTCGTGCTCGATGATCTTGCGGACCGTCCGGTGCCGCGGTACATCGCCGCTGTCCCAGGATCGCGCGAACCCGTCGAACCGCTCGCGCAGCTCCTGGCACATCGCAGCCAGCTCGTGCTCACCTGGATAGCGATCGACAGTACGGCGGAGGTCGCAGACGAGGTCGTGCTCGAACTCGGCCACCGTGTCCGGCGGAAGGGTCATCCCGCTCAGCAGTCCGGTGAAGTGTCGCCACGCGAAGTTCCGCTCCCGACCGCTCGGCGCTGCGGCCGGATCGCCGAGAAGCGCCGCCCACAAGGGATTCCAGTACACCGTTTCCCAGGAGGACGTGCAGACCGCGATCGGCACGGAATCCCCCAGCCGGTCGACCAGCCGCCGCACCCCGGGCGTGATGTGCCGCGGCATCAACCCGCTGTCCGGCGCCGAGAGCCCCGCCAACCAATACAGATGATCGAGCTCGAACGGCGACAACTCCAGCGCGCGGCCCAGTGCCGACACCACTTGTGGTGACGGGTGCGTTGTCCGCCCTTGCTCCAGCCGTACGACGTACTCCGGCGAGACGCCGGCCAACGTGGCGAGCTCCTCCCGGCGCAGACCGGGCGTCCGCCGCCGGACGGTTCCGGGCAGCCCGACCTCTTCGGGCCGAACCCGCTCGCGCCAGGCGCGCAAGTTCCGCCCGAGAGGTCCGGGATCGGCTGTCACCAGATCCGCACCCGATCTTCGGGAGCCAGCCACAGTGTGTCGCCCTCGGCGGTACCGAAGGTGTCGTGGAAGGCGTCGATGTTCCGCACGACCGCGTTGCAGCGGAACTCCGGCGGCGAGTGCGGGTCGATTGTCAGCCGGCGGGCGGCCTCCTCGGGGCGGGTCTTGGTGGCCCAGGCGTGCGCCCAGGCGCCGAAGAACCGCTCCGCGGCGGACTTGCCGTCGATCACCGGCGGCTCGGCACCGTCGAGCGAGAGCTGGTAGGCGGCGTAGGCGATGGACAGACCACCGAGGTCGCCGATGTTCTCGCCGAGGGTGAGCTTGCCGTTGACGTTCTGGTCCGGCACCTCGGTCGGCGAGAGGGCGTCGTACTGCGCGACGAGCTTGTCGGTGCGCTGCTCGAACGCGGACCGGTCCTCGTCGGTCCACCAGTCGTTCAGGTTGCCGGCGGAGTCGTAGCGAGAGCCCTGGTCGTCGAAGCCGTGGCCGATCTCGTGCCCGATCACGGCGCCGATCGCGCCGTAGTTGGTGGCGTCGTCGGCGTCCAGGTCGAAGAACGGCGGCTGCAGGATCCCGGCCGGGAAGACGATCTCGTTCTGCCGGGGGTTGTAGTAGGCGTTCACCGTCTGCGGCGTCATCCGCCACTCGTCGCGGTCCACCGGCGTCCCGAGCTTGGCCAGCTCGCGAGCGGTCTCCACCGCGACCGACCGGCGCAGGTTGCCGAACAGGTCGGCCGGGTCGATCTCGAGCGCGCTGTAGTCCTTCCACTTGTCCGGGTAGCCGATCTTCGGCACGAACGTGCCCAGCTTCTCGAGCGCGCGGCGACGGGTCTCCGGACCCATCCAGTCCAGCGCCTCGATCCGCTGCCGGTAGGCCTCGACCAGGTTGGCGACGAGCTCGACCATCCGGGACTTGGCGGTCGGCGGGAAGTGCTCGGTGACGTAGAGCTGCCCGAGCGCTTCGCCGAGGGCCGACTCGACCGTCCCGAGGCCGCGCTTCCAGCGGTCCCGCAGCTCCGGTGCTCCGGTCAGCTCCTTGCCGTAGAAGGCGAAGTTCTCGTCGACGAAGGCCTTGCTGAGAACGGGCGCGGCCGAGTGCACGATCTGCCAGCCCAGCCACTCCTTCCACTGCGCAAGGTCGATCTCCTGCAGCGCCGCGGCCGCCGCGGTCAGGAAGTCCGGCTCGCGCACGACGACGTGCTCGAAGGCGCTCTCCGGCACCCCGGCGCCGACCAGCCAGCCGGACCAGTCGAGGCCGGACGTGAGCTTCTCCAGCCCGGCCCGGTCGAGCTTGTTGTACGTCTGGGTGACATCGCGGTCCTTCACCCGGTCCCAGTGGTGCGCGGCCAGCCGCGTCTCCAGCTCCAGGATCCGCTCAGCGGCCCCGGCCGGGTCCGGCCGTCCGGCCAGCTCGAGCATCCGGGTCACGTGCGCGACGAACGCCGTCCGCTTCTCCGCGAAGCTGTCCTCGCGGTAGTACGACTCGTCAGGCAGGCTCAGGCCGCCCTGCATCAGATAGACGACGTACTGGTCGGACTGCTTCGCGTCGGAGTCGACCCAGACCCGGAAGACGCCCGCGACACCCTCGAGCTCGAGCTTGCCCAGGACGGCGACCAGCTCGGCGGCGTCGGTGACCTCGTCGACCAGCGCTAGCTGTCCGGCGATCGGCTCCGCGCCCAGCCGCTCGATGGTCTCCTCGTCCATGAAGCTGGTGAACAGGTCGGCGATCTTGCGCGGCTCACTGCCCGCGGGGTGATCGGCGGCGACGGTCTTCTCCACGATCGCGCGGACATCCTGCTCGGCGGTGTCCCAGAGCGCGTGGAAGGCGCCGTAGATGGCCTTGTCGGCCGGGATCTCGTGGTCGGCCAGCCAGCGGTCGTTGACGTAGCGGTAGAGGTCGTCCTGCGGCCGGGCCGGACCCGAGCTCTCGATGTCTGCTGTCATCCCTGCCCCAAAGTTCTCGTGTCGAGTTGCTGACAGTGAACATACCCGTTTGCCTGAGCCCGTTCTGAACTTTCCACAGGCCGGATCCGTTGATCAGTTGAGACCCCTGGACCAGGAGGACCCCGCCATGTCACACCTCGTCCGCCGGCTGGCTTTACTCGCCGGCGTACCCGCTCTGCTGTTCGGTCTGGTCAGTGCCCCGGCCGCGACGGCGACGCCCCACACCCCCAGCTTCCCCGACCGGATCGAGCTGCCGGCCGGATTCCAGCCCGAGGGCATCGCGATCGCCCGCGGTACGGCGTACTTCGGCTCCCGCGCGGATGGCGACATCTACGCCGCCGACCTGCGCACCGGCATCGGCAAGGTGATCAGCCAAGGTCCGGGCACCGGATCCCTCGGGATGAAGGTCGACAACCAGGGCCGCCTCTTCGTGGCCGGTGCGGCCGGTGGCGACGGCCGGGTCATCGACACCCGGACCGGTCGCGTGCTCGCGAGCTACAAGTTCACCACCGCGACGCCGACGTTCGTGAACGACGTCATCCTGAGCAAGGACGCAGCGTGGTTCACCGACTCGACCCAGCCGGTCTTCTACAAGGTGCCGCTCGGCCGGAACGGCAAGCTGCCTACCAAGGCCGAGACCATCGCGCTGACCGGCGACTACCAGCACCTGCCCGGCAACAACGCCAACGGCATCTCGCTGACGCCGGACGGCCGGGCGCTGATCATGGTGCAGTCCTCGACCGGCTTCCTGCTCCGCGTCGACCCGCGGACCGGTGTGGCCGCGAAGGTCGATCTGGGCGGCGCACTGATGACGAACGGTGACGGCCTGCTGCTGAGCGGCCGGACCCTGTACGTCGTTCAGAACCGGCTCAACAAGATCGCGGTGGTCGGTCTGAATGCGGCCGGGACGAAGGGGACCGTGCAGCGCGAGATCACCAGCACCGACTTCGACGTACCGACCACGGCCGCGGCCTTCGGGGACCGGCTCTATCTGCCGAACGCCCGGTTCACCACTCCGCCGACCGCGACCACGCCGTACTGGGTGACCGCGGTGCCGACGAGCGTGAAGCACTCCGCCGACGACGGTGAGTGCGACCAGATCAGGTTCTTGAAGTAGTGCTCAGGAGATCGTCCGGAGGTCGCCGCGGGCGGCGGCCTTCAGACGGCTTCCGCAGGACAGCCGGACGGAGTAGCCGGCCGGGATCGACAACGGCTCACCGGTCTGCGGGTTGCGGCCGGTCCGCGGTGCGCGCATCACGCGCTCGATGCTCAGCAGGCCGGTGAGGGAGACCTTGTCGCCCTTGTGCACGGCCTCGGTGACCACGTCACCGAGCGCGTCGAGGACCCGCTCGGCCTGGTTCCGCGGGATACCCGCCTTCTGCGCCAACCCGGCGACCAACTCGTTGCGGTTCACGGCTCTCCTCACACGACTCGACTGACTGACGGTTCGTCCGGAACCTTAACCGAAATGATTGTCGTTAGCGAGAAGCTATCCGCATTCCGGTCAAAAGCAGCCTGTCGAGCGTGCTTCAGAGCCCGTCGCGGTCGTGCCAGTGGTGCTGCCAGCGGGCGTCGATGGCGTCGTCGGCCCGCTGGTAGCGGATGTCGGTGGACAGACGCATCCCGTCCGAGACGTTGTCCAGCGCCGCATGGATGGTGTGAGCGGTGTGGATGACCACATCCCCTGCCGTGTAGTCGGTGACGAGCCAGTTGGCGTCGTATTGCTCGGCCAGAGCGGGTAGATCGGCAGTGATCGAGGCAGCGGGCCGCTTCAGAGTGCCGGCGGCCTCCTCCGCGAGCACTCGGTGGTGGCTGCGCTCCAGATAGGTCAGGCCGCCGCGGCTGACCGGGCAGTCGCCCAGCGGGATCCATGCCGACAGCACCTGATCGCTGCCGCCGCGCAGGTAGACCAGGTCGTAGTGCGCCTGGGTGGCGGTGCCGATGCCGTTCTCACCCGGTGCGGTCTGCCGGATGATCTTCCGGCGATGCAGAAACGGCTCCCCGTCCAGGAACCACCCGAACCACCCCTTCAGTAGGGCGCAGAAAGCGGCGTACTCAGGTCCCGGAACGATCTGCTCGAACAACGTGCTCCGGTACGACGCTCGGTCGGTGGCTGCGCTGGTGAGCTCGAAGTAATACCTCCTGAACTCCAGCACGTCCTGCGGATCCAGCAGCCCACGAAGCAGCAGGTAGCCGTCCTCCTGCAGCCGCTGGCGCAGTACCGGCAGGTCGGTCCGCTCCCGATCCAGTACGGCGATCAGCTCGCCGAGGCGTCGTTCGTCCAGCACGTATCCGTTGGATGTCAGCACGTCGACAATTCGACACTCCCAGCCCGTCGGGCGGAATGGACACTGCGGAGTACTTCTTGGACTCTTGTGACATGCCGAACTGGGCTACTTACCTGACACCTGGCCCTGCTGAGCACCAACTTGGACTCTTCTGCCTCGGCGTCGGTGAGCAGGTCAACCAACCCGGACCGGCACCGGAGCGTGCGCTGGGCTGTCACGCACTGGTGTGGATCAAAGAGGGACGAGGCCACCTCCTGCACGGTGCGGACCGTCAGCTGCACGAGGTGCAGGCGCCCGCGATGCTGTGGCTCTACCCGGGCGTTCTGCACGGCTACCGGCCTGCCACGCGCTGGCGACAGCTATGGGTGCTGTTCGGCGGTACGGCGACCGCCGGGCTCACCGCACTCGGGCATCTGGACCAGAGCCGCCCGGTCAGCCAGTACGCCGATGCCAGGCCGGTCGACCGTGCATTCAGCCGACTACTCCGGGTCGCCAGCGCACATAACGCCGTACAGACGGCTGGTGCGTTGTATGACCTGCTCGGGGAGGCCATGCCGGTGTCCAACCAGGGCGTGGCTGAGCGGCTCGCTGCGCTCGCCTGCATGGTGGCGTCCATCCAGGACTACGCAGCGGAGCTGGGGCTCACGGTGAAGGAGCTGCGCGAGTCTGTACGGCGTGAGGCCGGGGTGACGCCTCAGGAGCTCGTGCTGCGGACTCGACTCAGTACGGCGAAGGCTCTGCTCGCTGAAGAGGAGCTGTCGGTCGCTGCGGTGGCCAGGCGGGTCGGGTACGAGGATCCGGCCTACTTCAGCCGGCTGTTCACAGCGCGTACCGGGGAGTCACCGCGCGCGTTCCGGCGGTCTGGTTCGTTTCCAGGGCCGATTTCCTCCTTCTGAAGGAGGCGGCCGCTACTTTCAGACCGCTAGATTCGTTCACTGGAGTGACGTGTGGAGCCGTGCGCACCGATACCGTTCAGGTATGAGTCAACCGCAGCCCATGGACCAGCGCTACGCACGCCGCCCGAAGAAACGGAAGAACTGGTTTCTGCGGACCGTCGGACTGCTCGTCCTGCTGTTCGTGCTGATGCTTGTCGGCGTCCCGCTCTACGCCTGGAGCCGGATCGACAAGGTCGAAGCCATGCCCACCGGCACCAGGCCGGCCGCCACCTCCGGTACGACGTACCTGATGGTCGGTTCGGACGGTCGCGAGGACCTGAGCCGGGCCGAGCGCGCCCGTCTGCACACAGGGAAGGCATCCGGTTCGCGCACGGACTCGATCATGCTCATGCACGTCCCGGAGTCCGGTCCGACCGTGTTGGTCAGCATCCCGCGCGACAGCGTGGTCACCGTGCCGGGCTACGGCAAGCAGAAGGTGAACGCGGCCTTCGCGCTGGGCAAGGGCAATCCGGCCCTGCTGGTCAAGACGCTGGAGACCAAGACCGGCCTGCGCATCGATCACTACGTGGAGATCGGCTTCAGCGGCTTCGCCTCCGTGATCGACAGCGTCGGCGGGATCAACATGTGCTTGCCGAAGGCACTGGATGACCCCAAGGCGCACATCAACCTGAAGGCGGGCTGCCAGGACCTGAACGGTGTGACGGCGCTGGGCTACGTGCGCTCGCGGCATGCGGACGGCAAGAACGACTTCGGCCGGGTCGAGCGGCAGCGGCAGATGGTCGGTGCGGTCGGCAAGAAGGCGACCTCGCCGTCGACGTTCCTCAACCCGGTCCGCTACTTCAACGTGGCGACCAAGGGCGTGGACGCGCTCACCGTCGACAAGGACATGAGCCTGTTCGATTTCATCAAGTTCGCCCAGGGCATGCGTGCGGTCTCCGGTAGCGGTGGCATCACCCTGACCGTGCCGATCGGCGACGACAGCGTGCGGGTCGGTAGCGGGATCGGTGTCGGCTGGGACGAGGCGAAGGCCAAGGCGCTGTTCACCGCAATCAAGTCAGGCAAGACCAGCGGTCTGAAGAGCAGCTGACCGGATGCGCCTCGACGACCTGCCCCAACTGCACTTCACGTACGACGTAGTCGGTTCCACCCGGTTCGACAAGACTCCGCCCGGTTACCACCGGCTGGAGCACCGGGCCCGGCTTGGCGACGGCGATGACGTGTTCCAGCGGGCAGGTGAGTCCCTACTGGCTTGGCGGATGCACCGGCTGGCCGGAGTGCCGTTCACGGCAGACGGTACGGCGGCGATCGGTGTGAACGCGTTGGGGCGGCTCGGGCCCGGCATGGTGATCGGCCGGCTGCGGACCGCCGTACCGATTGGCCTTGTGGGGCTGGCGATTCCCTGCCGGGTGGTGTGGACTGTGGACGAGCCGGACCGGATCGGGTTCGCCTACGGGACGCTGGAAGGGCATCCGGAGTCCGGTGAGGAGTCCTTCGTGGTGACGCGGGAGTCTGACGGCATCTACTTCACCGTGACCGCCTACAGCCGTGCGGCGGCCTGGTACGCCCGTCTGGGCGGACCGGCCACGCGCACGGTGCAGGGGCTTGCTGCTAAGCGTTATTTCAACGCACTAAGGCGGCTCGCGACTTCGCGATAGGTGCCTTCAGCGCGGCCGGGGTCGGTACCGGAAGGGCATGGCCCGGTACCGAAAGGTCGCGGGGCGGGAGCTCGCCGGTGAGCAGGTACTTCGTGCCGATGGCGTTCACCGCGGGATTCACCATGGACTGTGGATTGGCGAAGACGCAGTGCGCACCGGAGTCTCGTTCGGTCACCAGAACCGAGCTACGCAAGACCTGGTGCAGCTTCAGAGCACCGGCGTATGGCGTGGCCGGGTCGCCGACGGTGTTGAACATCAGGATGCCAGGCAGCCCCCGGCCGGTGATCTTGATCGGCGCATGGCTCGGCACGGGCCAGTTACGGCAGACGCTGCCGGTGATCCACATGTTGTCCCACGCGACCGGGGAGACCTTCGCGATCCGGGCGGCATCCCGCTCGTAGGTGGCCTTGCTGTGCGACCACTTCGAGTCGCCGCAGATCACCGCGCTGAAGCTGGCGGTGAAGCGCTCGGCCTGGGCGCTGGTGCTCGGGGTGGCGAAGTCGACCAGCCCGCTGTCGTCACCACCGACCACGTAGGCGCTGAGCACCTGTGTGAAGGGGATCCAGAGCTCGTCGGAGGTCAGTACGCCAAAGGTGGCTCCGAGGAACTCATGGGCGCCGACAGCACCATGTGGCTTGGCGCGGAAGTCAGCCAGCGTCTTGTTCCAGTTGGCGCGGACCGCGCGCGTCGTGGTGCCCAGGTGGAACACCGCGTCGTACTTGGCCACCCAGCCGAGGTAGCTGTCGAGCCGCTTCGGGAACGCGAGGCTCTGGGACAGCGCCATCTTGTAGAAGAGGTCAGGCGGGGTGGGGTCGACGTTGCCGTCCAGGATCATCCGGCCGACCCGCTGCGGGAACAGCTCGGTGTACACGGCGCCGAGATAGGTGCCGTAGGAGAAGCCGAGGTAGTTGAGCTTGCGCTCGCCCAAGGAGGCCCGGAGGCGGTCCATGTCCCGAGCGACGCTCTCGGTGCTGAGGTACGGCAACAGTGCGCCGGCCTTGGCGCCGCAGCCGTCCGCGTAGCCGTCCCACAGCTTCCACATCGCGTCGCGGCTGGCCGGAGCGTCCGGATCCGGTTGCGGCACCGGGAAGTAATCCGGAGCCGCGCAGCTGATAGCCCCGCTGTGCCGGACTCCCCGCGGGTCGAAGCCGATCACGTCATACGCATCCAGTACGGCGGGCTCCAGCGGCGTGAACCCGGGTGGCGACGTAGCCGGCCATGATCACGCCGCTACCACCTGGGCCACCCGGGTTGACGACCAGCGAACCCAGGCGCTTGGAGGGGTTGTTGGCGGCGTGCTTGGTGACCAGCAACGGGATGGTCGCACCGGACGGCTGCTGGTAGTCGAGCGGTACCTGCAACGTGGCGCAGGTCAGCGTCGGGTAGTCCTGAGCGACGTCGTCCGGGCACGCCCCGAACACGAGCGGACTCGGTGGCGGCGGCCCGGCCACCGCGGGAACTGCCGGAGTGATCAGGGCCAATGCGACCACGGTGACGACGGGAAGACGAACACGCATGCGAAGTACCCCCAGGGTGTGACGCGATACCGACACACCCTGCCCGGCGACGGTCGATGCCCGCCGGGCCTGTCCGGTTCATGCCAGCGCCGACGCCTTAGCGATCGGTGCCTTCAGCGCGGCTGGAGTCGGCACTGGGAGTGCGTGACCCGGGACCGAGGTGTCACCCGCTGGCAGTTCTGGCCAATCTCAGTCGGCGCGTACGGACGCGTGCCGGGTCCGTTCGGTTCGTGCCGGGCCGGACCTTTTTGTCTGGACGAAAAGGCGAACTCTTCGGGCAGATCGGTAGTCGAAGGTGGTGCGCGGCCAGGGTGGAGGCGCAGAGGGGAACCACGAAAATGAAGCGGCACGGAATTGTGGCGGGTGCAGTCTCCGGGGTTGTGGCACTGGCCGGCGCGGGGGCGCTCTTCCTGGGCGGGGCGCTGCAGAGTGACGCGGCCGAGCAGCACGTCACGGCGGCGCAGGCGGCGCCGATCAGCTTTGTGATGCGGAACTTCGAGAAGAAGAGCGACGGCAAGTACATCTCGCACGCGAAGCTGCCGAAGACCTGGAAGGAGTCCAAGGTCGCTCCGCACGAGACGAAGTTCGACGACGCGGCCAACGCCCGGATGATCCGGTTCAACACCTGGATCGGCCCGGCCGGCACGAGGTCGCAGCTGGACAAGAAGATCGCGTCCCTGAAGGGCACGCCGGGGCTGAAGATCGTGGCCAAGGCGACCGTCAAGGGCACCTCGACCGTCGGCCAGGGCCCGGTCACCGTCAGCACCGTCGTCTACACCTACACGAGCGGCAAGACGACCCGCTGGGTCGCCACTCGCTACGTGGCTCTCAAGGGCCACACCGGTGGCGACGCCGAGATCACCGTCGGCGGTACACCGGCGCAGAGCAAGGTTCTGAGCAACGTCCTCGAGACCGCGACTCAGACGCTCAGCATCACGCCGTAGTACTCGCTTGGACGGCGAGAGCTCGCAGGGATTCGTAGCGGGGGCGCAGGGCGGCCACGCGGGCTACGTCGTCGGGGTAGGGGTCCAGGTGCTCGCCGCCTGGTTGGGGGGACAGGCCGAGGGCTACGGCGGCGGCGCCGCGGCAGCCGACCTCGGCCTCGGCGCAGACGTCGGTGGGGCGGGCGAAGGTGGCGGTGAGACATCGCCGCCACCACGCCGAGGCGTCGATGCCACCGCCGCCGAGTACGACGGACAGCTTGTGGCCGAACAGTTCGTCCAGCATGCGCAGACCGCGATCCACCTCGAGTGAGACGCCCTGCAGAGATGCAGCGAGCAGTGTTTCGGCGGAGTCGTCGAACGACAGGCCGAAGTAGACGCCAGAACCACCAGGCACGGTTGCCGGTGGCCGAGTGCCGGCTTGGAACGGTACGGCGATCACCTGGGACGCACCGATCAGCTCAGTGGTCGGTTCCGAGTGTTCGAGCCGCAGTACGTCCGTGAGCCACGCATGCATGTTTCCGGCGGCCGAGAACGCCATACCGGTCACTGCGCGCTTGTCGTCGACCCGATAACGCCAGAGGTTCCACGGGAGCTCGGGGGCGTTGTCGATCGGGTGCACGACGCGCACGGCGGCCGACGTACCGACTGTGACTGCTGCAGTGCCGGAGTCATAGGCGCCGGTGCCGACATTGGAGGCAGCTCCGTCACCGGTCGGTGGGTGCACCGGTACGCCGACCAGTCCGGGCCAGCGTCGTGCGTACTCGGTCGACAGATGACCGGTCCAGCCGGTGGGCACGATCGGGGGTAAACGCTCGGCCTTCACACCGGCGATCGCCAGGGCCTCTTCGTCGTACTCACCGGTGGCCAGGTTGAGTGTGCCCGTGCCGGAGGCGACCGAGACCGAGGTGACTCGCTCTCCGGTCAGCCGCTCGATCACCAGGTCGGGGAGACCGGCAAAGCTGGCAGGGCTGGTTTCGGCAAGCAGCCAAGGGATGCGGCGCGTCCAGTAGAGCCGGTGCAGCCAGCTGCCGGTGCGTGCATGGAAGGCCTTCTCGTCGAACGACGAGCCCAGGTCGAGGTGGACCGAGCGAGTGTCGGCCCAGGTGATCACTGGCGTCAGTGCGGCGCCGTGACTGTCCAGGGCGACGACTGAGTGCCACTGGGTCGACAGGACGATCGCCTGGATGTCTGTGAGGTGACCGTTCTGCTCCAGCTCGTCCAGACAGCCCAGCAGACCCTCGACGTACTCATGCAGGTCCAGCACCGCGGAGCCGTCATGGCCGTACGTCGGACTGATCTTGTGCCGGGCCAGTGCACCCGGCACCGGTGACGCGTCCGCGGCGGTCAGGACGAGCGCGCGGGCGGACGACGTACCGAGGTCGAGCGCGAGGATCCGGCCGTCAGTCCTCGGCATGGAGTGCCTTGAGGAAGGTCGCTGCCCACAGGTTCACGTCATGAGCGGCCAGGTGCTTGCGCATCGCCTTCATCCGGCGGCCGAGCTGGCGGTCGTCGGTGTTCATGGCGTCGACGATGGTGTCCTTCATGCCGTTGATGTCATGGGGGTTCACCAGGAACGCCTGCCGGAACTCGTCGGCCGCACCGGCGAACTCACTCAGCACCAGCGCGCCAGTGTCGTCGTACCGAGTCGCGACGTACTCCTTGGCGACCAGGTTCATGCCGTCGCGCAGTGGGGTCACCACGGCGACATCGGCGGCCCGGAACAGCGCAGCCATCTCAGTGCGCGAGTACGACGTGTGCAGGTAGTTGATGGCCGGAGTGCCGATCCGGCCGTGCTCACCGTTGATTCGGCCGACCAGCAGCTCGATCTCGTCGCGCAGCACGCGGTACTGCTCCACGCGCTCACGGGACGGCGTCGCCACCTGCACGAAGACCGCTTCGTCGACAGAGATGCGCTTCTCGTCCAGGAGCTCACCGAACGCGCGCAGGCGCTGGCGGATGCCCTTGGTGTAGTCGAGTCGGTCGACGCCCAGCAGGATGTGGGCCGGGTTGCCGACCTCGTCACGGATCTCACGGGCGCGCTGCTCGGTCTCGGGCTTGCGGGCCAGCTCCTCGAGCTCACCGACGTCGATCGAGATCGGGAACGCCTTGGCGCGCACCACGCGGTCGTCCGGGAGGTGGATGCGGTCGCCGCGGGTCCGCAGGCCCATCCGGTTGCGGGCGAGCCGGGCGAAGTTGGAGGCGGCGCCGGGACGCTGGAAACCGACCAGGTCCGCGCCCATCAGGCCGTCGAGGATCTGCCGGCGCCAGGGCATCTGGGCGAACAGCTCGGTGGGCGGGAACGGGATGTGCAGGAAGAACCCGATCCGGACGTCCGGACGCAGCCGCCGCAGCATCGCGGGCACCAGTTGCAACTGGTAGTCGTGCACCCAGACGTCAGCGCCGTCGTCGGCTGCCTCTGCGGCCGCTTCGGCGAACCGCCGGTTCACTGCGACGTAGGACTCCCACCACTCGCGGTGGAACTCCGGTGCGACGATCACATCGTGGTAGAGCGGCCAGAGCGTCGCATTCGAGAAGCCCTCGTAATAGAGCTCCACATCCTCGGCCGTGAGCATCACCGGGACCAGGTGCATCCCGTCGTTGTCGAACGGGTCCACCTTCTCGTCGGCGCTGCCCGTCCAGCCGATCCACGCGCCTTCGTGCGCCTGCATCACCGGGTGCAGCGCGGTCACCAGACCGCCTGGGCTGCGGCGCCACGCCGTACTGCCGTCGGGCATCTCGATTCGGTCGACAGGCAGCCGGTTGGCCACCACTACGAAGGAACTTCGTCCGTCGGGCATGTGTTTGCTCATCCAGTCAGGTCGTCATCGTCACCGGGGTAGCGGACCCCGATCTGGCTCCGCGTCTCGTCGAGCAGTTCGAGGATCTCAAGGGTCCCGGCGTGCGGCAGGGACGGCACTTCGAGGAGCCCCTCCCGCAGCGCGCGCATCACGTCCGCGGCTTCGTAGTGGTACCCAAGCCCATGCGCCGGTACGTCGACGCGCTCCGCTCCGGCAGCCGTGTGACGGACGTAGTACTCGGGGTGATGGAAGCGGTGCGGCAGCTGCAGGCTGCCCTCAGGACCGCTCACTGACGCCACCCACGGGTTCTGCGACTTCAGACCGCAGGTGAGGGCCGCGACCGCACCGGAGTCGTAGCGCCAGGCCATGGCGACGTTGAGGTCGATGTTGTCCTCGTTGAGGGACGCCACCGCCTTCACCTCGGCCGGGCGGCCCAGCGCCATGTAGGCGAACGTCATCGGGTAGATGCCGCCGTCCATCAGTGAGCCGCCACCCAGTGCCGGGTCCAGCAGCCGGGCGGGGAGCGAAGGCTTGTGGAACGCGAAGTCCGCGACGACCTGCTGCGGCTCACCGATGACTCCGGTGGCCAGATCCGCGAACAGAGCCTGGATGACCGGATTGGTCCGCATCCACATGGCCTCTGCGAACAGCGTCTTGTGCTCGGCGGCGACCGCGATCAGATCGTGCGCCTGGGGCGCTGTCAGCGTCACCGGCTTCTCGCACAGCACCGCGATACCGGCCTGGAGCGCCGTCCGGGCGATCGCGTAGTGCTGGGGGTGCGGAGTGCCGATGTAGATCACGTCGACAGTGCCGGAGTCGATCAGCCGGCGGTAGTCGTCGTACGCGTGCTCGATGCCGTGCTCGGCAGCGAACCGGTCGGCGCTGTCCTGGGACCGCGAGGCGACGGCGGTCGCGAACGCGTCGTCCAGCAGCTTCAGGTCGCGCGTGAACGAGGTGGAGATGTTGCCAGTAGCAACGATGCCCCATCTGACACGATCTACAGCCACTGTGTGAACTCCGGGGTCGGGAACGGTCCGTTCTCCTTGATTCTGGCGGTTTCGAAGGCGTGAGCCAAGCGAATGAGCGTGGCGTCACCTCCGCCGGTCGTGCTGAACGTGATGCCGACGGGCAACCCGCCGACAAGTCCCGAGGGGACGGAGATCAGCGGATAGCCGGCCAGCGCGGCATGTGAGGACGAACCGCCCATGACGTTGTCGCCGTTCACCAGGTCGATGCTCCAGGCCGGTGAGTACGACGGGCTGACCAGGGCGTCGAGCTGGTTGTCCCGGAGCATGTTGTCGATACCGTCGCGACCCGCGGCGAGCGCGGTGTGCCGGGAGGCGACGTACGCGGGTGCATCGAGCCCTTCGGTTGCTGCTGAGCGCTCGAAGAGCTCCTGGCCGAACCACTTGAGCTCCACGTCCGCATGGGCGCGGTTGAAGGCGATGAGGTCGTCCAGCGTCTTCGGGCCGCCTGGAACGCGAGTGGCCAGGTAGGCCGCCATGTCGATCTTCATCTCGTGGGCAAGCACGTTGAGCTGGTCCTCGTCACCACCGGGAGCCGGAAGCGAGAGGTGGTCGACCAGAGTGGCGCCACAGCGGCTGAGGAGCTCCAGTGCCTGCTCGGTGACCCGGTCCAGGCCGATCGAGTACCCCCACAGCGGACCACGCGGTACGCCGATGCGGACGTCGCTGAGGTCGTCACCGCGACAGTGCTCGGTGTAGTCGGTCCCGCCACCTGTGAGCACGGTGAGCAGGGCCGCGGACTGCATGACCGTCTTGGTCATCGGACCGGCGGTGTCCTGCGAGTGGGAGATCGGAATGATGCCCTGCTGCGGGATGAGACCCACTGTGGGCTTCAGGCCGACGATGCCGCTCAGAGCGGCCGGACAGACGATCGAGCCGTTGGTCTCGGTGCCGATGGCGAAATCGGCGAGTCCGGCGGCCACTGCGACTCCGGAGCCGCTGGAGGAGCCGCCCGGAGAGCGGTTGAGTGCATACGGGTTCCGGGTGAGGCCGCCGTACGCGCTCCAACCGGAGGAGGACGCGGAGCCGCGGAAGTTCGCCCACTCGCTGAGGTTGGTCTTGCCGAGGACCACACAGCCCGCTGCGCGCAGCCGCTGGATCAGGGGCGCGTCCTCTGGGGGCGGTGGTTGCTCAGCGAGCGCCAGTGAGCCGGCGGTGGTCGCCAGGCCGGCGGTGTCGATGTTGTCCTTCACCAGGATCGGGACGCCATGCAGCGGACCGCGGACGCGACCTTGGTCACGCTCCGTGTCGAGTCGGACGGCATCGGTGAGAGCGGCGGCGTTGGGCGTGCAGATGGCGTTGACCAGCGGGTCCACCTCACGGCTCCTGGCCTGCAGCTCTTCCACCAGCGCCTGGCTGGAAACAGTTGAGCTCACCCTCTGATCCTGCCAGAGTTGCCCCTGCCCGGCCGCCCGCGTACGACACGCTCCGTGTCGTTCCACCGGTGAATGACATTGCTGTTGTTCGGCACGTAGAGTGGAACGCGGACGGACGATCACCGACCGCACAGGAGTCAGCAGCAGATGGACAGCGCCAACGCCAGCTCTTCCGAGCCCGCCGAAGCCGCGCCAGTGGTTGCCGGGCTTTCCGAGCGTGATGGACAGATCCTCGCCTTCGAGCGGCACTGGTGGAAGTACGCCGGCGCCAAGGAGCAGGCGATCCGGGACCAGTTCCAGATGTCCGCGACGCGGTACTACCAGGTTCTGAACGCGCTGATCGACCGGCCCGAAGCCCTGATGCACGACCCGCTGCTGGTGAAGCGCCTGCGCCGCTTGCGCGCCGCCCGCCAACGCGCCCGCTCCGCACGTCGACTGGGTATCGAGGTCTGACGATGTCCCGCCCCAAGGGCGACAAGGGCCAGGTGCTCTCGTCCCTGGTCGCTGTGGTTGCCGTCGTCGCCATTGTCGGTGGCCTGCTGGTCCTGTTCGGTACGCGCGGCCATGAGAGCAGCGCGGACGAGCCGAAGACGACCAGTACGCCGAAGCCGTCCGCCAAGCCGTCTGGTGGGCCGTCGACGATCATCGCCAGCGTGCCGCCGCGCAAGCCGACTACTGCGCCGACCAGTGCGCCTACGACGACGGTGCCGCCCACCACTGAGCCGCCGGTGACACAGCCGCCGGCCACCCACCCGACGACGATTCCGACCGCTGAGCGGCCTGCTGCCGAGGTGTACAACAACACCCCGCGCAAGGGGCTGGCCGACCAAGTGGCCGGGCGGGCGCGACAGGCGGGCTGGACGGTGTCCGGTGTGGACAACTGGCATGGCAAGGTCGTGGAGAGCACGGTCTACTACCCACCAGGCATGGTGCAGGCGGCCAACCAGCTGGCCCGCGACCTGGGCGTCGGCCGGACCAAGCCGGCCCTGGACAACATGAAGATGGATCGCCTGACCGTGATCCTGACCTCGGACTACACCGGATGAGTACGCCGGTCATCCAGACCGACCTCGGTCACAGCGGCTGGCAGGCGATCGTCGCCGATCCGGCCAGCGCGGTGATCGCCTCCGATTTCGACGGCACCCTGTCCCCGCTGGTCGAGGACCCGGCCCGCGCCCGTCCCGCTGACGGCGCACTCGACGCACTGGCCCGGCTGGCGCGTTCGGTGCGTCAGGTGGCCATCGTGACCGGCCGCCCGGCCCTGGTCGCCACGGAGCTCACTGGCGTCACCGGACATCCCGGGCTCGGTGGACTCGTCGTACTGGGTCACTACGGCCTGGAGCAATGGGAAGCGTCCACTGGCAAGATCACCAGCGACCCGGTTCCGGCCGGCGTCGCAGTGGCGCGTCAGCGGCTCCCCGAGCTGCTGAGCGTCGCTGGTGTGCCAGACGCCTTCGTGGAGGACAAAGAGAGCTCTCTGGCCGTCCACACGCGTCGGCTGGCCGATCCGGCCGGTGCACTCGAGCGACTCCGTACGCCGCTCGCCGAGCTGGCCGACGAGACCGAGCTGCGCCTGGAGCCGGGCAACCTCGTTCTGGAGCTCCGCCCGCCCGGAATCGACAAGGGCGTCGCCCTCCGCCGCCTGCTCGAGTCGACGGGCGCACGGTCGATCCTCTACGCCGGTGACGACCTCGGCGACCTGGCGGCCTTCCGAGCGGTCGACGAACACCGCAAGACCGGTCTGAACGCCGTACTGGTCGCTACTCGTTCCTCTGGCGCGGCTGAGCTGATCGCAGCCGCCGACATCGTCGTCGACGACCCGACCGGCGTCGTCACCGTCCTCACGGCCCTTTCGGACGCGATCGCAGCCCGCTGAACGCCTGCGTCACCGTCCGGCCGATCGGCTGCACCGGCCGCTCGACGTACCCACCGTCCTTCAGGCTGGCCATCCGCTCGAACGGATTCCGCGACGCCGGACACCCGGTGAGCAACCACGAGAAGACGACGCCGACGACGTACAAGGGCAACATCGGCAACCCCAGCAAGCAGAAGTACTGCCACGAGTGCCGCTCCTCGTGCCTGACCAGCAACTCCCGGTCGAAGTAGCTCACCGGGTGCTTGCTCAGCACCACGTTCCCGATCGTGAACGCCCCGGCCACCGGGAACCCGATCCGGTACCCGTTGGCGAACAACAACCCCCGCGGCCCCCGCCGCACCGAAGCCCGCCCCACCTTCGCCACCAGCAACCCGGCAACCGTCGACAGGTTCACAAAGTTCCCCACCAACTTCACCCACTGCCACCCGGTCATACGCCTCAGTATGAGTTCTGTCGGTGGGGTGGGTAAGACTTGGTGGGTGGGATCGATGGTGCGGGTTTGGCGGGCGGGGCGGGTGGTCGATCCGCACTCGGTCATTGGTGGGTTGCGGAAGGGGCCGGGGGATCCGGCTTATGTGTACGACGGGGTGCGGCGGACTGTTTGGCGGGCTACTCGGACGCCGGAGGGGCCGGTGCTGTTGCGGTTGACGCCGCGGCAGGGGGATGTCGAGGCGGAGGCTTGGGGGCCGGGGGCCGAGTGGGTGTTGGACGGCGTGCCGGAGTTGTTGGGGGAGGCGGATAGTTGGGAGGGGTTCGAGCCGCTGGCTGAGCATCGGGCGCTGGTGGATGCGGCGCATCGGTTTCCGGATGTGCGGGTGCCGCGGACGCGGGCGGTGTTCGAGGCGATGGCGGCGGCGGGGATCGAGCAGGTGGTGACGGGGAAGGAAGCGTTCCGGGCGTGGCGGTTGCTGCTCGGGGAGTACGGCGAGCCTGCGCCGGGGCCGGGTGGGCCGGAGGGGCGGGCGATGATGGTGCCGCCGGCGCCGGAGGAGTGGCGGCTGATTCCGTCGTGGCAGTGGTTGCGTGCCGGGGTTGAGGGTCGGCGGTCGCGGGTGGTGGTGACGGCGGCGACGCGGGCGAAGGCTTTGGAGCGGACGCTCGAGTTGACGGACTCGGCCGAGATCGAGCGGCGGTTGCGGTCGTTGCCGGGGGTCGGGGTGTGGACGGCGGCGGAGGTGCGGCAGCGGGCGCATGGGGACGCGGATGCGTTCTCGTTCGCGGACTATCACGTGTCCCGCAATGTGTCGTATGCGCTGATCGGTGAGGAGTTGGACGACGACGGCTGCGCGGAGCTGATCGAGCCGTACCGCGGCCATCGCTTCCGGGTGCAGCGCCTGCTGGAGATGGCCGGCATCGGTCACCCCCGTTACGGCCCGCGGAAGTCCCTGCCGACCCACACGCCGGGCGCCACCCACCGACTTCGGTGAGAGAGGTGAGTCACGCGGTACGCGGAGGATCTCGCGGAAATGAGATGGCGTCTCGGATGCTGGAAGGTGGAAGGCGCGATCCGGACTCGATTGGGTAACCTCGGGGCAGCTCATCCAGAGGGACTGAGGGAAACGGCCCGTTGAAGTCCCGGCAACCCTCCCCGTCGAGACCCCACCCGGGGTAACTCACGGTGGAACGGTGCCAAATCCGTCCCGCCATCGAGATCCGGTGTTCGCGGGGAAGATGAGAGGGGAACCTCAGCCATGAGCCTGGCCGGATCAACAGTCGCCCACACCATCCGTGAAGGTGCCTTCGGCAACGGAACGCACCTGAGCTGTCGCGCCTGTGGGGCGAAGTCGCCGCTCGGTCCGTTCTACGCCTGTATGGAGTGCTTCGGTCCGCTCGAGGTCGGGTACGAGTACCCGACCATCACCCGCGAACAGATCGAGGCCGGTCCCAAGAACATCTGGCGTTACCAGCCGCTGCTGCCCGTCCCCGTCGACGTGGCCAGCTTCCCGAACACCGAGCCCGGCTACACCCGGCTCATCGACGCGCAGAACCTCGCCCGCGAGCTGGGGCTGCGCAAGCTGTGGGTGAAGGACGACTCCGGCAACCCGACCCACTCCTTCAAGGACCGGGTCGTGGCGACCGCGCTGAGCGCCACCCGCGAGCTGGACATGAAGGTCTTCGCCTGCCCCTCGACCGGCAACCTGGCCAACGCCGTCGCCGCGGCCGCCGCCCGGGCCGGTATCCGCTCGGTCGTCTTCATCCCGAAGGACCTCGAGCGCCCCAAGATCATCACGACGGCCGTGTACGGCGGGACGCTGGTGGCCGTCGACGGTAACTACGACGACGTGAACAAGCTGGCCTCCGAGATCGCCGGTGAGGAGGAGGGCTGGGCGTTCGTCAACGTCAACGTCCGTCCGTACTACTCCGAGGGCTCCAAGACGCTGGCCTTCGAGATCGCCGAGCAGCTCGGCTGGCGGATCCCGCAGCAGGTGGTGATCCCGGTCGCGTCCGGTTCGCAGCTGACCAAGATCGACAAGGGCTTCACCGAGCTCGGCAAGCTGGGTCTGGTCGACGCAGGCGACTACAAGATCTACGGCGCCCAGGCGACCGGCTGCTCGCCGGTGGCGCAGGCGTTCCGCGACGGCCACGACGTGGTGAAGCCGGTCAAGCCGGACACGATCGCGAAGTCGCTCGCCATCGGTAACCCGGCCGACGGTCCCTACGTGCTGGACGTCGCCCGCCGTACCGGTGGTGTGATCGAGGACGTCTCCGACGAGGAAGTGGTCGAGGGCATCCAGTTGCTCGCCCGCACCGAGGGCATCTTCACCGAGACCGCCGGTGGGGTGACTGTCGCGACGCTGAAGAAGCTGATCGCGACCGGTCAGCTCGACCCCGACGCCGAGACGGTGATCATCAACTCCGGCGACGGGCTCAAGACGCTCGACGCCGTGGCCGACCGGGTCGGCCCGAAGGTGACCATCCCCGCGTCGTACGACGCCTTCGTGAAGGCAGGCCTGCAGTGAGCGTCAGTGTCCGAGTCCCGACCATCCTCCGGCCCTACACCCAAGGCGTCTCCGAGGTGTCCGCCGAGGGTGCGACGCTGACCGAGGTGCTGGATTCGCTCGACGCGTCGTACCCGGGGATCAAGTCCCGGGTGCTCGACGAGTCCGGCGAGCTGCGCCGCTTCGTGAACGTGTACGTCGATGACGACGACGTCCGGTTCGCCGAGGGTCTGCAGACCGCGATCAAGGACGGCGGCCAGGTCTCGATCATCCCGGCCGTCGCCGGCGGCTGATCAATCCGGCAGCAGACCGTCCGGAACAGGGACTACCGTCGCCGGTATGGCGACGAAATGGACGATCGGTGGAGACGCAGCCGACCCGCAACTGCTGGCGCGGTTCTGGGCGGCTGCGCTCGACTACGTGATCGAGCCCGGGTTCGACGGCCCGGACGGCGCGGGGATCATCGACCCTTCGGAGGTCGGGCCGGCGATCGGGTTCCTCCGGGTACCGGAGGCGAAGACTGCCAAGAACCGGCTGCACCTCGACATCCGCGTCGCTGGTCCCGGCGAGCGGTCGCCGGAGTCCGCCGTACGGATGCGGGCGAAGGCTGCCGCGCTGGTGGAGCTGGGGGCGACGCAGGTGCGCGAGGACTTCTACGGCGACCAGCTCGGTCACATCGTGATGCTCGACCCCGAAGGCAATGAGTTCTGCGTAGGGTGACGCCATGCGCGCTGTGGTGATTTCCGAGTACGGCGTTGTGCCCGAGGTGCGGGAGGTTGCGGAGCCGGAGGCGGCGGCGGGTTCCGTCGTACTGAAGGTTGAGGCGACCGGGTTGTGCCGGAGTGACTGGCACGGCTGGATGGGGCATGACTCCGACATCGTGTTGCCGCATGTGCCGGGGCACGAGTTGGCGGGGACGATCGCGGCCGTGGGTGCCGGCGTCTCGGGGTGGCAGATCGGCGATCGGGTGACGACGCCGTTCATCTGCGCTTGTGGATCGTGTGCCGAGTGCCTCAGTGGGAATCAGCAGGTGTGCCCGAATCAGTTGCAGCCGGGGTTCAACTACTGGGGCTCGTTCGCGGAGTACGTCGCGATTCCGTATGCGCAGGTCAATCTCGTGCGGCTGCCGGACGAGCTCGACTTCGGTACGGCGGCCGGACTCGGCTGCCGGTTCGCGACGTCGTACCGGGCAGTGCGGCAGGTCGGGAAGGTCGAGGCCGGCGAGACCGTGGTCGTCTTCGGCTGTGGTGGAGTCGGGTTGTCGGCGGTGATGATCGCGGCGGCGGCCGGAGCGCGAGTGGTTGCCGTTGACACCAATCCGGCCGCGCTGGAGCTGGCCCGCCAGTACGGCGCAGTGGAGACGACCTCCGAGGTGGGTGACGTCGGAGCTCATGTCACCTTTGATGCGCTCGGCTCGAACGACCTTGTCCAGCAGGCGTTGCGGGTGCTGCGGCCGCGCGGTCGACACGTGCAGATCGGGCTACTGCCATCCGGCGTACAGCTCGATGTCAGTCGGCTGATCGGCCAAGAACTCCAATGGCTCGGCAGTCACGGCATGCCCGCCCACGCCTACCCCGAGATGCTCGCCCAGGTTGCCCAAGGCAACCTAAACCCGGCGGCCCTCATCACCCGCACCATCACCCTGGACGAAACCCCCGCGGCCCTTGCTGCCCTCAGTAACGGCACCCCCGCCGGCGTCACCATCATCACCCCTTAGAGGCGGATGGCGTAGATGGTTGGGGGTCGGCCGGTTCGGCCGTGTTGCTGGGTGGCGATGGGATCGGCGAGGCCGGCGCGTTCGAGGCGCTTCAACACGCGTCGGGCGGTGCGGAGTTGGACGGCCAGGTGGTCGGCGACGTCTTGGGTGGTGAGGCCGTCGGGGTTCTTGGCGGTGAGTTCGCGCATGCGCGAGAGGGTGACCGGGTTGAGGCCTACGCGACGGGCCAGCAGGGGGAGGCTTTCGGCGCCGCGGGGGATGGCGGGTTGGTCGCCGGAGAGTTCGATGACGATCTCGACGTCGTCGGACATCGACACGACGCCGGCCACGCTGCCGATCGAACCGGCGCGGCCGACCGCGCGTCGCGCCAGGGCTTCGGCTTCTGCGGCAGTGCGGCCGATGCCGAAGCCGACGTACGCCGTGCTGTGGCGGGCTGCGAGGTGGTCGAGCAGTGGCATCCGGGTGAACTGTTCGGTCGCCTGCTCGAGCAGGCCGCGGGTGGTGACGACGAGGTAGCGGCCGTCGGGGAGCAAGGCGAGGCTGCCGCCGAGGGTGATCAGGTCACCGGCCAGGGCGTCGTCGGGTTCGGGGAGCTCGACGATGCCGAGGGCGACCTGGGCGTCGCCGACGTGCTGCCCGCTGGTGGTGAGGACGAGCGCCTGCAGGGTCGAGCGGATCGAGTAGCGCGACGGAACCAGGCGGACTGACGGCATCTCGTTGTCGAGCAGGTGAAATGCCGAACCGAGACAGCTGATCGCGATCTTCGTGTCGTGCTTGTCGCGCGCGCTCCGGTGGAAGGTGACGATGTCGTCGGAGGTCAGGCCGGCCCGGTACGGGAGCACCTGGATCTGGTCGGTCGGCAGCTTGGCCTCGATCAGCGTCTCCAGGACCTCACTGCGCCGCAGGGTGTCGATCGAGAACTGCGTGACGTTGTGGCCGAGCCGCAGCAACTCGACCAACGCGCGCAGGAGGGTCGCGCCGTCGTACGAGACATACATGGCCGGGCGGCCGACGGCGCCGGCCTCGGTGGCGATCGTGTACGGGACGACGCCGGTGAAGAGCAGGGCGTCGACCTTCTCCTGGGACTGCGCGACCAGCTCGACCGTCTCGGTCTCGTGCCGGTAGGACAGCGGCAGCAACGTGGCACCGCTCGGCGGACCGGTCGCGATCACTCGCTGCACGACGTCCTCCGGGCCGACAACGCCGACCACGACCGCCATCAGCACACCCCCATGCCACGCACTGTAATGCAGGGCCAGTCGACCTCTTGACGATCGAAGCAGAGTCTTTTAGTTTCGGTCAAGACCATAATTGCCGGTACGCCGGTGAGTGGTCGGCTGCGGACGAGGTGTGGTGGAGCGATGGAGGGAGCGCGCCACCTCACTTGTCAGCTCTGCAGTGCTTCCAGAGTCGTGATGACCAGTTCGCGTTCAGCGGCAGGCAGCGAGGGGCCGTAGGGGTCGTGCGCGGCCTCCTCCGGGATCAGGCCCTCCCAGACTGCCGCCCAGATCATCCGCTGCACGTAGCCCTCGATCGGTGCGTAGAACGTGGCCGCGGCAAAGCGATCCAGCCGGTCCGACGCGGTCAGGAACGCACTGTGGTCGCCAGCATTCCAAGCCCGCAGTACGGCGACCGACAGCTCGACCTGTGCTGACGCAATCCCTACCAGGGCGGTGTCTGCACCCCACATGAACGACGGCCCGTACATGCGGTCCTCACCGGTGATGAGCAGCTTGCCCGTGTCCCGTCCGGCCCAGATGGCGTCCTGGGTGCCGATTGCCCGGTCCAGCGTCGCTGTCTTGACCCCGAGCATCGCGTCGAGGCTCAGCAGGTCCCTGATGAGCTCTGGCGGGTACGGGTACCCGCCAGCCTCTCCATGCAGGTAGAACCCGACCAGTGGCAGCCCACTCTCCACAGCCACCCGCTCATGCAGCTTTACCGCCTGTGCGTGCCCGTCTGACAGCTCTGCGAGCCCAGCCAGCGGATAGACCATCACTGCGTCCGCTCCGGCGTCTGCAGCCTGCAGAGCCATCGCTACGGTCAGGTCTGCGGCGTCGTCCAGGCTCTGCGGGGACTCTGACCTCGGTACGCCGACTCCGGCCACGATCGGAGCCGCAGTGGCCTGCCGCCAGGTCTCGAGCACCTTGGAGCGGTCCGCCGCGCTCAGGTACAGACCGCGGCCGGTGTGGGCCCACACTGCGACCCCACCGATGTCTTGGCCCGCGATAGCACCGGCGTACGCGGTCAGAGCGTCGTACGCGATGACACCGGAGCTGTCCATCGGCGTGAAGACCGCGGGGAGGACAGTGCCGCGGAGTTGTTCGACGAGCGGGTGCATGAGACCTCTCAGACGTCGTGGCCGAGGCCAGGTCGGGTGGGTACGTCGATCCAGCCCTTGCAGTCGGCAAACACACTCGGAGCCAGTGGGTCTTCCTCAACCAGCAGTGGACCGACCAGGTCGGCCGCGACGGTTGCACCCGGTACGGCGGCCGCCAGGTGGACCGCGGCCAGAGTGGCGACGCCCAGCTCCGGCATCGAGCCTATCTTCACCGCGAGACCCGCGGCCTCGGCCAAGTTCGCGATCTGCAGCGCACGGTGCAGTCCGCCGACCTTGAGGATCTTGATGTTCAGTACGTCGGCCGCACCGCGCCGTACGATCTCCAAGGCATCGTGGAGCGAGTGCATGCTCTCGTCGGCCATCAGACGGACGTCGAGCCGCTCACGCAGGCGCACCATGCCAGCCAGGTCCCAGCGGGGCAGTGGCTGCTCCAGCAGGCTCAGACCGGCCGCAGTCATCTTGGCCAGGTACGGCAGCGCGGTGGTGGCGTCGTACCCTTCGTTGGCGTCCAGGCAGACCTCTGTGTCGGCCGGGATGGCCGCACGGACCGCACGGACCAGTTCGAGGTCCTTGGCGGGGTCATGGCCGCCCTTGAGCTTCAGGTGCGAGAAACCGCGTGCTGAGTACTCAGCCGCCTCAGCAGCCATCTCGTCGAGTGTGCCGAGCCCCACCACCCAGGCGGTCTGCACCCGGGTCCGGATGCTGCCGCCAAGCAGCGCATGCACCGGCCAGCCGCTCAGACGGCCGGCCAGGTCGTACAGGGCGATGTCTAGACCGGACTTGGCCACGTTCTGGCCGCGCAGGACGCCGTCCATCACCACATGCGCACCGGCCCGGTCGAGTGGGTCGCGGCCGATCAGAGCCGGTGCGAGGTGCTCCTCGATCGCGGCGGTGACACCGGCCAGGGTCTCCCCGGTGTACGCCGTCATGGGTGACGTCTCGCCGATCCCGACCACGCCGTCGGCCGTATGGATCTCCACCACCAGGCTGATCAGATCCGTACTGACGCCACTGCTGATCTGGAACGGACGCCGGTACGGCGCGCTCACGACGCGGGTCCGGATCGCGCTGATCGGGGCGGTTCCCGGGCCGGCTGGAACGCCGACCGGATGCGATAGAACAGTCAAGGTCGGCTCCTTAGGGACACCTTCAGGCGGTTAGGGGTCGCATTCCGACACAAAAGGACTTACGGTCAAGACCGTAAATACCCCGAGTGCTCTCTGTCAACGGAAGGTGGCACCCCGATGCGGCTGGGTCTGTATCTCAACCTGTACGGCACCGATGGCGAACGGCCGCAACTGGCTGATGCGGTCGAGCAGGCGCGGCTGGCCGAGCAGGCCGGGTTCGAGTGGGTGGTGCTCGGTGAGCGGCATCTGCACCGGCCCGGGTACCACGAGATTCTCACCTCGCTCACCTGGCTCGCGGCGCACACCTCGCGGATCGGGATCGCCACGGCAGGCATCGTGGCGCCGCTGTACCAGCCCGTCGTACTGGCTGAGACGCTCGCACATCTGGACGTGCTGTCCGGCGGGCGGGTGACGGCCGGCTTCGTGCTCGGGTACCGCCCGGAGGAGTTCGCCCTGTACGGCGTGACCCAGCGCGAGCGGGTCGCGCGGTTCGAGGAGTGCCTCGAGATCGTCACGCGGTTGTGGACCGAGGAGACGGTGACGTACGAGGGCCGGTTCACCAGCATCCAGGACGCCTACCTGTCGCCGCGGCCGGTGCAATCGCCGCGGCCCCGGTTGTGGAACGGCGGCCAGGTGTCCGCCGTACTGGAACGGACCGCGCGGATGTGCGACGGCTGGACGACGTCGTTCAACCAGCCGGACGAGGTGCTCACGGACAAGATCGCCGAATACCTGGGCTACCCGCGGGGCGAAGGCACGCTCGGGGCTGAGGTCATCCTGTGCCGGGAGGGCTACGCGGCCCCGACCTCGCAGGACGCGCGCAAGGCGTTGGAAGAGCCGCTGCGCGACCTGTACGACGCCTACACCGGCTGGAAGCGGACCTCCGCCGACGCCAGCCGCTACACGCAGGGCTGGGACGACATCGTCGATCGCAGCGTGATCGGCTCGTCGGCCGAGTGCGCCGAGCGGATCGCGCACTACGAGGAGATGGGCGCGGACGGGATCATCCTCCGCATCCAGCCGCCGGGGATGTCGCAGGCCGACGCGCTCCGCGCGATCGAGGCCTTCGGCGAGCTGACCTAGGGCTTCCGTGGCCCACGGTAGGGCTGGGTCTGGGAGTACACGAGGTTGGTCGTGGTGCTGCCGAACTCGGTGAGCTCGTTGACGAGCTCTTCGAGGTGCGGCATCGAGGTCGCTGCGACCTTCAGCGTGTAGCAGTCGTCGCCGGTCGTCCGCAGGCACTCGAGGATCTCGCCGCGCTCGGCCATCAGGCGCTTGAGCGGTTCGTGCTTGTTGCCGGGGTACTTCAGCCGGACCACGGCGAGCACGGGATAGCCGACCTTCGCCAGATCCACCTCGGCCCGGTAGCCCGTGACGACCCCGAGCGACTCCAACCGCCGTACCCGCTCGGTGGTGGCCGAGGCGCTCAGGTTGACCCGCCGGCCGAGTTCGCTGAGCGACAGCCGGGCGTCGGCCTGGAGCTCGGCCAGCAGGGCCCAGTCGATCACGTCGAGAGTCTCGGTCATGATGGCAATCTACCGTTGATTCCCCGGTCTCCAGTGGCTTCTGCCGGGAGAAATCTCTTCAACCTGCACCGTTCGCCTGGATAGCCTGAGGGCGTGGAAATCGGCGTCAACGTCCCCAATTTCGGTCCCGGAACCAACCCGGCGCGGCTGCGCGACTGGGCCCAGCTGGTCGAGGGCCTCGGCTACGACCTGCTGATGGTCTCCGACCATGTCGTGATCACTCCCGACGTCGCCGCGCAGTACCCGGCGCCGTTCTACGAGCCGTTCACCACCCTGAGCTGGCTGGCGGGCATCACCTCTCGCGTCCGGCTCGGCACAACGGTCCTGATCGCGGGCTACCGCCATCCGCTACTCGTCGCGCGAATGGCCGCGAACCTCAACCAGCTCAGCGGCGGCCGCCTGGTCCTCGGTGTCGGCGCGGGCTGGGCCAAGCAGGAGTTCGAGGCGCTCGGCTCCTCGCACGCTGACCGCGGCCACGCCACCGACGACCTACTGACCACGTTGCGAACGGCCTGGGCGAACGAGGCCGACTACGGCACCGGCCGAATCCCGTTGTGGGTCGGCGGCCGCAGTACGGCGGCCATGCGGCGTACCGTCCTGCTCGGCGACGCCTGGCACCCGCTCCGCGAGCGCACCGATTGGTTGCGCGCGGCAACAACCCGTCTCCGCGAGATCGCCGACACCGAAGGCCGGCCGGTCCCCGCCTTCGCCCCGCGGATCCTGCTCCGCCTCACCGCCGGGCCGCTACCTGATGAGACCCGGGTTGCCGGTGAGGGCTCGATCGACCAGGTGCGCGCCGATTTCGACGTACTGCGTGAGCTCGGCGCTGAGAGCGTCGTACTGGATCCGTTCCAAGGCGACCCCGCCGAAACCGAACACCCCGAAACCGCCTGGCGAGACCTGGCCACCCTGAAGCAGGAGCTGAACAAATGACCTCCACTGAAACCCACCTCCGCCGAGCCATCGCCCTGGCCGCCGCCGCCCGCGAAGCCGGCAACCCACCCTTCGGCTCCCTCCTCGTAGGCCCCGACGGCCAAGTCCTCGCCGAAGCCCAGAACACCACGATCACCGACGCCGACATCAGCCACCACCCCGAACTGAAGCTCGCCGTCTGGGCCGCCCGCGAACTGAAGGCTGACGTCGCAGCCGCCACCACCATGTACACCAGCTGCCAACCCTGCGAAATGTGCACCGGCGCCCTAGCCCGCTCCGGCCTAGGCAACGTCGTCTACGCGTTGTCGGGCGACCAGCTCAACGGTCTGAAGACCACCGGCAGCTTCCCCGCCGTCCCCCAATCCGGCCCCTCCCTGTACGACGAGGCCCGCGTCCCCATCGACGGCTACTACAACTGACCCCGCCTCTCCGGTGGTCCCGTCCTCGGTGGTCACGTTCAGAAGCAGCCTTGGTGACACGGATGCTGGCCGGGATGCTCTGCCGTGGGACAGGTGGTGTCACCTGAGCGGACACCGCCTGCGGCGGCGACTGTTCTCTTGGCGCCTTCGGCGCGGTCTTCTGTGGTCCCGTCCTCGGTGGTCACGCGAAGGAGCAGCCGTGGTGACGTGGAACCTGCTTGGGATGATCTGCCGTAGGACAGGAGGTGTCGCCCGATCTGGTGCCGGAGCCAGGTCCGGTGAGCGTGACGACCGACTGTGCTGTGTCTATACGTCCTGTCCTTGTGCAGTTCTGCAGGGCGTTAGGAAGGCTGAGGTTCTCCCTCGCCGGTGAGGCCGTCGATGGATTCTCTGATCAGATCGGCGTGGCCGGTGTGGCGGGCGTACTCCTCGATCAGGTCAACGAGGATGTAGCGCAGGCTCGGCGACCTGCCGTCGGTGCTCTTCCACCGGGCGAGTTGGTCGATGCCGCCTCGGGCAAGCGCTTCGGCGACTGCGGCCCGGGACCGGTCAACGGATGCGCTCCACAGGTCGAGTAGTTGCTCGGGTGAGTCGTCCGCGGCACTTTGCCACTCCCAGTCCGGGGTGGCGTCCCAGTCGACGGTGTCCCATGGCGCTCCGAGTTCACGGTTGTGCAAGCGATGGGTGAAGTACTCGTCCTCGACCAGGGCGAGGTGCTTCAGAAGCCCTCCGAGCGTGACCGTCGACGGTGGGTGCCGACGCTGCAGTCCCGCGGCGTCCAGGCCGCTGCATTTCCAGGCGAAAGTACGACGGTTACGCTCCAGCGCCCCGAGCAAGGTATCGGCCTCGGATCCAGCGACCGGCGGCCCGGTCAGAGCGACATCGGTGTTGTCCATGGAAACGACGCTAAACGACGTTCCGGACGATGTGCGTCCGGAACCAACTCACCGGTGAAGTCCAGCCGTGGATGGTTCATCAAGCACACCCTCAGCTGCGAGGAGCACGCCTTCGCGTACCTTACCTATTAGGCCTATCGGCCGGGCGAGATCATAGATTCCTACACCGACGACTCGTACCTTCTTGCCGAGGTCGACGAGTACGGCTGGTCGGGGGCCGAGTTGCCGAGCATTTTCCGAGACATCTGGACAACGACGTACACAGCTACTTGAACATTCACAGCCTGGGGGCCCTAGTCCTCGCGCGGCCCGATCTGCTGAGACGGGAGCAGAAACTCCGAGCGAAGACCGGGCGGCGCGTAGCGGGAGATCGCCAAGAACCAGCGCACCTCACAGTCATGGATCTCAGTACGCCTGTACACGGGCGTCGGCAAGATCGTTGCCAACCTCAACGGTGGCGAGTTCGTCGGGCCTCTCGTCGCATAGAGACAACGCCAGCATCCTGGCCAGCTGGGGGCGTTTCTTGCGTCGTGGGCCTGAGCGTAGTGCCGCTCGGTGGCCCCGGAATGCGATGTGGGTCTAGAAAGTGAAGGTTTTGCGGATCTCTTCGGCGAGGGCAGGTTCGCTCGTCGCGACGAACATCTGCTTACGTTCCATGGCCTCAGTGATCTCGCTCAAACTGTTGAACCCGTAGTCGAGGTCGATCGGCGCGCCCTCGAGATCGATGGCTGTGCCACCTGCCGCATGCAAGACGTAGTGTCCTGGCAGGAAGTCCCACGCCGCGAACCCCTTCTGGATTTCGATCGTGGCATCGGTAAATCCTGCGGCGACGTGGCACAGGCAGACAGAACCGTGGCCGACTCCGATCCGGCCCTTGCGCTTGCCTTCTGGGCCTTCTTCGCCCAGCGCCTTGAAGAAGTCTTCTTGCCGAGCGAGAGGCAGGAACCTCTCCTCTGGGCGCATCAGATAGTTGGTCACTAGCGCCTCTGAGAGCGGGACGCTCGGGCGACGCGTCAGCGCGTGCCATTCGTCAGCCCTTGTGACCGCGAAGGCGCGATCGGCACCGTCATCCCCGAGAGCAGCTACATACAGCTGAACGTGGTGGAAGATGTCACCGATGACCGAGATGATGGGCCGTCTCAAGGATAGCGAGTAGACCATAATGTGCGTATAGCCTTGCAGTGCGCGCACGGCGAGTTCGCTGGTATCCAGGGGATCCACTAGGACACACAGATCCGGCTCCTGATCAGAGCCGATCACCTGAGGATCCGACTCTTCGGAGGCGTAGATAAAGGACGGCACTAATTCGGCGAATCGCTGCTTGTACAGATCATGCATCAGAAGGTCGTAGTCGGACAGAAAATTGTCCTCGTGGCGATTATTCTCGTTCTCGGCGCGGCTGCCCGTGAGGGCTGCACTTAAGAGCTTGGGACGCAGATCATCGAGCATAGAGCGAACCATGCTGACAACGTCTCGTGCCAGCTCCGGAATTTCACTCATAGACACGTTTGCTCACCTTCGTCTTAATTATCTTAGCTCTAGCGGAGGTTCTATTCCTGGCGGACTCATTGTTGCCGCAATGAAGACTGCTTCGAAGTCCGCGGCGCGCATGATCTGGGCACCGGTCAGATCGTCGAAACTCTCTACTTCCAGAGTCGATCCCTTCGTCATTGCCCCGAATACCGCGAAGTAGAGCTCCGCCTTCGGGTAGCGGGCCCGCAGCTCGCGTGCGATGTAGCCAATCACATCAGCATGCTTGACCTCAAAGTCACAGATGACGATGGTTGGCGCGTCATTGGTTGCAGGGAAGTGTGACGCAGCATCCAACTCGATCCCATCTCGGACCTTGTTGCATCTCAGGTATCCGATAGGGCAGCGCGAAAACCTTGACGAGGAGAGGAATGTGGCCATGACCAATCCGGCCTCGTTGATCCCAAAGCAGGCATCAACATCTAGCCGTTTACCGAGGTTCTTGATCTGGCGCGAGAGGCGTTCTACGCCGTAGCCGAAAGTCGCCCACGTCAGATCGAGTAAGCGGCTAGGATTGGGGTTCGGGAGGGTCACGACATCGAGCTCAGAGTTCCCGTATTCGACGGTGGGAGCTGTGAGAATGAATTCACTGCCGACCTGAGCATAGTTCAAGATCTGAGCGGACGAACTGCCTTTTTGCCCCTTCGTGGCCGACAGGCGAGTCTCCGGATCGAGTGATTCTGATGTCTTCTTGTAGGACTTGAGTGCGAGCTGATCCTCAATCGGAAGTCGTTCGTATGACTCAGCGATAAGGTCTGCCGGCGTGATGTCCTCGTCCGTCACTCCCATCGGACCTCTGCCGTAAGCGGAGGACAGTATCAACAGACTGGAAATGGACGGCGGTGATCCATGGCCGCGCTGCCGAGACCAGGACTCCCATGCGTTAATCGATGTCCCACCAAGACTCGTCTGATGCCCGGCCACCTCGTTGTAGCGCGCCGCCGCTTGATCCTGCGACAGTCCAGCGGCATAGCGGTATGCCTGCAGACTGGGGACCTCGGGGTACTGCGCCATCAGTTCCAGCGCTGCGCCCTTGACTGATCCTTTCTCAGCCCACAGCTTTTTGCCTTGAGACGCAAGCTCCCGACCGCGCTTCTGCGGGCTTTGCGCGGACGCTTGCGACGACCTCGACGGACTCATGGAACTGGCTGACCTTTCAACTTCAGGCGGCTCTGTTTGTCAACTCTACCCATCTGGATGGGCAAGTGGGCGGGGCATGCCCACGAATCGGTCTGTAATCGCTCCGTCTGCCAGGTGTCAGGGGGCTACAGCGGGTGCCACGGTGGTTGCATGGAGTGAGCAGTCGTCTTGCAGGGGAGGAAGCCCATGACCGCGGATGTGGTGCCCCAGAGGCATCGAGTAAGGCTCTGGTTTGGTGAGCACCCGATTGCCGAGTTCATCAACGAACAGGCTCTTGCTGACCGCTACGCAGGTGCGATGCAGCGTCGCTTCCAGAGTTTGTGAGTCGCCAACGAGCCGCTTCCGGCTCGGATCGATGAGTGAGGAGCCGGTCGAATGGAAAGTTCAGTTGTGGCTCGGCAAGCACCTGATCGAAGAGCACGTCGCGCCGGCCGAACTGGCTGAGCAGTACTACAACGTCTTGCAGCTGAGAATCGCGGGCCTTGCCAATCGCGAGATACGTACTGAGCGAGTCATACCGCAAGACACATAGATCCGCCCGTGGCGGGCAGCCGCAAGGACCGATCACCATCGATGGTCCAGCTTGTCCGAGCCTTTCTCTCCCCTGTGGAGGGCTCGCAGAGCACCGAAGTCCGGCTGGCGCGGATTGACATGAGGGGGCCTGACGGTCCTCTGTAAGGCTGGCCGGCTGGTTGCGGGCGATTGCGCCTTGGCGAGCACCGTCCGGCCGGTCTCAACCGACCATGAGGAATTGAACGTGTCATATGGCTTGAGGCACATCGGTGAGAGCGCCGTTGGCTGGCAATACGTACACGTGGGCTGACTCGCTCTTGACTCCGAGACCCACGAGATCGGCGATCCTCCGGAAGAGTCCGGATGGATCTGGAACACGCTCGCAGGTGAGAACGGGTTCGATGTAACTGTTCCGTCTTGGCCGGATGGATCGATCGTGGTGTGCCGGGTCTACTGGCGTCGCGAGGCGCCGGGCATGCGCTGGCCACACCCCAAACAATTAATCGTTATCGGCCGCCAACCGTGGTTCGTCGGCAGTGCCATTCCGCATGAGCGCCTAGCCGAGATCGGTGTCAAGGTTTCCGCGAAAAGTGACGCGCAGACCTCAGAGGCGACATTTCCACCTGGTTCAGCTGGCGTCGGGAAGTCCACCGCCGGCCGTTCCCGAAATGAAGGACTACGGAGAGGATCGATCATGACAACAACTGACACAACAGCTAGGCCGTGGGGCATGACCAGGGTTACGGCGTTCACCGGGACCACCGTAGAGCCGGTGCCGTCATCGATGGAGATCGACGCCGACACCCAGATCACGATCTATCGCGATGCGAGCGGACACACGATTCAGGCCGGTCCGAAGCATGGCACCAGCAGGCCCATCACGACGAGCAGTCCCACCGGCGGTAAGGACGGGCAGCACGGCAACCCGCCGGACGACGCCAACGTAACCACCTACGTGCCGGACTGATGATGGACACGCCGGTCCTGATCCTGACGGGAATCGACGATCCAACCTCAGACGCCGTGATCCACGAGCTGAACGCCCGGGGAGTTCCCGTCGTCCGGCTGGATCCGGCGGGTGTACTTACTGGCCAGGTGGAGGTCAGCGCGCACTATGCCGATGGACAGCCGAGTTGCGTGACTACTTCCAGCAGGGAAGTGGATCTCGGTTCGGTTCGGTCTGTCTACTACCGTCGTCCCTCGTCTTACAAGGCACCGGCGGCACTGAGCGACAATGACGCCCGCTTTGCTGCAGACCAGGCGCGGCACGGCATGGGCGGTCTGTTGGCCAGCATTGAGGCTCGGTGGGTCAATCACATGTGGCGGTCGCTGGCAGCCGACTTCAAGCCAGCGCAGTTGAGTGCCGCGGTCAGTGTCGGGCTTGAGGTGCCCCCGACCCTGGTCACCAACAGCCTGGACGAGGCGAGGGCCTTCGCGAAGGCTCAAGGATCGGTTGTCTACAAGCCGCTCTATGCCAGCGACCTGCCCGCCCCGAATGGAGCTCCGTCGTTCATCTGGGTAGGACAGGTCGACCCTGACGAGATGGACGACGGGATCGGGAGCACCCTGCACCTGTTCCAGGCGACAGTTCAGAAGACCGCGGACGTACGCACCACCGTGATCGGCGACAAGGTGTTCAGTGTGCGTGTTGCCTCACCACACCTGGACTGGCGCCGTGACTACGATCTTGTGACCTACACGGTCGTAGATACGCCGCGCAAGGTCGTCGAAGGCTGTCGGCGCTACTTGGACCATTTCGGTCTGGTGTTCGGCGCCTTCGACTTCGGCATCCAGGAGAACGGGCGCTGGGCCTGGTACGAGTGCAACACCGGTGGACAGTGGCACTGGCTTGAACAGGAAACCGGACTACCAATGACGTCGGCCGTCGCCGACCTACTGGAGATGAAGTGAATCAACCCACCATCGACGACTGGCCATCGCTCGCAGACGCGATGGCCAGCGAGGTCCGACGCGCGGCTTGCCTGCGCAACGACGCACTCTTTCAGGCGTTCGCGGCCATACCCCGGCACTTGTTCGTACCCACGTACTACCGCACCGAGACCAACGCTGACGGCTGGGATTCCGTGACCGGCATCGTGGACGAGTCGCACCCCGACTGGCTGACCACGGTCTACTCAAACACCGCACTGGTCACCCAGCTCAAACCCATCGAGGGGCAGCCCAGCTCCGAGACCTACACCTCGTCGTCCTCAATGCCGACAGTGATGGCCGACATGATCGAGGAACTCGGAATCCGGCCCGGCATGAAAGTCCTTGAGATCGGAACAGGGACCGGATACAACGCCGCGATTCTTTGCCACCTACTAGGGGACGACGCAGTAACGACCCTCGACATCGACGAGGAACTGGTCGACCTAGCCCGAGAACGACTCGCCAGCCTGGACTACCACCCGTCATTCGAGCCACAGGACGGCACTTACGACAGGATCCTTGCCACTCACTCGGTAGACGACATCCCGGCCGAATGGCTGCGCTGGGGCAAACCAGGTGCGGTGATCCTCACCGACCTACGATCGCCCGCGAACAGCTCGATGGGCGCTTGGGCCAAAGTCGCGATCGGACGTGACGGCTCTGGGGCCGTCGGCGCTCTGATGCCAGCGCGCGGGTACTTCATGGGCGCTCGGCGGACACCAGAGTTTGCTCACGCGGGCGACACGACGCCTGAGTTCACCGACGACGAGCACCGGACGCGGGCAAACGCGATGGAGACGCGACCCACCAAGGTACCTGCCTCTGTGCTGGAGACCGGCGACTTCGGACTCTACCTCTGGCGGCAGGCGCCTGAGATCCGGTGGTTCGCAAGCAGCGGAACAGCATCGCTCAACGGCCCTCGTGCCGAGTCTTGGGCTTACGTGACCGAAGACAGCGTCCATTACGGCGGTCTCGAGGATCTGTGGTCGCCAGTGGAGCGTGCGTACTCGGCTTGGGAAGGAGCCGGACGGCCGGGGATTTCGACCTGGCTCATCAGGGTCGATAAGTCCGGGAAGGCAACCATCGACCTTCCGCCACGCAGGGGCCGGTGAGGTGTTCAGCTAGCCCTCATCGACTTGAGAAGGGTGGAGGATTGAGCCCTGGCCCGCTCCGGCCGGCGGCTCCTCCGGCGGTGATCGGAACGCTGGCCGCGAAGCGTCGGACAAGCCGAGACCAGTTGGGCGGAGCGGCGGACGACCTACCGGCGTCACTGGACGCTCCCCCCAGACGGAGGCGTGTCCGGCGAAACTGGGCGGGGCTCCGGTGGCAGCGGGCCGCAGAAGGTAGAGCTGAACTTCTAATCCGTTGTTCGCAGGTACGAGTTCGGCTGGTTGGCGCGAGAACGGCTGCGTTGCCCGCGGCTTGCCAGTACGCCGGGAGGGGTCGGTCGCGCGATAAGCGCGCGACGGCGTGGGTGGGCGCCGAAGGCGCGGGGGAGGTCGGGCGGTAGCCCGGAAAGTGTGTGCGGTAGCGCACAGGTCGGGGGCGGTAGCCCCGAGGAGAGCTCAGGGTGGGCGGGCAGCGGGCGTAGCGGGCGCGACGGAGGAGCGACTGCGTAGCACGCGTTGGGAAAACTATCCCTTCAGACCGCTCATGGTGATGCTGTCGGTTAGGTAGCGCTGCAGCAGGCCGAAGACCAGGAGGCTGGGGACTACCGTGATGGTGGCGCCGGCCATGATTTGGTTGATGGGGACTGACTGGGTTTGGAGGGTGGCCAGGCCTACGGTCAGGGTTTGCATGTGGGCGGACTGGCCGATCACCAGGGGCCAGAGGAAGTCGTTCCAGTGCCACAGGAAGACGAAGATTCCCAGGGTGGCCAGGGCTGGGCGGATCAGGGGCATCACGATGAGGGTGAAGATCTTCCATTCGGGGGCGCCGTCGATTTCGGCGGCTTCGAAGAGTTCGTCGGGGAGTTGGCCGATGAACTGGCGGAGGAGGAAGACGGCTTGGGAGTTGGCGAGGGTGGGGACGATCAGGCCCCAGTAGCTGTCGACCCAGTCGAGGCGCGAGACGAGGATGTACGACGGGATCAGGGTCGCCTGGAAGGGGACCATGAGGGTGGCGATGAAGGCCCAGAACATCAGTTCGCGGCCGGGGAAACGCTTCTTGGCGAAGGCATAGCCGGCCATCGCGGCGAACAGCAGGACGAAGACGACTGAGACCAGGGAGTACAGCAGCGAGTTGACGGTCCAGCGTGGGATGTCGGAGCTGGACAGCACGCGGGTGAAGTTGTCGAAGGTCCAGCGGGACGGGTAGAAGGCGTCCGGGAAGGTGTTGCCGCTTGGTGGTGCGAAGGCGACCAGGACCATGGCCACGAACGGTACGACGGTGATGATCGCGGTCAGTGCGAGCAGTGTCGGCAAGGTCAGTCGGGCGACCGGCCGGGAAGACCGGTGCGGCGGGGATGAGGACGCCGTACGGCGGGTGGATGGTCGGTCGAGGAGGTTCACCATCAGTCGTCCCTCCCGACGAGGCGGCGTTGGACGAGCGAGATGATCAGCACGATGAAGAACAGCACGATGCCGATCGCGCTCGCGTAGCCGAAGTCGAAGAACTTGAAACCGCTGTCGTACAGGAAGTAGACGAGCGAGTAGCTGGCCCGGACCGGGCCGCCACCGGTCATCACGTACATCGCGTCGAAGACCTGGAAGGCGCTGATCGTCTCGATCACCAGCACGAAGAACAGCACCGGCCGGATCTGCGGCACCGTGATGTAGCGGAACCGCTGCCAGGCCGAGGCGCCGTCGATCATCGCGGCCTCCAGGTACGACTTCGGCACTGCCTGCAGACCCGCGAGCAGGATCAGCATCGAGTACCCGAAGCCCTTCCAGGCCGAGGTGACCGCGATCGACGCGAGCACGGTGTTGTCCGAGCCGAGGAAGTCGATCGGGCCGATCGAGACCAGTCCCAGTACGGCGTTCAGCAGCCCGTCCTGCACGTCGTAGATCCATTTCCAGATCACGGCGGCAAGGACGATGCTCGTCACGTACGGCAGGAAGAACACGCCGCGGAAGAACCCGCGTTGCCAGACCACCTGCTGCAGCAACAGCGCCGTACCGAGGGACAGCAGCACGGTCAACGGAACGAAGATCACCGTGTAGGTGAGCGTGACGACCAGGCTCTGGTGGAACAGGTCGTCCTGCAGCAGCCGGGTGTAGTTGTCGAAGGCAATGAACTTCCAGCGGCCGCTGAGCCGGTAGTCGGTCAGCGACAGCCAGACGGCGCCGACCGCGGGCAGGAAGCGGAAGGCGAGGAAGAGCGCCAGCATCGGCGCCACGAACACCAGTCCGACCCACGCCCGCCGCCGCGGACCGTGCCGCCCCCTGAGCGGCGCGGGACGCGGGCGGCGGACGGGGGAGTTCTGGCCGACGCCGACCTGGGTCATCGCTTCAGAAGGTCGTTGGCCTGCTTGGCAGCGTCGCCGAGCGCCTGCTGGGGTGTCTTCTTGCCGGTCAGCACGGCCTGGATCTCGACGCTCAGCAGCGACATGATCTGGCGGGCGGCCGGGTTGGGCTCACCGGGGAAGGCGTACTGCAGGGCTGGGCCGAACTTCAGTGTCAGCGGGTCGGTCACCTCGACCTTCGCGTCGGTGCGCGGGGTGAAGTAGCCGGTCGCCTTGCTCAGCGCCTGCAGCTGCGGCGGCTGGATCATGAACGAGAGGAACTTCTTGGCCTCGTCCACGTTCTTCGAGCCGGCGTTGACGGACAGCCCACCGGGGATGCCGTAGCCGACCTGCTTCGCACCGGTCAGCGGGGCGCCGACCTCGATGTTCGCGTCGCCCCAGCCCTTGGCGGCGGTGGCGGCGTTGGCCGGGGTGGCGGTGAAGCCCATCGCGACCGTGCCCTTGCCGATCGGCTGGTTCTCGATCGCGTTGCCGTTGTTCAGTGCGGTCTTCGGGATTGCGCCGTCGTCCCACAGCGTCTTCAGGAAGGTCAATGCCTCCAGGCCCGGGGCCTGGTCGAAGGTGACCGACTTGCCGTCGTCGGCGAAGACCTTGCCGCCGGCCTGCCAGAGCAGCGGGTAGAAGCTCAGGTTCAGCGTCGACTCGGTCGAGGCCGAGTAGTCCAGCGTGGTGAACCCGGCCGCCTTCAGCTTCGGCGCGGCCGCCTTGATCTCGTCCCAGGTGGCCGGCGGCTTGGCGATGCCGGCCTTGGTCAGCACGGTCTTGTTGTAGATCGTCGTGGTGACCGTGTGGTAGATCGGCGCGCCGTACACCTTGCCCTCGACGGTGAGGCCGGGGATCGCGTTCGGCAGGAACTTGTCCTTGTCCGGCGTGACCACGTCGTCGACCGGCTCGAGCGAGCCGTTCTTCACGTACTGCGGGAGCTGGTCCGGGATCAGCAGGACGACGTCCGGGCCCTTGCCACCGGCGAACGCGGTGGCGAGCTTCTCGTCGCGCTTGTCCCAGGGCTGCGCCTCGATGTTGAGGTCGATGCCCGAGTTGGCCGCCTCGAAGTCGGTCTCGACCTTCTTCCAGTAGGTGTCACTGGCGGCCTGGTCGGCGATCACCGGGTACATCCAGAGGGTGACGGTCTTCTTGCCGGCGGAGTTCGTGTCGTCGCCACCGCCGCACGAGCTGAGCGCGGCGGCGAGGACGAGTGCGGTGAGCGGCGCCGCGATACGGCGGACGGTGGATTTCATCACAACCCCCTGGGTAGTGACCTAATAACGGTCAGGACCGAAAGTAATGGGAACGAATTTCTGCTGTCAACGTTTGATATCGACTCGGAACAGTTCGGGTCCGTTGCTGAAGACCAGCCGCTGACCACCCTGGACGGCGAGCCGCTTGTGCGGGTGCTCGAGGTAGAGCTGCGGGGTCTGCCACCGGCCCGGCGCGATCCGGTAGATCTTGTTCAGGTCGATGCTGACGTACACCCCGTCCCGGGTCGCGACGATGTCCCCGGTCTGGGTGGTCGTCCCCAGGACATAGGACTTCAGAACTGTCCCATACCGCGGGTCCAACGCGAACACGGTTTTCCCCGCCACGCCCCACAGCGTCCCGTCCGGCCCGAACGTCACCGACGACACGGTCGCGGCCTTGGCCACCGGCACGGTCTCCCAGAGCTTGCGCTTCCCCGCGACGTCCCACGCGAACACCGTGCCGGACTCGCGGGTCGGCTTGGTCGTGCCCAGTCCGCCGGTGATCGACGTACCGCCGTAGACGATTCCTTGACGAGCGGTCAGACCGAACACGCTCTCGTCCTGTACGACATTCCGGTACGTCGTCGTGACGCCGGACCGTGGATCGTAGAAGGCCAGCGCACCTCCCAGGCGATCGCCGTCGGGGACCGTGCCGACCGCGATCTGGCCGTTCACCTCGACCAGCGCGCGGGCCCGCATCTGCACCTGGGGCTTCAGGTTCACCGCGAGCACCGGGTTCTCCGGCGTACCGGGTGGGCCTGGTGAGTACTCACTGCTGTTCCACGTCAGCCGGGGATCGTAGGAGTACAGCCGGGCCTCGGGGTAGGTGCCGATCCAGACCTTGCCGTCGGAGGCCTCGAGGGTCGCCTCGGTCTGCGAGAAGCGGTTGAAGGTGGTCTTGCCCGTCTTCGGGTCGGTGAGCGAGATGCCGCCGTTGAGGTAGCCGCCGGTGTAGACGGTCTTGGCGCCGCCGGAGACCGACAGGATCTCGATCGGCTCGCGGCGGACCTGCGTCTGGAAGATCTCCGACTTGCCGGTCTGCGGGTTGTAGCGGAATTCCTCGCCGCGCCACAGCGTGCCGACCACGCTGGTGCCCGGGTAGTCGGGCAGCCCGAGGTCGGCGAACCCGATGGCGCGCGCGTTCTGGATCCGGCCGGTGAAGGTCAGACCGGTCCCGGTCAGGGTCTTGGTGGCCGGGTCGTACTTCTTCAGCTCGCCGGCCTGGATCATGTACAGCTTCCCGTCCGGGTCGAGCGGGGAGATGTCCAGGCCGTGCGCGGTCGGGATCTCGTCGACCCAGGCACGCGACGCGATGTCCCAGACGTACATCGGCCCGGGGAACGCCGTACCGACGCGGACGTAGACGCGGCCGCCGCGGACGTTGAGGTCGTAGACCGACTTGCCCTTCGGGTCGCCGAGGTTGGGTGGCGGGGGCAGTTCGGTGATCGCGCCGGTGGTGGTGTCGAGCTCGGTGAAGCGGGCATCGGGAAGAGAGCCCGTGTACACCTTGCCGTTCGCGTAGCCGATGCTCTTCACGTACGTCTGGTCCGCGAGGACCCGGCCGTAGTCGCGGATCGCGCCGGTCTTGTCGTCGTACCGGAAGACCTTGCCGTTGGGGTAGGTGCCGCCGTACACGTTGCCCTGCTCGTCGGTGGTGATCCGCCAGACGAAGGTCTCGGTGGCGATCGGTCGGCCGAGGTCCTCGACAGTGGTCGCGCCAGGGCGCAGCCGGTACAGGTGGCCGTTGTTGTAGGTACCGACGTAGATCGTGCCGGTCGGAGTCGCGGCCACCGCGTAGCTGCCTTCGGCGCCTGGGAGCGGCGTTGAGAGCAGGCTGTTGCCGTTCACCGGGTCGATGGCGTTCAGATACGCCGGACCGCCCGTGGAGACGTTCCAGATCGCGGTCTTGCCGCCCGGGCCGGGCGCGACGGTGCCACCGATCAGCAGGACGTCGGACAGCGGGACGCCCAGAGACACAGCAGCCGCGTACGGCGGGCCTGCGGCCGTCGTGGGGGCAGTCGGGGCGATCACGAGAGCAGCAGCGAGGACGGCGGCCAGCAGCGGGCGGAATGGGCGCAAGGGATGCCTCCGGGGTTCCGTATTTACGGTCCTGTCCGAAAGTAAGCGCCGGAGGGCATGGCTAAGTCAACGGTTCGGCCTGAATTGCCGCTTGTGGCAGAGTGCGCTCCGGTTTCGGGCCTGCCCGTTAGCGCAGTTTCGCGACCAGGGCTTCCAATTGCTCGCGGGTGCCGGTGAAGAAACTGTCCTTGCGATGCAGCGCGCGATGGAACGCGGCCAGCTCGTCCGCCGAGGTGGTCGCGGAAAAGGTGCTGATCTCGGTCAGGTCGAGCCGGCGGTTGAACAGGTGCACGGTGTCGCGCCAGCGGTGCAGGAGACTGACCAGCTCAGAGTCACGGTGCAGCCCGAGAGCGCCAGAGACAAGGGCTGCGTCGACCGCCGACACCACGAGCCGCGGGTAGATCTGCCGGGTGGTCGGTGCCTGCGGGGAGAACCGGGCGTCGTTCAGCAGCCGGGTGTTCTCCTGCAGCTCGTCCGTGACTGCCCGCAGCACCTCGGTACGGCGTTCTGCCTCGGCCGTGAGTCGTTCGACGAAGATGCCGGTGAGACCCGCGACCAGGGTTAGCGAGTTCACCGCGGGCTCCCAGCGGGAGTTGTCCGGCCAGAAGAACCAGATGACGCCTAGTACGAACGCCAGGCCGAGCAGGCCGTAGCTGATCGCCGCGACGACCGTACGGCGGTGTGCGGCCCAGCGGCTCATCGCGCCCAGATGTCGTCGGCCAGGGTGTGGTCGCGCTCGCCGGAGGACTCCGGTGCCAGCAGGAGCAGTTCGAGGCCGAACGGGTTCGGGCGGCGCATGTAGCGGAACTGGGACTGGATCGCCTCGACCGGGGTCAGCTTGCAGGCGGTGGTGAGCCGCTTGAGTCGGGCGGTCGAGTACTTCCGGGTCGTGTAGAGGCGGATCGTGTCGCCGATCGGCAGCACCACCTCGGTGTGGTCCGGCAGGCCCATCCGGATCGGCTCCCGGGTGTCGTTCTGCCAGAGCACCTTCACCAGCAGCGCGTCGTCGTCCTCGATCTCACCGACGAACTTGACCCGCTCGTTGTCGATCTTCAGATCGGTGTTGTAGCGCAGGGCGCTGGTGACGAACTCCGCGAAGGCCCTGGTCTGGTGGTACTCGTCGGCGGCCGCCTTGGCGGTCTGGTCGTCCAGTTGGATCGTGGTGGCCACCTCGAGCAGCAGCCGGTCCTGCGGCCGCAGTGCGTCGGTGATCAGCTGCAGGAGGTCTTCGTCGTCGTCGAAGTTGGCCAGCGTGTTCCCGGTCAGGCTGTAGAGCAGCGGCTCGTCGCCGACCAGCCGGTTGAGCATCTGGGCCAGCTCGGACATGTTGTCCCGGATCGAGAAGTCGATCTGGACCGGGAGCACCTGCGAGATCGGGAAGTGGCCGCTGCGGACCGACTCCTGCGCCCCGAGCCGGAGCATCTCCGAGCTCATGTCGACCGGCACGTAGAACATGTCCGGGCTGCGCCGGCGCAGGTCCTCCAGGATGGTCCGGTCCTTCACCCCGGTGCCGATGCCCAGGCTGACGAAGTGGAACCCGCCCTTGTCCACATGCGGTTTGACCTTGCGCCAGTGCCGCTGGAACGACTCGCTGCCGGCCTTCATCACCAGGTAGAACGGGTCATTGGTCGCGTTCGCCCAGGCAATCGTCGGGCCGATGCCCCAGTACGAGAAGCCCGAGGTGATCTGTTTGCCGTCGCCGGTCTCCGAGACCGGACCGCGCAGGTCACCGGTCAATGTGGCGAGCTTGTCGGTCTGGTCCTCCCCGACCAGCACGAACGTCCACGAGAAGTCGTCGTCGGCCAGCGCCTTCTCCAGCCTCCGGACCACGTGTACCGGCTCTGTCACGTCTCGGACCCCTCCCACGGTGAGGTGGTCAGGTTACCGGCTGCAGTCCCGACACGCAGTTCCTAAACGGGCGTGACGGCTTCCGCCTCGCGGCCTTTCGGACCGTCGATGATCTGGAAGTCGACGGGCTGACCGTCCTCGAGGGTCTTGTACCCGTCGGAGACGATCTTGCTCCAGTGGACGAAGACGTCGTCCTGCCCGTCCACGGCGAGGAAGCCGTAGCCCTTGTCGGCGTTGAACCACTTCACGGTGCCGCGCACCATCGGAAACTCCTGTGACCACGGGGCCCCGTCGTACCGAGGCCCCTCGGATAGCGGACCTCAGCTTATCCGAGCCCTAACCGCGGTGGGACGCGGCCAGGCCGATGATGCCTGCGGCAAGGAGCAGCAGGGCGCCGGTGAGGCCGAGGTCCTTGGTCTGCAGGACGCCGTGGTCGTTCAGCATCCAGATCGACGCGCCACCGGTCAGCACGGTACCGGCGATGATGCCGGCCACATCCGGTTTCGGCTTGCTCATCCCCGCTCCACTCTGATCGTTCCCAGCTTGAGGTCCAGGTCCAGGACCACCTGCTCCGGTCCGGCCTTCTGGTCGGCGCCGAGGTCCTTCAGCGTCAACTGTGCACCATGACCGCTCTGCTTGCTGGTCAGTCCGTCCAGCTCACCCAGTTCGGCGTTCAGCTGTCCGTCCACGTCGACGTTCTGCGGCAGCTTGACCACCACGTCCCCGGCCCGGCCGTGGACGTCGACCTTGGCGCCCGGTGCGAACGTGGCCTTGGTCAGGTCCAGATGCACGGTTCCGGCGTCGAAGTTGTACGTCGAACTGGTCGCGTCGATCACCTGTCCGGCCGGCGCCACGTAGTTCACGTCGGCGAAGTTGTGCGGGACGCTCGGGAACAGGTTGCTCAGCACGGCACCAGCGGCGAGCAGCAGGCCCAGCGGCAGCAGTCCGGCCGTCCGGCCGACAAAACCGCCCAGCAGCATGCCGGCACCCAGAACCGCGACTCCGATGATCAGCATGGTCGGTGTGGCCACGCCCACTAGTGCGCAGATGCCGATGGCGGCACCGGTGAGCAGTACGACGATCGACTTCACGCCACGGACCCCCTTGGCCGGTGGCTCCGCCGTACGGGTCGTGGAGGGAGGTGCGGCCGGCGGCTCGTCGACGTACAGGCCTAGTGGGTCGGCCTCGGTCCAGACGGGCTGGACGGGCTCACTCACACGGTCCTGCGGGCGCTGACTGGCTGCAGCGGGCGCCGGGGTGTCCTGGACTGGGCGCTGGGTCTGTGTCTGGGGCTGGGTCTGCGTCCAGCCGGGCTGTCCGTGGGTCCAGCTGCCGGACGGGCCGGACCACTGACTACGGGCGTTGCTGCGCCCGCGGCGGCCGCCCTTGCGGTGGTAGGCGACCACTCCGATGATCGCGAGCACGATGAGCGGTCCGGGCACGAAGCGGCCGAAGTTGAACGACGACATCATCGCGATGGCCACGAACACGGCGACGCCGACCACGATCGGGCCCAGCCACGGGTGATCCGGGCGGACGCGGTCGCCGAGCAGGCCCTGCGCGGGGGAGCGGTCGGAGCCTTCGTCCGGCATCAGGACCCAGGCGGCGATGTAGAAGATGACGCCGGGGCCGCTGATGATCAGCACCGCCATCACCACCCGGATCAGCACCGGGTCGATGCCGAGCGCCCGGCCGACCCCGCCGCAGACACCGGCCAGCATCCGGTCCGACCGGCTGCGTTGCCAGTTCTGCACGTTCTGCAGGCGGCTGCGGTCGAACCCTCCGGGTCCACTCGAGTTCTGCTCCATGACATCGATACTGACGCCTTGACGGTCGCCAAGACATCGGGGATCTCCCCTGACCTCCCCCGGGTGGCGGCCCGGTCGGGGTTTCCCCCGAGGGGACCCTGACCGCTCAGAGTGGGCTGTTGAGGAGCCGGTCGGGGACAAGCCTGCTGGTGTCGGCCCTGTCCGCCTGAGACGATCGTGGTGATGAGTCAGCCAGCCTCCGCCGCGCCGACGGGTGGGACCTCCGGTCACGGAGCCCCAGCCGAGGCACCGCCTGCCCCCGACGCGGAGCAGCCGTGGCGCTACAAGGGCTGGGGACCGCAGGGTCCCAGGCAGTACCAAGGCCCGTACGCTGCCTACGCCGCGCGGCAGGCCGCCGCCGCTGGGGCGTCAGCCGGAGCCCTTCCGCCGCCCCCTGGCCCCGCCGGTGGTCAGAGCCGTCCGAACGAACTGCCTCCGGTACGCCGGGCCTACCGCCGTACCGAGGGACGTGTCGTCGCCGGTGTGGCCGGTGGCGTGGCGGACCACCTCGGTATCTCGGACACTCTGGTCCGGCTGATCCTGATCGCGGCCACAGTCTTCGGTGGCTTCGGCGTGCTGATCTATGCCGCGCTGTGGTTCCTGATGCCCCTCGGTACGCCGGTTGCTCCTGCCGCGCCTGGTCTGGCCGCGCACACGCGGAGTGGGCTGCGCTCTGACGAGCAACCGCCACCGGTGGCTGAGGCGAAGGCGCGGAAGAAGGAGAAGAGCGCCGGCCAGGTGACCGCGCTGGTGGTCGTCGGAGCCGCCGTACTGCTCCTCTTGCAGGTCGCCGGCATCGGTATCGCCGGGAAGATGTTCTGGCCGTTGGTGTTCGCCGGGACCGGTCTGGCGCTGATCTGGCGGCAGGCGGACGAGGGCCAGAAGGCGGAGTGGACGAAGGGCGTCGGGATCCCGGTCGTCGGCGTACTGCTCGGCAAGGGCGGATGGAAGTCGCTCGCCCGACTGGCGGTCGGCGTCATGCTGGTCGGTACGGCGGTTGCCGTCTTCCTGGTGCAGAACGGCCAGATGGCGCAGCTGGGCAACGTGCTGATCGCCCTGGTCCTCGCAGTGATCGGCGTCGGTGTTATCGCCGGCCCGTGGGTGCAGCGGCTGACCAGAGACCTGAACTCCGAGCGCGCGGAGCGCATTCGGTCCCAGGAGCGTGCTGACATGGCTGCGCACCTGCACGACTCGGTGCTGCAGACGCTCGCCCTGATCCAGAAGCAGGCCGGTGACCCGAAGGCCGTCGCGACGCTCGCCCGCTCCCAGGAGCGCGAGCTGCGGTCCTGGCTGTACGACGAGGACGACAAGACCGACCAGACGCTGTCCGGAGCGGCCAAGCGGGCCGCTGCCGAGGTCGAGGACTCACACGGGGTGCCGATCGAGGTGGTGACGGTCGGCGACTGTGAGATGAGTGAGCCGCTGTCGGCCATGGTGAGGGCAGCCCGTGAGTCAATGGTGAATGCGGCCAAGCACTCCGGTGCGGCCAAGATCGACGTGTTCGTCGAGGTGGACGGCGACCGGGCGGAGATGTTCGTCCGGGACCGCGGCAAGGGCTTCGACGTGGACGGCGTACCGGACGACAGGCTCGGCCTGCGACACAGTGTGATGGGCAGAATGGAACGGCACGGCGGGCGCGCGACAGTGCGCTCCGATCCGGAGACAGGGACCGAAGTGCGACTGGAGATGGACAGATGAGCAGCAGGCGCGTTGTCGTCATCGATGACCACGACATGTTCCGGGCCGGGGTGCGCAGCGAGATCGGTGCGTCGGTCGACATCGTCGGGGAGGGCAACGACGTCGACTCCGCGGTGAAGGCGATCGTCGCGGCCGAGCCGGACGTCGTACTGCTCGATGTGCACCTGCCCGGTGGCGGTGGTACCGAAGTGATGAAGCAGGTGCACCAGCGGCACCCTGAGGTGAAGTTCCTCGCGCTGTCGGTGTCGGACGCCGCCGAGGACGTCATCGGCGTGATCCGGGGCGGTGCGCGGGGCTACGTCACCAAGAACATCAGCGGGACCGAGCTGGTCGACGCGATCAACCGGGTCGCCGAGGGCGACGCGGTGTTCTCGCCGCGGCTGGCCGGGTTCGTGCTGGACGCGTTCTCCGGGGCGATCGACATCGCCTCGGTCGACGAGGACCTGGACCGGCTCTCGCAGCGTGAGCGCGAGGTGCTGCGGCTGATCGCCCGCGGCTACGCGTACAAGGAGGTGGCGCGGGAGCTCTTCATCTCGGTGAAGACGGTCGAGACCCACGTCTCGTCGGTACTGCGCAAGCTGCAGCTGTCCAACCGCCATGAGCTCACCCGCTGGGCGACCGACCGTCGGCTGGTCTGACCTTCCACTGAGCGGAAGGCGGGCTGGCGCGCAGAGCGTCGTACCGGGACCTTTCTGGGAAGCATGGCCGGGATCCGCCCGTCCGGCTGACCGGAGGTCCGATGTCGCGCGGCAGTTGGGTTCGAGCACTGTGCTGGAGTGCCGTCCTGCTGGACGGATTCGACCTGGTGGTGCTGGGGACGATCACCCCGGTGCTGCTCGGTGACAAGGTCTGGGGCTACACACCGTCGATCGCTGCGGCAGTCTCGACAGCCGGCCTGGCCGGTATGACGGTTGGTGCGTTGACGATCGGGACGGTCACCGACCGGATCGGCCGTCGGCGCGCACTACTGCTGGCTGTGGCCGGCTTCTCGTTCCTCACCCTGCTGTGCGCGTTCGCGCCGAATGCGGGGACTTTCGGCGTACTGCGCTTCCTGGCTGGTCTCGGCCTGGGCGGTTGCTTGCCGACGGCAATCACTCTGGTGACGGAGTACTCGCCACACGGACGGAACGGCGGCCCGACCACACTGGTGATGACCGGGTACCACGTCGGCGCTGTCGTTACTGCACTGCTGGGGATCCTGGTGATCCCGTCGCTGGGCTGGCGGGCGATGTTCGTGATCGGTGCGGCGCCTGCGCTTGTACTGCTGCCGCTGATGTGGCGCTATCTGCCGGAGTCCCCGTCGTTCTCCCGTGAGGCGGCCAGTCCGGCGCTGGAGTCGGTGAAGTCGTTGCTGCGCCCGGAGTTCCGGCGCCCGACGCTGGCGTTCTGGGTGACGTCGTTCATGGGACTGCTGCTTGTCTACGGTCTGAACACGTGGCTGCCGCAGATCATGCGTGAGGCGGGCTACCCGCTCGGTGCGGCGCTCAGCCTGCTGCTGGTACTCAACCTCGGCGGAGTGGCCGGACTGCTCGTGGCTGGCCGCATTGCCGACAAGGTCGCACTACGGCCCGTCACGCTGGGTTGGTTCGCCGGTGCGACGATCACTCTGGCCCTGCTGAGCATCCGGCTCCCCAGCGTCATCCTGTACGCCGTCGTACTGCTGGCCGGTGTCTTCGTCTTCGCAGCACAGGTGCTCGTCTACGCATATGTCGGCCGCATGTACCCAGCCGCGAACCGAGCGACCTCACTCGGCTGGACCGCAGGTGTCGGGCGGCTCGGTGCCATCGCCGGCCCGATCCTCGGTGGCGCACTACTCTCCGCCGGCCTGGCATTCCCCTGGGGCTTCTACGCCTTCGCCCTGGTCGGCGGCCTGGGCGCCATCTCAGTAGGCCTAGTGGAGCGCCGTACATCCGTAGCGTCCGAAAACACGCCGACCACGTACGGCGGGCCTTCGGACGCTACGGGAGAACTCTCGTGAGTCGAGCGGACTCGGATCAGTAAGGTGACCGCATGGACTTTGTGCATCACCTGTTGACGTTCCTGCACCTGGTTGGTTTCGCGGCGTTGTTCGGTGGGTTCTTCACCCAGTTGAAGACGAAGACCCCAGTGGTGAATGCGGCGATGCTGCATGGCGCGCTGACCCAGCTGGTGACCGGCGTACTGCTGGTCGGGCTGGCCTCCGGGATCAAGGACGACGACTTCACCGTGAACAACGCGAAGGTCGGCGTGAAGCTCGTCGTCCTCCTGGTGATCACCGGGCTGGTGTTCGCCTACCGCAAGAAGCCCGCGCTGACACGAGGAACGTTCTTCGCCATCGGCGGGCTGACCGTGCTCAATGCCGCTATCGCCGTCTTCTGGTGATGCTCTAGCGGTTGGTCGACGTGTAAGGCAGGAGGGCCATCTCGCGGGCGTTCTTGATGGCGCGGGCGACCTGCTTCTGCTGCTGGACGGTCAGACCGGTCACGCGGCGGGAGCGGATCTTGCCGCGGTCGGAGATGAACTTCCGCAGCAGGGCGGTGTCCTTGTAGTCGATGAACGTGATGCCGTCCCGGTCGAGCGGGTTCTGCTTGGGTTTGCGCTTGCCGGTGACCGGTGGTCGTCGCGCCATCGCTGTGGGCTCCCTTGGTATTGAATGTCGTTTTCATTTAGCATGATGCCATGGCTGTCCCGAAACGCAAGATGTCCCGGTCCAACACCCGCAAGCGGCGGGCCCAGTGGAAGGCCGCTCCGGTCGACCTGGTGCCGATCGTGGTGAACGGGGAGCAGCTGCGCGTACCGCGCCGGCTGGTCCGTGCCTACCAGCGCGGTCTCATCTCCTGAGACCGCCCCGACGGACCGGGTGGCGGGTTGTGGACAGGGCACAGATTCGCCACCCCGGCAGGGGCGGTGGAGGCTTGGTGGCTGAGATACCGTCGATCCTTATGGAGCGGAATCTCACAGCTGAACAACTCGCGCTCTTCGAGAAGGAGTTCGCGTCGAACCCGCAGTACCGGGTGATGCAGAACGCCGTCACGCAGACGCCGGTGAACGCCATCGCACTCGACCGTCAGGTCGTCACCTCCATCGACCACTCGGTGTCGAACCTGCTGGACGACTGGAAGGTCACCAACCAGAAGAAGAGCGGGCGGTGCTGGCTGTTCGCCGGGCTGAACCTGCTCCGCGTCGGCGCCGCCGAGAAGCTCGGTGTGAAGGACTTCGAGTTCTCGCAGAACTATCTGCTCTTCTGGGACAAGTTCGAGCGCTCGAACTTCTTCCTCGAGGCGATCATCGAGACCGCGGACCGCGACGTCGACGACCGGACGGTGGCGCACCTGCTGTCGGACCCGATCGGTGACGGCGGCCAGTGGAACATGTTCGTCGCCCTGGTCCGCAAGCACGGCCTGGTGCCGAAGTCGGCCATGCCCGAGACCGAGAGCTCGTCCTCGACCGGCCAGCTGAACGACACCCTCCGCAAGCTGCTCCGGCAGGGCGCCCGCGACCTGCGCGCTCTCGGTGCCGACACCGAAGCCCAGCGTGAGCGCAAGCGCGAGCTCCTCACCACCATCCACCGCGCGCTGAGCATCCACCTCGGCACCCCGCCGCAGAAGTTCCTGTGGCAGTGGAAGGACAGCGACAAGGGCTTCCACCGCGACGGCTGGACCACCCCGGCCGAGTTCGCCGCCGCCTACGTCCAGGTCCCGGTCGACGACTACGTCTGCCTGGTGCACGACCCGCGCGAGTCCAGCCCGGTCGGCAAGACCTTCACCGTCGACTACCTCGGCAACGTCATCGACGCCCCGCCGGTCGTCTACCTGAACGTCGAGATCGACCTGATGAAGAAGCTCACCCAGGACGCCATCGTCGGCGGCGAGCCGGTCTGGTTCGGCTGTGACGTCGGCAAGCAGATGAACGGCGACCTCGGCATCTGGGACGCCAACCTCTACGACTTCGGCTCCGTCTACGACACGACCTTCACCCTGAACAAGGCCGAGCGTCTCCTCCACCACGAGACCCTGATGACCCACGCCATGCTCTTCACCGGCGTCGACGTCGTCGACGGCGAACCCCGCCGCTGGCGCGTCGAGAACAGCTGGGGCGACGAGAAGGCCGACAGCGGCTTCTGGACCATGAACGACTCCTGGTACGGCGAGCACGTCTTCGAGATCGCCGTCCGCCGCTCCGCCCTCCCCGACGACCTCCAGGCCCGCCTCACCGACGAGCCCATCGTCCTCCCCGCCTGGGACCCCATGGGCGCCCTCGCCGACTGAGTCACCCGGCAAGCAACGTCCGAAGGATCGCTGCACGAGGTCGGCGATCCTTCGGACGTTGAATCACTCCTGGCGCGGTTCTGCGCTCGTGGGTGAGAACTCCACGGAGATCGCCGCTGTCAGGTGCCGTTTGATGGGGTGACCAGTTCCCCGGGTCCCACCGAGATGGACATCCACTCATGTGTGGTGCCCGCTCGTGACTTCTGTCGGCAACCCCATCCCAGTGGGCAACCCCTCAACTCGGTGCGCACCCCCTAACTCAGGGGCTATCCGTTCGAGTTGACCCTTCTCTGGTCAAAAAACGAGCAGAGAACCGGCAACTTGAGGGGAGACCCCCTCAAATTTCGTGCAGCGACCATGGGGAGAGACGTGGCCGACCGAGTCGTTACCCGGGCCGCCGCGCGAACGTCGGCTGTGACGACAGTCGGCTGAATCCTTTGGCGCCGGACGTCGGACTGTCGCGGCGTATCTATCCGCATTGAAGGATCAGCTGGAGGGCTTCGGTGGGGCGTTCCAGGGTGGGGAGGTGGCCTGCCCAGGGGAGGGTGATGGTCTCTGGGTGGGGGAGGTGGTTTTGGAGGTACGTCGCTGAGGCGGTGAAGAACTGGTAGTCGTGGGCGCCGGTGATGAGGCGGACGGGCATGGTGAGGGTTTCGGGGGTGACGGGGTATTCCTCGTTGTGTACGTCGTGGGCTGGGATCTGTAGGTCGTAGGCGCGGCGCTGCATGGTGCGGAGGAGGGAGCGGGCGGTGTCGTCTGCTTCGGGGCCGATCCAGTGTTGGACGGTGAGCTCGGTGGCGGCTTCTACGTCGCCTGCCTCGATGAGGGCGTTCTCCTCGGACCAGAGGGCGCGGAGGGCGTCGTCGGGCTCTACGTTGTCTGTGGGGGCGCAGATGAGGACTAGGCGGGTGAAGAGGTCGGGGCGGCGGCTGGCGGCTTGCTGGACGACATAGCCGCCGTATGACGCTCCTACGGCGGTCACCTGGGTGAGGGCGAGGTGGTCCAGGAGGTCGAGTAGGTCACCGGCGTCGGAGTACTTGGGAGCGACCGGGGTTTCGCCGTAGCCGCGGAGGTCTGGGGTGATGACCTGGTGGGTGTGGCGGAGTTCTTCGACCTGGGCGCTCCACATGCGGCGGTCGGCCACGCCTGCGTGCACCAGGAGGATTGGCGGGCCGTTGCCCACTACGTCGTACGAGATCGTCATGGCGGAAACACTAGAGGCGGATGACGGTGAAGGGCTCGGCGTAGTGGTTGGTGGGGAAGCCGGCCAGGGTGGCGCGGCGCTGGGACAGCTGGCGCATGTGGGTGGCCAGCCACTCGGGGTCGCGGTGCTGACTGGTGTGGGAGAGCAGTGCGGCGAGCTTCTGGTCGATGGTGTCGGTGATGTCGACGTAGTGGTTGACCTCGGGGTGCTCGACCAGCCAGAGCTCGTTGAGGTCCCACGGCTCCTCGGTGAGCTCCGGGAACGCGTAGGGGTTGCCAGCGGCCGGGTAGAACGCGCGGAGCGTCGCTTCACCGGTGGCCATGTGGTCCGGATGGGAGACCGGCAGGCGCTGCCAGTTGCGCTCGGGTGACGAGGTGATGAGCCGCTGCGGGCGCACCTGGCGGATCACTCGGACGATGTCGCGGACCAGCTCGGCCGTCGGCTCGACGGCACCGTCCTGGTAGCCGAGGAAGTGCAGGTCCTGTACGCCGACGTGCTCGGCCGCGGTGGTCTGCTCGGCGCGGCGCACTGCAGGGATCTCGGAGCGGTCCCGGTCCGGCTCGAAGCCGCCCTCCTGGCCGTCGGTGACGATGCAGTAGTGCACCTCGATCCCGGCTTTGGTCCAGGCGGCGACGGTGCCGGACGCGGCGAAGTCGATGTCGTCGGGATGGGCGACGACCGCCAGTACCCGCTCGATCTCGCTGTCAGGACGGGGATCAGCTGCAGGAACGCTCACATCATCGACCTTACTTGTCTCACCCTGCACTCTGGACCTGTGGAGTTCGGCGGCGAGTGTGAACCGCGAGAGGTCGGTTTGGACGCTGCTCGGTTGCGGACGGCGATCGAGCAGGTACAGACACGTCGCGGGGTGGCTCAGCTGTGCGTGATCCGGGACGGACGCGTGGTCGTCGACCAGTCCTTCGGCTGCGAACCGGATGCCCTGTTCTGGCTGTTCTCGGCCAGCAAGCCGTACGTCGCGATTCTCGTGCACCAGCTCGTGGAGTCGGGTGCACTGCATCTGGACGACGAGGTGGCGGCGTACTGGCCGGAGTTCACGGGAGAGGGCAAGGACGGGGTCACGGTCCGCGACGTCCTCTACTACCGGTCGGCCGGTCCGCAGCGCTACGAGCTCCGGGCGATGGCTGACTGGGCGAAGTCGGTACGCCGGATAGAGGCGGAGCCACTGCAGTACCCGATCAGTTCACTCGCCTACGGTTTCATCCTGGCTGAGGTGATCCAGCGGATCACCCGGCATCCGATCCAGGTGGTGCTGCAGGAGGCGGTGCTCGGGCCACTCGCGCTGACGGACACACACCTGGGCCTGCCGCCACAGCTCTGGGGCAAGCACGTCCCAGTGAAGAGCGACCGGCTAGTGAACCGCCGCAGTACCCGGGAGGCCGTCGTACCGGGTGAAGGTGTGTCAGCAACCGCTCGTGACCTCGCTGCGCTCTACCAGATGCTGCTGAACAACGGCATCGGTACGGCGGGACGCGTGCTGCGGCCGGAGTCGGTCGCAGCCGTGTTTGTGCCGACCATCGACGCTGCGTTCGGCCAGCTCAGCAGTCCGCGAACGTTCGGGCACAACGGCAGCAACTGCTGTGTCGGCTGGGCCGATCCGGACCGTCAGCTCGCCTACGCCTATCTGACCGACCGCCTCGGCCGTGGGCCTGCTGAGCAGGCCCACCACGCCGCAGTGGCTGACCGCATCCTTGCTGCGGCCGGTTAGCTCAGCACCGGTACGGCGGTGCGCTCCTGCACCACGCGGTCGACGATCCCGTATTCACGAGCCTCTTCGGCCGTCAGCACGTGGTCCCGGTCAGTGTCGTGTCGCAGCTGCTCAATCGATTGTCCGGTGTGCTCCGCCAGGATCGACTCGACCTGCGCACGCACCCGGACCACCTCGTCCGCCTGCAGGATCAGATCGGGAATGGTGCCCCGACCGCTCGCTGCCGGCTGGTGCAGTACGACGCGTGCATGCGGCAGCACCGAACGCCGTCCGGCCGCACCGGCCGCCAGCAGAACCGCACCGGCCGCAATCGCCTGTCCGACACAGAAGGTCGCCACCGGCGCCGAGATGAGCCGCATGGTGTCGTAGATCGCCAGCGCGGCAGTGGTGTCGCCGCCCTCGCAGTTGATGTAGAGGTTGATCTCCCGCTCGTTGTTGTCGTACTCCAGGTGCAGCAACTGTGCGATCAGCGCGTTGGCCACGCCGGCGTCGATCGCCGTACCGAGGTAGATGATCCGCTCGGACAGCAGATGCGAGTAGACGTCCATGACGCGCTCACCGCGCGGGGACTGGGCAATGACGTTGGGAATCATGTAGCTACTCATGCTGCTTCCTTCTGAAGAGGCATCACCTGGTCGAACGACGTGACGATGTGGTCGATGAAGCCGTACTCGCGGGCCTCGTCGGCGGTGTACCAGTGGTCGTGCAGCGAGTCCTCGTGGATGGTCTCGAAGGACTGACCGGTGTCCTCGGCGATGGCCGACAGGAAGGTGTTGCGCAGCTGCCGCAGGTCGTTGGCCTGGATCTCGATCTCGACCGCGGAGCCGCCGATACCGGCCGAGCCCTGGTGCATGAGGACCCGCGCGTTCCGCAGTGCGTAGCGCTTCCCCGGTGTACCGGCGGACAGCAGGAACTGACCGGCACTGCAGGCCAGTCCGATCGCCAGCGTGGACACGTCGCACGGCACCAGCCGCATCACGTCCCGGATCGCCAGCATCGAGGGCACCGACCCGCCCGGCGAGTGGATCCACAGGGCGATGTCGCGATCGGGGTCCTCGGCCGCCAGCGTCAGGATCTGAGTGGCGAGCAGGGTGCCGTTGTCGTCGTCGAGGACCCCGTCCAGCACGACGACGCGGCGGTCGAGCAGCCGCTGCCGGGCGGACGGGTTGAACAGCGGTGGTTTGGTCTCATCTGCCATGCCTCCACTGTGGGCGCACGACACCGGCGTACCCCAGTTTTTCTGCTGACGGCAAGTCTGCTGAGAGCCGACAAGATGCTGTGGCAGGCTCCTCGACTGTGAATCTGAGCGATACCGCAATCCTGGTCGCGGACGATCTGTCCGACTCCGAACGCACCCTGCTGGAACGCACGGCCACCCCGGCCGCCACGCTGCTCGGCGCGGTCTCGATGATCCTCCGGACGACGCTCTTCGCCGAGGACCCGGCCGCCTGGGTCGACATGTGGCAGGCCCGCCCGGACTTCGCCCGGATCGAGTGGCTCGACGGCCCGGAGCTGTCCGACGTCGTCGCCCTGCTGGCCGCCAAGGACTACGAGGGCCAGATCGAAGGGGTCCCCGGCCTCCGCATCGGCTCCTGCAACGACCACACCGCCAAGATGCACTGGCTGGGTTCCGCCGTACCGGTAGAGCTCCAGCTCACCCGCCAGCTGTCCTGACCGCACGCCCCAGAATGTGCGGGGCGGCTGGGTTGAAGCCGGTGGCCGGGAAGTCGAAGCTGTCGAGCTCAGTGATGGTGAAACCGGCTGCGGTGATCGCGGCCGCGGTGTCGCGATGCAGGTGGCAGCCGCCGGCCAGCGCCGGGTAGACGGTGGCGTCGAGCAGCCGCTGAAGGCGCCCCGGTACGACGGCGACGTGCTCGTAGAACCACAGCTCGCCATCTGGCCGCAGTACTCGGAGTGCCTCGGTCAGAGCGGCGGACTGGTCGGGGACCGAGCAGAGGACGAGTGAGGCGACTACTGCGCTGGCCCAACCGTCCCCGAGCGGCAGGCGGTCTGCAGTGCCCTTCACAACCTGGACCGGCACCGGAGCGCGGTGAGCTGCCTGCTCCGCTCGACCACGCAGGTAGGGCTCGGGTTCAACCGCAATCACCTGGGTCACGGCGGCGGGGTAGTGCGCGAAGTTGCCGCCGTCGCCTGCGCCGATCTCGACCACCACACCGGCCAGTCCGGCGAGTAGACGCCGGCGGTGCTCGCGGACGCCGTACTCGTCCAGCCGCGGTCGCATCCGCGCGTAGAGCCTGGCGAACAGCGGGTGTCCCATGGCTACAGCATCGCAGCCAGTCGGTGGGCAAAGTCGGCCGGGAACGCATGGCCGAGGTCCGGCAGGCGCTCGATCGTGCAACCGGGCAGCTGGGGTTCCGCGGCGTTCACCACCTCGAGCAGATCGTCGTCGGCGCCGATCCAGATTGTTGCCGGTGACAACGATCCTGCGGTGCTGCCCGGGACTTCGCGAAGGGCCGGAGCCATCGCCAGTACGCCGGCCGCAGGCACCGGCCGCGCGGTGAGTGCCCAGTCGAGCGCGACCCGACCGCCGGCGGAGAAGCCGGCCGCGATCAGCGGGAGGTCGGCCAGCTCGGGCGGGAGCTCTGCGAGGGCGCGCGCGATGTCGGCTGTGGCCAGCTCGGGGTCCGGCCAGGTGCGGTACATCGGGGACATCCGGCGGGAGGACTCGACGCAGACGAGCGCGTGGCCGAGGTCGAGCACGCCGGCCCAATCCCGCCGCGCGTGCTCGGCGCGCTGCCCAGCGCCGGGTAATGCCATCACCACACCCTTCGGTGATTTCTCGGGGTAGCTGACGAGAGCGGGCGTCGGGTCGTCCACTGCTCGATCGGCGGACTTCGCGACCAGGTACTGGAACTCGGGACGATCCTGCAAGGCAGTGAGGTCGTCGTCATCGGTGAGGATCTCGGGGCGCCACCAGTCACCGGCGGCGCTCGCGTGCTGGAGGGCGCGGAGGGCACCGTCGGGGTCGCCGGCGGCGCCGAGGACGCAGGCGCGGAGGTGGGCGAGCTCGGCCGACCACGGCTCGAGGCCCGTCGCGGCATCCAGTACGGCGAGCGCGTCGGCGTACCGGGCTTCGCCGTACCGGGCCTCGATCTGGTCGACGACGTCGTCGTAGCGGGTGTCCATGGGCCGGATCCTCGCAGAGCGCGGGGCCGCGATCGAACCTGTTTTCGGTAACTGTCGGCGGGTGCGCCTATGGTGTTCGGTGATGACTACGCTCTTCTCGCCTGACGAACTGCCGGTGCCGCTCGAGGAGCCGAAGAAGCACCGGACCGATCCCGACGCGCTGCTGGACGGGCTCAACCCGCAGCAGCGGGCTGCCGTCGTGCACGCGGGTAAACCGCTGCTGGTGGTGGCCGGTGCGGGGTCGGGGAAGACGCGCGTGCTGACCCGGCGGATCGCGTACCTGCTGGGGGCGCGGGACGCGCACCCGGGGTCGATCCTGGCGATCACGTTCACCAACAAGGCGGCGGCCGAGATGCGCGAGCGGGTCGTCGACCTGGTCGGGCCGCGGGCGAAGCTGATGTGGGTCTCGACGTTCCACTCGTCGTGTGTGCGGATCCTGCGCCGCGACATCAAGAAGTTCGGGATCAACCCGACGTTCTCGATCTACGACGCCACCGACTCGCGCCGGCTGATGACGCTGGTCTGCCGCGAGCTCGACCTGGACGTCAAGCGGTACAACCCGCGCGCGGTGCTGAACTGGATCAGCACCCAGAAGAACGAGCTGGTCGACCACGAGACGGCCGCGGCGAAGACCGAGAACCATCTCGAGGAGACCTACGCCGAGTGCTACCGGGTCTACCAGGAGCGGCTGGCGCAGGCGAACGCGCTGGACTTCGACGACCTGCTGATGACCACGGTCAACCTGCTGCAGGCCTTCCCTGAGGTCCGGGAGTACTACCGGCGGCGGTTCCGCCACGTGATGGTCGACGAGTACCAGGACACCAACCACGCGCAGTACACGCTGATCCGTGAGCTGTGCGGTGAGGACTCGCCGGGTGCGAGCGGGCCGACCAGTCCGCCGGCCGAGCTGATGGTCGTGGGCGACTCCGACCAGTCGATCTACGCGTTCCGCGGGGCGACGATCCGCAACATCCTCGCCTTCGAGGAGGACTTCACCGGCGCCGAGACGATCCTGCTCGAGCAGAACTACCGTTCCACCCAGACGATCCTGAGCGCGGCCAACGCGGTGATCAGCCGCAACGAGGGCCGGATGGCGAAGAACCTCTGGTCCGACCAGGGGCAGGGCGAGCAGATCGCGGTCTACGTCGCGGACAACGAGCACGACGAGGCCCAGTTCGTCGCCGACGAGATCGACCGGCTCGCGGACGCGGACAAGGTGAAGCCGTCCGACGTCGCGGTCTTCTACCGGACCAACGCGCAGTCGCGGGTCTTCGAAGAGGTCTTCATCCGGACCGGCCATCCGTACAAGGTGGTCGGTGGCGTCCGGTTCTACGAGCGCAAGGAGGTCCGCGACGCGCTCGCGTACCTGCGGGTGCTGGTGAACCCGGAGGACACCGTCTCGCTGCGCCGGATCATGAACGAGCCGAAGCGCGGGATCGGCGAGCGGGCCGAGGCCGCGATCGAGGCGCTGGCCCAGCGGGACCGGATCTCGTTCGCGGCCGCGATGCGCCGGGCCCAGGACGCACCGGCGATGGCGTCGCGCTCGGCGAACGCCGTACAGGGGTTCGTGGACATCCTCGACGACCTGACCGCGATGGTCGACTCGGGAGCGCCGCCGGACGACATCCTGGACAGCGCGCTGCACCGGTCGTCGTACTACGAGACGTTGCAGAAGTCGCCGGATCCGCAGGACGAGACCCGGCTGGAGAACCTGGACGAGTTCATCGCGGTGGCGCGGGAGTTCGTCGAGGAGCGGACCGCGGCCGGGGAGCCGGCCGATCTGCAGGCGTTCCTGGAGCGGGTCGCGCTGGTCGCCGACGCGGACCAGATCCCCGATGCGGCCGACGACGGTGGCGTGGTCACGCTGATGACGCTGCACACCGCGAAGGGCCTGGAGTTCCCGGTCGTGTTCCTGACCGGCATGGAGGACGGCGTCTTCCCGCACTCGCGGTCGCTGACCGATCTGAAGGAGCTCGAGGAGGAGCGCCGGCTCGCCTACGTCGGGATCACCCGGGCCCGGCAGCGGCTGGCGATCTCGCGGGCCGCGGTGCGGTCGGCGTTCGGCGCCCCGCAGCACAACCCGCCGTCCCGGTTCCTCGAGGAGATTCCGTCCGAGCTGCTCGACTGGCGCCGGGACGAGTCCGCGATCACCCGCTGGTCCGGCACCGGTACGTCGTCCGGCGGTGCCGGCGGCGGTATCCCGAGCCGCTACGAGACGTCCCGCCGGAGCTCCTCGGACAAGCCCGTGATCAACCTCAACCCGGGCGATCGCGTCGTGCACGACAGCTTCGGCATGGGGACCGTCGTGGTCGTCCGTGGCGAGGGTCAGCAGGCACAGGCCGATATCGATTTCGGCTCCGAAGGCGTGAAGCGTCTCCTGCTGCGGTATGCACCAGTAGAAAAGATTTGAACCAAGAAGTTCCGTAATCACCTTGTATCTGGGCCGGAGATTGAGACAATCGAGAATCTTCGGCCCACCTCCGAAAGCGCCCATCTGATGCCCAAGCCTGCCGCAGCGAGCCTCCGCCGGATCATTCTGGCCGGGGCGAATCCTGGCCTGCGGCTGTTCGACGAGGCCGGCAAGGTGACGGCGTACGCGTCGATCTGGATGGTGGACTGGTCGATCCGCGGCGCCGGAACGGCTGTGGTGCTGTGGTTCGACGGCATCGTCCGGGTGGTCTCGGAGGACGTCGATCTCGCCGCCTGGCTGGAGCGGTACTTCGTCCGCTCGTTTCTCGAGGTGCAGGGGCTGCCCTGGCACGAGCCCGCGATCGAGCGTGATCTGGTCCAGGTCTCGATGAATCTCGCCGACGGTCTGAGCGCCAAGGCAGCCGATATCCAGATCGAAATGGGCGGCGTTCTCGACCGCCGGCTCTTTGCCACCGACAACTTTCAGCTTGCCGAAGGCAACCACAGTCTCAGCCTCGTGATTGCCCCGGTCCGCTCGGCCACCGTCTCCATCGGCGGCGCCTCCGTCCCCGGCTTCGTCCAGGTCGACGGCTCCCCCGAGAAGCCCGGCTCCTCCGCCTTCCTCACCACCGCCGAAGTCTGGCGCCGCTAGCGCGTCAGGGCAGGGCCCACCAGTTGTCCATGCGGGGGACTGTGGTGGTGGGGTTGTTGAAGCGGAAGAGGAAGGTGGCGATGCCGGCGGCGCCTTGCATCCAGCCGATGCCGGGTGGGAGCAGGGGGTCGTCGTTCTTGTGCTCGATGAAGCGCCAGTACGGCGAGATGCCGGCGTTGGTGACCAAGGTGTCGGCCAGGTGGGTGGCGAACTCGAGGTCGGTCGGGTTGCCGGTGCGTTGGTAGTTCGTGAGGAACGCGTCGGCGACGCCGGCGGTGCCGCAGCAGCGGCCGTCGTTGTCCCAGAAGCCGGGGTGGAGCCGGTTGGGGATGCCGGAGTGCAGGACAGCGTCTAGGAGACGACGGCGCCAGGTGGCCGACGAGACACCGGCCACGGCATCCACTCCGGCGTACTCGAGTGCGTCGAAGAGGAGCGCCGTACCGGGGCCGCCGTGGCACCAGTTGTAGGTGTACTCGTCGCCGTGGCGCTCGGTCCAGGGGATGACGCGAGGGATGCGGAAGCCCTGGTCGTCGTTGATGCCGAGCGTGACCAGGTGCTCGGCGCCCAGTTGACCGGCCTCGACCAGCTCGGGTCGGCCGAGCTCGGCGCCGGCCAGCGCCAGTACGGCGGCGATGCCGGCCAGACCGTGGCTGAAGTTCGGCATCTGCAGGGGCGGGTTGAGCATGAAGCGGCGCGGGATGAACAACCAGTTCAGCCCGGCCTCGGTCTTCTCCTGCTCGGCCAACAGATGCTCGATGGCCAGCTCGGCCAACGCGAGCGCCGGTACGCCGTTCCGTTGCGCCCAGAGCGCGGCCAGGAGGGCTCCGCCGGTCCCGAGGGTGAGGTCGTTGCTCACAGCGCCCGGGCGGTACTTCTCGTCGTCGTCCAGGAAGGACTCGTGCCAGCCGTCGGGAGTGGCGATCTCCAGGGCCCGCGCGATGGCCGCGTCGGTGCCGGGCTCGTGCAGAGCAGTCAGGACGCCGATCGAGCTGACGAGCCCGTCGAAGAAGCTGACCGAGGTTTCGGTGGGGATCGCGGTCCGGATCCGCTCGGCGATCCCGGCGGCGAGTTCACGCTCGGGAGCCGTCCACGGCCGGGTCAGCTCGATCTCGGCCAGCGCATAGGCCAAGCCACCGATGCCACTGTGGCTGCCGTTGAGGTACTCGGTCGGCTTCTCACCACCGGCGGCCTCGGGGATCCAGGGACCGTTGTCGTCCCACTGCACTTGCCCGAGCACCCAGGCCCAGGAAGCCTCAGCGAGCTCGCCGTAGTCCAATTACGGGTTCAGGCCGCAGTGGCTGCGGAGCCACGGCATCGGGTCGATCGGGTCGCCGCCGTCGGGACGGACTTCGAAGTGCAGGTGCGGGCCGGTGACGTTACCGGTCGCGCCGACCTTGCCGACCAGGTCGCCGGCCATCACGGTCTCGCCGACCGAGACGAGGAAGGCGGACATGTGGTTGTACCAGGTGACGGTGCCGTCGGCGTGCCGGACCTGGACCTGACGGCCGTAGGGGCCGGCCCAGTCGGCGAAGATCACGACGCCGCGCATCACCGAGCGGATCGGCGTACCGACCGGGGCGGCGAAGTCGGTGCCGGTGTGGTTGCGGGCCCAGCGGCTGCCACCCTGACCGAAGGTCGCGGTGATGTGGTAGCCGGAGATCATCATCTCGCAGCGGTTCGCGGACTCACGCTGCTTCTGCGCCTCGGCGGCCTTCGCCTTGGCCAGTGCGCTGGCGCGGCTGACGGTGAGGGCGTTGGTCGCGTTCAGCTTCGCGGCGCGGGCCTTGGCCAGCGCGGCGGCGGCTGCTTGCTTCTTGTTCGTGTCCTGGCCGGCCAGGACGACCCGGGAGGAGTCACGGGTGGCGAGCTGACGTGCCTGGATGCGGGCAGTGGTGATGCCGGACAGCTGACCGCCGTCGAGGCTCGCCGCGGCAAGGTTCACCGCGGTGTTGGCCTGCGTGGGGGACGACAGGGCGCTGTGGCTGAAGCCTACGGCTCCGGCCGCCGCAGCGAGCGCTGCGGTCAATCCGACGATCTGGGTACTGCTGGGGGTGTTACGCCTGGCAACACGATGTTTGGCGCTGTGACGACTTGCGCCGGTCTTGCGCGCAGCGTTGCCTGGCGTGACGCGGTTGCCCGCGGCACGATGCTGGGACACAACGTGGCCTTCCGGTCACAGGGGAGGGGTTGGGGTGGTACTTGGCTCTGCAACCTTTCGCCCTCCTCGGGGGTTTATTCCCGGTGAGGACTTGAGCACGATAACGGAAGAGTCACGAGCCGACAAACCCTGCCACCCGTTTTTCGGGACCACCTTCACGAAACTTTTGCATGAGCCGCTGCACGTGCATCAGCCGCATGAGCGCCGAAAGGCTGCCTGATCAGGCACTTTGCGGTTGATCGTCGAGGTGGGCCAGCACCCCGGTGATCTCCCGAACTGTTTCTCCGTGGAACGGCAGCGACAGATGACCGACACCGTTGACCCGGATGTTGCGGGCGGTGAGGTCGGGATGCTGCAGCCGCGCCCGGCGCTGCGGCACGATCAGCTGGTCGACGTCGCTGTAGAACGCCACGAACCGAGTCGGTACGCCGGGAGCCGGCTCGGCGAGCTCCTCCATCAGATCGCTCTCCGGGCGCAGCTGCTTGACCAGCGGCCACGGCAGCAGCCGAGCCGCGACCGTCCCCTGGTGCGGAGTCCCCAGCGTCACGCACGTGTGGACGCGCTCGTGCCCACCGAGCTTCTGGATGTAGTACCGAGCGATCAGTCCGCCCAGGCTGTGCCCGACCACGTGGATCTGATCCGAGCCCGACGACTCGCAGATCGCCTCGATCTCGGCTCCCATCCGCTCCGCCGTACGACGGACGTCCAGCGTCAGTGGTGAGTACGAGAAGGTGTGGATGCTGCTGAACCCGCGGCGCGCGAGCTGCCGGCGCATCAGCGCGAAGATCGTGTGGTTGTCGATGATCCCGTGGGCCAGCAGGATCGGCGTACCGGCCGCGCGGACGTCGTTGACCAGCAGACTGCGCTGAGCCGGGGTCAGTCCGGTCAGGGAGAGCCGCTGGGCGCTCGAACCGGAGCCGCCGAGCAGGCCGAGTGGATACATCGCGAGATGGGTGGTCATCCATCCGATCTCCACGGCCGCACCCTGCAGAACCCGTGGCGAGATCGCGGAGCGCGCGCCGTACCGCAGACCGTCCAGCGCGCCTCGTACTTCGTCCTGCCAAGAAGTCATCTGCGGCTCCTCACAGCAAACCAGACCCCCCGGTGGTCCGATCTCTCTTTCACGGTAACCGGTTCCCCGTCACCGTGTCGGGGAACACACGGTTCCGTGTCTTATCCGTGAGATCGCCGCCGGGTAGCCTGCGAATCTGGACGCAACGCTGCGCTCCAGTACTGAAAGGCGCCTGAGCATGCCCTCCACCTCGACCCTGCGTGTCGTCGTCGCCAAGCCCGGCCTGGACGGCCATGACCGGGGCGCGAAGGTGGTCGCCCGCGCGCTGCGGGACGCCGGCATGGAGGTCATCTACACCGGCCTGCACCAGACCCCCGAGCAGATCGTCGAGACGGCGATCGCCGAGGACGCCGACGCGATCGGCCTGTCCGTCCTGTCCGGCGCGCACATGACCCTGTTCAAGCGGGTCCGCGAGCTGCTCACCGAGCGCGAGGCCGACGACATCGTGGTCTTCGGCGGCGGCATCATCCCGGACGCCGACCTGCAGCCGCTGGCCGAGCTCGGGGTGCACAAGATCTTCACTCCGGGCGCCACCACCACCGAGATCGTCGAGTGGGTCCGCGGCCATGTGGGTGACGCGTCAGCCTCACCGGCCTAGTTACTAATCGGTAATACCGAATCGTTAAGAAACACCTGGTTGTGCGGGCTTCCGAATCGCGGTCGCATACAGGCATGCGATAAGTCCGGACAACGGCGCCGAACGGTAGGTGTGGCTCAGGACACACGGTCACCCCCGTCTTCGGTTACTGTCCGGAAGGGCGACGGAACAGTGCGGTGGGGGCCTGGCCGTCGCGCGCGCAGGGACGATGCGATTCCCATCGGGAGAGGGCAGGTAACGATGAGGTTTGAACGATCACACACGCGCAAGGCGGTCGCTCTGGCCGTGGTGAGCAGCCTGGTGTTGTTCACGGCGGCGTGTGGCGGCGGAGATGACGGCAGCAGTGGCAGCAAGACGTCGGCCGGGGGCGCGCTCGAGGGCCGCGGACCGATCAAGTTTGCCACCGGCAAGGACACGTCCGGCAACCTCGGGAACCAGGTGAAGGCGTGGAACGCGCAGCACCCGGACGAGCAGGTCACGGTCACCGAGCTGCCCGAGTCGGCCGACCAGCAGCGCAACCAGATGATCTCGAACGCCCAGATCAAGTCGCCGGAGTTCAGCGTGCTGAACCTGGACGTCGTCTGGACGGCCGAGTTCGCGGCGAACCGCTGGATCACCCAGCTGCCCGAGGACCAGTTCCCGGACCTCGGCAAGTTGCTGCCGTCAACAGTTGCGACCGGCAAGTACCGCGACAAGCTGTACGCCGTACCGGTGACGTCGGACGGTGGACTGCTCTACTACCGCAAGGACCTGCTGGACAAGGCCGGCGTCAAGCCGCCGACCACGTGGGCCGAGATGAAGGCGGCCTGCGACAAGGTCAAGGCGCTGCCCGAGGGCAAGACCCTGAACTGCTACGCGGGTCAGTTCGAGAAGTACGAAGGCCTCACGGTGAACTTCTCCGAGGCGGTCAACGGTGCCGGCGGCGTCGTGGTCGGTGACGACGGCAAGCCGAACGTCGACACTCCGGAGGCGCTGGCCGGCCTGAAGTTCCTGGTCGACGGGTTCAAGTCGGGCGAGATCCCGAAGGCCGCGATCACCTACCAGGAGGAGCCGAGCCGGCGGGCCTTCCAGGAGGGCAATCTGGTCTTCCTGCGCAACTGGCCGTACGTGTACGCGCTGGCGAACAAGACCGACGGTTCGTCGAAGGTGGCCGGCAAGTTCGGCGTCGCGCCGCTGCCGGGCCTGAACGGCCCGGGCGTCTCGACGCTCGGCGGTCACAACTACGCGATCTCCGAGTTCACCCCGAACAAGGCGACCGCGGCCGACTTCATCAAGTTCATGTCGAGCGAGGAGCGCCAGAAGGCCAACGTCGAGAAGACGTCGCAGGCCCCGACCTGGGCGTCGCTGTACGACGACCCGGCGCTGAACAAGCAGTTCCCGTACCTGGCTCCGCTGAAGGCCTCGATCGGTTCGGCGAAGTCGCGGCCGCAGGTGGTCAAGTACGGCGACGTGACGACCGCGATCCAGGGTGCGGCGTACGACACGCTGAAGGAGTCCAACCCGACGGACCCGAAGAAGGCCCTGACGGACCTGCAGACCAAGTTGAGTTCGCTCATCACTCAGTGACCCGAGTGCGGGGCCGGTGCGTGGCGTCGATCGCCACGGACCGGCCCCGCCCTGTCACCGCCCACGGATCGTGGGCGGAGAGAGTAGGAGGCATGAGGTGAGTGAATCCGCCTCGGCTGTTCCGCCGCCGGCCTCGAAACGACGCACGTCGTTCAACGAGGGCACCGGCCGGCTGGCCGCGCTGCTGTTGTCACCGACCCTGATCGTCCTGGTCCTGGTCGTCGTCTACCCGATCATCTCGGCGCTGCGCGAGTCGCTGTACACCAGCGGCGGGATCGGTCCGGACGGCTTCGTCGTCGAGGGCTCGCAGTTCGTCGGCCTGGACAACTTCGCCGCGATCTTCTCCGGTGAGACCGGGGACCGGTTCTGGAACGCGTTCTACAACACCACGTTCTTCACCGTCACCTGCGTGGTCCTCGAGACACTGCTCGGTGTCCTGATGGCCATGGTGATGCACAAGGCGTTCAAGGGCCGGGCCGTCGTCCGGGCCAGCATCCTGATCCCGTGGGCGATCCCGACCGTGGTGTCGGCGTTGCTGTGGAAGTGGATCTTCCAGGCCGACGGCATCGCGAACGCGGTCCTCGGCACCCAGGTGCTGTGGTCCACCGAGGGCTGGCAGTCGGTCCTGTCGGTGATCATCGCGGACACCTGGAAGACCGCGCCGTTCATCGGACTGCTGGTGCTGGCCGGCCTGCAGACCATCCCCGACGAGGTCTACGAGGCCGCGAAGGTCGACGGGGCGAGCCCCTGGAAGACCTTCACCCGGATCACGCTGCCGCTGGTGCGGCCGGCGCTGCTGGTGGCAGTGCTGTTCCGCATCCTCGACACGCTGCGCATCTTCGACCTGCCGTACGTCCTGGTCGGTCCGAACAAGGAGTCGGTCGAGACACTGTCGATCCTGGCCTTCCTCGAGGCCAACCAGACGCGGTACGGGCCGGCGGCGGCGTACGCGACGCTGCTGTTCATCTACGTCGCCGTGGTCGCCTACGTGTTCGTGCGGCTGCTCGGCGCGGACGTGATCGGTGAGGCTCGGGTCAACAAGCCGGGCAAGGGACGCAAGAAGGCCGTTGTGGCCGGTACGGCGCCCGCCGGCGCGACCGCCGGATCAGGAGGAGGTCTCTGATGGCGACCATCGCAGCCGAAGCACCGTGGTACCGGCGGTGGTTGCCGCTGGTCGGGGTCGGCATCATCGTTCTGTACTGCCTGGTGCCGTTCTACTGGATGATCGTGTCGGCGTTCCGCCGGCCGAGCGACCAGTTCGACAACTCGATCGTCCCGACCCGGTGGTCGGTCGACAACTTCACCGACGTGTTCAAGCCCGGTGTCGGCTTCGGCCGAGGGCTGCTGAACAGCCTGATCGTGGCCGGCGTCGTGACGATCCTGACGCTGCTGATCGGCATGGTCGCGGCGTACACGCTGGCCCGGCTCGACTTCAAGTTCAAGAACTTCGTGCTGGCGATCATCATCACCACCTCGATGTTCCCCGGGATCTCGCTGGTGATCCCGTTGAAGAAGCTGTTCAGCGACATCGAGTGGATCAACACCTACCAGGCGATGATCGTGCCCAGCCTGTCGTTCGCCCTGCCACTGGCCGTATGGAACCTGACGGCGTTCTTCCGGCAGATGCCGCGCGAACTGGAGCAGGCGGCGATGGTCGACGGCTGTACGCCGGCCCAGGCCTTCCGCAAGGTGATCATCCCGCTGGCGGCTCCGGGTGTGTTCACGACCGCGATCATCACGTTCATCGCGGCCTGGAACGAGTTCCTGATCGCGGTCAGCATGGTGAACCGCAAGGAGATCCAGACCGCGAACGTGGTCATCGCCGCCTTCACCGGTACGTCGGGCCGTGACCAACCGTTCGGTAGTCAGATGGCGGCCGGTGTCGTCGTCACCATTCCCTTGGTGATCGCCGTACTGGTCTTCCAGCGCCGCATCGTCGCCGGCCTGACGGCAGGCGGCGTGAAGTGAGCCCGGACCGCGACCGGGACCGCGAGGAGCGGGACCGGCGCGACCGGGAGGACCAGGACCGGCGCGACCGCGAAGAGCGCGACCGCCGGGACCGGGAGGATCGCGACCGCCGCGATCGCAACCGCTAGCCGGCACAACAAGGGCCGGAACCCCAGCCAGGGTTCCGGCCCTTCGCTATGCCGAGGGGTGGTCGGCGGTCCAGAGTTCGACCAACTCCCGGGTGTCCGGGCCGAAGAGTTCTATGAAGCCATCGCTGCGGTTGAGCCGGGCGCCGACCGGGCGCAGGTCGGGTGCTTGGCTGCCGGGCACTTGGGCCGGGCTGTGGCGCCACCAGTAGAGCTGCGGGGTGATCGCGCGGTCGCCCTCGTTGAAGAACTCCTCGGCGACCTGCGACATGATCGTGAGGGCGCTCACCACGTGCGTTTCCCTGATCGTGTGCACGAAGACGTACTCGGGCAGTGGGAGGGCGACGAGTGCTCCGTACGGCGCCGCCCCGACGTCGATGTAGCGGTCGAGCACGTGCACGTGGGAGCCGACGTACCGGTGGGTGCCGCCGATCACGTGGTACGGCACCCGGGCGTATTCCTGCAACTTCACGTACGTCTGCTCGTCGTGGACGGCGCTATGGACCGCGCTCGTGAAGAGGTCGACCGGGTGGGTGGCGCCGATCTCGGAGCGGTTGATCGGCCGGATGGTGTCGGGGTAGTCCGCCACCACCGCCTCGATCAGGCCGGGCGCGAACGGCCGGGTCACCAGGAACGGCAGGGCCTCCGCCGGGAAGGCGTCCTCCGGGTACACCCGCACCCGGAGGTCGCCTGCGGCCTGCTTCTTCTCTTTACGCCACATGGTCCAAGCGTCAGAGCTGGAGCCAGGCGGTGGCGTCGGTTGGCAGGTTGTTGTCGGTCAGCGGAGCACTGGTGAGCAGGAGCTCCTGGTACGGCGGGAGCGCGGCGGGCGCCGTACCGAGGTTGGTGACGCAGCGGAAGGCGCCACGGGTGAAGGAGAGGACGTCAGCGGGTGAGTCCTCGTCCCAGGTGAGGCGGCCTTCGCCAAGGTCTGGGTGGCTGCGGCGGATGTTCAGAGCGGCCTTGTAGAGGGCCAGGTGGCTGTCCGGGTCGCCTGCCTGGGCCTCTGCCGTCAGAGACGCCCAGTCGGCCGGCTGCGGGAGCCAGGGCTGTCCCGTGCCCGGTCCGAACCCGTACGGCGGTTCTGTGCCGGCCCACGGGATGGGGACGCGGCAGCCGTCGCGTCCGCGTGCTGTGTGGCCGGAGCGCTCCCAGACCGGGTCGTCGAGCACCTCCTCCGGCAGGTCCTCTACCTCAGGCAGTCCGAGCTCGTCACCTTGGTAGATGTACGCACCACCCGGCAGTGCGAGCTCCAGCAGCGCTGCCGCACGGGCCCGGCGCAGACCGAGCGCCAGATCAGTCGGTACGACGCCTGCGCCCGCCAGCGCGTCTTGCAGGGCGCGGCCGTAACGGGTGCGGTGGCGGATGGTGTCGTGGTTGCTCAGGACCCAGGTGGCCGGCGCACCGACGGCCCACAGGCTGCCCGTCGACCGGTCGATCACCTCACGCAGGTCCTTCGCGTCCCAGGCTGCTCGCAGGGCGTCGAAGTTGAAGGCCGAGTGCAGCTCATGTGGTCGCACGTACTGCGCGAGCCGCTCCGGCGGGGACAACCACGCCTCGGCGACGAACACGCGCGGGCCTTGCGCCGTACCGGCGTACTCGTCGGCGATCGCGCGCCAGCGCTCGTGGATCGTGTGCACGCCGGGCTGGTCGTAGAACGGGTTGCCGACGTACTTGTCGTGGGTCGGCTGCCCGTCCTTCAGCGGTACGTCGGGCAGGGTCGCGTCCTTGGCCATCGAATCGGCCACGTCGATCCGGAAGCCGTCGATGCCGCGGTCGAACCAGAACCGCAGGATCGAGTCGAACTCCTCGATCACCTTCGGGTGGTCCCAGTTCCAGTCCGGCTGCGAGATGTCGAACATGTGCAGGTACCACTGGCCGTCGTCGATCTGCTGCCACGCGCCGCCGCCGAAGGTGGCCGGCCAGTTGGTCGGCGGCTGGCCGTCGACACCGTCGCGGAACCAGAAGAGGTCTCGCTCGGGGGAGCCCTTGCCGGCGGCGAGCGCCGCCTTGAACCACGGGTGCTCCCAGGAGCAGTGGTTCGGGACCAGGTCGATCAGGATCCGCAGGCCGAGCGCGTGCGCCTCGGTGATCAGCGCGTCGGCGTCGGCGAGCGTGCCGAACTCGGGGTTGATGTCGCGGTAGTCGGAGACGTCGTACCCGCCGTCGAGCAGTGGGGAGGGGTACCAGGGGCTGATCCAGATCGCGTCCACGCCGAGGTCCGCGAGATAGGGCAGGCGGGCGCGGATGCCGTTCAGGTCCCCGGTCCCGTCACCGTCCGCATCCGCGAACGACCGAGGGTAAACCTGGTAGACGACGGCACTACGCCACCAGTCGTCAGCTGGTCTGGTCGCTTGTTCTGTCATGACACCCACCCTCGCACGTGGGTGCACGTCGGCTGTGACGGTCGTCTCAGCGTGTACCCCGGCTGTCGCACCGGGCGTCGAGGTGGCTAGTCTCAGGCCGACGGAACGCGCCGGCGACCGTGCCCTCTGCACCGCAGCCTGCCGTGCCTCATCTGGACAACGCGGGACTCGAACAGGCGAGAGAGGGACCACAGTCGTGGACTTGATGGAGTACCAGGCGAAGACTGTCTTCGCCAAGCATGGTGTAGGGACGACGGTGGGTGAAGTCGTCCACACGCCCGAGGAAGCCCGCGCGGCGGCTGAGAAGCTCGGCGGCGGCACGGTGGTCGTGAAGGCCCAGGTGCTGACCGGCGGCCGCGGCAAGGCCGGCGGCGTCAAGCTGGCCGCCAACCCGGACGAGGCCGAGGAGCGCGCCCGGGAGATCCTTGGCCTGGACATCAAGGGTCACGTCGTCAAGATCCTGAACATCGTCCCGGCCGCGGCGATCGCGGAGGAGTACTACTTCTCCTTCCTGATCGACCGGGCCAACCGCAACTACCTCTGCATCGCCTCCGCCGCCGGCGGCATGGAGATCGAAGAGGTCGCGCACACCAACCCGGACGCGGTCGCCAAGATCTCGATCGACCCGGCCACCGGCGTCGACGAGGCCAAGGCCCGCGAGATCGCGACCGAGGCCGGCTACCCGGCCGACATCATCGACGCGGTCGCGCCGGAGATCGTCAAGCTCTACGAGGTCTTCCTGGCCGAGGACGCGACGCTGGTCGAGGTCAACCCGCTGGTCAAGCTGAAGGACGGCCGCGTCGAGGCACTCGACGGCAAGGTCTCCCTGGACGAGAACGCCGACTTCCGGCACCCGGAGTTCGCGGACTACGTCGACTCCTCGGCGGCCGACCCGCTGGAGGCGGCGGCCAAGGCCAAGGGCCTGAACTACGTGAAGCTCGACGGTTCCGTCGGCATCATCGGTAACGGCGCCGGTCTGGTCATGTCGACCCTCGACGTCGTCGCGTACGCCGGTGAGGAGTTCGGCGGCGTCAAGCCGGCCAACTTCCTCGACATCGGTGGCGGCGCGTCCGCCGAGGTGATGGCGAACGGCCTGGAGATCATCATCTCCGACGCCCAGGTGAAGAGCGTCTTCGTCAACGTCTTCGGCGGCATCACCGCCTGTGACGCGGTCGCGAACGGCATCGTGCAGGCCTTCGAGCTGCTCGCCGCCCGCGGCGAGGCCGTCAGCAAGCCGCTGGTCGTCCGGCTGGACGGCAACAACGCCGAGGAGGGCCGCCGCATTCTCGACGAGGCAGGCCTCGCCGGTCTGGAGCGGGTCGACACGATGGACGGCGCCGCCAAGCGTGCCGCCGAGCTGGCTGCGAAGTAAGGGATCGCTGAAATGTCTATCTTCCTGACCAAGGACAGCAAGGTCATCGTCCAGGGCATGACCGGCTCGGAAGGCACCAAGCACACCACACGGATGCTGGCGTCGGGCACGAACATCGTCGGTGGCGTGAACCCGCGCAAGGCGGGCACGACCGTCGACATCGACGGTACGTCGGTCGCCGTGTTCGGCACCGTCGCGGACGCCGTCAAGGAGACCGGGGCGAACGTCTCGGTCATCTTCGTGCCGCCGAAGTTCACCAAGGACGCCGTACTGGAGGCCGTCGCGGCCGAGGTACCGCTGGTCGTGGTGATCACCGAGGGCGTCCCGGTGCACGACACCGCCGCCTTCTTCGCCGCCGCGCAGGCCTCCGGCACCACCCGGATCATCGGCCCGAACTGCCCCGGCATCATCACCCCGGGCGAGTCCAACGCCGGCATCATCCCGGCGAGCATCGCCGGCGCCGGCCGGATCGGTCTGGTCTCCAAGTCGGGCACGCTGACCTACCAGATGATGTACGAGCTGAGCGACTTCGGCTTCTCCACCGCCATCGGCATCGGCGGCGACCCCATCGTCGGTACGACGCACATCGACGCCCTGCAGGCGTTCCAGGACGACCCGGACACCGACGCCATCGTGATGATCGGCGAGATCGGTGGTGACGCCGAAGAGCGCGCCGCCGCCTTCATCAAGGAGAACGTCACCAAGCCGGTCGTCGGCTACGTGGCCGGCTTCACCGCCCCCGAGGGCAAGACCATGGGCCACGCCGGCGCCATCGTCTCCGGCTCCTCCGGCACCGCCGCCGCCAAGAAGGAGGCCCTCGAGGCCGTCGGCGTCAAGGTCGGCAAGACCCCGACCGAAACCGCCAACCTGATGCGCGAAATCATGCAGAACCTGAGCAAGTAGTACTAACGCAAGGGCCCCGGAAACCGATGGTTTCCGGGGCCTTCGTGCGTTCGACCTACTTGTAGGACTGGGAGCGTTCGGCGGCTCGGCGGAGGGTGTCGAGGAAGGCGGAGTCGGAGACGTCGAGGTTGGGGAGGACGGGGAAGTAGAGGTAGATGGCGCGGTTCTCGACGGCGGCGATGCCCATCCGGTACTTGGCCTTCTTGCCGCTGCCGGTGTCGAAGGTGGCTTCCCAGGCCTCGCCCTTGATGCCGTTCTTGGTGAGGACGCCGGAGGAGCTGACCTTGGCGGTGACCACGCGCTTCTGGCAGCCGTCGACGTTCTTGCGGACCAGGTTGACGTAGGCGGTGGCGGCGCCGGGGGAGGAGAAGCGGGCGACGGTGTCGTCGAGGCCGAACTCGGTGGGAGTCTTGGCCTCGGGCGCCAGGTAGGTCTGGGTGGTGAACTTGGCCGCCTTGGCCTTCTTCGGGTCGGTCAGCTCGCACTGGGTGGTGTTGCCGACCTTGCCCGGCGTGCTGACCCAGGGCTTGTCGACGGCGGCGATGATCGGCAGCTCGGCGGGTGCCATGAAGCCGGCCGGCTCGGAGGTGGGCAGCAGGCTGATCTTGGCGGCCGGAGTCCCGGAGCCGCAGCCACCGGTCTGCGGGCAGATCTTCTGCAGCGCCGCGGCGGATGCGGCCAGGACGGCGTCCGGCTGCGGCGGTGTGGTGCCGTTGGTGTCGTGCTCGACGACCATCGTCGCCTGCCCGGCCAGCGTGACCGAGACGGACCGCCACCGGGTCTTGGGGCCACTCGCCTGCCCGTAGACCGCGATCCAGCCCTTGTCACCCATCCCGCTCAGCAGGTAGCTGGTGCTCAGCCGGGTCCGCTTCTCGGAGGCGCACTGGCTGAACCAGCCGACGATCGTGCTGTACGACTTCTCCGCGGCGGACGCGTCGTTCGACACCTCGACGAACTGGACCGCCGAGTCCTTGGTGCTCGCGTTGGCGAACTTGCGCACCCAGGTGCGCAGACCGGAGGGGTCGGCGAAGCGCTGCGACTGGCAGACGAACTCGTGGTCCTCGGCGCCGGCGCCGTCCGCGGTCTTGGTGACCGACCAGGTACCGGTCGAGCCGAGCGCCTTCGCGCCGGCCACGTCGAGCAGGCCGCTGTCGTCGGCGAGCACCTTGGAGTCGGTCGGCTTGTCGTCGCCCGGGCCCTTGCTGTTCTTCGGGTCGCCGGACGAGTCGTCGCCGCCGAACGCGTTGAGCGCGGCGATACCGCCGCCGCCGACCAGCACCACCACCGCCACACCGGCAGCGATCGTCTGGTTCCGCTTGCGCGCCTTCTCCCGGCGTGCTTCCCGGGCAGCGGCGCGCCCGCCGCCACGCTGTGCGCGGTGGGAACCGGCCAAAGCTCGACCTCCTGAGTGATTCCACCCGACAGTACTGGGTGGACCCTGTTCGCCCACACTCAGCTACCCCCAGGTACCAGGCCGGGGACCGAGCGTTAGCAAGCGCGCTGAAGTCTCCCATATCCGGCGTGTCTGGCGAAGCGGTGTCCAGTAGCAGAGCGACGATGGGAGTCAGATGACCGACATGCTCAGCCGCCCGGGCGCCCCCGGCGGCGATTCTGCCCCTCCGCCCGGCCCTGTGGACGCCGTACCGACGAAGCCGGTGGTCGTGTCCGCGGTGCTCTCGGCGGGAGCATGCCTGCTCACCGGACTGCTCACCTGTACGGCGGTCGCCGTGATCGGCTGGTTGGCCGCGACCTTCGGTGGTGCCTCCGGAGCGATCCGGGCCGGCGCCTCCGCCTGGCTGGTCGCGCACAAGGCCGGTGTGACGCTCGGCAGCGGCAGCATCACGATCGCACCGCTCGGGCTGACCCTGTTCTTCGCATGGTGCCTCTACCGCGGCGGCAAGTCCGCGGCCCGCAGCAGTGCGGCGGACCAGACCAAGGATCTGATCCTGCTGTCCGGTGTGTACGCCGGTGTCTACGGTCTGGGCGGTCTGATCGTCGCCCTGCTCACCGGCGACGGCGCACTGCACGTCTCACCGCTCTCCGCGTTCCTCGGTACCGCCTCACTCGCTCTGATCGCCGGAACGATCGGCGTACTGGTCGAGTCCGGTGCAGCGCACGACATCTCGGATGCGACTCCACCTGGGCTGCGCGACGCCGTACCGGCCGCTGCCGCCGCCGTACTGACCGTTCTGGCCGTCGCCTCGGTCCTGTACGGCGTACTGCTCGCCATCCACTTCTCCCGCGCCACCGCGATGCTGGAGCTGCTGGACGCCGGCGTGATCGGGTCGATCGTGCTGTTCGCGCTCTGCCTGATGCTGGTGCCGAACATGATCCTGTACGTCGTCTCCTTCCTCGCCGGACCGGGATTCCAGCTCGGCACCGGGACGACGATCGCCCCGACCGGCGTTGACGTCGGTAACCTGCCCGCGCTCCCGCTACTGGCCGCCGTACCGGCTGACGGGTCCACTCCGACCTACCTGCTCGCATTGACGGCTCTGGTGCCGCTGGGAGCCGGCGTGGTGGCCGGACTGGTCGTCGTACGGCGTGGGCGTGCGGAGCAGCACGCAGACGCGCTCGGCTGGGATGCGTTCGCGCTACGCGGCGCAATCGCGGCACTGCTCGCCGGAGTGGCCTTCTACATCCTGATGGCGCTGTCCGGTGGTGCTGCCGGGCCGGGGCGGATGGCTGCGGTCGGGATCCCGGCTGCGCTGCCGGCGGCCGGCGTACTGACAGCTGGGATGGCTATCGGCGCCGCGATCACCGCGGCCGTGGTGGCTGCCCGCAGACCGGCTGAACCGGAGCCTGAACCCGAGCGATAGGCTTCCCGGCGTGACAGACCCGGTTGCCCCCACCCCTGAGCCCGCTCGGCTCGTCGTGCTCGTCTCGGGCTCCGGGTCGAACCTGCAGGCTCTGCTGGACGCCTCCGCTGACCCGGCGTACGGCGCTCAGGTAGTGGCCGTCGGCGCTGACCGCGACGGCACCGTCGGGCTGGAGCGCGCTGAGGCCGCCGGAGTGCCGACGTTCGTGCACAAGGTCAAGGACCACGCCGAGCGGGCCGACTGGGACAAGGCGCTGACCGCGTCGGTGGCGCAGTACAAGCCTGACCTGGTCGTGTCGGCCGGATTCCTGAAGCTGGTCGGGGACGACTTCCTGGCCGCGTTCGGCGACCGCTACATCAACACCCACAACGCGCTGCTGCCCGCGTTCCCCGGGATCCACGGGCCGCGGGACGCGCTCGCGTACGGCGTCAAGGTCGCCGGCGCCACCCTGTTCTTCGTCGACGGCGGCGTCGACACCGGCCCGATCATCGGGCAGGTCGTCGTACCGGTCGAGGACGACGACACCGAGGAAACCCTCACCGAGCGGATCAAGGAGGTCGAACGCCGCCAGCTGGTCGAGTGGGTCGGCCGCCTCGTCCGTCAGGGCTGGACCATCACCGGACGAAAGGTTCGACTGAAGTGAGCACCGACCGCAGGCCGATTCGCCGGGCGCTGATCAGCGTCTACGACAAGACCGGTCTGGAGGAGCTCGCTGCCGCGCTACACACGGCCGGTGTCCAGCTGGTGTCGACCGGTTCCACCGCCGCTCGCATCGCCGCCACCGGAGTGCCGGTGACCAAGGTCGAGGAGCTGACCGGGTTCCCGGAGTGCCTCGACGGGCGGGTCAAGACGCTGCACCCGATGGTGCACGCCGGCATCCTGGCCGACCTGCGCAAGCCGGAGCACATCGAGCAGCTGAAGGAGATGCGGGTCGAGCCCTTCGACCTGGTCGTCAGCAACCTGTACCCGTTCACCGAGACGGTCGCCTCCGGTGCGTCGCCCGACGAGTGCGTCGAGCAGATCGACATCGGCGGTCCGTCGATGGTCCGCGCCGCCGCGAAGAACCACCCGAGCGTCGCGATCGTGACGTCCCCCGCGCAGTACGACCTGATCTACAGCGTGCTGGACGAGGGCGGCTTCTCGCTCGAGGAGCGCAAGAAGCTCGCCGCTGCGGCCTTCATCCACACCGCCGAGTACGACGTCGCGGTCGCGTCCTGGATGGGCAGCGTCCTCACCGACTCCAGCGAGGGCTCCGGCTTCCCGTCGTGGGTCGGCGCCGCGTGGGACAAGAAGGCAGTGCTCCGGTACGGCGAGAACCCGCACCAGCCGGCCGCTCTGTACGTGAACGGCCGAGGTGGTCTCGCTGCCGCCGAGCAGTTGCACGGCAAGGAGATGTCGTACAACAACTACGTCGACTCCGACGCGGCCCGCCGTACGGCGTATGACTTCGCCGAGCCGGCCGTCGCCATCATCAAGCACGCCAACCCGTGTGGCATCGCGATCGGCGCCGACATCGCCGAGGCCCACCGCCGCGCCCACGAGTGCGACCCGGTCTCGGCGTACGGCGGCGTCATCGCCACCAACCGCCCGGTCACCGTCGAACTCGCCAAGCAGGTCGCCGAGATCTTCACCGAGGTCCTGGTCGCTCCGGCCTTCGAGGACGGCGCTGTCGAGGTCCTCCAGGCCAAGAAGAACATCCGCCTCCTCGTCGCCCCCGCAGTCTCCGGCTTCGAGACGGTCGAGATGCGCCCGATCAGCGGCGGCCTGCTCCTGCAGCACGCCGACCGCTTCCAGGCTCCCGGCGACGACCCGGCCGCCTGGACCCTTGCCGCCGGCGAGGCCGCCTCTCCCGAGCTGCTCGCCGACCTGGCCTTCGCCTGGAAGGCCTGCCGCGCCGTCAAGTCCAACGCCATCCTCCTGGCCGCCGACGGCGCCTCGGTCGGCGTCGGCATGGGCCAGGTCAACCGCGTCGACTCCTGCCGCCTCGCCGTCTCCCGAGCCGGTGACCGCGCGGTCGGCTCAGTCGCCGCCTCCGACGCCTTCTTCCCCTTCCCCGACGGCCTCGAGGTCCTCATCGAGGGTGGCGTGAAGGCCGTCGTACAGCCCGGTGGTTCCATCCGCGACGACGCCGCCATCGAAGCCGCCACCAAGGCCGGCCTCACCATGTACTTCACCAACACCCGCCACTTCTTCCACTAGTACGCCGCAGCACCTCAGTGGGGGCAATTTGAGGGGATAACCCCTCAGGTTGCCCCTTCTCTGCTCGAAATTCGAGGGGAGAAGGGGCCAGGTGAAGGGAGATCCCTTCAAATGCCCGGTCGGCCCCCACCGCCGCAGCCACCCCAAGCCGCGGGCTGCCTCGAGGCGGGTCCGCAGGCGGCCGCCCGGCCCGCCTCCCGGTCGTGGCCGTCGGTCAACCACCTTGAGCACCCACCAACCGGCTGACAGCCGCCGACGTGGTCGAACCGTGCTCAAGGTGCTAGCGCGAGCTCACCTTGAGCACCCCTCAACCGCGTTTTCGCCCGACGTGTGGCTGAACCGGGCTCAACGTCGTACTGGTCCGCACCTCAGGCCCAGTACGGGCGCAGTAGCCTGCTCGCATGGGCGACGAAGTAGTCCCGCTGAAGGTCGAGGACGAGACTCCGATCCCGCACATCTGGCGGGGGACTCTGGTCGCGATCGTCGAGTCCCTCATCCGCGGAGACGCTCGCGTAGGTGAAGGCATCGACAACGTCGAGCCTTTGTCCGAAGACGACTCGACCGCCTGCCGCGAGAACGTCGCGGAGTATGGTCCCGTCACCCTCATCCCACTGCCGGCAGCATCCTGGGACACCTCAGTCGCGAGCTGGCGGCACGACAACCGCTGGGACTGTCTCATCGACCTCTGGACCGCCGAGGAAGGCCGCAGCGACCTCGTCCTGCACGCCACGGTCTTCGAGGACCCTGAAGCCGGCTTCCGCATCCAACCCGGTCTCATCTACGTCCCGTAGCCGAGGCCGGCGGCGGACCGCCGTCACCCACCAACTCTGCGCCGACTCCAGGCCTCACGCTCACCACGCCGTTCCCGGACGGCTCAGGAGCGGGTTGGTGGGTGATGCAGGTCCGCGGGCGCCATTAACTCCGTTGACCTCCGACGGACTGCCTCCTACGTTGAAGCTCCGTACGAGAGCTCCCGGGAGGTGACATGCGCCGTACTGCGGCTGACGCTGCCTGACAGGGGACGACGCCGACGTCAGTGAGACTGGACGACACCTACCGGTGGCACGTGGGGGAACCTGCGTGACAGTGGCCGGGACAAACACACAACCCCGGCAGTGGTCCGGATTCAGGGATGGAAGACGCCCTGATGAAGCAGGAACCGGAAGTAATCGCTCGCCCCAGAGGCAGGCGGTGAATCGCGTCCCTCCCCAGTTCGAGCCTGAGACTCCTTGCCCACAAGGAGAAGAACCAACGGAACCCTGCACCTCCGAGTCATGCACTTTCGACTCGCGAGGAGCAGCACCATCAGCAGATCCACCGAGAACACCGGGTTCACCTGTGCCCAGTGCGGTATCGCGGTCAGCCCCCTGGCCAACGGTAGCTACCGCAACCACTGCCCCGAATGCCTGTACTCCCTGCACGTGGACATCACCCCGGGAGACCGCGCAAACCCTTGTGGCGCTCGCATGCGCCCCATCGCGCTCGAGCACCATCCCGCCAAGGGCTACATGCTCGTCCATCAATGCCTGTACTGCGGTTTCCGTCGCCGCAACCGAGTAGCCCAAGACCCCCACCAACCCGATAACCTCGACCAGATCCTCACCCTCCTACCTGGCTGGAGCCCCCGTGGACGTTGAAGGTTGTCTGGGCTGCGACGTCGTCTCCTGCCGCCTGCCGGTTCCGGGTGGCATCCTTCATCAGACGGACTCGTGGGTGGTCAACCACGTGGTCGGCCCGATGAACCTCGGCACCCTGGTTCTCAGCCCGCGCGATCACGTGATTGCCGTTGCAGAGTTGACGATTGAGGCGGCAAATGAGCTCGGCCCGCTACTTCGCCGTACGGCGCAAGTCGTGGAAGCCATCCTCAAACCCGAGCAGACCTATGTGAGTTCGTGGGCCCACGGCGACAACGGTCGTAAGCACCTGCACATCGTCGTGCAGCCGGTGACCAGCGCGGTCGTCGCCCAGTACGGCGGGGAGCGGTCGGAGCAACTCCAGGCGCTGATGCTGCGATCAGGCAACGAACTCGACCGTAGCGAGGTCGAGCAGTTCTGCACGCGAGCAGCTGAACGCTTTCGCAACGTGACGGAGTGATGCTTTCGGTCCTCGCCGAACGCTCCATTGCACAGCGCTGGAAAGGATTGGTGCGCTCCGACGAGGCGACGATGCTTTCGTCTGTTATCGCCAACAACCGAGGAGCCCTGTGTTCAAACCGAAGCCTTCCCGAACCCTTACGCGCGCCGTCGTTGCTACGGCCACACTGGCCTCCGTCGCGCTTTTGCCGGCAGGACTCGCCAATGCGACCCCACTCACCGGAGAGGCTGCCACACCGGCGGCGCCCGCATCCGAGGCCTGCACCATCGTCTCGCACGGGCAGCGTATCTACTTCTTTAGCCTGAGCAATGCCGTGTTGGGCACCGTGGGAGACGGTCAGAAGATCAATGTGACCGGACGCCAGGGTGACTGGACACTTGGAGTTCTTTGGGGTCGGACCGACATCACCAAGATCGGCAGCTACTGGGTCTACTGCCCGGTCTGAGGATCCGACGTACCGGGGCTGGATCAGCGCCCCGTCGGGAGCGATGCGGCAGAGTAGGGGTGTGACTGATACGGACCCCGCGACTGAGCTCACCCGCCTGCGCGGCACGATCGACAACATCGACGCCGCCCTCGTGCACCTGCTCGCCGAGCGGTTCAAGTGCACGCAGCAGGTGGGTGAGCTCAAAGCGCGCAGCAGCCTGCCGCCGGCTGACAAGGCCCGCGAAGAGCGGCAGATCACCCGCCTTCGCTCCCTGGCAGTCGACGCCGGCCTCGACCCGGTCTTCGCGGAGAAGTTCCTTAACTTCATCATCGCCGAGGTCATCCACCACCACGAACGCATCGCGGAGGGCAAGTAGTCGATTCCGGAGCGGTTCGTTCGTCACTGTGACAACGGAAGGAGTCAGGCGATGACAGCCATCGTGAACCAGATCGAGGTCGACGCACCGGCAGCCGAGGTGTTCGGCTACGTAACCGACCCCACCCACTTCCCCGAGTGGCAGGCCAACGTCCTCGGCGGCAGCATGGACCACGAGACGAGCGTCGGCGCCATCTGCAGCACCACCCGCCGCATCGGCGGACGCGAGCGCCAGGTCACCTCCGAGGTCACCAAGTACAACCCTCCCACGGCCTGGGCGGTCCACGGCCTCGACGGCCCGATCAGAGCCACCGTCGACGTAGCCGTAGAACCCCTCACCGCCAGCCAATCCCGCCTCACCATCACCCTCGACTTCGAGGGTCACGGCATCGGCAAGGTCCTAGTCCCGCTCCTGGTGCGACCGCAGTCCCGCAAGGAGATGCAGCACAACATGGCCCGCCTGAAAGCGCGCCTCGAGCCCGTCAGCTGAGCACGAGCCGCTCGTCCCCAAAACTCGCCACAACCTCAAGCCGCCCACCAAGCGCCTCGACGCACTTGCGAATAGTGCTCAGCTCAGACCGAGCCAACTCCCACGCTCGATCTTGGAAACCGCAGTCTGCGTGATGTGCAGCTGCCCGGCGAGGTCCGACTGAGTCAGGCGTGCCGCCGCCGCACCTCGGCGAGCTGATAACCCCAGATCTCGGCCAGTGCCTCGGCCCGATAGGCGGCAAGTCTCGCCTCGTGCTCCGGGGTGCTGTAGTACTTCGCGACCATTTCTTCGTGCGTGTAGGACTTCTCCGTGGTGTCCTCCGCCCACTCGGCGCGCCGTCCGTGTGGACAGCCTAGAGGGGCTTGGATCTATGCTGCAAAGGTCTGCAAACCCTCACGATGGAGGACGATCATGGCGCTGCGATACATCGGTGTGGACCCCAATACTCCGAACACCGGCTCACCGACGATCTGGGTCGACGAGGCCGACGGCGACCTCATCATCCAAGGCCTCAAGATCGATGACGAGGCAACCATGGACGGCATCAAGGCGACCGGTCCGAAGTGGGAGACGATCCCCGATCACGAGACCGTACTGCGGCTCCCGGCCCGGATGGTGCCGATCCTGAAGGATGCGATCGGTGACCGCTGAGCCAACGACCTACCAACTGTTCCGTGCTGCTGAACGCAGAGCGATGCACCTGGAGAGCCGGGACAGCTACACCCCCGAAGATCCGGACTGGAACGAATGGCGCGCCGGTGGCCGGTTCGATCCGGCCGAGCGGTGGAGCGACTGGTTCGACCTGATGCGGGAGACCACCGGACGTGGCATCGAGATTCAGCGCGCTCGCATCGTCTCCGAGCCGATCAGCGAATACATCCAGTTCGAGTACGACGTCACCGCCGCCCACAACGTCGCGGCCGGCGAACTGGTGAGGTGGTTGCCTCGTCGGCTGTCGGCCGGTCTGACGGTGCCGCCGACCGACTACTGGGTCTTCGACGAGCAGATCGTTGTCTGGAACCACTTCGACGGCAACGGATCCTGGGTGGGTGAGGAGCGCGTCGACGACCCTGAGTTGGCAAAGCTCTGCGCGACCGCGTTTGATTCGGTCTGGGAACGTGCGATCCCGCACGCGGAGTACCGACCAGGCTGATCAGAGAGGCGCGCGGCTTTGCCATCTCCACCCGCCTTCTCGAGCGCTCAGAAGGCCAAGCGTGATCTGGGGGTCCGTCTCGGTGAGCTTCGGCGTAACGCCGGGCTGACGGGACGGGCCCTTGCCCGCCTGTGCGACTGGCACGAAGCGAAGGTCTCGCGGATCGAGAACGGTAAGACGTCGCCGTCCGCCGACGACATCCGCGCCTGGGCGACGCACTGCGATGCTGCTGATCAGATCAGCGACCTCATCGCGTCGATGGAAGCGATCGAGGGGATGTTCGTCGAATGGCGCCGGATGGAGCGCACCGGCCTGAAGCGCGCCCAGCAATCGGTCCTGCCGCTGTGGGAACGTACGCGCAACTTTCGCACCTATTCACCCTGGATCGTTCCCGGAGCTGTCCAGACTGTCAGCTACACGCGTGCCGTCCTGCGGTCGTTCATGGAGCGACGTGGTCTGCCCGACGACGTCGAAGAGGCCGTCAAGGTGCGGGCCGACCGGCTCCGCCTGCTGCACGAGGGCGATCACCGGTTCGCCGTGCTTCTCGAGGAGTCGGTCCTTCGGACCGTCATCGGCGACAGTGAGATCATGGCGGCCCAGCTCGGCCACCTGATCGCCGTTGGCGACCTACCGTCGGTCTCGCTCGGCATCATTCCGATGGGCATCCCACGCAACTCGATCTGGCCAGTCGAGGACTTCTGGATCTTCGACGACCAGGTGGTCAACGTCGAGCTGATCTCCGGCTTCCTCACCATCACCCAGCCGAGCGAGATCGCGATGTACGCGTCGGCATTCGGCCGACTCAGCGAGCAGGCCGTGTACGGCGCGCCGGCCCGGCGGCTGATCACGGCAGCCATCGACGCCTTGGACTAGCTAGCGTGCAAGCTCGTGCAAACTTGTGGTCGAGTCGCCGTCACCGCTCATAGCGTGGTGCCACGGTCTGGGTGGCGGGTGAGCCCTCGAGCACGCACCGGGCGGTGTGTGGCTCCCCTGCCCCGTCGCCCAGGCCGATCCACAAGCGCGATCCGGTCGAACGGTTCGCGGTGTCCGGGAAAGGTCGTTGAGGATGGCGTCGACAGAGCCGCTGCTTGGTGCGTGGCCGCGGCTGAAGTCCGCCCGCGAGGTTGCGTGCGACGGGCGGAACCCGCGCACGGACGAATTCTGCCTCCTCGGTCACCATCGAGGACCTCATCGCGACGAGGCGGGCGACGAATGGCTCGACGATGGCGACCTGGCGAAGCCGGACTGGATCACCGAGACGCCACAGCCTTCACGGTCGGCGCTCCGGGCCAGGTCACCAATCCGCTGATCGCTGCTGTGATGCCCGATGGGTTGAGCAACTCCGCAGTGGAGTGCGGATCACGGGTCGCCGGTATGTGCTCGATTGCGCGATAGGCGCGCAACAGGGGTGGGTGGGAGCGCCGGAGGCGCGGGGGAGGCGGGCGGAAGCCCGTTGGGGTGCGCGGTAGCGCACTGGGCCCGGGCAGTAGCCCGGAAGAGAGTTGGGGGTGGGCGGGGGCGCGCGTAGCTGACGCGACGGAGGAGCGGCTGCGTAGCGTGCGGGGGAAAGGGCTCAGTTGGGGACTATGAGGCCGAGGGTGGCGATGGCTATGGCGGCTAGGAAGAGGAAGGCGGTGTCGAACATGCGGCCGCGGACGTGGAGGAGGCCGGCGGCGCGGTCGGAGAGGGTGGCTCGGAGGAGGGCGGCTACGCCGGGGGCGGCGGCGAAGGTGAGGACGCCGTTGCGCCAGTTGTAGAAGGTGAGGATGACCAGGCCGGTGGCGCCTACCAGGAGGGAGAGGGCCAGGGGCCATTCGGTGGTACGGCGCTGGGCCTCGCCCGCCATCAGCACGTCACGCTCGCTTCGGGGCGGACTCGGCGGCCTCGACGACGTTGGTGAGGAGCATGGCGCGGGTCATCGGGCCGATGCCGCCGGGCATGGGGGCGATCCAGGCGGCGGCTTCGCGGGCCTCGAGGGCGATGTCGCCGACGATCTTGCCTTCGGCGGAGCGGCTGGTGCCGACGTCGAGGAGGACGGCGCCGGGCTTGATCATGTCGGCGGTGACCAGGCCGGCCGAGCCGGCGGCGGCGATCACGATGTCGGCGGTGCGGACGACGGCGGCCAGGTCGGTGGTGCCGGTGTGGCACTGGGTGACGGTGGCGTTCTCGGAGCGACGGGTGAAGAGCAGGCCCATCGGGCGGCCGGCGGTGACGCCGCGGCCGATGACGACCACGTGGGCGCCGGCGATCGGTACGTCGTACCGGCGGAGCAGTTCGACGCAGCCCTTGGGGGTGCAGGGGAGCGGGCCGTCCTGGCCGAGGACGAGCTTGCCGAGGCTGACCGGGTGTAGGCCGTCGGCGTCCTTCAGGGGGTCGATCAGGCCGAGGATGGTGTTGGTGTCGACGTGCTTGGGCAGCGGGAGCTGGACGATGAACCCGGTACAGGCCGGGTCCTCGTTGAGCTTCTTGACCTCGGCCGCGATCTCTTCCTGGGTGGTCGTCTCGGGCAGCTCGACCTGGATCGAGGCGATGCCGACGGCCGCGCAGTCGCGGTGCTTGCCGGCGACGTAGGCCCGGCTGCCCGGGTCGTCGCCGACCAGGATCGTGCCCAGGCCGGGAACCACACCCTGCTCCGCCAGCTTCGCGACCCGGACCTTGAGCTCGTCCTTGATCGCTGCCGCCGTTGCCTTGCCATCCAGAATCTGCGCGGTCACGAGGCAAGAGTCTGCCATGGGGCGGTTCGGGAATACCGCCCGCCCTTGCCGTGGTTCGGCTAGATAGTTTATTCTTGAACTATCTAGCCAGGAGGAGAACGCCATGCCCGCCGTGACCGTCAGCGACATCACCGTGCTGCCCCGCATTCACCAGCCGGACCCGGCCGTCGCGCGGGAGCGGGCGGTCAAGTCCGTGACCACCGCGCCGAGCGGCTACGAGGGCGAGGGCTTCCCGGTACGGCGTGCCTTCGCGGGCGTCGATCTGAAGGATCTGGACCCGTTCATCCACATGGACCAGATGGGCGAGGTGGAGTACGCACCGGGTGAGCCCAAGGGCACCCCGTGGCACCCGCACCGTGGATTCGAGACGGTCACCTACATGCTCGACGGGATCATGGAGCACCAGGACTCCCAGGGTGGCGGCGGTGTCATCTCCAACGGCGACACCCAGTGGATGACAGCCGGCTCAGGCCTCCTGCACATCGAGACTCCGCCGGAGCACCTCGTTACGAGTGGCGGTCTGTTCCATGGCGTGCAGCTGTGGGTCAACCTGCCGAAGGCGCAGAAGTGGGCCGCCCCGCGCTACCAGGACATCCGCGGTGGCGACTCCGCGCTGCTCTCCACCCACGACGGTGGCTCACTGCTCCGCGTCATCGCCGGCTCGGTCGACGGCCACGACGGCCCGGGTTCGACGTACAGCCCGATCACGCTTGTGCACGCGACCGTCAGCCCGGGCGCCGAGCTCGTGATCCCGTGGCAGCCGGACTACAACGCGCTCGTCTACGTGCTGGCCGGTCAAGGCACGGTCGGCGCCGAGCGTCGTCCGTTCCGCAAGGGACAGTTGGCGGTCTTCGGTCCCGGTGACACCATCCGTACGGCGGCCGCGACGACGCAACCGCAGGCGGAGCCGAACCTCGACGTACTGATCATCGGCGGTCGTCCGATCCGCGAGCCGATCGCGATGGCCGGTCCGTTCGTGATGAACACCCGCGCCGAGGTGATCCAGGCGTTCGAGGACTTCCAGGCCGGCAAGCTCGGTTCGATCCCCGCCGTGCACGGTGCGCCGACCGAGCTCCGCAGTACCAACTAGCCCTCCGGGTAGAAGAGGAACAGCGTGCACCCCTCGGCCGACTGAGGGACGTGCGACGATCCGGCCGGTGCGTGGATGAACGAGCCAGCCGGATAGTCGCGGACGCCGTCGTTGAAGACGCCGGAGACCACGAACACCTCCTCGGGTCCGGGATCGTGGACGTCGATGCCGTCCCAGGACGAGTCCGGGTCCATCTCGAGGAGGTGTGCCGAGGCGACGCCACCCTTCCACAGCGTCCGCAGCCGGATGCCGGGAAAGAGTTCGCGCGCAGGAACATCGGGAGACCCGGGGAGTCGCTCGGTTCGCTCCTGGACTGGGTGGCCGACCACCTCGCCGAGCCCCTCACCGTCGACGACCTCGCCGCCCGGCTCCACCTCTCGCCGCGAACCCTGGCCCGCCGCTTCGCCGACCAGCTCGGTACGGCGCCCGGCCAGTGGCTGCTCGTCCAGCGGATCGCCAGGACGCGAGCCCTGCTGGAGGAAACCGACCTCCCGGTGGAGACCATCGCGATCCGTACCGGCCTGTCGTCGGCCACCAACCTCCGCCGCCGCTTCCACGCCGCCGTCGGTACGACGCCCAGCGCCTACCGCCGCGCGTTCCGTCCGGCGAACTGAGCTGGACCAATCTGTCCCCGAGACCGTAGAGGTCCTTGCCGCTTTCCCCACGCGGACCGTCGTACCCCTCGCAGCCGGACACGATGGGCCGATGCGCATCAAACCTCTGCTTTCGTTGTTCACCGGAGCCGTCACCCTCCTCGCGTCGACCGTTCTCGCAGCGGGCGGTTCGAGTGCCGCCACCGTGCCCGACTGCGCGCGTGATCTGTTGCCGACCTTGCCCGGCTCGATCGGCACCACCGTCGACGCGGGCGATCCCGGTGGCCGCTACCAGGTCGGCCGGTCCGAGGACGCGAGCGGCCGCTACCGCCTGGTCCGCTGGACCGGCGACCAGCCGGCCGACCTCGGCCCGCTCGACGCGTCCGTTCCGACCGGCGCCGGCTACAACGGCGACGTCATCGGCAACGCACCGGCCGGCGACGGCTGGCAGGGCTGGCGGTGGCGGCAAGGCGTCCGTACGGCGTTGCCCACGCCGGCCGGGTTCGCCGGTGCGACCGCGGAGGCGATCAATGACTCGGGCGTGATCGCCGGGACCGCCTACGACGCGGACGGCTGGAACACCCGGGCCGTCGTCTGGTCCGCGAACAACCAGGTCCGGGTCCTGAGCGCCCCGACCGGATTCAACAACGTCAAGGCGGCCGACATCGATTTCGACGGCACGGTCGCCGGGACCGCCGAGGACTGGGATGTCCCGAACGCCCACCTGCGGCAGCAGGAGACGGTGCGCTGGTCCGCGGCGGGTGCCATCGACCGGGTCAACCAGACCGGCAGTTCGGCCAAGGCCATCTTCAACGGGCAGATCGCCGCCGACGTGGCCGGGCGCCCGTGGGTCTTCTTCGGCTACCCGACCTACGACGAGGTGGCGGTCGCCGCGACCGGTCCGGTGCGCGACATTGCCGTCAACTCGATCAGAACCATGGTCCTGCTGGGAGATCGGTACAACCTGCAGCTCGTCGACATCGATCGCGGACCGCAGCGCCTGCCCGTCGAGGACCCGGCCGTCAGTGGCGGCGCCGCCACCGTGGTGACCGGAGACCTGAAGGTCTATGGCACCGACTTTGCCCGCGGCCTGCGAACGCCGGTCCGCTGGACCTGCAACTAGCCGTTCCGCGCGTTCGCCCAGAAGCTGTCGGAGTCGTCGAGACCGATGTAGTACGGGATCCGCGGATCGTCCGGATCGCCGCCGTACTGGGTGACGAAGGAGCGGGCCGCGGGGACCAGGCCGTACTGCGGATTCAGCCCGTTCGACAGGCTCTTGTACATCAGCCCGAGGTCGGCGTACCGATCGCCCATGCCGAGCCGGCCGACGTCGAGGATGCCGCAGAACCGCAGGGTCTCGGGATCGACGAAGACGTTCGGTGCGCAGTAGTCGCCATGGGTCACCGACTCCGCGACGCCGGGGAAGGGCGAGGTGAAGGGACAGCCGGACAGGGAGTCCATCAGTCGCAGGCCTTCGGCGAGGGCGGCGATCACGGCCGGGCGGTCCGCCGCGGGCCAGTCGGCGGAGGCGTCGCGGCCGGGGAGTGCGGTGGTCAGCATCCAGTTGTTGCCTCGGTCAACGACCTTCGGGCAGGGGAAGCCGGTCGAGCCGAGCCACTCCATCCGATCCGCCTCGTCGCTGATCGCGGCGGCGATCGGGCCGTCGCCGGTCTTGTAGTAGAGGCGTTCGCCCGCCCGCTCGAGCTGCACGACGGCCGCTCCCGACATCCCGACGACAACCGGTTCGGCGCTGGACGCGCCGAACCGGTCCATCACTTGCTGAAGATCCACTCAGCGAAGGTTACGGTGCAACGCCGAGATCAGCTCCCCATTTGTTGTGTCACCGTCGAGTGACCAGATCATCGCGCCGCCGAGGTTGCGCTGCGAGATGTACTGGGCCTTGCGCTTCATCTCGATCGGGTCGTCCCAGGTCCAGAACGTGGTCCCGTCGAACAGCCAGGCGAAGCCGGCCTTGTTGTCGCGGTGGATCGTGTACGACGCGAGCTTCATCTTCAGGATCCGGTAGTCCTCGTAGCCGGCCTCGTACGTCGCCGGCGCGGGGCCGGTGGCGTTCTGGAAGAGGCCGTTGTTGGCGTTCGTGACGCCGGTCCAGCCGCGCGAGTAGAACGGCACGCCCAGCACCAGCTTGCTCCGCGGCGCCTTGCGGGCCAGGTAGGCGTCCACCGTCACCTGGGAGCTGAACTCGGTCGCCGTCGGGTCACCCTTCGGCCCGTCGACGGAGGACTGCTGGTTGGTCTGCGGGTCCCAGGAGCCGTGGTAGTCGTACCCCTGGAGGGTGCCGAACGTGAGGTCCTTGAAGATCTTCTTGACCTCGAACCCCCGGTCGACCTGAGCCGGGTCCGCCGGGAGGAACGCGGTCAGGTTGTAGCGGCCCTTGAACGGCCACGACAGTTTGTCGAGCTGCGTGCGGTACTCGTGCACGAGCCCGGTGAAGTTCACCTTGTCTTCGGGCCGGATCACGTTGCCGTCGTTGCCGGGGCTGGACGGCCACTCCCAGTCCAGGTCGATGCCGTCGAAGATGCCCTTCGCGGCACCGGCCGGCAGACCAGGCAGGTTGCCCTTGATCCACATGTCCGTGCAGGACTTCACGTGCGCGGCCCGAACGGCAGGCAGGGCGGCGTTCGAGAAGTACTTCGAACCCGTCCAGCCGCCGAGCGAGATGCTGATCCGCAGCTTCGGGAACTTCTTCTTCAGCTCCTTGAGCTGGTTCAGGTTGCCGTTCAGCACCTGACCAGGCTGGTCGGCGACGCCGCTCACGCTCTGCTCGGCACTGAACGGCCGCTGGAAATCGGCCCACGGGTCGCTGCTGTAGCAGTTGCCCTGCTCGTCGACGAACCCGAACGCATAGTTGATGTGGGTCAGCCGGGCGGCCGCCCCGTTCTTCACCAGGTCACTGACCAGGAAGTTCCGGTCGTAACCACTCCACTGCGTGTAATACCCCACCACACGCTGACTGTCGCCATGCGCTTCGGCCGGTACGGCGGTACTTCCCGCCAGCACGGTGGCCGCGGCCACCAACAGTCCAATACTTCGACGCTTCATCTGACTCCCCAACGGGCGGTCAAGGGACAAGTTGGGCTCACAGTAAGGCGGCTCCAACGATTTACACAATGTCCCTATGAAAAGTAGTGCCCCTTCTCCAGATCCGCGATCAGGCCGGGACCGCTCGGATGCCAGTCCAGCAGCTCTCGAGTGGCCGCGCTGGAGGCCCGTACGTCGTGCGCGGCGAAGCCGGCCAGCCAGCCGAAATGCTCGGCGGCCTGGTCCGATGCGAGCGAGACGACCGGTACGTCGAGCTGTCGCCCGATCACCTCGGCGATCTCGCGGAACGGGACGGCCTCCTCGCCGACGGCGTGCAGGCGTGATCCGGCGGGAGCCGTGAGGGCCAGGCGGTAGAGGCGTGCGGCATCACTGCGGTGTACTGCGGCCCAGCAGTTCGCGCCAGTGCCGACGTACGCCGAAGTGCCGTGCTGCCGGGCGGTGTCGATGACGCCGCGGATGAAGTTCGGGTCGCCCTCGCCGTGGACCGAGGGGGACAGGCGCAGGACCGAGACGCGGACGCCGCGATCGGCGTACGCCAATGCGAGGGCCTCCGAGCCGTGGCGCAGTGCGGTCGGTACATCGGGATTGGCCGGGCTGCTCTCGAGCGCGATGCCGTCACCTCGGACCAGCCCGGTCGCAGAGGTGACGACGAACGGCCGTTCGGAGCCGGCGAGTGCGTCGCCGATCGCGGTGATCGCAGCCTGGTCGGTCGCGACCGCGGCCGCCCAATTGCTGAAGTCGTGCACGAACGCGGTGTGGATGACCGCGTCGGCCCTCGCTGCCGCGGTTCGCAGAACATCGAGATCGGCCAGTGAGCCGCGCTGGACCTCGGCCCCGGCGGCCGTGACCGCGGCGGCCCCTGTGTCGGACCGAGCCAGACCGACAACCTGGTGGCCGGCGTCGATCAACTCCGGAACCACGGCGGACCCCACGAAACCGGTCGCACCAGTGACGAAAACACGCATCGGAAACTCCTCGAAAAGTCTGGGTGGAACGCTGTCCATCGTTGGCTCGGTCCAGCCGCGGAATCCAAAGCTTGTTTCGTATGGCGCAATACGTCTCAGGCATGACTGCAGGTCAGGCCTACACTCGGGGCATGGATCTCGATCTCCGGCTGGTGCGCTACTTCACCGTCGTAGCCGCCCACGGGCACTTCGGCCGGGCCGCCGTCGAACTGCACGTGACGCAGCCCTCGCTGAGCCGGCAGATTCGTGGCCTTGAGCAACTATTAGGTGCCCGGCTGCTGGACCGGACGCCGCGCGGCAGTCGGCTGACCGAGGCCGGCGAGGTGTTTCTGCCGCGCGCCAAGGCCCTGCTGCGGTCGGCGACGGAGGCGGCCGCGAGCACTCGGGCCGCTGCCGAGCCCGACCGGATCACCATCGGCTACGCGACCAGCCTGATCGTCACCCCGGTCACGCGCGAGCTGCGACGCAGTCATCCGGAGGCCGACGTCCGGAGCATCCACCTGGACTGGAACGAGCCGCGCCAAGCGCTTCTCGACCATCGGGTCGACGCGGTGGTCGCGCGCCTCCCGTTCGCGACCGACCAGCTGCACGTCACGGTCCTGTACGACGAGCCCCGGATGCTCCTGGTCCCGCTCGACCACCGGCTGGCCGATCGCGAGTTCGTGACCCTGGACGACTTCGCGGACGAGCCGTTGCCGCGCTTCCCGGAGCCGGAGTGGGACGCCTTCTGGCGGATCGATCCTCGTCCCGACGGACGCCCGGCACCGGACGGTCCGCAGATCGCGACGATCGACGACAAGCTGGAGCTGGTCGCGGCCGGTCAGATCGTGGCGATCGTGCCTGGCTTCAGCGCCCGGATGCGGCCCGACCTGGTGCGGATCCCGCTTGTCGGCGTCGCGCCCGCGCACGTCGTACTGGCCACCCGGGCCGGTGACTGCCGCCGGCTCGTCACAGACTTCCGCAAGCACGCTGAAGCACTGCTGCGCCACGTCGACTGACCGGATCCCGCAGTCGTCGGACGAACAGCCGGTACGTCGCTAGGGTCGCGGGTATGACGAATGTGCGTGCCGACCTCGCGCCGACCGGCGTATTGCGAGCCTCGATCAACCTCGGGAACCCCGTCCTCGCGCAGGGCACTCCCGACGAACCGGGCGGGGTGACCGTCGACATCGCGCGCGAGCTCGCGCGGCGCCTCGACGTACCGCTCGAGCTGGTCTGCTTCGACGCGGCTCGCAAGTCCTTCGAGGCGATGACCACCGGCCAGGCCGATCTCTGCTTCCTCGCGATCGACCCGGCCCGCGCGGACGAGGTCGCGTTCACCGCGCCGTACGTGGTGATCGAGGGCGTCTTCGCCGTACCGGCCGAGTCGCAGCTGCGCACCGTGGAGGATGTCGATCAGCCGGGTGTGCGGATCGGCGTGAAGCAGGGTTCGGCGTACGACCTGTATCTGACGCGGACTCTGCAACAGGCGACCGTCGTGCGTGGCGAGGAAGGGACCGCCGTCTTCGAAGCCGAGAAGCTCGAGGTGGCGGCCGGTATCCGCCAGCCGATCACCGCCTTCGTCGCCGAGCACCCGGAGACGCGACTCATCGACGAGCGGTTCATGCAGATCCAGCAGGCCGTCGGTACCACCAAGGCCCGGCAGCCCGAGACCGTCGCCTACCTGCAGTCCTTCGTCGAGGACCTCAAGTCCACCGGCTTCATCGCCGCCTCACTGCAGGCTGCCGGCCAGGGGGATGCGCAGGTGGCGCCGCCGGCCTGATTGCAGGTTCCTGCCATCGCGGGGGATTCCTGCGACCGGCAGGCAGGGTGTGGGCAACCCTAGAGGGAGGGGACTCATCGTGGTTGCATCCGCACCGCGATCGAGGCGCCGTGGTGTTGCCGCCGTCGCTTCGATCGCAGCCCTGGGAATCGCCCTGTCCGGCCTGTCCCAGGCTTCGGCCGTTCAGATCCGCCCGAACCCGATCACCACCCACACCAAGTCCAAGACCCAGCACGACGTACAGGTCACGCTCGTCACCGGCGACCGCGTCACCGTCCACAGCGACGGCAAGACCACCGTCGAGCCGCGGGCGAATCGCCGCGGTATCGCCTTCAGCAGCTACCGGGCGAAGGAACACCTGTACGTCGTTCCGTCCGACGTCCGCGAGCAGTTGACCAGTGGCCGGCTGGACCGCGCGCTGTTCGACGTCACCGGCCTGATCAAGGCCAAGTACGACGACAAATCGACCACTGCGATCCCCCTGATCGTCACGTATACAGCTCAAGCCAAGACCCGGGCCGCCGTACCGGGGGTGACGGTGACCCGCCAGCTGCCGGTCGTCAACGGTGCGGCGCTCAGCATCCCCAAGGGCCAGGACTTCGTGGCGGCAGCCGGTACGACGCGGTCCGCGACAGCCATCGAGAAGATCTGGCTGGACAGCAGGAGTGAGGTCGCGCTGGACAAGTCGGTGCCGCAGATCGGTGCACCGATCGCCTGGCAGGCCGGCTACACCGGTAAGGGCGTCAAGGTCGCCGTACTGGACACCGGCATCGACGCGACCCACCCCGACCTGGCGACCCAGGTCGTGGGCGCGAAGAACTTCACCTCCGAGCCACCCGAGGACATCGTCGGGCACGGCACCCACGTGGCCTCGACCATCGCGGGCACCGGCGCGGCTTCGGGCGGCAAGTACAAGGGGGTCGCACCGGATGCCAAGCTGTACGACGGCAAGGTGTGCGAGGTGTTCGGGTGCGCCTCTTCGGACCTGATCGCCGGCCTGGAGTGGGCCGCGACCGAGGTCAAGGCGTCCGTCGTGAACTTCAGTATCGGTGGCACCGACACTCCGGAGATCGACCCGGTCGAAGAAGCCGTCAACCGGCTGACGGCCGAGACAGGCACCCTCTTGTCGTTGCTGCAGGCAACGAAGGGCCCAGAGCCGGTACCGTTGATTCGCCGGGGAGTGCGGATGCCGCGCTGACCGTCGGTGCGGTCGACAAGCAGGACCAGCTGGCCGACTTCTCCAGCGTCGGACCGCGCGTCGGTGACGGCGCGGTCAAGCCGGACGTCACGGCGCCCGGTGTCGACATCGTGGCCGCCCGGTCCAAGGCCGCCACGATCGGGACTCCGGTTGGCGACAAGTACCTACAGCTCAGCGGTACGTCGATGGCCACGCCGCACACGGCCGGCGCGGTCGCGATCCTGGCGCAGGAGCACCCGGAGTGGAAGGCCCCCGAGCTGAAGGCGGCAATCACCGGTTCCGCGAAGCCGGCCGCCGGTCGGTCCACCTTCCAGCAGGGCGCCGGCCGCATCGATGTCGCCAAGGGCATCAAGCAAACCGTGGTCAGTGACCCGGGCAACCTGTCGTTCGGGACCGCGGTCTGGCCGCACAACGACGACGAGCCGATCACCAAGCCGCTCACGTACCGGAACCTGGGCGACCAGCCCGTCACGTTGAATCTGGCCGCGACGCTGACCGACCCGGCCGGGAACGCGGCTCCGGCCGGCGCGCTACAGCTGAGTTCGAGCACCGTGACGGTTCCGGCCGGCGGTACGGCCTCGGTGCAGGCGATCTCGAACACCAAGCACTCCGGGCCGGACGGCGCGTACTCCGGCCGCGTTGTCGCCACCGCGGGCGACGCCTCCGTGGTCACCGGGATCGGTCTCACCAAGGAGGTCGAGAGCTACGCGCTCAAGCTCACCGCGACCGGTCCCGACGGTCAGCCGACCGCGCCGTACGGGATGTACCTCGGCCTCGACGGCAACACGTTCGAATTCTTCGGGAACGACGAGAACGAGGTGACGCTGCGGCTGCCCAAGGGCGCCTACCACCTGCAAGGCGAGCTGTACCTGAACGACCCGAACGCCCCGGACAACTACCTGACGTACTTGCTGGTGCAGCCGAAGCTGCAGCTGACCAAGGACACCAGCGTCAACTTCGACACCAGGATCGCCCAGCCGGTCAAGGTGACCGTGCCGAAGCCCGAGGCGAAGGTCGCCATCGGCCTGATCGGCTACCTGCGGAGCCTGCCGGGGCAGGACGAGCCCTTCAACTACTCGGCCCTGGCGTTCAGCTTCGACGGCGTGTTCAGTGCGCAGCTGGGGCCGGCGGTGCCGCCGGACGAACTGACCGGGTACGTCGAGTCCCAGTGGGGCGAGCCGGGGCCGGACGAGCACTTCACCAACTCGCCGTACCTGTATGCGCAGGCCAACAGTTTCCCCGGGTTCATCCCCACCGGATTCACCCGGGACGTGCAGCCGAGGGACCTGGCCGAGATCAACTTCCGGATCAATGCGGCCAGCGACCGCCCCCTCGATCGGGCTGTGTTCTCCTCGGTCGCCGACTCGGCGATCGGCCTGCAGTACGACCAGCCGGCCGCGATCAAGGTGCTGGTCGACGCCCGGACGGCCCGCTGGAGCAGCATGAGCCGCGAGTTCCTGCCGAATCCGGACCCGAACAACCCGTTCCCGGAGATCTTCACCACGCTGCTGTCGCCGGACCGGCAGTACCGGGCCGGCCAGAAGTACCAGGAGCGGTCCAACGCGGCTGTCTTCACCCCAGGACCGAAGGCCGCCGTCCGGACCGGGAACGAGCTGACGCTGCGCGTCGACAGCCTGCGGGACGCCGACGGCAACCGGGGCGCCACCAAGACCGACAGCGAGTCGAGCAAGCTGCTCCGCGACGGCAAGGTCATCGCCGAGACACCGTTCTTCGGTGAGATCTCGGTCGCGGACCTGCCGACCGGCAAGTCGACGTACACGCTCCAGACGTCGATGACGCGGCCGTCGGTGGCGGCGTTCACCACCAGGACCGACCTGAGCTGGACGTTCTCGTCGGCGGCGACCACGACCGAGACGCCGCTGCCTATGGTCGGCGTCGCCTACCAACCGAAGGTCGACAAGTTCAACGTCGTCGACCGCACTCCGGTGACGGTGCTGCCGTTCTCTCTGGTCGCGCAGCCGAACAGTGCCGTACCCGCGGTCAAGAAGGTCGAACTGCAGGTCTCCGGCGACGACGGCAAGACTTGGCATCCGGCCCCGGTCGTCGGGCACCGGGCGGTCTTCGCCACCCCGAAGGGTGCCAAGACGATCTCGCTGAAGGCTCACGTAGTAGATGCCCAGGGCAACATTACCGATCAGACCACGATCGGCGCCTATCCGCTGAGGTGAGGGGTCCGGGGCTATTCGATCCAGGTCGAATAGCCCCGGACTGGCAACCCCGGGCGCGGTTCGGTGCGTTTCTGTCCCGCAGAACCATCAAACTTCTGGGGAGGATCCCGTCGTGACTCAGAGTTCGAGAACGAGGCCTGCGATCGCCGTACTGGCGGTTGCGGGTCTTGCGTTGACAGGTTTGAGCGGCCAGGCCCTGGCCGCGCCGTCGGCTGCTCCGCCGGCTCCGTCGGCCGCGAAGCCGGCGCTTGCTGGAAAAGACGTCCAGGTCACCCTCATCACCGGTGACCGGGTGCTCCTGCGCGGCGGCGACCCGGCCAAGCAGACCGTCCAGGCAGGTCCCGGCCGCGAAGGCATCGGTTTCCAGGCCCAGCGGACCAAGGATCACTCGTACGTGATCCCGGCCGACGTGGTCAAGGACGTCGGCTCGGGGCGGCTCGACCGGCGGCTGTTCGACGTCACCGAACTGATCAAGGCCGGGTACGACGATGCGTCGTCGAAGGTGATCCCGGTGCTGGCGACCTATCAGGGCAAGGCGAAGCGCGTCGTACCGGCTGGTGCGAAGGTGACGCGGCAGTTGGCGTCGATCAACGGCGCAGCGGTTGAGGTGGACAAGGCCAAGGCAGGTTCGTTCCTGGCTACGGCGTCGGGGAAGATCTGGCTGGACGGTAAGCGGCACATCACGCTCGACCAGTCGGTGCCGCAGATCGGTGGTCCGGACGCGTGGGCTGCTGGTTATACGGGCAAGGGCGTGTCGGTCGCCGTACTGGACTCCGGAATCGATGCGACGCATCCGGACCTTTCGACGCAGGTTGCCGGGGAGAAGAACTTCACCACCGAGTCGGCCGATGACATTGTCGGTCACGGGACGCACGTCGCGTCGACGATCGCCGGCACCGGTGCAGCGTCGGGCGGCAAGTACAAGGGTGTGGCGCCGGACGCGAAGTTGTACGACGGCAAGATCTGCGTCCAGGAGGGCTGTTACGAGTCCGACATGCTGGCCGGGATGGAGTGGGCCGCCAAGGACGTCAAGGCGAAGATCATCAACTTCAGCCTCGGTGGTACGGACACCCCGGAGATCGACCCGATCGAGGAGGCCGTCAACCGGCTGACCGCGGAGACCGGCGCACTGTTCGTGGTCGCGGCCGGCAACAGCGGGACCGGCGACCGGACGATCGAGTCGCCCGGAAGTGCGGACGCGGCCCTGACCGTCGGCGCCGTCGACAAGCAGGACGCGCTCGCTTACTTCTCCAGCGCCGGTCCCCGCCTCGGTGACAGCGCGGTAAAGCCTGACGTGACTGCGCCCGGCGTGGACATCGTCGCGGCGAAGTCGAAGGACTCGAACATCGGTGAGCCGGTCGGCGACAAGTACCTGCGCCTGTCCGGTACGTCGATGGCCACGCCGCACACCGCCGGCGCGGCAGCGGTGCTGGCGCAGGAGCACCCGTCGTGGAAGGCGGCTGAGCTGAAGAGTGCGTTGATGGGTTCGGCCAAGGTGGCTGGCGATCAGACGACGTTCCAGCAGGGCGCTGGCCGGATCAATCTGACGACGGCGATCAAGCAGAACGTGATCGCTGCGGAAAGCAGCTTGTCGTTCGGGCTGGCGTCGTACCCGCACACCGACGACGAGCCGGTCACGAAGCCGCTGACCTTCCGCAACCTCGGCGATGCGGCTGTCACGCTGAACCTCGCGACGACGTTCAACGACGGCACGGGTGCAGCGGCTCCGGCCGATGCGCTGGCGCTGAGCGCCACCACGGTCACGGTTCCTGCCGGTGGAACCGCTGCTGTTCAGGTCACCTCGAACACCAAGAACAGCGGGCCCGATGGCCTCTACTCCGGCCGCATCACGGCCACGGGCGGTGGCCAGACGGTCGTCGTACCGGTCGGTGTCGAGAAGGAGATCGAGTCGCACACGCTGACCGTGCAGGCGATCGCGAACAACGGCAAGCCGTCGGACTACTCGATCAGCGTCTACAGCGTCGACACCGGCGAGCTGAGCTCGTACGACCTTGACGCCGACGGCTCGGTCAAGGTCAAGCTCCCCAAGGGCGAGTATCTGGTGCACCAGTTCTCGGAGTTCGAGCGAGGCGAGGAGGACTGGATCTTCTTCGAGCTGGTCAACCCGCAGGTCCAGCTGGACACCGACCGGACCGTTGTCCTCGACGCCCGCAAGGCCAAGGTCGTGCACACGGACGCGCCGCGGGCCGGGGCCGAGCAGGCGACCTCGAGCATCGGTTTCGACCGGACCAGGCCCGGGACGAACGCGTCGTACGGCGTGGAGGCGGGCAGCTTCGGCCCTGACACCTTCTACACCTGGACCGCTGGTCCCAAGCTGCCGGAGACCGAGATGGTCGGGCACGTCGCCACGCAGTGGGGTGTCCGGGGCCCGGAAGGCTTCTTCTTCAACTCGCCGTACCTCTACGCGCTGGCCGATCGGCTGCCGGGTGAGTTCCCGACCGGATACCACCGCACGGTGCGGTCGAAGGACCTGGCCGTGATCGACACCCAGGTGAACGCCAGCAGCGACCGGCGGGCGATCGCCCTCCTCTTCCCGTCACAGGAAGGGGTCAGCTGGTCCGGAGCCCGCGCGATCTACCTCGACACCCCGCGGTCGATCCGGTACTACGTCGACGCGGCAGCCGGATGGAGCTCGCGCCTCGAGGAAGCGGGCACCGAGGAGGAGCTGCAGGGCAGGTGGGAGCTCAACGGGGACCTCAAGTCCTACCGCGCCGGCCGTACCTATCACGAGGTGCGGAACGCGGCGGCGTTCGGTCCCGAGGGCGGCGTGCTGCGGTACCAGGACAGCGTCGGTGTCTCCCTCGGCAACTTCGGTGACGCGAGCGGTGCCGCCGGATACATCCGGACCGATTCGGCGAGCACCGTCCTCACCCGCAACGGTGAGCAGATCGCGACCTCCAACCGCTTCGGATCGGTCGAAGCGAGCGGGCAGCCAGCGGAGAAGGCGACGTACAAGGTCGTCACTACCGGGACCCAGTCGGTCTCGCCGTTCGCCACCAAGGTCGACGTGACCGCCACCTTCACCTCGGTGGCCACGCCCACCTTCACCAGTAGCCCGATCAACACCGTTCGGGTCCAGCCGAAGGTCGACGGCCAGAACCTCGCCACCCGCACCAAGGTGACGGCGCTGCCGGTCGCCGTCGACGGCGTGAAAGCCTCGCAGGTCAAGGATCTGACGGTCGAGGTGTCGGGTGACGGCGGTACGACGTGGAAGGCCGCGAAGGTGCATCGCGCCGGCCCGGGCTTCGTCGCGGTCTTCGAAACGCCTGCTGGTGCTGGGGTTTCGCTGCGGGCGTCGGTGACGGACCAGGCCGGCAACAACACCACGCAGTCGGTGGTGAACGCCTACAAGATTCGCTGAGCATGCAACCCCAGGTCCGGGTCGATCCGTCTTCGGGACGTCACTTGACCTAGACCTGGGAGGGCCTTCGATGGCTCGAAGTTCGAGAACGAGACCCGCGATCGCCGCACTGGTGATCGCGGGTCTCGCTTTGTCCGCGGTGCATGCACAGGCAGCTGAGTCGTCAGCCCCTGCTGGGAAAGTTCCCTCTGCTGGAAGAGACACACAGGTCACGCTGATCACCGGCGACCGCGTAGTACTGCACGGTGGTGATCCGGCGAAGCTGTCCATTGCGCGTGGTGCGGGGCGAGAGCGCATTCGCTTCCAGACCTATCGAACCAAGGATCACTCGTACGTGATCCCGTCCGATGCGATCAAGGCCGTCGGCGACGGGCGGCTGGACGACCGGCTGTTCGATATCACCGGATTGATCAAGGCCGGGTACGACGATGCGTCGTCGAAGGTGATTCCGGTGCTGACGACGTATCAGGGCAAGGCGAAGCGCGTCGTGCCGGCTGGTGCCAAAGTCACGCGGCAGTTGTCGTCGATCAATGGTGCGGCTGTGGAGGTGGACAAGTCGAAGGCGGGTTCGTTCCTGGCTACGGCGTCGGGCAAGATCTGGCTGGACGGTAAGCGGCACATCACGCTCGACCAGTCGGTGCCGCAGATCGGTGGTCCGGATGCGTGGGCTGCGGGTTATACGGGCAAGGGGGTATCGGTCGCCGTACTGGACTCCGGGATCGATGCGACGCATCCGGACCTTTCGACGCAGGTCGCGGGCGAGAAGAACTTCACCACCGAGGCTGCTGAGGATCTCGTGGGGCACGGCACTCATGTCGCGTCGACGATTGCCGGTACCGGTGCTGCGTCGGGTGGGAAGTACAAGGGTGTAGCACCCGATGCGAAGCTGTACGACGCCAAGGTGTGCATGCTCGAAGGCTGTTACGAGTCCGACCTGCTAGCCGGAATGGAGTGGGCGACCAAGGAGGTCAAGGCCAACGTCGTCAACCTCAGCCTCGGTGGTACGGACACTCCGGAGATCGACCCGATCGAGGAGGCCGTCAACCGGCTGACGGCGGAGACGGGCGCACTGTTTGTCATTGCCGCCGGCAACAGTGGGGACGGCGACCGGACGGTCGAGTCACCGGGCAGTGCGGATGCCGCGCTGACCGTCGGTGCGGTCGACCGGCAGGATGCGCTGGCCGAGTTCTCCAGCCGTGGGCCGCGGATTGGTGACAGCGCGGTGAAGCCTGATGTGACTGCGCCGGGTGTGGACATTGTTGCGGCGAAGTCGAAGGATTCGAGCATCGGTGAGCCGGTGGGCGACAAGTACCTGCGGTTGTCGGGTACGTCGATGGCGACGCCGCACACTGCCGGCGCAGCGGCGTTGCTGGCGCAGGAGCATCCGTCGTGGAAGGCGGCTGAGCTGAAGAGTGCGTTGATGGGTTCGGCGAAGGTGGCTGGCGATCAGACGACGTTCCAGCAGGGTGCTGGCCGGATCAATCTGACGACGGCGATCAAGCAGAATGTGATCGCTGCGGAAGGCAGTTTGTCGTTCGGGCTGGCGTCGTACCCGCACACCGACGACGAGCCGGTGACCAAGCCGTTGACCTTCCGCAACCTTGGCGATGCGGCTGTCACGCTGAACCTCGCAACGTCGGACAACGCACCGGGTGGGAGCCCGGCTCCGGCGAGTGCGTTGGCGCTCAGCGCTAACACGGTCACGGTGCCGGCGGGTGGCACCGCTGCTGTTCAGGTCACCTCGAACACCAATCACGACGGTCCGGATGGCTTCTACTCCGGCCGCATCACCGCGACCGGCGGCGGGCAGACGGTCGTCGTACCGGTGGGTGTCGAGAAGGAGATCGAGTCGCACACCGTGACCGTGCAGACGATCGCCCGGGACGGAGCACCGTCCGACTACAGTGTCGCGCTCTTCGACATCGGCACCGGCAAGCTGACGTGGCACGACACCGACGGCACCCTGAAGCTCAGGCTGCCGAAGGGGGAGTACCTGATCGACGACTACCAGGAGTTCGAGCAGGCGCCCGATGATTGGATCGGTCTCAAGCTCGTCGCGCCCAGCGTCAAGACCGACGCGGACCGGACCGTTGTTCTCGATGCCCGCAAGGCCGAACCGATCACCTTGACCGCGCCCGAGAGCGGGGCGAGCGAGGTGGACTCGCAGGCCGGCTACTTCCGTCGGTCGAAGAACCCTGCCGTCGAGGGGTACTCCTCGGCGAGCACCGCGAACGGTCTCTACACCCTGAGCACCGGACCGAAGCTGACTCCTGCCGAGATGACGGGGCATGTGACTTCGCTGTGGGGTGTTCGGGGCGACGGCCCGGTTCCCTTCGAGAACTCGCCGTACATGTACACGCTGGCGCGGACTCAGCCGGGCGAGTTCGTCACCGGCTACCAACGCACCGTGCGGAAGAGTGATCTGGCCGTCGTCGACATAACGGTGAACGGACCGGCCGGACGCAAGATCGGCGTCGTGAACTGGGCAGAGACCGGCGGAATCAGTCTCTCGTCGGTCATCCCCTTCGACAACACGCGGCCGATCCATTACTACTACGACGATCTGCCCAGCGGCTGGTTGTCGGGAGTAGAACAGCCGATGGACGGGGTCGGCGCCCTGCAGGACGCCACTCCGGTGCGCTACCGGGCCGGCCGGACCTATGACGTGCGCTGGAACGCGGCGGCGTTCGGACCACGCGTCCTCCAGGCGACCCGCGAAGGTGGCCGCCTCGGCGTGTTCATCATGAGTCACGGCGACGCCGACGGACACGCCAGCTACAGCGGCTCGGACACGGTCAGCAACACCCTTTACCGCAACGGCGTGCAGGTGGCGACCAGCAACGAATCGTTCGGCTCGATCATCGTCGACGGGTTGCCGGCGGAGAAGTCGACGTACAAGTTCGTGACGTCGGGCACCCAAGCGGCCACTGGCTTCGCCACCAAGGTCGACCTGACGGCAACCTTCACCTCGGCCGCCACCACCACCCGGACGGACCTGCCGATCAGCACCGTCCGTTTCCAGCCGAAGGTCGATCGCGAGAACCAGACTCCCCGAACGGCGGTCACCGAACTCCCGGTCGTGGTGGACGGTGCCAAGTCCCTGAAGTCCCTCAAGGTCGAGGTCTCCGGCGACAACGGCACCACCTGGACGGCCGCGAAGATCCGCAAGACCCCAACGGGCTATACAGCCACCTTCAGTACGCCGGCCGGGCCTACGGTCTCGCTCCGAGCCCACCTCACCGACCAAGCCGGCAACACCACCGACCAATCAGTCATCTCCGCCTACCACTTGAAGTAGTCCGACGCAGCCGCCGCCTCTGCCTCTCGGCGGCCGCTGCCCAGAAGATGCCGCCTCTGCCGGCCACTTGTTGCCTCAGCCCAGCGCAACCGAGTCGCAAGTCTTGCCTATGGCATCTCAAAGTAGATGCCATAGGCAAGGTAATCCGGCCTTGTTCACTGGGCGTCCCTAGCTGGTACGGCGGCGGGCTGGGGGCGTGCATCGTCAGAATGGTGGCGGATCCGATGAGCTGATGCGGTCTGCCGGTTCTGACGCACCTGGCGGTCGTTGTGTCGAGTTGTCGGCCTGAGGGTGCTGCGTGTGTTGGTGTTGTTGGTGGTGGATTGGGCCGCGGGCGGGTGGGACGGTGGTGTAGCGGTGGCCGGTGGGGGTGGTGAGGGTGATTGATCCGTCGGGGTGGTTTTGGGTGTGCCAGCCCCAGGCGGGGGTGTCTTTGATGACGTGGTGGTACTGGCAGTAGGGCGCGAGGCCGGCGAGGCTTGTTGTTCCGGAGACGGCGAAGCGGGTGCCGTGGTCGCGGTCGCATTCGCGGGAGGTGCGGTTGCAGCCGGGCCAGGCGCAGACGGGGTGTCGGGCGAGGAGGGTTTCGCTGACGAGTGTGCCGGGGTCGTGGCGGGTGGTTGAGGCTTCGAGGACGGTGCCGTTGATGGGGTCGGTGAGGAGGCGGCGCCAGGTGCCGTTGGCGGCGATGCGGCGGCCGAGGTCGGCGGGGATGGGTCCGTAGCCGGTGAGTTCGCAGGGGTCGTTGTCCAGGCCGAGCAGGGTGCTGGCTGGGATGACTACTTCGATGTGTGGGCGTCTTTTGTGCTGGTCGGGTAGTCGGCGTCCTAGCCAGTCGAGTCCGTTGTGGAGGATGTGCTCGAACAGGTCGGTGACGGCGTCGGCTCGGCGTTGTGGTGCGGTGCGTTCGTCGCGTGGGCGTGGTTGCTGTCCGGGTGCGGTGTTCGGGGTGGCCGGTTCGGAATGGTTGCCCAGGGCATCATCGGTCAGTGTGTCGGCGTCTGTGCCCGTGCCCATGTCACTGCCGGTGCCCGCACCTGTGTCCGTGCTCATGGCACTGCTGGTGGTACTGCTGCTGTCGGTGTCTGGCGTCGTATTCACGCCAGGTGTGTCGGGGGCTGGGTCGGGCTTGTGATCGGGAGTGGTGTCGGCCTGGCTGGGCGCGCTTCGATCCGTGGCGGGCTCGAAGGCGGTGGTGGGGCTGATGTCCGTGGCGGGCTCGGGGTCGGTGGTGGGCCTGGGGTTGCTGGTAGGGCTGGTGTCGGTGCCGGGCTGTGCGTCGGTGCTGGCGTCGCTGCTGGGCCTGGCGCCGCTGCTGGTGGTGGGGCGTTTGGAGAGGTCTGCGATGGCTTGGACGGCGACCCACATTTGCTGGATCTTGTCGGCGGTGTGGACGATCCAGAGGCCGGCCATGCCGCCTGCCAGGGGGACGATTTTGCAGGTGCGCTCGCGGACGGCGTCGCGGTGTTCGTCGGCTTGTTCGGCGGCGGTGTGTTTGGCGACTTGGCGGCGCAGGGATCTGCGCAGGTTGGCGTGGGTCTGGGATGGCGCGTGCCGGAGTACGTGGGCTTCGACTGCTTGTGCTGATTCGTCGGGCAGGTTGCGCGTTGCTTCTGAGATCGACAGGGCTTTGGACCAGGACAGGGCGCCGGATCGTAGTGCGGTGTTGGTGGCCGACAGTGGGCCGGTCAGGTGCAGCGCGGTCTCGATGTGCTGGACGGCGGTGTCTGCGGACAGGTGCAGGGCTGCGCCGACCTCGGCGGCCCAGGACCGTTCCGGGTCGACCGGACGGCCGGAGGGATCGATCTGGGCGGGCCGCGGGTTGTCGGCGTACTGGGCTTTGCGCTGGCGGAAGAACGTGGCCATCGCTCCTGCCTTCATCGATTCGGCCCAGGCGGCCAGGCGTGTGGCTGCTTTCATCAACTCGATCAGCGCGATCGGGGTTTCGGTCTGCGGGCGTACCGCTTCGAGTGCGGTAGCGAGTTCGCCGCCTGGGGGCAGGAACACCCAGGCGGGCGCGGACCGGCGCAGCATCTCGCGTTCGGCCTCGTCCTGGTCGACGGCGGACCACAGTTCCCATTCGAGGTCGTCGACCTTGTTGGCCTGGTAGGGCTCGCCGAACAGGTCGTCGGCGCTGAGAGCCACGATCGCATCGGGGTCGTCGGGGTCGTACGGGGGTGAGGAGTCGGGGTAGTCCGGCCATTGCTCGGGTGGCGGGTTCAGATCGGGCTGCGCGCCGAGGTGGCCGGCGTACAGCTCCTCGGTGGTGGCGCAGAGCGATCGACTGGTCATGCAGACAACAGTAGAACAAGTGTTCGAATACCCCAAATCGAGAGTGCCTGAAACAGTGTGATGTCTCAGGACATGGGTGACGGTTCTGCATCAGGACATCGGTGACAGTTGGTGTGTCAGGACATGGGTGACGGTTCAGTGGTCGCGGCGT
>NZ_JBITDE010000010.1:0-177115 GCF_044453945.1 Kribbella sp. NPDC051587
ACGCCGCGACCACTGAACCGTCACCCATGTCCTGACACACCAACTGTCACCGATGTCCTGATGCAGAACCGTCACCCATGTCCTGAGACATCACAATTGACTTGTCAGGATTCGTTGCATCTGATCGAACATCTGTTCTAATGTTTTCTCAGTTCGAGGTTCTCCACCCGGACGTCCGGCCGGCCGAGTCTCCCACCTTCGATGTGGACGGCCAGACGGACCCGCCGCCCGGGGTGTGAGGTCCCGGGCGACGGAGAACCGCCCGGAACATCATGCGGGGAGGACCAACTCGAACTACCCGCCCACCACGTCGATTCCGTGGAGATCGAACCGGCGTACCTGGACCGGCGCTTTGCCAGCACAGGTCAGCCGAGCGTCCACGGTGTCGAAATGCACCGACACCTCGATCACTACAGCTGTGGCTGACGTCGTGGTGAGAGTGACTTTGTAGTGCTGGTTGGCGAGTTGCTGAACCTGCGTGGGACGGAGGGCAGTGAGAGAGTCGGAGTGACCGGCCAGGCGGGCGTAATGCTGAGCGGCTTGGACGGCGGGTGGATAGATGCCGGAGCCTCGGAGGAGGTCAGGGACGACCCGACCTTCGGCGTGGTGTTTGGCGACCTCCACTGCACGCGACGGCGGGACCTGGCCGTAGAAGAGTGCGTGCGGGAGGACGACGACGTTACCGGCGAAGCGGTCGCCGCCGATATGGCTGCACTCCCAGGTGCGGTCGGGGTAGGCGCCGGCGAGAGCGGCGGCCACCGGCCGACCGCGGACGGCGCAGCAGGCGTCGTGGCGACCATGGGTGCAGACGAGGTAGATCGGTTCTTGCGTAGGAGGTTGGAGATCGGGGAGAGCATTCAAGGAGTTGGTGGCGACTGCCTCGAGGACGTTGAGCAGATAGGCGTCCGTCGGTAGTTCACCCCAACGGACGGACTCGTGTCCGGGGCGGCAGTCGACCAAGGCGTAGCGGCGTACGGCGGCGCGGTCTACGCGGCCGTGGCGTCGGATGAGGACCGGGCGATAGCCGAGCTCACCGCAGCGGCGGGCCACCTCGCTGCTGACCGCGGGCTCTTCGGGCGCGGGCTGCAGGGCGCCCAGAGCCTGGCGCGGCCAGGCGTTGGCGGACTCGATCAGCAGCCAGCGGGCAGCCGGTGGTGCCGTCGCGATCATCGCGTCGCCGCGCTGGAGTGCCATCGCCGCACACCCGGTGTCAGGCCGATAGCGGTCAACCGGCGCTGCAGCCGGAGCGGGTCGGTCGAGAGGGTTGGTCACTGCATGCCTTCGGTACCGCGTTGGGGTGACGGGCGGTGATGGGGACCTGAGGCGAGTTTACGAGGTCGGTACCAGGACTGCTTCGGTGAGCAGCCGGCGGACGAGGACCACCTGGTCAGGCGTGTCCAGACCTGGCAAGGTGCCCACCTTGTGCTCCTGACCGTCGCAGAGCTGCGCCAAAGCCTCGAGGACAGTCGCGGGGAACGTGATGGTCCGATCAGGCAGTTGGAGCGTGACCGGGTCCCCGGGGACCACCCGGCAGCGGAGACCAGCGCGCAGGCGGACCGTCGTACCGGATGCGAGGTTGGTGATGGCTGCGGCGTGCGCGAGCGGCGGGATCGGTTCGGGACGGTTGGCCGACCAGGTACGGCGACGCAAGCGCGGCGCCAGGTCGTCGACCGAGGTTGAGCGGAGGTGAGCAACCAGCAGATCAGTCACCTGCGGCAGTACTGCGGCCAGCTGAGCCGGGTCGCCGGGGTCGAAGCCGAGCGGAAGCGCGGTCCGGAGGGCCGGCTCGTTGGCAGCCAGCGCGGCCAACTCCTGGACCAGCAGGTACCGCGTCAACGTGTGCAGGCCGACCGTCAGGTGCGCGCTGACTCCACCCAGCGCCTTCGCTGAGTGCAGGAACCCACGCGGCACATAGAGCGCATCACCCGGCCGAAGGACGTCGTCGACGACCGGAGCCTGGTCGCGGGCCGCCGCGCCGACCGCTCGCGAGTGATCGGTCCACGGCTGGTTGCGCAGTGGATCGACGTGGACTGGTTCATGCACAGTCCAGTGCTTCTCACCGGCGACCTGAAGAACGAAGACGTCGTGGACGTCGTAGTGCGCCGAGAACCCCTGTGACTCCGGCGGAGTGATGTAGGCGTTGATCTGCACCGGATGCCCGGCGTCCGTCGACAGCTGCGTAGCGAAGTCGACCAGCGCAGGCCAGGTGCGATGGAGGGCCTGCAGTACGACGGTGTGCCCGCTCGCGAAGAGCGCAGCGACCTTGTCGTCGCGGACCTGGTCACCGATGTCAGCACCTGCTCCACCCGTGCCGGTGAACTGCGAGTCGCCGACGACGGCACCGTTCTTGGCGATGCGCAGGAACGGAGTCCGCAGGCCGCGACGGGACAGCAGCTCGTCGGCCGCGGTCAGGCTGAAGAGGTCGTCGTACGGCGCGGGCAGGTCAGGGGCGTGGGACAGCAAGGCCCGTGAACCCCAGTAGGCGCTGGCGAACTCATCCAGGTCGCCTGCCACGCAGCGCCGAAGAGCCGGACGGTCAACCGTCTCGGCAGGATCTGATTGCGGTCCGGCTCCCGGCACTATGGTCACCAGCTCCCGGAGTTGCCGCTCGCGCCTCCGTCGGCACCGCCGTCGGTTGCGTTCGAGTCGGCTCCACCGTCAGCAGTGCCCTCGTTGTCGCTACCAGCGCCACCGTCAGCCCCACCGTCGGTGCCGCCACCTACTGCGCCGCCATCGGCCGGACCCTCGTTCGAGTCACCACCACCGAAGCCACCGCCGTCACTGGAGCCACCTGAGTCGCCATAGCTGTCACCACCGCCGGCACCACCATCAGCGCCGCCGTCAGTACCGCCACCTACTGCCCCACCGTCAGCAGGACCCTCATTGGAGTCCCCACCGCCCGAGCCGCCGTCAGCGCCACCATCAGCGCCGCCGTCCGTGCCACCGCCGACCGCACCGCCGTCGGCCGGGCCTTCGGACTCGCTGCCGTAGCCGGACGAGTTGTTGCCGCCTGTCTGGCTGTCGTTGCCGTCGGCCGAGCCTCCGTACTCGCCGTCGGACGAGGTGTTCATGTCGTCGTCGTTCAGACCCATGATGGTGCTCCCTTCACTGCTGGCTTCAGAGCGCCGGACAGTGCAAGCAGCGCGCTCTGCGACCATCCTGTGCGCAAACCGGCGAAGAGCTAAACGTCGCCCTGGTTACAGCTCGACTGCAGTGTCTCGCCACACCTTCACGAAGCCGTCAACGACGTCCTCCGGCCGCACCGCGATCCGCAGCCAGTCCGGTCCGAGCCCGGGGAAGGTGTCGCCACGCCGTACCGCATATCCCTTGGCACGCAAGGCTTCTCGCAGTACGGCGCCGCCCGCGACCTGCACGAGGACGAACGGACCGCGCGGTACGCCGTAGGTCCGCACGCCCGTCAGGCTGTCGAGGAGATACGACCGCTGCCGCTCGATGTCGCACGCTGCCGCGGCCGCCTCGGCCACCGCGTGCTCGTTGCTGCAAGCAATCGCCGCGGCCAACGCAGGCGTGGACACCGGCCAGTGCGGCTGGACGGCGGCCAGCTGCTCGATGAGTCCCGCAGCAGCCAACACATACCCCACTCGCAACCCAGCCAGACCCCAGGTCTTGGTGAGGCTGCGAATCACCACCAGCCCCGGGATCGACGCGCCGGCCAGCGATTCCGGCTCACCCGGTACGGCGTCCATGAACGCCTCGTCGACCACCAGGATGCGGTCCGGCCGAGCGAGCTCCCGCAGGTCGTCGGCCCGATGCAGGACCGACGTGGGGTTGGTCGGGTTGCCGATCACCACCAGATCCGCGTCGGCCGGGATCGCCGCCGGATCGAGCACGAACCCGTCCTCCGGGCGGAGCACGACCCGATCGACCATGTGCCCCGCGGAGCGCAGCGCAGCCTCGGGCTCGGTGAATTGTGGATGAACAACGACCGCATGGCGTGGCCGGAAGGCCCGCGCGATCAGCACGAACGCCTCCGCCGCACCGGCCGTCAGCAGCACCCGCTCCGGCGTCACCCGGTGCCGGCCGGCGACCGCGAGGACCGCCGCGTCCTGTCGTGGATACGCCGCCAGGTCGGTCAGGCTGGCCGTAATCGCGTCGACGAGCCACGGCGGCGGCGTACCGGTCCGCACGTTGACGGCGAGGTCTACGAGGCCGTCACCGACCTCGAGATCGCCGTGGTGCCACAAGTCAAAGCCATCCGCCACCCAAGGAGGCTAACCCGAGACTAGGAACGGGGAGTGACACTGAAGCGGCGATTGATGAGCGAAGGGTTCCGTTGACGCACCTCGGCCAGGCGTTCGTCGGCGAGTTCAGCGACCGCGTAGCCGTCTGCTTCGCCCACTGCGGCGATGGCGATGCCCTGCGGATCGATGACCTGACTGAGCCCGGAGTACTTCTTCCCGTTCTGCGCCGCGGCCGCCACGTAGCAGGTGTTTTCGATCGCGCGTGCGGTGAGCAGAGTGGTCCAGTGGTGCTCCTTGAGCGGTCCCCGGACCCACGCGGCCGGTACGACGAGGACGTCGGCACCCTTGTCGACCAGCGCCCGCGACAACTCCGGGAACCGCAGGTCGTAGCAAGTCATCAGCCCGAGTGTCCGCCCGGCCACCTTCACCACGACCGGAGCCACGTCACCAGCCGTCAGCTGGTCAGACTCCTTGTAGCCGAACGCGTCGTACAGGTGGATCTTGCGGTACGCCCCCAGCAGTGAGCCGTCGGCGCCGACGGCCAGCAGCGTGTTGTACGGCCGGTCCTGGTCGCAGCTCCGCTCGAACATGCCGGCCACGATCGCCACTCCGTGCTCCACCGCACTCTTGCGCAGCGTCGACACGAACTCACCGTCCAGAGGCTCCGCCACGTCCGCGACGCCCTCGAGGTTGAAGTCGGCCATGATCGCCTCCGGCAGCACCACCAGGTCCGGCCGGTCCTGAGCAGCCTCTGCCACCAGTCTCGTGACCAGCTCCCGGTTGGCCGCCTTGTCAGAGCCACTGGCGGTCTGCACCACAGCAATCCTCATGCCCCCATGGTGCCGCACAAACTCGGACTTGAACCTCTCGCGACGGGAGGTCCTACCGTCGTGACATGGACACCGACGAGAAGACCTGGCGGGTCGGCGAGCTGGCACAGGCGACCGGCCTCAGCGTCCGCACGCTGCACCACTACGACGAGATCGGCCTGCTCTGCCCGAGCGGGCGCACCGGATCAGGGCACCGCCAGTACGACGCAGCCGACGTACGGCGGCTGCACCGGGTGCTGGCTCTGCGCGGATTCGGGCTGTCACTCGCAGAGGTGGGGCAGGTACTCGACGGCACAGTGAGCGACGTGCGGGAGCTGGTCCGCAGGCAGCTCGAGGTCGTCGAGGAGCAGGTGGCCGCGGCGACCAAGGTGCAGCACAAGCTGCGCGGTGTCCTGTCCGGTCTGGAGCAGACGGAAGAGCCGTCGGCCCAGACATTGATCGAGTTGATCGAGGTGATGACTGCTATGACCCGTGCACTCACGAGACAAGAGTTCGACGACCTGGCCGAGTCCCGACGCCAGGCCACGGCCCACCTGTCGGCGGAGGAGCTGGCCGCGATGGCCGAGGTCCGCCGCCAGGCAGCGGCTGCGATGACCCCAGCGGAACGCGAGGAGCTCAGCCGCACCCGGGCAGCCCTGCTTCCGAAGGACTGACCGACAGCTGTCACACAGTCGTCAGCAGATCCGTCAGTGGGACAGAGAGACGATCCACTGAGGAGTGACGATGACGATTCTGGTGACCGGCGGGACGGGAACGCTCGGCAAGCTGGTGGTTCCGCAACTGACAGGAGCCGGGTACACCGTCCGCGTGCTGAGCCGTCGGGGCGGCGTGAACGCGGACGGCGTCGAGCACGTGCAGGGCGATCTACTCAGCGAGGACGGACTTGACCTCACCGGAATCGACACCGTGGTCCACCTCGCCGGCGGAGCCAAGGGCGACGCCCAAGCCGCGGCGCACCTCGCGAAGGCAGCCGCAGCAGCGGGGGTTCGGCACCTGGTCCACATCTCCGTGATCGGCGCGGACACGATGCCGATCGGCTACTTCCGCGAAAAGCTCGGCGCCGAGCAAGCGATCCGCGACTCCGGCGTGCCCTGGACGATCCTGCGCGCGGCCCAGTTCAACAGCCTCACCTACACCGTTGCCCAGAAGATGGCCGGACTGCCGGTCGTACCCGTCCCGGGCGGCCTGCGCTTCCAACCGGTCGACGAGCGTGACGTGGCCGACCGCATCGCCGAACTGGCCCTGGGCGAGCCGGCCGGCGCCGTACCGGACCTGACCGGCCCGACGGTCTACACCCTGCGCGAGCTGGTCGACAGCTACCTCCAGAGCCAAGGCAAGCGCCGGCCCCACCTCCCGATCCGCATGCCCGGCAAGGTCGGCCGTGCCTACCGCACTGCCCAGAACCTCACCCTGACCGGCGCCACCACCGGCAAACACACGTGGGAGGACTACCTGGGGGCACACTGCTGAGGTGGAGTTCGATGCGGTGGTCGTGGCCGGCGGCGGGTCGACGAGGTTGGGTGGCGTCGACAAGGCACTGGTGGTCCTGGACGGGGTGACGTTCCTCGACCGGGTACTGCGTGCGGTCGGCCACGCCACGCACACCGTGGTGGTCGGACCGGTGCGCAAGACCTACCGGGACGTGGAGTGGACCCAAGAGGATCCGCCGGGAAGCGGTCCGGTGGCCGGGCTGGCAGCTGGCCTGGCGAGTGGCAGCGCCCCAATCGTCGTGGTGCTGAGCTGTGATCTCCCCTGGGTGACCCAGCAGGACATCACTCGACTGGTCGACAGCATCGACACCCACGACGGCAGCGGGCTGCGTGACAGTGACGGACGCGACCAGTGGCTCGCAGCGGCGTACAAACGCAGCTCACTCACAGCGGCCTTCACCAAGCTCGGCGATCCGCACAACAAGTCGGTACGACGTCTTGTCGCCGACCTGGACCTGGTCTGGTCGGACCCGTCCCGCAGCGGCGACGACGTGGACACCTGGGCCGACCTGGACGGCTGAAAAATCGTTCGACAACGCACCTAGGCTCCGAAGCAATGGATATCGAAGCGATGGTGACCAAGGCCTGTCCCGGAAGCACAGTCACGGACGTCAAGGAGCGGACCGGCGGTCAGCTCAGCAGTGTGTTCGAGGTGCAGCGGGAGAACGACGAGCCGCTGATCGTGAAGGTCTACAAGCCGGAGTGGGCCTGGAAGCAGGCCAAGGAAGTCCATGTCTACGGGCTGCTGGCCAACGAGTTCGCCACCGAGACTCCGCAGGTGGTGTACGTCGAGAAGGACGAGTACACCGTGCTGACGAAGATCGAGGGTGTACCGCTGTCCGAGGCGGAACCGCCGGACTGGCAGGCGATCTACGTCCAGCTGGGCAAGATCCTGCATCGCATGCACCAGATCCCCCAACCGGCGTACGGGTATCTGGTCGATCAGATCCTCGAGCCGCTGCCGGACAACGAGCAGTACGTCCAGCGTCAGTTCGCGAAGAAACTCGGCGAGTTCGAGCAGCTCGGTGGCGACCCGGCCCTGCACCGGCAGATCACCGAGTACGTCGCGAAGCACACCGCCGACCTGGCCATCGACCACGCTGTCCTCTGTCACAACGACTTCCACGAGGGCAACATCCTGGTCGACCCGCAGACCTGGCAGGTGACCGGCTTCATCGACGTGGAGAACGCGATCGCTGCCGATCCGCTGCTGGACGTCGCCAAAACCATCGCTTACTCGGTCCGCGACAACGCCGACAAACTCGCAGGGCTGGAAGCCGGGTACGGCGCTCTGGACCCGGACAAGATCGCGCTCTACCGGGTCTACCACTCGCTCGAACTATGGGACTGGTTCACGTCGATAGGAGAGACCACCTACCTCGACAGCATCGCGGGCGACATCGCAGGTTTGGTCAGCGGTACCGTGTGAGTCATGCGAGCTGTGGTGTGTGAAGGTGCAGGCGGACTCGAGGTTCTGACGGTCGGCGAGATCCCGGATCCGACCCCGGCCGTCGACGAGGTCGTGATCGACGTCGTCGCCGCGGGCGTGAACCGCGCCGACCTGCTGCAGCGGCAGGGCTTCTACCCACCACCCCCGGGTGCGCCCGGCACGATCGGGCTCGAGGTCTCCGGCCGGATCGCCGCGGTCGGTTCCGAGGTGACCGACTGGGCCGTCGGCGACGAGTGCTGCGCGCTGCTGGCCGGAGGCGGGTACGCCGCGAAGGTCGTCGTACCGGCGCCGCAGGTGATGCCGGTGCCGGACGGGGTCGACCTGGTCAGCGCGGCCGCGTTGCCCGAGGTGGTGGCGACCGTCTGGTCGAACATCTTCATGGGCGCGCACCTCAAGGACGGCGAGACCCTCCTGGTGCACGGCGGTGCCTCCGGCATCGGCACGATGGCGATCCAGCTCGGCGTCGCGCACGGTGCGCGCGTGCTGACCACCGTCGGCAGCAAGGACAAGATGGAGTTCTGCAGCGCGCTCGGCGCCGATGTCGCGATCAACTACAAGGAAGCCGAGTGGGCCTCAGTGGTGCAGGAGGCGACCGGTGGTGCCGGGGCCGACGTCATCCTCGACATCATCGGCGCGAAGTACCTGACCGACAACGTGAAGTCACTCGCGTACGACGGCCGCCTGGTCGTGATCGGCATGCAGGGAGGCGCGAAGGGCGAGCTGGATCTTGGCCGCCTGCTCAGCCGTCGCGCCTCGGTGACAGCGGCCGGCCTGCGGACCCGTTCGGTCGCGGACAAGGGACGGATCATCGCCGAGGTCGTCGGCCACGTCTGGCCGCTGGTCGCCGCGAAGAAGGTCCGCCCGATCGTCCACACCACGTTCCCCCTGGCCGAGGTGGCCGAGGCGCACCGCGCCCTCGAGGAATCAACTCAGATCGGCAAGGTCCTGCTGACCCTCTAGGGACGACAGCCACGCCGGATCCGGTGCGACCAGCTGGATCACGTCGATCCAGCTGCCTTCGGGGTCACGCACGAAGAAGTGCCGCTGACCCCACACCTCGGTGACGACCTCGGTCTCCAGCTCGACCCCGCCCTCGACCAGCGCGGCGGCGGTCTGGTCCGCGTCGTCGACGATGAAGCCGAAGACATTGGTCGACTCCCGAGCCGCCGACACCGCGGCCGGCACCGATTCGTGCCCGCGCTGGGTGATCGCCAGCTCCCACGAGGCGTCGCCGCGCCGAACACAGATGAACCAGCCGATGTCGAGCGTGATCTGCAGGTCGAAGTGCTGCTGGTAGAACGCGGCGACCTCCGCCGGTCGGTCCGTGACCACGGTGGCGCCAAAGGCTGCGGGTTGCATACGCACTCCTGACTAACTACTACAGCTGTTGTTGTTGACCACGACAGTTGTAGTTCACAGCTGCTAGGGTTGTCAACGTGCCCCGGAACCCAGAACGCCGTACCCGGCTCGCCGACGCCGGCCTGGCCGTCATCGCCGAAGCCGGTGCTCGCGGCCTGACCCACCGCGCCGTCGATGCCGCGGCCGGCCTCCCCGCCGGTACGGCGTCCAATTACTTCCGCACCCGGGATGCGCTGCTCGGCGCCCTCGGTGAGCGCATCTTCGAGCGCCTCGCCCCGGACCCCGCCGTACTGGAACCACTGGCGAAGCGCGAGCCGTCCGTCGACCTGGTCGTGGACTACGTCCGCTACATCGTCGAGCGACTCCTCGGCCGCCCCGAGCTGTCACTCGCCCTGCTCGAGCTCCGCCTGGAGGCGGCCCGGCGACCGGACCTGCACGAGATCCTGTCCCGCACGCTGCGCCAGGGCTTCGACGCCGACGTCTCCTTCCACGTGAACGCCGGCCTGCCCGGCGGCGCCGAAGAGGTGCGCCTCCTGCACTTCGCCCTCGACGGCCTCGTCCTCGACCAGCTCACCCCCGGCACCGGCCACCCGTACGACGTCGACGCCACCACCGATCGCCTGGTCCGGCGCCTGGTCGGTTGACCGGACGGTTGCTTGGACGGTTGACCGGGCCATACCGGGTATGCATACTCGGTATCTATGTCGATCAAGCACGGACTGCTGGCGTTGCTCCGCGAGGAGCCGAAGTACGGGTACCAGCTGCGCGGTGAGTTCGAAGCCGCCACCGGGGCGACCTGGCCGCTGAACATCGGGCAGGTCTACACGACGCTGACCCGGTTGGAGCGTGACGGCCTGGTCCGGGCCGCGTCGACCGAGGCCGACGGCCGCTCGATGTACGAGATCACCGACGCCGGCCGGGACGAGCTGAACAGCTGGTTCCAGACCCCGGTGACCCGCGAGTCGCGTCCCCGCGACGAGCTCGCGATCAAACTCGCCCTGGCGCTGGCTGTTCTGGGAGTCGACGTCAGCGCGGTCGTCCAGCGGCAGCGAGCGGCGACGATGCAGTCCCTGCAGGAGCTGACCCGGCTGAAGCGCAGCGATCGCGACGGCGAGATCTCCTGGCTGCTCGTCCTGGAGTCGATGATCTTCTCCGCCGAGGCCGAGATCCGCTGGCTCGACCACTGCGAATCCATCCTGTTAAGGCACCGAGGTCGGCCGGCGAAGCAGGTCCAACCGAGTGCGGACACCGCCGAGGTGTCCCAATGACCGCCGTACTCGACATCCGTAACCTGAGCAGGACCCACGGCCACGGCGAGCAGGCAGTGCACGCCCTCCGCGGCATCGATCTGAGCGTCGCGCCCGGTGAACTCGTCGCGGTGATGGGCCCGTCCGGCTCGGGCAAGTCCACGCTGCTGACCTGCGCCGGCGGCCTCGACCGGCCGACCGGCGGCGAAGTACTTGTCGACGGCAACGATCTCGTCACCCTCAGCCGGGCCGGCGTGGCGGCTCTGCGCCGCCGCCGGATCGGCTACGTCTTCCAGGACTTCAACCTGATCCCGGCCCTGACCGCCGCCGAGAACGTCGCGCTCCCGCTCGAGCTCGACGGCACCCGGAACCGGACCGCCCGCAAGTACGCCGAAGCGGCCCTGCAGGAAGTAGGTATCGGTGACCTCGCCGACCGTTTCCCCGACGACATGTCCGGCGGCCAGCGGCAGCGCGTGGCGATCGCGCGAGCCATCGTCGGCGAACGACGGCTGCTGCTCGCCGACGAGCCCACCGGAGCCCTCGACTCCGAAACCGGCGAAGCCGTTCTCCAGCTCCTCCGCGACCGCTGCGACCAGCACGGCATCGCCGGCGTCCTCGTCACCCACGAGGCCCGGCACGCCGCCTGGGCCGACCGAGTGGTCTACCTGCGCGATGGTGTCCTGGTAGGCCAGGCCGGCCCGCTGCCCGACGCCGACGAACTCCTGCAGGACAGTTACTGATGGGCAGCTGGGGCCCACCCCTCCGGATCGCCCGACGAACCACCCGCAAGTCGATCGGCCGCACGCTCCTGGTCGCTGCGCTGATCGGCCTGCCCGTGTTCGCCGCGACCTGGAGCGGCGTGACCGGACGCTCCGCCAGCCCGACCGGTGAGTTGCTGGCCCGGGTCTCGATCGGTCAGGCCGATGCGCAGCTCACGGTGACGTCGTACAACAAGATCGACCTCCAGTACGGCGAACCGACGCTCGACCTGATCCCGGGCGCTCCCCTGGACGGCAAGCGGGTGCGGAACCCCGCGACATTCGACCCGTTGCGCGTGCTGCCGCCGGGGACCCACGTCGCCCGGCCGTTCGACAACGCCGGTACCGCGGAGGTCAAGGGCCCGAACACGGTCAACAGCGTGAACGTGGTTGTCGGCGATGGGCAGGATCCATTGCTCAAGGACACCCTCCGGCTCGATGAGGGACGCTTCGCGACCGCACCGGACGAGGTCGCCGTCTCCCCGCGCCTGGCCAAGCATCTCGGCATCACCACGCTCGGCGGCACCCTGAACACCGCGGACGGCAAGGCCTACAAGGTCGTCGGGATCGCCCGGCAGCTCAAGGAAACCAGCTCCTGGCTGCTGTTCGCAGCACCGGCTACCACCCTCGTGACGCCGACGTCGGTCGACCTGCGCTACCTGGTCGATCTCCCCGACTCGGTCGATCCACATGCGCTGGTGGTTCCGCTGGCCGCCCAAGGGTTCACCTTGTTGCCGAGAGCAAACATCATCGACCCGCCGCCGGGTCCGGTCGGCTATCCCGGCGAAGCGATCGGCCCGTACGCCGCGATGGCGCTCGCGATCGGATTCGGCGTCCTCGAGATCGTGCTGCTCGCCGGTACGGCGTTCGCGGTCGGCGCCCGGCGGCAGACGCGAGAACTCGGCCTGGTGCTCGCCAGCGGTGGGACCGCCCGCGATGTCCGCCGAATCGTTCTGCTCCAAGGGGTTTTCGCCGGAGTCGTCGGGGTCACCAGCGGTCTGCTGCTCGCCGCCGTGGCTTTGCTGGCCGGCCGGCCGTTGTGGGAAGACCTGAGCTCGACGGTCTTCCTGGAATGGCAGGTCCCTTGGACGGCGATCATCACGATCAGCCTGATCGGGCTGTTCGCCGGCCTGGCAGCGGCCGTCGTACCGGCGATCAGTGCTGGGCGGCAGACGCCGTTGGCGGCCTTGGCCGGCCGGTTCGCGGCGACGACGACACGCCAGCCGATCCGCAAACCCGCACTCCTGCTGCTGATCGCGGGCATCGTGCTGGTGGTCGTCGGCTCCGGGCTGCTGGCGGCGGCCCTCGCCGCGGCGCAGCGTCAGTTCGCCGAAAGCGATCACTACCAGGCGACCGCGACGCCGGTCGGACCGATCGCCTTGGTGCTGCTCGGCATCACGACGGCGATCGCCGGGCTGATCTGGATGCTGCCGAGTCTGGTCAGCACGATCTCCGGCCTGGCCGGAAGGTTGCCGCTCAGCGGGCGGCTCGCGATGCGCGACGCGTCCCGGCACCGGCACCGCACCGCGCCGGCCGTGGCGGCGATCATGATGTCGGTCGCCGCTACCGCCGCAGCCGCCTTCGCCGGAGCCAACTCCATCGCCGCGGACTCCGCGGAGTACATCCCGGTCGGCCACCGGGGAAATGCGAGTCTGCGGTTCGACAGCGGCCTCGCCGGGGTCCCGTACTCACCCGAGCTCGAACAGCGGGTCGGCGCGCAACTGTCGTCCGCGTACACCTATCGGTTCGGCATGATCAGCGTGCCTCGGCCGGACGGGACCCCGATATACCTGGGCGTGCAACCACCCGGAGTCAACCCGGAGGAATCGCCGTCCTCCTTCATCGGTCTGGCGGTGGTGGATCCGGCGTATCTCGAGCAGTTCGACGGCAGCGGCCCGGAGTTGGCGAGCCGCCTGCGCGCGGGCGACATCGTCGTACCGCGCAGCGACTTCACCACCACGAAGTCGGTCGACATCGGCTTCACGGATCCGGCGCACCCCACGAAAGTCGTGCAGCACAAGGCGTCGTACGCCGGAGAGCTGCCGCTGATCCAGGTACTGCAGGGCCAGGCGCTGATCGGGCCGGAGGCGGCCGCGAAGCTCGGCAAGGTGGACACGTTCATGGTCGAGTACCAGCTGAAAAGCCTGCCGACGAAGGACGAACTCGCCGCCGCTGACGTCGTCATCGGTCACGACAAGCTACTGACCGTCGAGCAGGGATACCAGGATCCGGGCAACAAGATCCTGATCGGCGTCCTCGGCGTAGCGGCCGTGGTCACCCTGCTCGGGGTGGCGATCTCGGTCTCCTTGTCCGCGGCCGAAGGCCGGGCCGACCTCGCCACCCTGGCGGCGGTCGGCGCGTCACCACGCCGTCGGCGGAACCTCGCCGCGGCGCAGGCGTGGATGCTCGGGCAGCTCGGATGCGTGCTGGGTGTAGGGGTCGGCGCGCTCTACGGCTACACCGCGCACGCGGCCTTCGGTTCGCCGCACTTCACAGTCCCGTGGGCGGAGCTCGGCGGCACACTGATCGCCGTCCCCTTGTTCGCCGCCGCGCTGGCCTGGCTGCTCACCCGGTCACGACTGCCAATGGTTGCTCGCCTCGACTAGTGGTGATCCGCCAGTCGCCGCAGGCGCAGCGTTGGTAGACGACGAGTCCTTCGCTGACTTGGTGGGAGGACACCGCGCTCCAGCGGTGCCGGTGAGTCTCGGTCTGGGCTGTCATGGATCCATCGTGCTGTAATGGCATTATGCATCTCAACCCTTACGGTGCGGACGCGGTCCTGCTGGCCGTCGAACTGATCAGCCGGCAGCCCGCGACCCCGGTCGAGCTGGCCGAGGTCTGCGAGGAGAACCGGGTCGACAGCACGCTGATCCGCGAGCGCAAGGCGACACAGGCCGACCTGGCCGCGGTCCGCGTCGCGTTGGCCGAGTGGCTCGAGGTGGTCGATGCGACCGACGAACAGACCCGCGTCGACCTGATGAACGCGATGCTCGCCAAGTACACCGAGCATCCGCGGCTGACCAACCACGCCGGCGACGGCTGGCACGTGCATTACCGACCCGACAACGTCCCGGTCGGCAGGCTCGTCGCGACACTGATCAGCACCGGTACGGCGTTGCACCTGGCCGGCCGTGGCATCACTCGCCTCGGCCGTTGCGCTACTGAGGGTTGCGACAACGTGTACGCCGACCTCTCGCGAACCGGCCGGCAGCGCTACTGCAGCCCGGCTTGTGCGAATAGAGACGCCGTACGGCGTCATCGCGCCAAGCAAGCCTAGGATGGGCAGATGAGTGAGAGCAGCAGCGGCGAGGGCCAGGAGATGCCGATGGCCGGGGCACGGACCGAGGACGGCAAGGTGCTGATCGTCGGGCCGGACGGCATGGCTGTCGAAGGACCGCCGCGCTCGAGCGACGACGACGATCACGACGAGCCACGATCGGTGACCGAACTGGTCGAGCAGCCGGCCAAGGTGATGCGGGTCGCGAACATGATTCGCCAACTGCTCGACGAGGTGAAGTCGGCGCCGCTCGACGAAGCGTCGCGGCAGCGGCTGCGGACGATCCACGAAGCGTCGATCAAGGAGCTCGAGAGCGGCCTCGCGCCGGAGCTCGTCGAGGAGCTCGAGCGGCTCAGCCTCGACTTCACCGAGGACAGCACACCGACCGAGGCCGAGCTGCGGATCGCACAGGCCCAGCTGGTCGGTTGGCTGGAGGGTCTGTTCCACGGCATCCAGACCGCGCTGTTCGCCCAGCAGATGGCCGCACGCCAGCAACTGGAGGGCATGCGCCGCGCACTCCCCGGTGGCCAGCAGCAGCCCGGCGAAGAAGGACCCGGCTTCCCCGGCGCCCCACGGGCCACTGACGGCCCTGGCAGCGGCGGGATGTATCTCTAGGAGACATGCCTCGGCCCTACAGCTGGAACAACTCCTCGAGGACGGCGGCGACGCCGTCCTCGTCGTTTGAGGGGCACACCCGGTCGACAGCGGCCAGTACGTCGGTGTGCGCGTTCGCCACCGCGTACGACGTACCGGCCCAGGCGAGCATGGGCAGATCGTTGAGCGAGTCGCCGAAGGCGATCGTGTCCGCAGCCGGGATGTTCAGCTCGGCCGCGAAGTCCGCAAGCATCGCTGCCTTCGAGACACCGGTCGCGCTGATCTCGACCAGGCTCGTTCCGCCACTGTGGCTGGCCGTCACGCGCTCACCCACTACTGCGCTGACTTGTGCGAGCAGATCGTCGGAATGCCAACTCGGGTGCCGGACCAGCAGTTTGGCGGCCGGCTCGGCGAGTAACTCCTCCAGCTCGGCGATCAACGTGTTCTCGGGTTGTGGCCAGCGATTCACGTACCGCGGTTCCTGTCCGTAACGGTCCGATCGCTCAATGGCGAACTCCACCTCGGGAATCGCCGAGCGGATCGCGATTGCCACTTCGTGCAATACACCGGGATCGATCAGCCGGGTCCGGATCGCCTGCTGCTGCACGACGTCGTACAGAATGGCGCCGTTGGCAACTATTGCAATTCCGTGATCGCCCACCAGGTCTGCCAGTTCGTGCAACCACCGAGGTGGCCGCGCGGTGACCATCACGAAAACACTTCCGGCGCGTTGCGCCGCGGTCACGGCGGCACGGGTGCGTTCGGAGACCGAACGATCACTGCGTACCAAGGTTCCGTCAAGATCGGTCGCGATCAGGCGGGGTGGGCGGGGAGCTTCGGGAGCCGTCACCCGCCCACCGTATCGAGGTTCCGCACTACCGCCGGAGCACCCCTGGGCGCAAGGTTCCGGAGATCGGTTTCTGATGATTCTGATCAATCTGATTGAGTTTTTGACAACGTCACCAGACCGTTACGGCAACATGCTGCAAAGGCAGCAAGTTCCCCTGCGCAGCAGGGAGAACGCGTGATTTCATGCGGAGGTCTGGCGGGGAACCCGGAGCGATTCGACCGCGTCGTATGCCTGTTCTGGATCAGCACGACTGAGACAGCCCGCCAGCGAACCAGCAGACGTAACGTCCGCAAATTGATGCGGATTTGGCTGCAACCAAATCCTCAGCAGCGACGTCAACAGTTATGGATCAGTCTGTCCCGCGACAGGGACGACAACGGTGGGTCGGCAACAGTGCGCCGTTCCATCAGCTAGTGGATCCGTGTGACCGAACGGCGTTCACCGTTCGTTCATGTGAGTCCGGATACTTGGGGAGCCTTGATGACCGTCAGCAGCGCCACTCGCACGGGACCGATGCAAGCTGTCGAGACATCTTCCAGCACAGTTGGGGCCATGACCGGATGTATCGACCGGTCGGATATTTTCCAGCACCGCCTGATGGAAGAGCCGCCGCCCGCCTCGGCAACCCGCCGGACCCGGGAGCGGTACGAACAGCTGGTGCGGGAGGCAAAAGCCTTGTGTGCCTCGTGTCCGCTGTTCACCGACTGCCTCTACAGCGCCGTCGCCGAACACGATGTGAGCGGCTTCGTCGCCGGAACCACAGCAGCACAACGCCGTTCGATGCGGAACCTGCTCGACGTCGAAGTGCAGGCCGACGACTTCGACCAGCTGGCCGGAGCCCGCGGCACGCGGCGCCCGGTGAGCCACGAAGAGGTACTGCGCCTGCGCAGCCAGTACCCCAACGACAGCCTGGAATCCCTTGCCATGCGGCTGGGATGCTCGTTGTCGACCGTCAAGCGGCACCTGCGCCGGGCCCGGCGCGGCCAGAGCCCGGCCACCAAGACGCCGCGGCCGCGGCCCCAGGTGAACGCCGTCCTGGACGCCTTCGAGGCCGTCGTGGACGTCCAGTCCTGCCAGCCCCGCCGCGGCGGCAGCCGCGTCGCCTGATCCGGCCCTCGGCCCGCCAGCGGACTGCCGGATCACTCTGCGCATCGGCCCGGAATCCCTGTGTAGACAGGGATTCCGGGCCGTTTTGTTGCTACTGGCAAGCTTTCCCGTTGTCAACCTATTTCGTCCTGGTCGAAAGGTTGGCACCGACCTCCGGCGCAGGACCACACTGGTCCGGTCTCAGAAGTAGCGATTCAGAACGGCGGCAACCCCGTCGTCGGTGACCGACTTGGTCACCTCGTCGGCTGCCGACTTCACCTCGTCGGGAGCCGCGCCCATCGCGACCCCATGGCCGGCGAACGTCAGCATCTCGATGTCGTTGCGGCCGTCCCCGATCGCGAGCAGTCCGGACGCATCCAGGTCGTACTGCGCCAGCGCCACCTTCAGCCCGGTCGACTTGTCGACGCCTTCGGGCGCGATGTCGAGCCAGGCGGTCCAGCCGACGAAGTAGCCGACGCCGTGCAGACCGAGCCGCCCGGCCAGCCGGACGAAGTCGGCCTCGGACTGCTCCGGGTCGCGAATGATCAACCTGGTCACGGGTTCCGGCGCGAGCTCCTCGTCGGAGACCACGCGGATCCTGGCGTTCTTGCCGAGGTCGCCGTCCGGGAACGGCGCGGTCACCAGGTAGGTCCCGTCGTACTCCTCGACGGCCATCCGGGCGTTCGGCGCATGTTCGCGCACCGACGCGATCACCGTGCGCGGATCGAAGGTGCGCTCGTCGAGCACCTCACCGTCGGGGTAGCGCAGGGTGCGCGCACCGTTGCTCACGACAACCAATCCGTCCGGCAGGCCGAACCGGTCGGCCACCGGCTTGGTGGTCGACCACGCGCGGCCGGTGGCCAGGAAGACCGGTACCTGTGCGGAGGCACGCCGTACCGCGTCGACGACCGCGGGCGACAGCCCTTCGTCGTGGTCGATCAGGGTGCCATCGATGTCGAGGGCAACGGCTGTCGGGGCGAAGGGCTGTCCGCTCATCTATTTGACCGGCTCGAGGACTTCGCGGCCGCCGAGGAACGGCTGGAGTGCCGTCGGCACCCGCACCGAACCGTCCGCCTGCTGGTGCGTCTCCAGGATCGCGACGATCCAACGGGTAGTGGCCAGCGTCCCGTTCAGCGTCGCCACCGGCTGCGTCTTGCCGTCGGCGTCGCGGTGCCGGATGTTCAGCCGGCGGGCCTGGAAGTCGGTGCAGTTCGACGTCGAGGTGAGCTCGCGGTACGCGCCCTGGGTCGGCACCCAGGCCTCGCAGTCGAACTTCCGGTACGCCGACAACCCCAGATCGCCGGTGGCGGTGTCGATCACCCGGTAGCTCAGCTCCATCTTGTCGAGCATCTGCTTCTCCCAGTCCAGCAGCCGCAGGTGCTCCGCGTCCGCCTCGTCGAGGCTGCAGTACGAGAACATCTCGACCTTGTCGAACTGGTGGACGCGGATGATCCCGCGGGTGTCCTTCCCGTGCGAGCCGGCTTCCTTGCGGTAGCAGGACGACCAGCCGGCATACCGGATCGGGCCGTTGGACAGGTCCAGGATCTCGTCCATGTGGTAGCCGGCCAGCGCGACCTCCGACGTACCGGTCAGGTAGAGCTCGGGGTCCTCGAGCCGGTAGACGTCGTCGTGCGCCGACAGGTAGCCGGTGCCGCCCATCACCTCGGGCTTGACCAGGGTCGGCGTGATCATCGGGGTGAAGCCGTTCTCCACCGCCTGCTGGATCGCCAGCTGCAGCATGCCGAGCTGCAGCAGCATGCCGGCGCCCTTGAGGAAGTAGAACCGGGCCCCCGAGACCTTGGCGCCGCGCTCCATGTCGATCGCGCCGAGCAGCTCGCCCAGCTCGAGGTGGTCGCGCGGCTCGAAGCCCTCGGCCGCGAAGTCGCGCGGCTTGCCGATCTCCTCGACCACGCGGAAGTCCGCCTCGCCGCCGACCGGCGCCTCGTCCGAGACCAGGTTCGGCAGCGATCCGGCCAGCTCGTCGTACCGGCGGCCGGCGTCGTTCGCCGCCGCCTCGTTGGCCTTCACCTCGGCGGCCAGGGTCTTGGTCCGCTCCAGCAGCGCGGTGCGCTCGTCGCCCTTGGCCTGGGCGACCTGCTTGCCGAGCGACTTCTGCTCGGCCCGGAGCGCCTCGAACGCGGAGATGGACGATCGACGCTCGCTGTCGGCGACCAGAATCTGGTCGACCAGGTCGGTACTCTCGCCGCGCTTGGTCAGGGCGGCACGTACGACGTCAGGGGTCTCACGGAGCAGTTTCGCGTCAATCACACCCTGAGGGTATCGGGGCGTGTCTGAACCGGCGAAGTCAATTCGGGATGATGAGGTGGAGGCACGTCACCACAGAGGGGGATTTGAGCGGGCGATGAACCACCATCCACCCAGTCCGGTCGGCCGTGCGCTGACAGTTGTCCTGGGCGCGGTGCCGTTCACCGTCATCACCCTCCTCGTCTTCGGGCACTGGCCGCCGCTGGAGCAGTGGGACGCGTCGGTGGCCGCCCGGGCTTCCGCGTACGGCGCGACGCACCCGAACGTGGTCGACATCTGGCAGGTGGTCGGGGCGGTCGTCCTGCCGTGGACGTCGCGCGCCGTGATCGTGGTCGTCGCCGCCTACCTGTGGCACCGCCGGGCCCGGCTGCTGACGGTCTGGCTGCTGGTCTCGGCCGGTGCGGAGCTCGGGCTGGTCCAGGCGGCCCAGTACATCTTCACCCGCTCGCACCCGGCCGAGGCGCTCGTCGAGAGCGGAGGCTGGTCGTATGTGTCCGGCCACGCCACCGCGGCGTTCGTGATGGCCGGGGCGCTCGGTGTGGTGCTGCCGTCGGTACGGGGCTGGCGGCGACGCTTCCGGCTGCTCGTGCTGATTCCGGTGATCGCGGTGGTGTGGATCGCCTCGGCGGACCGGATCGCGCTGAACGTCCACTACGTGTCCGACGTACTGGGTGGGTGGGCGCTCGGCCTGGCGATCCTGACCGCCACCTCGATCGGCTTCGGACTGCGGCCGGGGTTGCGCCGCCGGCGCCGTCGTACCCCGTCTTCGCCGGACGAGATCGCGAAGCCGCCGCGGGCGGCCGTGATCGTGAACCCGATCAAGGTCGGGGACGGGGTGACGTTCCGGCGGAAGGTGACGCGGTCGCTGGAACTACGCGGGTTTGACGATCCGCTCTGGCTGGAGACCCGGGTGGACGACTCCGGGAACGCGATGGCCAAGCGGGCGATCGAGTACGAGTCGGACCTGGTGCTGGTGGCCGGTGGGGACGGGACGGTTCGGGTGGTGTGCGCGGCGCTGGCGCATACCGGGATTCCGGTCGGGGTGATCCCGGCGGGGACCGGGAACCTGCTCGCCCGCAACCTGCACATCCCGCTCGACCTGGACGACGCGCTCGAGCGGATCCTGGAAGGGCGGAACCGGCGGATCGACCTGGTCTCCGTGTACGGCGATCAGCTGGACAAGGACCGGTTCGCGGTGATGGCCGGGCTGGGGCTGGACGCCGCGATCATCTCCGGTGCGCCGCCGGTGCTGAAGGCGCAGATCGGGTGGCCGGCGTACCTGGTGTCGACGGCCCGGAACATCAACCACCCCTCGGTGAAGGTCCGGATCACGCTGGACGACGAGGTGTCGATCGAGCGCCGGGTCCGGACCGTGGTGGTCGGGAACGTCGGCATGCTGCAAGCCAACATCCCGCTGCTGCCGGACGCGCGGCCGGACGACGGTCTGCTCGACGTCGTCGTGATCGCGCCGCGGCGGGTCACGCAGTGGCCGATCGTGGTCTGGCGGTTGATGACCCGCACCAACCGCGCCGACATGTACCTGGAGCGCTTCACCGGCCGCAAGGTCGAGATCGAGGCTGCTGTCGACGTCGAGCGCCAACTGGACGGCGACCCGATCGGCCCCGGCCGCTCGCTCACCGCCGAGATCGAGCCCGGCGCCCTGATCGCCCGGGTCCCCCGCGGCCGCTAGGCGACGGTGGGGCCGGCTTCCTTGCGGAGGGTCTCCAACGCCTCTTCCTCTTCGGGGGAGAGCTTGGACTCGCTGGCGAAGGAGCGGATCTCCTTGGCGTAGGTGCGGGCGTCGGCGCGGCTGTTGATCGAGGTCAGGATCACGCCGTGGCCGTTGTCGTCCAGCAACGCCAGCGACCAGGACAGCTTGCCGCCGGTGTCGCCGAACGCGTCGTACCGGACCATGGCGAGGTGCTGGAGGGTCTCGCGCACCTCGGCGCGGGTCACCTCGATGTCCTTGCCGAGCCGGCGCAGCTCGGACTTGACCGTGCCCGGCTTGGCCTCGGGCTGGGGTTCCGGCTCGGGCTCCGGGACGACCGGTTCCACCTTGGCCGTCGTACCGGTCTGGGCCCGGACCGCCTGGATGGCGAACACGAGGGCGAGCACCGCCACGAACAGGGCAGCGATCCCGAAGGCACCGGCTAACGTCGAAGACACGCACGAGAGCCTAAGGCATCAGGGTTTACCTGAGTACTCAGGTGGTTGCGGAGCGTGCGGAACGACGGCCGGAAGAGGTGTCCGGGGCATCGGCCACGTAGATTCACGACGTGACACATTTGCCTGACCAAGGACCACAGCCGGGCGTGCACGACCTCGGTTACGCCCGTCTCGACACTGACCGCCTGGAGCGCACCGGCGACGCCGAGGTCGTGTACGGCGCCGGCAAGACGCCATCGCAGGTGGTGGAGCTGCTGCGCACACTGCACGCCACGCACCCGGACACCGCCGTACTGGCGACCCGGCTGACGCCAGAGGCGCAGTCTGCCGTTTCTGAGGCGCTGCCGGAGGCTGTGGTCGACCCAGTCGGACGTACGGCGGTTCTCGGCTCTGTGCCGGTCTTGCAGGGGACTGTGGCCGTCGTGGCCGCCGGTACGTCGGATGCGCCGGTCGCGCTTGAGGCGGCGACTACCGCGCGCGTGTTCGGGGCGAACGTCGAGATGATCACCGACGTGGGCGTGGCCGGGCTGCACCGGATCCTTGGGGTGCGTGAGCGGCTGGACACGGCGGACTGCCTGATCGTGGTCGCCGGGATGGAGGGTGCGCTGCCGAGCGTCGTCGGCGGGCTCGTCGGCGTACCGCTGGTGGCTGTGCCGACCTCCGTCGGGTACGGCGCTTCGTTCGGCGGAGTGGCCGCGCTGCTGGGGATGCTGAACTCGTGCGCGCCCGGTGTCACCGTGGTGAACATCGACAACGGCTTCGGCGCCGGAGTGTTCGCTGCCCGCGTCGCCCGCCGCGCAGCACCCCGTGACTCGAAGGACGAGTCATGAAGGTCGCCTGGATCGACTGCTCTGCCGGCGCCTCCGGTGACATGCTCCTGGGCGCTCTGCTGGACGCAGGTGCCGACCTGGCCTACGTGAACTCCGCTGTGGCCGCCGTAGACCCGTCCCTCTCCGTCCAGGTAGGCAGAACCGCCCGCCACCAGATAGCGGCTCTCAAGGCGTCCGTCGAGGTTGACGGCACCCCTCACCCGGAGGGTCCGGCGGAAGTCGGACATGGGCACGGGCACGGTCATGGGCACTCCGACTCGTCTGACCACAGTCATGGGCCCACTCGGCCTTGGGCTGAGGTGCGGCGGATTCTCGAGGCGGCCGAGCTACCGGACGTCGTACGGGCGCGGGCGCTGGACACCTTTGCTCGGTTGGCTCGGGCTGAGGCCACTGCGCACGGCGTGGACGTTGAGGGTGTGCACTTCCATGAGGTGGGTGCGCTCGACGCCATCGCGGACATCGTGGGCGTCGCCGCAGCCTCTGTGTCGCTCGGGCTTGAGCGAGTGGTCGTTTCGACGATCGCACTCGGCGGCGGGCGGCAGGTGAAGGGGCAGCACGGAGGGATTCCGATTCCGGGGCCCGCAGTACTGCATCTGATGGCTGAGGCCGAGGCACCCGTGATCGGGGGCACGGCGCCGTACGAGATGACGACGCCGACCGGAGCCGCCTTGCTGGCGACGCTGGCGGACGAGTTCGGGATGATGCCGCCGATGCGGGTCGGCCGCACGGGTGTGGGCGCGGGCGGACGGGATCCGGTCGAGGTGCCGAACATCCTGCGCGTGGTCGTCGGCGAGACGGCTGAGCGCGCCGCGACCCAGCTCGTCTACGAGACGAACATCGACGACCTGGACCCGCGCCTCTGGCCGCCTATCCTGCAGCGCCTGTTGGACGCCGGTGCGGCCGATGCCTGGCTGACCCCGATCCTGATGAAGAAGGGTCGCCCGGCACACACCCTGTCCGTACTCGTCAGCAGCACCAACGCCGACGCCGTACGGCGCGTCGTCCTCACCGAGACCACCGCCATCGGCCTCCGCGAGTACGACATCCGCAAGCACGCCGCCGACCGTGAGTTCACCAGTGTCGACGTCGACGGCCAGCAGATCAGCATCAAGATCGCCCGGTACGACGGCCAGGTGGTCAACGTTCAGCCGGAGTACGAGGACGTGGTCACCGCGGCCGCCGAGCTCAAGCGACCGGTCAAAGCCGTGCTGGCCAAGGCGATCGCGGCCGCCGAGAACCTCTGGGGCTAACGCCCGGAGTACGCCGGTGCGAAGAAGACCAGCAGCGACAGGTCTTCGGTGATGTCGACGAAGCGATGCTCCTCTTCCGCCGGAACGAAGAGGACATCGCCGGTCTCGACCGGCTCCGCACCGGACGGCGTCACGAACGTCGCCCGCCCGGCGGTCACCACGTAGATCTCTTCCTCGTGATGCGGCGCCTGGTCGTCCACTCCACCGGCCGGGATCGAGTACGTCCCGACGGACATCGACTCCGTCCGCAGTTGTTCGACGTAGTCGTTCGGCTCCCGGCGCCCGAAGACACCCGCGCCCACCAGCTTCTTCATCCGGTGAGGCTAACGCGCAGCGGCCTTCTCCGGAACGGCTTTCTGCTTCCGCCGCGGCCAGTCGTACGGCCACCACTGCGCCCCACTGCGCCGCGCCCACACGATCAACCCCACCAGTACGGCGAGCTCGATCGCCGGGCAGATGGTGTCCCGCAGCCGCGCGCTGAAGAACTCCAGCGAATCGGACAGGCTCGCCGCGACCTGGCGTGCATTCGGGTCGCGCCCAGGCACATACGCGATCGCGAGCATCGTCGTCCGGACGACCATCAGGCCGTCGACCTTCGACGCCGCCATCGCCGCGAGCGGCATCCACGCGATCACGTCGTACCAGGGCAGTGAGTACATCGCCGTCAGCACCCACGCGATCGCATAGATCGTCGTGTAGCGGACCGCGGCCGGTACCGGGTCGTCCGGATGCGTCTGCGGGACCAGCGACTTCGGCATCACCTGCGAGAGCAGGATCGCGACCACGATCAGGCCGACCCACGCCAGGATCGCGAGGATCGTCCGGACGAGCGCTCCGGGGAGGAACAGGTCGAACAGACTGAGCAGCACCTTGTGTGGCGTACCGGTCGAGATGAACGACGTCTGCGAGCGCGCCTGCTGGAACGCCTGCAGCCCGAACACGCCGTACAGGCCGCCCATCGCCAACGCGCCGCCGCCGCAGAGGTACAGCATCTTGCGCCGGTCTCCGCGCAGCGACCACAGCATCGCGATCCCGACCAGACCGATCGACAGCTTGGTCGCGCCGGCCATCCCGATCAGGAGTCCGGCCACGAAGATGTGCCGGCGCAGCGCCACCAGGGCGAGCACCGCGAACATCACCGCGATCGAGTCGTTGTGCCCACCGGCGAGGACCGCGAACAGCAGCAGCGGGTTCGCCATGCCGAGCATCACGACGCGACGGCGGGCGGGCAGGTTCGGGCCGACGAGCTTGAACAGCAGCAGGCTGGTCAGGACCAGGCTGATCGCGACCGACAGTTGCAGCATCCACACCGTGAGCTGCATCGAGTCGCCACCGATCAGCGACGACAGCCACTGGATCCAGGTAGCGATCGGGCCGTACACACTGCGCGCGCCCTGCCACGGCCGTTCGGTCGCGGCGATCACCGGGTCGTACCCGAGCCGAATGGTGTCGGCCGGCGCCGTCGTGTACGGGTTGCCGCCGAGCGTCATGATCCGCCCGTACGCCGCGTAGATCAGCACGTCGCCCGAGGCCATCGGCGGCACCAGCGTGATGGCCGCCGTCGTACCGATGCCCAAGGCAACCAATCGACTGAGGCGCGGGGCCCAGCCGTGCTTGAGCGCCTTCAGGGCCGACCAGACGCCCCACCCACCCAGGGCGATCGCGACGTAGATCATCACCGAGACGAGCCAGTCGTTCGGCTTCGTGTCGAACCAGTACGACGGGAGCCACGCGTGCCGGTTGGTCAGGGTCAGCACGACCACCGAGGGGCCGAGGAGTCCGACGGCCACGATCAACGCCGTACAGGCGAGGTAGAGGACAACGGCGCGCCGGCCGTACCGCTCCGCCAGGCGCGGGTCGGTGGCTACATCCGCGCTCATGGCGTGGTCTTCCGCGGGAACAGGCTGCGGAGCGACGGTCCACCCTCGGCAGGCAACGCGCTCCGCGCCGCGAGCGCGCGGCGTACATGGAGGTACTGACGGCCGCGGTGCAGCTGCCCGCGCAGGTCGGTCCCGGTCGCCCGGTGCCGCACGTCGATCGGGACCTCGAGGATCCGGAAGCCCTTCCGGCCGAGGTCGATGCTCAGCGCGGTCTCGACCCCGAACCCGGCAGCCAGCGGTACGGCGGCCTCGAACGCGACCCGGGTGAGGCAGCGCTGGCCGGAGAGCGGCTGCTCGGGCGCCCAGCCGGTCGCCTCCTGGATCCCGGCGCGGGCCAGCTTGACCACGAACCCGTGACCACCGGCCTTGGAGCCATCTGCCCGGATCTGCGCCGGCAGCGTGCCGATCGTCATGTCCGCGCGGCCCGACTGCACCGGCTCGATCAGCGGCGCGACGGCGCTCGCGGTATCGGTCAGGTCGGCGTCGAGGAAGAGCAGGTGCCGCGGCCGGGCCCCGTCGCGCTCAGCGACCGCCGCCGCGCCGGTCTCCATCGCGGCCGCCTTGCCTCGGTTGCGCTCATGACGCACGACCACGGCTCCGGCCCGCTCGGCCGCCTCCGCGGTCCCGTCGGACGAACCGTCGTCGACAACCACCACCAGATCGACCCCGATGAGCTTGTGCACCGCGTCGACCGTCGCCGCGATCCGCGCCGCCTCGTCCTTCGCCGGAATCACACAGGCGACGGCACGCTCGAACGGCTCAGGGGATGAATCAGCACCGGACACAGCACCGCAGCCTAGTTGCTCACCAGCCGATCCCCCGCCTCAGCGGCCACCCGGATCGGACATCTCGTTCTTTCGTACGACGGCGGCGTTTTGCACTGTCAGGCATATTGTCGGACAATCAGACAGAACCTCGACATCCGCCATCCCGGCGGGTGCTGCCGTAGCGTGGTGGGCAGGACCGACGAGAGGGCGGGCGGATGAGCCAGATGTACGGCGTCGACAGCGAGGTCGGCACGCTGCGGACAGTGATGCTGCACCGGCCGGGGAACGAGCTGCGCCGGCTGACCCCACGCAACAACGACAAGCTGCTCTTCGACGGCATCCCGTGGGTCGGCCGGGCCCAGGACGAGCACGACGCCTTCGCCCAGGTGCTGCGCGACCGGGGCGTCGAGGTCCTCTACCTGCACGAGCTGCTGACCGAGGCCCTCGGTGACCCCACGGCGCGGGAGCAGGCTGTCGAGGGCGCGATCGCGGATCTGCGGCTCGGTGACACGCTGCGTTCGTATCTCTCGGCGTCGTTGACCGCTCTCGACCCGGCTCAGTTGGCCGAGGCGCTGATGGCCGGCGTACGGAACGACGAGGTCCGGGCGGGCGGGTTGGTCACGTCGCTGCTCGCGCACGAGGACTTCCTGATCGACCCGCTGCCGAACCTGCTCTTCACCCGGGACTCGAGCGTCTGGATCCGGGACTCGGTCGCTGTGACGTCGCTGGCGATGCCGGCGCGCGTTCGGGAGACGCAGCTGACCGAGCTCATCTACGGCTTCCACCCACGGTTCGCCGGGGCGGACAAGGTCTACGACCACTCGCTCGAACACGTCGAGGGTGGAGATGTGCTCGCGCTCGGTCCCGGCGTACTGGCTGTTGGGGTTGGCGAGCGGACGACGCCGGCTGGTGTGGAGCGGCTGGCCCGGCGGGTGTTCGCTCAAGACCTCGCGCACACGGTGCTCGCCGTACCGATTGCGCAGCAGCGGGCCACCATGCACCTCGACACGGTCTGCACGATGGTCGACGTCGACGCCGTCCTGATGTATCCGAACATGGCCGAAGAGATGCGGGCACTCGCTGTCACCACCGACGGCGACCAACTGCACGTCGCCGAGTCCGAACCGTTCCTCGTCGCGGCCGCCAAAGCCCTCGGCATCGACACCCTGCGCCGGATCGACACCGGCCTCGACCCGGTCACCGCCGAGCGCGAACAATGGGACGACGGCAACAACACCCTCGCCCTCGCACCCCGCGTCTGTATCGCCTACGAGCGCACCGTAGAGACCAACCAGCGCCTGGAGGAGTCCGGCGTCGAGGTCATCCGCATCTCCGGCTCCGAACTGGGCTCCGGCCGCGGCGGCCCCCGCTGCATGTCCTGCCCGGTCCTCCGGGACCCCGCCTGATCCTCTTACTTCACACCCTCACTTGACGTCACAAGTAAGGCGGACGACACGCGGAGTGAAATCGGGGCTTGTGCAGAGACCCTCTCCTGAGTATTCTCCACGCTAGGCCCAGGCCCTGTTGCTCCCCCGTCAGCAGGACTTGGGCCGTCCACGTCCCGAAGGCCCCGAACACGTCCCGTGTCCGGGGCCTTCGCACGTCCCGCTCGGCCGCCTCGGACCTGCCCCACTCACCAACCCCAGCCGCGGCCCCCTCGCCACGCTCCGAGACCACCGCCCGGCCCACCCGTTTGGCGAGTTACTGCGTGCTGGCGGTCCGCTCTTCCATCCGCAGCCCATGACCAAGCTGCCGAGGCCACCGACCACGATCGCCCGCCACGCCGAACAGGAATCGGCGCGACCGCATGAGGCGATCGCGCCGAAAGACTGTCGCCGCCGGAGGCGGTGTCCTTTAGGGGAAGTTAGCGGATGGTTAGTTGGCGGCTGGCCAGGCCGGCTCGGGCGGCTCGTTCTTCGGTGGACAGGGGGGTGTCGGTGGCGAGGGCCTTGTCGAGGGCGGTGGCGAAGTCGGCGGCGGGCTTTTCGACGTCGGTGGCTTCGGTGTCGGCGGGGAGTTCCCAGACGGGGGCCAGGACGCCGAGGGCGCGGAAGGAGCCGATCAGGCGGCTGCCTTCGACGAGGGCGGACTGGCCGGCGGCGTGCAGGCGGGCGAGGGCGTCGAGCACGGTGTCTTCGGTGTGGGGGAGGACCCAGCGCAGGTAGCGACGGTCGCCGATCTGGGTCCAGTACGCCGCTTCGACGGACTCGAGGCGGACGGTCGGGGCAGCAGCGGCGTTGGCGCGCTCCAGCCCGGCGGCGACCTCGCCGGTCGGGTCTTCGACGTTCTCGCCGACCCAGAAGTCGAAGCCTTCGTGGACCTTGACCTCGATCGGCTTGGAGGTGTCGATCAGGTCCTGCAGGCGCGGGCCGTCCTTCATCAGGTCGCCGACCTGGATCGGGTTGCCGGGCTCGGTGGTCAGCGCGGCGGTGATCGCGTGCGCGACGTCGCGGGACGGGTCACCGGAGGAGGCGTGCGTCTGCAGGCCGATCCAGATCGTCTCGTCGTCGCGGACCAGGCCGGGCATCGCCATCGGCAGCAACGTCACCAGGTTGACGGTCTTGCCGGAGTCCAACAGCTCGACCTGCGCCGTACCGGACGGGACGATCTCGCGGAACGCGATGAGGTCACACTCGGACGGCAGCCCCTCGAACGGGCGCACCACCCACGTGTCGGCGGCCGCCGCGATCTCCTTGCCGTGGCACTGCTTGAACCGCTTGCCCGAACCGCAGGGGCAAGGTTCCCGCGGACCGACGTCGACCAGGTCGGCCGGGTCGAGAGTGACGGTCGTCGTGTTCTTGGCGCGCTGCCGCGACTTCTTTCCCATGGCGGCAGTCTTACAGTGAAGACCGCCCCACGGCCAACCAGCTAGTTGGGAACGATCGCGTGCACGGTTCGGTGCGTCGCCGCGGTGCGGACGTCCCAGTGCGACGTCAGTACGTCGACGATCGCCAGCCCGCGGCCACCGATCGACTCCGGGTGGGTGTCGTCGATCCGCTGCGGCTCGGTCTCGCCGCGCCCGTCCGTGACCTCGACGTGAATGCCGGCCTTGTCGATCCACCAGGCCGCGCGCACCTCACCGGCCGGCAACGCGGGGGCGTACCGGATGGCATTGGAGAGCAGCTCCGACAGCACGAGCTGCGCGTCGTCACAGGCCGCGTCTGCGACCCGGTACCGCTTCAGGTAGGCCGTCAGACGGCGCCGGGCGTCCGCTACCGCGGACACTTCGTGCGGCAGTACGACGTCGACGATACTCACGTCGGCAGGCAGAGTCGCTGAGGACAAGCAGGGTCTCCTCGATGATCGGAACAGCCATCAGAGGTTCTGCCCAGCTTCCTGCCGAGGAAAACACCAGCAGGTATTCCGTTACACAGTCCCGCCGGTAGATCACGGTGACCGTCGGGAAACTGTAATAAAGGCGACAGTATTTAACGTAACAATGACCGCGCGCATTCATCGAGCTACGTTTCCGGACGTCCTATCTCACGCGCTTCGTCGGACAACACCCGGAGTACGGACTCCGGGCGGTCACTGATGATCGCGTCCACCCCGATCTCGCGGCAGTGCCGGATGTCGGCATCCGCATTCACGGTCCACACATGCACCTGGTGACCGTGCTTGTGCGCGCGATCGACGTACTCGGGGTGGGCGGTGACGATCTCCAGACTCGGGCCGGCGTATGAGACACCGGTCGGCAGCGACCCGTCCCGGAATCGCAGAGGCACCCGGTCCATCAGCAGCACGGTCCGCAGCTTCGGCGCCAGCACCCGCATCCGCCGCAGCGACAGCCACGAGAAGCTCATCACCCGGACCGGCGACTCCGTGCCGACCTTCGGATGCGACCAGCCGTATCGCCCGAGCGCCTCGATCAGTCGCCGCTCCACCAGTCCGGCGTACCGCGTCGGGTGCTTGGTCTCGATCGCCAGCTCGAGCGGCCGCCCGGCGTCGCGGACGGTCGCCAGCAGCTTGTCCAGCGTCAGAACCTTGGACAGGTCCGGATCCGGCAGCTCGGCCTCGTCGTCGAGATCCGACCACGGGTTCTTCCACGATCCCCAGTCGAAGCTCTCCAGCTCCTGCAGGCTCATCGTGGACAGCACCCCACGACCATTGGACGTGCGTTCGATCCGGCGGTCGTGGACACAGACCAGATGACCGTCAGCGGTCAGCCGGACGTCACACTCCAGCCCGTCGGCCCCGGCGTCGATCGCCCGGCGGTACGCCGCCAGCGTGTGCTCGGGACTGGTTTCACTGGATCCACGGTGCGCCACGACGCTCGGGCCCTTCCCGAAATTACCCAGTGCCATGGAGATAACTCTGACACGGAAGCGGCCAGGGCAGGATGATCGCCATGGAGATGCGTGCGATCGTGCTGGACCACCCGGTCGAACCAGAACAATTACGAGTACGGCGGGTGCCGGTTCCCGAGCCGGATCCGGGCTGGGTGCGGATCAAGGTGGAGGCCTTCGGACTGAACCGCTCGGAGTACCACCTGCGCGAAGGCCTGGCCGCCGGAGCGACATTCCCGATCATCCCGGGCATCGAGGCCGTCGGCACGGTCGACAAGGCCCCGAACGGCGAGTACCACCCCGGCCAGCAGGTCGCCGCGATGATGGGCGGGATGGGCCGCAGCTACGACGGCGGATACGCCGAGTACGTCGTCGTACCGGCCTCGTTGGTCACCCCGGTCAGCACCGATCTCGACTGGGCCACCCTCGGCGCGCTCCCCGAGATGCTGCAGACCGCCCACGGCTCGCTGTTCACCGGCCTGGCCATCGAACCCGGCCAGAGCATCCTGATCCGCGGCGGTACGTCGTCGGTCGGGGTGGCCGCCGCGGCGATCGCCAAGGAACACGGCCTGATCGTCTTCTCCACCAGCCGCAATCCCGACCGCGTCGACGTGCTGCGGGAACACGGCGTCGACCATCCGATCGTTGACGACGGCAACGTCGCGGAAAAGGTCCGGGAAATCCAGCCGGCCGGCGTCCAGGCCGCGCTCGAACTGGTCGGCACTAATGTTCTTCCGGACACTCTGAAAGCCGTCGCCGTGCACGGTACGGCCTGCTTCACCGGAATGCTCAGCGACAACTGGACGATCCCGGACTTCTATCCGATGGACTATCTTCCGAACGGCGTCCGGCTCACCGCGTACGGCGGCGAGAGCAGCGATCTGCCCGCCGAGGCCTTTCAGCGGTACGTCGATCTGGTGGCCGCCGGCAAGCTGCCGATCCGGATCGACCGGGTCTTCACGATGGACGAGATCGGCGCGGCGCACCGGATCATGGCCGACGGCAAGGCGGTCGGCAAGCTGGTCGTGACGGTGAACTGATGCAAGGGGGCGCCGCCCCCGACGCCCCCCGCATCAGGTCAGCCGGTTGCCTCCTGCAACAGCGAGGCCCGGCCAGCAGGACGCGCCAGACCGTAGTGGTCCCTCAGCGTCGTCCCGATGTACTCGGTGCGGAACAGTCCGCGGGCTTGCAGGATCGGGATGACCTCGTCCACGAACACGGTCAGCCCGGACGGCAGCACCGGCGGCATGATGTTGAAGCCGTCGGCTGCCCCGGCCGCGAACCACTGCTCAATCGCGTCGGCCACCTGGTCCGGCGTACCGGTGAAGGTGCGGTGGCCGCGGCCGCCACCCAGGCGGCCGATCAGCTCGCGCACGGTCAGCTTCTCGCGGCGGGCGAGGGTGACGATCAAGGTGTAGCGGCTCTTCGCGCCCTCGATCTCGTCCTCGTCCGGCAGTTCGGCCGGGAGCTGCTGGTCGAACGGCAGCGCCTCCGGCGCGACCCGCAGTGTCTTGGCCAGCTGCAGCCGCGCGTACTCAGGCCGGATCAACTCGTCCAGCTGCGCCTCCAACCGCTGAGCCTCCTCAACGGTTGACCCGATCACCGGCACAATCCCCGGCAGGATCTTGATCGTCGAAGGATCGCGCCCGAGCGCCGCCGTACGGGCCTTCAGATCGCGGTAGAAGTCCTGCGCGTCCTCGAGCGTCTGCTGCGCGGTGAACACCGCCTCGGCGTACCGGGCGGCCAGGCCCTTGCCGTCCTCCGACGACCCGGCCTGCACGATCAGCGGGTGCCCCTGCGGTGAGCGCGGCAGGTTGAGCGGGCCGCGGACCTGGAAGTGCCGGCCGAGGTGATCGATCGGTACGACGCGGTCGTTGACCGCCCAGACGCCGGCCTCCTTGTCGGCGATCGCGGCGTCGTCCTGCCACGAGTCCCACAGCTTGTACGCGACCTCGAGGAACTCCGCCGCCCGGTCGTACCGCTCCGCATGAGCCGGCTGATCGGCCAGGTTGAAGTTCTTCGCCGCCTCCGGACCCGCGGTGGTCACCACGTTCCAGCCGGCGCGACCGCCGCTGACGTGATCGACGCTCGCGAACCGCCGCGCCAGGTTGTACGGCTCGTTGTACGTCGTCGACGCGGTCGCGATCAGCCCGATCCGCGACGTGACCGCGGCGATCGCGGTCAGCAGCACGGTCGGCTCCAGCGAACCCGCCGGCCGCCGGCCGACATCACCGAACAGCACCGGCGAGTCCGCGAAGAACACCGAGTCGAACAGTCCGCGCTCGGCGATCCGGGCCAGCTCCTGATAGTGCGCGACCGACGTGTTCGCGAACGGATTGCTCTCCGGCAACCGCCACGAGGCCTCGTGATGGCCGGTGCTCATCAGGAACGCATTCAGATGCAACTGCTTACTCACAACGAAACCCCCAACGCGTCAAGGAGCCGCGACCGCACCGCGGCCGGTTCGTCCACCACTTCTTCGGCGATCAATCGCCCGTCCTCGAGCACGAGCACCCGATCAGCCAGCGCGACCGCCTCGTCGACGTCATGCGTCACGAGCAGGACGGCGGGCCGATGCACCTCGCACAAGGTGCGCAACAGGGCGTGCATCTTCAAGCGCGTCAAGGCATCGAGCGCGCCGAACGGCTCGTCGGCCAGCAACAGCTCCGGTTCCCGAACCAATGACCGCGCGAGCGCGACGCGTTGCTGCTCGCCACCCGACAACTCGTTCGGCCAGGCCTTCTCGCGACCGGCGAGACCCACCTCGGCCAGACTCTGCCGACCTCGCTCCTCAGCGCCGCGCAGGCCGAGTACGACGTTGTCCAAGACCGTGGCCCAAGGCAACAAACGCGAGTCCTGGAAGACGACCGACACATTCTCGGGCACCAGCAGTTCTCCCGACCCGCCGACCTCCGGATCCAATCCGGCGAGGGCACGCAACAAGGTGCTCTTCCCGGAACCGCTCCGGCCCAGCAGGGCAACGAATTCACCGGCCGCGATCTCGAGATCGACCCCGTCCAGTACGGCGCGGTCGTCGTACCGGCGGACCAGCTTGCGGGTTACGACGCCAGCGTACGACGCCATGTCAGGGCCCTCCTCTGAATCAAGCGGACAACGCCGTCGGAGAGCAGCCCGAGAATGCCGTACAGGACCAGGCCGACGATGATGATGTCGGTCTGCCCGTAGGTCCGGGCCAGCTCCATCATGTAGCCGATGCCGCTGGTGGCGTTGATCTGCTCGACCACGACCAGCGACAGCCAGGCGCCGGTCACGGCGAACCGCAGACCGAGCAGGAACCCGGGCAGCGCACCCGGCAGGACGACCCGGCGGATGAACTCGCGCTGCGACAGACCCACGGTCTGCGCGAGTTCGACGTACCGGCTGTCGATCGTGCGCAGGCCGTTGTGGGTGTGCAGGTAGATCGGGACGAAGACGCCGAGCAGGATCGTCACGACCTTCATCGACTCCCCGATGCCCAGCCAGAGAATCAGCAGCGGGAGCAGGGCGAGTGACGGGATCGCGCGCTTGATCTGGATCGGGCCGTCGAGAATCGCCTCGCCGAGGCGGGACAGGCCGGAGATCAGCGCCAGTACGACGCCCAGCACGATGCCGAGACCTAGTCCGACGAGGGCGCGCTGCGATGACGTCCACAGGTTCGACTGCAGGCGGCCGTCGGAGATGAGCTCACCGGCGGTCGTGACGACCGTCCACGGCGCTGACAACACGCGCTGGTCGATCCAGCCGGTGGCCGAGCCGATGCTCCACACGGCCAGCAACAGAACGGGTCCGATGGCGGCCCCGAACTTGATCGGCTTCCCCGGTCCGAGCCGACGACGCCGTACGACGGGAGCGGTCCGCGCCGCGGTCCGTACGCCGGGCAGGATGGTGACGGTCATTTGGCCACCCCCGCCTTGATCGCGTCGGCCGCGACGGCCTGGAACCGCAGGTCGTACAGGTCCTTGGCCTGGATGACCGGGTTCTTGGTCTCCTTGGCCAGGAGCTCGATCGTCTCCTGCTGCCGGGTGATCGCGTCACTCCAGTCAGCGGTGATGTCCGGGTGCCCCGCGTTGTCGACGAGCCACTGGCCGTCGGCCTCGGTGAGCCCCTGGTCCTTCACGTAGTACCCGGCGATCCATTCCTTCGGGTGCTGGTCGATCCACACCTGCGCGACACCCCAGGCCGCGACGTACGCGCGGATCGCGGCCGCCTTGGCGGGATCCTCGAGCGACTCGACCGGTCCGTAGAGGTGGCCGGCATCGTCGCGAATCCCGTGCTGCAGCGTCGTCGCGCCGTCCTTGCCGTACTTCGCCTGGTAGCGCTTGATCTGTACGCCGCCGATCGGCGCGACGTCAACTTGCTTACCTGCAAGGGCATTCACGTACACGTCACCGGTGCTCGGGATCTCGACCAGCTTCACGTCGTCCTTGGCCAGCCCGGCCTTCTTCAGCACCTTGAGGATCAGCGCGCCCTGGGCCTGGCCCGGACTGAAGGCGATCGACTTGCCGCGCAGGTCGGCGAGCGTCTTCACGCTCACGCCGGGCGCGATGCCGAGCTCGTAGATCGGGTGGTTGAGCGGATCCTGGCGGAACTTCGAGGCGACGATCTTCACCGGCAGCCCGGTCCAGGTCGCGTGGATCGACGGGATCTCCGCCACCGCGCCGAGGTCGAGGGCGTGCGCCCGGAACGCCTCGGTGGTCTGCGGGCCGCCGCTCAGGTTGGCGAACTTGACGTACTTCTCCACCTTGTCGAGCTGGCCCGACAGCTTGAAGGCGACCTGGGTGGCCGGATCGCCGACGACGATCTTCGTCCCGTCGGGCACGCTGGTCGGCAGGGGCGCGTCCAGCGCGAGCTTCTCGCCACTGCCGGCCTGGGCCGCGCCACCACATCCGGTGAGGACGAGGGCGAGAGCCAGTACGGCGTACTTGAACTTGTTAGACATGGTGAACCTTCGGGGTGGCGGTGGCGTAGCGGCCGTCGTGGTAGAGCAGCGGCTCGTGCTCACGACGTTCGGTGTGGGTGATCAGGCGGGCGACGACGAGGTAGTGGTCACCCACGGCGAAGCGGTGTTCGACGTGCGCACGCAGGACGCTCGGCGCCTCATCGAGCACGGGCTCCCCGGTGCGCAGGCGGGACCAGCGGGTCGGCGCCGCGAACCGGTCGATCCCGCTGGTGGCGAAGCGACCGGCGATCGCGTGCTGGTCGTCAGACAGGAAGTTGATCGCGAGGGACTCGGTACGGCTGACGGTCGGCCAACTGGAAGCCTTGGTGTCGATCGCGAACGAGACCAATGGCGGCAGCAGGCTCACCGAGACCAGTGAGGTGGCGGTGAAGCCGACCGGGCCGTGGCCCGCGTCGGCGGTGATCACCACGACGCCGGCGGCGTGGCGACGGAACACGGTGCGGTAGACGTCGGCGTCGACGATCCGCTCCTCGGAGTGGTCCGGGACCAGTGCCAGGGCAGGACGGTGCACAGCAGGGACGGACATGTCTCTCCCTCGGGGAAAAGGGCATGCGAAAAAGAAGAGGCGTAGGCCTCATGCGGCGCTCAGCGCCGGATCACCAGGGGACGCGGGTCACCGACAGGTGGCGCTCGCCGTCCGCAGCAGATCGATGACGCGACGGCGGGTGAGCAAGGTCGTCGTCATGTCAGCAATCTTCGCATCTATGTCTACTGAAGTACTCGACAATCCCATCATGCGGGACAACCGTCCGCAACGGGCCACCCTCACACTCTGCGCACCCGCTGCGTTTAATGGGCGTGATGACTGACGCACTGCCGCCGTTCCAGGCGCTCGTCGACGCGCACTGGCGAGACGTCGCCCGGCTCGCGCGTGCCCTCGCCGGGCCGGTGGACGGTGACGACGTGGCACAACGCGCCTGGGAGAAGGCGTTCGCCGCCTATGCCGGGTTGACCTCGGCCAAGAACCTGCGCAGCTGGTTGCTGACGATCACGGCCCGCTGCGCGACCGACGTACATCGGGCTCGAAAACCGCAGCGCCCACTCGATGATGCGCCGCCGATCGCGGTCGACGGCCCGGACGCCGCCGACTGGCCCGATCCCGACCTGTGGCAGGCGGTCAACGGGCTGCCCGAGCGGCAGCGGTACGCGATCACGCTCAAGTACGTCGGCGACCTCGACCACCACGGTGTGGCCGCCGCCCTGGACACCACCCCCGCAGCCTCGCGGCGCCTTGTCAGCGACGCCCTCGCGACCCTGCGCCGCACACTCGGAGTTGACGCATGAACGCACTGGAGGACCGGCTGACCCGGTTCAGCATCCCTGACCTCAAACCACCCGTCCTACCGGACGCCGACGTCGCCTACGCCCTGCACGACACCCCGATCGGCACGCTGCTGCTCGCGATCGCGCACGGCCGGGTGGTGGCGAGCTCTTTCGGCGACGAGGAGACGATGACCGGGCGACTGGCCCGCGCCATCTCGCCCCGGGTACTACGCCAGCCACGCGCACTGGACGTCGTACGGAAGGAGCTGGACGAATACCTCGCCGGAGAGCGGCAGGAATTCACCGTGCCGGTCGATCTCACCCTCGCGACGCCGTTCCAGCAATTGGTCCTGAGTGATCTCCGCACGCACACCAGCTACGGCCACACCAAGACCTACGGCCAGCTCGCCGGAGAGATCGAACGACCCAAGGCAGCACGAGCAGTCGGTACGGCGCTGGGCGCGAACCCCGTGTGTGTCCTCCTGCCTTGCCACCGGGTGATCGGGGCGAGCGGCGCGCTGACCGGGTACGCGGGCGGCCTCGAGGCGAAGCGCTACCTGTTGAACCTCGAAAAGAAAAGAATGCTTTCCCCGTAGCGGATTGCCGGGATTTACAGTTGAGGCAATCAGGAGCAGGTCCCCAATGTGGAGTGGGGATCTGCTCCTATTCTTTCGGGGTTCAGGCGTGGATCTCGAGGATCAGCCGGCGCCGGCCGCCCCACTCGCGCTTGTAGACCTTGTAGTTGTCGATCCCCGCGGCGGCGCAGAGCCGGCCGTAGCTGATCTCGTCGTGGATGTAGTGCACGCTGCTCAGCCCGTCGGCGTGCTCGGTGGTGACGATCCGGTGCTCCGGGCCCTGGCGCAGGCCCAGCGCGATCTCGCCCGCCTTGGCCGGCCCCCAGGACGGGCCCTCGATGACCGCGAGCCCGCCCGGCTTCAGCACCCGGGAGATCTCGCAGATCGTCGAGATCTGCTCGTCCTCGGCGAACAGCTCGTGGAACGCGGTCCACAGGCAGATCACCGCGTCGAACGAGTCCCACGCATAGGGCAGATCGGTCATCGACCCGATCGCCCAGTCGATCGCCAGCTCCTCCTCGGCCGCCTTGGCGCGGCCGGCCTCGATCAGGTTCGGCGAGATGTCGAGGCCGCGCACGGTCTTCCCGGCCCGCGCCAGCGGGAGGCTGATCCGGCCGTAACCACAGCACAGGTCCAGGACCGTTTCGCGGCCCTCCAGGAGCTCTTCGACGGCCTTGACGATGTCTGCGTCCCGCTCGGGCGAGGTCCGCGCGGACAGACCGTCGACGCCGAGTTCGGCGTACTCGGCCCGGCTGCGCAGTGCGGAGTTGAGCATGGGGGCAAGTATCCCGCGTGCCTCAGGTCAGTTGTCCACTGGTACGCGGGTCACGATCCGGCCGCGACCGATTTTGCCGAGCGCGACAGCGGCCACCATGGAAACGACGATGCTCGTATAGGTCGCGCCCAGCCAGCCCGGTACGGCGTGTCCGCCGAAGAGCTTGCCCTGGACATCGAGCCAGAACGGCGACCAGCCGGCGACCGTGCCCGGATTGACGAGCTGGTAGGCGACGAAGCCGATCAGCCACGCGACCGCGGGCTGCCAGCGGAACTTCGCCGTACCGGAAACGTCCCAGTTCATCTTGCTCACCAAGAAGAAGTCGGCGATCGCGACCGCGAACAGCGGGATGAAGACCGAGCCGATCAGGTAGAGGAACTGCGTGTAGTTGCCCAGGTCAACCAACAGCGCGAGGCCGGTGGCGAGGACACCGATCGCGACCGAGATCCAGCGACGGTCGACATGACCGATCAGATTGTGCGCGGCCATCGTGGTCGAGTAGACGTTCGCGTAGGCCTCGTCGACCTCGTCCACCAGCAGCACGAACAGCGCGATCGCGCCGGCCGGCAAGGTGACGAGAGCGGTGATCACGCCTTCGCTGTCGGTCTGCAGCGTCGCCACCGCGAAGACACCCAAGGCGTAGTACAGGATCGCGGCCAGGCCGTAGCCGAGCGCGGAACCTCCGAACGCGGCCTTGTTGGTCTTCGAGTGCCGCGTGTAGTCCGCGGCCAGCGGAGCGAACGAGACGACACCCGCGGCGGCCAGGTCGACGGCCGGCCAGAAGCCGAACACGCCGTCCTGCGGGAGACCGTGCACCGGCTTGCTCAGCACCTGAACAAATAGGTAGACCGAGGCAATCAAAACCAGCCAGACCATGAACTTGCGCAGGACTTTCACGCTGCCCAGCGGCCGGACCGCCATCGTGGTGGCGATGATTCCGGCCAGGACGACGAACAGCCAGCGCCAGCGTTCACTCGTCACCGCGACCGCGGCCTGCGCGATCACGATGATCTCCATCGTGGCCCAGCCGATGTTCTGCGCGATGTTCAGGACGGTCGGGGCCATCGACCCGCGACGGCCGAAGATGCCGCGCAGCGCGGTCATCGCCGGTGCTCCGGTCTGCGAGCCGAAGACGGCCGCGCCGCCGAGCACCAGCGCACCCATCCCGCACCCGACGACCACGGCCAGCAGGCCCTGCCACAACGACCCCGTGTACGCCGCGACGAGCGCGCCGGTGACCGGGCCGAACAGGGAGATGCCGAAGTTTCCCCAGAGGGTGAACTGATCGAGGAACCCGAGAGTCCTCGGTGCGTCCGTGGTGAGGACGAGCGGTGCCTCGGTGGTGGCAGGACGAATTGCAGTGTCAGTCATCGCGATCCCTACGCCGGCATTACCCGGTCAGGTTCAGGCGGTCGGCGACCCGGATTGTCTCGTCGCCCTCTCAGCCCGCATTCGGCGCGAGCTCCCGCAGAGGTTTGCTACCGCGTCAACGATACTGCGTCAGCCAGTTGGCCGCGCGGCGGCTGCTCGGTGGATGAGCGCGGCCACCTCCGGGCCGTTGGTCAGCACCGGCATGTGCGCGCCGGTGGACAGGGTCCGCGCCTCACCATGGGTCAGCGCGGCCAGCCTGCTCGCGAAGTCGGCTGACGACAGGTGGTCGTGCTGCGAGCGGATGATCACTACTGGTGCTTTGACCCGGGTGATCACTGCGGCCAGGTCGTGCTTGCGGCAGGCGGCCGCGGCCCGGGCGATCGTCGGCATGCCGGTCCGCGCGTACTGCGGGGCGAGGACTGGGATGAGCTTTGGCGACTCCGGGGCGGCGGACTCCAGCCAGCGCATGCCTAGGTCCAGCCAACTGGAGGCCTTGGTGTCACCGCTCGGAGCGATCAGCACCAGCGCGTGAACCAGCTCGGGGTGTGCGACGGCCAGCTCCACTGCGATCTGTGCGCCGGCGGAGTGCCCGACGAGCACCGAACGCTCGCGCACCTTCCGCTCCAGGATCGCGGCGAGAGCCTCGGGGTGCAGGTCCTCACGCTCGCCCGCAGGTTCGCCGTACCCGGGGAGTGTGACGACGTTGTAGGGCAGGGAGAGGTGCTCGACGGTCGGTGCATACGACTCGACGCCCAGTCCGAGGCCTGGGACGAGTACGACGGGGGTGCTCACTCCCAGGGCGGACGGCCGGGCGCGGACCGGACCACGGTGTCGTAGTCCGGCTTGAGCTCGCGGTAGCCGAGGAAGAGGCCGACTGCGAGGAGCAGCAGTCCGAACCCACCCCACCCGTACGCGGTCGGCAGCCGGTCGAGAGTGGAGTCAACGGACCCCAGACCGGTCGTCAGCACCATGATCAGCCAGATGAGCAGCGGGACGAGCGAGGCGGCGACCACTACACCGCCGATGATCTCGGACAGCTCCGGCTGCCGATTGAGCTTGCGGCGAGCCAGCACGTCACGCGCCCACAGCGCCAAGGCCGCCACACCGACCAGAACGATCAGCAGCTGACCGAGAGCGTCGATGACGTCGGTGCGCAGCGGGTGATTGAGCGGAGAGCCCGGTGCCTGGGTGATCTCCCGGATCGAGACCCGCTGGATCGAGATCACCATCAGTCCGTAGATCGCCGCGATCAGGGTGGCCAGCAGGACCACCTTGGCCGCCCGTGGGTCCCGGTCGGCGAAAGGCTCCTTACGCCCGTACGTCGGGAAGTGGTCCGGGTGCGCGTCCACGGGGGCGCCGTACGGGTGTCCGGGCCGGTAGCTCGGTGGCTGCGCCGGGTCGGTCGGCGGACCGCCGTACTGGCCTGGTTGGGAGCCGTAGGGCTGCGACGGCGCGTACGGGACAGGCGGTAGCGGCTGACCGCCGCCGGCATACGTGCCACCGCCGTACGGCGTGGGCGGAGCGAAGTGCTGCTCCTCGCCGCGCTGTGCGTTGTCCGGCTGCTGCTCAGGCTCCGGATCACGCCCGTACGTCGGGAAATCCTGTGACGACATCGCTGCTCCCTCCCTCGGGACTCAGCTTCTCACGGGAGCTGGTCAGGTGGCCTTGATCGTCGGCCATGCGTTCGGACGACAGCCACCCAGGCCCTTCGTCTGCTGCATCATCACCGGCGCGGGCGTCTTCGCCTTCGCACAGGTCGAGTGCCCATGCCCAAGCGCGTGCCCGACCTCATGGTTCACCAGATAGCTCCGGTACAGCGCGACATCCCCGCCGTACGCCGGGACCGCGTACATCCACCGCTTCGCGTTCAGCACGACCCGGTCCTCCACCCGGCACGACACCTCGCCACCGGTGTCGAGCGGCAGACACAGCTTGTCGGTCAGCGTCGGCGTGGCCACGATGATCCGCAGATCCACCTCATCGGAGTCGGTCCGCTCGAAGCTCACCGGATGCACCGCCTGCCACCCCCGCGGATCCGTCAGCGTCTTGTGAATCGCCTCCGCCACCGCCACCGGGTTCACCGACACACCCTGCTCGATCTCCACCCGGTACGTCAGCTTGTCCCGCACCCCGTTGGCCTTGTTCGACCCCGGCACCACACTCAGCCTGCCGCTCGACACCGTCACATTCGGCTTCGCACCCTTCGGCTGCCGAGTCAACGTAGGTGCCGGCCGCAACGGAGTAGTCAGATGCGCAGAAGGCGTAGCCACAGCTGTCGGTGTCTGTAGCGCAACCGGAGTGCTTGCCCCGGCAACAACCTCAGCAGCCAGACTCCGCCGCCCCGTCACATCCGGATGCACCACCATCACAGTCCCCAGCACCGCCAACGCAGTCACCGAAAACCACTGCACCCGATAAGACCGCCGCCGACTATGCCGCCCGCGCGCAGACACCCCAGCACGCTGGCCAGTCCGCCCGGTGGTCATGCCGATTCACCCTACAGACAGACCCGCCATGCACAAAAGGGCAGCCAGGAGCGTTACGCCGTACGGGTGCGGAGGAACTTGCCGAAGTGGGGGACGGTGAAGGCTACGGTGCCGCGTTCGGCGGAGAAGACGAGGCCTTTCTTGATCAGGCCGTCGCGGGCTGGGGAGAGGGACTGGGGTTTGCGGTTGAGGGTGGTGGCTACTTCGGCGGTGGGGACTGAGCCGTCGTCGGCGGCTATGCCCAGTTCGGCCATGGCTCGCATGTACTCGCGTTCGGCGGGGGTGGCGCGTTCGTAGCGGGAGCCGAAGAAGCCGACGGTCAGTTCGGCGGAGGCTTCGGGGCCGGCGACGGCTACGTCTTTGATGGTGATGGGGGAGGTGGGGGCGTGGTCCCAGGTGGCGTGGGCGAAGGCTTGGACGAAGTACGGGTAGCCGTCGGTCTGGGCGTAGAGCTCGTCCAGTGCCTCAGGGTCGTACTGAACGCCTTCGCTCTCCGCAGGGATCATCAGCGCGCGGTCACACGCCTCACGCGCCAGGCGGTCCACGCGGACGTAGCGGAACAGCCGCTCGGAGTACGACTTACTAGCGGACAGTACGGCGGGCAGGTGCGGCAGGCCGGCGCCGACAACCACCATCGGCGCACTCTGCTGCGAGATCTCGTGACAAGCCGCGCACAGCGCCGACAGGTCGTCCGCACTGATGTCCTGCATCTCGTCGATGAACAGTCCGACCCCGACGGACAGATCACCGGCCAGATCAGCCGCATCGGTGAACAGCTCGATCAGGTCCATCTCCAGATCACCGGAGTCGGCGCGACCCTTCGCAGCAGCCACGTCAACAGGCGGGTGCCAGCGAATGCCCTTCCGATCGTTCACGTCGGTCCGCAGCGCAAAAGCCTTCAGTACGGCGCTGAACTGGTCGACCCGCTCGTCGTCCCGGTGCCGGTGTCCCAGCTCCCGCATGGCCGTGTGCAGCGCCTGCGCGATCGGCAACCGGATGCTCTGATCAGGCCGCGCCTCGATCTTCCCGGTACCCCAGGCGCGCTTGATCGCCTGACTGCGCAACGTGTTGAGCAGCACGGTCTTGCCCACTCCACGGAGTCCACTCAGCACCAGACTCCGCTCGGGCCTGCCTGCGGCGACGCGCTCGAGTACCACCTCGAACTGCCGCACCTCGGTGTCGCGACCGGCCAGCTCAGGCGGGCGCTGACCGGCGCCGGGCGCATAGGGATTCCGAATCGGATCCATGCTGTCACTGTATGAGGCCGTCTAGCGTTTTCCGTAGATTGACCAATCAACAACCAGAGCGTGTCGCGAGTAGTGTCTACAGCTTTCTAGCGTCAGAACTAGATTTCACTAGAGGCGTCTAGCAACGATGTCGAACCGATGCCAGTGAATCGCTGAAGTCCGGCATTCGGCGAGTTTCGCAGGTGTCAGTGACGCGTCAAGAGCACTATGGTGCGGGCATGGTCGGGCGGGTGGAGTGGGCTGAGCAGGCCGCGGCGTTGTACGAGCGGGTGCACCAGCAGTACGTCGGCGGTGCCCGCAAGCTCGAGTCGCTGATCAACGAGCTGATCGGTGAGGAAGAGGGCATCAACTACCTCACCGCGACCGCCCGGGCCAAGGATCCCGAGTCGTTCCTGGCCAAGGCCGCCAAGCCGCATCCGGACGATCCGAACCGGCCCAAGTACGACGACCCGCTGGGGCAGATCACCGACCTGGTCGCGGCCCGCGTCATCACGTTCCTGGTCGAGGCGGTGGACCGGGTGTGCGAGGTGATCGCGGAGGAGTTCGAGATCGTCGAGCACACCGACATGGGCGCGCACACCCGCGCGCAGGGCGTGTTCGGCTATGCCAGCAAGCACTTCCTGGTCCGGCTGAACGCGCATCGGCGCGAGCAGCCGGAGTACGCCGTACTGAAGAACCTGGTGATGGAGATCCAGGTCCGGACCGCGGTCCAGCACGCGTGGGCCGAGTTCGAGCACGACATCCGGTACAAGCTGGACATCCCGCCGGACCGCAAGCCGGAGTTCGACCGGCGGTTCCTGCTGGCGGCCGCGCTCATGGAGCTGGCCGACAACGAGTTCACCGAGATCGACCGGCTCTACCGTGAGCTGGCCGCGGCCGCGCCGGACAAGTCGCCACGGGAACTCAACACCTCGATCCTGACCACGTACCTGACCCGTCGCTACCCGGACGCCCCGCACGCCAAGACGAACCACTATGCGTGGATCCTCGCCATCCTGGCTCGCATGGGCGTCACCACCGAGGAGAAGCTCACCGAACTTCTCTCCGGTATCGACAGCCTCGCCGTCCAGGCCGCCATGACGCATCGGTTTCCGGCCGGCACCGTACGGCGGCTGGACGACGACCTGCTCGCTGCGGGCGGATCGGCGTACATCGATCTGTTCCCGGACGAGGAGCGCCGGCAGAAGATCCTGCGCGGTCGGTTGAAGGCCCTCAGCCGGGCCGGCGTCATCGAGGCGTGACGAGGTCCTCGGCGACAACAGCCGCTGTACGGCGAGCCCAGGCACCTGTGGTGATCAGCCCAAGCGTGAGCACGAGCAGACCGCAACCGGCGATGAGGTACCAGTAGAGCCGGGCAGCTGAGACGAACCCGGTCTCGAGCGGTCCGACGAGTCGCGCGGCCAGAACCGTACCTGCGATCGCCACACCGAGTGAGGCACCGACCTGACGGCTCGTCGATGCCACAGCGGCCGCGACCCCCGCCTGCTCGCGAGGCATGCCAGAGACCGCCGCGTTCGTGATGGGGGAGTTCAGCATGCCGAAGCCGATGCCGAACACCAGATAGCCGAGCGCCAGCACCACAACGGTCGTCGAGGTGGTCAGCCGGGACAGGATCAGTCCGGACGCGGCCAGCATCGTCCCCGCCACCACCAGCGGCAGCCGCGGCCCACGGTGGCCGACAAGCCAGCCAGAGATGGGCGCGAACACCACAGTCATGGCCGCCATCGGCAGCGTCAGCAGTCCTGCATGCAGTGCGGAGTAGCCACGCACAGACTGCAGATACAGCGAGTTGAGGAACAGAAACCCAGACAGTGCAGAGAAGCCGGCCACTGCGATCAGCGTGGCACCGGAGAACGGCGCACTGCGGAAGAAGCGCGGCTCCAGCAGCGGCTGGTCCCTGCGCTGCTCATAAAGCACCAGCGTCACCGCAGCAACCACGGTCAGTGCGAAGCAGCCCAGAATCAGCGGTGAGGTCCAGCCGGCCTCACGACCCTCGATGATCCCGTAGGTCAATCCACCGAGCAGCAGTACGACGAGCACCTGCCCGACCGGGTCGATCCGTCGCGGTACCAGTGACCGCGACTCCGGCACGAACAACGCAGCCAGTACGACGGCCAGTACCGTCACCGGCACGTTGATCCAGAAGATGAACCGCCACCCGACGCTGTCGACCAGTGCACCGCCCACGACCGGGCCGACCGCCATGCTCAGTCCGACGACGCCACCCCACACACCGATCGCCTGCGCGCGCTCCCGCGGATCGGTGAACGTGTTGGTGATGATCGACATCGCCACCGGGTTCAGCATCGACCCACCGATCGCCTGCAGCATGCGGAACGCGATCAGCAGCTCCACCGTCGGCGCGAACCCGCAGAGCAGCGACCCGATCCCGAAGAGCACCAGACCGGCCTGGAACGTCCGCCGCCGGCCGACCCGGTCCGCGGTAGATCCGGACACCATCAGCAGACTCGCCAGCACCAGCGTGTAGGCGTCGATCGTCCACTGCAGCCCGGTCACCGACGCGCCCAGCTCGGACCGGATCGCGGGCAGCGCCAGGTTCACGATGGTCGAGTCGAGACCCACGATGAACAAACTGGAACAGCAGATCCCGAGTACCGCCAGCCGACGCCTGCGACTCAGTTCGCCCACGGCTCCGACACTACAGCGAGCAGGAAGGCTGATGGCTGGGTGTCCGCCGCCCCGCGGACACCCAGCCATCGGCGGGGAGGATCAGCGAACGCCGAAGACGTCGCTGATCGTTTGTAGGACGCTGTTACCGGACTGATCCGTTGCATCGACTCGCAACGAGACCGTCTTCGCGCCACGCGGCGGAAGCAGCAGGCCCTGGTAGACGCTGCGCAGGTTGACCCCGGCGACGACCTTCCAGCTCTTGCCGCCGTCATAGCTCGCACTGACCTTCACCGTCTTGAACGTCGCGGTCCGCGGTTTCGCAGTGCTCTCGTAGTACGGCTTGAGCTGCAGTGGAACCATGCCGTGGGCAACCTTGTTGCTCTGGTCGGTCGGTGCCGAGTACCGCACGTACAGCAGTTGCTGCGGCGCACAGACATCCGCCTGGTAGCAGGTGGTGTTCCCCATGGCCGACGTACCGACATGCTGCGAGCTGAAGGTCCACTCCGAGTGCTGCTTGGCGCCGTACCGATAGAGGTCGGGGTAGCGCGCCATCTGCGGACTACTGAGGTCGGTGTCCAGCACCAGCTTGTACCGGGCAGCCGCGGCTGGCAGGTCGAAGGCCGGATAGCCCCCGTCGTACAAGGTCCCGGGGATCTCCTGGTTGCCGGCGTACAGCTTGGCCGCTGCGCCGACCACGCGCAGCGACGGCACCACCAGCGGGTCGGAGTTCGCGTACTGCGGTACGACGACCAGCCGGTCACCGTCGCGGCACGCTGTGCAGTAGCCCATGTGCTGCAGGTTGGTCGCGGACGCCGGTACGTCGGACGCTCCGATGCTGCGCGGCGCGCCCAGCCAGCGCTCGTCCGGCATCCGGCCGGTGTGCAGGATCGTCCGGCGCTCCTCCGTCGACGCCAGGCCGTTCTGAGTCCCAGCGGACCTGATCCACTGCTGACCGGGGACGATCGGGCCGAACAACTCGTCTCTGGTCAACGGCACCTTGTTCAGGTAGGTCGTCCACTGGAACAGGTTTGGTTGCTGCTCCTTGCTCAACCGCTGACCGGCGAGCGACTTGGCACCGTACGCGCCCGGCTGCCACTCCGGCGTGTAGCTCGACCTGATCCGCGCCAGCTCCCGATCGTGCACCTGGAAGGACATCGACTTCGGGAAACTCGGGAGCACCTTGGACAGGTGATAGAGCGTTGGTGCGTCCGGTGTCCCGACTAGCGTCACTGTGACGGTTCCCTTGGCGAGCAGAGCGTGCAGGCTCGCGGCTTGGACGGTGTCGAGGGCTGCAACCGGCAGCGCATCGGTCTCCAGCCGGTACGGGTACGGCTCACACATGTAACCGATGGATTCCTGCAGTACGCCGACCGCTCCGGCCGCCTTGAGCGCGGCAACGTCGTCGCCGCTCAGTGTGCACTCCGACCCACCCTGTCCCGCGCTGAAGGACATCAGCACGAGCTTGCCGCGGACACCGGCCAGCTCACCCGGGTCCAGGGACCAGCCGATATCAACCACCGGCAGCTTCTTCCAGGTGCCGTCGAGATGCGGCGCGGTGATGTTGAAGGCCGCGTTGCCCGGATAGTTGGGCAGCATCGACAGACCGCGCCCGTTGGCCGAGTCGGCCGTCAACTGCAGCTGCGGCCGGCCGCGGGTGGTGACGAAGTTGATCAGGTAGTTACCGCCGGCCGCCACCGGCTTGTTCGGAGCGACCAGGTAGTCCCCGTCACCGTACGCGGAGAACTCCTCGGTGATGATCCGTCCGTTGGACTTGTCCGCGTTGTAGCGCTGCTCGACCAGTCCGCCGCCCAGCGGCTGGGTCGGCGTGTCCGTCGCCATCCGGAACGGAGCCGCGTCCTTGTCGTCGAGCGCCAGCTCCGTCGGCCCCTGCACGGCGACGTCAGGTTCGGAGAAGAGAACGCGCTCGAGCCGCTCGGACGCCTGATGCCGGGTGCCGGCGACCCGGATCCAGTAGTGCCCCGGCGGCAGGTCCAGCGTCACGTCTCCGCTCGTCGGGTCGCCGCTCGAGCGGGTGTAGGTGGAGACCGGCGGCACTGTAGCGTCCTCCGCGTTGAAAGCATTGACGTACGCGTCGGTGTACATCGGTGCCGACAGCTTCAGCGACACATGCACCGGATAGGTCTGCCGCGACTTCCGCATGGCCAGCGGAGTGCGCACCTGGGTATCCCCCGCAGTCGCGACGACCGCGCCCGACGAGAACCCACCAGCCAGGACCCCAGCGTGCACCGTGACGTCGACAGTCGCGGTCCCGTGCGCCGGTACGACGACCTGTCCCGGTACGGCGGCCGCTGCGCTCGTGTCGACCCCGGTCGTGGTCCGGAGCGAGCTCCTGAGGCTCAGCGTGACATCGGCTGCACTGTCGTTCCGGTAGGTGACCGGCCGGACCACATCGCCCTGCTCGCTGTCGAGGATGCGTCCGAAGTCGACCCCGCTGGTGACACCGACGACCTGCTGCGTCACAGCCCGAGCGACGTCCACCCGGCCGGCGCCCTGCTCGTAGACGGCGTACGCGTCGTCCTTGCTCGTACTCATGAGCGCAGCCTTGAGCTGCGGGCCGGACCAGTCCGGGTGCTCTTGCAACAGGATGGCGGCTGCGCCTGCCACATGCGGTGTGGCCATCGACGTACCGGAGGCGCTGGTGTAGTTCGCGTCCACTGGGTCGCCCATGGTGGTTCCGGCGGCGCGGGCAGCGACGATGTCCGAGCCCGGCCCCGAGATGTCCGGCTTACTGACCCGGTTCACGGACAGAAGTGGTCCACGGCTGGAGTAGTACGCGAGCTTGTCGGACTTGTCGACCGAGGCCACCGTGAGAGCCGCCTCGGCGACCCCAGGGCTACCGACCGTGGAGGCGCCCGCCTGGCCCTTGTTCCCGGCCGCGATCACGAACAGAGCGCCGGTCGACGCGGTCAACTGGTCTACCGCGATTGCTCCGGGGTCCTGCGAATCGTCGGCGTACGGGTCTCCGCCGAGGCTGAGGTTGATCACCTTGGCGCCCTGCGCGGCCGCCCACTCCATGCCGGCGATGACGTCCGACTCCAGCCCGCTGCCGGTGTGGTCGAGCACCTTGCCGACCATCAGGTCGACGTCAGGCGCCACGCCCTTGTACTTGCCGCCTGAGGCAGCCCCTGACCCGGTGATGATCGAGGCGACGTGAGTACCGTGGCCGAAGCCGTCGACGATGTCCGGGTCCGGAGTGAAGTTCTTCGACGCGGTCACCCGGCCCTTGAGGTCTGGGTGGTTCGGATCGATGCCTGTGTCTAGTACGGCGACCTTCACACCCTTGCCGGTGTAACCAGCCGCCCACGCCTGTGGCGCACCGATCATCGGCACGCTCTGGTCCAGTGAGGCCGTCACCTTGCGGTCGAGCCATACCTTCGCCACACTCCGCTGGAACGATCGCGCACTGGCCTTGCCAGCGGTGATCGACGCCCAGAACGCACCAGCCTCAGCCTTCGGTACGTCGACCGCAGCAGCGTGCAGACTGCTCAGCTCCGCAGTCGGAGTCACTCCCGGTACGGCGTCCGCCTGGCCGAGCACCTTCGCAGCCTGAACCGACGAGGCCATCTGGGTGATCAACGGCAGCTGCTTGGCCGCGCCGTCGCCGTACCCGTTCTCGACCAGATACGAGACGTCGAACAAGGTCTCGTCCAGTACGCCGGACGCGATCAGCGGACCGGCATCGTCCGGAACCACCTCACGCCGACCGTTGGTCTCAGTCATCCGCAGCAACGGCCGGTAGCCGTTGGGTCGCACAGCGGCCTCCATCGAGACCTGGGTGCCGTCGGGGCCCGGCGTCAGCGTGACCTTGTCGCCGGTGATCAGGGTGACAGTGGTCGGCGCGGCGACGCGTGGCAGGCCGGAGGCGACCGGCTGCGGCGCGGTGGCCTGTACGTCGGTGGCCTGTGCGTCGGCAGCGGTCAGCGCACCGGCGAACAGGGCCGTTCCGAGCAGAACAGAGAGCACAGGTCGGGACATCTGGCGGCTCCTCACAACAGGGGGTAGTAGGAGCGTCACCGAGCCGTGGAAATGCTGTAAAGAAGTTCTGGAGACTGGTACAGGCCAATGACCGGTATCAGCCATAGCCTGAGGGAGTGCTGGAAAGTCTGGGACTCGACGCCGTCCAAGAGCAGCTGTACGAGCGCGTTCTGACCCAACCCGGCCTGGCTGCCGACGACCTGACGGACGACCGCGCCGTACTGGACCAACTGGTCGGCTTGCGGCTGCTGCGCTGCACCAACGACCGCTACACGGCCGTGCCGCCGGAGCTCGCACTGCAGCGGTTGCTCGACGACCGTCAGCTCGAGCTCGACCGAGCTGCGGCCCGGGTGCGGGAGCTGGAGCGGTTGCATCGGGCGACTCCGGACCCGGACCGCCAGGTGCCGGTGCAGTTCGTTCCGGGTGACGAGGCGCCGTACTTCCAGGGGGCGATCCATGCCACCACGCGGAACCAGCTCCGTGCGTTCGAGACCCCGCCGTACGGGAAGCCCTTCGATCTCGGTGACGCCGAGCCGGAGGTGGGCGCCATCCACCGCGGGGTGCGGCACCGGATCGTCTACAGCCGCGAGGCGGTCGAGGTGCAGGGTCTCGACGTCCTGCGCCTCACTCTGACGATCGGCGAGGAAGCCCGGGTCGCCGGCGAGGTGCCGCTGCGGCTCTCGATCTTCGACGACTCGGTCGCGACCCTGCCGCTGCGGACCGGCCGCCCGGTCACCGAGGGGATCCTGGTGATCCGGCCGAGTGCCTTGCTCGACTCTCTGATCGCCCTGTTCGAGCACGTGTGGTCAACGGCGTTACCGCTCACCCCTGATCTCTCCGACGGGCTGGATCCGGAGGACGACGAGACCCTGATCGCCCTGCTGGCGGCGGGGATGGGCGACCAGGCGATCGCCCGGCAGCTCGGGATCAGCCTGCGCACGGTAGGCCGCCGGGTACAGCGGGTGCAGAGCAGTCTGAACGCCGCGACCCGGTTCCAGGCCGGCGTGGCGATCGGGCTCCGGACCACGCCTTGAAAAGGGTTTGACGGACTGTCGGAGGCGCCGCCTAGGGTTGATGTATTCGCCTGGTCAGGTGCCCTTCATCACCCCTCTATGTCTTTGTCTGTGAGACGTCATGTCCCTGCGCCTCATTCCGTTCGCCGACCCAGGTGTGCCAGACACCCGGTCGGCTCTCCGACTCATCATCTGGCTCGAGCACCAGCAGCTGCGCGGGCAAGCGCTCGCGATCTTCTGGGGCTTGGTGTTCTTCGGCGGGATCGCCGCCGCTCCGATCGCGGTCGGCCTGGCCGTGCAGGCCGTGATCGACAAGTCCTGGCCGAAGCTGATCTTCGCCGGTGTGCTGCTGCTCGTCTTCGGCGCGGCCAAGGCCGGCGCGGACTCGTTCTTCCACCGTGCCGTGGTCTCCAACTGGATCTGTACGGCGTCGCGCCTGCAGCAGTTGCTGATGCGCAAGGCGTCGGAGCTGGGCTCGTTGCTCACCCGCCGGATCGCTGCCGGTGAGGTGGTCGCGGTGAGCAGCGGCGACGTCGAGAAGATCGGCTGGTTCGTCGAGGTGCTCGGTCGCTTCACGGCCGCATTGCTGACCTCGTTCGCGGTCGTCATCGGTCTGCTGTTCTACGAACCGCAGCTCGGGCTGATCGTGGCTGTCGCCGTTCCGGTGCTGGCGTTCTCGATCGTGCCCCTGATGGGCCCGGCCGAGCGGCGTGCCGACGAGCAGCGCGCGAAGGGCGGTCGTGCGACCGAGCTTGCCGCGGACACCGTGGCCGGTCTGCGCGTGCTGCGCGGTATCGGCGGTGAGCAGTTGTTCCTGGACCGCTACCGCACCGCCTCGCAGGAGTACCGCTCCAGCGCGGTCCGCAGCGCCCGCATGTGGTCGCTGATCGCCGCGCTGCAGGTGTTTCTGTTCGGACTGTTCCTGGTGCTGATCGTGTGGCTGGGCGTGCGCATGGTGTCGTCCGGCCGGATCACGGTCGGCGAGCTCGTCACGACGTACGGGTTCATCACCTTCCTGCTGGTGCCGTTGCACACGTTCGAGGAGACGGCGAGCGCGTTCATCTTCTCGAAGGTGTCGGCGCGACGGGCGGCTCGCGTGCTGTCGCTGCGGCGTACCGACGAGACCATGGGCACGGCTGCGGCGCAGCTGCCCGACGGCGACCTGTTCGACCCGGTCTCCGGTCTGCAGGTGCCCGCTGGTTCGTTCACCGCAGTGGTGTCCGGCAACCCCGATGCGGGCGGTCTGCTGGCCGACCGGCTGGGCGGACACAGTCCGACGAGTGAGCCGGACGAGGCGTCGGTGCAGCTGGGCGGTGTCGGTCTGGACGATCTGCCGCTGGATTCAGCACGCACAGTCGTGCTGGTCCAGGACAAGGACCCGGTCCTGCTGTCCGGCACGGTGCGCGAGCTGTTCGACGTACCGGCCAGTGGTGTGGTCTCCCCCGAGACAGCACTCGACGCCGCGCAGTGTGCGGACATTCTCGACGTACTGCGTCAGACCTTGCCTGCTGGTGAGGACGACGCCATGCAGGCGATGCTGACCGAGCGCGGCCGGTCGCTGTCCGGTGGACAGCGCCAACGCGTCGCACTCGCCCGGTCCCTGTACGTCGATCCGCAGGTGCTGGTGCTCGACGAGCCGACCAGTGCGGTCGACGCGCACACCGAAGCCCGGATCGCTGACGGGCTGCGCCTCCTGAGGGCCGGACGGACCACTGTGGTGTTCACGTCCAGCCCACTGATGCTGGACCGCGCGGAGCGGGTGGTGTTCGTGCCGGATGGTCGCGTCGACGCCGTCGGCACGCACCACGAGCTGGTGCACACCAATCCGCGGTACCGCGCGGTCGTCACCCGTGAAGAAGAGCCAACTCTCGAGGAGTCGGTGTGAAGCCCCCTCTGTACGACCCGGCGGCACCACAGGAAGTGGTCCGGCTGCCGGTGGCAGGGAGCGCGACCGTTCGCGCCTACCTGAAGACGCTGTTCCGCCGGCACCGCCGTGCGTTCGGCTGGCTGACTGTGGTGAACGCAGTGGCCGCGCTGAGCGGCATGGTCGGTCCCTGGCTGCTCGGCAACGTGGTCGAGAAGCTGTCCCTGGGCGAGAAGGACGTCGACCTTCCGTATGTCGTGCTGGGCTTCACCATCGCCCTGCTCGTCCAGTCGGTGTTCGTCCGACTGACCAGACTGCGTGGTGCGGTGCTCGGTGAGGAGATGCTCGCCGATCTGCGCGAGGACTTCCTGGTCCGGGCCGTCGGGCTGCCGCCAGGCGTGCTGGAGCGCGCCGGGACCGGTGACCTGCTGTCCCGGATCACCACCGACATCGATCGGCTCTCGCACGCCATGCGCGACGCCGTGCCGCAGCTGACCATCGCCGTGCTCTGGGCCGGCCTCCTGATCGGTGCGCTGATCGTGACGGCCCCGCCGCTGGCGGTGGCCGTGGTGATCGCAGCGCCGATCCTGATCATCGGCGGCCGGTGGTACTTCCGCCGGGCACCGCAGGCCTACCGTTCCGAGGCCGCCGGGTACGCCGCTGTCGCCTCGGCGCTCGCCGAGACCGTCGACGCCGGCCGGACTGTCGAGTCGCACCGGCTCGGCACCCGCCGGATCGGTCTGGGCGACACCCGGATCGGCCAGTGGGTCGCCTGGGAGCGGTACACGCTCTATCTGCGGATGATCCTGTTCCCGGTGATCAACATGACGCACACGGTCGCACTGGCCGCAGTGCTGGTGATCGGTGGCGGATTCGCGCTGCAGGGCTGGATGACCGTCGGTGCGCTCACCACGAGCGCGCTGTACATCCAGATGCTGGTCGAGCCGGTCAACATGATGATCCGCTGGTACGACGAGCTCCAGGTGGCGCAGGTGTCACTGGCCCGGCTGGTCGGGGTCCGCGAGGTCGAGACCGAGCAGTTGGGTGAGGAGCGCGAGCCGGAGGGCCGGACGGTGCTGGCCGACGAGGTGCGCTTCGGCTACCTGGAAGGCCGTGACGTCCTGCACGGCGTCACGCTGACCGTCCAGCCGGGAGCACGAGTCGCGCTGGTTGGTCCGTCCGGTGCCGGCAAGTCCACACTGGGCCGGCTCCTGGCCGGCATCTACTCACCGCGGGTCGGTGACATCACGCTGGGTGGTGCGGCGCTCGACAAGATGTCGGCCGAGCAGGTGCGGAGCCATGTGGCTCTGGTCAACCAGGAGCACCACGTGTTCGTCGGCAGCGTCCGTGACAACCTGCGGCTGGCTCGGCCGGAGGGGACCGATGCGGACCTGTGGGCAGCACTGCGCTCGGTGGATGCCGACGGCTGGGTGGCCGGGTTCGATGAGGGCCTGGACACCGAGGTGGGTTCCGGGGGCATCACCCTGACCCCGGCGCAGGCTCAGCAGGTCGCACTGGCCCGGCTGGTGCTGGCCGACCCGCACACGCTGGTTCTCGACGAGGCGACCTCGCTGATGGACCCGCGGGCCGCTCGGCATCTGGAGCGGTCGCTGGCCGGTGTCCTGGAGGGCAGGACGGTGGTGGCGATCGCGCACCGCTTGCACACCGCGCACGACGCGGACGTGATCGCGGTGGTCGAGGACGGCCGGATTGTCGAGCTGGGCGGTCACGACGAACTGGTCGATGCCCAGGGCCCCTATGCCGCGCTGTGGCACTCCTGGCACGGCGAGCGCTGACCCGTTGCACCAAGTGGCAGCCCGCTCGGCTGCCACTTGGTCGCTCTCCATGTGAGGATGAAGTGTGCTGACGACGTTGCTCTCACTGCCCGCTGCCATGGCTCTCGACGTGAACGACGAGGGCCGGGTGCTCGTCCTGTACGACGGCACCGGTGTCCGTCAGGTCAACGAGATCACTCCGGACGGTGCCTGGCGCCCACTCACCGACCTCACTGACACCTGCCGCAACGCCCGGTTCGTGCCGGACAGCCGGCTGGTGGTCGTCGAGCACGACAGTGGCGGCAACGAGCGCGGCCAGCTCTCGCTCCTCGACCTCGACGAGCCCGGGCTGCCCACACTGACCCCGCTCGTGCACGACCTCGACTACCTCCACCACCTGGTCGCCGCGAAGCCCGGCCGGGTGCTCTACACGACCAACCGGCGCAACCGGGTCGACTTCGACCTGATCGCGCGCGACCTCGCCACCGGCGCGGAGACGGTGCTGTACGACGGCGGTGGCTGGGTCATGGGAGTCAGCCCGTCCCCGGACGACCAGTGGGTCGTGCTGACCGTGGCCACCGTCCCGGCGAACTCTTTCCAACTCCTGCTCGTCGAGACCGCCACTCAGGCGGTCACCGAGCTCACTCCGGCCGATGCACACAACGACCAGGGCCAGGTGTCCTGGCTGCCGGACTCCTCCGCGTTCGTGGCGTCGACAGACGCGGACCGGGACCGGAAGGCCCTGCGCCGCTACGACGTGAGCACAGCGGTGTGGAGCGACCTACTGGCGGACGATCGCGACCTGGCCGGCTGGGTGTCGCCCGACGGCGAGCAGCTGCTGGTGGCGATTGTCGACGATGGTGAGGTGTCACTGTCAACATGCCGGTTGTCCGACGGCTCGGAGATCAACCGCCTGGACCTACCGCCCGGCGGCTGCGCGGCGCTGAGCATGACGACTCCCGACCCGGTCTGGTCGCCGGACGGGTCGTTCGTCGCATTCACCTACAACTCCCCGACCACCCCGCCGACGGTGCATCGCTATGACCCGGCCACGGGCGAGGTGGTCGCCGTACCGGCTCCTGGGATGCCTGAGGTGCCGAAGCTGACGCTGCCGGAAAGCCTGCGAGTGCCGTCCTTCGACGGTGAGCAGGTGCCGGTCTTCGTCTTCCGACCGACCGGACCCGACCTGGGCTCGACCGTGCTGCACATCCACGGTGGACCTGAGGGCGCGGCGATGCGCGTCTGGCAGCCGGTGATCGCGGCCCTGGCCGCCGAGGGCCACACGGTGATCGTGCCGAACGTGCGCGGCTCAGCGGCGTACGGCAAGCGCTGGTATTCGCTGGACGACCGCGAGCTGCGACTGGATTCGGTGAAGGACCTGGCCGCGATCCACGCCTGGCTCCCGACCATCGGCGCCGACCAGAGCCGCGCAGTCCTGTGGGGCGGCTCGTACGGCGGTTACATGGTGCTGGCCGGTCTCGCCTTCCAGCCGGAGCTGTGGGCGGCCGGTGTGGACATCGTCGGGATCGCCTCGCTGGTGACCTTCCTGGAGAACACGTCCGACTACCGCCGCGCGACGCGTGAGCGCGAGTACGGCTATCTCGCGACCGACCGCGAGTTCCTGGAGTCCGCGAGCCCGTTGAGCCGGGTCGACGACATCCGGGCACCGCTGTTCGTCATCCACGGCGCCAATGACCCGCGGGTGCCGCTGTCCGAGGCAGAGCAGATCAGCGCAGCACTCGAGCAACGCAACGTGCCCTGCGAGCTGGCCGTCTACCCGGATGAGGGCCACGGCCTGGCCAAGCTCAAGAACAAGCTCGACGCCTACCCGCGGGCCTTCAGCTTCCTGCGGCAGCACCTGGCCACAGCGGAGTGAGCGTCGCGGCTGTCGCGTCCAGCCGGACCGGCAGCCCGAGCGGTACGGCGAGGTTCAGGTCCTCATGGCCGATCGCCGCACCCTCCACCATCGGAAGACCCAGGGGCTCAAGCCGTTCCCGTACGACATCGGCCGCGAGCCCCTGGTCGTCCGACTCACTGAAGTCCCCGACCACGATCCCCGTCACCTGGTCGAACCACCCGGACCGCAGCAGCTGCGTGAGCAGCCGGTCGATCCGGTAGCCCTGCTCGCTCACGTCCTCCAGTACGACGACACCAACGGGTGGCGCGTACGTCGGCGTACCGATACTGGAGGCGAGCAGTGCGAGGTTGCCACCGCGCAGCACGCCTTCTGCAACGCCACCGACCAGCGTGCGCGCACCACGCGGTGCGAGTAGGTCGGTGACCCGCTCAGGCTCGAACAGCAGGTCGTGAACCCGAGCACGCCCCTCTTCCACACCTAGCTGCTCAACAGCAGCCGCCATCGGCCCATGGATCGTCACGAGTCCGCGCGCGTTCAGCGGCTCGTGCAGCGCTGTGATGTCGCTGAAGCCAACGAACCACTTCGGTACGGCGGCCAGCTCGTCGAAGTCGACCGCCTCCAGCATCCGCTGCACGCCGTACCCGCCACGTCCACAGAACACCGCAGCGAACCGCTCGTCCAACCACGCGTCCCGCAGGTCGGCAGCCCGCGCCTTGTCCTCAGCCGCGAGATAAGCGAACCGCTCATGCCCCGCGAGCACCGACGGCATGATCTCGACCTCAAGACCCCACGCCTTCAGGTACTCGGTGCCTTGGTCCAGGCGCTCCGACCGGATCCGGCCCGACGGCGCCACGACGGCGATCCGGTCACCAGCTTGCAGGGGGCGCGGAACGATCAATGAGGTCACGCAGCAGACGCTACTGGATGCTGAGCCCACGGCCTTCTGGTCTTGATCAGAAAGCCCAGCAGCACCAGGGACAGCAGCGCTGCGCCGCCGTCGGTCACGAGGGACGGCAGCGCGCCGACCGGACCGAACCGATCGATCGAGGCCTCGAACATTTCCGGCGGAACGGCCCGCACACCGACGGCCTGAGTGACGTTGACCGCGAGCACCAGCCAGAACAGCCACGTCTGCTTCTGTTGGCGCAGAGCGAGGATCCCGGCGGCGTTGCCGACAATGTAGAGGCAGCCGACGATCCGGAAGCCGGTGAGGAACCCCGGCGCACCCGCCTCCGCGTCAGCCTCCGTCCGGCCGGCCAGCACCATCATCCGCACCAGCGTCTCGTGGTTGACGATCCAGAAGTTCTGCAGCGCCGTCCCGACCGTGAAAACGATCGAGACGGCTCCCACGAGTATCTGCAACCGCGGCGTCCACCGTGTCTCCGTCATACCCACCAGCCTTGGGCCTGCGGGCACGCGCAGCTACCAGGTGACCTTCACTGCTGCTGACGTGCTGACACCATTGACAGTGACTGTTAGCTGCGCTGTACCGGGGCGGAAGGCGGTGAGCTGGCCGGTGGCTGGGTCATACGAAGCTACGGCCCAGAACGGCGCAGTGCTGGCAGGGCCGATGTGGAGTTGGCGGTCGCCTTGCCAGTCGGCCGAGACGGGGAAGCTGACCGGGACCCGACGGCCATCCTGTACGACGGTTGCCGCGGCGGGCGCGGTGGCGCCGCGACGGAGTGTCGGGGGAACGGCGAGTTCGAGCGTGTCCACGTGCGGCCTGAGCTCCAGCTGCATCCAGTTGGGTTCCCGACCGATGCCGACCAGGGCCCAGCCCGTGAAGCCGCCGGCGTCCGGCGCTGCGGCCGGGCTCTTCCCGGAGTTCCCGGTCAGTGGCAGCAGCACTCCATCGGTGCGAGTGGCAGCGAAGGTGCCGGCGTGGGCGGCCATGTACGCGGCGCCCTTGCCGGTCCGGGCGCGGAAGTCGGCCAGCCACTTGACGATCAGCGCGGCTTCCTTGCGGTCGCCGAGCTGGGAGTTCTGCGTCGGCGACGGGTCGTCGATCGGGTGGTGCGCCATCACGACGACGTTCTGGATCGACTTGTTCCGTGCCGCGTCGTCGAGCTGCGCGCGCAGATCGGCGATCTGGGCGAACCCGCCGGCCCGCAAGGAACCGAGCGACGAATCCCGCAGTACGAAGCGGGTGCCCTTGTGGTCGAACGTGCTGGTCGGCGCCCCGAAGACCTTGGTCCACTCGGACAGGTCGCCCGGCCCGTAGCTCTCGTGGTTGCCCGGTACGTAGTGCACCGGCACCTTGCCGGCGACCTCCTCGTCGAGGATCTTCTTGGCCAGCGCGATGTCCGGACCGAACGCCCGGTCGACGAAGTCACCGTTGATGATCAGGAAGTCCGGGTGCTGCGCGAGCGCCTCCCGGATCGTCCGCCGGGCCTGCTTCACGTAGTCGGAGTTCGGGTCGTCGGCGGTGAACTGCGCGTCCGACATCACCGCGTACCGCCAGCGCCCGCCACCCGTGACGGTTCCGTCCGTGACGACCATCGGGTCGACCACCTTGGCCGGCGGCGCCAGCGTGACCGGCGGCGCGCTGCGGAGGGTCAGGTCGTCGATGACGATCCGGCCGGCGTACTGCCGCGTCGGCACCGTCTCCACCACGTAGATCCGCCAGAACCGCAGCGGCATCGTCAGCCCCGGCGGGATGTCCGCCTCGACGTACTTCCAGCCGGTCCAGTCGACCGCCGACGCCAGGTTCAGCGTCTGCGCCGATCCACCCGCCGCGTCATAAGCGTTGGCGCGCAACCACGCGCCCTTGCCATCGCCGTACACCCAGGCGCCGAGCTTCTGCGGCTGGCCAGGCAGGGTCTGCTGCGGAGTCTGCGACAGGTACGCCGCCCGCGTCGCCGTGCTGCCTGTCAGCGAGTAGTCGAGCGCAATCGCCTGTCCACCATCATGCCCCTCGGCCGCGGACCGCGTGACCGTCGCAGCACCAGCCGGTACGGCGTTCGCCGCCCACTTGGTCACATCATCCAGCTCGTCCACCACCGTGCTCGTCAGCCCGGCCGTGACACTGAGCTGGGTGCTCAACTTGCCAACCGTCGCGGTCACCACGGCCGACACGGCTTCGTTGCTCAGGGCATTCACTTCGAAACCCTTGCCCTTAGCAACCACCTTGAGAACCGCCGGATCGTAGCTCAGCTTGACGTCCCGTGGCTCGACCCACGTCGCGAATCCATCGGCGTCGTACCCGTCGACCTCGAAGAACCCCTTCGCCGCGGAGTCGGCCAGCGACACCTGACGACTCGACGGCGCCAACCGGATCGGCGCACCCAGCACAGTCATCGGGAACCTCCCGTTCGCCGACCCGCGCGCCGCCGTGACCACCACGTCACCGGCCCGCCGCCCAGTCACCACGCCCTGTTGATCAACCCGGACAGCACTGCCACCGAACCAGTACGGCGTACCGGTCGCCGGCGCGTACGTCTCGTCGTGACCGGTTGCCGTGAGCACGCGGCTCAACCCGCTGAGCACACGGGAGCTGCGGGACAGATCGGCATCCGCGTCCTCGGCCGCCGTACCGGCTGCCTCGATCCGGAATCCCTTGAGCCGGCCGGATCCCTTGACCGGGATCAGCCCGAGTCCGTTCGGCACCACGCGCTCGGCACCGTCGGACGGGTCGTTGACCACGCTCGGGGCAGCATCGCCGGCCGACCGGGCCAGCATCGTCGACGAGCCACCACCATCGAGGTTCAGCGCGTCGTCGGCCCCGAGGCCGATCATCAGCTGACCCATCTCCTTCAGCGACAGCCCGCGCGATCCGGTCGCCCGGCCGTCGACGGTGAGCAGGATCATCCGGCTCCCGTCGGCGTCGAACCCGATCGCCGTCCGCGGTGCCAGGTCCGCATCCGGTACGTCGGCCGGTACCGCGCCGTCCTTCGCCAGCTGAACGTTCCCGCTGATCCCGACCGCGACCTTCGACGCATCCGGCCGCAGTCCGTACTTCACGTCGACCTTGTCGCCGACCTCGAAGGCGGTGAGCGCGTCAGCCCCGGCCTCGCGACCGATCAACGCCTGCTCGTTCGCCGCGAGGGCCGTCGTACCGGGTGCTGCGGCTGACGAGACGACCACGCCGTCGCGGAGGATGACCTCTCGAACGGTGGGCAGTCCGTCGACGGTTCGGGTCCGGGCGACGTCACCCCACTCGGGGGTGTAGAGACCGATGCCGCCGGAGTCCACCGAGGGCGAGTTGAGGTTGGTGAGGGCGAGCTTGACCGCGTCATCGTCGGTCGCTGTGCCCTGCAGGAAGAGCTGCGCGATCTGGCCGAGGCCATCCTTGCCGATCACCGCGGTGTCGTTATGCCCGGCCGCCGGCGCGTTGATCAGCCGGCCGCCCTGCTCGATCCCCACGCCGAGCGGCGCGGTCGTGTCGTTGATGTCGAAGAAGTCGCCGTTGACTCCGGCGATCGCACCCTTGCGGGCCAGCTGCTGGCTCAGCGGCGCGCCGCCCGAGACCTTGCCGGTGCTGACGTAGTCGACCGTCACGCCGTGCTTGTCGAGGTCGGTGGAGATCAGGTCGCCGCGCAACCAGCCCTTGGGGTCGAGCCGCTCGAACGAGGTGTAGGTGACGCCGGGCGCCACCGGACTGTCCTGGCGGCTGGCGACCACGCCGTCACCAGCCAGTCCGGTACCGGGAGCGGCGTGGGCCGGGGACAGAGTGATGGCGGCGAGCAGACCGCCGACGGCGAGCGCCGTACAGGCAGGACGGACGAGCGGCACGGGAGCCTCCACAGATCGATTGCCGGTGACAAAGTAACGTCACCGGCATCCAAGTGGAAGCTTTTCTTCCCGAACTTCAGGTGATCAGTCGGTGCTGACCGGTTTGCCGAGCGTCTCCCAGGCGTGCATCCCGCCGTCGAGGTTGATCGCGTCGCGACCGACCGAGTTCAGGAACTGGGTGGCCATCCCGGACCGGCCGCCGACCGCGCAGACGCAGAGGATCTTCTGGTCATTCGGCACCTCGCCGACCCGCTCCTGCAGGTCACCGAGCGGGATGTGCACGGCGCCGTCGATGTGGCCACGGGCCCATTCGTCGGGTTCGCGCACGTCCAGGACGAAGGCTTCCGCGAGCAGCGCGTCGTCGAGCTCGGCCACCACGACCGAAGGGATCTGCTGATTCTGGGGCATGGGTCGATGATGTCAGATCTCACAATGGTTCACAGACGAGACGTTGACCAATGAGAGCGCTTCCTTTGTACTGGGCGTGATCGGGGCTGTCGAATCAGTCACCGATCGGACTCTACTTCCGCCCCGACAGAGGAGTCACTTCATGCGTAACCCCATGCCCAGATTCGCCCGGCTACTGGTCGCCGGCGCCCTGATCAGCGGTGGCGCGGCGGCCACCGCGGTCGCCGCACCGCCGTCCACTCCGGCAGCGGCACCACAGGCCGCGACCACGTCGATCCAGGCCCCGGCCCAGAGCAAGACCGACTACTGGACCGCCGAGAAGATGGCCAACGCCATTCCCTACGACCTGCCGTCGGGCGCCAAAGGCACCCAGGGCAAGGCCGTGGACAACTCGAGCGGCGTCGCCTCGCACCCGGTCGGACCGAAGGGCAACGGCACGCTGGCCGACCCGGTCCCGAGCAGCGCGGGCAAGCTGTTCTTCACGATCGGCAGCGCCAACTACGTCTGCTCGGCGTCGACGATCAACAACAACTACAAGAACCTGATCATCACCGCCGGGCACTGTGTGCACGACGGCGCGGGTGGCGGCTGGCACGCGAACTTCCGGTTCGCGCCGGCCTACTACAACGGCGAATCCGGCTACGGCTCCTACAACTGGAGCAACGCCCGGACGTTCAACTCGTGGATCAACAGCAGCGACTTCAGCCACGACCAGGCGTTCATCACGCTGCAGAAGCGCAACAACGTCAACGTCGTCGACGCGGTCGGTGGCAACGGACTGGTCTGGGGCAACGGTCGCGCACAGGCCAACACCCGGATCTGGGGCTGGCCGGCCGAGCCGCCGTACAACGGCCAGGTCCCGTACTACTGCGACGGCAACACCTACGCGTGGGGCTCGACCGATGCGGCGCTCACCTGCAGCATGAACGGCGGCGCCAGCGGCGGCCCATGGATGAAGGACCGCATCGACGCCAACCTGGGTTACGTCTTCGCGGAGACTTCACGCCGGACCACCAGCGGTACGCCGACGTTGCTCGCGACACCGAACTCCGGTGACGTGAAGACGATGTTCGACCAGATGACCACTTAGCACCCATCCGATCGGCTGCTCGCTCCGAAGGCATCGTTGTCAGGAGCAGACCAGCCGACCCGGGAGGTGCCGCGGATGACCGTTCTGCGTCGTTGCGCCCTCGTCCTGGGTGGCGCTCTCGCGGGAAGTGCCGCGGCCCTGATCCTCTCGTCCTCCCACGCTGCCGCCGCCCCGGCTCCCTCCGGTACGGCGGCAGTCGTGCGTGATGTCGTCCGCCCCGTCGTGAAGCCAGTGGCACATGACGTGGTCCGCCCGGTCACGAGGCCGGTACTGCGCGACGCCGTCCGTCCGGTCGTGACACCAGTGGTGCACGACGTGGTTCACCCGGTTGTGAAGCCGGTACTGCGCGACGTGGTCCGGCCGGTCACGAAGACGGTGGTCCGCGACGTGGTTCGACCGGCCGTGAAGCCGGTGGTCCGCGATGTCGTCCGTCCGGTCGTGACGCCGGTACTGCGCGACGTCGTCCGGCCGATCGTGCGTGACGTCGTGCGTCCGGTGGTCAAGCCGTTGGCGCGTGAGCTGGTGCGGCCAGTGGCGCGTCCCGTGCTGAAGCCGTTGGTGGGTGGCGTCGCCAGGCCCCTGGTGAGGCCGCAGCCTGACGAGGTCGTCCGCCCGATCGTTCAGCCGCTGGCCTCCAGAGCTGCGCGGCCGAGCGTGAAGCCGGTTCCGGCAGAAGGCGCTCGACCGGCGGTCGCGCCCAAGGCGGTGCCGACTCGCGATTCAGCTCCTGCCGTCGTACCAGGTGCGTCGGCACCTCGTACGGAGGTGCCGCGCGGCCGCGGCTCGTTCCCGGCACCGGCTCCGCACCAGCCCGGCGTACCCGACGGATCGGCTCAGCTGACCTCCTCGAGCTCGAACAGCTTCGGCTCCAAGAAGTACGCAGTCCTTCCGCAGCCGGTCGACCAGCGGTTCGGCCGCACCGGCGTCGTCCTCCCGACGTCGGAGCCGCTCGGCCCGCACCCTTCCGACCGCCCGGGGACCACGCCCGACTAGTCCACTCGTTGCATCGCGCGCACCACCGGCGTACCTCCGGGCACGCCGCCACCGAAGCAACGAACGGAAGGCAATTCCTCATGAACGTGTGGGTCAAGCGATCCCTCAGCACCGCCGCAGTGGCTGGTGGCCTCTTCTTCGCCGGCGCGGCAGCCGCACACGCCGACACCGGCACAGCGCACGACGAGGGCCTCCTGGGCGGCAAGGCCTCCGCACCGATCGAGATCGGGTCGATCGACCTGGGCGTGCAGAGCTCGTCCTCGTCCAGCCACAGTTCGACGGTCTCGCACACCGGCAAGCAGGGCACGACCACCAGCACCAAGCAGTCGACGAAGTCCACGAAGGACTCGATCGGCCTGAGCACCGGCAAGATCACCGCCGACCCGGCAGCCACGCTGAAGAGCGTCACCCGCTCGACCACCCACCGCTCCGACGGTGCGGTCAGCGGCAAGCAGTCTCAGCACACCCAGGGCTCGGTCCAGGCGCCGGTCTCCATCGGCGGCGTGAAGCTCACCGGTCAGCACGAGGAGACCTCGACGAGCGCGGAGAAGGTCACCCGCTCGGACAAGCACGGTACGTCGGTCAGTGAGCGCCGTACCGTCCGCGGATCGAAGACCGGCGGCTCGCTGGAGACCGGCTCGATCACGCTGAACCCGAACGGCAGCCTCGACACCCGCCAGGTCGCCGGCGGCTCCGCCGACCGGCGTGGCAACAGCTCGATCTTCTCGCATTCGGCGACCGACGCGGCGGGCTCGCTGCCGATCTCGTTCGGTGGCCTCAAGGCCCAGGGCTGGTCGGACACCTACTCGCTCGACTACAGCAAGCAGAAGTCGACCGGCAAGCACGGCAGCCGCACCGAAGAGCGGTCCGACGAGCGTGCGACGCACACCGGTGCGGGCGTCGAGGTGGGCCGGCTGGTAGCCGACCCGCAGGCGGAGCTGAGCGACCGCCGTTCGTTCCTCGGCCAGACCGACCGGCACGGCAGGTACACGCTGATCTCGGACCAGGCGACGACCGGCTCCCTGTCGGCACCGTTCCGGTTCGACGGCGTGAGCGGTTTCGTCACCTCCCAGCAGGCGTCCCGCACGGTGCGGGCCACCGAGGTCGCGAACCAGCACCGGACCGTTCGCAAGATCGTCACCGACGAGTCCGCCTCCAGCCAGACGATCGCCGGTCACTCCGGCGCCGTCACCGGCGACCCGTCGCTCGATTTCGCCGACCACCGCTCGAGCCTGATCGCCGGTGACCGGCACTCGTCCATCGTGCGCCGTGACCACGACGGGTACGCCGCCTACGCGTTCCCGTACTCGTACGACGGCTTCGGTGTCGCCGGTGACTTCGCCAACGCCTCGCGCCACTCGGTGATCGACCAGGTGGCCGACCGCCACGGTGTCACCACCCGGACCGAGACCGACCAGAAGGCGAACCGCACCCTGCCGGCCTACAACTTCCAGGGCTTCCACGGCTCGCCGGAGGGTGTCGTCGACTTCAGCCGCATCAGCCAGCTGACCCAGCTCGACAAGTGATCCTCGGATCCTGACGACGGCGGCCCCCACCGGGGGCCGCCGTTTCGCTGCTCAGTTGTTGTTGATGAAGGTCCGGGCGAGCTCCTGACCGCGCGAGGTGGCGAGGCTCTGGCTCTCGATCGGGTTGATCGTCGAGTTCTTGAACACGATGTAGGTGACCGGACCGTCACTGCCACCGTTCTCCGGGTCCGGGTTGATGCCGAGGGCAACGGCCGACGCGTATGACGCCTCGCCGATGATGTCGGTCGGGCCGGTGTCGCCGACGACGGCGTACTTGACCTGGTTGTTGTAGATCATCGCGACCACACCGCCACCGGCGATCTGGAAGTTCTGGTAGTTCCAGATGCCGCTCGCACTCGGTACGACGACGTACGGGAGCTGGGCCGCGTTGAGCGGCTGACCCGTCGAGGTGTGGAAGGCCGTGTCCGGCTGGAACCACGGGTCGGTGCTCTCGTTGCACTGCGTGGTGCGCAGACCGTCACAGTCCACATCCATGTCGGCCTTCCAGAACACGGCGCCGTTCTTGCCGCAGACCGGGATGGTCGGGCTGAGCTCGGAGTCGGTCTTGTAGAGGCCGTTGGAGATCTGGCTGCAGCTGGTCACCTTGGCCAACAGCTCGGCCGCGGTCGGTGCACCGCCACCACCACCGGAGTCGGTGACGGTCAGCGAGTCCAGGTTCGGGCCGCCGTTCGCGGTGGTCGCGGTGGCCTTGACCGTGTGCGAACCCGCGGAGAGGTTCGCGTTCACCGTGGCGGTGTTCCAGACCGTCCAGTCGCCGGTCCCCGCGAACTGCGGCGTCGCGACCGTCGTACCGTCGACGGCGATCGTCATCGGCCGGTTCACCGTGGTCCCGTTGGCGAAGCGGAACGCGAGCGAGGCGTTGCCGCTGGCGCCGACGTTCACGGTGAAGGTGACGGACGAGCCGGTCACGTTGTCGTAGTTGACGAACCCGGAGCCGGTGAACCCGGCGTGGTTGGACTCCACCACGCCTTGGGTCCGGGTCGCGTTCTCGGCCTCGTACGACGTGGTCGCCGCGCTGGCCGTGGTCGCGATCGTGGGAATCAGCAGCGCACTGCCGATCACTGCGAGGGCAAATGCGATGGGGCGGATACGCATCGTGCACACCTCCGATAGTTAAGAAACTTTCCTAACTGTCGGAAGGCGTTTTCCCGCTGTCAAGGTCTCAGTGGTTCCGGAACTACTTGAGCAGCTTGGACAGCCGCCGGTCGGCCAGTGGTTTGCCACCGGTCTGACAGGTCGCGCAGTACTGCAACGAAGAGTCGGCGAAGCTCACCTCGCGGACGATGTCCCCGCAGACCGGGCACTTCTGGCCGGTCCGCCCATGCACCCGCAGCCCGGACTTCTTCTCCGACTTCAGGTCCTGTACGGCGAGACCCGCCGACCGGTCGACCGCGTCCTGCAGCGTCGACCGCATCGCGTCGTACAGGATCTTCAGCTCGTCGTCGGCCAGGTTCGACGCCGGTTTGAACGGGCTCATCTTCGCCACGTGCAGGATCTCGTCGGAGTAGGCGTTGCCGATCCCGGCGATGATCGACTGGTTGCGCAGCACGCCCTTCAGTTGCACGCGCCCGGCCTGCTTGAGGATCGCGCCGAACTCCTCGATGGACAGCGAGAACGGCTCCGGTCCGAGCCGCGCGATCCCCGGCACCTCGGCCGGGTCGCGAACGACATACACCGCGAGCTTCTTCTGGGTGCCGGCCTCGGTCAGGTCGAACCCGGACCCGTCGTCGAACGCCGTCCGCAGCGCGATCGGGCCCTTGCCGGGCCGGACCAGGGTGGTGGACTGCTCGTCCCGCCAGCGCAGCCAGCCCGCGCGGGCCAGGTGGATGATCAGGTGCACGCCCTGCGCCGAGAAGTCCAGGAACTTCCCGTGCCGCTGGACGTCGTCGATCAGCAGACCGACCAGCGCCGAGACCGGCGGGTCGTAGGTCTTCAGGGCGCTGATCGCGGTGATGTCCGCGCGCACGAACGCATGGCCGACCGCGCGTTCCCGCAGGAACACCGCCAGCGACTCGACCTCCGGCAACTCAGGCACCCACCCAGTGTGCCTGATCCCAGGGACAGTTTCGGGTTATCACCCATGGGAACGGGTTGTGCACCCGGCTACCGTCGATGTCAACGAACTAGGGAGGCCCACAATGGGTGGCTTTATCAAGACGCTGGTGAAGGGTGCCGTCGTCGCCAAGGTGGTCCAGGTCGCGCAGCGCGAGCTGAGCAAGCCGGAGAACCAGGCCAAGATCAAGCAGGCGTTCCAGAAGGTCCAGCAGCGCCGCGCGCACTGATCACGGCTTGTGCGCCTGCAACGTGTAGGTCGCCGCAAGCCGCTCGGGGTTGTCGGTGAGACGCCACTCACCGGCACCGTCCACGGTCATCAGACCGTCCAGACCACACCACGGCGCACTGTCGTGCTCGGCGAGTGAATCGAACACCAGTCCCGCGTTCTGCACCGCGGTGATGGTCTCGCCGAGCCCGTGATTCCAGTCGTGGGTGGTGTTCACCGTGAACTCGACATCCGTCTCGACGTACGTGCCGCCCTCTTCGAAGACCAGCGGCTCGGCCATCTCGAAGTACGGGTACTTGAGCGCGATCTCGCGATCGACCGACTCCAGCGCCCACAGCATCGGGTGGCCCTCACGGATGAAGAGCCGCCCGCCCGGCTTCAGCAGGCCAGCGACGGTCTGCGCCCAGCGGTTGATGTCCGGGAGCCAGCAGAGCGCGCCGATGCCGGTGTAAACGAGGTCGTACTGCGCTGCGCCGAGCACCTCGACCGCGTCGTACACATCGCCGACGTGGAAGTCGGCCTCTAGGCCGAGCCGGTCGGCGAGTCCTTGTGCTGCTTCGATTGCGGGCGGCGAGAAGTCCAGTCCGCTCATCCGCGCACCGAGCCGAGCCAGCGACACGGTGTCCGTGCCGATGTGGCACTGGAGATGCACGCCGCGCAGCCCGGTGATGTCGCCGAGCCGCGGCAGGTCGAAGCGCACCACTTCACTCAGGTACGACGGGTCACTCTCGAACTCGGCCACGTGGTAGCCGGGTGATGCGACGTGGGCCGGGACTCGCTCGTCCCAGCTGGCTCGGTTGATCTCGCGGTAGTCGGTCACCGCCCGACTGTGGCACAGCCGGGCGGTGGGGTTCGATCGGTTTTGCCCGAAAGGGCTACTCGAAGGCAGTGGTCCAGATCCGGGCCTTGTAGAACTGCGCCCCCGCCCGCGAGCGATCCGCGGACTGCGAGAAGCGGATCGTCTTGTTGGCCCAGTCGCGCGGCTGGGTGCCGTCGCCGCGGATCGAGACGACCTCGCCCGACGAGTGCTTCACGTAGGACTTCACCTTGGTCTCCGAGGAGATCTTGCGGCTGCGGAAGGTCCCGCCGTCGGTGAGCAGCTCGTAGATGCCCTTGGTGGCCGTGATCAGCATCTTGTGCTTGTTGGTGAAGTCGGGCTGCAGGTCGTGCCCGAGGTTGCCACTGCCGAGGCTGAAGTGGGCGGCGTACTTGAGCCGGGTGTTCCGGCCGCTGCCCATCACCGCATAGTGGCTGAACCGGTTCTGGCCGACCACCCAGAGCAGCTTGTACGTCGGGTCCCACAGCACTCCGTGTGCTCCGGCGTAGTCGACCGTCTGCACCTGCTTCAGACTGCCCAGGTTGCCGACGCTGGTCGGTGCGTAGAGCGTGAGTCTGCCGTCGGAGCTCGCCACGACGACCGAGCCGTTCCCCGGTACCCGCTCGATCGCATGCGGGTTGCCACCCGGCGTCGCGCTCCACTTCAGGTCGTTGCCTTCGGTGTGCTTCTCGCTACCGATGTCGACGATGCCGGCCTTGCCGCCGGACGCGACGACCAGGGCGATCCAGCCCTGCGCCTCGGTGGCACGGATCTTCACGTCGCTCAGGTTGGCCCACGCACCGCCGCCCGGAGTGAAACTCCAGTGCACGTTCGCGTCGGTGAACGCTTTGCTCTTCGGGAAGACGAGCACCTTGTTCTTGGTCTGCTCGGTGGTGGCCACGTAATAGTCCGTGGCCGCCACCGCGTCCTGCTGCCCCAGTAGTGTCGCCGCCGGCGCGGCTACCGCTGCCGCCGCCAGTCCTTGCAGGAACGTCCTGCGCTGCATCAACGTGTCTCCTCGTCGTCGAGAGCGTGATCTTGAGGTGCTTAGATCAGCCAACCCGACGGTTGGTTCACGAGTAGACCAAAGTCACGCCGCGTGACGTCCGGGGTGGACCAGACGAGCCGCGTGGATCCGCCGTACCGAGGCTTCGGTGGTGGTGGGCTTGTGGGTGAAGGGCTTGGCCGACGCGCCGAGGGCGAGCAGGTCCAGCTTGGTCCGGGCCAGGTCACGGTCGTCGGTCGTGCCATCCAGGTCGGCGGGGTGCCGACGGTGGCTGACCTCGAGGGCCGCGATCAGGGCCAGTACGAGTACTGCGATCACCACGATTCCGTTCATGGCAGTAATCTTGCTACCAACTAGATCCCGCCACAATTGGCACTTTTGACATACTCCATCAACTTTCTGCCATACTGGCGCCATGCTGCGGAAGATCGCCGTTGTCCTGATGGAAGACGTGGCCCTGTTCGAGTTCGGTGTGGTCTCCGAGGTGTTCGGATTCGACCGCACCGACGACGGGGTGCCGGCCTTCGACTTCAAGGTCTGTTCCACCCGGCCGGGCGAGCCGATGTCCACCAGCACCCATTCGGCGGTGATCGCGCCGTACGGGCTGGAGGAGCTGGAGGACGCCGACCTGATCGCGCTGCCGGCCACGACCTGGCGGCACGCGTACGACGAGCGCATCCTCGAGGCACTGCGGCGGGCCGAGGCGCGCGGGGCGATCCTGCTGACGGTCTGCTCGGGCGCCTTCGTGCTCGGAGCGGCCGGACTGCTGGACGGCCGGCCATGCACTACGCACTGGCGCTACGTGAAGCAGTTCGAGGAGCAGTTCCCTCTGGCCAAGCTGGATGCGGACGTGCTGTTCGTCGACGACGGCAACATCATCACCAGCGCCGGTACCGCGGCCGGGATCGACGCCTGCCTGCACCTGGTACGACGTGAGCTCGGTAGCGCGGTCGCCACCCGGATCGCCCGCCGCATGGTCGTCCCGCCACAACGAGACGGCGGCCAGCGCCAGTACGTCGAGGTACCCGTGCCCGAGTCATCCGGCGAGAGCCTGCAGCCGGTGCTGGACTGGATGGTCGACAACCTGACCGTCGATCACACCGTGCCGGCCCTGGCCCGTCAGGCGCAGATGTCGGAGCGGACCTTCGCCCGGCGCTTCGTCGCCGAGACCGGGACCACCCCGCTGAAGTGGGTCACCACCCAGCGAGTCCTGCGCGCCCGCACCCTGCTCGAGCAGACCCGGATGGGGATCGAGCAGATCGCCTCGGAGTCCGGCTTCGGGACGGCGGCGCTGCTGCGGCACCACTTCCGGCGCGTGGTCGGCGTACCGCCGCAGGACTATCGGCGCACGTTCCGCACCACAGCGTGACGTGATCCACACGATTTGCAACCACCCGGGGCAGTCCCACTAGGATCTCTGAAGTGTCACGGGGGGATAACGGGTACTGGGGGGACACGGCCGAAACTGATTCGGCGAGTCGAGCCAAGCTGGAGCTTCTGTGTCCACGCCGTCCCCGCCCCGGGAAACCTCCGCGCGCCGTTTGAGCTGGGATGTAGTCCGCGTCCTCGCTGTTGCGGCCGTGATGTTCACACACACGACCTACATGGGTCCTTATCTGCATCCGGAGCTCGGTGCTCCGCTCACTCCGCATCCCTTTCAGGTCGGCGCCAGCGTTCTGCTGGTGATCAGCGCGTACTTCGTCTGCGTGACCGTCCGGAAGGACGGGTCCACCCTGCACTGGCTGCGACGGCGCTACGCGCGGGTGATCCCGCCGTACCTGGCTGCTGTTGTCATCACCTATACGGCGCTGGTGCTGTTCGGCCCAAGCCAGTGGACGCTGCCCACGCCGCATGACCTGTGGGGCAACCTCACGCTGGCCAGCTCGTTCGACCCGACCGTGCGGATGATCGACGGGTCCTACTGGACGCTGCCGCTGCAGCTGATGGCCTTCACCGTCGCCGCCATCCTCTGGCCGCGCGGCGCCCTCTCCGGTCAGCGGGTCACCGTCCTGCTCTGGGTGATGATCCTGGCGCCGGTGATCCTGCAGTGGAACGACCGCATCACCAACAGCCCGCAGTGGGTGATCCAGATCTGGAACGGCTTCGGCATCCACCGGCTCCAGTTGTTCGCCATCGGCATCGCTCTCTGGCTGTGGACAAAACACCGCATTGGTACGCCGCACCTGGCCGCGCTGCTGGTCGCGACCGTGTTCGCACACCACGCGCAGACGCAGGACTGGCCGTCCTCATTGGGGATGGGCGTGCTGCTCATCGTCGTCGCCGGCGCCGCACGCGGACCGGACTGGACGGTGTTCGAGCCCGTACGGCGACCGATCCAGTTCCTGGCGAAGATCTCGTTCGGGATCTACCTGCTGAACCAGGAGCTCGGCTACCTGGTCGCCTGGCACCTGATGACGCTCGGCGTCGGCCGGCTCGGCCAGATCGTCGGTGCCGTCGCCGCGGCGATCCTGCTCGCCTGGCTGCTCACCAAGTACGTCGAACAACCGGCGTACCGGCTGTTGACCGCACGCAAGCCGGTCCGGCGGCTCGGGTTCCGCGCGGTCGCGTGGCTCAATACTTGACATCGGATACCCGTGAGCTAATACTCGATCTCGAATAACCGAGATCGAGGGAGCTGTGATGGCGAAACGCAAAGTGGCGAACCCACTGGCGTTCGCCGTGCTGGGCAGCCTGACCGAGCGCCCGATGCATCCGTACGAGATCTCGACGCTGCTCAAGACGCGCGGCAAGGACTCGAGCATCAAGCTCAACTACGGCTCGCTGTACTCGGTCGTGGGCGCGTTGGAGAAGAACGGCTTCATCGAGGCGCAGGAGACGATCCGGGACGGCAACCGCCCGGAGCGGACCGTTTACCGGCTCACCGAGGCGGGCACGGCCGAGTTCCAGGACTGGCTGAGCGAGCTGATCGGCTCACCGGCCCGGGAGTACCACCCTCTTGAGGCGGGGCTGGCCTACATGCCAGGCCTGCCGCCGGACCGGGTGGTCGAGCTCCTGGTCGAGCGCATCAAGGCGGTCGACGCGGAGATCGAGCAGGTCGAGACCGCGCACCAGTACATGGAGTCGATGGACTTCCCGCGGGTCTTCTGGGTCGAGTCGGAGTTCCGGCTGGCGCTACTGAAGGCCGAGTCGGCCTACGTGCATCGGCTCACCGAGGAGATCCGCTCGGACAGTCTGGGCGAGTCGGGGTTCTGGCGGATGGCCTGGAAGACCTTCGCCGAGACGGGCGTCTCACCGAACGAGCAGCTCCGGGACCCGGTCAAGTACTTCGGGCAGGAGTTTGCCTGGATGAAGGCGGTGCCACCAGAAGGACTGTAAGAGAACGGCCCCGACCCACGGCGCGGCAACGCCAAGGGTCAGGGCCGCAGTTACCTCAGAGTCGATCCGAAGACCGGGTATCCAAGGGCACAACTATCAGGATAGCCAGACCCGGACCGACTCCCCATCACACCAAGGGAGTCACCCACCATGGCTACGCATGCTCTAGAAGCATCAGAGCTGGTCAAGACCTATCCGGCCGGTCGCCGGAAACCACCGTTACGCGCCCTCGACGGACTGACCTTCAGCGTCGGCGAAGGCGTCGTACTCGGCCTGCTCGGCCCGAACGGCGCCGGCAAGTCGACCACCGTGAAGATCCTCACGACCCTGTCCCGCGCCGACTCCGGGACCGCGCGCGTCGCCGGGTACGACGTGATCCGTGACCAGGCCAAGGTCCGGCACGCGATCGGCTACGTCCCCCAGAAGTCCAGTTCGGACCCGATGGCCACCGGCATGGAGAACCTCGTGCTGGGCGGGCGCATCTACGGCCTGTCCCCGACAGACGCCGTACGGCGGGCCACCGACCTGCTCGAGCGATTCGGCCTGACCGAGTTCGGCGGTCGTCAGGTCAAGACGTACTCCGGCGGGATGCAGCGCAAGCTGGATGTCGCACTCGGCCTGGTGCATCGGCCGCGAGTGCTGTTCCTCGACGAGCCGACCACCGGTCTCGACCCGGAGGCGCGTGCGGACCTGTGGACCGAGGTCGGCCGGCTCGCCGGCGCCGAGGGCCTCACCGTGTTGCTCACCACGCATTACCTGGAGGAAGCCGACCGGCTGGCGGATCAGCTCGCGATCGTCGACCACGGCAAGATCGTTGCCGAAGGCACCCCGGACGGGCTGAAGTCCGAGCTGCGCGGCGACTCGGTTCAGGTCGAGCTCATCGATGCCGATACCGACGGGACCGTTCGCACCCTCCTGGGGCAGCTGTCCGGGATCGGCGAGATAGTTGTCGAAGGCAAGGTGTTGCGCGCACGGGTCGCTCACGGCGCGACCGCGGTTCCCGCCGTACTGGGAGCCCTTGAGGACAAGGCGATTCCGGTCTCCGCGGTGACGGTGTCGCGACCGTCGCTGGACGACGTGTACCTGAACTACACGGGTCGCTCGTTCCAAGCAGCCGAGGAGGCGGCGTGATGACGACAGCGGTTGCACACACCCGGCTCATCACCGGTCGCTGGCTGCGCGCGTCGTACCGGCAACCGGCTCTGATCATCTTCACGCTGGTTCAGCCCGCGATCTGGCTGCTGCTGTTCGGGCAGGTGTTCCAAGGTGTCGTGCAGATCCCGGGGTTCGGTGACAAGTCGTACATCGCCTTCCTGACACCAGGGATCGTGATGATGACCGCGCTGATGTCGAGCGGCTGGAGCGGTACGACGTTCATCGCGGACATGGAACGCGGAGTGATGGACCGAATGCTCGCGTCACCGGTGAGCCGCGGCGGGCTGATGGCCGGACAGTTGATCAGCAACGCGACCAACACGCTGATCCAGACGGTGCTCGTGTTCGCGATCGGGATTGCCGCCGGCGCCCGGTACGACGGTGGCGCGGCCGGCTACCTGGTCACGGCCGCGGCATCGATGCTGGTCGGGATCGCGTTCGGTTCACTGTCCAACGCGGTCGCCCTGCTGACCCGGCAGCAGGAGGCGCTGATCGGGATCTCGCAGTTCGTCTCGCTCCCGCTGACGTTCATGTCGTCGATCATGATCGACCCGAAGGTGGCACCGCACTGGGTCGGTGTGGCCGCCCGGTTCAATCCAGTCGACTGGGCCGCGATCGCCGCCCGGCAGGCGCTGTCCGCCGACCCGGACTGGTCGTCGGTACTGCGCCACGGCGGCTATCTGGCGGCGTTCACGCTGATCGTCGGGTGGCTGTCGACCCGGGCCTTCCGCACCTATCAACGGTCGGTCTGACGGCCCTCGACCCAAGGGGCTGCAACCCCTTGGGTCGAGGACCAGCTTCGGTGTGGGCGGCGACGATCGCGTCCGCCTCGGCCCACGGCTCGGCGTCGTCGTCCGGACGGACGATCGCGCCGGACCGCTGGCGGCTGAAGTGCGAGAGGACGGCATCCTCGATCGCACGGTCGCTGGTGGTGTTCACGAGGACATCGAGGCGCCGGTGGTGACTGAGGATCCCGGCCACCGCGTGGTCGGCCTGCTCCGGGGCGAGACCGAGCGCCTCGACCTGCCGCGGGAACGCGCCGACGAGGTCGTAGACGGACTCCGGGTGCCGGGCCGCCGCGACGACCACCGCTCCGGACGCGGCCGCCGCGGCCACGATCGAGCGCCCCATCACGCCATCCGCGCCGGTCACCAACCAGACCTTCGCCATCCGTGCTCCCCCTCGGTCACCAAGCCCACCCTAAGTCAGACTCTAGTCCAAGTTGATGTCATAGTCTGCAGATGGACTCTGACTCGGCAACAGTCGACGCAGCCCCGCTGGGCCGTCGGGAGCGGAGCAAGGCGGCGCTGCGGCAGCGGCTGCTGGAGGCGGCGCTGGCCGCCTTCGCGGAGAAGGGCTATCGGGCTTCGACGATCGACGAGATCGCCGAACGCGCCGACGTCGCCCGCGCCACGGCCTTCAACCACTACCCGCGCAAGGAGGACTTCCTCCTCGAGCTGATCCTGAAACGGCGGCAGAGCATTCGCGAGGGGCTCGAGCAGCAACTGCAGGCCGGAGAGCGGAGCGTGCTCGACGTCATCCAGGGCGTCGCCCGGGCGGCCGCCCACTCCTATGAGGCGGACCGGGAGACGAACCAGGCGATGATGCGGGCGGTCCTCCACTCCGGCGTGATGGCCACGGCCGGCTCGCACTCGACCGGCCTCCTCTTCGGTCAGGCCATCGCCGTCGGGCAGGAACGCGGCGAGATCCGCACCGACCTGGACGCCTTCGCGATCGGCAACCTGCTCTTCGACAGTTACGTGGGCATCCTCTACCGCTGGGGCCTGGACGAGGTCGAGGTGTCCCTGGAAGAGGCTTTCGGCACTGTTCATGACGTCGTGGTCACCGGAATTTCACCGCGCTAGACCAGCGCGAAGTACGCCGTGATCCGGCAGGCTTGGAGCCACTGACCGTTGCTTCGAGGGGAATGCACATGAGCAGAGCGAGTCGCCGGGCCGTCCTCGGCGGTGCTGTCGCCACCGCCGCCGGTATCGCCGCAAGTGGAACGTCTACCGCCGCCACCCGCCGCACGCCCGGCAGATTCACCGGGAAGGTCGTGCTGATCACCGGTGGAACCTCCGGTATCGGCGAGGCCACCGCCTGCGCCTTCGCCGCGGCCGGGGCACGCGTCGTCCTCGGTGGCCGGCGAACAGCGCTGGGCCGCGAGGTCGAACGCACCATCCGAGCTGCGCGAGGAGAAGCGACGTACCTGGAGAGCGACGTCCGCTCGGCCTCGTCGATGGAGGGGTTCGTCACTGAGGCCGTACGGCGTTATGGGCGGCTCGACATCGCGTTCAACAACGCCGGCGTCCCGGTCGGGTCGGTCGCGGAGTGGAGCGATGGGCTGGCTACGAACGCGCACGGGCAGTTCCTCGCGATGAAGTACGAGCTCCCGCACCTGATCGCGAGCGGCGGCGGGCACATCATCAGCAACTCACCATCCGCGCAGGACCTGGTCAAGACCGCCGCAGCCGAGTACGGCGTACAGGGGGTTCGCGTGAACACGCTGCTGGCGGGGGCGGTACCGGCTGCCGCGGTTGCGCAGGCTGTGCTCGGTCTCGCGGGTGACGAGTTCAGCTATCTGAACGGTACGACGATTCCGGTCGGCGGTGCGTCCGCCTGATGCAGGCCGTTGTCGTGCATGGCCCTGGCGATGTCCGCGTCGAGTCACGGCCGGATCCGTCGCCAGGGCCTGGTGAGGTACTGGTCGCGATGGAGTGGGGCGGCATCTGCGGGAGTGACATCTCCTACGCGCGACACGGCTCCTCCGGTACGGCGGTCCTCCGTCATCCACTCGCGCTCGGTCACGAGGTGGCGGGGCGGATCGCCGTACTGGGTTCGGGAGTTTCGTCTTATGGGGTTGGGGATCCGGTGACTGTGCATCCGGCGTCGCCGTCGTCGGAGCCGCTGCCTGAGTTGGTGGCGGGGCGGACGAACCTGCATCGGGAGGTTCGGTACTTCGGGTCGGCGGCCTTCGATCCCCACGAGGATGGCGGGTTCTCGACGTACCGGGTGGTGCGGGTGGATCAGTTGCGGGCGCTGCCGGCTGGGTTGTCCACGCGGATTGCTGCGTTGGCCGAGCCGCTGGCCGTTGCCTTGCATGCGGTCGGGCGGCTGGGGGATGTGCGAGGCCAGTTCGTCTTCGTGAACGGCGCTGGGTCGATCGGGTCGCTGGTGGTCGCGGCCTTGAAGGCTCGTGGGGCTAGGCGAGTGGCGAGTGCAGACGTGACCGCTGAGGCGTTGGCGATGGCCTCGGCCATGGGTGCGGACCACCTGTTCGATGCGGCCGTGGGGTTGCCGAACGACAGCGCCTTGGTGGTCGAGGCTTCTGGCGTTCCTGGGGCGCTCGGTGCGGTGCTGCGCGCAACGGCTCGCGGCGGAACCGTCGTACAAGTGGGGAACCTGCCGATCGCGCCGACGCCTGCTGTGCTGGGCGATCTGGTGAGTCGCGAGATCACGTGGACCGGTTCATATCGGTTCGTCGACGAGATCACTGAGGCCGTCGCATTGTTGGCCGGTGGGCTCGACGTGACGCCCATGATCGCGGGCGAGTACGACCTGGCCGACGCCGCCGCTGCGATCGATGCCGCGGCGACGACAGCCGGGAAAGTCCTACTCCGCTTGGGCTAGCGCCTCGGCGTACCAGGGCTTGATGATCGTGTCGATGATCGCGAGGCGCTCGTCGAACGGGATGAACGCGGACTTCATCGCATTGATCGCGAACCAGCGGAAGTCCGCCAGCCCGTAGCCGAACGTCTCCGCGAGCAACGCCAGCTCGCGACTCATCGACGTACCGCTCATCAGCCGGTTGTCGGTGTTGACGGTGACCCGGAAACGCAGCTTGGTCAGCAGCCCGATCGGGTGCTCGGCCAGCGACGCGGCCGCGCCGGTCTGCAGGTTCGAACTCGGGCACATCTCCAGCGGAATCCGCCTGTCCCGCACGTACGCCGCCAGCCGCCCCAGCTCCACCTTCTCCCCCGCCGGGTCATGGCTGATGTCGTCGATGATCCGCACGCCATGCCCGAGTCGGTCCGCGCCACACCACTGGATCGCCTGCCAGATCGACGGCAACCCGAACGCCTCGCCGGCGTGAATCGTGAAGTGCGCGTTCTCCCGCTGCAGGTACTCGAACGCATCCAGGTGCCGGGTCGGCGGGTACCCCGCCTCCGCCCCGGCGATGTCGAAACCGACCACGCCCGCATCGCGGTACCGCACCGACAACTCCGCGATCTCCATCGACCGCGCCTGATGCCGCATCGCTGTCAGCAGCTGCCGCGCCACGATCGGCCGCTCCGCCACTGCCATCCCGTGCTCGAACCCCTCCCGCACGGCATCCACCACCTGCTCCAGCGACAACCCCTTGGTCAGATGCTGCTCCGGCGCATACCGCACCTCCGCATACACCACCCCGTCAGCCGCCAGATCCTGCACACACTCACTCGCCACCCGCGAGATCGCCTCAGCCGTCTGCATCACCGCCACCGTGTGATCAAACGTCTCCAGGTACCGCTCCAACGACCCCGAGTCCGCCGACTCCACAAACCACTGCCCCAGCTCCCCCGCATCCTCCCGAGGCACCCGATGCCCAACCTCCCGCGCCAGCTCCACCACCGTCGCCGGCCGCAACCCACCATCCAGATGGTCATGCAAAAGCACCTTCGGCGCCGCGTTCAACTGCTCAGCCGTGATCATCCACCCATCCTGCCACCGCGTCAGGCGGGGGTGATGCGGAAGGCGGGGACGCCGGGGGCGATGTGGTGGAGGACCTCGTCGGGGGAGGTTTTGGTGACGTCGCCTTCGAAGAAGGCGCCTACCTCCCAGGACCACTTCTTGAGGTAAAGGCGGAGGACGGGGAGCTTGTCGGCGTCGGTGAGCTCGACGGCGCGGAAGGTTTCGGTACGGCGGCCGAGCTGGAGGAGGGCTTCGGGGGTGGCGCGGAGGTTCTTGACCCATTGGGTGTGGCCGCGGGGGGCGACGAGGTAGCGCTGGCCGTCGATGACGAGGAGGTTGACAGGGGTGCTGCGCCACTCGCCGGACTTGCGGCCGCGGACGGAGAGGACGCGGCTGCCCATCAGGCTGAGGCCGAGCTTGGTGAGTCCGGCGACCATGCGGTTGAAGACGCGCATGCTGCTCTCGCCGCCGGTGAAGACGCGCTTGCTGTCGTAGGTCTGCTTGTACTCCGGCATCGTCGTGCCCTTCTCGAAGTCATTTGCGAGAGCAGTGCTCTCTGTTGTGATCAGTGAACACGGAAGCACCGCTCACTGTCAAGAGCACTGCTCTCGGTTTTGTGGCAGACTGGGCTCATGAGCGCCGGACGTACTGCCCGTGAGCGAGCCCGGGCCGAGCTGACCGACGAGATCAAGGCGGCCGCGCGACGGCAGTTGGAGACCAGCGGCGCCGAGAGCTTGTCGCTGCGGGCGATCTCGCGCGAGCTCGGCATGGTGTCGTCGTCCCTCTACCGCTACTTCCCCAGCCGGGACGACCTGCTCACCGCGCTCATCATCGACGCGTACGACGCTCTCGGCGAGGCCGCGGAGCGTGCAGCGAACCAGGTGTACCCGCACCCCCGCGAGGCGTGGATCGCCGTGTACGCCGCGGTCCGCAACTGGGCCCTCGCCAACCGCCACGAGTACGCGCTGATCTACGGATCACCCATCGCCGGCTACCAGGCACCGCAGACCACCGTGCAGCCAGCGGCACGCGTGCCGCTGGTGCTGCTGCGCATCCTCGGCCAGGCACACGCCGAGGGTTGGCTCGACGACCTGGACGCGCCCGAGCCCACTGGCCGGCTCGCGGAGCAGGTCGACGTACTGACCGAGTTCGCGCCCGGCGTACCGCGGCGGATGCTGTTGCGGATGGCGATCGTGTGGACGCAGCTGTTCGGGATGATCAGCTTCGAGCTGTTCGGTCAGCTGGTCGGATCGATGGACCCGGCCGACGACTTCTTCGCCGAGACCAGCCGTCAGATGGCCGCGTTCGTGGGGATCAGCTGAACGCCTTCGGCAGGGGCAGCGCGAGCGCGCCCCGCACCCGCCGTACATAGTCTTCGCGCGGGATCGAGATCGCGCCCATCGTCGCCAGGTGGTCGGTCACCCACTGGATGTCGAACACCCGCTCCTCGGCGTACTCGTCGTCCAGGAGCTCGATCAGCCCGGCCACGGCCGCCTTCGACCCGTCGGTCTTGTGGTGGAACATCGACTCCCCGGCGAACAGTCCGCCGATCGCGACGCCGTACAGGCCGCCCGCGAGCTCGTCGCCGTCCCACGCCTCGACCGAGTGCACCCAGCCGAGCCGGTGCAGTTCGGTGTACGACGCGATGATGTCCCGATCGATCCAGGCGCCGGTACGGCGTGGGTCGGCGCAGGCCCGGATCACTTGGTCGAACGCCGTGTTCACCCGGATCTCGAACTTCGCCCGGGCCCGCCGTACCGTCCGCGTCGGCCGGTACCCGGCCACCTCGATCACGCCGCGGTCCACCGGCGACCACCACAGCAACGAACTGCGGTGGTCCGGCATCGGGAACAACCCCTGCCGGTACGCCGCCAGTACCGTACCCGGGCGCAGATCCGCCCCACCCGCCACCACGTCACCGTCGCCGGCGACCGACACCGGCGGGAACTCCCACACAGACGCAGCAGGCTCGACAGGCACCCTCACATCCTGGACCACGACGAATCCCAGGGGACACCGAGGGTTTGTCCCGAGTGGCGCGGGCACCTGGGCCACGTAGAGTTGAAGGCACGCCCGGGCTCCCGACACGTGAGGTCAGGCGGGAAGGAGCACTGTGGCCGGAGTAGCCAGGTTCGTTGCCAGTAGTCTCGCGCCCGCTGCCCAGCGGTTCGCGCCCCAAGCTGCCGCGGGCGTACTGCGCCAGATCCTCGAGTTCGCCATCGACGGGTACCAGCGGTTCCCGAGCGCCGAGCGGGTCGCGGAGAACAAACTCGCCAAGGTCGGCGGCGACCCACAGCTCGCCATCGACGCCGTGATCGACCAGCACATCCGGCTCGCCGGCGTCCAGGGCTTCGTCACCAGCATCGGTGGCCTCGTCACCCTCCCCGTCGCGCTCCCGGCGAACATGACCGGCATCGCCATCGTGCAGGCGCGGATGGTCGCCGCGATCGCCCACCTGCGCGGCTACGACCTCGACGACCCCCGCGTCCGTACGGCGGTCATCACCTGCCTGCTCGGCGAGGACGGGGTCACCGACCGCCTGAAGAAGTCCAGCCTGGTGACCTCACCCCTGGCCATCGCCACCGCACCCGTCTTCGACCCCGAGCTCGACCGCCAGGTCGCCACCGAGGTCGTCGCCGAACTGATCGCCCGCGTCAGCGGCAAACGGATGGCCATCACCGTCACCCGCCGCGTCCCACTCCTCGGCGGCGCCGTCGGAGCCACCGTCGACGGCTGGTCGACGTACCGGATCGGTCAGTACGCCGACAAGAGCCTCATCCGCCGCATCCGCCGCCCCATCGAGCCCTAGGCACCGTTCGGTTCGACAGGTCAGCCCGCGAGGGCCTGGACGACGCGGCTGGGCGACGGCTTGCCGAGCTTTTCGGCCATCCAGACGCTGGTCTCGACGAGCTTGGGGAGGTCGACGCCGGTCTTGATGCCGAGGCCGTCGAGCTGCCAGAGCAGGTCCTCGGTGGCGAGGTTGCCGGTGGCGGACTCGGCGTACGGGCAACCGCCCAGACCACCGGCGGAGCTGTCGACCGTGGTGACGCCTTCACGGAAGGCGGTGAGGGTGTTGGCGAGGGCCTGGCCGTAGGTGTCGTGGAAGTGCACGGCGAGCTTGTCGGTGCTGACGCCGGCCGCGGTGAAGGCGGCGATCAGCGCGGTGACGTGGCCGGGGGTCGCGACGCCGATGGTGTCGCCGAGCGAGAGCTCGTGGCAGCCGAGATCGACCAGCCGGGCGCCGACCTTGACGACCTGGTCGATCGGTACGTCACCCTCCCACGGATCGCCGTAACACATCGACACGTAGCCGCGGACGGTCAAACCCTCGTTGAGCGCGCGCTCAACCGTCGGGGTGAACATCGCGAACTGCTCGTCCACGGTCGAGTTCAGGTTCTTCGCCGCGAAGGTCTCGGTGGCGCTGGCGAAGATCGCGATCTCCCGGACGCCCGACGCGAGGGCGCGGTCGAGGCCGCGCTCGTTCGGGACCAGGACCGGCGCGCGGACGTCGTCCGGCAACTCGAGCTTGGCCAGCAGTTCAGTCGCGTCGGCGAGCTGCGGAACCCACTTCGGGTGCACGAAGCTCGTCGTCTCCACGGTCCGCAGCCCGGCGTCGACCAGCCGGCGGATGAACTCCGCCTTGACCTCGACATCGACGATCGCCGACTCGTTCTGCAACCCGTCCCGCGGCCCGACCTCGTAGATCGTGACCTCGGTAGGCAGCCCGTCGGCCTGCACCAGCTGCGGTGTCCGCATGTGTCGCCTCCGTGCGTTCGGTGGGTTCTCCACCACAATGGCTCGTGATGACAACTCTGGCCGACATTCTGCAAGGCGTCGAAGGCGGAGCCTTCCCAATCCCGGATCTCAGCGTGACAGTTGTCTCACCGCCCTCCGCGCGCGAGTCCTGCGTGATGGCCTTCACCGCCCACACCGTGGTCGCCGCCGACGTCGACACCACCTGGGTCACCGCACGGCTCACACCTGAGGACCCGGCCGAGCCCGTCTCCCCGCCGTTCCTGACCGCACTCGCCGCCGCGACCGGCCGGTCCGCGCACACCCTCGACGCGATGCTCCTCGCGCCTGCCCTCCCGGAGCCCGCCGTACAGGCTGATCTCACCGAGTTCACCGACCACGATCACCCACGGCTGGCCCGAGCACTGCAGTATCGCGACGACGTCCGCGCGTACGTCGACCCGTACGGCGGCGGCGTCGTCATCATCGGCCGCGGCGTGGCCGGACGCCTCGAGTGCGCCATCGAAGTCCCCGAGTCCGCCCAAGGCCAAGGCCACGGCCGCCGACTCGCCCAAGCCGCCCGCACCCTCATCCCCGCCGACGCCCACCTCTGGGCCCAAGTAACCCCCGGCAACGCCGCGTCGTTCCGCGCCTTCCTAGCCGCCGGCTACCAAATCGTCGGCTCAGAAATCCTCTTCTTCTAGTGGCAGTGCTCCGGGGAGCGGCTGGCGGCAGCCACGGCGGTGAGGTTGGTTGGAGCGCCCGGTACGGCGGCCTTTGGGGTTAGGGAGCCGTCTGCGCGGCGGCGGCGGGTGAAGGCTTGGCCGGCGGAGATCGCGGTGAGCTGGAGTTCGCCGGACGTCGAGGATGCTGCGACCTGGTCGGCGGGATCGCCGGTTGCGGTCGGAAATTGCCAGGTGCCGTCGGTGTGTTGGATCGCGTAGTGGAGTTGGCCGCCTGCGGCGATGACGACCATCATTTCGTCGCCGACGACGGTGACGGCGATGGAGGTGATGCCGGTCATGGTGGCGAACAGGTTTCGGGAGCTCCAGGTGCCGTTGCCGTTCCGGACCCGGTGGTAGATCCGGCCGGAAGCCTCGACCTGCATCATCTGGAAGGTGCCGTGGAACTCGGTGGCGGCGACCAGGTTCGCGGCATCGCCGAGGCGGTTCGGGCCGTCCCAGCGGCCGTCCGGGAACTGCATCAGGTGGTAGACGATCCCGCCCGAGGCGAAGGCCACTTGCAGGCAGCCGAGTACGACGGCGGCGGTCATCGATGACACGCCTCTGAGCTCGCCGAACAGGTTCCGGGTACTCCAACTGCCGTCGACGGCCCGCACCCGGTGGTAGACCGCGTCGCCGGTCATCTCCATCACGTTCAACGCACCGTTGAATTCGGATGCCGCTACCAGCCGGGCCGGGCCACCCAACGGGTTCGGACCGTTCCAGGTGTCACCAACCTCCTGGATCGCGTGGTGCACCGCGCTGTCCGAAGCCAGGATGACCTGCGCCTGGGGGTCCAGCGACGTACCGGGTGCGTCCAGCCGATAGAGCGCGGCCGCACCGGGCGCGAGCGAGACCGTGATCGAGGCCGCGCTCGGCTGGGCCGTGTAGGTCGTGGTGGCCGGGTCGAAGCGCGAGACGCGAGTCACCGTTGCCGTGTTCACGTTGATGGTCGCCTGCGCGGACGCCGAGTGGGACCAGTTCGCCACCAGCAGCCACCTCGTCCGCGGCTTCCGGTCCTTGCTGCGGAAGGTGCCGAGGACGACCGGGTTGCCGGAGGTGCTGGTCAGGAACGCGTCCGGTGTGAAGGGCTGCACGCTGGACGGGACCGACCCGTTCGCGTGCACTACGCGCTCCGACACAAGTGGCAGCAGTTCGGCGCCCGCCGGGGCGAGCCAGGTGGTGTTCACAGTCTTGGCGTAGTCGTAGATCGGGGACCGGTTGCCTTCGTAGTCGATCAGCGCGGGGCCGTAGCTCGGCGGCGGCTCCGGCGACCAGTAGCAGAAGTACTGGATGCCCTTGCAGCCATAGGCCAGGCTGACGTTGACCTGCCAGGCGAGCTCGGCGGCCGACGGCGATCGGTAGCGCCAGTGCGGGACGGAAAGGATGTAGATCCAGGTCGGCACCCCAGCACCCAGACCGGCCGCGCGAAACTCTTGCCACTCGGCGCAGTAGCCGCCGAAGTCACTGCCGTCGTCCATCAACGGGTAGCGGTCGTACGACAGCATCTGCGGCCGGACCGTGCTGGTGAACTCGTGGATGTAGTCCCGCCAGCCCCCGAAGTCGGGGAGCAGATTGATGTTCTGCAACAGGTTCGGGGCCGCCGCACGCAACGCAGCCGAGCCGGCCGCGAACCGCGGGAACTCGCTGGCCTGCGGCTCGTCGGTCAGCCGGAACCCCGCGAACGACGGATGCCGCGTGAACTCCGTACGCCGCTCCAAGGCCTTCTCGGGCCAGTTGACGACCAGCGCCTTCAGCCCGACCTGGTCGGTGAGGTCGAGCGTGCTGTGGACGTACGGCACTTCCTTGTCGTCGTCACTCGCGCCGACGAAGGAGAACGTGAACCCGGCATCCTTCATCTCCTGGAACCGCTCCAACAGGTTGAACCGCGGCTGCATCGACGGCGGCCAGAACGCGCCGATCGGGAACTCCGGACCGGAGATGATCGGCAGCGGCGAGCAAGGGGCGGCAAGCGCCTGCGTGGTCCTCGCGAGAGCTGTGGTGGCGGGCAGGAAAGGCAGGATACCGGCCGCGGCGGCGAGCTTCAGAAGTCCGCGGCGGGCGATCGTCGGCGTGGGCGTCGCGCTGGAATCGTCCGTCATGCAAGGAATTCGAGCACGCCCGCATCGACCGAACCACCGATGAAATCTCGCTCGAATACGATCGGACGGTGAAGTCGGCCAGGGTCGAGGTGCTGGGATGCTGGCTCCAGTACGTCGAAGTGGGCGTCGGTGATCCGGTGCTCTTCCTGCACGGGAACCCCACATCGTCGTACCTGCGACGAAAAGTCATCGGTGCGGTGGCTCGAACGGGCCGCCGGAGCATCGCGCTCCACCCGATCGGCAGGGGCGGATCCGGCAAGCCCGCGATCGACTACCGCCTCGTCGACCATCTGTCATTCGTTGAAGCCTTCATCGAAACGTCGGGGCTGTCGCCGCGATTGTCACCGCCAACCAGTCAGTGATCGCAGACCCGGACCTCCCGACCGAGATCGTCGCGGCACTCACCCACTGGCTCGGCCGCCTGAGCCCCTGATCGGGAAGCACCGGGTGGGTCTTTGGTGATTCGGTGGGTGCCGGTGGGGGTGACGTGGAAGGTGAAGCCGTGGGGTGTGGTCCATTCGAGGGTTGTGGGGTTGAGGCGGTGGACGGTCCAGCCTCGGGCGTGGGTTTTGACCCGGTGGCCGTGGCGGCTCAGCGGTGCGAGGTTGTCAGTGCTGGTCTGGCCTGGTGGGCCGAGGGAGTCATAGGGGCGGATGTGGTCGAGGTCGAGGGTGTGGGTGGTTTCGCGGGTGCCGTACGGGAAGAGTTCGACGGGGTGGGTGAGTTTGACGTGTTCGCGGATGCGGAGGGGGATTTCGTAGGCGTTGGCGCTGATGCCTTGATTGAGGTCGATGACGGGCTTGACGGTGTAGGGGCCGTACCCGATGGCTTCGGTGAGCTGGTCGGCGATCAGGGGCCCGACGTCTTCGACGCGGAGTACTCCGATGCCGGTGGCCAGGGTGTGGTCGGTGAGGTGGACGTAGATCTCGGTCTTGCCTGGGCGCGCGGGAACGCCTGACGTGCTGGGCCTGTTGTAGGCGTCGTGCCTGATCTGGGCCAGCCGGGCGGAGAGCGCGCGCCGGGTTTCGGCATCGAGTGGTTCACCGCCGTCGCCGGGGTCTGTGGGTAGTCCGGGTTCGAACACTTCCGAGTCCGAACTGGGTGGTGTGTCGAGGGGGTCGGGTAGGTCGCTAGTGCTGGGGTGGGGTGCGTCGCGGTCAGCGTCGTCACCGGGATCCGGTTCAGGCCAGTCGGGCAGGTCTTGAGCTGACGCAGCGACTGGGTCGTCCACGACCGGCGCACGCGCACCGCCAAGCCGACCGGCAGCCGGCGGGACTCCCACGCCAGGCGCGGGCGCCGGGGTGGGGTCGGGTGAGGAGTCCGGCGTAGACCTTGGCTCGGACGCTCGCGTCGGGGCGGGGCGCGGAGCAGGGCCGGGGGCCGGCTGTGTGAGGTTGGTGGTGTGGCGGGGGTGCGCGGCGGCTTGGGCTAGGAGTTCTTGGTGGTAGCGGGGGTCGGCGATGATGCCGACGGCGGTGGCCTGGCGGGCTTGCAGAGTGCGGGGGTCACCGATGTCCTTCAACGCATCGGCGATGGCTCGGATGGCCGCCTTGTTGCGTTTGATGTCGCCCGCGGCCGCGCGGATGTACATGGTCGCGGTGCCGTGCTCGTCGGCCTGGCCGGTGAACACTCCGCGCTCACGGGCCTTCTGAGCGGCTTGAGCACGAGCCTGGTCGGGGTCGGCGTGGTACTTGGCGGCGCGAACGATCCGCGCGAGCCGGCCCGGCGTGATGGAGTCGATCAGGCCGGCGACCCGGGCATCGACATACCGGGCGGCCGCTTCGGACAGGTCGGTGCAGTCGTCGACGATCCGAGCGGCCTTCCACGCGGTGGCCTCGTTGGCCAGGACCTTCGCCCAGGTTTGTGGAAACCGATGGCGTAGCCCGAGAGCGTTGCCGATGTAGCGGGCCGCGACCTGCGGCGAGACACCGATCACGACACCGAACTCGTCGACCGCGAACTCCACGACCGGCGGGCAGCCCTCACCGCCGTACACGACGGCACGCTCGCGGCCATCGGCCGCACGGCGACCGGGCCGGACCGAGTCGGGGAGATGGTCGGGGTGAAAGCGGTCGGCGTAGACCAGGGCGTGTTCGAAGACGCGGGTGTCACAACGGTTGGACAACGCGATGTGGTCCGCGACCGATTCGAGCAGGTCGCGGTTGGAGAGATCCGTGAGGTCCCCATCGAGATCGAACATGTGTTCTATTGTAGTCACAAAATGATAACGGACCAAATCCTCCTTACAGGCAAGGAGATACGCCCGTCAGTCCCGGTGGTACGTCGAGGTCTTGCCGGCGTAGAACGTGCCTCGGTAGATGCCGTGGACGATCTCGGCCTCGTAGGCGTCCAGCTCCGGGGCGCCGAGCTCGCGGGCCACGGCCAGTTCGGCCTGGGCGTCGTACGGGACGCGGACGAACTGGAGGGAGAACGGAGCTGTCGCGTCCGGGCCGCCTTCGAGGATCGTGTAGACGGGAGTCGGGTCCGTGAGGCTGTTGCCGACCGACCCGACGTTGATCAGCGCGCCGCGGAGGTCACACTCGTAGTACGGGTCGTGGATGTCGCCGTACGCGACCACTGTCGGAACCGGACCGTCGCCGGTGGCGGGCGTGTTCTCGAACATGCCCTCGTACGCCGTTGCGTCGTGGTCGAAGTAGACGCGGGTGTGCACGCTGGTCGCGGAGGCGTGGAAGATGCGGATCTGCCGGCCGCTCAGCTGGAAGTCGTGACAGAACGGGAGGTTGCGCAGCCAGGTGCGCTGGTCTTCGCGGAGCTCGTCATGCCACCAGAGCATGCTGCCGCCGGCCGGCCATTCGCGGTCCGGGTCGGGGAGGAAGTCGTCCCAGTTGCCGAGGATGTTCACCTCGCAGTCCTCGCGGCAGCGGTCGACCACGGCCTGGCCGCGCGGACCCTTGCCGATGTAGTCGCCGAGGTTGAAGATCCGGGTGATCCCGCGGGCCTCGATGTCCGCGAGGACTGCTTCGAGTGCGGTGAGGTTGCCGTGGACGTCCGAGATGAGGGCGATCCGCTCGAGCTGCATGCCCGCCATCGTTCAAGCCCGGACGACCCACGGCAAATCGTTTCTCACCAACTGCCCGCCGGACCGTCGTACGAGGAGGAGGATCCGCTGGCCGCATAGGCCCGCGACCCACCCGACGACCCCGAAGGACCGCCGCTACCACCTCGACTGCCGCCAGAAGAACCACCAGTAGAACCACCAGACGAGCCGGCGGACGAACCCCCGGATGAACCACCGCGACCACCACCAGATGACCCGCGACCACCCGAACCACTAGGGCCCGAGCTGCGCGGCCCGAAGGAGCTCGGCGTACTCCCGCCACCCCCACTCTCACCCGCAGAGTGCGAAGCCGCACCGGCTGCCGCGCCACCAGCCTTGCGGGCCGCCGTCAGCGCCGCACCCGCAGCTCCGAGTCCCGCACTGCCCACCGTCTGCGCGCCCGTCGCACCACCACCGCCAGCGCCTGCCCCAGCACCTGCACCGCCGCCCACGCCACCACCGGACCCGCCCAGCTTGGCCCGACCGACATTGATCGCACCGGTAGCGAGCCCACCCGGATCCGCGACGGCACTACCCATGGCAGCACTGCCACCGGCCACAGCAGCAGTCAGCGGTACGGCGAACCGCAGCAGCGCGGGCAGCGCGAACACGGCGAGCATCAGCAGCATGATCCCCGTCATCGCCCGCACCAACTGGTTGTCGCCGGGCATCATGGCGCCCTTGTTGAGCTTCATCGCGGCCGCGTAAATGAGTGCCGCGGCGGGCTTGTAGGCGATGAACGCCAACGACCATCCGCAGAACTTGCGGAACCACGTCCGCCCGACCTCGGTGTTCGTCGCTGCGGCCGCGAGCGGGAACGTCCCGGCCAGAAGGACGAGCATGGCGGACCGGATCAGCAACAGCACGATCTGGATCAGCGAGGCGAGCATCACCGTGACGGTCAGCCCGATCGACATCACGACCTGCCCGGAAGCGACGCCGACGTCGGTGAAGCCGCCGTTCGCGACGACGCTCTTGAAGCCTTCCTCGACATTGCCGCCGGAGGCGTCCTGGACGATGTACAGCGCGAAGTCGTCGGACCAGCTGCTCAAGGCCTGCAGCATGGCCGATCCCGCGCCGCAGACCAGCACGAACAGCATCATTGCCTTGAGCAACTCCTGCAACGGCTTGGCGCGCTGCTCCCAGGCCGTGCGGATGCCCGCGATGATGATCGCGACCGTGAAGACCGCGCCGACGACGGTGAGCGTGCTGTGCTGCAGGTACTCGACCGGGCCGGAATTCGTCCAGCCCTGGGACTCGTACGAGATAGTTGCCGTCGGCACCTTCAGCCAGAACGACGCCATCGCGTGGATCGAGTCGAGCGCGGCCTGCGCGACCTGGTGAGCCATCGCCTCCACCCCGGACTGCGCGACCGAGAGGAAGCCTTCCTTGACCTGACATCCGACTTCGAAGTTTCCGCACATCACAGACCACTCCACTTCACGAAGTCGGCGAGACTGCGCACCTGGACGAACGGGGCACCGACGGCATCACCCGGCGGTGGTGGTTGGAGCCGCCAGTCGTGGTCGTACCAGACCATCGTCACGGTGAGGGTCACCCACTGCTGCTCGACCGGTACGGCGAGCATCACCGTCACCTGATCGCGGTTGGCGGCGAGCACGCGGTACCCGGCCAGTTGGGTCGGCTCCGATTCGGTCGACGGTTTCGCACCAGCGAGGTCGCGCAGCATCGCGTCGGTCTCCGGCCCGGGCACCATGAGCTTGCGTGCGGTCGCCGCCACCTTGGTCTGATCCGCCAGCGCAGCAAGGACGTTGTACGCCGCGAACACCGCGCCCGTCGGCGAATGAGCGAAGCACCGCCGGAACCCGTCGGAGTCCGTAGCCGCCGGCCCGAAGACCGCCGACCGGGGAACCACTACTCGCCGGCTCACCTCCCAGCTGTCGGCAGCAGGCGCCGCACTGGGAAGTCCCTGATCACCAGCCGCCAGCGAGCACCCAGCGGACGGGGCAGTTGATTGCTGCACCACTTGACTTGGCACCACACTCACCGGCGCAGGTGCAGGCGCCGCCTGGGACTCGGTGGCGTCCCCGGTGACCAGCAGGATGACGCCGCAGGCGACGACCGCGGCGATCACGATGCACGCCGCGATGAACCCCGGCCCGAACCCCGTAGTGCTCTCGTTCTCGCTCATCCCGAGCCCCCGATCAAAGGTGGAGAACCTGCTGGGACCAGGCTTGCAAAAATCGGCCGACCGCCGCGGAAGTTATCCACAGGCACCCTGCGAACCGGTCTGGACAGGTGCTCGGTTACGCTCAGGAAGTTTGCGGCTCCCGGTCGATCTGTAGCCAAAAGGTCACCCCGTGTAGCGAAGTGAACTAGTCAGCTACTAGAGTCCGCGCATGACCATCGCGCCTTCGCTTTGCTCGCCCCTAGCGCTCGCCGATGCAGAACCCACCCGCGCCGCGGAACCCTGGGAAAGCGACGTCATCACGGCCTACGGTCTGCTGCGCGAAGCCGCAGCCGAGCTGGATCAGTTGATGCGGCACTCTCTCAAGCGCAGTGGTCTGCAAATGGCAATGTTCGAACTGTTGCTGCGGCTCGCCCGCAGTCACGGGGAGAAGCAGCGTTTGACCTCCCTGGCCCGGGAGTTGACCGTCACCACCGGCGGCATCACCCGGCTCGTCGACCGGGCCGAGAACCTCGGCCTGGTTCGTCGCGAACCCTGCCCTGACGACGCCCGCGGTTCCTACGCGGTGCTCACCGAGGAGGGGAAGCGGCGGCTGCGCGAAGCACTGCCGGATCACCTCCTGGAGATCGACAGCCTGTGGATGTCGCAGCTGTCCGACGAGCGCGACGTCGTGCTCGGCAAACTGCGCCGGGTCCGGGACAACGCACGTCGCTGGCCGAACGGCCGGCCCGCGCTCTGACGCAGCAGCACATCTAGCGGCGAGCAGTAAACCAGCAAGAACAACTTCAACGTATTACCCGGAACTAACGGATGGGGCGCTCGGCTGGTGTCGAGCGCCCCTCCGCGTCATGGTTGAGCTGTGAACCAGCAGCTGGCCGAGCGCGAGCAACAGATCGAACGCCACACCGACGGTCGTCGCGCGACGCGATGGCGTGGTGCGATCGGTGGCGTCCTGGCCGCCCTCGCCGGCCTCGCGGCAGGCAGCGTGGCGGCCGGCGTCCTCGGCACCTCGCAGACCCCGGTGGTCGCGATCGGCTCGGCCTTCATCGACCGCGTGCCGCCGTGGCTGAAGGAATTCGCGATCTCCGTGTTCGGCACCCACGACAAGACCGCCCTCCGCGCCGGCATCCTGATCGTCCTGCTGGCGCTGGCCGCCGTGGGCGGGATTCTCGCGGTACGGCGTTATTGGGCCGGCGCGCTCGTGGTCGTCGTACTGGCCGGGGTGGCCGTGGCCGCGGCGATGACTCGCGCGGACTCCGGCCAAACGGGATTCGTCCCGTCAGCAGTTGCCGGTCTCGCCGCGCTGGGCATCCTGCGCCTCTACACGTCACGTCTCGAACCGCTGCTCGACTTCCCCGATGACGGCGTCAGCCGCCGGGGCTTCCTGCAGTTGTCGGCCGGGGTCGCGCTCGGTTCGGCCGCGATCGGTGCCCTCGGCAAGGTGATCGGCGGCAACCGCGCCGCGGTCGCCGAGGCCCGCAAGGGGCTGACTCTCCCGAAGCCGCCGACCCTCGACCCGCCGCCCGGCGTACAGGTTGATGGTGGTGTTCCGTGGGCGACGCCGAACGAAGACTTCTATCGCATCGACACCGCACTCGCCGTCCCGCAGATCGCACCGTCGGACTGGAAGCTGCGGATCCACGGCATGGTCGACAAGGAACTGAACCTCACCTTCGACGACCTGCTGAAGCGGCAGGTCGTGCACAAGTGGGTGACCCTGACCTGCGTCAGCAACGAGGTCGGCGGTGACCTGATCGGCAACGCGCTGTGGAGCGGCGTGCTGTTGAAGGACCTGCTCGAGGAGGCCGGGCCGTCGAAGGACGCCGACGCGATCCAGTCGACGTCGAAGGACGGTTTCACCGCCGGTACGCCGCTGAGCACGCTGCTCGACGATCGCCAGTCGATGCTCGCGTTCGCGATGAACGGGGACCCGCTGCCGGTCGAGCACGGGTTCCCGGTGCGGATCGTCGTACCGGGGCTGTACGGGTACGTGTCGGCGACGAAGTGGCTGGTCGACATCGAGGTGACGCGGTTCGATCAGTTCGAGGCGTACTGGACGCCGCGCGGCTGGTCGGCGCTCGGACCGATCAAGCTGTCGTCGCGGATCGACGTACCGCTCGGCAAGAAGGTGACCGCCGGACCGGTGCAGGTGGCGGGGGTGGCGTGGGACCAGCACGTCGGGGTGTCGAAGGTCGAGGTCCGCGTCGATGGTGGCCCTTGGCAACAAACGACGCTGGCCGCGGACGCGTCGACCGACACCTGGCGGCAGTGGCACTGGACCTGGAACGCACCGCGCGGGACGCACATCCTGCAGGTCCGCGCGGTCGATGCCAAGGGCACGCCGCAGGTCGAGGACTCCGCGCCGCCGGCCCCCGACGGAGCGACCGGCCTGCACACGATCAGCGTGAAGGTCGACTGACCGCGTCGAGCACGATCGGCAGGAAGGCCTGCTCCAGCGATCCGGCCGGCACGCTGTCAGGCTCCAGCAGACTCTGCGACCGCGCTCCTTCATGGAGCGCGATGATCAACCGGACAAAGAGCTCTGGCGACACACTGAAGGTCACACCGCTGGTCGCCGAGATCTCCTCGACCAGCCGGGTCAGGCTGGTCCGGAACATCGCCCGCTGCTCGGTCAACGCCCGCGCCGCGTCGGGATTGCGCAACGCGTGCAGCGTGAACTCGGTCGAGATCAGGTGCCACTGCCGTTGATCCCCAAGCGCCTTGTCCAGCAGGCCCAGTACGGCGTCCAGCAGCGTGCCGGGCTGATTGGCCAGGTCGGGGAGCAGCGCCTCGATCTGCTCGAGCAGCCGGTCGGTCGTTGCCTGGAACAACGCCAGGACCAGCTCGTCCTTGGAACCGAAGTTCGAGTAGAAGGCACCTCGGGTGAACCCGGCCTGGTCGCAGATGTCCTCGACCGAGGCACCGGCGAAGCCGCGCTCGGCGAAGACTTCGAGCGCGCCTTCCAGCAGGCGGGCCCGAGTGGCGGTACGACTGCGCTTGGGTGTTTCCATAGGAGTAGGATACAGTTCTGTATTGAATACACAAACGTATTGAACTGGCCAAGAAAATGGTGGAGTACGGGATGCAGCTCGAGGCCAACGGGATCACCGTGCAGGGTCCGCACGCGCCGATGCTGAGCAACATGTCGGTGACGGTCGACGAGAAGCAGGTCATCCTGCTGACCGGATACCCCGGTGCCGGCCACGTGGCCGCGGCTCTGGCGCTGTCCGGGCGGCTCAAGGCGGACGCCGGTGTGGTGACGCTCCAGGGCGACACCGACCCCGCCGTACTGCGTCGCAAGGTGGCCATCGTCGATGCGCCCGGGATCACCGAGCCGGACGACGCCCTGCCGGTCCAGACGGTTGTCGGCGAGGAGCTGGCGATGGCTGGTCACAAGGCCGGCCGGAAGGCCGTGCTGGCGTGGCTGGACGAGCACGGTGAGGCGGAGCACGCTGACAAGCGCTTCGAGCACCTCCCGGTCGCTGCGCGCACCAGACTGCTCGCTGAGCTGACTGTGGCCCGGCCTGAGGTGAAGGTCGTCATTCTGACCATGCCTGACCGCCATGGTGGCGATCCGCACGAGTGGTACGCCGTCGGCCAGGACCTGGCCGAGCGGGGCTACGCAGTCCTGATCACGTGCGCGGATACCTCCGCCCGGTTGCTCGACGTACCCGCTGATCAAGTTGAGGAGATGAAGGCGTGACCGCGCTCCGGATGGCCTTGAGTGAGCTGCGGCGCCTGACCGCGGGCCGGCTGCCCAAGCTGGCCGTGATCGCGTTGCTGATGGTGCCCGTCCTGTACGGCGGCCTGTACCTCTACGCGAACCATGATCCGTACAGCCGGCTCGGCCAGATCCCCACAGCGGTCGTGGTGGAGGACGAGGGCACGACGCTGGCGACGGGCGAGGAGCTGAACGTCGGACCGCAGGTGGCCGACGAGCTGGTCAAGTCGAAGAGCTTCGGCTGGCACCGGGTCGACCGGGCCGAGGCGACCAAGGGTGTGTCGGACGGCAAGTACGAGTTCGCCCTGGTGCTGCCCAAGTCGTTCTCCGGGGACCTGGCCTCCAGTGCGGACTTCAAGCCGCGGCAGGCGAACCTGGAGCTGCTCACCAACGACGCGAACAACTACATCGCGCACACCATCGCCAACCAGGTCGTTGCCCAGGTCACCAAGACTGTCGCGTCCCAGGTCAGCGAGACCGCGGCGAGCAAGCTGCTGGCTGGGTTCAACCAGATCCACGGCCAGATCAGCCAGGCCGCCTCTGGTGCTGCTCAGCTCCAGAATGGTCTGACCACGGCGTCCACTGGCGTCGGCAAGCTGCAGACCGGCGCAGGCCAGCTCAACACCGCCCAGCAGCAGCTGTCGGCCGGCGCGACCAAGCTGGCCGGTGGCACCGCCCAAGCACAGAAGGGCGCTGTGAAGCTCGCGAACGGCGCTGACCAGCTCAGCGACGGTCTGGGCACACTGAAGTCCAAGACCGCCAGCCTGCCGAAGCAGACCAAGGCTCTGGCCAACGGCGCCGACCAGGTGGCTGACGGCAACGAAAAGATCGCCGGCGTCGGCCGCCAGGTCGCTACTGCGTCGAACGCTCTGGTCGGAGACCTCAAGGCCTTCGACAAGACCCTTGCTGCCCGTCTGAAGGCACAGGGCCTCAGCAACCACCAGATCAACCTCATCCTGAGCGAGACCGCCAAGCTGCGCGGTCCGGTCGTCCGGGCGAACACCAAGATCCAGTCCACCTCCGCACAGCTCAACCAGCTCGCCGGTGGTGCTCGCAAGGTGTCCAACGGCGCGGCCGCCCTGGCCAAGGCCACTCCGGCTCTCACGAACGGCATCGGTACGGCGGCCAACGGTGCCAAGCAACTGAACGCTGGAGCCGGTCAGCTGAAGACCGGGCTGGGCACGCTGAACTCCGGTGCACAGCAGCTGGCGAGTGGTGAGAAGCAGGCGGTCACCGGACAGGGCCAGCTCCTGAACGGCGTGAACAGCCTGGCCACTGGCGTGACGAAGCTCAAGGACGGCGCTACTCAGCTGAACACTGGGCTGCAGAAGGGCGTCAAGGAGATCCCGAACCCGACCGCGGAGCAGCGCAAGGCCGTGGCCGAGACCCTGGGCGCGCCTGTCGGCCTCCAGAACGTCTCTCAGGCGCGAGCCGAGAGCTACGGCGCCGGTCTGGCTCCGTTCTTCCTCTGCCTGGCCTGCTGGATCGGCGCCTACGTGCTCTTCCTGCTGGTGCGGCCGCTCTCCCCGCGGGCGCTGGCCGGCCTGCAGTCGCCGTTCCGGGTGGCGCTCGGTGGCTGGTTGCCGCCGGCCATCTTCGGTGCGATCCAGGCGACGCTGGTCTTCGGCGCAGTGACGCTCGGCCTCGGCATCCACGCGGCACACCCGTGGCTGACCGCCGGCTTCCTGATCCTGACCTCGGTCACCTTCGTGGCGATCCTGCACGCACTGGCCTCGTGGTTCGGTGCCATCGGCAAGTTCCTCGGTCTGGTGATGATGGTGATCCAGCTGGTCAGCGCGGGCGGCACGTTCCCCTGGCAGACCATCCCGGCACCGCTGTACTTCTTCCACCACGCGCTCCCGATGAGCTACGCGATCGACGGCGTCCGCCACCTCATGTACGGCGGCTCCACCGCGTCGCTCGGCAAGGACCTGCTGGCGCTGGCGGCCTGGTTCGCAGTGGCCCTGGCGGCATCTACCCTGGCTGCTCGTAAGCAGCGGGTGTGGCCGGCCAAGAAGCTTCAGCCGGAGCTCGCGCTCTGACGGAGGAGACTCGGATGAAGCCCACACAGGACGACGTACTCGGGTACTTCGACACGCTGTCGAACTGGGGACGGTGGGGCGACGACGACGAGCTCGGCACGCTGAACCACATCACGGACGACGTCCGGCGGGCGGCGGCTCAGGCCGTGCGCCACGGCCGGAGCGTCTCGTGCGGCTGGGAGGTCGCCGTACCGGCTGAGATGGAGCGGTCGACGAACGCGTGCCCGTGCGCGGCTGAGATGCCGGGTGCCGAGCACATGCCGGCTGCGTTCCAGAACGACCGGCGCTGGGGCTTCTCGAACGAGCGGCTCGGCATCCTGTTCCACGGCAACACGATCACCCACCTCGACTCACCGTGCCACATCTTCTGGGACGGCAAGATGTACAACGGGCGGCCGCACTCGTTGGTCGACGCCGACACCGGATCGGCGTGGGCGGCCGTGACGGCGGCAGCGAACGGCATCGTCACGCGTGGCGTCCTGCTGGACGTTGCTGCGGTCCGCGACGTCCCGTGGCTGCAGGCCGGTGAGGGTGTGTTCCCTGAGGACCTGGAGGCCGCTGAGCGCCGCCAGGGCGTGCGAGTGCAGCCCGGTGACGCAGTACTACTGAGGACCGGCTACGGCCGCGCCAGGCACGAGTCTGGCCCCTCTGGCGGTATCGAGCAGGCCGGCTGGCATGCGTCGTGTCTGCCGTGGCTGCACGAGCGGGGTGTCGCACTGATCGGCGCTGACACTCCGCAGGACGTGCAGCCGTCCGGGTACGACGACGTACTGATGCCGGTGCACGCGGTGAGCCTCGTCGCGATGGGGCTCTGGATGCTCGACAACTGCGACCTGGAGCTGTGCGCGACGACAGCTGCCGAGCTCGGTCAGTGGGACTTCCAGCTCGCCGTCGCGCCGGTCCGCTTCGCCGGTACGTCGGGCAGTCCGGTGAACCCGATCGCCACCTTCTAACCGTTGACGAAGGCTGCCGTCTCGGTCAGCAGCTGACTGGTGGTCGGCTGGTCGAAGTAGGTGATCAGCGCCTCGTACGCACCTGCTTCGGCCGCGGTCGCGTCGACGACGTACCCGAAGTAGCCGTCGGTGTAGCCCACCACCCGAGTGACCGGGTAGCTGCTCTTCTCCTGCAGAGCTGCACCGTGGAGGGCGAACAGCTCGACAGGCAGGTTCACCCAGCAGACGTCGCCCAAGGTGACCACGCTGACCGGCAGCTCAAGTTCTGCGGGCAGGTCGGCCGCAGCCATGAGTGCTTGCCCACGGGCACCGTCCAGGCGGGTCTGCGCGATCCTGGCCGACGGGTTGTCCACTCCGGAGCGGACGGCTTGCTCAGAGGCTCTCACGATCGCTGCGGTGTCCTCCGCGGTCGGTAGCGCTCGCACCGGCAGTCGAACCGTCGTACGGCGAATGGACGGTGCCACCTGCGGTAGTTCGAGGCCTGGCTCGGCCAGCGCCTCGCGGACCCGCGCTGCGAGCAGCTCACCCAACCTGGTGATCTCTGCGGCACCACGTCCCTGCCGCGTGAACCGCGGGCTCACGTCACCAGCCGCACCCTGCAGATAGCCGACCACAGCCGGTGCGAGCGCAGCCCGGGCCGCACCGGGCCAGTCAGCCGAATAAAGCAGGTTCTCCGGCCCGTACGTCGTCGGATGGCACGCGAAGTCCAGCAGCACGGCCTGCAGCACCCCAGACGGCGAGTGCAGCGCGAGCACACCAGCCGTGTTGTCGTGCGGCCCGTCCTCACGATGCCGGTTGGTCCCGACCCCAGTCACCTCGACCGAACGCCACGACGCCACCGCAGGCTGCCGAGCCAGTACGGCGTTCGCTACCGCCGTGACAAGTGGTTCGTACAGCTCGGGCTCACGCTCGGCCGGGATCACCGGGTGGATCTCACCGGTCCAGCCACTCGGACCGGAGTGAGTGTGCGAGGCCGACACGACCACATGTTCTGGCGGGATACCCGCAGCGCGTCCAGCGGCTGCAGACAGTTCGGCGGTCAACTCCGCGCCGACCGCGATCGCGTCCAGGGTCAGCCACAGTACGCCGGGGGCATCCGCCGTACTGAGCCAGATGATCGTGGCGCGAAGCGGATCCGCCGTACCGGTCGCAGGGCCTGTGCGGGCGGCGTAGCCGTCCAGGTTGTGGCCGGGCGGCGGTGTGACGTCCAGGGACGTCGCGGCCAGCAGTAGATCCGTCACTTGAGGGCTCCTGCGGTCATACCGGCACTGATCTGCCGATGGAAGACAAGGTAGACCGCGAGAACCGGGAGGATCGAGATCGTGAGTCCGGCGAACAGACCCGAGTAGTCGGCGTGGTACCCCTGGGTGACGGCGATGTTCGCCAGGCCCTGGGTGACCAGGAAGCGGCTCTCGTCGGTGTTGAGCACCAGCGGCAACAGGTACTCGTTCCACATCCCGAGGAACTGGAAGATACCGATGCTGACCAGGCCCGGCCGGGCCAGCGGCAGCATGATCCGGAACAGCACACCCCAGTGCGAGCAGCCGTCGACGAGCGCGGCCTCGGCGAGCTCCTTGGACTGGGTCTTGAAGAACGCGGTCAGGAAGAACACCGAGAACGACATCCCGCCGGTCGCGTAGACCAGGATCAGGCCGAGATAGGTGTTCATCAGCCCGAGGTTCTGGACGACGAAGAACAGCGGCACCAGGGCCATGAACCCCGGGAACACCATGCCGCCGACGAAGACGTAGTACAGGGCTTTGCTGCCCGGGAACTCGAACTGCGCGAGCACGTACGCGACCGCGGCCGACAGCAGCAGGCAGAGCACGACGCCGCAGGTCACCACGACCAGGCTGTTGAAGAAGTAGCGGCCGATGTGCGACTCGCTCCAGGCCCGGCTGAAGTTGTCCCAGTGCCAGACCGCCGGCAGCTTCCACGGACTCTGGAAGATCTCCGAGTCGGTCTTGAAGGAGCTCACCAGCGACCAGAGCAGTGGGAACAGCACCATCGCGCCCCAGACGAGCGCGAAGCCCTGGGTCGCCCCACCCAGCAGCCGGCCGCCCACCTTCTGCGGCATCGAAGGCTCTTCCACACCGGAGAGCGGTGTCAGGTCCACCCGGGGCGGCTCTGTGACTGTGGCCATCAACGCACCTCCTTAGTAGGCGACCCGCTCGCGGCGGGTGAGCCGGAACGTGAGCAGGGTCAGGATCATGTTCAGCAGGAACAGCGTCACGCCGATGGCAGACGCGTACCCGAACTTCCCGTAGGTGAACGCGTTCGAGTACATGTACAGCGAGATCACCTGGGTCGCGTTGTCCGGGCCGCCCGGCCCGACCGACAGCACCTTGATCAACGCGAACTGGTCGAGCGCTCCGATCACCAGGAACGCGATCGCCACCTGGACGGTGTTCCAGATCAGCGGCAGCGTGATCTTGAAGAACGCCTGCACGGATCCGGCGCCGTCCAGGAGTGCGGCCTCGTACAGCTCCTTCGGGATCGCGGCCATCGCCGCGGTGAACAGGACCACATAGAACCCGACACCGCCCCAGACCACGACCGCCATGATCGAACCGAGCGCTGTATCGCCATCACCCAGCCACGACTGTGCGAGCGCGTCCAGGCCCACTGCACGCAGGAAGCCGTTCAGCAGACCACCGCGAGGCTCGAAGATGAACTGCCACAGCACGCCGACCACCGCGATCGACAGCACCGCCGGGAAGAAGTAGACGATCTTGTAGACCTTCGCACCCGGGATGCCGCCGCGGTGGTTGAGCACCGCGGAGAAGAACAGCGAGAGCGTGACGATGATCGTCGGCAGACTGACCAGCAGGAACAGGTTGTGCCGCATCGCCGTCCAGAACACCTCGTCGTGGAACAGCGCGACGAAGTTGTCGAACCCGATGTAGTTGTACGTCGCCGACAGGCCTTCCCAGTCGGTGAACGCGATCGGGAAGGCCTGCACGTACGGCGAGACCACGAACACGGCGTACAGGCCGAGCGGGACCAGCAGCAGGCCGATGACGAAGCGGTACTTGCCGTGATGCATGTCAGACGTGGAACTTCTTGATCGACGGGTCCTTCGCGGTCGCGTCGGCGTACTTCTGCATCTTCTTGCTCCACTCGTCCGGCGTCACCTCGCGGTTCATCAGCGCCGCCATCGCGCCGTCGGAGTTGTCCAGCAGCTTCTTGTACCAGATCCGGAACTGCCAGTCGTTGAACATGTTCGAGCCGGCCGCGGCGATCGCGTTCTGCATCGACTCGGCGGCGTGGGTCAGCTTGACGCCGTCGGTGCCGCCCTTGACCACGACCGGCGAGTTGGTCAGGCCGGCGAAGTTCTGCATGCACTTCTTCGAGAGGATGATCCGCAGCAGCTCCAGGCCGCCTTGGGGGTTCTTGGCCTGCGCGGGCACGATCAGCGCACCGCCGGGGCCGCCGGTCAGCGTCTCGAACGGCGCCTTGTCGTCCTTCGACCAGCCGGGCACCGGCATCATCGTCATCGCGAAGTCCTTCGGCGCGTCCTGGCCGGACTCGTTCTCCAGCCAGCCGCCGCAGGGGATGAACACTGCCTGGCCCTTGGCCCAGAAGGCCTGCGACTGCTTGTGGTCGATGGCCTGCGAGCCCTCCAGCAGGTAGCCCTTCGCGGCCAGCTCCTGGTAGCCCTCGGCGGCCTGGATCAGCGCCGGGTCCCGCCAGGCGTTCGGCTCCAGGTTGTCGACCTTCTTCTTCAGCTCCGGACCGGCCGCCTTGTACGCCGTCATCAGCATCGGGCTGGTCAGGTACCCGGGGTACTTGCCCTGGTAGGTCCACGGCGCGATCTTCGTCGACTTCTTGATCTCCTCGCAGAGCGCGAGCATCTCCGGCCAGGTCTTCGGGTAGGTCCAACCGTGGTCGTCCATCAGCTTCTGGCTGAACCAGATGCCGCCGGTACCGATCACGTACGGCATCTCGTACTTGACCCCGTCGTACACGCCCGCCTCGGCGACCCCCGGCAGCAGCGTGTCCTTGAACTTCACGCCGGGCTGGTCGTAGGCCTCCATCTCGAGCAGCGCGCTGATGTCCATGACCTGCTTCTTCGCGGCCAGGGCGGCACCGTCGAGGCCCACGTTCTCGATCAGGTCCGGCGGGTTGCCCTGGATGAAGCGCGGCTGCAGCTGCTGCTGGAGCTGCTGCATGCTGTTCAGCTTCACGTCGGCCTGCGGGAACTCCTTGCGGTACAGGTCGAGTGGCATCTCGGTCCACTTCTTGCCGTACCCGCCGTCGAAGTTGACGAACTCCAGTGCCTTGCTGCCGTCGACCTTCGCACCGACCGACTGCGCGGGCCCGGACTTGTCCACGACGGGCTTCGCACAGGACGCCAGCGCACCGACGGCGGGCGCGGCCAGCGCGACGCGGAGAAGGGTACGGCGGTCGACCTTGCCGTCTGTGCTCATGTGACGCGTCCTCTCCAGGGGATGGGTTGGGACATGGATACGCCCGCGCGGCCGGACTGGGGAAGAGCATTCGACCTGGATCGACAAGGTGGAGTAGACCACTCCGATGGGTTATGACACCGGGATCGCGCTGACCAACCGGGCCGTGATGTCCATCGGATTGGTGATCGCGTAGCCGACCACGACGGCGTACGCGCCCGCATCACACACGGCACGGACGTCGTCCGGCGTCCGAACCCTGCCCTCGGCAACGACCGGGCAGTCCAGCTTGGCCACCAGCTGCCGGACCAGCTCGACGTCTGGTCCGCTCGGAGTGTGGCCATTGGTATACCCGGACAACGTCGAGGCGACCAGATCGGCACCGCCGTCACGCGCCGCGATCCCGGCCTCGAGAGTGTCCACATCGGCCAGAACCGGTACGCCGAGTTCCGCGTGGATGCGGGTGATCTGCTGATCCAACCGCTGTCCGTCGGGGCGCGGGCGGAGCGTACCGTCCAGCGCGATCAGGTCGGCGCCGGCCCGGACGATGTCGATGGCCGACTCGAAGGTCGGGGTGATGAACACCCCGCCCGGGTCGCCGAGTTTGTTGATCCCGATGATCGGGAGGTCGGTGACGGCACGGATCGCGGCCACGTCGGCCGCGCCGTTCGCACGGATCGCGCCGGCCCCACCGGCTTCGGCGGCACGGGCCATCAGGGCCATCGACTCCGGGGCGTGGAGCGGATTGCCGGGGGCGGACTGGCAGGACACCACCAAGGTGCCCGGGGCAAGGACTCTCATTGGTTCCTCTGGATGACTGTGAGGGCGGTATAGGGTCCGACATCGCTGGTCGCCAGCCGCTCCGCGCCGTCGAGCGCGGAGCCGGCAGCTTCGGTCAGCCGGGCTCGTGCAGTCAGTTGTGCGCAGACCGGGTCCAGCAGTTGTTCTCCGGCACCGGCGAACAATCCGCCGACACAGGCCACCGGAACCGGGTCGGTCCCGATCAGTTTGTTGACCGCGGCATCGATCGTCTCAGCGATGTCGCGCGCCGCACCGGTCAAGATGCCGTTGGCAACCACATCACCTTCGGCCGCACACCGCAGTACATCGGGAGCGAACCGCGCCACGTCGTCGACCAGCGTTGGCGATCGGTAGAACGTGACCGGGTCGAGCGTGGTCTCGGCCAGCTTGGTCCCTGGCCCCCGACCGTCCCTTGCCTTCTGTACGGCGGCCAGCCCGGCCCGGCCGATCGCGAACGCGCTCCCGGCATCACCGAAGAGGTATCCGTGACCGTCGAGCTTGTGCCAGCTACCGTCCCGATCGACCGCCAGGCACACCAACCCGGTGCCCGCGGCAACCACTACGCCGTACCCGTCAGGTAGCGCACCCGCATGAGCCGTCACCATGTCCTGGGTCAGCCGCACCTCGTTAGCCTGGAGCAGCTCCTGAACCCGCGCCGCAAACACCTCGGCCGCGCCAGCTGCCGCGGGGTAGCCAGTCAGCCCAAGAGCAACCACACCTACCTCACCGACAAGCCCCGCGTCAGCGGCTGCTTCGCGGATCGCTTCCAGCATGTGGTCGGCGGCGTCGGCACCGTGGATGTAGCCGGGGCCTGTGCCTGTTTCACCCGTCGGGAGGACTCGGAGGCGGAGAGCGGACTGGCCACCGTCGATCGCCACGTTGGTGCTCATGCGGTGATCCAGTGGGAGTAGTCCTGCCAGGGCAGGTGCCAGCGATTGACCTTGTGGGTACGGCGGTCCTGGCCGGCGGTGTCGTTGGCGACCAGGCGGACGGTACCGAGCTTCTCGTCGTACATGACGGCTGGGGAGCCGGTGAAGTGCAAGGTGCCGACCTGCTCCCACGGGGTATGGCCGCCGCGGACGTCGATCATCGAGCAGTGGTGGATGTGCCGGTCCTCGCCGAGGACGTAGACCTCGATGGCGTTGGCCCCAGGGTTGAACGCGACGATGGGTTCGTCGGCCAGGGTCAGCTCGCCGATTTGTTGCCAGCGGCCCTGACCGACGCGGTCGTCGAGATACGTGTGGTGCACGTGACCGTCGGCCCCCCGCACGTAGATCTCGTAGGACCCGACCGGTTCGTTGCGCGCCCAGACCGGCTCGCCGCCAGCGATCAGATCACCGAGGACTGCCTGTACGCCGTCCTGGGTCCGGATCACCCGGCCGTCCTCGCGGCGCGTGAAGTGGACCGGTACCGGCTGCCCAGCCTGGATCGCGTCGAATTCCGCCCGAATCGACGCGGGCAGGGTGGACAGACCGGCACCGGGTTCAGGGGCGGCCGGGAAGAACGTGTCGCCGGTCAGATAGAGCATGGCGCCGATGATCGACGGGGCGACCGACCAGCCGGTCTCCACGCAGTACGGGCCCCAGCCGAGATCGGCGTTCGAACCGAAGTACTCCCAGGAGTCGAAGTCGAAGGCGCGTTGCCAGGTACCGTCGAGCTGCTCGTCGTCCGGGTCGTCGATCTGGATCCGGCTCAGGTAGTCGAGCACGCCATGCGCCAACTCCTGGAACACCGGCTCACCTGTCACGCGGTACGCCAGTGGCAGGGCCCAGGCCGCGAACGGCGTCCCGTACAGCTGGTCGGTGACGCTGTCTCCGTTGACGGTGAAGATCGATGCCTCGTCCACGCCGTACGCCTCGTTGCTCGGCGGGCACTTGCCGTCCCATTCGGCGAACCCGCCGTCCGGGCCCTGCCGGCTCTTCAGATAGCCGGCCAGCGACCGCATCGTCTCGAGGTACAGCGGCTTCCGCGTGTAGTGGTACGCGCCGACGAGGGGCAGCAGGAAGCGCCCGGCCTCACACGTCCGGCTCGTCTCCAACCGCGCCCGCGGGTGCTGCCGCGCCATGTGATCGAGTCCGCGCGTGGCCCTGTCGAGGTAGCGCTGCTCGCCGGTCAGGCCATAGGCGTAGAGATACGCGCTCTGCGCCGAACTCTGCCAGTGCGACGTGAGGTCCAGCCCGTCCTCGATCGGCGACTGCGAGATCTCCTCCCACCCCTTGACCAGGAGTGTGGACGGCGTCCGCCACGGATCGACCTGCAGACCGAGCTCGGCGCTCGACGTACGGATCAGCGCCTCGACCCCACGCAGACCGGACTCGGTATGGCCCGACATCAGCGCGAACAGCGAGATCCAGCCGTTGTCGTCGGCGAACAGGTTGTTGGTGCCGGTCAGGTCGGTCCGCGCGCCGCGCGGTTCGAACGAGCCGAAGAGCTGGTTGCGGTCGGTGAGCTGCTCCTCCTCGACGACCAGCCGCATCAGGTTCGCGGCGATCGTCCGGCCGCGCGGGAAGTCGGCGAGGTCGGCGTACATCCGGAACGCGTGCGCGGTCTGGGTGAAGCAGTCGCCGCGCGGTACCGGCCGGAACGGAAGCTTGCCCTCGGCATCGATCTCGTTGGAGAAGCCTTCGGCGACGCCCTTCGAGCCGTCCGGTGCGTCGTAGAACATCCCGGCCCGGTCGTACCAGGCGATCGCCCGGTCGACCATCCGGCGGTACCGTTCCGCACGCGGACCGACCGAGACGGTGACCTGGTGGTCGCCGACCGCGAAGGTGTGCTCGCCATCGGCCAGGTACTGCGGATCCGACTCGAACCGGCCGGGTTGTGTCTCGGCCAGCTCCAGGTCGGAGGCCGGCGGCTTGGTGCCCGAGCGGACCACGAGCTTGACCGGCTCACCGGTGGCGACCCACACCCGGGGCTCGGTGAACACCTCGATGTCCTCGGCAAGCTGTACGCCGGTGAGTTGCCCGACAATCACCTGCAGGAGGCGGCGCCAACGCCGTACGGGCTTGTAGCGGCCCTTGATGTGGTGGCTGAGCGCGGTCGTCGCGTAGAGCAGCCGCCCCTCGCCGGCCGGAATGTCGAGCAGCGCCGGGAACGTGACTTCCGACGGGCCGAAGACCGCCTCGTGGGTCCCGGCGACCGAGCCGTAGCTGCACAGCTCGACAGCGTTGCTGGGGGCAACCACCTGCTGGGCGCGTGAGGAGTGCTCGTCGAGCAGGTGCAGCGGTTCGATCCCGGGCAGCGCGGCGGTCGTGAAGATGCGTTCGATGTGCGCGGTCCGCAGCTCGCCCTGCGGCAGGAAGCCGGTGTCGTCGAGGGCGAACTCCACGTACGCCGAACCGCCCGCGTGCACGTAGTCGGCCAGGCCGGTCACGTCGAGGCGCTCGGGTTCGGGGTAGCGGGCGGCCACCACGATCACCGCCGTGTAGGGCGAGAGGTCCACGGGCAGGGCGTCGTACCGGACGGACGCGAGGCCTGCCTGGTCGAGGGCGGCCGTGAACGCGGCGGCCGGCTCCGGCGGCCCGATCACGGCGACAGGCGCAGATGCGGTCACCGCATTACTGTCCCCGACCGAGGGCAGCCGGTAAAGCACCTCAGGTAGACCACTCGGGCAGATCCGTCCGTGGTCAACCGGGGAGGTGGCACGCTGAGGACATGCGATTTGGACTGAAGGTCAACCCCGCCGGCTGGACCGACGCCACGTATTGGGCAGGAGTCGCCGAAGACGCCGGCTTCGACGGGTTGTGGACCGGTGACAACCTGCGGAATCCGCGCGATGCCGGCATCCCCGTTCACGATGGGCCGACGGTGATCGCCGGCTGGGCGGCGACCACGCAGCGGATCCGCGTCGGCATCCTGATCGCGAACATGGTGTTCCGGCACCCGACCGTCCTGGCGAAGACCGCCACCACCCTGGACCACGTCTCCGGCGGCCGCTTCGACCTCGGGATCGGCTCCGGCGTCTGGCCGACCGACCACGGCATGGCCGGTACGCCGGTCTGGACGGCGCGCGAGCGGACCGATCGGCTGGTCGAGTTCGTGGCGGCGGTGGAACGGCTGCTCTCGGGCGACGTGGCCGACCACGACGGGCCGTACTATCCGTACTCGCTGGCGGCGATGGCGCCCGGGACTGTGCAGGAGCGGTTGCCGCTGATCGTCGCGGCGAACGCGCCGCGCGCCCTGGCCGTGGTCGCGGCCCACGCCGACGGGTGGGTCACGTTCCCCGGCGCGGCGTCGGAGGAGGAGTTCTACGCGAAGTCGGTCGAGCGGTCGCAGGCCCTCGACGCGGCGCTGGACGGTCGGACGATCCGCCGGTTGCTGCTCGGGTACGGCGAGTTGGACCCGTGGGGTTCCGAGGAAGGGTTCGCCCGGCTGGTCGAGCGGTACGCGGGGATCGGGTTCGACGAACTGGTGCTGTACACCCCGAAGGACCACGAGAAAGTGGTCTTCGAGAAGGTCGCCAACAGGCTGGACAGCTACCGTTGACCGCCGCCTAGGGTTTGGCCCCATGGGTGACTTCAACGGTCTCGACGTCCATCTCGGCAACGTGGCGCGGCTGTCGCCGGCCCGCACGTTCTCGATCAGCGCGGAGAATCGCGACGGCGCCAAGGGCGGTGGGGCGCGGGCGACCGAGGGGACGATGTCGCGGCAGGCCCGCGACCTCGGCGTCGGCTGGAAGATGTCGCCGTGCATCCCGTTGCCGGCCGGCTCGACCACGACGCTGGCCGAGATCGAGGGGTCCGGCGCGATCACGCACATCTGGATGACCGTCGACAAGAAGGTCTGGCGATCGCTGGTGCTGCGGGCGTACTGGGACGGTGAGGAGACGCCGTCGATCGAGGTCCCGCTCGGCGACTTCTTCTGCAGCGGCTGGGGTGAACACGCCCAGATCAGCTCGGTGCCGGTCGCGGTGAACCCGTCGGGCGGGTTCAACAGCTACTGGCAGATGCCGTTCCGCGCCGGCGCCCGGATCACGATCGAGAACCTCCAGGAGGTCGACGTACCGGAGCTCTTCTACCAGGTCGACTTCGTGCGCACCGAGGTTCCGGACGACGCGGCGTACTTCCATGCGCAGTTCCGCCGGTCGAACCCGGTTCCGTACGGCGAGGTGCACACGCTGCTGGACGGCGTTCAAGGACAGGGACAGTACGTCGGGACGTACCTCGCCTGGGGCTGTAACAACACCGGCTGGTGGGGTGAGGGCGAGGTCAAGTTCTACCTGGACGGTGACGACGAGTTCCCGACCATCTGCACCACCGGGACCGAGGACTACTTCGGTGGTGCGTGGGGATTCATCCACCCGGAAGGCGTCTACGCGACGTTCACGACGCCGTACCTGGGGATGCCGCAGGCGATCCAGCCGGACGGTTTCATGAAGAACCAGCAGCGGTTCGGGTTGTACCGCTGGCACATCACCGACACCATCCGCTTCACCTCGGATCTGCGGGTCACCGTGCAGGCCCTCGGGTGGCGGCGCGACGGCCGGTTCCTCCAGCTCCAGGACGACCTCGCCTCCACGTCGTTCTGGTACCAGACCGAGCCGCACGCGCCGTTCCCCTCGTTGCCCTCGCGCGACTACCTCGAGGTGATCTAGAAGGCTGACATGACGTGCTTGATGCGGGTGTAGTCCTCGAGGCCGTACATCGACAGGTCCTTGCCGTGGCCGGAGTTCTTGAAGCCGCCGTGCGGCATCTCGGCCACGATCGGGATGTGGGTGTTGATCCACACACAGCCGAAGTCGAGGCGACGTGACATCCGCATCGCCCGGCCGTGGTCCTTGGTGAAGACCGACGACGCCAGTCCGTACTCGACGCCGTTCGCCCACCGGAGCGCTTCTTCCTCGTCGGAGAAGCGCTGCACGGTGATCACGGGGCCGAAGATCTCGTCCTGGATCGCCTCGTCGCTCTGCTGCAGACCGGACACGACCGTGGGCTCGAAGAAGTACCCGCGATCCCCGATCGCGTGTCCACCAGTCTGTACGGCGGCATGGTCGGGAAGGCGGTCCACGAATCCGCGCACCCGTCCGAGCTGATCGGCGTTGTTCAACGCGCCGTACGCGACGTCGTCCTCGGGCTGACCGGTCTTGGTCTGCTTGGCCTGCTCGGTCAGGGCGGCGACGAAGTCGTCGTGGATCCGCGGACCGGCGAGCACGCGGGTGGCCGCAGTACAGTCCTGTCCGGCGTTGAAGTAGCCCGCGCCGGCGATCGCCTCCGCGGCTGCCTCGAGGTCTGCGTCGTCGAAGACCACGACCGGCGCCTTGCCGCCGAGCTCGAGGTGGGTGCGCTTCAGCTTGCGCGCGGCCGACGACGCGACCTCACGCCCGGCGCGGACCGAACCGGTGATCGCGACCAGCTGCGGGATGTCGTGCTCGACCAGCGCGCGACCGGTGTCGCGATCACCGCAGACCACGTTCAGCACGCCCGGCGGGAGGAACTCATTGCACACCTCGGCAAGCAGGACCGTCGAGGCCGGAGTGGTGTCACTCGGCTTGAGCACGATGGTGTTGCCGGCGGCGAGGGCGGGCGCGATCTTCCAGATCGCCATCATCAGCGGGTAGTTCCACGGCGTCACCTGGCCGACCACACCGATCGGCTCGCGCCGGATCCAGGAGGTGTGGCCGGGCAGGTACTCACCGGCCGAGCGACCCTCCAACACGCGAGCAGCGCCGGCGAAGAACCGCAATTGGTCCACACACGGCGGTACTTCCTCGCTCGCGGTGAGGGCCAGCGGCTTGCCGGTGTTGCGGCTCTCGACCGCGGTGAACTCGTCAGCGCGCTGCTCGATGGCGTCGGCGATCTTGAGCAGCGCCCGCTGGCGATCGGCCGGCGTACTGTCCCGCCAGCTCTCGAACGCCCGCGCGGCCGCGGTGTACGCCTGGTCCACGTCCTCGGGCCCGGACAACGGCGCCTGGGTGTACTTCTCCCCGGTCGCGGGCGCGATCACGTCGTACGTCGCACCGCTCAGCGCGGCGACCGGCTTGCCGTCGACAAGGTTGGTGAGGGTCATGAGCGTCCTATCTGGTCGGGGCCGAAGACGAGCTCGCCTTCGACATAGGTGGCCCGGACTCGGGCGGTGTTGATCTCGTCGGTCGGAGCGGTGAAGAGGTCGCGGTCGAGGATCGCAAGGTCCGCGAGGGCACCGACCGCGATCCGGCCGGTGTCGTCGGCGTGGTTCACCCACGCACTGCCCTGGGTGTAGGCGCTCAGCGCGGTGGCGAGGTCGATCGCCTGCTCGGGGAGGAAGGGGTCGTCGTCTGCGTCAGTACGGCGGTTGACGGCTACGTGAATGGCTTCCAGCGGGTTGGGGCTGGAGACCGGCCAGTCGGAGCCTGCCACCAGCCGGGCTCCGGCCGACTGGAGAGATTTGAACGGGTACTGCCAGCCCGTCCGCTCGGGACCGAGGAACGGGATGGTGAGGTCGTTCATCTGCGGTTCGTAGACGGCCCACAGGGCCTGCATGTTCGCCGCGACGTTGAGCTTCGCGAACCTTCCGATGTCGTCGGGGTGGACGACCTGCAGGTGGGCGATGTGGTGCCGGTTGTCGTTGGACCCGTTGCTGGCTTGGGCTTTCTCGAACGCGTCCAGCGCCTCGCGGGCCGCGCGGTCACCGATCGTGTGGACGTGGACCTGGAAGCCTGCGGCGTCGAGGTCGGTCACGTGCTGCTGAAGCTGGATCGGGTCGACGAACGAGATCCCGCTGTTGCCGGTGCGGCAGCCACAGGCATCGAAGTACGGGTCGAGCATCGCGGCCGTGTGGTTCTCGGCGACGCCGTCCTGCATGATCTTCACGGTTCCGGCGCGGAACCTGCTGTATTGCAAGGCTTTTCGACGTTCGATCAGTTCCGGAATCTGCTCGGCACCGCGATCTCGCTCCCACCACAACGCGCCGTTCACGCGCGCGGTCAAGCGACCGTCCTCGGCGAGCTCGACGTACGCGGCGGTGGCGTCGCCGAGGTTGGCGTACGCGCCGAGGATCGCATCCTGCCAGCCGGTGATGCCGAACGAGTGCAGATAGGCCTGCGCATCGAGCAGCGCCGCAACGGCCTCGGCATGATCGGCCGGCGGGAGCAGGCGGCTGACCAGGCGCATCGCGCCCTCGTGGAGCGTGCCGGTGGGATTGCCGTCGCGGTCGCGCTCGATGCGGCCGTCGGGTGGATCGGGAGTGGTGGCATCGATGCCGGCAAGTTCCAGGGCTTTCGAGTTCGCCCAAGCGCCGTGATGGTCAGCGTTCACGAGGAACGCGGGGCGGTCGCCCGTCACCACGTCCAGGTCGGTGGCGAACGGCGTACCGCCTGGAAAGTCTGGTTGCTGCCAGCCGCCGCCTTCGATCCAGGGGCGCTCCGGGTGGGCGGCGACGTACTCGGCGATCTTCTGCTGGTACTGCGGGAGTCCGGACAGCGGGGAGAGATCGCAGTGGGCGCGTTCGAAACCGCCCTGGAGCGGATGGACGTGCGCGTCCACGAACCCGGGGATCAGCAGACCGCCGTCCAGGTCGACGATCTCGGCGCCGGCGCGCTGGCCGATGTCCGGACCGATCGCGGCGATCCGGCCGTTCTTGACCGCGACCGCGAGACCACGGCGGTACGTCGCGCCGTCGAACACGGCGCCGTTGACGAACAGGGTGTCCACGCGTCGGCCTCTCGTCGTACGGAATCCGAATCATTTGAGCTTCTCGGCTGATGACATCGACACCCTATCGGCTTCCCGGGCACGAAATCACTTGCCAGAGAAGATTTTGCCAGGCAGGATGACGGCAACGACCACGCTCTGAGACGAGGGATCCGACATGTCGTCCGACACGATCGGCGATGCCGAATTCGCCAAGCTGCAGCAGTCGGCGCGCGACCACCTGTGGATGCACTTCACCCGGATGTCGAGCTACGACACCGCCGAAGTACCGGTGATCGTCCGCGGCGACGGCGCCTACATCTACGACGCCCACGGCAAGCGCTACCTGGACGCCCTCGCCGGCCTCTTCGTCAGCCAGCTGGGGCACGGCCGCACCGAGCTCGCCGAAGCCGCCGCCAAGCAGGCCTCCGAGCTGGCCTTCTTCCCGCTCTGGTCGTACGCGCACCCGAAGTCGATCGAGCTCGCCGAGCGCGTCGCCGCTTATGCACCCGGCGATCTGAACCGGGTCTTCTTCACCAGCGGTGGCGGCGAGGCCGTCGAGACCGCGTGGAAGCTCGCGAAGCAGTACTTCAAGCTGACCGGCAAGCCGCAGAAGCACAAGGTGATCAGCCGCGCGATCGCGTACCACGGCACCACCCACGGCGCGCTGTCCATCACCGGACTGCCCGACCTGAAGGCGCCGTTCGAGCCACTGGTCCCGTCGACGTTCCGAGTGCCGAACACGAACTTCTACCGGGCACCCATCCACACCGACGATCCTCAAGCTTTCGGGCGCTGGGCGGCGGATCAGATCGCGGTCGCCATCGAGAACGAAGGCCCGGCCACGGTCGCCGCCGTCTTCCTCGAACCCGTCCAGAACGCCGGCGGCTGCTTCCCGCCGCCGCCCGGCTACTTCGAACGCGTCCGCGAGATCTGCGACGAGTACGACGTCCTCCTCGTCAGCGACGAGGTCATCTGCGCCTTCGGCCGCCTCGGCCACATGTTCGGCGCCGAACGCTACGGCTACCAGCCGGACATCATCACCTGCGCCAAAGGCATCACCTCCGGCTACTCACCCCTGGGCGCGGCCATCGCCACCGACCGCCTCTACGAACCCTTCGCCCAGGGCGACACCACGTTCGCCCACGGCTACACCTTCGGTGGCCACCCCGTATCCGCCGCGGTCGCGCTGGCCAATCTGGACATCTTCGAGCGCGAAGGCATCAACGAGCACGTCCGGGACCACGAGGGGGACTTCCGGGCAACCCTCGACAAGTTGCTCGACCTGCCCCTGGTCGGCGACGTCCGCGGCGCCGGCTTCTTCTACGGCATCGAACTCGTCAAGGACAAGTCCACCAAGGAAACCTTCAACGCCGACGAGTCCGAGCGGTTGTTGCGCGGCTTCCTCTCCAAAGCCCTCTTCGACGCCGGCCTCTACTGCCGGGCCGACGACCGCGGCGACCCCGTCATCCAACTCTCCCCACCCCTGATCTGCGACCAGTCCCACTTCGACGAGATCGAACAAACCATCCGCGCAGTCCTCACCGAAGCCGAATCCCTGCTGTAGAAGGGCGTCGGGCTTCAGGGGCGGTGGGCGAAGCCGGTTTCGTAGGCGACTACTACGGCTTGGACTCGGTCGCGGACGTTGAGTTTGGTGAGGACTCGGGCTACGTGGGTTTTGACGGTGGTTTCGGCTACTACGAGTTCGGTGGCGATCTCGGCGTTGGACAGGCCGCGGGCGATCAGGCGCAGGACGTCGCGTTCGCGGTCGGTGAGGGTGGCGAGTTCGGCGGGTAGGGCTTGGGGGGTGGTGGGGGCGACGAACTGTTCTACGAGGCGGCGGGTGATGGCTGGTTCGATCAGGGAGTCGCCGGTGGCTGCGGCTCGGACGGCGGCGATCAGGCGGGTGGCCGGGGAGTCTTTGAGGAGGAAGCCGGCGGCGCCGGCGCGGAGGGCCCGGTAGACGTATTCGTTCTGGTCGAAGGTGGTCAGGACGATGATGGTCGGCGGGTTCGGGCGGCGGCGGATCTCTTCGGTCGCGGAGAGGCCGTCCAGCTCGGGCATCCGGATGTCCATCAGGATCACGTCCGGCCGGACCAGCTGCGCCTGCCGGATGGCCGCCGTACCGGTGTCGGCCTCGGCGACCACCTCGATGTCGCCTTCGGCCTCCAGGATCACCCGGAAGCCGGTGCGTACGAGGGTCTGGTCGTCGGCGACGAGGACACGGATCACACCGCGATTGTGCCCTCATCCGGACGGCGACCGCGTCATCCTCACGGAGGACGGGCGAGCCGGAGAGTCGTCCTTGCGGCAGACGTGGACGACGGGCGCCGAAATCTACCTTCGCTGCATGGGTCAGGAAGGCCCGCAGAGAAAGGACAATCCGATGAACGAGATCTTCAAGGGAATCCGGCCCCTCGACTACGTCCTGGCCGCCGTACTGACCGGGGCCGGCGTGTTCCTCATGTCCGAGAACATCTCCGGGTCGAGCACGGACCTGGCCCATCCGCTCTCGACGACCACCGGGGCGATGATTCCGGCGTTCCTGCTGGTCACGCTGCCGATCCTGTGGCGCCGGCGCAGCATCCTCGGGGTGATCGCGGTCACCGCCGTGACCACACTGGCGCACGTGCTGGCGTTCGGCTGGATCACTCGGTGCGGCGTGCTGCTCCCGCTGGCATTTGCTCTCGCGTACGGCGTCGCCCGGTTCGCGGGGTCCGTCCGGAATCACCTGATCGGGCTGGCCGGAGTCGTCGTACTGCAGGTCGTGATGCTGGCCAGGGACGCGTCGATCGACACAGTCCTCAACGGTCTGATCATTGCCCTTCCGGGCACTGCGCTCTTCTACGGCATCGGTCTGCTCGTGCAGAATCGAGTCACCAAGCAGTCCGCGAGCATGGCCCCGGCCGACCAGCGCCTGGCCGCCTGAGCAGTTGCTGCGAGGAGGAGCCGGCGATGGACACGATCCAGGAGCAGCGAAGTCGGGGGATCAGGCCCGTCGACTGGCTCCTCGCGGGCGGGCTCACCGTGCTCGGGGTGCTGCTGATGCGGGAGAACGTGCAGATGTCCGACGCCGCGGTTCAGCGAGCCATCGCGGAGGGGTCGATGGTTCACGGGATGAGTTCGCACTCGCTCTGGATGATCCCGGTGTTCGTGGGCGCTACAGTTCCGGTGCTCTGGTGGCGGCGAGGTGTCCTCGCCGTCACCAGCGTCTCGATCGCCGTGATGGCGTTGCATGACGTTCTCTTCGGGTGGGTCACCCGCTGCGGTGCGGGTCTCCCGCTCGCCTTCGTGCTGACGTTCCTCGGAGCGTTGACGGCCAAGCGGTCGACAGCGTGGATCGTCTGCGGGCTGAACGTCGTACTGACCGGGCTGGTCCTGGTGGTCGACGCGACCACCGGCCCGGGCGCCATGCTCCTGGCCGAGCCGGTTGTGGTGATCGTCTTCGCGGTCGGACTCGCGGCTCGGCATCGCAGCGTGCTGAATCAGGAACTCGCGAACCGTGAGGCGGAGCTGCGGCAGTTGCGTGACGAGCGGGCGGCGCTCGAGGTCGCGGACGATCGGGCTCGGCTGTCTCAGCAGCTCGACGGCCTTTTGCAGGACCGGCTCGGTGAGTTGACCTCGGCTGCGGAGTCGGCCGACGGTCTGCCGCCGGCTGAGGCGAAGGCCGTGCTGGAGTCGATCGAGTCCGACAGCCGACGGACGCTGGATGACATGCGCGAGATCGTCGGGCTGTTACGTGGCGACGATGTGGCACTGGCACCGACGCCGACGGTCGCTCACCTCGACACCCTGCTCGCGCGGCTGCGGACCACACACTCACGGTTGAGCGTGACGGGTGATCCGCGGTCGTTACCGGCCACGGTCGAGCTGTCGGCGTACCGGATCGTCGAGCATCTGATCGCGGCGCTCGCCGATCACGCCGGTGCTCCGATCGAGGTCGCGGTGCGGTTCGAGGCTGATGCCCTGGAGATCCGGGTGAACGGGCAGGTGAATGAGAAGGCTGACCTGAAGGCGGCCGTGGCGCGGGCGAAGGAGCGTGCGCGGTTGCTCGGGGGTTCGCTCGAGGTCAAGGTGAGCAAGGGCCGCGCCGGCGCTATTGCCCAACTGCCGGTCGTCGGCTGATCCGAGGTGACGGCCGTGCGGAAGCTCGAGCAGGTGGCGATCGCGGCACTGGCTGTCGCCGCGATCGCGCTGCCGACGGCGTACCACGGCTGGCCCACGACTCTGATCGGCAACGTCTTCACCGCGTTGCTGCTCGGCTGCGGACTCGCGCTGATCTGGTGGCGGACTCGGCCACGGCTCGTCACGCTGCTCGGCGGGACGTTCCTGCTGGTGACCGCCTTGCTTGGCAACTCCGGGTGGTTTCCGGATAGCGCGTTCGCGATCATTGCCCTCTTGACGCTGGTGGCTGCGCTGGGCTGGTCCGGACGCCCGGCCTGGGTGGTGGCGGTGGGCCTGGCGGTCTACCTGTCGGTGCTATGGCGGATTCTCGGCGACACCAGCCAGGTCGCGTTGGTGATGTTCAGCGTGCCGAGCTTCCTGGCCGGAACCGTCCTGCGGCTTCGCCGGGAGACGGCCGACGAGCTCGCGCGCCGGGGGCGCGAGCTCGAGGAGGAACGCGAGCTGTTCGCGGAGATCGCCGTCCGCCATGAGCGGGCCCGGATCGCGGCCGAGCTGCACGACATCGTCGGGCACGCGATCAGCGTGATGGTCATCCAGGCCGCCGCGGGGCAACGGCTGATCGATCGCGACCCGGTCCAGGCCGAGCAGGTCTTCGCGGGCATCGCGGAGTCGGCGCGGCAGGGTCGTGACGACCTGCAGCGGCTCGTCGAGCTCCTCGGCGGAACCGAGGTCGGCGGACCGGATCTGTCGCTGATCGGCGAGGTGGTGACGCGAGCCGCGCGGGGCGGACTCGATGTGTCGTGCCGGTTCGAAGGTGAACGCGACGGCTTTGCGGCTCCGACGGCTCACGTCGCCTTCCGCGTGGTGCAGGAGAGCTTGACGAACGCCTTGCGGTACGCGCCCGGCGCCGCCGTACGGGTTCTGGTGAACGGGTCCGGTCGCGACCTGACAGTCAGCGTCGAGAACGACCACGCGACCCGTGAACATCCTCGTTTGGCGGGGACCGGTCGCGGGCTGGTCGGCCTGCGGGAGCGGGTGCAGGACCTGGGCGGGCGGCTCGTCGCCGGACCGGTCGCGGGAGGTGGCTGGCGGGTCGAGGCGACCCTCCCGGCCCACCCGTAGGGCGGGGCCACAGGGTTTCGGTGGGGGCGTTGACATCGTTGTATCGCGTGCGATGGTGGGGGTGCAGTCTTCCGCGTCCGCCCCCACTCTTTGCGGAGATCTCATGCGAAAACTCTTTGCTGTGCTGGTTCCTCTCGCCCTGCTGCTGGGCCTTCCGGCGCCGGTCGCCGCGATCGCGGCCGATCATGCGCCGGCAACGATTCATACCGTGACGTTCGTGAACAACTCCGGGCAGACCTTGTGGGTCGGGGCTGCGGTGAACGCGGACAGCTCGGTGAACATGAGCGGGCTGCCGACGTTGGCCAATGGGCAGTCGGCGACTGTCACGATTCCGGAGGGTGCGTGGCCTTATCACTGGCGCGGGAAGTTCTTCGGCCGCCAGGGATGTAGCGGGCAGTCCGGGTCGACGTTCAAATGCGCGGTGGGAGACTGCGGTCCGTATGCGGACCGGTGCAGTCTGGGTGAACAGCCGACGAGTTTGGCGGAGTTCAACTTCGATCAGAACGACGGCCTCGCCCCTTGGTACAACGTCAGCTATGTGAACGCGTTCTCGGTGCCGATCACGATTCGCGCGAACAACGCGCAGGGGTCACCGCCTGAATGCGAAACGATGGGGTGTCCCGAGAACCTGTTGCCCTATTGCCCGCAGGTCAACAAGCGGGTCGGCACGAACGGGACCACGCCGTACTGCCTGAATCTCGATCGCGACCACAAAACGCCGTACAGCGACGCTCTGAGCTCGCGGTGCCCGAAGGCCTATGCGTGGTCCAAGCAGGACGCGGAAGGCCGGAACCAGACCGTGCGGCAGTGCCGCAACTGCTCCGGCTTCACGGTCACCTTCCACGCCGTCTGACCGCCGAACCCGGACCGCCACCACCCATCAAGTCCGCGACACGCCGACGACGCGCCCCCGTTGTCGGCGTGTCGCCGGGTTGGTGAGTGGCTGGGGTCCGCGGTTCAGAAGTCGAAGCCCAGGCCGAGGCGGTCGAGGGTGCGGAGCCAGAGGTTGCGGTGGCCGGCGTGGGCGTCGGCTTGGGACATCGACCAGCGGGTCAGATGGATGCCGGCCGAGCGGATGGGTTCGGGCGGGAAGGGGAGCGGGCGGGTGCGGACCATCGTCAGTGCGGTGCGCTCGGTCTGTTCGCGGTACAGGTGGTCGAGGATCACGTCGGCGCCGAAGCGAGTAGCGGCGACGCCCAGGCCGGTGTAGCCGAGGGCGTAGGCGGTGCGCCCCGCGTGCGCCGTACCGAAGAAGGCGCAGAAGCGGGTGCTGGTGTCGATGACGCCGCCCCAACGGTGGGTGAAGCGGAGGCCTTCCAACTGGGGGAAGGTCGTGAAGAAGTGTTCGGCGAGCATCGTGTGGATGGACGCCTGTTGCTCGTACGCCGGATTGATCCGGCTGCCGAAGTGGTAGAGCGGGGTGTACCCGCCCCAGATGATCCGGTTGTCGCGAGTGAGTCGGTAGTAGTGGAACAGGTTCGACGCGTCGCCGACACCCTGGCGGTTCTGCCAACCGATGCTGGCAAGCTGCGCCTCCGATAGCGGTTCACTAGCCAGAACCAGGTCATAGACGGGAACGGTGAACAGCCGCAGGCGCCGCAGCAGAGATGGGAACGCATTCGTAGCGAGCGCGATCCGACTCGCTCGCACCGACCCCGACACGGTGGTGAGCCGCCCGGAGTGGATTGCGGTGACCCGGGTGTATTCATGGATGCGAACGCCGAGGTCCAGACAGGCCTGTCGCAGCCCCCAGGCAAGCCGCGCGGGCTCGACGAGCGCGGTGGCGTGGGGATCGGACAGCGCACCGAGATACGTGGGTGAGTTGAGTTCCGCCCGTACGGCGTCCTGATCCAGCAGCACGGCTCCGGGCCGGGTCGACACCTCCTCGGCCAGTTCGGCCAGGTGATGCGGTGAGGTGGCGACCGTCAGTTCGCCGGTACGGCGCCAGTCGCAGTCGATCCCGAGTCGGGCGATCGTGGCGCCGATCGCGTCCAGGTTCTCGTTGCCGAGTCGCTCGATCGTGGGCAGCTCATCGGGCCAGCGAGCCAGGCCGTTGCCGTACCCATGAGTGAGGCTCGCGTCGCAGAATCCACCGTTGCGACCGCTGGCGGCAGAACCGCAGGTGTTTGCCTCCAGCAGTACGACGTCCAGGTGGGGGAAGCGTTCCTTGGCGCGGAACGCCGTCCACAGCCCTGTATAGCCACCGCCGACGATCGCGAGGTCGGCGGTGATCGGGCCGGTGAGTGGAGGCAGCGGGTCGGGCGCGGTCGGGTCGTCGAGCCAGAACACCTCGGGCGATGCATCGGCCAGCGCCGGGTGCTCGGTCATCTCCGGGCCCGGCTGCGGCGAGCGACCTCACCACCGAGGACGAAGATGAGGGCGAGCAGGAACATCGCCGTACCGACGACGTTGATCTGCGGCGGGATGTCGCGCTGGGCCGAACCCCAGACGTACATCGGGAACGTCACGGTGGTTCCGGCGTTCAGGTTCGTGATGATGAAGTCGTCGAACGACAGCGAGAAGCTCAGCAGCGCGGCCGCCATGATGCCGGGGAAGACGAGCGGGAACGTGACCCGCCAGAACGTCTGCCACTCGTTCGCGTACAGATCCATCGCCGCCTGTTCCAGCCGGCCGTCCATCCCGGCGAGCCGTGCCTTCACGGTCACCACCACGAACGACAGGCAGAACATCACGTGCGCGATCAGGATCGTCCAGAACCCGAGCTTGCCGCCGAACCCGCTCGATACGAACAGCGCCAGCAACGACGAGCCCAGCACGATCTCGGGCGATGCCATCGGCAGGAAGATGAACAGGTTCGTCGCCGACCGACCGCGGAAGCGGTGCCGCACCATCGCGAACGCCATCAGCGTTCCCAGCGCGGTTGCCACCACCGTGGCCAGCAAACCGATCCGGAGCGACGTGCTGACCGCGTCACACAATCCATAGGGCTGGCACGGATGCTGCCAGTTGTCCCAGGTGAACCCGTCGAACGTGTACGACAGGCGGCCCTTCGGCTTGTTGAACGACATCAGCATCACGACGACGATCGGCGCGAACAGGTACAGCAGCACGATGAGCCCGAGCACCATCACCAGGTGCCGGCCGATGAACCGCCCCACCCGCGTCATACGAGCTCATCCGTTCCTGCGCGGCGGACATAGATCAGGACCAGTACGACGATCGCCGCCATCAGCGTCACGGAGAGCGCGGCCGCGGTCGGGTAGGCACCGGCCGCGAACAGGCGCTGAATGTCGTTGCCGATCATCCGCTGCTTCGGCGTACCGAGGAGCTGGGCGTTGATGTAGTCACCCGCGGCCGGGATGAACGTGAGCAGCGTGCCCGCGACCACGCCCGGCATCGACAGCGGCAGCGTTACCACGCGGAACGTCGTCATCGGTCCCGCGAACAGGTCACCGCCGGCCTCGATCAGGCGGCGGTCGATCTTCTCCAGGCTCGCGTACAGCGGCAGCACCATGAACGGCAGGAAGTTGTACGTCAGGCCCGTCACCACCGCGGCCGTTGTCGCCAGCAACCGTCCGTCAGGACCGAGGAAATGCAGCCATTGCAAGGTGTTCACGACGAATCCGTTGTCGCTCAGCAGCAGCTTCCAGGACAGCGTGCGAATCAGGAAGCTGGTGAAGAACGGTGCGATCACGAGCGCGAGCATCAGGTTCTTCCAGCGCCCGGCCTTCATCGCGATCGCGTAGGCGAGCGGATACCCGAGCAGCAGGCAGAACGCCGTTGTCAGCAAGGCATACCAGAGCGAGCGCAGGAACGGCCGGGCGTAGTCGGCCATCGTCGTACCGAAGTTCTGCCAGTGCCAGGTCATCGAGAAGCCGTTCTCGATCGACCCGTTCGGATCGTACAAACTTGCTGCCAGCAACGAAACCAGCGGGACGACGAAGAACAGCAGCAGCCAGAGCCCACCCGGGAGCAACAGCAGGTACGCCGTCAGTCGCCGCCCGGACCGTTCGGGTGGCGGAGCGGGGGCCGCCTGACTCGCGGCGCCCAGCTGACCGACGGCGCTCATTCCACCTCCTCGACCCCGGCCAACGCATCCTGCGCGGCATCGAGCACGAAGCTGTGGGCCGGTCGCCAATGCAGGTCGACGGGATCGCCGGCCGCGAACGCGTCGCGGGCGCCGGTGTTCTGCTCGAAGACCGTGAGCTCCTGCCCCCACGGGAGTTTCGCCAGGTACTGCGTGCTCACACCGACGTAGCTGACATCGGTGACGACCGCGCCGCGAAGCTGGTTGACGCCATCGCCTTCCTCCGAGCCGGCCGCGGCGAGGAAGACCTTCTCCGGCCGGATCCCCAGCCAGACCTCGCCTTCGCTGACCCGGCAGCGCGCCGACGGGACGATCACCTTGCGGCCCTGGATCTCGACGATCAGGTTCTGATCGGAGTGGCCGATGATCGCGCCGCGGATCAGGTTCGACTGGCCGAGGAAGTTCGCGACGAACGTGGTGGCCGGCAGGTCGTACAGCTCGGCCGGGCTGCCCAGCTGTTCGATCCGGCCGCCGTTCATCACCGCGATCGTGTCGGCCATCGTCATGGCCTCTTCCTGGTCGTGCGTGACGTGCACGAACGTGATCCCGACCTCGGTCTGGATCCGCTTCAGCTCCAACTGCATCTGGCGGCGCAGCTTCAGGTCGAGCGCGCCGAGCGGCTCGTCGAGGAGCAGCACCTGCGGCCGGTTGATCAGCGCACGGGCCAAGGCGACTCGTTGCTGCTGGCCACCGGATAGTTGCCCCGGGCGCCTTTTGCCGTAGTCGTTGAGCTCGACCAGGTCGAGCATCTCCTGGACCTTCGGCGTGAAATCCTTGATCTTGCGGCGTTTCAGGCCGAAGGCAACGTTCTCGAAGATGTCGAGATGCGGGAACAGCGCGTAGTTCTGGAAGACGGTGTTCACCGGGCGCTTGTACGGGCGCAGGCCGGTGATCTCGTCGTCGCCGAGCCGGATGGTCCCGGTGGTCGGCTCCTCCAGACCGGCGATCATCCGCAGCGTCGTCGTCTTCCCGCAACCGGACGGACCGAGCAACGCGAAGAACGTCCCCGCGGGAACCGTCAGGTCCAGGTCGTCGACGGCTCGGTGGCCGGCGAACTGCTTGCTGATGCCTTCGAGGACTAAATCAGTGGTCATCTATCAGCCCCCGATCGCGAGGTTGAAGTCGGTCTCGTAGAGCTTCGCCTTGGCCGTGTCCAGCGGCATGAACGACGAGGTCTTCGAGAGCATGTCCTGGTCGGGGAAGACCAGCGGGTTGTCGACCAGCTCGGGGTCGATCTTCTCCATCTCCTGCCGGGCACCGTCGACCGGACAGATGTAGTTCACCCAGGCGGCGAGCGTGGCCGCGACCTCCGGGTCGTAGTAGTAGTTCATCAAGGCCTCGGCGTTCGCCTTGTGGGTCGCCTTGTTCGGCACGAGCATGTTGTCCGACCAGAGGTTGAGACCCTCTTCCGGTACGACGAACTTGATGTCGGGGTTGTCCGCCTGGAGCGCGAGCACGTCACCCGACCACGCCATACAGGCGGAGATGTTGCCGTCGTTCAGGTCCTGGACGTAGTCGTTCCCGGTGAACTTCCGTATCTGCCCGGAGCCGACGGAGTCCTCGAGCTTCTGCAGCGCCTTGCTCCACTCGGCGTCGTTGAACTTGCTCGGGTCGGCGCCGACGAGGCGGAGCATGAACGCCATCGTGTCCGGCATCTCCGACAGCAGGGTGATCTTGCCCTTGAACTCGTCCTTGCTCAGCAGGTCGGCGTAGCTGCCGACACCCTTGGTCACCTTCGCGTTGTAGGCGATGCCGGTCAGCCCGCTCTGCCACGGCACGCTGTAGTCGCGATGCGGGTCCCAGCTCGGCGACTTGAGCTGCTTGAGCAGATGCTTGTCGACGTTCGGTACGGCGGCGTGGTCGAGCTTCTGCAGCCAGCCGAGGTTCACCATCCGGCCGGCCATCCAGTCGGTCAGCACGAAGATGTCGCGGCCGGTGGGCTGGCACGAGCCGAGCTGGTCGCGGACCTTGGCGTAGAACTCGGAGTTGTCGTTGACGTCGGCGGTGTAGGTGACCTGGATGCCGCTCTTCTTCTGGAAGGCGTCCAGCGTCGGCAGCACGGTCTTGCCGTTGACCTTCTCGTCGGACTCGTCCATGTAACTCGGCCAGTTCGAGAAGTTCAGCGCCTTCTGACTGCTGGACTGGTCGGTGCTGACGCACTGGTCCGCACTCTGCCGCGCCGGCGGGATGCCGCACGCGGCGAGCGTGCCCGCACCCAGCGCCCCCAGGCCGAGACCGCGCAGAACTGCCCGACGGCCGACGACCGGGGTAGGACGAGGTCGCACTGGAACCTCCCAAAGGCCTGCCATCTCAAACGGCACTGACGCGGTGGATACTGTCAAACCTCTGGGATCGAGACAAGGGATTCCGTAGCAAACTTGGATTTTCGCAACGAATTCCGATTTGGCAGCTTGCCTGTGCCCCGGTGTCGCTGACAGGATCACCGGGTGGCAGTACGAACGGGGCACCCCGAGAAGAACCAAGGTCTGCTCGACGAGACCTCGAAAGCGATCATCGAACAGTTGCAGGTCGACGGGCGACGCTCGTACGCCGCGATCGGCAAAGCGGTCGGGCTGTCCGAGGCCGCCGTCCGGCAGCGCGTCCAGCGCCTGACCGACGCCGGCGTGATGCAGGTGGTCGCGGTCACCGATCCGCTCGAGCTCGGCTTCGACCGGCAGGCGATGATCGGGATCAAGGCCGAGGGCGCCCTGGAGCCGATCGCCGAACGGCTGGCCGCGATGGACGAGGTCGAGTACGTCGTGATCACCGCCGGCTCGTTCGACCTGCTGATCGAGGTGCTGTGCGAGAGTGACGAGCACCTGCTGCAGGTGCTGTCCGAGCGCGTCCGCCAGATCGAGGGCGTCAAGAGCACGGAATCGTTCGTGTATCTGAAACTCGTCAAGCAGACATATTCGTGGGGCGTCCGCTGAACCTCTGGAGCTCCGATCCGCAGGCGACCCGATCCCCGCTAGCCGGGGACCGGGACGCCGACGTGGTGATCGTCGGTGCCGGGTACACCGGGTTGTGGACGGCGTATTACCTGGCGAAAGCCGACCCGTCGCTGCGGATCGTCGTACTGGAGAAGGAGACCGTCGGGTTCGGAGCCTCCGGACGCAACGGTGGTTGGTGCTCGGCGCTGTTCCCGGCGTCGGCGCGGAAGCTGGCTGCGTTGCCGGGTTCGAGCCGGTCGGCGGCGATTGACATGCACCGCGCCATGCAGGACTCGGTCAACGAGGTCGGCCTGGTCAGCGCCCGCGAGGGGATCGACTGCGACTACCACAAGGGCGGCACGATCGTGCTGGCTCGCAGTGAGGTGCAGTTGGCGCGCGCCCGCGCCGAGGTGGCGGAGTCCCACGAGTGGGGTCCGGGTGATCTGCGGTTCCTCTCCCGTGACGAGGTCGAGCAGCAGGTGCGCGCAACAAAGGTGCTGGGGGCAACATTCACACCACACTGCGCGGTCATCCACCCCGGCAAGCTCGTGCGCGGGTTGGCCGCGGTTGTCGAGGGCCTCGGCGTGACGATCCACGAGCAGACGCCGGTCACCGCCCTTGAGACCGGACGAGCCATCACCCCGTACGGCGTGGTGCGGGCGGACGTCGCCGTACGGGCGACCGAGGGGTTCACGCCAGGCCGCGTGGTCGCTCCGGTGTACTCGTTGGTGGTGGCAACGGAGCCGTTGAGCGACGCCACGTGGGAACGCATCGGACTGGCGGATCGGCCGTCCTTCTCCGACCACCGGCATCTGATCATCTACGGGCAACGGACCGCGGACGGGCGGCTGGTGTTCGGCGGACGCGGAGCGCCCTACCACTTCCGGTCGCGGGTACAACCGTCGTACGACTCGGAGCCGCGAGTGTTCGCCAAGTTGCAAGCGACACTGCGTGACCTCTTCGGACTGTCAGACGTGCGGTTCACGCACGCATGGGGCGGCCCGCTCGGCGTACCGCGCGATTGGTGCGCCTCGGTCGGCCTGGACGGCGGGCTGGCGTGGGCTGGTGGCTACGTCGGCGACGGCGTCAGTACGACGAACCTCGCCGGCCGCACCTTGACCGACCTCATCCTCCGTCGCGACACCGCCCTCACCCACCTCCCCTGGGTAGGTCACCGCTCCCGCCCCTGGGAGCCCGAACCCTTCCGCTGGCTAGGCATCAACGCCGGCCTCCGCGCCATGACCCTCGCCGACACCGAAGAACGCCTAACCCACCACCCCAGCCAAATAGCCCGCCTCCTGTCCCCCCTGCTCGGCCATTAGCCGGGTTACTCGGCGGCTACGGGTTGTTGGTGGAGGGTTTCGAGGGGGTGGCCGGTTAGGTGGAGGGTGGGGTTCAGCCAGTCGTTGAGGATGGGGGCCGAGGTGGCTAGGTGGTTGGCCAGTTCGGTGCGGCTGAGTTCGAAGACGTGGGCTGGGTTGCCGGTGAGGTCTACGACGGTTTGCATGAGGTGACTGGCTTGTTCGTCCCAGAGGGGGTCGCCGGTGTCGATCTCGTCGGGGCGGATGAGGAGGAGTTCTACGTCGCTCTCGAGGTCGCCGTCGTCGCGGGCGATAGCGCCGTACAGGCTGGCGTGGACGGGGCGGATGCGCCACGAGTCGAGTTCGTCGGCGATGCGGGCGATGAGGGCGGTGCGGAGGTCGGCGAGGAACTCGACGACGGGGGCCGCGAGGTGTTTGCGGTTCAGGCGATAGAGGAGCGAGTTGCCGGCGTCGTCGACGTGGATGAGGCCGGTGGTGGCGAGGCGCTGGAGGACCAGGCGGACACCGGCCACGCTGCCCTGACCTGCGAGTTTGTGGATCTGGCGGCCCGACAGACCCTCGTCGGCGCGGGCCAGGACCTGGAGGACGGGGCCGTCCAGGGAGGGGATCACGGTGCTGATCGGCAGCTTCAGGTCCATGACGAGACCCTAGTAACCGATCAGCTCCGCAGAGTAATCATGCTGACAACTCAGCCTTTGACGGCTCCGGTGAGGCCGTTGACGATGTAGCGCTGGAAGAGGAGTGCGAGCAGCACTGGGGGGAGAGCAGCCAGTACGCCGCCTGCCGCGACCAGGCCGAAGTCCGACGAGAACTTGCCGGTGAACTCGGCGATCGCGACCGGGATGGTCTTGGAGTTCGTGGTCGAGGTGAAGATCAGGGAGTAGAGGAACTCGTCCCAGGCCAGCAGGAAACCGAACATCGCGGTCGCGACGATTCCTGGGCGGGCCAGCGGGAGCACGATCCGGACCAGGGCGCCCAGGCGTGAGCAGCCGTCGACGCGGGCTGCGTCTTCGAGTTCGGCCGGGAGGCTGAGGTAGAAGTTGCTCATCGTCCACAGGCAGAACGGCGTGACGATCGAGCAGTAGGTGATGATCAGGCCGAGCTGGGTATCCAGGAGCTGCAGGTTCGCCAGCGCCAGATAGAGCGGGATCACCAGCGCGATCGGCGGCAGCATGTAGATCGCCAGGAACGCGAACAACGTCGTACGGCGGAAGCGGAAACGCAACCGTGCGAAGGCGTACCCACCGAGACAGCCGACGATCAGCGAGATGATCGTCGTCGCGGAGGCGACCACCAGACTGTTCAGCATCGAGACGCGGAAGGTGCCGGCGATCCCGTCGGCACCCGACGTGAAGATGTCTTGATAGCGCGACAGCGTCGGGTGTGACGGCAGGAGCGAACCGTTGTTCAGCTCGTCGGCCGGGGACAGGCTCGAGATGACGAGCCAGCTGAACGGCGCCAGGACGACGACCGCCAGCAGACCGCACATCGCGTATTGGAACTTGCGCATCAGACCCCCGCCAACTGGTTCTGCCGAAGGACACGGAGGTAGAACATCGCCAGCGCGCCGACCGCGATCACGATCAGGTACGCGAGCGCAGCGCCGTACCCGAAGAGCTGGTTCGAGAACGCTTGCAGATAGGTGTAGAAGGCAATGGTCTGTGTACCTGAGGCAGGACCGCCGCCGGTCATCACGTAGACGATGTCGAACACCTTGAACGCCTCGATCGTCCGCAGTACCAGGACGACCGCGATGCTGGGTTTCAGCAGCGGTACGACGATCTGCCAGAAGGTGCGCCAGGTGGACGCGCCGTCGACGACCGCCGCCTCGCGCAGTTCACCCGGGATGGTCTGCAGACCGGCGAGCAGGAAGAACGCGACGATCGAGATGTTCTTCCAGACGTCGGCGACGATCACCATGTTGAGCGCCAGGAACGGCGAACCCAGCCACTGGATCTCCGTGCCGAGCAGCTGGTTCAGGACGCCGTACTGGCCGTTGTCGATCCAGCGCCACAACGCACCGTTGACGATCGTCGGCAGCGCCCACGGGAGCACGACCAGACTGCGCCACAACCACTTGAACCGCAGCGGTGCGTTGAGCAGCAGCGCCACGCCCATCCCGAGCACGAGCTCGGCGGCGGTCGAGACGAGCGTGAAGTACGCCGTGTGACCGAGCACCGGATAGAACGCCGGGTCGTTGAAGACCTTGGTGTAGTTGCTCAACCCGGCGAACGGGTAGCTGCCGGGCATCGCGCTGTCGACCTTGTAGAAGGACATCAGCAGCGTCCGGAGCACCGGGTAGAGCACCACACCGAAGACGACTATTGCCGCGGGCAACAAAAGGAACAGCGCGAACCGTCCCTCGCCGCGGACCCGCACCGGCTTCACGACTGCAGCAGGCTGTTCGCCTTGTCGGCCGCGTCGTCGAGCGCCTTCTGCGCCGGCTTGCGCCCGAGCAGCGCGTTCTGCAGTTCGGCCTGCAGAGCTTGGGACATCGCGTTGTAGTTCTTGGCCTGCGGCCGCAGGATCAGGTCGTCCAGCTGCTTCTTCGCCTGCGGTACGACGGCCGGGTTGGTCTTCACGACCGCGGGATCGTCGTACGACGACGTCCAGACCGGGAGTGAATCGAGCGCGTACTTGTCCTGCTCGGGCTGGCTGGTCAGGTGCGAGATGTACTTGAACGCGGCCGCCTGGTTCTTGCTGCCCGCGGTCACGCACAGCGCCATCCCGCCGTTGACACCCGGCCGGCCCGCGCTGCCCTTCGGCGTCTGCGCGACCTTGACCTTGCCGGCGATCTTGCTCTGCTTGGCGTCGTTGGCCGCGCCGTACATGTAGGTCCAGTTGAGCACCATGCTCGCCTGACCGGCCTGGAAGACGCGCTGTACGTCGGCCTCCAGCGACTGCGTCGACGCCGGGTTGCTCAGCCCGTCGACGATCGTCTGCCGCATGAACTCCAACGCCTGGACCCCTCCACCGGCGTTGAAGGCGGCCTTGCCCGAGTCGTCGAGGAACTTGCCACCCATCGCGCCGAGCAGCTGCGCGTAGTCGCAGACCAGCGCCTCGGCCTGCTGCCAGGACCAGATGAACGGGTACTTCACGACACCCGACGTCTTCAGCTTCCGCGCGCCCTGGAGGACGCCGTCCCAGGTGTCGAGCCACTGCGGGTTCACACCGGCGGCCTGGAGATGCGTGTCGTTGTAGAAGAAGTACTTGGTGTCCATGATCCACGGGACGCCGTACAGCTTCTTGTCGTACTCCGCGGTCGCGATCGCCCCGGCGAGCATGCCGGTCTTCCATTGACCGGCCCACTGCCCGGTCACGTCCGTGATCATCTTCTTGCTGCCGAACTCGGCCGGCCAGATGACGTCGATCAGCACCACGTCGTACGTGCCGGCCGGTCCGGCAGCGACGATCTTGTCGTGCAGCGCCTCGTAGGCGACGAACTCCGGCGTCACCTTGATGTTCGGGTTCGCGGACGTGAACGCCGCCGTCATCTTGGTGACGTCATCCTCCGTGTACGCCGCCTGTTTCATGAACAGCGCCCGGATCTCGCCGCTGCTCCCACTGCCCTGGTCCCCCGTGGTCGCGCCCTTGCCCCCGCTGCACGCGGCCAGCAAGGCCGCCAGTCCGGCCCCACCGGCCGTCTTCAGTACGGTCCGCCTGTCGATCGCCACCATTGCCCCACTCCAGGTCTTTTATTTGTTAGGCAACCTTCCTAACATACGGGCAGTATTATCAGGGCCGACGAGGGAGTCAAGAAGTCCGGACGAGGTGAGCATGAACCGTGTTGTGAGCGGTACGCCGAGTGCGACCGTCGTACTGGCACGCCTGCTCGCGCAGCCGGGGCCGCAGACGCGGTCCGAACTGGCCGTCGCCTGCGCCCTCTCGCGGCCCACGGTCTTCGCCGCCGTCGAGCGACTCGAGGCTCTCGGACTGGTTGAGTCGCTCGGCCAACGCAGCGGACTGCCGGGACGGACAGCCACCCTGTACGGCGTGCCGACGGGCGCGGGCTGCGTCGCGGCGATCGACATCGGTGGGACCAATCTGCGGGTCGCGGTCTGCGATGTGAGCGGTACGCCGTTGGCCGAGTTGAAGCGGCCGACTCAGGCCCAGGGCGCGGAGAGCGTCGTACGGCAGGCTGTTGAGCTGCTCGCTGAAGCACGGGTTGAGGCTGGGCGGGCTGATGTGCCGCTGCTGGCGGCCGGGGTGTCGACGCCGGGCGCGGTGAATCTGACCAACGACCCGATGGTTCGGTATGCGTGGAACCTGGGGCAGGAGACGCCGTACGACCTGTACTCGCAGTTGGCCGCGGGGATCGACGGGCCGGTACTGCTGGAGAACAACGTCAACCTGGCCGCGATCGGTGAGCACCGGCATGGTGCAGGGAGTTCGCTGTCGACCTTCGCGGTGATCGCGATCGGCGCGGGCGTCGGTGCGGGGATCATGCACAACGGCACGCTGTTGCGTGGTGCGCATGGCGCCGCCGGCGAGGTCGGGTTCCTGCCGACAACACACGCAAGACGGGGTACGCCGGCCGAACCCGACGAGGCAGGTGGTCTCGCCCTGCTGCGCGAGGCTCGCGCGTTGGACCCCGCGCTTCGCGACGTACAGGATCTGTTTGATCGGGCACGCGTCGGCGACGACTACGCGCTGTCGCTCGTCGAGGACGAGTGCCGTCGCATCCATGAGATCGTCGCCGCCCTGAGCGCGATCGTCGACCCCGAGACCGTCATCCTCACGGGCGGCATCGGCGACAACGAACTCCTCGCCGCCCGCGTCGCCGAACTAGCGGCCACACTCCCCGTCCCCATAGCCGTCCTCCGCTCCACGTTGGGCGACCGAGCCTCCCTCGTCGGCGCCATCGCCACCGCCACCGACCACGCCAAGGCCCACCTCCTGCGCCGTACCGAGACCGCCACCACCGTCTAACAGTGATGAGGCGCGGGAGTTCACGCTCAGCATCGCCCCTCCGAGCGGCCGCGCGAGGGGTTGGACGGTGATGCAGGTCCGCCCCCGGCTTCAGCGGTGGGTGGTGAAGTGGGTGTGGAGGTCGTTGACCAACAACTCCGGGACTTGGTGGGCGGCGTAGTGGCCGCCGGTGTCATGGATGGTCCAGGTGGTGATGTTGGCGTGATCTCGGTCGGCGTAGCAGCGGATCGAGCGGAGGTCGTCGCGGAACTGGGACAGGGCCAGCGGGACGGTGGTGGGGCTGTCGGGGGCGGGTTGGCGTTGGTACTCGGCGTAGAGCTGCATGGCCGAGGCCGCCGTACGGGTTAGCCAGTACGCCGTGACGTGGGTGAGCAGCGTGTCCGGGTCGAGGCCGCCCATGGCCTGGCGATTCCAGGCGAGGAGCCCGGCGGGTGAGTCGTTCAAGGCGATTCCCAGAACGGACGGACGCTGGGCGTGGACATGAGCATAGGAACCGGAGGAGCGCTGCAGCTCGCGCAGGTCGTCGAGGGCGGCTTGGTCCTCGGAGGTGAGCGCGCTGCGATCGGGTTCGACACTCGGCGGGTAGGCGAGCCACTCACCTTCGGGGAAGCAGAACAGTTGCGTGACGTGTACGCCGGTGACCGCGTCCGGAGCGACTCGACCCAACTCCGGTGCGATGTGTGAGCCCCAGTCGTTGCCGGCGGCGCCGTACCGGCTGTAACCGAGGCGGTCCATGAGCACAGCCCAGGCACGGGCGATGCGGCGCGGGCCCCAGCCGTTGTCGGGTGTGGGGCCGGACCAGGTGTAGCCGGGGAGAGATGGGATGACGAGGTCGTAGCCGAGGTCCGTCAGCGGGCCGATCACGTCGAGGTACTCCACGACCGAACCCGGCCAGCCGTGGGTGAGGATCAGCGGGAACGCGTTCGGCCGGGGTGAGCGCACGTGCAGGAAGTGCACTCGCGTCCCGTCGATGATGGTCGTGTACTGGGGATACGCGTTCAGCCGTCGCTCCCAGGCACGCCAGTCATATGAGTCTCGCCAAGAGGCAACGAGATCGTCCGACCGCGTGTTCTCCAACCGCCGACGGAGGTCGGCGAGATCTGCCTCGGGTACGTCGACACGAAAGGGCGTCAGAGCTGTTGCGCCAGCCACGTCAGACCCTCCTCCGCGTGCTCGACGATCGTGAAGTGGCTCGCGCCTTCGTGGAGCTGGAGTGTCGCGGTCGGGCAATGCGCCGCGAGCCAGCGACCGTGGGAGGCCGGGATGATGCCGTCCGCAGTGCCGTGCAGCAGCAGGGTCGGCGCGGTGATCGTCCGCGGATCACAACCCCACGGACGCGTGTACGACGCGTCGTCGTCGATCTGCCCATAGGGTCCCGCGTCGAGTCCCGGTCCGGCGACCTTGCCCAGCCAACCCCACGGACCATCGAACATCTCGAAATCCGCCGGCAGGAACCCGGCGTCGTACTCGAATCCCGACCGGTGGAGGGCCTCCCGCACGTCAGCACCGGCGGCCGCACTGCCGAGCGCTGCGATGGCCGAGGGGACCATCCCGGTGAACCAGTCGAGACCTTCAGCCCGGTACGGCGCGATCGCGGCCAGCGTCACGACCGCGCTCACCCGGTCGCCGAGCAAAGCCGCTGTCCCCAGCGCGAAGGTCCCGCCACCCGAGTAGCCGACGACGGCGAACCGGTCGAGTTCGAGAGCATCGGCCACGGCCTCGGTGTCCCGGGCCACCGAGGCGACGGTCCGACCACGGTCGACCGTGGATCCGCCGTACCCGGGCCGATCGAACGAGATCCACCGCAGGCCGAGGCGCTCGGCGGCTGCGAACAACGGCTCGGGCGGTGCGCCGACATTCGGGGTGCCGTGGTTCCAGATCACCGGTACGCCGGTCGATCCGGTGTCGTAGGCGTGGAGCGTGCGGCCGTCGGGGAGTTGTACCTGCTGTTCGATCATCACGCCAAGGACGTCGGAGCCGGCCGAACTACCTCGACATTCAGAAACTGGTCGCGCGGGCTCGCGGGGTCTGGGTCATCCGGAGCTCGGTGGTGAAGGCGTAGCGGTCGCCCCGGTAGAGGGCCGAGGTGTACTCGAAGACGCGGTCTCGGCTGTCGAAGCTGATGCCGTGGGTAGCGAGGCACGGCTGCGTGACCGGGATGTCGAGCCAGGCGGCGGTCTTGGCATCGGGCATCACCGGCTCGAGGCGCGACGTACCGCTGACGACGTCGATGCCGTAGCGGTTGGTCAGCAGGTCGTACATGGACCCGTTGAGGTCCTCGGCCTCCAGCCCCGGGACGTACGCCGCGGGCAAAGTGGTCCGCTCGACCACCATCGGGAAGTCGTCGGCCAGCCGCAGCCGGGTGAACGCGATGATCGGATCCCCGACCGGGATCCGCAGCCGCCGGGCGGCCGCACGCTCAGCCTTCTGATGGCGGAACTCGAGCATCTGGTTGCCCGGCCGCATGCCGCGCCGGCGGATGTCCTCGGAGAACCCGATCATCCCCAGCCACCGGGCCACCTTCGGCCTGGTCGTGTACGTGCCGCTCCCGTGCCGGCGTACGAGCAGCTCCTCGATCACCAACTCGTCGACGGCCCGGCGCAACGTCATCCGTGCCACGTTCCAGCGCACGGCCAGCTCCCGTTCGGGCGGCAGCGCGGCGCCCTCCGGGAGCGTGTCGATCAAACTCAGCAACAACGCCCGGATCTCGGCGGCCTTCCCCGGCAGCGAACCATGCATGCTTCCTGGGTAACAGACCAGGATCCCCCAGCGGAACCTTTTCCACCGCCGTCGAAGACAACCTCAATAGACCACCGAAGTCCCGGCCGATTCGAAAACAAGCGCGCTTGATTCTTTTTACCGATCGTGTCAGTGTCGGTGGCACGATCTCCGTCGCTTGGGAGTGCGCGTGCATGTAGACGAGGTGCTGGCGGATCTTTGGGCCGAGAGTGCTGAGCTGGATCGGCTGGTGGGCGGGCTGGCGGCCGGCGAGTGGGCTCAGGCGACTCCGGCTGAGGGTTGGACTATCGCTCATCAGATCGGGCATCTGGCCTGGACTGATGACGCGGCGCGGCTGGCGGCGGCTGAACCGGAGGGGTTCGCGGAGCTGCTGGAGCGTGGCGCGGCCAACCCGACTGGGTACGTCGATGACGCGGCGGCCGAGGGCGCAGCCCTGCCGCCGGACCAGCTGTTGGTCTACTGGAGAGAGACGCGAGCCGACCTGGCCGAGGCGCTCAAGGCGGTTCCGGCCGGCGAGAAGATTCCGTGGTTCGGGCCGCCGATGAGTGCGACCTCGATGGCGACCGCGCGGTTGATGGAGACGTGGGCGCATGGGCAGGACGTCGCTGACGCTCTCGGGGTACGACGGCCGCCGAGCAACCGTCTGCGGCACGTGGCGCATCTGGCGGTGCGGACGCGTGGGTTCGCGTACATGCTGCACGGGCGGACTGCGCCTGACGTCGAGATTCGGGTCGAGCTGACCGGGCCGGATGGAGACGTGTGGGCGTGGGGGCCGGAGGGTGCCGCGCAGCGCGTGAGTGGGCCGGCGCTGGACTTCTGCCTGCTGGCAACCCAGCGAAGGCATCGCGACGACCTGGAGGTGGTTGCGGAGGGTGCTGACGCGGATGAGTGGCTGGGGATCGTGCAGGCATTCGCGGGGATGCCGGGCAAGGGTCGTCAGCCGGGGCAGTTCGGATGACCGCGCCGATCCGGATCGGGAACTCGTCCGGCTTCTACGGGGACCGGTTCAGCGCGGTGCAGGAGATGCTGACCGGCGGGCCGCTGGATGTGTTGACCGGGGACTACCTGGCTGAGCTGACGATGTTGATCCTCGGGCGGGACCGCCTGAAGGATCCGTCCCTCGGGTACGCGCGGACGTTCCTGAAGCAGCTGGAGGGCAGCCTCGGTGAGGCGCTCGATCGTGGCGTGAAGATCGTCAGCAACGCCGGCGGATTGAACCCGGCCGGGCTGGCGCAGGCGATCCAGGAGCTGGCGGATCGGCTCGGCCTCCATCCGAAGATCGCGTACGTCGAGGGCGACGACCTGCTGAATCGAGCCGCCGAGCTGGAGCTGGGTGAGCCGCTGACGGCCAACGCCTACCTGGGCGCCTGGGGTATCGCCGAGGCGCTGCAGGCCGGAGCCGATGTGGTCGTGACCGGCCGCGTCACCGATGCGTCGGTGATCGTCGGGCCGGCCGCGGCGCACCACGGCTGGAAACGGAACCAGTACGACGAACTGGCGGGCGCGGTCGCCGCCGGTCACGTGATCGAGTGCGGATGCCAGGCGACCGGCGGGAACTACGCGTTCTTCAGCGAGGTCCACGACCTCGGCCGGCCCGGGTTCCCGATCGCGGAGATCCAAGCGGACGGCAGCAGCGTGATCACCAAGCACGACAAGACCGGTGGCGCGGTCACAGTCGACACGGTCAAGGCTCAGCTGCTCTACGAGATCACGGGCGCCCGGTACGCCGGTCCGGACGTGACCACGCGGCTCGACACGATCGAGCTGTCGGACGACGGCGCCGACCGGGTCCGGATCAGTGGGGTTCGGGGGGAGGCTCCGCCGCCGACGTACAAGGTGTCGTTGAACAGCGTGGGCGGGTTCCGCAGCGAGGTGAACTTCGTGCTGACCGGGCTGCAACTGGAGGAGAAGGCTGACCTGGTCAAGGCGCAGCTCGAGCGTGGGTTCGCGAAGCGGCCGGCCGAGGTGCAGTGGACGCTCGCCTGGACCGAGAAGCCGAACGCGGACTCGGAGGAGGAGGCCAGCGTCTACCTGCGCTGCGCGGTCAAGGATCCCGATCCGAAGGTGGTCGGTCGCGGATTCTCCGGTGCGGCGGTCGAGTTGGCGTTGTCGAGCTACCCCGGGTTCCATGTCCTCGCGCCGCCTGGGGAGGGCGCGCCGTACGGCGTCTTCCGCGCCGGGTACGTCGATATCCACGCGGTCGAGCAGGTTGTTGTACTGCCGGACGGGTCGCGATCGATCATCGAGCCCGCGGCGGAGACGCAGGAGCTGACCTCGGCTGAGGATGCTGGATTGCCGATCCCGTTGCCGTCGCTGGCGTCGGCCGGGCGGCCGCGGACGCGCGAGGTTCCGTTGGGACGGATCGCGGGTGCGCGGTCGGGCGACAAGGGCGGCGACGCGAACGTCGGGGTGTGGGTGCGGGACGAGAAGGCTTGGCGGTGGTTGGCGCACACGCTGACCGTCGAGCTGTTCCAGGAGTTGTTGCCGGAGACCACTGATCTGCCGGTCACGCGGTACCTGCTGCCCAATCTGTGGGCGGTGAACTTCGTCGTCGAAGGCCTGCTGGGCGAAGGGGTCGCCGCGCAGGCGCGGTTCGATCCGCAGGCCAAGGCCGTCGGCGAATGGCTGCGTTCTCGATATGTCGACATTCCGGAGATGTTGCTATGAGCACCGACTTCAGAGAGAGCGTGCGGAGGTTCATGGCGGCAGAGGTGCTGCCGCATCTGGATCAGTGGGAGCGCGACGGCGAGCTGCCGCGCGAGCTGCACAAGAAAGCCGGCCAGCTGGGGTTGCTCGGGGTTGCGTTTCCGGAGTCCGTTGGTGGTGGCGGTGGGTCGCTGAGCGACATGCTCGCGGTCGTTGAGGAGATGCACTACGCGGGTGGTTCGGGTGGGCTGGTCGCATCACTGCTGACGTGTCGGATCGCCGTACCGCATATCGTTGCTGCAGGCAATCAAGAGCAGATCGATCGATGGGTGCAGCCGACGCTCGACGGTGAGCTGATCGGCTCGCTGGCGATCACAGAGCCTGACGGTGGTTCGGATGTCGCGTCGTTGCGGACGACGGCTCGTCGTGATGGGGACTTCTTCGTGGTGAACGGCGCGAAGACCTACATCACGTCGGGGGTGCGGGCGGACTTTGTGACGACCGCGGTACGGACCGACGGGCCCGGCGCGCACGGGATCAGCCTGCTGGTGATCGAGAAGGGGACGCCGGGATTCACGGTGTCGCGGAAGCTCGAGAAGCTCGGGTGGTTGTGTTCAGATACGGCCGAGCTGGCGTTCGACGACGTACGGGTGCCGGTCGGCAACCTGGTGGGCACGGCCGGTTCGGGGTTCGTGCAGCTGGCGATCAACTTCGTGGCGGAGCGGTTGGTTCTCGCGGTGCAGGCGTACGCCGGGGCGCAGCGGGCGCTTGATCTCACGGTCGAGTGGTGCCGGAACCGGGAGACGTTCGGCAAGCCGCTGATCTCGCGGCAGGTCGTGCAGCACACGCTCACCGAGATGGCGCGCCGGATCGACGTCGCGCGGGTCTACGTGCACTCGGTCGCCGAGCGGTCCGAGCGGGGTGAGGACGTGTTCACGGCGGTCTGTTTCGCGAAGAACACCGCGGTCGAGGCCGGCCAGTGGGTGTGCGACCAGGCGCTGCAGCTGCACGGCGGGTTCGGCTTCCTGCGGGAAGCCGAGGTGGAACGCCAGTACCGCGACCAGAAGGTGCTCGCCATCGGCGGTGGCACCAACGAGATCATGACCGGCCTCGCCGCCAAACGACTGGGGTTCACTTCATGACCACAACGTCCGAACAATCGCCGACGAGCGCCCGCGAGTCTTCGGACGCTAACCGGGTGGCGATGCTGGAGAAGCTCACCGCGCTCGAGGCTGAGCACGCGAAGGCGTTGGCGGGGGGTGGGGAGAAGTACGTCGAGCGGCATCACAAGCGCGGGAAGTTGCTGGTGCGGGAGCGGATCGAGCTGCTGATCGACCCGGACTCGGCGTTCCTGGAGTTGTCGCCGTTGGCGGGCTGGGGATCCGACTTCACGGTCGGCGCGAGTCTGGTGACGGGGATCGGCGTGGTCTGCGGAGTCGAGTGCCTGATCACGGCGAACGATCCGACCGTCAAGGGTGGCGCGAGCAACCCGTGGACGTTGCGGAAGGCGTTGCGGTCGGACGAGATCGCGCGGGCGAACCGGTTGCCGGTGATCAGCCTGGTCGAGTCCGGTGGGGCGGATCTGCCGACGCAGAAGGAGATCTTCATCCCGGGCGGCGCGATGTTCCGGAACCTGACCCGGCTGTCGGCCGAGGGGATTCCGACGATCGCGCTGGTCTTCGGCAACTCGACCGCGGGCGGCGCGTACATCCCCGGGATGAGCGACTACGTGGTGATGGTCGACGGCGGCGCCAAGGTGTTCCTGGCCGGGCCGCCACTGGTGAAGATGGCGACGGGCGAGGACGCGGACGACGAATCGCTCGGTGGTGCGTCGATGCACGCACGGAAGTCGGGGCTGGCCGACTACTTCGCGGTCGACGAGCAGGACGCGATCCGGCTCGGCCGCCAGATCGTGTCTCGGCTCAACTGGCGTAAGAAGGGCCCGGCGGCAGCGCCGTCGTACCAGGATCCCTTGTACGACGCGGACGAGCTGCTCGACATCGTTCCGGGTGACCTGAAGATCCCCTTCGACCCGCGGGATGTGATCGCGCGGGTGGTGGACGGGTCGGTGTTCGACGAGTTCAAGCCGCTGTACGGCTCGTCGCTGGCGACCGGATGGGCCACGGTGCATGGGTATCCCGTCGGGATCCTCGCGAATGCTCGCGGAGTGTTGTTCAGCGAGGAGGCGCAGAAGGCGGCGCAGTTCATCCAGCTGGCGAACCGGTCGGACACTCCGCTGATCTTCCTGCACAACACGACCGGCTACATGGTCGGTCGCGAGTACGAGCAGGGCGGGATCATCAAGCACGGCGCGCAGATGATCAACGCGGTCGCGAACTCGAAGGTCCCGCACGTGTCGATCCTGATGGGCGCGTCGTACGGAGCCGGGCACTACGGGATGTGTGGACGAGCGTTCGATCCACGGTTCCTGTTCGCGTGGCCGTCGGCGAAGTCGGCGGTGATGGGGCCGCAGCAGCTGGCCGGCGTGCTGTCGATCGTCGCGCGAGCAGCCTCCGAGGCGAAGGGCATACCGTACGACGAGGACGGCGACGCGAAGATGCGCGCCTACGTCGAGGGCCAGATCGAGGCGGAGTCGCTGCCGATGTTCCTGTCCGGACGCCTGTACGACGACGGTGTGATCGATCCCCGGGACACCCGCACCGTGCTCGGCATCTGCCTGTCCGCAATCCACTCGGCACCGGTGGAGGGCACGTCCTCCTTCGGTGTCTTCAGGATGTGAGTCTGATGATCTCGTCGGTTCTTGTTGCCAATCGTGGTGAGATCGCTCGTCGCGTGTTCCGGACCGCTCGGTCACTCGGGTTGTCGACGGTTGCCGTCTACTCGACGGCGGACGCGGCGGCGCCGTACGTGAATGAGGCCGATGCGGCGGTGCACCTGCCGGGGAACGCGCCGGGTGAGACGTATCTGCGCGGCGAGCTGGTGATCGAGGCGGCGCTGCGGGCTGGTGCGGACGCGGTGCATCCGGGGTATGGGTTTCTGTCCGAGAACGCCGGGTTCGCGGCGGCGGTGATCGAGGCGGGGCTGAGCTGGATCGGGCCGCCGGTGGACGCGATCTCGTCGATGGGGTCGAAGATCGAGTCGAAGAAGCTGATGGCGGCGGCTGGGGTGCCGGTGCTGGCCGAGCTGACGCCGGCTGAGGTGTCCGAGGCTGATCTGCCGGTGCTCGTGAAGGCTTCGGCCGGGGGCGGTGGGCGCGGGATGCGGGTGGTCTCGCGGCCGGCGGATCTGGCGGCGGAGATCGACGCGGCGTCGGCGGAGGCGTTGTCGGCGTTCGGCGACGGGACGGTGTTCTGCGAGCGGTATCTGCCGGCTGGACGGCATATCGAGGTGCAGATCATGGCCGATCGGCACGGCACGATCTGGGCCATCGGTGAGCGGGAGTGCTCGATTCAGCGCCGGCACCAGAAGGTGGTCGAGGAAGCGCCGTCGCCCTTGGTGGAACGGATTCCGTCGATGCGGCCGCTGCTGTTCGACGCGGCGCGGAAGGCTGCGGCGGCGATCAGCTACGTGGGCGCGGGGACGGTCGAGTTCCTGGCGGACGAGGAGGGGAACTTCTACTTCCTCGAGATGAACACGCGGCTGCAGGTGGAGCACCCGGTCACGGAGGAGACCACCGGGCTCGATCTGGTGGAGCTGCAGATCGCGATCGCGGACGGTTCGAAGCTGCCCGCGGACCCGCCGCCGACGGTCGGACATGCGATCGAGGTGCGCCTGTACGCCGAGGATCCGCAGCACGACTGGCAACCGCAGACCGGCGTACTGCACAAGTTCGCGCTGGATTCGAGTGTGCGGGTGGACTCGGGCGTGGAGGACGGCTCGATCGTCTCCCCGTACTACGACGCGATGCTCGCCAAGGTCATTGCCTACGGCACCGATCGGACCGCCGTCGCGCGACGGTTGGCTAAGGCGCTGGAGCGGGCGACCCTGCACGGCGTGGGGACCAACCGGGATCTGCTCGCCTGGATCCTGCGGCATCCGGCGTTTCTGGCGGGTGAGACCGACACTGCGTTCTTCACGACGCACGGGATCGGCGGACAGGCCAACTCAGCGCAGGTTGCCGCACTGGCGGCCGCGTTGGCTGATGCAGCGGGGCGGGCCCAGCCCGTGAGGGTGCCGCGAGGGTGGCGGAACCTGGCTTCGCAGCCGCAGCGGAAGAGTTATCGGGTCGGCGAGACGACTTATGACGTTGAGTATCGGCTGACCCGGGACGGACTAGTTGTTAACGGCAACATCCAACTGATCGAGAGTACGCCGGACCGGGTGGTGCTCGAGATCGACGGAGTACGCCGGGTGTTCGAGGTCGCGACGTACGACGGTCTGGTTTGTGTGGGGCCGGTGAGCTTGACGCCGGTGCCGCGGTTTGTGGACCCATCGCAGCAGGTGGCGGCGGGATCGTTGGTGGCACCGATGCCGGGGACGGTGATCCGGGTCGGAGTGCAGGTCGGTGAGGTGGTCAAGCAGGGTCAGCCGCTGTTGTGGCTGGAGGCAATGAAGATGGAGCACACGATCGCTGCGCCGGCTGACGGTGTTGTCGGTGAGCTCGCTGTCGAAGCGGGTCAACAGGTCGAGGTCGGCGCCGTACTGGTCGTCGTTGGGGAGAACGCATGAGCATTGTCCGGGGTGGTGGGGCGGGGAAGGACTTCTACACAGAGTCGGAAGAGCGTCAGGCCTTGCGCATGGCGGTCGGTGAGCTCGGGAAGAAGTACGGCTACGAGTGGTTCGACCGGCAGGCGCGGAGCGGCGGGAGCACCTCCGAGCTGTGGCTGGAGGCCGGGAAGCTCGGCTATCTCGGCGTCAACCTGCCGGAGGAGTACGGCGGCGGTGGCGGCGGGATGGGTGACCTGTCGATCGTGCTGGAGGAGCTCGGTGCGGCCGGGTGTCCGCTGCTGATGATGGTCGTGTCGTCGTCGATCGTCGGCACCGTGATCACGCGATTCGGGACCGACGCGCAGAAGCAGCGCTGGCTGCCGGGACTGGCCGACGGGTCCACGACGATGGCGTTCGCGATCACCGAACCGGATGCCGGGTCGAACTCGCACAACATCACCACGACCGCTCGCCGTACCGAGGACGGTTGGTCGCTGTCCGGCCGGAAGGTCTACATCTCCGGACTCGATGTAGCGCAGGCGGTGCTGGTGGTCGGGCGGACCGAGGACACCAAGACCGGCCGGCTCAAGCCAGCGTTGTTCATCGTGCCCACCGATGCGCCGGGGATCGAGTTCCAGCCGATCGAGATGGATCTGATCAGCCCGGACAAGCAGTTCACGCTGTTCCTGGACGACGTCCAGTTGCCGCGCGAGGCGCTGGTCGGGGCCGAGGACGCGGCGCTGATGCAGCTGTTCGCGGGGCTGAACCCGGAGCGCATCATGGCGTCCGCGTTCGCGCTCGGGATCGCCCGGCACGCACTCGGCAAGGCGGTCGCCTACGTCAAGGAACGGCAGGTCTGGAAGACCCCGATCGGCGCTCATCAGGGCATCGCGCATCCGCTGGCGCAGGTGAAGATCGAACTCGAGCTCGCCCGGCTGATGATGCAGAAGGCGGCTGCCCTGTACGACGCCGGCGACGACCTGGGCGCGGGTGAGGCCGCGAACATGGCCAAGTTCGCGGCCGCCGAGGTCGCCGTACGGGTGACTGATCAGGCGGTCCAGTCACTGGGCGGCAACGGCCTGACCAAGGAGTACGGCGTCGCCTCGCTCTCGGTCGCCGCGCGCGCGATCCGGGTCGCACCGGTGAGCCGGGAGATGATCCTGAACTTCGTCGCCCAGCACAGCCTCGGGCTGCCGAAGTCGTACTGAGCTCTGGGCAAATACTCGGTAGTACGAGAAGGTTCCTGGCACTGATTCCGCTCAGAGAGGCCGGCCGATGATCATCACCAGCCAGTACCCGCCCGTCGAGCTGCTCGACGTCCCGCTGCACGACGCGGTGCTCGGACGTGCGCAGGAGTACGGCGACCGCCCGGCCCTCGTGGACGCGGTCAGCGGCCGCGAGATCAGCTACGCCCAGCTGGACGGGATGACCCGGCGGCTGGCGGCCGGGCTGGCCGAGCTCGGCATCCGGCATGGTGACGTGGTTGCGCTCTACAGCCCGAACACGATCCTCTACCCGGTCGTCTTCTACGGCGCGATCCGGGCCGGTGCGACCGTGACCACGGTCAACGCGCTCTACACCGCCGACGAGCTGCACAAGCAGCTGGTCGACTCGAAGGCCAAGATCCTGGTGACGATCTCGCTGTTCCTGCCGGTCGCGACGGCCGCGATCGAGGGCACCGAGGTCGGCGAAATCTTCGTCTGCGACCAGGCCGAGGGCTATCGGTCTGTGCAGGAGCTGCTGGCCTCGACCGCACCCGAGCCGTCGGTCACGATCGACCCGGCCTCCGATGTCGCGGTGCTGCCGTATTCGAGCGGTACGACGGGTGCGGCCAAGGGTGTGATGCTGACGCACCGGAACATCGGGACCAACCTGGTGCAGGCCGAGGCGACGTTCCAGATGGACGACGGCGAGCGGATCATCGCGATCCTGCCGTTCTTCCACATCTACGGGCAGTCGGTGCTGATGAATCTGCCGTTCCGCCTCGGCGCGACCGTCGTCGTACTGCCGAAGTTCGAGCTGCAGCAGTTCCTGACCACGTTGGACGAACAGAAGATCACGCGCGCGTTCGTCGCGCCGCCGATCGTGCTGGCGCTGGCGAAACACCCGGCGGTGGATGGGGTGGACCTGTCGGCACTGAAGTACCTGACGTCCGCGGCAGCGCCGCTCGATGCGGAGCTGGCCGAGGCGTGCGCGAAGCGGCTCGGACTGGTTTCGGTGCTGCAGTGCTACGGGATGACCGAGCTGTCGCCGGGGACGCACGCCGTACCGCAGGACGACCCGGAGCCGCCGCCTGGCGCAGTCGGCCTGTTGTTCCCGTCGACCGAGCAGCGACTGGTCGGTGCCGACGGCAACGATGTTCCCGAGGGCGAGGTCGGCGAGATCTGGATCCGCGGACCGCAGGTGATGAAGGGGTACCTGGGTCGGCCGGCAGAGACGGATGCGACCGTCGACCGTGAGGGCTGGTTGCACACCGGCGACCTCGGCCGCGTCGACGACCGCGGCTACCTGTACGTCGTCGATCGGGTCAAGGAGCTGATCAAGTACCACGGTTATCAGGTGCCGCCGGCCGAACTGGAGGCTGTGCTGCTGACCGACGAGCGGATCGCGGACGCGGCGGTGATCGGCGTCCTGGACGACGGGAACGAGGTACCGAAGGCGTTCGTGGTGCCGATGCCGGGGTCCGGGCTGACCGAGGCTGACGTGCTCGAGTACGTCGCCGCGCGGGTGGCGCCGTACAAGAAGGTGCGGCTGGTGGAGTTCATCGAGGCGGTACCGAAGGCAGCGTCGGGAAAGATCCTGCGGCGTGAGCTCAGAGCGCGCGAGGCCGCCCGTGAGTGAAGCCAGTTTGAAGGAACCCCGCGAGCCACAGCAGGACCGCAGCCGGGCCACCCGGCAGCGGTTGCTGGAGGCTGCGGTCGAATCACTCGCCGAGGTCGGGTACGCCGCGACCACGGTGGCTGTGGTCGCGACCCGGGCCGGGGTGTCGCGGGGTGCGGCCCAGCACCACTTCCCGACGCGGGCGGATCTGTTTGCCGCTGCGGTCGAGTACATGACCGAGGTGCGGCTGGCGGAGATCAGGGCCGCGACATTGCCCACCGGACCCGGACGGACTGAGGCGATCGTCAGCCTGCTCGTAGACGTCTACACCGGCCCGCTGTTCCGGGCCGCCCTGCACCTGTGGGTCGCTGCGTCGACGGAAGAGGCGCTGCGGGCGCAGATCGTGCGGCTGGAAGAGCGGGTCGGGCGGCGAGCACACCGGGCGCTCCTCGACGTACTTGACGTTTCGGAGCGGACTCCCGGCGTACGCGAGACAGTGCAGGGCGTGCTCGACATGGCACGCGGTCTCGGCCTGGCTGACCTGCTGTCGGACGACAGCGCCCGCCGGCGCGGCATCGTCCGGCAGTGGAGCCACATCCTCGATCAGGCCTTGCTAGCGCCTCGCCTGTGACGGCGGTCGACCTTGGCAGCTAGCTCGTCGGGGTCGCACTCGGCCAGGTGGTCGCGAACGAGCAGATGGATGAACGAGTACTCGCCGGGTGCGGTTCGGGCCAGCACGAAGCGGTCGGCGGCGTACTGAAGAAAGGCTCCGCGGCGCCAGGGCAGCTGTCCGGACCAGCAGAGCATCACGTCGGCCAGCACGCGGTACAGCGGTCCGGCGTTCTTGGAGAGGCGCGGTAGCGCGCCAAGGGCGATGACGCCGATGGCGATGCCAGGAATGACGGCAGGGCCGGCTGTGGTGTGGTCGGCGCCCATCAGCAGCGCCAGTCCGATGCCTACCGCTGCGCCTGCGAGCGCCCACGGCCCCAAGCGCCAGCGGGCGCTGGGGTGGGAGAGGAGCTGCCAGTAGTTGGGGATGAAGGACAGCGACCGGACGGCCCATCCCACGAGTAGCCCGATCAGCAGACCGTTCACGAAGCGCAGGTCTCCGGCCAGCCCCGTGGCCGCGACGATGAGGACGCCGCTGGTCGCCGTACCGATGACAAAGCCGAGGAGTGCGATCGGACTGAGTCCGCGGGCTGCCTTGCCGGCGGGCTTCCAGCGGAAGGCGAGGAGCAGTGCGCCGACCGCGACGGTCAGCCCGGCCAGTACGCCGTACAGGGCGACTGTGACGAGGGTGGAGCCGGCGACGACGCCAGCGAGCAGTGCGGGGAGGCCGATCGAGTGCAGGGAGTAGACGGCCGCGCGGTCGACGTCGCGGGCGTCGGGGCTCGGCCAGCGCGGTACGACGGACTGTGCGCCGAGGCGGCTGCGGGTTCGGATCGCGAGGGTGCGCAGGGCACGGACCGCGGTGAGGGCGTCGTACTGGCGAGTGGTGACGCGGTGCCGGGCCAGCACCTCGACGATGAACGTGTCGAAGAGCTCCCGGCGTACGTCCGCCTCGGGGTCGCGGCCCTGGTCCTGGTAGGCCAGGAGGAGGACGTTGAGCATCAGGGGTGACGTGACGAGGTCCCACAGCTCGTCGTCCTGCTCGATCGCCGCGCGGGCGCCGTCCAACTCGGGTCCGACGGCCGCGAAGTAGTCGAGGACCTGCTGCCGGGACAGCGGCTTGATGTCGACCGCGCCCTGCACGCGGAGGGGGTTCTTGAGATTCGCGTAGTCCTGGGTGCGGCAGGTCACCGCGAGTCCGGCGATCCGGTAGGTCATCCGCAGCTCGTCGAGTACGCCCGCCAGCTTGTCGCGGTGAGCAGGGTCGATCTCGTCGACACCGTCCAGCAGGAGGATGAAGCGGCCCTCGACCAGCCAGCGCCGACCGACCGCCGGGTGGATGAGGTACCTCGTGTCGAGCTCGTCGAGCAGCCAGCGGACGAAGCCGGCCAGCAGCGGGCTGTCGCGCGGATGATCGCCGGGCCCGCGGGACACGGACGCCGTCCAGCCGGAGAGGTTCGCCAGTACCGGGATCGGCTCGCGCTCGTCGGTCTGTGCTTGCTGGGTGAGGGTGCGTGCCAGTTCGAGGAGCAGGGTGGTCTTGCCTGCACCCGGTGCGCCAAGGATCAGCATCGAGAGCTCGAGCTCGTCGAAGACGGTGCCGATGTGGGCGTCGTCCGGCAGCCGGTGCGGATCACTGTCGCTCGGGCGGACCACGATGTCGTACGGGCGGCCGACCAGCTCGGGACGCTGGTCGAGCGCCAGGGCGACGCGCGTCCGCGCCGCCAGGGATCCGTCGACCCGCTGCCGGAGGTAGCGGTCCACCTGCCCGAGCGAGTTCGCGCGGTTGCGGGGTCTGTCGGCCGAGCGACTGGCGATGACCGGGTGCCCCCGGCGGCTTCGCACCTCGAGCAGGGCCGTCACCACGAGGATGGCCCAGAGGACGAAGATCACCGGCCACGCCCAGCCGACGTACGGGGCGAGGAAGGCGGGCGCGGTGCCGCCGGTGGCTACGTTGATGGCGATCGGGAGCAGGACCAGGCTCGATGAGGCGGTCAGCACGATGACGACAGCACGCAGCACAGAGTCCCGGATCCTCACGCTCCGGAGCGTATCGGCCCGTGGATCAAGGCTGCAGGAATCGTTCAACGATCCCGTAAGTTGGGCTTTGTCATGACTACTGAGCGGATCGACCAAAGCGGTGTCGGGCTTCGGTCGGAGCGGGGCCCGATCCTGCTGGCGGTGATGCTGAGCACCGGGCTGGTGGCGCTCGACGCGACCATCCTGGCGACCGCTGTTCCGTCGGTGGTCGAGGATCTGGGTGGGTTCACGCAGTTCCCGTGGCTGTTCAGCATCTATCTGCTGGCCCAGGCCGTGTCGGTGCCGATCTACGGCAAGCTGGCCGATCTGCGCGGGCGGAAGCCGATGATCCTGTTCGGGGTCACGCTGTTCGTGGTCGGGTCGGTGCTCTGCGGGTTCGCGTGGAGCATGCCGGTGCTGATCGCGTTCCGGCTGATCCAGGGGCTGGGCGCGGGCGCGATCCAGCCGATCGGGATGACGATCATCGGCGACATCTACACGGTGGCCGAGCGGGCCAAGGTGCAGGGCTACCTGGCCAGCGTGTGGGGAATCTCGTCGTTCGTCGGGCCGACGCTCGGTGGGGTCTTCTCCGACTACATCTCGTGGCGCTGGATCTTCTTCGTGAACGTGCCGCTCGGGATCGCGGCGGCGTTCGTGCTGCGCAAGCGGTTCGTCGAGAAGGCCGCCGAGAAGACCAAGCACCAGATCGACTACGCGGGCGCCGTACTGCTCGCCGTCGGTGGTTCGCTGCTGCTGCTCGGGTTGCTCGAGGGTGGCGTGATGTGGGCCTGGGATGCACCGGTCAGCATCGCGATCCTGGCCGTGGCGGTGCTGCTGATCATCGCTTTCGCCCTGGTCGAACGGCGGGCGGCCGAGCCGATCCTGCCGCCGCGGGTGCTCGGGCGGCGGGTGCTGAACTCGGCCAACGCGACCGCGTTCCTGATCGGGCTGCTGATGATGGGCCTGTCGACGTACGTGCCGGTCTTCGCGCAAGGCGTGCTCGGTACGACGGCGCTGATCGCCGGATTCGCGCTGGCCTCGATGACGATCGGCTGGCCGATCGCGGCCTCGCTGTCCGGGCGGATCTACCTGCGGCTCGGGTTCCGGTGGACCATGCTGCTGGGCTCGGCCTTCGTCGTACTGGGGTCGGGGATCCTGCTGACCGTCTCGGCGACGAGCAGCGTCGTGCAGCTCGCGGCCGCCTGTTTCGTGATCGGCGTCGGGCTCGGGTTCTCCTCCGCGCCGGCCGTGGTCGCGGCGCAGTCGTCGGTCGACTGGCAGCACCGCGGAGTGGTGACCGGCGCGAACATGTTCTCCCGCTCGGTCGGTAGCGCGGTCGGCGTCGCCGCCTTCGGCGCGGTCGCGAACGGCGAGATCGCCGCCCGGCTCGGCGGTGTGCACAAGGACCTCGGGAAGCTCCCCGCCACCGTGCTGGCACCCGCGATCCACGACGTCTTCTACGTCGCCGCCGGCGCCGCCGTACTGCTCATCGTCGCCGTCGCTTTCATCCCCAACCGCATCCCCGAACAACCCCTCGCCGCTCGTCCCTAGGGTGTCGTGATGCGAGGTGTGGATTGTGTGGGGGCGCTGATCCGGGACTCGGGTGGGCGGGTTTATGTGCAGCGGCGGTCGGCGGATCGGCGGTTGTTGCCGGGGATCTGGGACGTTGTCGGCGGGCATCTCGAGGCTGGGGAGACGCCGGAGGAGGCGCTGGCTCGGGAGGTTGAGGAGGAGACGGGGTGGACGGTCCGCGAGATTCTGGCGACCGTCGCGGACTGGGAGTGGGAATGGGAGGGCCGGGTACGGCGTGAGCTCGACTACCTGATCGCGGTGGACGGGGACCTGAGCCGGCCGCGGTTGGAGGAGGGCAAGCACGATGCGTCGGCGTGGGTCGGGGTGGACAACCTGGACCTGCTGATGGTCGGGCGGACCGACGGGGACCGGCGACTGCGGGACATCGTGGCGCACGTCGTACGGATGCGGTTGACCGAGCGGTTGCGGCTCGAGCCGGTCAGTGGACCGGGTGCGGTCCTGAGCGGACATGAAGCGGACCTGGTCCGGATCTTCGCGGACCCGTGGGTGTCGCGCTGGTACGGCGGGGAGTGGTCACCCGAGGTGGCCGCGGAGCGAGCGGCCGAGATGGGCGCCGCTTGGGAACGCGACTCGGTGAGCAAGTGGATCGCGTACGAGCGAACCGGCGGAGCTTTGGCCGGGCGGGGTGGGTTGTCCCGGATGACGGTGGGGTCGCCGGTGGCCGTCGCGATCGAGGGGTTGGTCGGCGCCGAATGGGCGGTCGATCGGCTGGAGCTCGGGTGGGCGCTGGTCGAGTCGGCGCGCGGGCGCGGGCTGGCGACCGAGATCGGGCGGGCCGGACTGGCCTTCGCCTTCGAAACGCTGCAGGCACAGGCGGTGATCGCCTTCACCGAGCGTCACAACCTGGCGTCCCGAGCGGTGATGGAACGGCTCGGCATGACGCTCGCGGGTGAGATCACCGCGGAAGGCTGGGTGGACGGCGTACCGGAGGTGCGGTCGGACGCACCGTTCGCTGTGTACGTCGCCACGACGTGACAGAGGCTCCGCTGTGTGACCGCCCAGGCGCGGCGGTCACACAGCGGAGCCGGCCACCTCGGGGGGTGGTTCCTGGTGAGGTGTCAGGAACCACCAGTGGTGTCCTACCGCCCAGGACACCCGACCCCGGACTGGCCCGAGGTGTCGGCCAGGAGGTGGTGGTTGGAACGGCTGGGCGGCGGCGATACAGGGACTCAGCCGCCAAGCCCAGCCGGGCTTCGGGCGGTGCGGTCCGGGGCTGAGGAGTGCCCCGGACCGCACCTGGGTTTCGTTCGGAACTGAGGAGGGTCCCGAACCTTTCCAGAAAGCCGAACCCTGAACGTGAGGAGACTCCAGGGTGCGGCTGACCGAGCCTGAGGAGGGCCCGGAAGCTTAAGTGGTCGTTTGAATCAGGTGGCGCTGTCGAGCGGGCCGAGCACGTCGTTGGTGACCTTGAGGCCGGCGAAACGACGCCGCATCGCCTGCTCGTAGCGGGCGGCGAGAGACGCTTCCGCGACGTATTGGGCGATCACATGCTCGCCGAACCAGACCCGAACCCGGCGACGATGCTGTCGCGCCGTCATTTCCGCGATGCTCACTGCCTCTCACCCCGTAACTCTCAGCCCTTGCAACCAGTTGGACTTACTGGTTGTCATGGCAGTAATGGTGCACGAGCCCAACGTGACCGCTCTAGGACCTGAAGAGGACCTTTACCGGACCTCTCGAGGACCTCTGACGGACATCTGGAGGACAGCACCTTGTCGTGGGGCATTAGTCGAGACAACGTCTGTTCTGACGGTGAACGGGAGGAACGATGGCGGCGAGGTTGGCGCCTAAGACGGTCCTGGCGCATTTGATCCAGCGCCGGAACCAGACCTACTCCGAGATCGTCGCCGAGTTCGTCGAGCTGGGTGGAACCATCACCGAGCGGCACCTGCGGCGCCTCGCATCCGGCGAGCGGGCAGGAACCACTCCACAGACCCGGCGCACCCTGCAGCGCATGTTCGGAAAGCCGGTCGAGGAACTCCTCGCGCCGTACACCCCCGAGCAGGCGGTCCCGCAGCACCACGCGGGGCAGCAGATGGTGCCGGTGGCTGCCACGGGTGGGCGGATCACGACAGGTAACGAGATGGAGGTTCTCGACATGGCTGCCAGCCGAGCGAGGGCATTTGCCCTTGCGGCCCAGTCCGGTCTCGGAAGCGAGGCCATGGAACAGGTCTACGACGACGTGCGCCACGTCGCGAAGGCCTACCCGCAGCGCCCACTGCCAGAGATCCTCGGCCAACTGGTCGAGACACAGGACCTGGTCTTCGCACTGCTGGAGAGCCGGCAACGCCCGGAACACCTGCGGCAGCTCTACTTCCTCGGCGGCGTGACCGGTGGTCTGCTCGCCAAGGCCTCCCACGACCTCGGCAACCCGCATGCGGCGCTGACCCAGGCCCGTACTGCGTTCCTGTGCGCCGACAACGCCGACCACCACGGACTGCGTGCCTGGGTGCGCGGTCTGCAGTCCCTGGTCTCGTACTGGGCCGGCAACCCGCACGACTCGGTCCGCTACGCCCAGCTGGGCGCCGGCTACGCCGAGCAGGCCAACAGCACCACCAGCGTCTGGCTGCCGGTCAGCGAGGCCCGTGCCTGGGCCGCGCTCGGCAACCCCGAGGCGACCAGGGCCGCGCTCGAGCGGGCCGAGGACGCCTGGGACAACGTCCAGAACGATGACCTCGACGAGATGGGCGGCCTGTGCACCTTCGGGCGCAACCGCCAGCTGTACTACGCGGCCGACGCGCTGGCCTGGCTTCCGGGCGAGGGCGAGCAGGCCGAGCGGTACTCACGGCAGGCCGTCGACGCCTACGCCGACCAGAACCACCCGGAGTGGGCCTTCGGCGACGCCGCCGGCAGTCACGCCGCGATGGCGATCAGCCGGATCGCGACGGGTGAGCTGGACGGCGCGGCGGACGCGATCGCTCCGGTGCTGGAGCTGCCGACCGAGCGCCGGATCAACGGTGTCGTGCACTCGGCCCGCCGGGTTCACTCGGCGCTGCGGCAGTCCGGTCGCGCGGATGACGCCCGCGAGTTGCAGGAAGAGATCGAGACGTTCACCCGCACACCCATGCAGACCCTCAATCGCTGACCCCGGCTGCTCCGACAATCGCCCCATGGAGCCTCTCAACGGTGAGCGGACGGTGCTGCGCGAGTTCCGCGAGACCGACCTCGATGACTACCTGGCCATCACCGGTGACGATCGGGTCACCGACTGGATGGCGTTCGACAGTTATGACCGGGCCAAAGCGGCCGGGGTGCTGACCGGCATCCTCGAACGCTCGGCCCGGACGGACCGCTCCGATTACATGCTCGCCGTCACCCGCCGGGACGACGACCACGTGATCGGTTTCGCCCGGATCGCTCCCGGTCCTCCGGTGAGCGGTCCCTGGTCGGCCAAGCTCGGGTATGCGATTCACGCCGACCACTGGGGTCATGGGTTTGCGACGGACGCCGCCAAGGTGATGCTGCGGCTCGCGTTCGAGACGCTTCACGTGCATCGGGTGACGGCGGCGATCGGCCCGGAGAACGCGGCCTCGATCGCCGTGGTGAAGCGGATCGGCTTCAGCTACGAAGGCCATTTGCGTGACCATGTGTTCACCAACGGTGCCTGGCGGGATTCCTTGCTCTACTCGATCCTGGAAGACGAGTACGCCGATCGTTCATCCGCAGGTCATCTCGCGCCTTGACGGCATTTTGTCCGGACCTGCAGGGTGACGCTCATGCAGCAGTTACCTCCATGGGCGGACCCTGACGTACCCGAAGCGACTCTCGATCCGCAGGGAGTGTCGCGCCGGAATCTGATCCGGGGCGCCGGTCTGCTCGGCGCTGCCTTCACCGTGAGCACAGTCACTGCGACCGCGGCCGGCGCGTCGGAGGCGTCGGCCACCACCGCCCCGTCGTACCAGGGTGGTAGTGACCCGGAGCTGGTCTGGCTGGTCGGCGATCACCATGTGCACAGCCGCTACAGCCACGACGCGAAGTACGACTTCACGCAACTGGCGCAGCGCGGTGCGCAGTTCGGGCTGGACTGGATGGCGTTCACCGAGCACAGCAACTTCGGCCACGCCGACAAGGGCGCCGCGGCCGAGAACGCCGAGGTCCTGAAGGCGCGGGCCGAGAACCCGCGGATGCTGATCTTCCAGGGCCTGGAGTGGTACATCCCGGCGGCTGAGCACGGCACTGTCCTGGTCGCACCGGGCGCGAACAACGTGGCGTTGCTGCAGCAGTTCGAGCGTGAGTACGACGGGAAGCTCACGAGCCGCTCGGCGGACACCCCGGAGAACGAGCAGCACGCGCTCAAGGGTCTGCAATGGCTGGCCGCTCAGAAGCGCAGTGGGTTCGTCGACGACGTACTGGTGCTCGCGAACCATCCGCTGCGGCTGGGTATCGACTCGCCGCACGAGCTCCGCGCCTGGCGCGACACCGGCGTCTGCATCGGCATGGAGGGCGCTCCGGGCTCACAGGGCGACGCGGAGCCGGCCTGGGTGAAGTTCCGCGGCGCGACCAACGCGCAGCGCGGCGAGTACGTGAACAACCCTGGCGCTGGGAGCTTCCCGGGCTTCCCTGTCGACGCCTATCGGACGTACGGCGGCTTCGACTGGGCGACCGCGACTGTCGGCGGGCTGTGGGACAGCCTGCTCGCCGAGGGCAAGCTGTTCTCGATCACGTCGAACAGCGACAACCACCGGACCATCTGGGACACCTGGACCGACGGGGTGTTCCCACCCGGGCAGAACTTCGACAGCCTCGGCTGGAAGCCCTCACCGACCAACACCGACACCCCACAGGCCGGCAGCGACTTCTGGCCCGGTCAGTTCAGCCGGACCCACGTGGGCGTTGCCAAGTACGGCTACCTCGAGGTGATGGCCGCTCTGCGCGCCGGCCGGGTCTGGGTCGACCACGGTCAGCTGGTCGACGGAATCGACGTACGGGTGGCTCCTGCTGGTTCACGTCAGCGTGGCGTGACGCTCGGCGGACGTCTGCGGGTACGGCGTCATGAGCGGCTCGAACTGCGGATCACCGTGACGAGTGCGACCCGGCCGAACTTCCACGGCGTACTGCCGCGGCTGGCCCATGTGGACGTCATCCGCGGCGCGGTGACCGGGCCGACCGCCACACGGGACAGCTGGAAGGCACCCGACACCAGAGTGGTCGAGCAGGTCGACGTACACCGCCGTACCGGCACTTATGACCTGTGCATCCCGCTGGGACGGGCCGAGCACTCGCACTACGTCCGCGTGCGCGGCAGCGACGGCAACCGGCACGGAGCCGGATACCTGGGCCGCAGCATCGACCCGGCCGGTCCGATCCAGCACCCGACGAACGACGGCGACCCGTGGCTCGACACCTGGCTGTACACGAACCCGATCTTCGTTGACGTTGTTTAGCTTGGAGTGGTGGGCAGACTGGTCGTATGAGAGACCAGCTGGCTCGGATGATCCTGACGAAGGTGGCTGGGCCGGACCCACAGGCTGAGCGCGACCGGGTGCACAACACGCCCGGTCCGCGCTGGTTCGAACCCGGGAGCCCGATTCAGCGGGTGCACGGGGACGCGTCGATGTTCGCGGGCGGTCTGCGCGCGCTGCTGCTGCAGTCGCTGCACCCGCTCGCGATGGCGGCCGTCTCGGCGCACTCGGGGTACCGGGGTGACCCGTGGGGACGGTTGCAGCGGACCAGCTACTTCCTCGCGATCACGACGTACGGCGCGATCCCGGCCGCCGAGGAGGCGATCGCGCGGGTGCAGTCGGTGCATGAGCGCGTCCGCGGCGCGAACTACCGAGCGTCCGACCCGCATCTCCTCAAGTGGGTGCACGTGGCCGAGGTGGACAGCTTCCTCACCGCACACCAGACGTACGGCGCTCACCCGCTCAACGCGGCCGACCAGGACCGGTACGTCGAAGAGACCGCTCTGGTGGCCGGCAAGCTCGGAGTGATCGACCCGCCGACCACTGTGGCCGAGCTACGGCAGACGCTCGCCGAGTACCGGCCGGAGCTGCGCGGCACGACCGAGGCTCGACAGGCTGCCCGCTTCATCCTTGTGCACCCACCAGTGCCTTGGGCAGCGCGCCCGGCGTACGGCGTACTGACTGCTGCTGCGGTCGGACTGCTGCCGTGGTGGGCGCGCTGGCCGCTACGCCTGCCCTACTTCCCTTTGACAGAACAAACTCTGGTCCGGGCCGCCGGTGACGGCCTGACCCGGACAATCCGCTGGGCGCTGACGTCACCGATGTGGGAAGAAGCCGACAGATCGGCTTAGCCGCCGGTAGGTTGTTCTCGTGCCGCTGCGTCCACACCGTCCCCTCCCGTTGGCTACGCCGGCGGGAGTTGAGGTGCTGACCAGAATCCTGACCCAGGGTCCGATCCCACGGGTGGAGATCGCGCGGCGGACCGGACTGTCACAGGCCGCGGTCACCAAGGCGGTCGCACCGCTGATCGAGGCCGGGTTCGTCACCGACCAGGCGGCCGCGCCGGTCGAGGCGGACGGTCAGCTCGGCAGCCTGGGCCAGATCGGGATCGGGCGACCGGTGAGCCCGCTGACCGTCGTACCGCACAGCGTCTCGGTGATCGGCCTGAAGGTGACGCCGACCGACCTGATCGGCGTGACCACCGACTTCACCGCCGGGATCCGAAACGTCTCGCACCGGCGGCTGGACAGCACCGACCCGCAGGCCGTGATCGAGCAGCTGACCGAGCTGGCGAAGGAACTGATCGGCGCCCTGAAGGCTGGTACCGACGTGGTCGGCCAGGTGATCGGCGTCGGGGTGTCCGTGTCGGGTGATGTCGACGAGCGGCACGGCGTGGTCCGCGATTCGCCGTTCATGGGCTGGCGTGAAGTGCCGGTGGCCGAGCTGCTCGGGCGGAAGCTCAAGCTCCCGATCGTCGTGACGAACGACGTACGGGCGTTGACAGTGGCCGAGCACTGGTTCGGGGTCGGCGTGGACGCGGACTCGTTCGCGGTCGTGACGATCGGATCCGGGATCGGCTGCGGGCTCTACATCAACGGCGAGGTCGTGTCGGGCGCGTACGGCGTCTCCGGCGAGCTCGGTCATCTGCCACTGGCTCCCGGCGACCTGGTCTGCACCTGCGGCCGGCGTGGTTGTGTCGAGACCGTGGCGTCGTCGGACGCGATCCTGAACCGGATCCGGGAGACGACCAAGCAGCCGAAGCTGGACCTGGCCGGAGCGGTCAAGCTCGCGCACGAAGGTGACGAGCACGCCCGGGAGGCGTTCGACCGGGCCGGTGAGGTGATCGGCTCGGCGCTCGCCGCGATGGTGAACCTGGTCGGGCCGGAGCTCGTGGTGATCGCGGGCGAGGGTGTGGCGGAGTACGACCTCTACGAGGACCGGATGCGCCAAGCCTTCGGCGAGCACGCCTTCGGTGCCGCCGGTGACTGCCGCCTGATGCTGCGGTCGCACACCTTCGACAACTGGGCCCGCGGCGCCGCCGCCACCGTCATCCGCGCCTACGTCCGCGGCGAGCCCCCACTCCAACGCTGACCCCACCGGCCGACTGACCCCATTTGGTGGGTGACCCCACTGGCTGGGAGGTTCCCCGCCGGAATTCCGGGGCGAGAACCTCCCATTTGATGGGTGCACCCACCAAATGCGGTTAGGTGCGGGCTACGGCGAGGATCTTGCGCCAGACCTTCTTGTAGGCCTCTAGGCCGTCGGGGGCCAGGGGGCCGTCGGGGCCGGCGGTGATCGAGACGCGCTCGGGGATGGATCCCCAGACCGGGATGCCCTCCTTGGCGTACTGCTCGATCAGCTCCTGGTAGGCGCGGGTGTAGGTGCGCGCCGAGCAGACGACCACGCCGGCCGGGACGTCGTCCGGAACCAGTTCGAGCACCGCCTTCACCCGGGGTGTCTCGACGCCGCCGACGCGGGTCGGAATGACCACGATCCGGGCTCGTTCGAGCGCCTTGTTCAGCAGCCGCTCGTGGGACGGCGGCATGTCGACGATGCCGATCCCCTCCGGCGGTACCTTGTCCAGCGCCTTGGTCAGCAGCCGCTCCGTCGGCGCCTCGGCAATCTCGATCCGGGCCAGGTTCGTGTCGTCCGAGGCATCGATCCAGTCGGCAGCGCTGCCTTGTGGATCCGCGTCGACGAGAGTGGCTGTGCGACGGTTGGAAGATGCCAGCGCGGCCAAGTACACCGACGTGGTTGTCTTCCCGACCCCGCCCTTCAGTGCAGCTGTCACGATGATCATGGAACCGACGCTACCGTGTTTCGCCGAAAATCCGGCGTGTCGTCGGCGTTGCTCCGTCAGCCCGTGATAATTGCCCACGGCCCCCATGAACAAGCTCAACTCCACTTCAACCTGTCACCGAGGAGCCGACCATGACCGATCGGTACGCCGGACGCCCCTTCCTGAAGCTCGTCGACAGCTACGTGCTGTCCCTGATCGGCGAGCTCGACCCGGACACCGCGCGGTCCCTGGAGCAGCTCACCCCCAAGCTCAACGAGGCCTACGGGTTGTCGGGGGCGACCTGGCAAGAGGTGGTTCACAGCCAACTCCAGCTGCCGCCGGACGTCGCCGTACAGGTGGTGTCAGGGTGGGCGGCGGAGCCCGGAGCGCCCGATCCGGTGGCGTGGAGCCGGCATGTCGCCGATCAAATGATCAGTTGACCGAGCGTGCTGAGCCGGTTACCGGTTAGCGTTGTCGGGTGCAGCGGCAGGAGGCGTGGATGGGGACTCGGCGTGCGGTGCTCGGAGCGATCGGACTCGGGATTCTGGTGACCGGATTCGATCCGGTACGACGGTCCTGGGCGACCGATGGCGGTAACGTCGACCCGCTCCCGCCCCTCGATGGGCAGGTGCTCCTGGACGCGAGCAGCCGCGAGGGCGTGTCGCAGGACGCCGGGCGGTACGTGCAGAAGGTGCCGCAGGCGGTGCTCGTACCAGGATCGGTGCGCGACATCGAGGCCATGGTCAAGTACTGCGTGCGCAACCGGGTGCCGGTCGCCCCGCGCGGACTGGCCAACACCACCGACGGCCAAGGCCTGGTCAGCGGCTTGCTGATCGAGATGCGGGCGCTCAAGACGATCCACCGGATCGACGCGGACCGCGCGGTTGTCGATGCCGGAGCCGACTGGCTCGAGCTGACCAACGCCGCCCACGCCAAGGGCCTCACCCCGCCCGCCCTGACCGGCTTCCTCGGGCTGACCTTCGGCGGCACCCTGTCACTCGGCGGCATCCCGCCCGCGATCCAGTCCGGCGGCCAGGTCGACAGCGTGCTCGAACTCGAGGTCGTCACCGGCACGGGTGAGCTCAAGTGCTGCTCCAAGACCCAGGACCGCGAGCTGTTCGAGGCGGTCCTGGCCGGCCTCGGTCAGTACGCCATCATCACCAAGGCGACCGTCAAACTCGGCCCGGCGCCCGCGAAGGTGCGCGGTCACGAGCTCGCCTACACGAGCTCCAAGGACTTCTTCCAAGACTTCAAGACCCTGATCAAGCGCGGCGAGATCAGCGAGATCTACGGCGACTGGTGGCGCCCAGGTGAACACGGCGAAGTCAGCCACCTGAACGCCTTCACCTTCCACTCCGTGACGAAGCCCCCGACCGACGCCCAGCTCCTCCGCGGCCTGACCAAGCCCCCGGCCGACGCGGTAGTCAGCGCGAACGACTTCCTCCCCCACGTCACCCGGATCGACGCCGCCGTCGAGCAACTCCGCGAAGCCCTCGACTGGGACCACCTCGCCAAGCCCTGGATGACCCTCTGGCTCCCCGAGAAATCCGTCGAGCAGTACGTCACCGAAGTGGTCACCAAGCTGACCCCGTCAGACGTCGGTGTCGGCGGATTCGTGCTGCTCTACGCCCACCGCCGTACCAAACTGACCCGCCCCTCCCTACGCCTCCCAGCCCCCGACGGCAGCGACTGGGTCTACCTCTTCACCCTGATGACCGCCGGCGCAGCCGGCGCCGGCCCCGAGTTCGCCGCCGAGATGCTCAAACGCAACCGCCACCTCTTCGACCGAGCCCGCGCCCTAGGCGCCACCCGCTACCCCATCGAGTCGACCCCCTTCACCAAAGCCGACTGGCAACACCACTACGGCGATCGGTGGCCCCTCCTACAGAAGCTCAAACGCAAACACGACCCAGCCAACATCCTCACCCCAGGCCCAGGAATCTTCTGACCGAAGGGGTGGGTGGGGCGCCGGCGGGCCGAGCGGAGCGAGGCGGGAGCCGGCGCGGGGTTACTTGCCTAGCCAGGCGTCCACCTTCGACTGGTTGTCTTTGACCCATTTTTCGGCGGCGGCGTCGGGGGTCAGTTTGTCTACGGCGATCATGCGGGCGACGGTGTTCTGGTCTTCGTTGGTCCACTGGAAGTTCTTGACCAGGTCGTAGGCCGGGCCGCCGGCGTCGGCGAACTTCTTGGAGACGATCTTGTCCAGGTCGTACGGCGGGTAGTCGCAGGCGATCTTGGCCGGGTCGGCGTCGCAGCCGGTTGTGTAGGCGGGGAGGTTGATCTTGACGAGCTTCAGCTCGTTGAAGAACCACTGCGGCTCGTAGAAGTAGGCGAGTAGTGGCTTCTTGGTCTTCTCGGCGTCGCGGAAGGCCTGGATCAGGGCGGTCTCGCTGCCGCTCTGGACGACCTTGTAGTTCAGGCCGAGGTTCTTGACCAGCGCCTCGTCGTTGGTCACGTACGACGGGTCGCCGTCGAGGAGTTGACCCTTGCCGCCGGACTCGGAGGTCTTGAACAGGTCGGCGTACTTGTTGAGGTTCTTCGAGTCGGTGATGTCGGGGTACTTGGCGGCCATCCACGGCGGGACGTACCAGCCGATCACGCCTTTGACGCCGGTGGAGCCGGCCTCGACCGCGACCTTGTCGGTCTCGATGTACTTCTTCTTCAGGTCCTCGTGACCCCAGTTCTCCAGGTTCACGTCGACCTCGCCGGTGGCGAAGCCCTGCCAGGCGATCTCTTCCTTGAGGTTCTTCTTGACCACCTTGCAGCCGAGGTCCTTGGTGGCGACGTAGGAGACGACGGCCGCGTTCGCCTCGTAGCCGACCCAGGGGCTGACGGTCAGGTTGAAGCTGCCGCACTCCTTCCCACCGGCGGCCGGCTTCTGCTCGTCACCGACCTTCGCTCCGCCGCAGCCGGCCAGGGCCAGTGCTGCGGCGGTCAGGACACCGGCGTACCGGAGTTTCTTCACTGCTTGTCTCCTTTTCCGTGCGGCCGGGGGGCCGCGGCTTGCGTGATGCGGTCGAGCAGGACGCCGAGCAGGACGATCGCGAGTCCGGCGGCCAGGCCCTTGCCGTACAGCTCGCTCTGCGCGAAGCCGGCCGCGACGTCGTACCCGAGGGCGCCGGCGCCGACCAGGCCGCCGACGACGACCATCGCGAGCACGTAGATCAGGCCCTGGTTGACGGCGAGCGTGATCGCGCGGCGGGCGACCGGGAGTTGCACCTTGCTGATCACCTGCCAGCTGCTGGAGCCGACCGAGTTGGCGGCCTCGACGGTCGCGAGCGGGACCGCTTTGATGCCGTCGGCAACGATCTTGGTGGTCACCGGTACGGCGTACACGACGGCCGCCGCGATCGCGGTGAACCGGCTGGTGCCGAACAGCGCCAGGAACGGAACCAGGTACACGAACGGCGGCATCGTCTGCCCGGCGTCGAGGATCGGCCGGATGACCAGGTCGACCCGGCGGTTGCGGCCGGCCCAGACGCCGAGCGCGAGCCCGACGGCGACGACCACCACGGTGGCGAGCAGGGTCGAGGCCAGCGTGATCATGCTGTCCTGCCAGACCCCGGTCGCGACCAGCAGCCCGATGCACACCACAGCCGGTACGGCGGCCTTCCAGCGACCGAGGATCGCGGCCAGCGCCACCACGAACGCCCCGACGAGCCACCACGGAGAGCCGGTCAACAGCGCCTCGAGCGGGTTCAACACGCCCTTGGTGACCGCGTCGCGCACGCCGTACGTGAAACCGCCGAAGACGTCCTGCACCCATGTGGTCACGTCGGCCGCGACCACGGCGATCCGCGAACCGATGCCGACCTCGGAGGGGAACTCGGCCGCCCACACGTAGGTCCGTGAGAACCAGACCGCGACCAGTACGCCGATGGCTCCCGCGCCGAGCACGACCTTCCGCCGTACCGATGCTGTTCGCCAAGGCCGGTCACCAGCGGCGGTCGTCACGCGGTCGAGGACGATCGCGATCACCACGATCGCAAGACCGGCGTTGAACGCGACGCCGACGTCCAGCGTCTGCAGCGCCTTCAGCACGGTCTGGCCGAGGCCGGGTGCGTCGATCAGAGCGGCGACGGTGACCATCGAGAGTGCGGCCATGATCGTCTGGTTGATCCCGACGACGACCGTGCTGCGCGACATCGGCAGTTGCACCTTGGTCAGCGTCTGACTGCGGGTCGAGCCGAGTGAGCGCGAGGCCTCGACACTCTCCGGCGGTACCGAGCGGATCGCGTGCGCGGTGAGCCGGACGGCCGGTGGGGCCGCGTAGATCAGGGTCGCGATCGTGGCCGCGGCCGGGCCGATCGCGAAGAACAGGGTGAGCGGCGCGAGGTAGACGAACGTCGGCAGCGTCTGCATCAGGTCGAGAACCAGGGTCGCGACCTTGAAGGCACGGTTGGACAGACCGGCCCAGATGCCGAGCGGGATCGCGATGAGCAGCGACAGCAGAACGGCCGCGATGGTCAGGGCGAGCGTGTCCATGCTCTCCTGCCACAGCCCCTGCAGGCCGACGAAGGCGAGGCCCGCCGCGGTCAGCAGCGCGACCTTCCAATTGCCGAAGGCCCAGGCCAGGTACGCCGAGATCGCGACGACCCCGAGCCAGCCGACGACCGGTACCGGCCGGCCGAACGACGGCTGCGAGACCAGATCCTGCAGCAGTACGACGAGGTGGTCAACGGCGGTCCGGACGCCGTCGAAGAAGACGTTGCCCTGACCGACGAAGTCCCGGTTCTCGGTGAGCCAGCGGTGGAACCCGGTGGTCTCCTGGCCGCCGAGCGGCAGGGTGTCGATCCCGCTCAGCACGAAGTACGCGGCGACCCAGACAACGATGAGGACGCCGATGACCACGCTGCGCCGCGGACGACGTACCTCCACGTGGACGTCGCTGGTGATCGCTGCCATCAGTCGGTCGAGCGGTCGGACGGACGCGCGGACCAGTGGGAGTCGGCCGGATCCGCGACCACCGCGAGGATCTCCTCGTCGCCGATCACCCCCAGCAACTGCCCTCCGTCCACCACCTTCACCGGGCGGTCGGCTTCGAGCACGAGCCGGGTCGCCTCGCGGACCAGGACGTCCGGGCCCAGCTCAGGGCCGTCCAGCGGCTCTCCGTCGCGAGGCGCCCGCGCGATCCAGCGCAGAGTCAGTACGTCGGCCCGCGGTACGTCGCGGACGAAGTCGCGCACGTAGTCGTCGGCCGGTGCACCGACGAGCTCGTCACCGGTACCGAGCTGGATCGCGGCGCCGTCGCGCATCAGCAGGATCCGGTCGCCGAGCTTGAGCGCCTCGGACAGGTCGTGGGTGACGAACACCATCGTCTTGCCGACCTCGCGATGCAGCCGGACGACCTCGTTCTGCATCTCGCGGCGGATCAGCGGGTCGAGCGCGGAGAACGGCTCGTCGAAGAGCAGGACGTCGGGGTCGTTGGCGAGCGCGCGAGCCAGGCCCACGCGCTGCTGCATGCCGCCGGACAGCTGCTCCGGGTACTTGTGCTCGTTGCCGGCCAGACCCACCAGGTCGATGACCTCCTGGGCCCGGCGGCGCCGGTCCGGCTTGCTCTCTCCGCGGACCTCGAGCCCGTAGGAGACGTTGTCGATCACCTTGCGGTGCGGGAGCAGACCGAAGTGCTGGAACACCATCGAGAACTTGCTCCGGCGCAGCGCCCGCAACCGCTTCTCGTCGGCCGCGCGCAGATCCTCGCCCTCGAAGATCAGGCTGCCCGCGGTCGGCTCGATCAGCCGGGTCAGGCAGCGGACCAGCGTGGACTTGCCCGATCCGGACAAGCCCATCACGACGAACACCTCGCCGGGTGCCACGTTGAAGCTCAGGTCGCGGACGGCCGCCGTACAGCCGGTCTTCGCGGCCAGCGCGGCGCGGTCGAGCGACGCCAGCTCCGGCCGGCGCGGGACGCGCTGCGCCTTCGGGCCGAACACCTTCCACAGGCCTTGGATCGACAACAGCGCGTTGTCGCCGTCGATCTCGGGATACTCGAGCTGAGCGGTCACGGGTCCCTCCCGAGATTTGTCGTGAACCGCGACTGTATCCAACGACCAGTCCCAGGGTGTCTTCCTGGGGTGTTTGTCTCGTCAGCTAGCGCGCAACCTACGGCTGGTACGGCGGTGCTTCGCCCCAACCCCAGTGGGGGACCGGCGCCTTCGGCGGTGGCGTGGCTCCGGGCTGCGAGTTGGCCAGCGCGATCCGGGTGCCCCACTCGACGTAGGCGACGAACGCCGAGCGGAACTCCGGATCGTCGGGGAGGCCGGCCGGATCCGCGCTCGCAGCGATCAGCGCCGCCCACCGCGACCGCTGCTCCTCGGTCAACTGGAGGCCGATGTGGTGCGACAACATCGCGGGGTAGCCGCCGAGCTCTTCGGTGTACCGGTCGTGGCCACGGAACACCTCACCAAGCCAGAGCGCCACGTGCTCGCGATGCTGGTCGCTCATGTGCGCGAACACCGGCGCGAGGATCGGATCGTCGAGCACCCGGTCGTAGAAGACCTCGGTCAGCCGTCGCAGCGCCTCGTGGCCGCCGGCCCATTCGTAGAGCGTCGGAGTCGTCATGTAATGATGTAATCACAGACGCAGGGCCATGGCGATGGTCTTGAGGACCGGGTTGAACCCCTCTTCCCAGACGACGTTCTGCAGGACGCGGCCGCCGGTCCACGCCAGAGCGCGCGAGCGGTCGATGCCGGTGATGTCGACCATCAGGTCGAAGCGGTCGCGGATGGCCTGGTCGAGGTTGCCGGTCGCAACCAGGTCGTCCCAGCGGTTGTGGAGGGCCTGGAAGAGTTCGAATGCCGGGTCGCCGGCCAGGGGCTTCGGGTCGATGACCAGCCAGGGCTGGCGGTCGGAGGCGAGCACGTTGCCGTAGTGCAAGTCCCAGTGCAGCAGACGGTCGCCGGAGTCCGGGATCAGCTCGCGGACCTGATCGGCGTACCGATTGACGAGTCGCTGCTCGGCCGGGTCGGCGAGCTTGAGGTCCGCGGCCTCCTCGATCATCTCGGTCGCGATGTCGGCGAGGCGTCGTACCGACGGTGGCGCGGGGACGACGTTCAGCCGGGCCATCAGCACGGCGAGGATGCGGGTGGCCTCGACGTGATCCGGTACGGCGTTCAGTGTCCGGTCGTGCAGGCGTTCGAGGAGCAGCGTGGAGGTCGCCGGGTCGTCTTCGAGGACTCGAACGACGTCATCCGGCGACCAGGTGCGGAGGGCGAGCGCCTCAGCCTCGCTCTCCTCGTTCCGCGGCTGCAGCTTCAGCATCGCGGCCGTGCCGTCACGGCGAACGACAGGGACGATCAGCGAGGCGGCACCGTTCAGGAAGTCGCCGGAGCGGGTGAGCTCCCAGCGGGCCAGGTACTCGTGCAGCTGTGTCGAGAGGGAGGCGAGCCACTCCGGCGACTCGTCCTGGTGCGACTTGATCAGCTGCGCCGGAATCACGATCACGCTTGGCAGCGTAGGTGCTGCGGTGGTCAGGTGCTCGGGAATTTCCGGACGCCCATCACCCACTAAGTGCCTCCCAGAGGGGTCATCGGCGAGCGGCTGAGCGTGGCGGAGCGGGTGCGGCGAGAGTTGGTGGGTGATGGCGGTCCGCCTGAGTAGGCTCACTCCGTGACTGAGGTGGAGCGCCGGCATCGGCGCGTGCAGCGGCTGGTGGCACTCGTGTACGTCGGGATTCCCGTCGCACTGCTGGCGATCGTGGCCTGGGTGAGTTCGCGCGGGCCGGCGGCGGCCTGGATCGGGTGTGTGCTGCCGCTCGCGATGCTCGGGCTGGGGCTGTACCTGCTGCCGAAGCATCGGTATCAGCCGCGGTGGTGGGCCGGGATCGGTGGGTTGTTCGGTGCGGCAGCCGGGCTGATCGCGACACTCTTCCCGCTGGTGCTCGGGGCGTGGTGGCCGGCGGTTCTGTCCATCCCGGCGGCCATCTTCGGGCTGCTGGTCGGGCTGCTGCTCGCTCGGCGGGCGAACCTGGCATTGCTCATGCCGGTCGTCCCCGAGCTGGCGGAGTCGCCGTACGAGCTGGTGTTCCGGCTGCGCGGCGCGCCGCTCGCGACCGTGCTGCTCGGGTCGGACGTGATCGAGATCCGCGGTACGCCGGCCGCGCGGAAGGAAGAGCAGTCGCGGAGTTACCCGTTGAGCGCGATCACGGGGACGTTCGAGGTCGACCTCACCGGATCGGAGCGGCTCAAGTTCCCGATCGCGCTGACGGTCGTCGGGACGCGCGGACCGGCCGTGATCCTGCAGGCGTCGGGGGAGGACTGGGTGCTGCCGATGAACGAGGCGGCGGTCCTGATCGAGCTGCTGGACCGCCGCCGTACCGCAAAGGCCTAGTTGCCGGCGGCCGCGCGCTCCTTGGCGGCGGTCTCGGCCTTCTCGGCCTGCCAGCCGTCCTCGTTCTTGCCGACGCGCCAGTAGCCGGAGACCGAGACCCGGTCGCGGGACAGGCCGCGGTCGGTGAACAGGTGCTTGCGGATCCGGAGGACGAACCCGGCCTCGCCGTGCACGAACGCCTGGACGTCGCCCTCGATGGTCAGCGCCTCGACCGCGGCGACCAGGGCGTCACCACGCGCGGCGGTGCTCCCGGAGCGGTGGAACCAGGTCACGTCGACGTCGGCGAACTTCTGCTCCTCGGACTCGTCCTCCACCTCGACGAACACGGTCGCCTTCGCGCCCGCGGGCAGCTGCTCGATCGCGGCACCGATGGCCGGCAGCGCGCTCTCGTCACCGACGAGCAGGTGCCAGTCGGCCGTCTCGTCCGGCGCGTAGGCGCCACCCGGACCGTTGTACCAAACGACGTCACCCGGCTGAGCCGACGCGGCCCAGGGCCCGGCGATCCCTTCGTCACCGTGGTAGACGAAGTCGATGCTGAGCTCCTTGGCGGCCTCGTCGAAGTTGCGGACCGTGTAGGTCCGGCTCGTCGGCCACTGCTCGGACGGGAGCGTCTCGCGGACCACGCCCATGTCGAGCGGCTCGGGGTACTCGACGCCCGGCTTGCCGAACAGGAGCTTCACGTAGTGGTCGCTGGTGCCGTTGTCGACGAAGTCGTCGGCGGTCATCACGACTCTGATCATGTGGGGCGTGATCCGCTCGGTACGAGCGACCACGGCCCGCTTACACGTGCGGTTACGGCGGGGTGCGGGGGTGGCCACAGCCAGGTCCTCTCGAGCGAAAGTTAGGTCTACCTAACTCAGGCTAACCCACGCACCCCAATCACGGACAACCTCAGGTGCCCACGATGGAGAACGGCTTGCTGCTGGCGGCCGCGCCGTACCCACAGGCCGGCACCAGCGCCCGGTACGGGATCTTGCCCTTGTACGCCGGGGTCGCGATCAGCGTGAATCGACCGCTGGCCCGGACAGTCGCGGAGTTGACGTTGCGCCACTGCGTCGCGCCGTACAAGCGCTGCAACCAGACCGCGCACCCCGACGCGATCGTCGCCGACCCGTTGACGTTGACGAAGGTGCCCACCGGCGCGCTCGCCTTCGCCGGCGTCGCCGACACGCTCCGCGGCCGCTTCGGGAACACGTTCAGCGCATACCGGGAGGTGGGCGTGCCGGGGATGTTCAAGCAGCTGATCTCCTCGTTACCGTTGTACTTCACCACGAGCGCACCGTTGGTGTCGGTCAGCGCCGGCGTACCTCTCCAGCCGCAGGTCCACTCCGCCGTCCCGAGGCCGACCTTGAGCCGAGTGCCGTAGGGCTTACCGGTCTGCGAGTCGAGCACGCGCCAAGTGGTCGTGTAAGGCTTGCCCGCCGGCGCCACGGCCGGATTGGTCGTGCCCGTGATCCTCGGCTGGTGGCTGCCCTGCACCGTCAGCGTCCGCTCGACCGGCGGCGGCGTCGGGTCGGGGCTCGGGTTGTCCCGGTTGCCGGCGAAGTTGCCGGGCTGGAACCCCACGAGCGCGAAGGTTCCGTCGGCGTACGACGGCACGTTGACGTCACCCCGCCACATCCCCTCCGACACCCTGGCCAGATCCGCGAACAGGTAACTGGTCGCGTAGGCGTCACCACCGGTCCGCTGCAAGGTGGCCAGCAGCCCGAAGTCCTTCTCCGGGAAGCTACCGGTCACCGTGATCGTCACCGGCACCGTGTTCAGCCCGGCCACGGCGACACTCGTCTTGTTCATCGTGGCGCTGGTGATCTTCAGCTCCGGATCCGGTGCGGCGAACGCCGGGATCGGCGCGAGCACCGCCCCCAGCAACGACACCGAGGCCACCACCGGCAGCAGCTTCTTCATGGTCAAACTCCCGTGATGTAGAAGGTTTTACTCACGGCCGCGGCGTAGTGGGTGCCCTTGTCGCAGCTGGGCATCTGCACGCGGTAAGGGATTTTTCCCTGGTACGACGGTTGCGCGTTCAGCGTGTAGCGGCCGCTGGTCCGGACGCCGATCCGGCCCACGATGCGCCAGGCGGAGGCGCCGTACAGGCGTTCCAGGTTGATCGCGCAGTTGACCGCGTCCGCGACCGTGCCGTTGACCGGGACGATCTTGCCGACGCGCGCGCTGGTCCTCGACGGGGTCGCCGAGATCACGCGTGGCCGGGCCGGCCGGGCGCTGCGGGTGAAGATGGCGTTGGGGACGCCGGGAACCATCAGGCACTGGAAGTCACTGCCCGCCGGGTACTGCTTGACCAGGATCCCGTTCGTCCCGGTAGTCGCCGGGGCGCCATGGCCTTCGAAACAGGCGGTGGGGTCGGCCGAGGTCTGCACCTTGATCTTGGTGCCGTACGGCTTGCGGGTGGCGGTGTCGTAGATCGTCCACTTGATCGAGTACGGCTTGTTCTTCGCCACCACCGCCGGGCTGACGACGCCGATCAACTGCGGGACGTGCACGCCCTTGATGACCACGATGGGCCCGTTCTCGACCACTGTGGGTTCCAACTGCTTGTTGGCCAGGTGCCCGGCGTACGAGGTCGGATAGATCGCGTAGACCTTGAGCGAACCGTTGGCCACCGACGGCACGTTGGCGACACCACGCCAGATGCCGTGCCCGGGCGGACCGGAGACCTTCTTCAGGTCGAGCGAGTACAGGTCGTAGACGCGCTGACCGCCGGGTCGCGTGAAGTACGCGGTGAACACCTGGTTGTCGTTCGGATAGTCGGCCACCACGGACACGGTGACCGGCACCGTGTTCAGCGATCCCACTGTGACCGTCGACCGGTCCAGCGTCACGCTGTTGATCCTCAACTCCGGGTCCACCGCGGCCGACGCCGCCGGGGCAACCAGCACCCCGGCGATCGGCACCACCGCCAGGACGGCCGCAACTCGTCTAGTCCACATAGGCCACAGCCTGACACTTGGTGATCACTCTGTCACTCACTGTTTCTACTCAAACGCCGGTGATGTAAAAGGTCTTGCTCACGCCCGCGAGGACGTTGTTGCAGGCGGGGAGCTGGACGCGGTAGGGGATCTTGCCCTTGTACGCCGGTTGCGCGTTGACCGTGAAGCGCCAGCTGCTGCGGACCTTGGCGGTACCGACGGTGCGCCAGGCGGTGGCGCCGTACAGGCGTTGCAGGTTGACCGGGCAGTTGTACGCCGACTGGGCGGTGCCATTGACCGGGACGATGGTGCCGACCGGAGCGCTCGCCTTCGACGGGGTGGCCGTGACGATGCCGGGCCGGGTGGGGATCGCACCGTCGCTGAAGATCGGTGCCGGCTTGCCGGGGACCATGAAGCAGATGACGTAGTTGCCGGCCGGGTACTTCTTGGTGATCGAGCCGGCGGTGTCGGTCAAGGTCGTCGTGGTGAAGTCGCCCTCGACGCATCCGTTGTCCTCGCGCAGCATCACCTTGAGCTTCGTGCCGTAGGGCTTGCCGGTCTGCGAATCCGTCAGCGTCCACTTGATCGAGAACGGCGAGTTGTACGGCACCACCGCCGGACTGAAGGTCGTGCTGAGCTTCGGAATGTGGGTGCCGGTCACCGCGAGGCTCGGTCCGTTGACGTTGACCGGATAGTCCTCGCTGCACTGGGTGCATCCGAGGAGGAAGCCGCCCGCGATGACCCGGACCGCCTTGATGGTTCCGTTCACCGTCGACGGGACGTTGACCACACCCTGCCAGGTGCCGTCCTGGGGCGTGCCCTTGATCAACTCCAGCGGCATCGAGTACAGGTCGTCCTTCGGCCCGCTACCGGCGACCCGCTCGAACGCCACGTAGTAACTGTCGTACTCGCTCGGACCGGCCGTCCCCTTGAGGGTGATCGTCACCGGCACGGTGTTGAGGGACGAGACCGCGACACTCGGGCGGTCCAGCACCAGCGACTCGACCTGCAGATGCGGATCCGCCGCCTGGGCGGTGGTCGCCGTACCGAGGGTCAGGGCCATCAGTGGTGCGGCCAGCAGGGCGGCCAGGACTTTGGAGGTACGCATCAGTTGCCCTTACTCGTGAGGGTCTTGCCGGTCGCGCTCGGGACCGAGATCGCCGTCCGGCCGAAGGGGGCCGGAGTGCTGGGAAGGCCGAAGCAGTACAGACCTTGGTTCGACTTGTCGTTGATCGTCACGACGCCGTTGACGTCGGAGACCACGGGATCGAGGAAGCTGTCGGTGCACTGGCTGTCGCTGGCCACGAGGACCTTGAGCTTGGTGCCGTAGGGCTTGCCGGTCTGCGAGTCGATGACCTTCCACTTGATCGTCACCGGCTTGCCGACCGGTACGGCGGCCGGCGTAGCGGTACCGGTGACCTTCGGGATGTGCACCCCGGTCACCGCGAGCGCCGGGCCGTTGACAGTGGCCACGGCGTCGAAGCCGCACTGTGAGCAGCCGTACGGGTGACTGCCGCCGAGCACGCGGACGGCCTTCATCGTGCCGTTCACCGTCGACGGGACGTTCACGACGCCCTGCCAGGTGCCGTCGTTGATCGTGCCCTTGATCAGCTTGAGCGGCGTCGAGTACAGCTCCTTGTCGGGACCGGTGCCGGCCGACCGGTTGAACTCGACGTAGTAGGTGCTGTAGTCGCTCGAGGTTGTCGAGCCCTCCAGCGTGATCGTCACCGGCACGGTGTTGAGCGAGGAGACAGCGACACTGCCGCGGCTCAGCACCAGCGAGTCGACGTGCAGCTCCGGAACGGCCGCCTGCGCGGCAGTCGCCGTACCGAGAGTCATCAACATCAGCGGGGCTGCGAGGAGCGCCGCGGTCAGGCGTCGGTTCTTCATGGTTCAAGAATGAGGCCTGCCGCGGACTCCACTAGACCAGAACTCAGGTCCCGCGAATCGTGAAGGTCTTGCTCAGGCCGGCGCGGTAGTTGTAGCAGACCGGGAACGACACCCGGTACGGGATGTTGCCCTTGTACGCCGGTTGGGCGTAGAGCACGAACTTGCCGCTGGCTTGCCGGACCTTTCCCGTGCTGACGTTGCGCCAGGCGGTCGCGCCGTACAGGCGTTGGAGGTTGACCGGGCAACCGGCCGGCGCACCGGCCACTGTTCCGTTCACCAGTACGACGGCTCCTACCGGAGCGCTCGTCTTGGCCGGTACGGCGGAGACGATGCCGGGGCGGTCGGGGATGGTGTTCGCCCCGCCGATCGGGATCGGGTTGCCGGGGAGCAGCAGGCAGTTGCCGAAGTCGGCGAAGCTGGCCGGGTAGCTCTTGGTGACGTAGCCCTGGGCGTCGGTCAGGTAGACCGGGCCGCCGAAGCTCTCGACACAGCCGTTGTCGTTGGCCAGCCAGACCTTCAGCTTCGTGCCGTAGGGCATGCCCGTCTGGCCGTTGATCACCGACCAACGGATCGAGTACCCCTGGCCGAACGGCAGCGGATTCGGGATCACCCGGGAGGTGATCTTCGGCTGGTTCGTCCCGATCACCGTCAGCTTGGGTGGGTTCGGGACGGGCGTCGGCGTGGTCATGTCACCGCTGCCGGGGAAGAACGCCCCGGTCATCACGCCGGAGACCTCGAGCGTGCCGTTGGCCGTGGAGGGCACGTTGACGATGCCTTGCCAGGTGCCGCCCTGGGTGGTGCCGGTCTTGCGGATCAGCTCCATCGAGACCAGCGTCTTCGCCGCGCCGGTGGTCCGCTTGAGATAGGTGTGCAGCGTCAGGTCCTTGTCCTGCGGATCGGCCGAGTCGAAGCCACCGGTGACCGTGACCGTCACCGGGACCGTGTTGAGCGACGACACTGCGACGCTGGCCTTGTTCAGCTCGACCTTGGTGATCGTCAGCCTCGGGTCCGGGTCGGCCTGCGCGGCGGGGGCGTTGAGCGCCAGGGCCGCAAGCGGCGCCACCAGGAGCGCCGCGACCACTCGGGTGCGCATCAGAGGCCCTTGATCGTGAAGGTCTTGCTGACAACGGCCTTGTATTTGCCGCAGGTCGGGAACGACGCCCGGTACGGGATGTTCCCCTTGTACGCCGGTTGCGCGTTGACCGTGAATCGGCCGCTCTGCCGGACGTTCGCCGTACCGACGTTGCGCCAGGCCGTCGCGCCGTACAGCCGTTGCAGGTTGACCGGGCAACCGCCAGGTGCATTGGACACCGAGCCGTTCACCGGAACGATCGCGCCGACCGGAGCGCTCGTCTTCGACGGCGTGGCCGAGATGGCCATGGGGAGAAGGGGGCGGTTGACGAACAGCGACAGGAACGCGGCCGGGGACGGTTCGGCGGGGATCTGCAGGCAGTTCAGGTAGTTGGCGTCGGCCGAGGTGTACGCCTTGGTCACGTAGCCGTTCGTGTCGGTCAGGTAGCTCGGGCCGCCGAAGCTCTCGACACAGCCGTTGTCGTTGGCCAGCCAGACCTTCAGCCGGGTGCCGTAGGGCTTGCCGGTCGATCCATTGATGACCGACCAGCGGATCGAGTAGCCCTGGCCGTACGGAACCGGGTCCGGCAGGACGCGGGCGGTCAGCTTCGGGAGGTTGGTGCCGTTCACGGTCAGGACCGGACCGTCCGTGACCGGGGTCGGGTCGGTCATGTCACCGCTGCCGGGCGAGAACCGGCCGGTCATCACGCCGGTCAGCTGGAACTTGCCGTTCGCCGTCGAAGGTACGTTCACCACGCCGCGCCACTTGCCGTTCTGGACGGTTCCTTCGTACTTCGTCAGCGGCATCGTGAAGAGGTACTGCAACTGTCCTGTGCCGGCCGAGCGCTCCAAGATCGCCCAGAGCGTCGTACCGGGGTCGGCTTCGGGCCAGGTGTACTTCGCGTCGACCTCGACAGTCACCGGGACTGTGTTGAGCGACGACACCGCGACCGGCGTCGTCCTGATGATCCGCGTCTCCGTGACCGTCAGGTTCGGGTCCGGCGCGGCCTGCGCGGCGGGTGCGCTCAGGACCAGCGCCGCCAGTGGCGTCACCAGGAGCGCCGCGAGTAGTCGGGTACGCATCTCAGACTCCCTTGATGATGAAGGTCTTGCTGACGCCCGCCCGGAACTGGTAGCAGGCCGGGAAGGACACCCGGTACGGGATGTTCCCCTTGTACGCCGGTTGGGCGTTGACCGTGAAGCGGCCGCTGCCCTGATTGACTGTGCCGGTGCCGACGTTGCGCCACGCGGTCGCGCCGTACAGGCGTTGCAGGTAGACGGGGCAGTGCGACGGTGCGCCGGCCACGATGCCGTTGACCGGCACGATCGCGCCGACCGGTGCGCTGGACCTGGACGGCGTCGCGGAGACGATGCCGGGGCGACTGACGACGACACTCAGCCAGCCGTTGGGGGCCGGGTTGCCGGGGAGCAGCAGACAGTTTCCTTGCTGAGCGGCGGATGCCGGGTAGGCCTTGGTGACGTAGCCCTGGGTGTCGGTCAAGGCGTTCGATCCACCGAAGCTCTCCACACAGCCGCTGTCGCCTTCCAGCGCGACCTTCAGTCGCGAACCGTACGGCTTGCCGGTCTGACCGTTGATCACCGACCAGCGGATCGAGAAGCCGGTGTTGAACGGGACCGGGTCCGGGAGCACCCGGGCGGTGATCCTCGGCTGGTTGGTGCCGACCACCGTCAGCTCCGGCGGGTTCGGGACCGGGGTCTCGGTGATCATGCTGCCGCTGCCGGGCCAGTACGCCCCCTCCATCACGCCGGTGAGCTTGAACTTCCCGTTCGCCGTCGAGGGCACGTTCACGACGCCACGCCACTTGCCGTTCTGCGTGGTCCCGGCGTAGCGCGTGAGCGGAGTGGTGACGAGGTTCTTCAGCTGTCCTGTACCAGCGGAGCGCTCCAGGATCGCGAACAACGTCGTGTTCGGGTCCGCGTCGGGCCAGGTGTACTTCGCGTCGACCTCGACCGTCACCGGCACCGTGTTGAGTGACGACACCGCTACGGGTGTCGTCCTGATGATCCGGGCTGCCGTGACCGTCAAGTTCGGGTCCGGGTCCGCCTGCGCGGCGGGGGCGCTGAGTGCCAGGCCCGCCAGGGGCGCCGTGAGAAGCGCCGCAACCACTCGTGTCATCCGCATACTGCTCAGCGTGCTGCCGGACCACCCACTCCGCCTACAGCCGCGCCGAACTACTGCGCGATCGGGCGGAGCGGGTGGACCGGTATCAGACTCCGGTGATCGTGAAGCTCTTGCTCACACCTGTCAGGACCTGATGGCAGGCGGGGAACTGCACCCGGTACGTGCCCTTGCCCTTGGCGGTGATCTGCGCCGGCAGCGAGTAACGGCCGCTGACGCTCTGCTTGGTACTACGCAGTGTGCGCCACGCGGTCGCACCCGACAAACGCTGCAGGTTGACCGGGCAGTCGTAGGTGAACCCGAGGACGTTGCCCTTGACGACGACCGTCGTACCGACCTTGGCGCTGGTCTTCTCCGGGGTCGCAGCAACGACGCCGGGCCGGTTCGGGGCCAATTCGTAGCCGTCGATCGGGGCCTGCGTACCCGGGATCTCCAGGCAGTTCAGCTTGTCCCCGTCGGCCGGGGCGTACGACACGACGAGCGCACCGGACGTGTTGGTGTACACCGCCCCCGGCGCACCCTTGACCGCGAAGCAGTTCGGGCCCTTGGTCGCCAGCACCTTCAGGCGGGATCCGTACGGCTTGCCGGTCGCCGAGTCCGTGACCTTCCAGGCGATCGAGTACGCCTTACCGAACGGCACCGGGTTCGCACTGACCGTGCGGGTGATCTTCGGAACGTGCAGACCGGTGACGGCGACCTTCGGCTTGTCCGGGACGGTGGCGGTGTCGTACTTGGTCGGCCCGGTCGTCGGCTCGTACGGGCCGGCCACCACGCCGGTCGCGTAGAGGTTGCCGTCCGCGGTGGAGGGGACGTTCACGATGCCCTGCCAGGTGCCGTCGGTGACCTCACCGGAGATCAGCTTGAGCGGTTCGGAGATCACCCGCTGGGAGGGCAGGTCACCCTCGTAGCTGTCGAACTCGGCGTACATCGGCTGGTTCGGCTTGCCGAGCTTGTAGGTGGCCTTGACGGTGACCGTCACCGGCACCAGGTTCAGCCCGGCGACCGCGACCGAGGCCTTGTTGAACGTCACCGACTGGACCATCAGATCCAGTGGAGCGGCGGAGGCCGGAACAGCGCTGAGCGCCGTGCCCAGGAGGGACACGGCGCCCACGGCCGTGAGGATGTTACGAGTCTTCATGCCGCAATGATGAACGACCGACGGTTCAGCTCAGGTCCCGGTGATCCAGAACGTCGGGCTGTAGGCGGTCACGTAGTTGTAGCAAGTCGGGAACTGCACCCGGTAAGGGATCTTGCCCTTGTACGCCGGTTGCGCGTTCAGCACGTAGCGCTTGCGGGAGTCGGACTTCGCGGTGCCTACGGTCCGCCACTGAGTGGCGCCGTACAGTCGTTGCAGGTTGACCGAGCAGTACAGCGGAGCGACCTTGACGACGCCGTTCACCGGCACGATGGCGCCGACCTTGGCGCTCGTCTTCGACGGTACGGCGGTCACCACGCCGGGGTGGTTGAGACCGATCGACGAACCGCCGATCGGGGCCTGGCTGCCCGGGACCAGGATGCAGTGGATGGCATCGTCGGAGTAGGTCTTCGAGACGATGACCCCGGCGGTGTCGGTCAGGACCGTCCCCGCCCCACCGACCCGCTCCACACAGCCGTTGTCATCGGCAACAATGACGCGGAGCCTCGAGCCGTACGGCTTCTTGGTGTCCGAGTCGGTCACCTGCCACTTGATCGTGACGGGCTTGCCCTGGGTCGCGACGGTCGGCGTCACGGTCGCGGTGAACTTCGGCTGGTGCACCCCGTTCACCTGGATCGCTGGCCCGTCCACCGGCGTCGGCTCGTCGTTACTGCCCGAGGGCGGGTAGTAGACGCCGATGTGGAACCCAGTGATCTTCAGTGAGCCGTTGGCGGTCGAGGGGACGTTGACGTTCCCCTGCCAGACGGCGCTCGTCTCGTCGCCGGCGATCATCTTGAGTGAGTCCGAGACCACCCAGTCGATCCCCGCCGGGGCACTACCGGTGCGCTTCAGGTCGGCGTACAGCGGAGTGTCCTTGTGGGTCGGGTCACCGTTGGTGATCGATCCCTTGACCGTGATCTTCACCGGCACCGTGTTCAGACCGGCCACTGCAACACTCGGCCGGTCGATCGTCACCGCGTTGATCGTCATGTCGGGCGGCGCGGCCTGGGCCGGGGCCGCGGTCAGGACCGCGCCGGCCACCGGCACGGTCAGCAGCGTGGCCAACAACTGTCGCTTCATCAGACTCCTGTGATCGTGAAGGGTTTGCTGGATGCCGGGACGAAGCGGTGACACGCCGGCAGCAGGACGCGGTACGGGATCTTGCCCTTGTACGACGGTGTCGCGGTCAGCGTGTAACGTCCACTGTCACGGACGGTAGCCGAGTTGACGGTCCGCCACTGGGAGGCGCCGTACAGACGTTGCAGGCTGATCCCGCAACGAGCCGGCGGGCCGGTGACCGAACCGTTGACGGCGACGTTCGTGCCGACCTTCGCGGAGGTCTTCGCGGGAACCGCCGACACGCCGCTCTGCCGCGGCACGCGGGCATCCGAGATCGCGCTCGGGTAAGGATCGGTCTCGATCACGAAGCAGTTCAGCCAGTTGGCGTCCGAGGCCTGGTAGGACTTCGCGTAGTTGCCTGCGGCATCGGTCGTGATCGATTGGCCGCCACCCTCGGCGCACGGGGAGTCGACGCCGACCCAGGCGCTGACCCGGGTGCCGTAGGGCTTGCCGGTCGAGGAGTCGGTCACGCTCCACTTGATCGAGTACGGCTTCCCGACCGGGACCGTCTGCGGGGTGACCGTGTACCCGATCGTCGGCGCGTGGGTCCCGGTGACGGCCAGCACCGGACCGTCGTACGGCGTGCTGTCGATGCCCGTGTCGACGCCGTACGGGCTCGCTCCGACCGATGTGACGTGCCAGGTGCCGTTCGCGGACGAGACGATGTTGAGCGGTCCGGTCCAGGTGCCGTTCTTGAGCGTGCCGGCGGTGCGCGTCAGCTTGGTCGACGCAAGGTCGTCGATCTGGCCGGAACCGCCGGTTCGCTGGAGGTAGACATAGAGGGTCGTGTCTTCGTCACGAGGGTCGTCCGAGTCGTACCCCGCCTTGACGGTGACGTCGAGCTTCACAGTGTCCAGACCGGACACCGAAACCGCCGCCTTGCTGAGTCGCACGTCGCTGATGCTCAGCTTCGCGTCCGGCGCGGCCTGCGCCGGAGTTCCCCCGAGCACCGCGACGACCAACGGCGCTGCCAGCAGCGCCGCGAGGAATCGTCGAGTGTTCACCGAACCAGCATGAACGCTCCACGGACGGCGACTAGACCGGAAGTCGCAGAAGGCGGGAAGGTCTGCGCGATGGTGTCGGGGAGTAGACCGGTTCACGGGCTGGGAGGGCGGGCGACGGGTGCTGTTCGGGCGATCCGCGAGCAGTGTTCACCCGCTGGCCATGTGACGCCCCGGTGCGGTCCGCAGGCTGGGCGGCATGAGCCAGGTCTTCGGTACGCCGCGGCTTCCGGCGCACGCCGTTCCGCGGACGGACCGGCTCGGCCGGGCGATCACGCTCGACCCCGTGCTGCCCGCGCGGCGGGCGATCTTGTTCACCGGTCCGCCGGGGATGGGGAAGACGCGCGAGCTGGATCACGCGGCTGAGTTGGCGGTTCGGCAGGGGTGGACGACGATCCGCGTGGAGGCGTCGGCGCGGGAACCGCTGGAGCATCGGTTCACCCGGGCGATCAGCGCCGACCTCGGCAAGCTGCGGCGGGAGTTCGGTGGGTTCCGGGTGCGCCAGCTTCGCCGTACGGTGCGCGATCTGACGCAGCGGCAGCGGAAGGTGCAGCACGGCGCCGAGGTGCGGGTCGGCGGTGGGCCGGTGCAGTTCGTCACCAAGCGGCAGTGGGACGCGACGCCGCAGGGCAACCTCGGCTCCACGCTGAACGACGTGGCGGATCAGCTGGGCTCGCTCGGCGACAAGCCCGTGCTGCTGCTCGTCGACAACGTGGACCAGGCGTCGCCGTACGACCTGGCCGGGCTGAACGAACTGGCCGTTCATCTCGAACAGCGTGGTGGGCCGGTCTGGCTGGTGGCGGCCGGTGGCGCGATGGCGACCAGCCGGTTGATGGCCGCGTCGGAGCGGATGTCCGGGATCGCGACGACGGTGACCAATCAGTTCGACATCCGGGAGCTCGGGCCGATGTCCGACGCGGAGCTGCGGTCGGTACTGACGATCCCGCTGGATCGGCACAGGACGCCGTACGAGAGTGCCGGGATCGATGAGCTGGTGCGGGCCGCGAACGGCGACCCAAGCCGGCTGCGGACGTTGGCCGACGCGGCACTCGAACTCGCTCGCCCCGCGATCACCGGCGAGGTGGCGAAGGCTGCTTCGGCCCGGGTGCAGGCGCGGTCGGCGGTGCTTTATCAGGGGCGCTGGAACAAGAGTTCGCCGGCGGAGAAGGACTTGCTGGCGCGGGTCGCCGCTTCGAATGGGTTGTTGATGCCGCCTGAGCTTGCCAAGGCAGGTGCGGGCCGATGGCAACCAATCGACCAGGCACGGCACGAGCTGGTCGCGCGCGGCCTCCTGCGTGCGGACGGCGAACGTGTCACCTTCGCCGACGCCGGTCTGCAGGAGTGGGTCAACACATCGCTCGGCCAGATCCCTTCAGCTCCTGCCCTGCCGGCAACGCCCGCTCCGGCTGTTGCGGTCAAGACAATCGGTACGACGCGCCTTCCGGTGCATCAGGTGGATCGGAAGGACGGCGAGGGCCGACCGCTCTCCCTCGATCAGCGGACCCCTTCCAGTACGACGGTGCTGTTCACCGGCGCACCCGGGATGGGGACCAGCCACGAACTCGACCGCGCCGAGAAACTCGCCGTACAACAGGGTTGGACCTCGGTCCGGATCGAGGCGTCACCGCGCGAACCGCTCGAAAACCGGCTGATCCGGGCGATCTCTCAAGACCTCGACACGTTCCGGACCCAGTACGGCGCCGTGGCCGCGCGCGCGTTGTCGAAGGATCTCGACCGGATCGCCTCGCGGAGCCGGAATCCCCAGACAGGAAACGAGATTCGCGGGGGCATGCCGGGCGTCTTCCAGGTGGTCGTGAAGGAACAGCACGACGCGTCGGAGCGGGACGAGGTCGGCTGCACCCTCAACGAGCTCGCCGACCGGCTCGGCGAACTCGCCGCGGCCAAGGGTGAACCGATGCTCCTGATGGTCGACAACCTCGACGTCGCCTCCGACCGCGACCTGGTCGGACTGACCGAACTGTCCGCCCGGCTGGCGTCCAACCGGCAGCCGGTCTTCCTCGTGGCGGCCGGTGGTGAACTGACCACGACCCGGCTGCTCGCTGCCTCAGGTGGCGACGCCGGCGTTGAGACCGACGTAGTCGGCCGGTTCGACATCCGTCAGGTCCAGCCCTTCACCGACGCCGAACTCCGCCCAGCCCTGACAGAGCCGCTCCGGCAGGCCGCCGTACCGCACGAGCCCGAAGCCGTCGACCGCCTGGTCAAAGCCGCCAACGGCAACCCCAGCCGCCTCCGCGCCCTGGCCACCACAGCCCTGGACCTCGCCGACACCACCACCGGCCTCACCACCCCGGTCGTCAAAGCCGCCACCGCCCGCCTGAACGACGCCTCCCGCCCCCTCTACGAGGCCGCCTGGCACAACTGCACCCCCGCCGAAAAAGACCTCCTCGCCAAAGCCGCCCACCACCCCATCCAGTTGCCCACAGCAACCACCACGCGCTGGTCCCTCGAATCAGCCGCCACCCGCCCCCTCACCCAAGGCCTCCTCCGAGCCACCCCCACCCACCTCACGATCGCCGACCCAGGCCTCCAAACCTGGCTCCAAACCCGCTTCACCCACGCCGCCCTCACCCCACCCACCCCATCACCACCCCTAACGCCAAACGCCCACCGCACCCCCAAACCCCCCAACCGCGCCAACCACCCAACCCGCTGAACAAACCACCGCCCCCACTCACGCCACCTCCCCAACCGCAACCACAGCCCATCAACCACAAGCGAAGCGAACCCACGTCGCAACCTCGCCACCCCCCTCAGCCACCGCCCCCCGACCGCACCAACCCCCTGACCCGCTGAACGAACCACCGCGACCACTCGCGCACCCTCCCAAACCGCAACCACAACCCGTCAGCCACAAGCCAGGACGAACCCCGGTCGCAACCTCGCCACCCCCCTCAGCCACCGCGCCGCTAAACCCCTCCCAACCGCGCCAACGCCCAACCCACCTAACCCGCTGAGCAAACCACCGCCACCACTCGCGCACCCTCCCAAACCGCAACCACAACCCGTCAGCCACAAGCCAGGACGAACCCCGGTCGCAACCTCGCCACCCCCCTCAGCCACCGCC